>NZ_JBIVUG010000041.1:0-1137 GCF_044757065.1 Actinosynnema sp. NPDC091369 | reverse complement strand
TCAGGCGCCGGCGGCGGCGCGCAGGGCGTCGGCGCGGTCCGTGTTCTCCCACGGCAGCTCGACGTCGGTGCGGCCGAAGTGGCCGTACGCGGCGGTCGGCGCGTAGATCGGGCGCAGCAGGTCCAGATCCCGGATGATCGCGGCCGGACGCAGGTCGAACACCTCGCCGATCGCCTGCTGGATCTTGGTCGGGTCCACCGTCTCGGTGCCGAAGGTCTCCACGAACAGACCCACCGGGGCCGCCTTGCCGATCGCGTACGCCACCTGCACCTCGATCCGCGTGGCCAGCCCCGCGGCCACCGCGTTCTTCGCCACCCACCGCATCGCGTACGCCGCCGACCGGTCCACCTTCGACGGGTCCTTGCCCGAGAACGCGCCACCACCGTGCCGCGCCATACCCCCGTAGGTGTCCACGATGATCTTGCGGCCGGTCAGGCCCGCGTCACCCATCGGACCACCGATCACGAACCGACCCGTCGGGTTCACCAACAACCGCACATCGGCGGTGTCCAGACCCAACGCCTCGACCTCCGGCGCGACCACGTGCTGCCGCACGTCGACACCGAGCAGCTTCTCCAGGTCGATACCGTCCGCGTGCTGCGTCGACACCACCACGGTGTCCAACCGCACCGGCTGGTCACCCGCGTACTCGATGGTCACCTGCGTCTTGCCGTCCGGCCGCAAATACGGCACCGTGCCGTCCTTGCGCACCGCCGTCAACCGACGCGACAACCGGTGCGCCAACGCGATCGGCAACGGCATCAACTCCGGCGTGTCCGTGCACGCGTACCCGAACATCAGACCCTGATCGCCCGCACCCTGCTTCGCGATCTCGTCCTCGGCGCCCTCGACCCGCTGCTCGAACGCGGTGTCCACGCCCTGCGCGATGTCCGGCGACTGCGAGCCGATCGCCACGTTCACACCACACGAATACCCGTCGAACCCCTTGGCCGACGAGTCGTAACCGATCTCCACGATCTTGTCCCGCACGATCGACGGGATGTCGGCGTAAGCCTCCGTCGTCACCTCACCCGCCACGTGCACCTGACCGGTGGTCACCATCGTCTCCACCGCGACACGCGAACGCGGGTCCTTCGCCAGCAACGCGTCGAGGATCGAATCGCTGATCGCGTCGCA
>NZ_JBIVUG010000040.1:0-1272 GCF_044757065.1 Actinosynnema sp. NPDC091369 | reverse complement strand
TGAGGTTGTCCCCTTGAACCGGACACCTTGATCCCAGACAGCGCTCTGGGGGAAGGATGTCCTCCGTGTCAGGCAAGTCGAAGTACCCCGAGCAGTTCCGCAGGGACGCCGTCGCGTTGGCCCGTTCCTCGGACCGGCCGTTGCGGCAGGTCGCCCGCGAGCTGGGCGTGAACCACGAGACGCTGCGCAACTGGGTCCGCACCGCCGAACAGGCCCAGGCCGCCCCGTCGGCGGGCGGCGTGTCGGCCGATGAGCGCCAGGAGCTGCGGGAACTGCGCAAGCGCGTGGCCGAACTGGAACTCGAGAAGGACATCCTGCGCAAGGCGGCCGCGTATTTTGCCAAGGAGATGGGTCGTTGACCCGCAGCTACCGGTTCATCTCCGAGCACCGCGCCGTCTTCGGCGTCACCCGGCTGTGCAGGGTCCTGGGCGTGCGGCGCCCCGGCTTCTACGAGTGGCTCGCCGCCGCACCGAGCCGGGCGGAGCGGGCGAAGGCGGACGAGCGCCTGGCCGCCGAGATCGCCGAGGTCCATGCCGGTCACCGGGGCGCCTACGGGCGTCCGCGGATCGTCGCCACGCTGCGTCGCCGGGGCCGTCGGGTGAACCACAAACGGATCGGGCGGGTCATGCGCGAGCACGGGGTCGTCGGCCTCACTCGCAGGCGGCGAAGATCTTTGACCAGGCCCGATGCAGTCGCGACGCCGGTTCAGGACCTGATCGGCCGCGACTTCACCGCCCCGACACCGGGGCGCCGGCTGGTCGGTGACATCACGTACCTGCCCACGCGGGAGGGGTGGCTCTACCTGGCCACGGTGATCGACCTGCACAACCGCGAGGTCATCGGGCACGCGATGGCCGACCACATGCGCGCCGAGCTGGTCCGCGACGCCCTCGACCTCGCCGTCCGACGCGGCCTGATCAGCGATGACGCGATTTTTCACGCCGATCGCGGGACTCAATACACCTCCGGGCTGTTCCGCTCCGCCCTCGCCGGTCACGGCATCCGTCCGTCGGTGGGGCGGACCGGGTCGTGCTTCGACAACGCGGTGGCGGAATCGTTCTTCGCCACCCTCAAGACCGAGATCGGCACCACCGTCTGGGACACCCGCGACGACGCCCGACGCGACGTCTTCTCCTACCTCGGCTACTACAACCACGACCGTCTACATTCGACACTCGGCTACCGCACCCCGCACGAAGCCCGCGTCGGCTATCGTCAAGGTCTCACCCTCGTGGCATGAAATCCGGTGTCCGGTCATCGGGGACAACCTCA
>NZ_JBIVUG010000039.1:0-1319 GCF_044757065.1 Actinosynnema sp. NPDC091369 | reverse complement strand
GGGACTTCACCCCGGATGTTGGACACGGGGTTATGCGGCTGAGGTCAGCGTAGCCGGTGTCGGGGTGAGGGTGTTCTCGTAGTCGATCGGGGATGTCTGGCCGAGGTGGGAGTGGCGTCGTCGGGTGTTGTAGCGGTGCGCCCAGCCGAACACCGCCAGGCGTGCTTCCCTTGCACTGCCCCAACTCTGAGCGCCTTGGAGGGTTTCGCGTTTGAAGGAGGCGTTGAGGCTTTCGGCGGCGGCGTTGTCCGCGGAGCTGCCGACCGCGCCCATGGACCGGGTCACTCCGGCGGCGCGGCATGCCTCGGCGAAGGCCCTGGCACCGTATTGCGCTCCGTGGTCGCTGTGGAAGATCGCCCCGGCCAGGCTGCCCCGTGTCCGCTCGGCCGTGTGCAGGGCGTCGAGGACCAGGTCGACGCGCATGTGGTCGGCCACGGCCCAGCCGACCAGGCGACGTGAGCACAGGTCCATCACCGTGGCCAGGTAGAGGAACGTGCCGTCGGCGATCGGCAGATAGGTTATGTCGCCGACGTAGCGGGTGTTGGGGGTGTCGGCGGTGAAGTCGCGTCCGAGCAGGTCGGGTGCCTTGACCGCCGCCGGGTCGGCGACGGTGGTGCGGTGCCGGCGGCGCAACCGCAGACCGGCCAGGCCGATCCCGCGCATGACCCGGGCGACGCGCTTGTGGTTGACCACCTGCCCCATGTCGTGCAGTTCGGCGGTGATCCGCGGGACGCCGTAGGTGCCCGCCGACTCGCGGTGGATCACCCGGATACGGGCCGCCAGGCGCACGTCGTCGGCGACGCGAGCGGCTCGATCGCGCGCGGTGGCCTTCCAGTGGTAGTAGCTGGACCGGGCGATACCGATGACCTGGCACAACCGCTTCACGCCATGGTGGCGCCGATGATCGTCAACGAACTGGAAGCGGTTCACCAGCGCGTCTCGCCCGCGAAATACTTGGCCGCCTTGCGCAGAATGTCGCGTTCTTCCTCCAGTTCGCGGACCCGTCTGCGCAGTGCGGCGTTCTCGTCCTCCTGCGAGCCCTGTGCCGCCGCGACGACCGGTGTCCTCCCGGTCGTCGCGGACGATTCGGAGCGCTGTGCGTCGTCGAGCCGGATCCAGTTGCGCAGCGTCTCGTGGTTGACCCCGAGATCCTGGGCCACCGACTTGATCGTCGCACCGGGTCGGGACCGGTAGAGCGCGACCGCCTCGGCCCGGAACTCGGGCGGATAGTGCTTCATCACCATCTGAACGGGACTCCTGTCCACCCGGATCGTCAGGATCCAAGTGTGTCTGGTGTCCAACATCCAGGGTCAAGTCCC
>NZ_JBIVUG010000038.1:0-1390 GCF_044757065.1 Actinosynnema sp. NPDC091369 | reverse complement strand
GGGTCTGTCAAACGAGCGGTGTAACTCGGGTTGAAGAGGGCTACTTGCGTCCGGCGGCCAGGCGGCCGTCGAAGGCGATCTCGAAGGCGTTCAGCGCCGGCTTCCACCGCATCATCCAGCGTTTGCGGCCGGTGCCGGTCGGGTCCAGGCTCATCACCGCGAGGTAGACGCACTTGAGCGCGGCCTGCTCGTTGGGGAAATGGCCCCGGGCCTTGACCGCGCGGCGGATGCGGGCGTTCACGCTCTCGATGGCGTTGGTCGAGCAGATCACCCGCCGGATCTCGACATCGAAGGCCAGGAAAGGCACGAACTCGGCCCAGGCGTTGTTCCAGAGCCGGACGATGGCCGGATAGCGGTTGCCCCAGGCGTCGGCGAACTCGGCGAACCGCTCCTTGGCGGCGGCCTCGGTCGGGGCGGTGTAGACGGGTTTGAGGGCCTTGGCGATGGCGTCCCAGTGCTGGCGGCCGGCGTAGCGGAAGCTGTTGCGCAGCAAGTGGACGATGCAAGTCTGCACGATCGTGCGCGGCCAGACCGTGGTGACGGCGTCGGGCAGCCCGGTCAGCCCGTCGCAGACGAGCATGAGCACGTCGGCGACGCCGCGGTTGCGCAGCTCGGTGAGCACGTGCAGCCAGTACTTCGCGCCTTCACCGCCGTCCCCGGCCCAGATTCCGAGGATGTCGCGGTGACCCTCGCAGGTCACCGCCATCGCCATGTAGATCGGCCGGTTGGCCACCTGGCCGTCGCGGATCTTGACGTGGATGGCGTCGATGAAGACCACCGGATAGACCGGGTCCAGCGGCCGGTTCTGCCACTCGACCATGCCTTCCACGACCTTGTCGGTGATCGTGGAGATCGTCTGGCGGGACACGTCGGCGCCGTAGACCTCGGCCAGGTGCGCCGAGATCTCCCCGGTGGTCAGACCCTTGGCGAACAGCGAGATGACCATCTCGTCCACGCCGGTGAGCCTCTTCTGCCGCTTGGCCACGATCCGCGGCTCGAACTCGGCGTTGCGGTCACGCGGCACGTCGATCTCCACCGGCCCGACGTCGGTGAGCACGGTCTTGGAGCGGGTGCCGTTGCGCGAGTTGCCAGTACCCCGCCCGGCCGGGTCGTGCTTGTCGTAGCCCAGGTGATCGGTGATCTCACCCTCCAGCGCGGACTCCAACAGCCGCTTGGTCAGCTGCTGGAGCACCCCACCCTCACCGGTGAGCTTGAGCCCACCGGCGCGGGCCTGCCCCACCAACTGGTCGATCAACCGCTCGTCCAGGCCCTCCAGGGCCGCCGGGCGGGTCTCGGGCGTCGTGTCATCGGCGTGCTCCACGCCGGACATCATCTCGGTCATCAGGTGCGCATCCTTGATCAGGAGTTACACCACTCGTTTTACAGTCCC
>NZ_JBIVUG010000037.1:0-1415 GCF_044757065.1 Actinosynnema sp. NPDC091369 | reverse complement strand
CTTGAGTTTTAACCGGGTTGTTTGGTTCTGACTCGTTTTGGTGTGTCTGGTTTGGGGTGCTTCCTGCCGACGGGGTGGCGTGGGGCGGGTCCGGACAGGGAGCCTTTGGGGCGACCGGGGCCGGGTGTGGTGGATCTCGGCACGCGGGCGGGATTGGCGGTTTTCCGGCGGAGGTGAGGGAATCCGCGGCGGACCCGGCCGGGTGTCATGCGGTCGGGGTGCAGGGGTTTCTCCCAGGGGCGGCGCAGGTCCGCGACCAGTCCTCTGGCCAGGCGTAGCTGGGTGTAGGCGGCGACGATCAGCCAGGCCCACCGGTCGGCCTGTTCCGGGGTGCGCAGCCGGGGGCGGGTCAGTCCGAGGGTTTGTTTGAGGAACCGGAAGGTGTGCTCGAGGTCGAATCGGCGTAGGTAGCTGTGCCACAACAGGTCCAGTTCGGTGGCGGTGGGCGGGTTCGGGTCGCTGGACCACAGCCACAGGGGGTCGGGTTTGCGGTTGCCGGGCAGTCGGTCGACGCGCAGCAGGATGATCGTGGCCTCGATGACGGGCAGCAGGCCGGGGTGGTGTTTCCAGGCGCCGCGGCCTTGCAGCACGGGGTGCAGCCGGGACCAGGCGCGGGTGTGGACCGTGCCGTACCGGTCGTGGTCGTTGACGGTCTCCTGGTCGGGTGTGTGCCAGGTGCGGGGGTCGGAGAGGGCGAACCGGTGGCCGTGGCGGGGTGGCAGGCCGCGGCCGCCCGGCGCGCGGGGTGGGGCGGGGGCGTGCACGACCCGGCGGGCGTTGATTCGTCCGAGCAGGTGCACGGGCAGGTCCGTGAGCAGCCAGGTCAGGCGCGTGATGTCGTAGCCGGCGTCGAGCACGATCAGTACCGGCGGGTCGCCCGGGCGCAGGTGTCCGGCGGTGGTCAGCCGGTCGAGCAGGTCACGGATCTGGGTGGCGGTAACCGCGGTGGGGTCCTCGTCGGGGTCGATGCGCCGGATGTCCAGCGGCGCGGTCCAGGAGGTGCGGCCGGCGCCGAGCGCGGCGGCCACCGAGTAGGGCCAGCCGGGGATGGTCCGACGGTTGCCGTCGCATCGGCAGGGCCGGTGGCAGTGTGAGCGGCCCGGTGAGCATTCCGCGTCCGGGCGTGGCCACGGGGTGACGTCGATTCCGATGGCCAGTCGTCCGCCGAAGCGGGGCAGTCGCAGTCCGGTCAGTGCCGCCCGCAACCGGCCGATCTCGATCCGGCCGTGGGCCAGGGCGTCGTACATGGCGCCGTGTCCGCGTCGGTGCACCGGGGTGAGGGACAGTTCCGGCAGGGAGGTCACCGGGCCGTCGGCGCACAGCACCGCGTCGCACAACTCGAACAACGAGTCCGCCCGCGCGCTCAGGCAGTCGTGGAACTCCTCACGGAACCCGGTCAGCACCCCGAGCCCGTC
>NZ_JBIVUG010000036.1:0-1416 GCF_044757065.1 Actinosynnema sp. NPDC091369 | reverse complement strand
GGGCCCTCGACGTCGACGTCGATGTACTCGGCCTGGTCCTTGGTCAGCTTGGTGAGCTTGCCGCCCAGCGCTTCCAGGTGGATGCGGGCGACCTTCTCGTCCAGCTTCTTGGGCAGGCGGTACACCTCCTTGTCGTACTCCTGGAACTTGGTGAACAGCTCGACCTGGGCGATCACCTGGTTGGAGAACGAGTTGGACATGACGAAGCTGGGGTGGCCGGTGGCGTTGCCCAGGTTGAGCAGGCGGCCCTCCGACAGCACCAGGATGGAGTGGCCGTCGGGGAACACCCACTCGTCGACCTGCGGCTTGATGTTGATGCGCCGGATGCCGGGGAAGCGGGCCAGGCCGGCCATGTCGATCTCGTTGTCGAAGTGGCCGATGTTGCCCACGATCGCCTGGTGCTTCATGGCCGCCATGTGCTCGATGCGCACGACGTCCTTGTTGCCGGTCGTGGTGATCACGATGTCGGCGCGGTCGATCACGTCCTCCAGCGTCTGCACCTCGTAGCCGTCCATCGCGGCCTGCAGGGCGCAGATCGGGTCGATCTCGGTGACGATGATCCGCGCGCCCTGGCCGCGCAGCGACTCCGCCGCGCCCTTGCCGACGTCACCGTAACCGCAGATCACGGCCACCTTGCCGCCCATGAGCACGTCGGTGCCCCGGTTGATGCCGTCGATCAGCGAGTGCCGGATGCCGTAGCGGTTGTCGAACTTCGACTTGGTCACCGCGTCGTTGACGTTGATCGCCGGGAACAGCAGCTCACCGGCGGCGGCCAGCTGGTACAGCCGCATCACACCGGTCGTGGTCTCCTCGGTCACGCCCCGGATGCCCTCGGCGATCTTGGTCCACTTGCCGTTGTCCGCCGCGATCGACTTGCGCAGCGTCTCCAGGATGAGCGCCCACTCCTCCGGGTCGTCCGCCTCCGCCTGCGGGACCACACCGGCCTTCTCGTACTGCACACCCTTGTGGACCAGCAGCGTCGCGTCGCCGCCGTCGTCCAGGATCATGTTCGGGCCACCGCCGTCGGGCCAGGTCAGCATGGACTCGGCGGTCCACCAGTACTCCTGCAGCGTCTCGCCCTTCCAGGCGAACACCGGGACGCCCTGCGGCTCCTCCTCGGTGCCGTGCGGGCCCACCACCACCGCGGCGGCGGCGTGGTCCTGGGTGGAGAAGATGTTGCACGACGCCCAGCGGACCTCGGCGCCCAGGGCGACCAGGGTCTCGATCAGGACGGCCGTCTGCACGGTCATGTGCAGTGAACCGGAGATCCGCGCACCCTTGAGCGGGTAGACCTCCGAGTACTCGCGGCGCAGCGCCATCAGTCCGGGCATCTCGTGCTCGGCCAGCCGGATCTCCTTGCGGCCGAACTCGGCCAGGGAGAGGTCCGCCACGGCGAAGTCGATGCCGTTGCGGGTC
>NZ_JBIVUG010000035.1:0-2751 GCF_044757065.1 Actinosynnema sp. NPDC091369 | reverse complement strand
CCACAACCACCTCCCGCACTCGACATGCGGGACCAGCCTGGCCGATCAGGCCACAGGACCGATTACCGGGTCAACCCTCCGAGACACGCCACTAGTCGGGACGAAGATCAGGTACGGCAGTCGTAACGCCACGCCTCACGATCATGCCCTGGAGGTTCAGCGAGCACGAACGTCGCAGCTCAGCATGCCAGGGTCGAGTTCTGCCACCTCACAGGGTGCCGTCGACCGCGTGATCGGAAGGCTGGGCGGCTGGGCCGTCATCGCCCATTGACGGTTCGCCGACCGGTGGCGCACCCAATTGCCGGAATGGGCCGAGCTGCCTGGGCTGCAACGCCGCCATCGCGACCGCAGGAATGTCCTGGGGCCGCGCCTTGGCTGTCAGAGCCAGCAACGACTGGTGCCTGTACCGCGCCACATGAACCTTGGCCACAGCGGTGGCAATCGCGGTGATACCCGCGCCTGCGACGGGAATGATCCACTCGACCACGACCCGAGGTGCCTTTCGCGTCTGGCTGGTCGAGCTGTGGGCGTGCCTCAGCTCGACCAGCAAATGCTGGTGAACCAAGGTCCGCCCTCGGTAGTGTGTCTCCGCTTGGCGAGACCTGAGGAGCTTCGCGTCACGGGCGCAAGGGTGGATCTTGAACTGCTACCCGTCGTTTTGCGGCCGACGGACCGATCCTCCTTCCACGGTTAAGTGTCATCTGTCGCGCTGCCTGAGAACCCAACTCAGACCTACCGGATCTGACGGTCTACAAAGGGAACGCTTCACCAGCGCCATTGGCTGGCGATGGAACATAGGCGGATCTTACCATGCACCGCTTCCTGAGCGCTGCTGTGCAGCCGAAAGGATCGGTTGCCTACATGGCGGCGTAGCGGACGCGCGGTGCCTGAAATTAGCCGCGGTCACGGACCGGTAACTTTGCGATCTTGGTGAACGCTGTTTAGGAGCGAAATCAGGAGCGGCCCGCTCCAGATCTTTGACCAACGCCAAATGGGGTCGTCCCGAACGGGTGAATCCGGCCAACCGACGCCAAACATCACCCGTTGGCGTGAACCGGCGTCAACCTGCGCCGAGCGCTCCGAGCCGGCCCTGACCTGCCGGTACCGGTGACTGCGCGGCGTGAACCGACGCATCCTGGCGCGAATCTCGGACTGTCGCTGCGCTTCGGGGACGGGGTGCTGGCGCGGCCACGTGACGTCACCTATGGATTGCCGACTGTGGGACGCCGTGACCGGACCTTCGCTCGCGCAGGTAAGACACAGCAGGACAAGCGCGGCAATCGGCCGGGCCAGGGGCCGCCCCCGCTCGCGCGAGGAAGACAGGCGCGCCTTCGGCGACGACGCCGCTCGAGCAGGACCACCCCGCTCGCGCGGGAAGACTTCGATCCGGATTTGGTACGTGGGCTGGGGCTGGGACCACCCCCGCTCGGGCGAGGAAGACGCGTACGCGTCGCGCTGAGGCTTCGCCACCAGGGAATCACCCAGCTGGCGCGGGAAGACATCGCACCACACGACGCCCGCCGCTACGTCCCGGGACCACCCTCGCGCGCGCGGGGAAGACGTCCGACGGCGCGGGCGGGCGGCACGGCATCCCGGACCCCCGCTCGCGCGGGGAAGGCGACCCGGGCCACGTGTCCGGGTGGACGCTGCGGGGACCACCCCCGCTCGCGCGGGGAAGATACGGCCTTGCCGCCGTCGGCCGGCGCGAGCGGCGGACCACCCCCGCTCGCGCGGGGAAGATGCAACCGAGAACGGCGGCATCAACGCCGACATGGGACCACCCCCGCTCGCGCGCGAGGAAGATTCACGCGCACCGACCGCTCGGTGTGCAACGAGTGGACCACCCCCGCTCGCGCGGGGAAGATTGCTCCCGGTCGGCCTGGCCGAGCCGGTTCCAGGGACCACCCCCGCTCGCGCGGGGAAGATGGTTCGCTCACCAACAAGAGCGCCAGCGCCACAGGACCACCCCCGCTCGCGCGGGGAAGATCGCATGGGCGACACGGCGGGCATGATCGACGTGGGACCACCCCCGCTCGCGCGGGGAAGATCAGGACCGGCGCGACGCGATCACGGCCATGGCCGGACCACCCCCGCTCGCGCGGGGAAGATCTCCGCGGTGAGCGGCAGTGGCACACCGGCTTCGGACCACCCCCGCTCGCGCGGGGAAGATGTACTGCAGCTGACTGTCCTCGTTCACCACCGCGGACCACCCCCGCTCGCGCGGGGAAGATTTTCGGTTTCCACGTGGGGGTGTCTTCCCGCCGCGGACCACCCCGCTCGCGCGGGGAAGATGGTCCAGGCGCTGGGCTCGTCGGCTCCGGAGGAGGACCACCCCCGCTCGCGCGGGGAAGATCTGCGCCCCGACTACTTCCTGTGCGGCTCCATGGGACCACCCCCGCTCGCGCGGGGAAGATACTTCCTGACCAGGCACGTTACGGAGCCCGAGTCGATTCTGGCATCGGTTTGCTCGGGAAGCGCATGGACGACCAGGTAGCTCAGAAGTGAGCATTACTCGCGTCAGGGCTCGCGGTGGTCTTGGTGGGCGGTTCCGGACGCGTTGTCCGGCGGTGAGGGATGGTTGCCGGGTCGTGCTGGAGTCAGCGTTTGCCGTAGCGGCGTCGGCGGGCTGCTGTGCTCCAGTTCTTGCCGCCGGTGCGGGGTCTGTCAAACGAGCGGTGTAACTCGGGTTGAAGAGGGCTACTTGCGTCCGGCGGCCAGGCGGCCGTCGAAGGCGATCTCGAAGGCGTTCAG
>NZ_JBIVUG010000034.1:1531-2756 GCF_044757065.1 Actinosynnema sp. NPDC091369 | reverse complement strand
ACGGTGTTCCCAAGTAGCAGCGAGCTCGTGGAATTTGCTGTGAATCTGGCGGGACCACCCGCTAAGCCTGAATACTCCCTGGTGACCGATAGCGGACTAGTACCGTGAGGGAAAGGTGAAAAGTACCCCGGGAGGGGAGTGAAATAGTACCTGAAACCGTGTGCCTACAATCCGTCGGAGCCTTTAGGGGTGACGGCGTGCCTTTTGAAGAATGAGCCTGCGAGTTAGTGCTGCGTGGCGAGGTTAACCCGTGTGGGGTAGCCGTAGCGAAAGCGAGTCCGAATAGGGCGGTTGAGTCGCGTGGTCTAGACCCGAAGCGGAGTGATCTAGCCATGGCCAGGGTGAAGCGTGGGTAAGACTGCGTGGAGGCCCGAACCCACCAGGGTTGAAAACCTGGGGGATGAGCTGTGGTTAGGGGTGAAAGGCCAATCAAACTCCGTGATAGCTGGTTCTCCCCGAAATGCATTTAGGTGCAGCGTCGTGTGTTTCGTGCCGGAGGTAGAGCACTGGATGGTCTAGGGGGCCCACAAGCTTACCGAAATCAACCAAACTCCGAATGCCGGTACGTGAGAGCGCGGCAGTGAGACTGCGGGGGATAAGCTTCGTAGTCGAGAGGGAAACAGCCCAGAACGCCGGCTAAGGCCCCTAAGTGTGTGCTAAGTGGGAAAGGATGTGGGGTCGCCCAGACAACCAGGAGGTTGGCTTAGAAGCAGCCACCCTTTAAAGAGTGCGTAATAGCTCACTGGTCAAGTGGTCCTGCGCCGACAATGTAGCGGGGCTTAAGCACACCGCCGAAGCCGTGTCATTCCAGTTTTGCTGGGATGGGTAGGGGAGCGTCGTTCAGCCACTGAAGCTGCAGGGGAACCTAGTGGTGGAGGCTGGACGAGTGAGAATGCAGGCATGAGTAGCGAAAGCAGAGTGAGAAACTCTGCCGCCGGATGACCAAGGGTTCCTGGGCCAGGCTAATCCGCCCAGGGTAAGTCGGGACCTAAGGCGAGGCCGACAGGCGTAGTCGATGGACAACGGGTTGATATTCCCGTACCCGTGTGAACGCGCCCATGGCGAACCTTGTGATACTAACCGCCCAAAGCCCAGGGACGGTCTTCGGACTGTTCTTGACGTGGAGCGCGGGACCTGAACTTGTAGTAGTCAAGCGATGGGGTGACGCAGGAGGGTAGCTCCGCCAGTGAGTGGTAGTACTGGTGTAAGCGTGTAGGCCGACGTG
>NZ_JBIVUG010000034.1:0-1440 GCF_044757065.1 Actinosynnema sp. NPDC091369 | reverse complement strand
ACATAGGCTGAGACGTGATGCATAGCCGATTGAGGCGAAGTAGAGTGATCCCATGCTGCCGAGAAAAGCCTCTAGTGAGTGTTCATGCGGCCCGTACCCCAAACCGACACAGGTGGTCAGGTAGAGAATACCGAGGCGATCGGGCGAACTGTGGTTAAGGAACTCGGCAAAATGCCCCCGTAACTTCGGGAGAAGGGGGGCCGAGGGATTTGAAGCCCCTTGCGGGCTAGGATTTTTCGGCCGCAGAGACCAGCGAGAAGCGACTGTTTACTAAAAACACAGGTCCGTGCGAAGTCGCAAGACGATGTATACGGACTGACGCCTGCCCGGTGCTGGAACGTTAAGGGGACCGGTTAGCTCTTCGGGGCGAAGCTGAGAACTTAAGCGCCAGTAAACGGCGGTGGTAACTATAACCATCCTAAGGTAGCGAAATTCCTTGTCGGGTAAGTTCCGACCTGCACGAATGGCGTAACGACTTCTCGACTGTCTCAACCACAGGCCCGGCGAAATTGCATTACGAGTAAAGATGCTCGTTACGCGCGGCAGGACGGAAAGACCCCGGGACCTTTACTATAGCTTGGTATTGGTGTTCGGTTCGGCTTGTGTAGGATAGGTGGGAGACTGTGAAGCTGTGACGCCAGTCATGGTGGAGTCGTCGTTGAAATACCACTCTGGTCGTACTGGATGTCTAACCTCGGTCCGTGATCCGGATCAGGGACAGTGCCTGGTGGGTAGTTTAACTGGGGCGGTTGCCTCCCAAAGGGTAACGGAGGCGCTCAAAGGTTCCCTCAGCCTGGTTGGCAATCAGGTGTCGAGTGCAAGTGCACAAGGGGGCTTGACTGTGAGACCGACAGGTCGAGCAGGGACGAAAGTCGGAACTAGTGATCCGGCCATGGCTTGTGGAAGCGTGGTCGCTCAACGGATAAAAGGTACCCCGGGGATAACAGGCTGATCTTGCCCAAGAGTCCATATCGACGGCATGGTTTGGCACCTCGATGTCGGCTCGTCGCATCCTGGGGCTGGAGTAGGTCCCAAGGGTTGGGCTGTTCGCCCATTAAAGCGGTACGCGAGCTGGGTTTAGAACGTCGTGAGACAGTTCGGTCCCTATCCGCCGCGCGCGTAGGATACTTGCGGAAGGCTGTCCCTAGTACGAGAGGACCGGGACGGACGGACCTCTGGTGTGCCAGTTGTCCTGCCAAGGGCATTGCTGGTTGGCTACGTTCGGAAGGGATAACCGCTGAAAGCATCTAAGCGGGAAGCCTGTTCCTAGATGAGGTATCCCACCCTTTGTGGGTTAAGGCCCCCAAGAGACTATTGGGTTGATAGGCCGGAGATGGAAGGTCGGTAACGGCTGGAGTTGACCGGTACTAATAGGCCGAGGACTTGTTACGAAGACGCTACGCATCCACTGTGCGGTTCTGAAAGAACCGAACCGGACCA
>NZ_JBIVUG010000033.1:0-9942 GCF_044757065.1 Actinosynnema sp. NPDC091369 | reverse complement strand
GGAGGCGGTGGTGGTGCTGGCCGCGGGCCACTGGCTGCCGTGGTAGGCGCCCGCGCTGGGGGCCGCGGGTTTCTGGGAACGGGCGGGCGCCCCGCCGGGGGGGGGGGGGGGGCCCCCCCCCCCGTCGACACCCGGCGTGCCTCACCCTCCGCTGTGGACCGTCACGGGGTGGTCCGGTAGCTCTCGGTGTAGTAGTCGCCGAGGCGTTGCCGGTACTCGTCGGCGTCGAACGTGTCCGGGTCGTACTCCGGAGCCTGCCGCACCTGGTCCCGGGTGCGGTCGACGTGGACCTTCTTCGAGCCGTGGTCGACCTTCGCGACCGCGCCGACCGGCAGCACGACCTTGCGGTGCGACGACCACGTGCCCGCGTCGACCAGCAGGCAGTCGGCGGGCACCCGGGCGTTGGACTGGTCGACCTCGCCGATCGCGCCGTCGAGCGCCTCGACCTCGTACCCGAGCAGGCCGATGTCCGGCCGGTCGTGCCGCTCGGGGGACCGGGTGGCCTCACCGGCCTCGGGGGAGTCGGTGTCGCGACCGTCGAGCAGCTCGTCGACGTTGCGCCACACCCACGGCGCGAAGGGGATGGGGAGCGGGTGCATCTCGGCCTCCTTGGTCGGATGGACGACCGGGGAGTACCCGTTCGAGGGACGATCGAGACTTCCGCTTACTTCGTACTCATGATTACTTCAGTGTTGACCGAAATAAATGCTCGATCGCGGCTCGCCTTGCCCGCGTCGACACCAGCGTGGCAACCGACCGTGATGGCACTCGACCTCGTACCGGTGACGTTGGCTTCCCGAACGGGGCGGGGTGGCGATTGACCCGGCTGCCGGGATACCGGCGGTGTAGAAGGGATGGGACCGGTTCCGCGCGGAACCGGGTGCCCCCTCGGGGAAGGTGGTCGCGGAGATGGGCAGCACGCACGATCGACGTGAGGGCAACGGCCACGACGGGATGTCGGCGGACCAGGCGGCGCTGTTCCTGACCGGTGGTCCGGCGGGCAGGCAGCTGCGGGAGAGCAGCCACGAGGCCGGTGGTCCGCGGGAGAGCATGACCACGTCCGCGCCGGTGCTCGAACTGCACGTGTGCATGGGGTTGAACGCCTGCAAGGGGCACGACGAGTCCGGTCAGGCGAAGCTGCCGGGCGCGGGCACCTGCGCCACGGCGCTGCACGTCTGCCACGGCGACAACCAGTGCCGGGGCCAGGGCGGCTGCGGGTACGCGGGCAGCGAGTTCGAGCAGACCAAGCCGGGCGAGCAGTCGTGCAGCGCCAACGGCAGTTGCGCGAGCCCGATCAACGAGTGCCGGGTGGCGTCGGCGGGCCCGTTCAAGGGCACCAGCGTGTGGAAGTTGGCGCGCACCCGGTTCGAGGCGCGCATGTGGGAGGCGGGCGTCGCGTTCGACCCGGCGCCCGGCGCGGGCTACCCGAACGACAAGGTGCCCGACTACGAGACGGATCGCTCGCAGCTCTTCGCCTCCCTGACATCGCGGCCGATCGTGACGGAGCAGGCCGGGAAAGCGGGGAAGGCCGGGAAGGCCCGCAAGACGGGGAAGGCCGGGAAGGCCCGCAAGACGGGGAAGGCGGGGAAGTCGCCGCAAGGCGGGGGGACCGGCGTGCTGCCGCGTTACGTGGGCCGCACCTGATGGCGGCGCCCGTCCGGCTCGGCCTGCCGGAGCTGGGCTTCGGCGTCGGTCTGCGCTCGCGTCACGCCGCCGACGTGCTGCGGGGGCCGTCCGGGGTGGACTGGTTCGAGGTCATCACGGAGAACGTGCTGGACAACGGTGGTTATGCCCGGTACCTGCTCGACCAGGTCGCCGAGCGGTTCCCGGTGGTGCTGCACGGGGTGTCGCTGTCGATCGGGAGCACCGATCCGCTGGACCTGGACTACCTGCGCCGGGTGGGGCGGTTGGCGGGTGGTGTGGGGGCCGCGTGGGTGTCGGACCACCTGTGCTGGACGGGTGTGCTGGGGTTGAACACGCACGACCTGCTGCCGCTGCCGCTGACCGAGGAGTCGTTGCGCCACGTCGTGCGCCGGGTTCGGGTGGCGCAGGACGTCTTGGAGCGTCCGCTGGTGCTGGAGAACCCGAGCACGTACTTGGGTTTCGCGGAGTCGACCGTGTCGGAGTGCGAGTTCCTGGCCCGGTTGGCGGAGGAGTCCGGGTGCGGGTTGTTGCTGGACGTGAACAACGTCTACGTGTCGGCGGTGAACCACGAGTTCGACCCGTACGAGTACGTGCGGGCACTGCCGGCCGACCGGGTCGTGTACCTGCACCTGGCGGGGCACGCGGATCGTGGCACGCACCTGATCGACACGCACGACCGGCCGGTGGCCGATGCGGTGTGGGACCTGTACGAGTTCACGACCGGGTTGCTGCCGTCGGTGACGGCGCTGGTCGAGTGGGACGACCGGGTGCCGCCGTTCCCGGTGGTGACCGCCGAGCTGGCCAAGGCGCGGGAGCGGACGGCTCGTGTCGGCTGAGGGGCTGCGCCGGCTTCAGGGCTGGTTGCAGGGCGCGATCCTGGACCCGGCGGGTGCCGGTGGGGTGGCGGACGTGGTGGTGGGGACGGCGCGGCTGTCGGCGGCGCGGCGGTTGGCGATCTACCAGCGCGGGTACCGCTCGCGGTTGGTCGACTGCCTGGCTGCGCACTACCCGGTGGCGCGGCACCTGCTCGGTGCGGAGCTGTTCGAGGAGTTCGCGGGGGAGTACCTGCGGTCCTGTCCGTCGCGCAGCTACACGTTGGAGGCGCTCGGGGCGGGGTTCGCCGATCACCTGTCCGCCGGTCGGCCGGATGTGGTGTCGGGGGTGCGGGAGCCCTGGATCGACTTGCTGGTCGACGTGGTCCGGTTCGAGCGGGCGTTCGCCGAGGCGCACTCCGCGGGTGGTGCGGAGTTCCGCGAGCCGCCGCCGGCCGCGCCGGGGTCGGGTGAGCGGGGGTGGGCGGGCACGGTGGTGTCCACTGTGGAGTGTTTGAGGTTGGTTCGGGTGGGGTTCCCGGTGCACCGGTTCGCGGTCGCGGTGCGGGCCGGGCAGGACCCGCCGTTGCCGGGTCCGGCGGAGGTCCGGTTGGTGGTGGCGCGCACCGACTTCGTGGTGACCGTGGCGGAGTTCGACGAGCCGCGCTTCCGGTTGTTGGCGGCGTTGCGGTCGGGCACGCCGGTGGGTCGGGCCGGTCGTGACGCGGGGTTGGACGCCGGGGGGACCGACGCGTGCTTGCGCGCCTGGATGGCCGAACGACTGATCGTCGGAATCAACGGAAGGACGTCGCACCGATGACCACCACCCACGCGGTGCCCACGGGGTACCGGCCGCCGAAGGCGGACAAGCCGATCGATTCGGTCGACGAGCTGTTCTCGCACCTGTACGACGCGGCCCGGCTGGAGATGTCGACGATCCCGCTGTACCTGTACGCGGCGTACTCGATCAAGACGGACAACGTGTCGCAGTGGTCGGCGGGGCCGGGCGCGTTCCGGTTGATCAAGAGCATCGTGATCGAGGAGATGCTGCACCTGTCGCTGGTGCGGAACCTGATCGTGGCCATCGGGCGCGGTGACCACATCAGGTTCCGGCACGAGGAGTTCGTGCCGACGTTCCCGTCTCCGATGTTGCACCGGGTGCCGCTGCTGGAGTTGAAGCTGGCGCCGTTGACGACGGAGCTGGTGGCGGACGTGTTCATGCCGCTCGAGCTGCCGGCGAAGGTGGGCGCGCCGGCGGAGTCGGGGGAGTACCAGACGATCGGCCAGTTCTACAAGGCGATCTTCGACGGGTTCCAGCGGTTGTGCGGTGTGGACCCGACGGTGCCGACCCGGTTGGGGCCGCCGGGGGAGCGGGAGCTGGAGCTGTTCCGGCACAACCGGGTGGACTTGCAGTACACCAACACCTATTGGAACGAGGGTGGTGGTGGCGCGCCGATCATCGTGCACGACCTGCACTCGGCGCTCACCGCGATCAACGTGATCGTGGAGCAGGGTGAGGGCATGGACCCGGACCAGCAGGAGGTGCCGATCGATCCGGCGAACCCGGCGCAGGACCTGGCGACGGGGTTGTTCGAGGCTCCGCACTACGTGAAGTTCAAGCGCATCGCCGAGGGTTGGGAGTTGATCGGTGACGTGCACGAGGTGCCGGAGAACCCGCGGGTGGCCGATTACCCGGAGGGGCCGGTCCGGGACCTGGGGCGGTTGGGGTGCGCCGCGTACACCTACGTGCTGGCGCTGCTGGACGAGCTGTACGACACCTCGGGGAACGATGTGAAGCCGGGTGCGACCAGTCCGCGTTACGGGTTGGAGCGCGTTTTCATCGCGGCGATGCAGGGGTTGTTGTTCGGGGTGATCAAGGAGTTGGTGCGGACGCCGATCACCGAGGGGCCTTACCGGGGGATGCAGGCCGCGCCCACGTTCGAGTACTACGAGTTCCCGGAGGGCGTGTCGATGACCCGGCACCTGAAGGAGTTGTGCGAGCGGGTGTTGCCGCACTTCCCGGCGCTGGGCGGGGACAACAGCGTGCTGTGGTTGATCAGCGACCAGATGCCGGAGGACCTCGGCGTGCGCCGCGGCTAGCGGTTCGACGGACCGCGTCGTCCAGGGTGGTCGACGCGGTCCGCGGCGGCGTCACACGGTTTCCGCCCGGGTGAGGACGTTGGACGTCGGGTGCGGGAAGGTGTAGGTGACGTCACCGATCAGGATTTCGAGCACGATCCTTTGGGTGTAGGCGAGGATGTCGTAGTTGTTGCCGCCGTCGAGCGACATGAGCCAGTAGTCCGCGCCGTAGCCGACGATGGCCGCCCGGCGCTTCTCGAAGGGGATGTTCATCACCGCGCCGCCGTTGCCGGTGTCGACCTGGCAGTGGATGTAGTTGCTGATGCCGTGGCCTGCCGCGACGAGGTCGAGGATCGCGGCTTGCAGGGGCAGGGTGATCTGGCCGGTGAGGGCGGGTTGGGGGTTCTGGTAGTTGTCCGGGGTGGCGAGGGTGTCGCCGTACGGGGTGGTGTCGAGGCCGCCGGGGGTCGGCAGGGGCGGGGCTGCCTTGGGGATGAGCGGTGCGAAGAGGCCGTCCTGGCAGTCGCCGAGGGCCAGGACGGAGACGCCGTGCGGCACGGAGATCTGCTTGCAGACCGTCTGGGTCGGGGGTTGTGGTTCGGGGTCGCCGGGTTCGAGGGCGGGGTTGTCCGTCGGGTAGGGGTAGGGGCCGATCTGCTGCTTCTCGGTGTGCAGGTGGAGCCAGGCCCCGTTCTCCTCGTGGACGATGGTGCCGATGCCGGGGCCTTCGGCGAAGCGGATCTGCTGGTCGTAGAAGACCACGTACGGGGACTGCTGGTAGGTGCCGCCCCGGTTGGGCGCCTCGACGGGGCTCGCGATGTCGGTCGTGCCCTTGAACTGGATGGTCTCGTAGTAGGTGAAGTTCTTGAGGATGTACCCGAGGTCCATGCCGTTCTGGGGTGACTGCTGCGGCAGGGGCATGACGTTGTAGGAGTACGGGCTGTTCGGGCCGCCCTTGCCGGTGCCGGGCAGGTCCTGGTTGGTCCAGGTGCCGATCAGGAGTTGTTGGAAGCGTGACAGATCCGCGATCTGTGCCTTGAGTGGCATCGGGCGCTCCAGGTGTGTTCGCCGTCCCCCTTCGAGGCATCGTCGGTCGTGGTCGTCACGCGGTTCAAGGAGACCTCGGGGGTGTCACCCGTCGTGGCATTGCCGTCACACGATCGAAGACGGCGCTGTCGCGTGGTGCGACCGCCGGGTTCAGGTGGTCCAGCGCCAGACCGAGGGCGGGCGGCCGCCCTTGGGCAGGGCGGCGGCGTGCTGCGCGGTGCGTTCCAGGCCGGGGACGCGTTCCATGGTGCGGCCGAGGTTGGCGGGGTAGGGGCGGTCCCCGGTCAGGGACTCGGTGACGTCGAGGGCTTGGGCGGTGGTGAACTCGCGGCCCAGCAGTCCGGCGGTGAACGCGGTGTCGCGCCAGAGGTGGTCGGCCAGGAGGGGGCGGCAGTCGCGGACGATGCGGTTGTGGTCGAACGCGAGCGGTGGGACGTCGGCCAGCGGTGTCCACGTCGGGCCGCCGTCGGTGAGCCGGGCGGGGTCGATGGTGGCCCACAGGGCGATGGAGAGCGTGGGGCCGCGCGGGTCGCGGGACGGTTCGTCGAACGTGGTCAGCTGGCCGGAGGCGGAGATCGCGGCCTCCGGCACGCCGAGCTTGCCGGTGACCGCGCGGCGTGCGGCGTCGCGCAGGCGTTCGCCCTTGCCCAGCAGCACGCCGGGCAGGGCGAGGTCGCCCGCGAAGGGGTCGAGCGCGCGGGGTGCGATGCCGAGGAGCACGGCGCGCGCGGTGGGGTCGAAGCGCAACGCCAGCACGTCCACCGACACCGGTGTCGACTCGATCATGGTGGGATTGTCCCGCACTCAGCGCGGCACGGGTGTGCGCACCGCGTAGTGGGTCCGGTCCGGTCCGGCGCCGGTGATCGCCACCGGTACGCCCAGGTGTGCTTCGAGCCAGGTCACCGGGTCGGGCAGGTCGACGAGGGTCGGTGTGCGGCGGGTGAGGAACGCGGTCAGGTCGGTGTCGGGCAGGGGTCGGTCGTAGGCGGTGGCCACCTTCAGGTCGTGGGCGTCGAGGTGGGTGGCGGCGAGGGCGTCGACGCCGCCGCAGGCGTCGATCGCGTAGCGCAGCAGCACGGCGTCGAGGTGCCCGGCCCGCCACGCGCCCTGGTACCGGCCGGTGTCGTTGTGGCGTTCGGGGAACCGCGCGAGCACCCGGTGGTCCTCGGTGGGGAACGGTCCCGCGCCGTGGCGGGTCTGGTAGGTCCGCGTCACGCCGATCACGGTGGCGTGGCGGTGTCCGAGCAGGGCGCGCGCGTTGTCGGGGGTGACGGTGGACCACGTGGTGTGGGGGTGGAAGCCGCGCCACTGGTCGAGCAGGACGCCCTGCGCGCCTTCGAACACCAGCCGGCCGCGGTCGGCCAGGCGGCCCACCTCGTCGCCGGTGGTGACGCGGACCGCGCCCGCGAAGTCCCGGTAGAGCGCGACGAGGTCGTCCACCGACGGGCCGTCGCCGATCAGCGGCGCGTAGAACCGGGCCAGGGCGTCGAGCTTGGCCCGCAGCACGGCGGGGTGGGCGCAGTCGCCGACCGTGGGCGGTGCGCCCGGCGCGCCGAGGACGGTTTGGCCCTCCACGACGTCGCCGGGTGCCGCGCCGCTGTCGGCGAGCAGCCCGTACCAGGCGGTCTCGCCGATGCCCTTGCCGCACGAGCCGTGCCGGGCGTGGCCGCGGGCGTCCTCGCGGGCCCGGTTGGCGGCGACGTGGATCGGGGTGGTGAGCAGGGCGTCGGCGTCGACGGACAGCAGGCGCAGCGGGTCGGTGACGCCCAGCTGCGCCAGTTCGCGGGACTCGCCGGCCAGGGCGATCGGTTCGACCAGGACGTGCCGGGAGAGGTGGGTCGGCACGCCCGCGAGCGTGCCGGACCCGAACTGGCTGAAGGTGTGGTGCCGGTCGCCGACGACGACGTTGTGCGCGGCCTGCGCGCCGCCGTTGAACCGGACCACCGACGTGACCGGGCCGTCGTGGCACAGCGCGTCGACCACCGCTCCCTTGCCCTCGTCGCCGAACCCGAGGCCGACGACGATGATGTGCCCGTCCATCACGTCAGCGTCACGTCGTCGGGGCCGTCCAGCCGCGGGGGAGCGGTCGTGGTGGCGACGGTCGTGCCGCCGACGTGGACCAGCGCCTTGCCGACGGCCCGGCTCTCGGCGACCGACCCGACCTCGGCCAGGTCGACCATCGCCTGGTCCAGGTCCACGACGCGTTCCTCCATGCCGATGGTGGCGGCGATCAGCTCGCACACCGCGCCGGGGTCGTCGAGCTTGAGGAAGCGCTGGCCGAGCAGGTCGCGCCAGTGGTCGGCGATGTCCTGGTCGTGGTAGTACGACGACTGGTTCGGCAGCACGAAGTAGACGTGCCACTTGCGGCTGAGCTCCCGGTAGATCGAGGCCGGGTCGATGTCCTGCTTGACGTCGTCGCCGATGATGCGGCGGATGTGCCGGGCTTCCAGGCGGGGCTTGTTGAGCTCGTCGCCGATGAGGAACAGGTAGCCCTTGCGGCCGCGCTTCTGCCAGGCGTCGGTGACGACGTGCCGGGCGACGAAGTAGGCGGCGAGCTCGTAGGACTCGCTCTTCTGGCCGCCGCCGTTGCCCTCCAGGAAGATGGTGCGCAGCTGTTCGTCCATGCGGTTGTCCGACTCGAACTGGCCGACCTGAAGTGGCACGCGGTCGCTGTCGGCGTCACCGATGCCGCCGAACATCAGCTGCGGGTCGGTGAGGTAGCCCTTGCGCTGGAGCAGGCCGTGCAGCTTGCCGAGCTTGCGCTGCATGATCTGCGGCACGCGGCCCATCGAGCCGGTGACGTCGAACAGCACCGCGATGGGCGTCGAGTCGGCGTGGTCGGGCGAGTCGCGGCACTCGCGCGCCACCACGCCCTTCGGGTCCAGCGACGGGTCGGCCTTCCACTCCTTCGACGGGCGCGACCGCAGCGCGGCGGTGTAGCCGAAGTCGTCGATGCCCTTGGCGGCGCGGAAGGTCTTGGCCGCCGCGTAGGCGTTGTCGTCCCACTTGCCGTGTCCCATGGTCAGGCTCCTGTTCCGGGGAGGGCGAACGGGCGGAAGGTCCGCTCGCCGTAGAGGTTTTCGAGCAGGTCGTCGTACTCGGTGAGCAGGTCGGCGGCGTCGGGCCGCCGGGTCGGGTCGTCCTGCGTGCAGCCGCGGGCGAACCGGAGCTGCGCGGTTTCGGTGTCGGCCAGGAGGTCCCGCATGAGCGCGTGCGCCATGTGGACGTCGGTGGCCGGGGTGACCGGTCGTCCGTCGTGGACTTCCGGCGGGTAGGCGGTGGTCCGGTCGGTGGCGAGCAGCCGTTCGCCCGCGCTGACGGCGAACGTCCAGCCGGCGAGCACGACGCCGTGCTGCTCGGGGTGGATCAGCACGTTGTCGGCGACGATCGCGCCGTGCACCAGGCCGATCCGGTGCGCGCCCGCGACCGCCCGCAGCAGCCGGCGGTGCATCCAGGCGTAGTCGCGGCCGTCCAGGCCCCGCGGGAACGCCCGCCGCACGTCGGCGAGCGTGACGAACCCGTCCACCAGCGGCGCGAGGACGGTGAACGCGCGGGAGCCGCGGGCCACGTCGCCGGAGGTGTCGACCGGCCGGGGGTAGTAGGGGCGCAGCCAGCGGTGCTCGTCGGTGAAGCGGTCGAGGCGGCGCAGGGCGTCCCACTCGGCGTGCAGCAGCGGGTTGAGCGCGGGGTTGCGCACGACCTTGACCACGTGCGGGCCGTCGGTGCGGTAGACGTTGGCGACGCTGCCGACCGCGTGCCGCTCGGTGATCCGGTAGGTCGCCCGGTCGGTGCGCAGCTCGACGGGCGCCGCGTGCAGCCACTCGTGGTGCAGCCGGGTCAGTTCCGCGGACGCGGCGTGCGCCCTGGTGTCGTGCGGGCCGACGCGGTCGGGGTGCAGCACGGCGGCCAGCTTCAGGTAGAGCCGCTGTGCTTCCTTGCGCCGGCCGGGGTCGGGGTCGACCGGGCCGAACAGGTCGGCCGCGGAGCCCGCCCGTTCGACCTTGTCGAGCGCTTCGTCCCTGGTGAACATAGTTTGAGTCTAGACGACTCAAACCCTCGGTCGGGTGGAATGGGAATGTGTCGCCGGTCACATGGCATGACGTGGATCTTCGGGCTATGGTGGTCGGCGATGTTGTACTTCCTGTGATCATCGGTCCCCCCGCGTTCGCGTCGAGCACCGCTCCGCGAGCGCAGTTCTCCCTTTCTCCGCACCGATGACTCGGCGTGCCCCGCCGAGAACAGGAGTCTGCCTTGCGCACCGCGCAACTAGTGTCCTGCGCCTGAAATTCGTTGAGTAAGTGTAGATTTGTCCGATGGCTCGGACGGGTCGGCCGGTGGCCGCTGTGGTGTTGACCGACGA
>NZ_JBIVUG010000032.1:0-10327 GCF_044757065.1 Actinosynnema sp. NPDC091369 | reverse complement strand
CCCCGATCGACTACGAGAACACCCTCACCCCGACACCGGCTACGCTGACCTCAGCCGCATAACCCCGTGTCCAACATCCGGGGTGAAGTCCCGTGACCTTCTGGGAGGAGCTTCCTCCTCACCGCCACGGCACTCCGGCCGAAGTCGCCACGGCGATCCGCCGACTCCACGATCTACCCGTCCCGAGCGACGTTCCCTTCGCCGCCCTCGACCCCTTCGTCCGGCTAAGCGAGCGCATCGACGCTGCCCGAACCCTTACTGGCACGGACCTAAACTGGCTTCGCCAACGCCTGGCTTCACTACAGGCCAGCTATGCCGAACTCCCCGCCGGACTGCCGCACTGCGTGGTTCACGGTGACGCTTGGGTCGGCAACGTCGTCGCGACCGACGACGGCCAAGTGGTCCTGCTCGACCTCGAACGCTGCTCCGTCGGGCCATTCGAGTGGGACCTAGTCAGCACCGCCATCAAGCACACCAGCTTCAACTGGATCACCGCCGAGGACTACCACGACTTCTGCGACCGCTACGGCCACGACGTCACCGACTGGCCCGGTTTCCAACTGCTCCGCGACATCCGCGAACTACGCATGGCGTCCTACGTCGCCCAACGCGCAGCCGAAAACTCCGACGCCCGAGCGGAGGCCAACCTCCGTGTCGCCTGCCTGCGTGGGGGTGAGACGCGACCCTGGCGGTGGACTCCAGCGCTGTGAATCGGCAGGCCAACATGCTTCGACCGGTCGCAGGCAAGCTTTCCTGCCAGTAGGCGAGGTTATCGCGGGTGGTCGGGTGTTGGTGTCGGATCCGAGCACCCGCTGACAGTCGGCAAGCAGCGCCTCCGCTCCGCCGCCGCACCGGCCACATCACCGACCTCACCTCACAGGCGTGCGTTGCTCGCCGCATTACTCCTGATCACGCCGCCTGCGCGGGCGGCTGTCACGATGCCGGTCGTGTTCGTCCAGGGCTGCAGCGGCCACTCTCAGCCTGCGCTCACCCACGGGTCGAGGCCCGCGCCCAGTCTCGTTCGCAGACGTCGATGACCAGGTGCAGCAACTCGTCGGGCCTATTGGTCAGCCCGAACGCCCCAGGCGGCACAGGACGCTCCTCACCGCAATAGACGACTGTCGGTCGATGGACGTGCTCGGCCTTCATCAGCCGGATCAGATGCGCACCTGCCTCTGGATCATCACCTCGCGCCATGTCGCTGATGACCATGGTGAACCCGGTGTCGGCGAGCAACGACCGCATCGCCTCGGCAGTGCTCAGCGAATAGGCGATGTCGACACCGAGTAACCGCTCCAACACGTCGCCCAGAACATGGTTGTTCCCAGGGTGGTCGTCCACCCACAGGAGCCGCTTCCCGGCACACCTCTCACGCGCTCGTTCCGCTCGGGCGACCGCACCCAGCCGATCTGCGGTCGGCACCTGAACGTCCGGCTGCGCGTCTTTCAACGTCTCGGCGAACGTCGCCTCGAACACGGAGGTGCTGAAGGAGGTGATGTCAGAAAGTTTGCTCCGGATCTCGCGGCGGAACAGCAAGAGCACGAGCAGGACCAACAACGGCCATAACAACGACGGCACTGCGGTCAGCACCCGATGCCAAGCGGGGTCTGACGACGCCTCCGCAGCCCACTCAATGTACATCCTCACCGTTCTCTCCTTCACTGAAACGCTGCGGCCCGAACGGTTCGCTATCAAAGACGCGGGCATCCGCCAAGGCCGAACGCAAGCCCTGTGCCACCAGAAGGGGGATCCGGACCAGCGGCTCCTCCTCGCGGATCGCCGAGTCGAGCCACCTCCGCCCGCCGAGCCTGTTCAAGATCAGTCCCGTCATAGACACCTCCTCCAGGTCGACCAGATCGACCGGCGCGGCGGCGTTCCTCCAGAGGTAGTCGTTGCCCTGTGCGACGCGCAGCGCCGCCGCACGCCGCCGACCTATCGCCACGAGATGGTCGAAGACCTCCGGGCCTTCGACGTCATCGACCGGCGCGACCAGATCCGGCCGACGGCCCGTGCGGAAAAGGGCGAGAGCCAACTCGAAGTGGTCGGCGAGAGGAACACCGTGGGCTCCTACCGGGTGCAGTCCGTGCGCCGCAAGATTTCGTGCCACGTCGGGAACCGCACTCTCGAAGTTGTCAGCGAGTACTGGATGGCCGACGAGCGTGAGCAGGAGGTACACGCGTTGAACCGGGTCCAACGCCGAGAAACCGGTTGTCATCGCCCGGATGCGATCGACCAAGGCGCCGGTGACGGCCGCTCGCCTGCCCATCAGCCCGACGGCCACCATCGCGCCGAACGGCAGGCCCGCCTCCAGATAGGCGATGCTGGCACGGAAGGCTAGGCGTGCGGCGGCCGTCGGGTCGACGAGAGCTGCGTACTGTGCGGCCATGCGGTAGGCCGAGGCCCGCAGTGCCGCGCTGCGCCAAGGGTCATCACGCGAGACCAGGGCTCCCCACACCGGGTCGGAAGGGCGGGCTCGGGAGAGCGCGACAGCGTACGCGGCGTGGAAATCAGCCTGCCCTCGGAGCGCTCGCGCCGACACACCGAGCGCGTCGAGCACCTCTTCATCGCCGAATCCGAAGTCCGCCATGTCAGAACGCGCTTCTGATGCTCACGACCGCGGAGGGGTCGACATAAGCCGGATTGACGACCGACTCCACCAAGCGCAGGTCGATGCCGCCCGAACCATCGTCAGAGATCGTATACTTCTCGTAGCGGTGGATCTGGCTCGCGGGGACGATGACCTTGGCAGTCACCTCGCCCTCCAACTGGTAGTGAGAATATCGGCGATAGGTGGTCAGCTCGCGCACTTCCTCGGCGAGGTGCTCCACCGGCACGGCCGGGGTGAGACCGACGACCACCCAGCAGTAGAACAGGTAGCAGTCGCCGCGCAATCGGCCGAAGTCACTCGCGAACTGAAGCGCTGTGAGGTGCGCGGGGTAGACGAGGTTGGTCTTGAGGAAGGTGTTCCGTTCCACCGCACCCGCGGCGAGGGAAATGAACGGCGTCTCCTCACTCACCAGCCCGGGTCGTGTCGGGTGCGGCCTGCTATAAGCGTTGACGTGCAGTTCCAGGTCGGCCGAAGTCAGCCGCTCTGCGACCTCCCGAGGCGTGATCGCCCCGACGCGTCGCCACCAGCCGCACTGGATCCCGCTGCCGTCGAGGACGTCCTTCGCCTCCGTGTCGTCGATCCCGTGCACACCTTTGATGCAAGTCTGGACATACACTGCGCACCTCCGATGTTCGGTATCGACTCCACGCCGCGCTTGTTACTCCAACGAGGTAGCCGGCGCACCGAGTCCGCACAACTGCGGGTCTGCCAAACGAGAGTGAGGGAGCCACTCACCCAACACCTCGACCGAGCGTGGCCGAACACCGACTGTCCCACCAGTCAAACAAGTAGTCGATGGCTGGACGACTTCATTAGGCCGGTGGTTGACCTGATCCTCATAGGTCCCGCCGCTACACGTATCGGAAATTTGGAAAGCTAGACCGAGCCCGGCAACATCAACTCGTCGAGTGGCTGGAAACGAGCCGGATCGTCCACGATACCTGGCTTGCCGGGTGAGCGACGGATGAGTCCTTCGACCAGAACGGCGCGGCCTGCATTGTGCCATTCCCAGGCTTTGCGGTAGTCCTCGAGTGGGAGTCGTACCCTGACCTCCGATGGCCGGCCTCGACGCATGGTCGACACGGCGATTTCTCCGAAAGGATCGTCATGATCCTCATGCCGAAACTGAACGATGGTGCCGGAGAACATTTGCTTGGAGGGCGCTTTCTGCTGTCGCAACCGCTCGGCGAGCGACCGGACGAGGTCGACGGCTTCCGCACTAATCGACACCTGCCGTGGCATCGTATCCGGCGCAGGCACCACCGGCGCCCAGTCGACAGTGGTCTCAAATTCCCCGATCGCACTCTCATCTAGGACATTCACCAGTGCTGTGCAGAACTCCCGACTCACACCTCGATACACCAGTTCGTGCATTTGATCGGTGTTCGGCGTTCGACCAGGCTCGACGACGATGTCATGCACAGCCTGCATCGATTGGGCGAAGGTCCGCACGACACGACGCTCGAAGGGCTCGGAAGCAGCCTTGTACCGAATGGGATCTTCATGCTCGTCGTACAACGTCGGCTGCCCAGGGTCCGGCTGCTCGGGTTCCGGAATTGGCACTAGCACCGGAATGATAAACGAGCCCCGCTCGGTATGTCCCATGAACGCTTCACGGACAACATCATCACCGATTCGGGAATAACTACCTCCGATCTGAGCACGCTCTAATCGCGCCGTCGTCGCGGTGGCACGTAGCATCGTCCGCGCAGAACCGATCAGCTTCGTCGCCGTTTCGAGCGGAATCTTGTCGATGATGCGATAGTCGTTCACCGCTCTTAGGTGCGCCACGTCGAACCGCACGTACCGCACCGCGTCGGCGGTCGTCTTCACGTCGCGCCGCTCGGCCCGAGCGAGCCTGGACACTACTGAGCCGATCAGCAGGTCATCCAGCTCGTGCGGCACGCCGATACGGACCTCGCCCTTCACCCAGAGCGTGCCACCCGGGCCGGGTGGACTAGACGACCACCCATGGGTCCTGAGGTAGCTCACCAGGTCGACTGCCGTCGGTAAGACGATGGTGTCACGCAACCACACCGCCCCCTCTCGACGCGACGAAGCTAGCCTCGACCTCCTCCGCCCACAACTGCAGCGTGTCGGCTGTCAACCGCTGGGACTTGGGGACAACGATGTTCTGTCCATCAGCGAGCGTATCCACTCGGGTCCAGAAGGCAGCCGCACGATGTAGCGTTGCGTCATCCTGGTGCTGTAGCCATGACACTTGATCATCCGGATCAACGATCACCAGAATGAAGTAAACCGGAACTCCAGAGCGCTTCCAGTGCCGGAGCCAGGACTCTTCAATCGGCCAAGTCGCCGTCGATCCCCCCTTGATGCGGAACTGTCCGGTGCATTTCACCTGCACCCGCGCAGGTGCCATTTCGAATTCGATGCTTCCGTCAATTGCGAGCACGTCTTCATCTGGACTGCCCTCTTGGAAGCCCGCCCCAGCCTGGCTGCACACCGCACGAACGTAAGCGATGCCGAACCGCGACTTCGCCCGGTTCGCGTCCAAGATCGCCACACCGTTCAACGAGCGGCTCGCGCCATCTGTCATGATCGCCATCGTCGTGCCTCGAAGGCACGTTGTGTAGCCGACATCAGTGTGAACTGTCGAGGACCGTTCACCCATCCAGATCAACACGCTCATTGAGGCCAGAACAGCAGTGAGGTGGGTTGTAGCCAGCCACAGCAAGCGTTGTGCCTGGTCTGCGCTGACGTGGAGTAGTCACTCCAGTCCACCGCAACATCACCCGTCTGAGTGGCGGCACCGATTGTAGAGCTGGCCGCTTGCGGTGACCTCACGTCTTCATACGTCGTCTTGCGCCGCCCGGATCACCGGGAAGGCCATGTGCGTCCGGTCGGAGCGAGCGGTGTTGGTCGCTGTAGGCGTGCCGGTTTGGTGCCGGGAAGCGGCGTTGGACTCGGTCGAGCTGCAGCTGGAGTCATCGTGCTGGACAGATGTTGACGTGGTCGCTTGGGTTGCGGAAGGTCGTCGCGGGCCGGGTGTTCCTCCATAACAGTGATGGCGGCGGCGAGCTGGTGGCGGGCGGCCTCGCGGATAGCGTGACACTCCGCGATCGCGTACAGGCCGTGATGATGCCCAAAACGGCGACAACGACCACGGCCAAGACGACCGGGGTGACATCGCGGGCGCGGGCGGCGATGCGGGCGGCGTCGCCCAGCATTCGCAGCGCCTCCTGGGCGGTAATGGCCGAAACAGACGACTGCTTCGCACCTGGCGACGCCGTGAACTCGGCCGTCGGGACGGTGCGGGGAAGTTGGGCGGCGCGGGTGAGCTGGTCGTGGACTTCGTCCAGGAGGTTGTGCGAGTCGTAGGGTCGGACTACGGCTAACAGGTCGGCGGAGCGCTCGACGAACAGGTGCCAGGTACGCTGGTCCAGGTCCGGTGCCGGAACCGCACCCTCTGCGGCGCCGATGGCGACTTCCACCGCGGTGCGGGCCCGGTCCAGTTCCCGTCGCAAGGTCTGCTCGCTTGTTCCGCCAGCAAGATCCTGTGGACCGACGGGCTGGTCGACGATGTCACGCCACAGCGTCTGCTGTCGGCTGACGGGTAGTGGTCTGGAGTCGGCCCAGCGGGCGCGTAGCCGCGGCAAGGACAGGTCGCGGCGCAGGGTCGACCCGGCGAACCACAGCGGCTCGGGTTCTGGGAGGTCCTGCTCGGCGGCTTGCTGCTCGGGCCGTAGTGCGACTTTGTAGCCGGTGACTGGCCCAGTCTCGGGGTAGGCGGCGACCAGCACGCCACGGCGGCGCAAGCCCAGTACGAACCCGACCTCGTTAGCAGCCTCGGCGGCCTCAGCCGTGACGAGGTCGCGCAGTCGGTCCCGTTCAGTGCGCTGCCCGTTGGTGTCCGCACCGAGTCCTCCGTGATGGAGTAGAGGACGTGCTGCGGCTCGCCGGTGAAGTCGCCGTCGAGCTGTCCCGTGGTCAGTTTGGCCGCCAGGTCCACGACGACCGTGCTCTTGCCGATGCCAGGTTTGCCGACCAGTAGGGCGACCTCGCCGACGGGTAGGTAGTCCCGCCACGCGAACCGCGTCTGCCTGATGTCGATCTCGTGCACGGACCTCAATCGCAGGCGCCGGGTCGGTGGTTCGTCGTGCGCGCCAGGCGAAGTTTGTCCCCCGAACTCAGCCATGACGTCAGTCCCCCGCGGACAGTGCGCGCACGAGCGACTCCGTGATCACCATGATCCGGCCGCCGTACTTGGCCACCTTGGCGGGGAACTCGTCGCGGGCGACGAGGTCGTACGCCTTGCTGCGGCTCATCCCGAACGCCGTTGCCGCTGTCGGGACGTCCACGGCGGGCGGCCACGTCGCCTTGATCTCCGCCAGGGTCGGACGCCGTTCAGCCTCCTGCCTACTCCCCATCGGACTCGCCCCCTTGCCGCTCCCGCTCGACCAAGCGAGCCAGGAAGGCGTGGTACGCGGTGATGTTGCGGCCACGAGGCAGTCGGCTACCGGTCTCCCAACGGTGCACTGTGGACGCCGTTACTTCGCAGTCCTGAGCCGCCAGTGCCTGACTCAGTCCAGCAGCGACACGTAGGTCGCGCGCATACCCAGTTGTGATCCACTCGCGCAGCTCCGCAACGCGGTCCGCGAGCCTCAATCCCCCCGTGTTCATGCCGCCAAGATAGACGCTTTGCGTTGACATGTCACTGTCACTGCCCTATCGTCACGTGGTGTAAGCGCTCATGAAGGGATGCGTATCGTTCTGTCGTGCCTCGCCTGCCGAAGAACTTCCGGATCGACTGGGTGTCGGTCGAGCCTGTGGAGTCCAGGGGATACCTGCCCGCCGGCCCCGACACCGCTGTGCCCGCCTTCTTCGATGCCCACATCCAGCTCGGCGACCCCCCGGCGGTCGTGAGCATCGAAGTTCAGGTCACGGCGGACGCAGGGCCAGTGATCGTCGAGCTGAGCGTCAGGTCGAACAGCCGGTCACCGATCACCACCTCGGTGTTGAGGCAGGTACTGGTCGACCAACTGCTGCGGGAAGCGATGAACGCGGCGGTGGTGCCAGCTTCAGTTCGCGAGGAGTGGTTGGCGACGTTGCCGCCCGAGCATCGCGAACGCGCCGTACCCAGCCGTCCGGCACCGGTGCCGGACGGCCTCAGCCAGGCCGACCGGGACGCGCACACGGCGGCACAGATCTACACCGAGGCTCTGGCGGCAGGCAGCAAATCGCCCGCGGTCATGGTGGGGCACACGATGAACCGCTCCCGCCCGCAGGTGGCGAGATACATCCGCAGAGCTCGTGAGCTTGGCCTGTTGCCCCCTCTGGGTCCACCCGAGGGGGACCGATAACGAAGGAGCACCACCGCAGTGGGGGACCCGATCAAGAAGATCGAGTTGAAGGACGGTACGACGAGGTACCGGTTTGTGATCGACATCGGGCGTGATCCGACGACCGGCAAGCGTAGGCAGTTGACCAAGACCTACGACACCAAGAAGGAAGCCCGCGCCGAGTACGCCAAGGTCAAGCACCAGACCGACGAGGGGACGTTCGTCGGGCCGGACAAGACCACCGTGTCGGCCTGGTTGGACACCTGGTTGAAGTCCACGACGGTCGACGTCGAGAAGGCCACCGCCGCCAACTACGCCGACGCGCTGCTGCCAGTGCGGGAGCGGCTCGGCGGGAAGCGGCTCCAGGACGTCACAGAGGAGGACGTGGATGAGTTGGTGAGCTGGATGCTCACCTCCGGCCGCAAGCGCGGCGGGAAGGTCGGCAGCGGGCTCAGCGTCCGGTCCGTGCAGCTCACGCTGGGGCGCTTCAGGTCATCGTTGAACATGGCGATGCGGCGCAGGTTGGTGGTCCGCAACGTCGCCCAGTACACCCAGATCCCGCGCGAGGCGCGGCGCAAGGCGGCGGCTGCTGCGGCCTTGCGAGTGCCCTGGAGTGAGACGGAGGTGAGACAGTTCCTCGCCGCGATCCGCGACCACCGGCTCCACGCCCCCGTGCTCCTGGCGCTGATTGGGATGCGGCCAGCCGAGGTCTGCGAACTCAGGTGGAGCGCTGTTGACCTCGACGCCGGAACGTTGTCGGTCGAGCTGACGCGCACGCTGGTCGAGGGTGAAGTGGAGGAGAAGGGGCCGAAGTCGGAGAAGGGTAAGCGCAAGCTGCCCCTGCCTACACCCCTGCACGCAGCGCTCAAGGCGTTCAAGGCCAGGCAGGCCGCAGAGGCGATGAAGGCCGGTGAGCTGTACGACCGGTCCGGATTCGTGCTGGTGGACGAGCTGGGTGCGGCATGGAAGACCGACCGGTTCCGACGGGCGATCCACAAGCTGATGGAGCAGGCCAACGTACGGAAGGTCCGGCCATACGACGCTCGGCACGCCTGCCTGACCTACCTGGCGACATCCGGCGTACCCGACGTGGTCGTGAGCGCCTGGGCGGGTCACGCGGACCTCAGCTTCACCAAGCGGGTCTACATCCACCCGAACGTCGAGCACCTGCGCCAGGCGGCTGACCAGCTCGGCGAACTCCTGGGCTGAAACAAGCAGTACGAGCGTTCGTGAGAAATTGTGAGACAGCGCTGCCCTAAACGCAGTCAGGGCCTTGTCTCACCATAGTGATCCAAGGCCCTGACCTGGACTTTCGCCCTCTATCGACCGTCGGGACGACAGGATTTGAACCTGCGACCCCTTGACCCCCAGGCACTTCTCAGGGCCGATAGTCCAGCCTGGACAGTCCGCGTGACCTGCATCGATTGTCCCGCAACGTCCACAGGCGTCCGGCCCCGTGTCGCCAAGTTGTCACTCAGTTAGTCACTCGGACACCCACACGCAGCGTCCATTATGGACAAGCCCTGAGCGGCACGTAGCGGGTCCGCGGGTACACAAGCAAGGAGCGTCGCACGACAGAGCGGCTACGGCCGTCTCAAGGCGCGCTGAGTGCCGTTCTCACATCTGTCAGTCCTACTCGGGCCGCCTGCCTCGCAACAGCTCCAAGATGGCGTCCAGCTTCGAGCCGTGCTCCGCCTGGGTGTCCGCGATCTCGGCAAGCCGGTTGCCCTGCCGCTTCTGCGTGGCCTCGATCGTGGCAAGCATCTCGTAGATCGACTGAACGTCGTTGTCGAGCTGCCGCACCTTGCGCTCAAGCTCCGCCGGACTCGTCATAGCAGGCAAGCCTAGCCCTCCATGGGCATGCAAGGGCAAGCTGCAGCCGAGGGGTGGACCAATACCCGGCAACGGCTCCGCCACCCCTCCCAACCTTCCCAGAAGCGTAACTGCCGTAACTGCCGTAACGATGCAGGTCAGGCGGTTACGGATGGCCTCCCGCGTCCGTAACCAGTTACGGAAAACCGAGCCGGTTACAGCTACCACGAGCCATCCGTAACCGGCTAACCAGCACGGTTACGGCAGTTACGGCAGTTACGGACACCAGGGGAGGGACAAGCCCATCACCAAACCAATCCCCCTCGGCTGCAGCCAACTCCCTCCCCCGCCTGACCAGGCGGACATCCACGCGCACCTGGCGATCCATCTAGTGGCGTGTCTCGGAGGGTTGACCCGGTAATCGGTCCTGTGGCCTGATCGGCCAGGCTGGTCCCGCATGTCGAGTGCGGGAGGTGGTTGTGGCTCGTCGACCAAGCGTGTTCGTCAGGCCCTTGTCGATGGAGGAAGGCCGGAAGATCCAACGGATCACCAGGACCGCGAAGGATCCCGTACGGCTGCGGCGGGCGATCGTGGTGCTGATGTCCGG
>NZ_JBIVUG010000031.1:0-14266 GCF_044757065.1 Actinosynnema sp. NPDC091369 | reverse complement strand
GGCGTCGTGTCATCGGCGTGCTCCACGCCGGACATCATCTCGGTCATCAGGTGCGCATCCTTGATCAGGAGTTACACCACTCGTTTTACAGTCCCCCGGCCTCATCGCCAACTGCGGTCCCGACGGGGACGGCTGCAGCACGCCCAACTACGACAACGTCGGCGCAGACCCGGACAACATGGACAACCCCGACAACTGGGGTACCACGGAATGGGGCGGCGGCTTCAGTACCGCGTACGACTACGAAACCGAAGAGTATTACATCGGCAACTACTCACTGGGCAAGCACAGTGCCAAGTACGGTGCGCAACTGCGCCGCCAGGTCATCAAACAGTTGCTGGGCGAGGATCACAACAGTCGCGCGCTCTACGGCGAACTCGACGAAGCCGAGCTGCTCAGCCAACTCGAAAAAGCCTGTGAACGGGTCAAGGACTGCCAGCGCGAGATGTGGACCGATGTGATTGCCCACAACTACGGCGTGTACGGCAGCCTCGGTGAAGGCATCCTCGGCTCGGCCGCCTCCTACAAGGCGTTGAAGAAGCCGCCTGGTGGATCCAAAGCGATGTGCCCGAACAGCTTCACCGGCGACACGCTAATCCTGATGGGCGACGGCAACGCCAAACGTATCGATCAGATCAAGGTCGGCGAGGCGGTGCTCAATAGCGAGCCGGAAGTCCCTGCGAGTGAGAAGCACCTTGTCACCCAGGTCCACGTAACCACCGAGGATAAGCATTACGTCGATGTGACAGTGGATAGCCCCGGCGGCGCGAAGACCATTAGAACGACAGCACATCACCCGATCTATAGTGCCACCGCAGGGAAGTGGACGAATGCGGAAGACCTGTCCAAGGGGGACGAACTCAACACCCCGGGCAACGGACGCGCCGTCGTGCTGGACACCCACCACTACGTTTCGGAACTGAGGACGTATAACCTGAGTGTGGAAGGTGTGCATACCTTCTATGTCGTCGCTGGCGAAACACCGGTTTTGGTGCACAACGACGGCGGCTACACTCCTCCTCCGCCGGGCAAGAAACTGCCAGGGTTCCCCGATGCGCGGTATGTCGGCCGCGGGTCGCCCGTGAAGGGTGGCGGAAGCCGGGCACGGTGGGAGTTGCCCAATGGGAGCATCCTGGAGTGGGACTCTATGCATGGAACGGTTGAAATGTGGACCAATAAGAAAAAGAACGCGAAACATGTCGGCGAGTTCGACCCGAACACTGGCAAGCAGTTGCCGGGACAGAAGGGTCAGCCGGTGCCAGGGCGCAAGCTAGGTGATTGCTGATGTCCGAACACGTTTGGAGCTTGGAGACCTTCGATAGGGCGACAGGCGAGTTCGTGGGCTACCGCATCTTGGAAGGATTCTCCGACGACGAGGTATTGGATTACCTGGAGTTGGACGACGTCGGCGCCGGGGACGTGTACGAAATCCCCTTGGGATCCATGAACAGGATCGCGTCTCGATACGAGATCGTGGTCGACCACGATCGGTGCGAGTACCTGCTCGCCCGGGTTGCAGCTCCTTCAGGGCCGAACGGGTGAACTGAGTGCCGCTATTCACCTGTGGTTTCCGAAATTGCCCGTATGCTCTTGCCAAAGACAGGGTGGAACTCTCGCCACGAACCTCGGAACCCGCATAGAGTACCTGTGCTTCCCGCCACGCGAACGCGACGGTAAGTACAGCGAGACATCGACAGCAGTGCGACTGCTGAGTGGAACGTGGTCGCGGAGAACCAATGTGGCGTAGCCTGCCATAGGGAGGTTCGAGATGGGTTTTGGGATTGGCCCGTTTTGACGGACAGGGTCCATAAGGTGTGGTCAGGCTACCCGGTCCACCGGGCGGTGCCTGTGGGGCGCCAGTAGTCGGTCACGCGGTCTGATCTGCGTTTATGCTGCTGTGGGTTCGTACTCGTTGATCAGGCCGCCGAGGACTGGTCGGCGGCGTATCGACGTGTGGCTCGGCTCTGCTGGCTTGTGGGGTCGTGGTGGTGCGAGCTGGAGTGCTTGGCGTGGTCTGCGGTGGTTGTAGTGGGCCGCGTAGCGGTTCAGCACGGTCCGGAGGTGGTGTTCATTGATGATGAGCAGGCGGTCGGTGACTTCTCGCCTGACGGTTCCAACGAACCGCTCGGCGTTGGCGTTGGCCCGTGGGCACCGTGGCGGGATCTTCACGGCCTGGATGCCCGCGCCGGAGAGGGCCGCGTCGAACGAGGCGGTGAACTGTCCGGCCCGGTCGCGGATGAGGAACCGGAGGCCGTCTGCCCGGTTGTCGAGGTTCATGAGCAGGTTGCGGGCTTGTTGGGTGGTCCATGCCCCGTCGGGGTTGGTGGTGGTGCTGAGGATGTGGACCGTAGCGGGTGGCGACTTCCATTACGAAGAAGACGTACACGCGTGTGAGGGTGAGGGCGCAGTCGACGTGGAGGAAGTCTCAGGCCAGCATGCTCGTGGCCTGGGCGCGGAGGAACCGTCGCCATGACAGGTCGGTGTCGCGCCGGGGTGTGGGCGGTATTCGCGGGCGCTGGAGCAGGCGGCGAACCGTTGAGGCGGCTACCCGGTGGCCGAGCTTGAGCAGTTCGCCCTGGATTCTGCGGTAGCCCCAGCCGGTGTTCTCCCGCGCCATTCGTTGGATCAACGCCACGACGGTGTCGTCGACCGGCGGTCTGCCGGTGCGGTGCGGGTGGGTCCACTTCCTCGCGACCAGGCGTCGATGCCAGCGCAGGATGGTTCCCCCGGTGTCACCAACCGGTGCTCCCACAGCCGTCGGGGGAGTCGGCGAACCAGCGCGGCGAGCACAGCTCGATCGGTCCAGTCCAGCCTCGGGCGGGGGTTGGTTCGGCGCAGAACGGCGATCTCGTGCCGCAGTACCAGCAACTCCACGTCCTTGGCCGCGGAGGACCGGCCGAGCAGGATCAGCCAGCCGACGAGCCGGACGAAGAGCAGGTAAAGCAGTCGTAACGCCACACCCCACGATCATGCCCTGGTGGTCCAGCGTGCGCGATCGTCGCAGCTCGGCAGCCCAATGCAGACTTCTGACACCCCACACGATCGCCGGAAGCACGCCCCTGGACGACCTGCTACGCGGTCTTGCCCACGGGACTTCGGCAGGCACAGAGTGCAGCGTTCGAGGAACCCAGTGCGTGAGCCGTGTGCCGAGCATCGTGTCGAGGTGGGAAGATCGGCCGCACCCCGCGCGCTCGCCTGCACCTTCGTCCAAGGTCGTGAGCTGCGTTTCGACGGTGCGACGTCCAAGCGTGGATCTCATGGTCCAGCACGTCGCATTGGCGACTCGCTCGTTGATGCGACAGTAGTTCGAGGGTGTCGATACCGTTGCTGTCGAGGCATCGCACCAAAGGGCTGGAGGAGAGGGCTGGATGGGTAGGTGGTGGCGTCCGGTCGTGGCGGCGGTAGTCGCTGCTGGCGTATGGGCGCTGTTACGGTTCGGTTTGCTGAACTGGTTGTCCGACGACCAGCACCCCGCGCGATTTGTAGTGGAGGGCCTGAGTTGGGTCGCTGCGGTGTTGGGGCTGTTTCTGGCGTTGGCGGCGTTCAGCCTGCAGTGGCGTGCGCACAATCGGTCGGCGTCCGCGGGGCCAAACGAGACGGGTAGTGGTGTACGCGTCGAGGGCGGTGTGCATGGCAGCGGGACGGGACCAACGTTCGGTGTGGTCAGCGGAGGGCAGGTAAACGTCGGACAGCGGCCGCCGGACCCTCCCGAGCCGACGCGGAGGTAGGGCGAGCCGCGTCGGAGCACCACTCTGGCCCTGCGGTGACGACTCCGATGGTGTCGCTGAGCGGCGGTGTGCGAGTGTCGGGTCCGGGGACGGCCATCGGCGTGGCCAATTTGGTGAGCATCTACCACACGACCATCACGCCGACGGCCACGTTGCCCCCGACGCCTTACGTGCGCCGAGCGGCACCGGCTGGTACACAAAAGCTGGTCGACGCGGGCGAGCCGTTCTCCGAGTGGGTAGACAACTTCCTCGCCGAGTACTTAGGCCGCTCCGAGGGCCACAAGGTGCCCTTCGGTGGCCGGGACGCCGAGTTGGCCGCGCTCACGTCGTGGCTCACCGAGGAGAACGCCGCTCCCTACGCCCTGCTCACGGCCGAGGCCGGGCGCGGCAAGTCCGCGCTGCTGGCGAACTGGGCCACCCGCGTGCAGGCCGACGGCCGCGCCGACGTCGTGTTCGTGCCCATCAGTATCCGCTTCAACACCGCCCAGGCGTCGGTCGCGCTGCCGATGCTCGCCTCCCGACTGGCGGCTCACTACGGCGAAAAGCTGACGAGCGCCGACCGCTCTTCTGACCAGTGGCAGGCGGAGATCAGTGCGTACCTCGGCCGCCAACCGCGGTCAGACCGGCCGCTCTTGGTCGTCATCGACGGGTTGGACGAGGCGGTCGGCTGGGACGCGGGCGTCCACCTGTTCCCCCATTCTCCGCCGCCGGGTGTGCGGCTGCTGGTGTCGGCGAGGTACGTCGGCGGTGATGCGGACGAGACCAGTTGGCGGCGGCGGCTCAACTGGGTCAGTCCCGCGTTGGCGCGGTCCATAGCGCTGCCACCGCTTGATGCCGATGGGGTGGCCGATGTGCTGCACGCGATGGGAGACCCGCTGGCGGGCCTCGTGAGCCGGGTCGACATCGTCGGTGAGCTGCACCGGCTCAGCGAGGGGGACCCGCTGCTGGTGCGGTTGTACGTCGAGTCCCTCGTCGAGCGAGGCCCTGACGCCGTCCGGTTGTCTCCAGAGGAGTTGCCGTCGATCGAGAAGGGCATGCGCGGCTACTACGACCGGTGGCGGCGCGAGCTGGAGCGCATCTGGCAGGACACCGGGTACACGGTGCCTGGCAAGCAGCGCCAGCTGCAGGAATTCCTAGATCTCCTCGCCTGCGCGCTCGGCCCGGTGAGCCGCGACGACCTAGCGGAGCTGGATCCCGCCGCGCCGACCGGTGTCGAGCTGAACCTGCTGATTCGCGTCGCGGGCCGGTTCGTGATCGGTGACGGCGTCGAGCAGGGGTTGGTCTTCTCCCACCCACGGTTCGGGACGTTCTTCCACGACCTGATGGGTCGCAAACAGCAAGCGAGGTGGACCGCGGCGTTCACCGACTACGGGCACCGCGTGCTGACCGCCGTCCGCGACGGCGTCCTGAGCCCTCGTGAAGCACCGTTCTATGCGGTGACCACCTACGGCGCGCACCTGGAAGCCGCGCACGCGCCCGGCGACCGGGTCTACGAGCTCATCAATCCGTCGTGGCTGGCGGCGTGGAATGCCGTGGCCGGCACTGACGCGGGCTTCCTCAACGACTGTGACCGCGCATGGCGATGCGCCGAACGGGAAGTGCGCGACCCGTCGTGTGCCGACCTCGACTCGGCCGTGGAGATCCAGTTCCTGTGCGCCCTGGCCAAAGCCAGCGTCGTGGCTCGCAGCGACAAAGTGCCCGTGGCGCTGCTCGCCGCCGCATACACCGAAGGTGTGCTGACGGCCGCGCAAGCGCTGGCCATCTGCCGCCGCATGACCCAGGAGTATCGGCGTTCCAGCGCCCTCGTGGCGCTCGCCCCGCTGTTACCCGTGCAGTGGCTGGACGAGTGCGTGTCGATGTAAGAAAGTAGATGAAGGAGTGCTGGAGAACGAAGTTCATAAAATCATCGCCAAGAACATCTGGCTCCTGAGGTCAAGCCTCACTTACTGGTTCGACAACAAGCAATTCGCAACTGTCCTTGGCGACAAGCTCGATGCCCGATTCAAATTCGCTGCCGCCAAACGACCGGATCTAGCCTGCTACGACGATCGACCTCTAGCTGACGCCGACGGAGCAGCCAAGAAGCTTATTGTCATCGAATTTAAGCGCCCGGGTGTCACGATCGGTGCCGATGAACTTCTTCAAGTTATGCAATACAAGAAAGTCTTCGCCACCGCCCTTGCCGGGTTTCCGTCCTCCAATATCGAGGTGATTCTCCTTGGCGATAAGTTTGACCCCTCCTTTGACTTCGACGCTTTCGGCGAAGGGTACTCCATTATGAGTTATCATCAGCTATTGGTCGATGCTCATAGTAGGTACGGGGAGCTGTACAATCGGTTGACCGGCGGCAACACTGAAGGCGTCGACGGCGAATAGTATGGCCGGCGCAGTGTCATCGTCTCGATGAACACCGACGCAGGTGTGCCAGCGTACTGATGCCTACGACCGGTGGTTGTGCGTGTGGGGTAAGGGTGGATTCAACCGGTCAACCCGGCCTGCTCGTTGGGGAAGTGGCCGCGGGCCTTGACCGCGCGGCGGATGCGGGCGTTGACGGACTCGATAGCGTTGGTCGAGCAGATCACCCGCCGGATCTCCACGTCGAAGGCCAGGAAGGGCAAGAACTCGGCCCAGGCGTTGCCCCACAGCCGGACGATGGCCGGATAGCGGTTGCCCCAGGCGTCGGCGAACTCGGCGAACCGTTCCTTCGCGGCGGCCTCGGTCGGGGCGGTGTAGACGGGCTTGAGGGCCTTGGCGATGGCGTCCCAGTGCTGGCGGCCGGCGTAGCGGAAGCTGTTGCGCAGCAGGTGCACGATGCAAGTCTGCACGACCGTGCGCGGCCAGACCGTGGTGACCGCGTCGGGCAGCCCGGTCAGCCCGTCGCAGACCAGCATCAGCACGTCGGCGACACCGCGGTTGCGCAGCTCCGTCAGAACGTGCAGCCAGTACTTCGCGCCCCCGCCGCCGTCGCCGGCCCACAGACCGAGGATGTCGCGGTGGCCCTCTGTGGTCACGGCCATCGCCATGTAGACCGGCCGGCTGGCGACCTTGTGCCGCTCGAAAAGTCATCGCTGCTGGTCAAGCGACATGTCTGTACTCGTTGATGAGGCCGCCGAGGACGCGGGTGCGGAGCAGTCTGTGGGTGTCCAGGTCGTGTAGCGCGGGAGGGTTCTGGTCAGCCTCGGGCGGTAGCTGGTCTCGAGCCTGGTGGGGGCGGTGTCGGTTGTAGTGGTCTTCGTAGATCTTGAGGACCTGGTCTGCGTGGGTCTCGTCCAGGATCAGGATGTGGTCGAGGAGTTCGCGTCTGATGGTGCCGATGACCCGTTCGCAGTGGGCGTTCATCCGGGGCGCCTGTGGGGCGCTGTTGATCACGTGCAGGTCGTCAGCCTGGAAGACGGCGTCGAACGTCTGGTTGTACTTGCCGTCGCGGTCCCGGAGAAGGAAGCGCAGGGACTCCATGCGGTGCCGAGGTCGGCGGTGAGGTTTCTGGCCTGCTGTGTGGTCCACACCTGGGTCGGGTGGGCGGTGACTCCGGTGATGTGCAGGCGTCGGGTGGCCAGCTCACCTTGGATCCGCCGATGGCCCCATCGCGGGTTCTCCTTGGCGAGTCGCAGCACGAGCGTCTTGACCGCCGCTCGGGTTGGTGGGCGTCCGGTACGTCGACGCGCGGTGTGGTCCCACTTGCGGGCCACGAACCTGCGATGCCAGGCGAGCAGGGTGCCCGGTGTGACCGGGAAGACCTCCCGCCATCGGCGGCGATTTACCAGTGCGGACAGGGCGGCGAACCAGAGCCGGTCCGCGGGTTCGTAGCGGACCTGACCCGCGAGTTGCCGACGGAGGACCGCGTTCTCGTGCCGCAGCACGAGCAGCTCGGCGTCCTTCGCTGCCTCGCTGCGCAGCAGCACCGACGGGACGGACAGCAACTTCCGGGTCACCTTGTACAGCAGGGACACGATCACCCGGACATGGTCCCAACGCGGCTACACCCCGCTCTACCAGCAGCAATGACTTTTCGAGCGGCACAGGACCGGGAGACCTTCAGCAGCGTGCACGCCCGTGTGACGTTGCCGCCGCCCGCTCGCTCCGCCTCGATGAACGGATACACGTTCACCGGATCTCCTTCGCGAAGAAAGCCGTGGCGCGCTTGAGGATCTCTACGTCCTCGGTCAGGCGGCGGTTCTCCCGCCGCAGCCTCGTGAGCTCCTCCCGCTCGTCGGTGGTCAACCCGTCGGCGCGGGTGCCGGCGTCACGCTCGGCCTGCACGACCCACTGCCGCACCGCGGTCTCGGTCAGGTCGAAGTCCTTCGCGACCTGGCCCACCGACCGGTCACCGCGCGAGCACAGCTCCACGATCTCGGCCTTGAACTCCGGGGTGAACGACCGCCGAGGCCGCCGCTTCTTCCTACCCATGGGCTCCATGATGGGACATCCCTCCAGGGACCCGCGTCCCCTGATCTCGGATGTCCGTCAGAACGGGTCAGGCCCAGTTACCGGCAGGCACAGGCCGGTGCGGTTGGGGTAGGTCCACTTCTTCGCGACCAGGCGCCGGTGCCATCGCAGGAGGGTCCCCGGTGTCACCAACCGGTGTTCCCGTAACCAGCCGGGTAGGCGTCGCACCAACACGGCGAGCACCGCGCGATCGGTCCAGTCCAACCGCGGGCGAGGGTTGGTTCGGCGCAGCACGGCGACTTCGTGCCGCAGCACCAGCAACTCCACGTCCTTGCCCGCCGATGACCGGCCAAGCAGAACCAACCAGCCGACGACCCGGACGAAGACCAGGTACAGCAGTCGTAGCACCACGCCTCACGATCATGCTCCTCCAGCCCATAGTGTGCGATCACCGCAGCTCAGCGCCTCAGCGCAGAGTTCTGAAACCCCACAGGCTCCGCAACGCCGACCCCCGTCGCCACAACTGATGCCGGCCCGGCACTCCGCACGTCCGCGTCGAGCCGCAGCACCCAGTGACGCTGGTGGGATACCGCCAGATGCTGGGTATCCCACCAGGCGCACACGATCGCTCGACGTCGTCTAAGCGGTAGCGTCGTCGAGTTTCTTCCACGCCAGTCGATAACTGGCTTCGGCACCGATCGGCTCATACGGACGGAAGCGGACCCTGACGCCGTAGATCCACACAGCGTTGAGGTCGCCCAACCGGTTGACGCCGGGGCACAGTTCACCAGGCTCCAGTCCAGGCGCCTCCGGATTTTCCGCGTCCGAGATCAGCTCGCGAACGACCTCATAGGCGTACGGGCCACCGTGCCAGTCGAAATCAATATGGCCGTCAAGGGTGCGCCAATAATCTCGCATTTGAGCACCGGTCAGGATTTCAGTGCCACGGAAAGCAAGTTCAACCGCACCGAGAGCCGCGCGATGCATCTTGACCGGCGGAGGGTTGAAACGACCCGTGTCGCCGGCAACGTCCCACATCACCGGGAGGTGCCTGAAGTCACCCACGTGGGTCAACTGCTGGAGGACGTGGCGCCGAGCTTGCTGGTAAGTCTGCCCGGCGACACCCATGCGATTGCGCACGGTCGCCTTGAAATGCCTGTCCCGAACCATGTTCAGATCCCACCGCGAAGGCCCACACTCCTCCGTTGGTCGCATAAGTAGGACGCTAGCGGCGAAGTGCGCGGTTCATCGAACCTCGTCCTCGACACGTCGACCGGTGTGGGCGGTCTCGACGCTCGGAGAATGGCCTGCGCACCAGCCACATCCATATCCTAGCGCACGGAGATTCGGTGCCTAGCCCGGCTCGTCCTCCGGTCGAATGACCTGTGGGGTGCCAATAGTCGGCCACACGGTTTGACCTGCGGTTAGGCGGCAAGTGGGTTCGTACTCGTTGATCAGGCCGTTGAGGACTGGTCGACGACGTATCGACGTGCAGCTCGGCTCTACTGCTGGGCTGTCCGGTCGTGGTGGTGCGAGCTGGAGCGCTCGGTGGGGTCGGCGGTGGTTGTAGTGGGCCGCGTAGCGGTCCAGCACCGTCCGCAGGTGGCGTTCGTTGATGATGAGCAGGCGGTCGGTGGCTTCGCGTCTGACGGTTCTGACGAACCGCCCGGCGTTGGCGTTGGCTCATGGACGCCGTGGCGGGATCTTCACGACCTGGATGCCTTCACCGGAGAAGACCGCGTCGAACGAGGCGGTGAACTGGCTGGCTCGGTCGCGGATGGGGAATCGGAAATCGTCTGCCCGGTCGCCGAGGCACATGAGTAGGTTGCGGGCTTGTTGGGTGGTCCATGCTCCGTCGGGGTTGATGGTGCCGAGGATGCGGACGTAGCGGGTGGCGACCTCCATCACGAAGAACACGTAGACGCGTTTGAGGGTGACCGCGCAGTCGACATGGAAGACATCGCAGGCCACCATGCTCGCGGCCTGGGCGCGGAGGAACCGCCGCGACGAGGCGTCGCTGTCGCGTCGGGGCGCGGGCGGTACCCGCAGGCGCTTCAAGACGCGGTGAACTGTTGACGCGGCTACACGGTGTCCGAGCTTGAGCAGCTCGCCCTGGATCCGGCGGTAGCCCCAGCCCGCGTTCTCCCGGGCCATCCGTTCGATCAACGCCACGATGGTGTCGTCGAGCGGCGGTCGCCCGATCCGGTTCGGGTAGGTCCACTTCTTCACGACCAGGCGCCGGTGCCATCGAAGGACGTTGGCTGGCGTCACTAACCGGTGCTCGCGCAGCAGCGGAGGGAATCGGCGAACTAGTGCGGCGAGCACCGCGCGGTCGGCCCACTCCAGCCGCGGGCGGGGGTTGGTTTGGCGCAGTACGGCGACTTCGTGCCGCAGCACCAGCAGCTCAGCGTCCTTGGTCGCCGATGACCGGCCGAGCACGACCAACCAGCCGACGACCCGGACGAAGATCAGGTACAGCAGTCGTAGCGCCACGCCTCACGATCATGCTCCTACGGCACGTGATGCGCGATCACCGCAGCTCAGCGCCTCAGCGCAGAGTTCTGGCACTCCACACGCCTCACGGTCATGCCCCTGCAGCACGTGGTGTGTGATTACCGCAGCTCAGCGCCTCAGCGCAGAGTTCTGGCACCCCACAGGCCTCACCTTCGACGATTCCCGCGACACCGCCCGCGAGCCGTCGTCAGACCGTCCACCCACCACCGGACACCAGTGACGACAGACGACCGGAGTGTCCTTGTGACGAGAGTGGTGCCGGGCAGGACGCGCGTCACCGTATGTAGCCGTTGACGTGCGGCCAAGTGGCTGGGGATGTCCACATGCAATCGGAAACCCGGCGACGTGAGTCACGTCTTCAACGATTGACAAGTCGATTCGATATCTGCGGGTAGTGCATCGGCCGATGCTCGTGGCGTTCAGGTGGTTCTGGATCTATTCAGTGGACGTGAATGTTTTGGCTGCTAGCGTCCTCGGTGTCGACCTGGTCGACGACGTCCGTCCTCCCGCCCTTCGGGCCGGAGTTCTTCATTTGAGCCTTAATTGGACTGCCGGGTGCACAGTAGATCTGCATTGAGATCGTTGTTAATCATTCCGGTGGCGGTCGCCCTGACGTTCGGCGGTGTCGTCACGCCATCCGCGTCGGCAGCCGACACGTCAATCATCACGATCGAATCGTTCCCGATGTCCGCCAGCCTCAACGCCTCGGGGTTCCCGGCAGGCGACGTCGATCCGATCCGCTCGGATCGACGTCCCGAACGTCGCCCGGTCACCGCACAGGAACTGGCCGAAATCGCACGTCCCGGCAAGGCGGTCGTAGCGTTACCGGACCAGGTGGGAACCCGATCCGTGACGGCATCGGATTTCGCGCCGGTCGACGACCCGATCACGCACGACGACTGCAAAAACTTCTACGAGAACGCGCCCTCACCCGCACCTCCCAGGTGGTATAAAAATCGTTTCAACGCCTGTTTCGGGCAACTCCTGGTCGCACGCAAGATGAAGCTGCAGAACGGCATCCTGATCACCGAGGCCGCGATCCAGTTCAAGGCCATGTTCCTGATCAGCATGAACAAGGACGCACGCAGTGCGAAAACGACCGTGGACCTGTTCGACTGGTTCGATGCGGCCGGAAACTTCCCGAAAAGCCAGCGGCTGAGCTTCGGCGCCGGCTGTTGGGACCCGGACCCGTCCGGCCCCGAATGCAACCCCGGCACCCTGACCCACGACGATACGATCGCCAACTGGCAGGCCAACGGTCGGCGTGACACCACAGTGACGTTCTCGGGCGCTAGCAGCCCACGACCCGACGACCCCGCGCTCAACGAACAGCGCAGCTTCTATCAGTTCAACCCCTACTGGTACATCGAGACCGGCATCCCGTTCCAGCAGGACTTCGTGACCTGGCCCGAGTTCAACCTGCGCTGCGACATCGCGCGCACCGTGGTCAACACCGGCTACGTGCGCGGCAGCGACTGTGTCTTCCACGAGGCGTCCGGCATCTTCCAACTGTTGCTGTCGGACACGACGTCCTCCGAGTCGGTGGCGTTCCTCAAGGACGCCATGGACGACATCACCCTCACCAAACCCGGCACACCCGGAACCTTCGTGCCGGGCAAGTACGGCACCGCCCACCCGCTGTCGCGCCTGTACTACGACAGCGCCCTCCGGACCGCCAACCGCAACAAATCGATCGCGACCTGTGAGCAGCACTGGGGCGCGACCTACACCCAGCGCACCGACGGACAGACCAACGACTGCGACGAGTACCCGTTCGCCACCACCCACCAGGGCTCCTACTTGGCGTCGGGCACCCGCAGCTACGCGGTGCGTCCCCTGCTCAACGTCCACAACTCCAAGGTAGGCAACTACTTGTCGCAGTTCACCGCAGGTGATCACATCCTGGAAGAGGACACCTACTATGTCCTGATCAGGGACTGAGCGACCAGGGCCGGTATTCGCTAAGATTGCCGTAACCGATACGACCGGCGAGGAGCGGACGAATGGCCGAACAGCAACCCGCGGTGCGACGCACGTGGCGGACACGGCTGCCCCTGGAGTTCGGGCACTTCGTGCTGTTCGACTTTTCCGGACACTCCTCGCCGGCGGATCTCCATACCATGGACTCACACTGGATCGCGGTAAGCGGTGCCGGCGGAGCCATGTTCCACGCCACGGACCGCAACCTCGAAGCCGATGTGATCGTGAACCTCCACGACACCGAGCCTGAACCGGATGATGTCGGGGACCACTCCTACGCCGGCGGATTCCATATTGATTCCGGTAATCTTCTGCTGGCCGCCTCGACCGGAAGCCCGACCGACATCACCGTCGACCTTCCCGCGCCCGGCGACTACCGTCTGAGCGCCCGTCGCCTGCCCGACCTGGTCGACACCAGCCTCGGTGACCAAGCACGATGCGAACAATGGATCGTTCGCATCTGGCCCGCGCGGCCCTCGTGACGCGAGTGCTCTCGCAGATGTGGGTGAACATTCATCTGAGCTTCCCTGTGCCGCTCGAAAAGTCATCGCTGCTGGTCAGGCGACATGGCTGTACTCGTTGATGGGCCCCCCGGACCGGGTAGACGTGCTGCTGGTGACCTGGGTGTAGTTTGGCCGCGACCACGATGTCTGATCCGGGTGACGGTCTGGGGTCGCGAGGAGCATGCAGGAGCGGACCGTGGGAGCAAAATGGGAGCCGTCGGACGCGTTCAACAGCATCGAATCGCATTCAACGGCTCCCAGTGGTCACGTTTTTCCTGCGGTGATTCTGTTTTCGCTGGTAGAGATGTTATGTCCGCTTCATTCACACCGAAGAGGTCACTGGTTCGATCCCAGTATCGCCCACACTGTATTTGTGCAGGTCACTGGCCCGCAGGCGGATCGTCGCTTGCGGGCCAGTGATCGTTTTGGGGAGCAGTTTGGGAGCAGACCTCCTTCAAGGACCATCGCATTCGTGGTCAGACTCGTCTGTCTTCAGCGATAAAACTGCTGGTCGCGCATCTATTGCCCTGATCAACGTCTGGGGTGTCGGGGGTGACCACTTCGTACGCAGCGAGGAGGTCACAGGATGCGGTTGACTGTCGTTCGGGTTGATTGGCGACTTGTAATCAGCCATCGATCCTGCGGTTGCCCAGCCGTCGTTCCCTTCCCAACCGGTGCTTACGCAGCAGTCCGTGGAGTCGGCGGGTGAACGAGGCGCGCACAGCACGATCGGCCCAGTGCTGCTGTGGGTGAGGGGTGGTCCGGCGCAGCACGGTGACGTCATGTCGTCGCACCAGCAGCTCGAGGTCCTTGGCTGCGGGGGTCGTCCGAGGAATATCAGCTGGCTATCGATTCGAACGAAGATCGAATACGGCAGTAGCAGCGCCAGATCACACGATCGCCCCGTATGCCCTGTGGGGTGCCAATAGTCGGCCACACAGTCTGACCTGCGGTTAGGCTGCAGTGGGTTCGTACTCGTTGATCAGGCTGCCGAGGACTGGTCGGCGGCGTATCGACGTGCAGCTCGGCTCTACTGGTGGCCTGTCTGGTCGTGGTGGTGTGAGGTTGTCCCCTTGAACCGGACACCTTGATCCCAGACAGCGCTCTGGGGGAAGGATGTCCTCCGTGTCAGGCAAGTCGAAGTACCCCGAGCAG
>NZ_JBIVUG010000030.1:0-15841 GCF_044757065.1 Actinosynnema sp. NPDC091369 | reverse complement strand
AACGCCGCAGCGAACACCGGATAAGCGGCGTAAAGCCGCCGCCCCATGCCACGCCACTGCGAACCCTGACCCGAGAACACGAACGCCGTCTTCCCCGGCTGGGCTTTCTCGACCGGGGCTTCGGCCACCGCTTCCAGGTCGGCGAGGATCGTCGTCGGATCGGTGAGAGCGGCGCGGTAGGGGAACCGGGTCCGTGACGCGAGGGCCGCGCCGACCGCCGGGTCGTCCGCGAAGTCGCGCAGGCGGCGGGCCTGCGCGCGCAGGGCGTCCGGGGTCTTGGCGGACAGCAGCCACGGCACCGGCTCGGTCACGGGCACCGGCTCGGCGGGCACGTGTTCGAGGATGATGTGCGCGTTCGTGCCGCTGATCCCGAACGCGGACACACCGGCCCGGCGCGGACGGCCGGTGTCCGGCCACGGCCGCGCCTCGCCGAGGAGCCGGACCTGCTGCCACTCGGCGTGCGGGGTCGGCTCGTCCACGTGCAACGTCTTCGGCAGCACGCCGTGCCGCAGGGCCTCGACCATCTTGATCACGCCCGCCACGCCCGCCGCCGCCTGCGTGTGGCCGATGTTCGACTTCACCGACCCCAACCACAACGGCTCGGACCGCTCGACCCCGTACGTGGCCGACAACGCCCGGGCCTCGATCGGGTCGCCCAACGTCGTACCGGTCCCGTGCGCCTCGACAGCGTCCACATCGGATGGTCGTAAACCAGCGTTCGCCAGAGCCTGTCGGATCACCCGCTCCTGCGACGGACCATTGGGCGCGGTGAGACCGTTCGACGCGCCGTCCTGGTTCACCGCCGACCCCGCCACCACCGCCAACACCCGATGACCGTTGCGACGCGCGTCCGACAGCCGCTCCAGCAGCACCAGACCCGCGCCCTCACCCCAACTCGTGCCGTCGGCCGCCGCGGCGAACGACTTGGCGCGACCGTCGGCGGCCAGGCCGTGCTGCCGGGAGAACTCCACGAAGCTCGCCGGGGTGGCCATGACCGTGACGCCACCGGCCAGCGCCAGGTCGCACTCCCCCGACCGCAACGCCTGCGCCGCCAGGTGAATCGCCACCAACGACGACGAACACGCCGTGTCCACCGACACCGCCGGCCCCTCCAACCCCAACAAATACGACACCCGCCCCGACGTCACGCTGGTCGCCGTGCCCGTGGCCAGGTAGCCCTCGACGTCCCGCGAGACCTGGTCCACGCCGCCCGCGTACCCGGACGCCCAACTGCCGGTGAACACCCCGGTCCGGCTGCCCGCCAACGACGTCGGGTCGATGCCGGCGTGCTCGAACGTCTCCCACGCCGTCTCCAGGACCACCCGCTGCTGCGGGTCCATCGCCAACGCCTCGCGCGGCGAGATCCCGAAGAACGCCGCGTCGAACCCGCCGACGTCCGCCAGGAACCCGCCGGACCTGGTGTAGGTGGTGCCGGGTCCGCCGTCCGGGTCGTACAGCCGGGCCACGTCCCAACCCCGGTCGGCGGGGAAGTCGCCGATCGCGTCCACTCCCCCGGACACGAGCCGCCACAGGTCCGCCGCCGAGGCCACGCCGCCCGGGAACCGGCACCCCGTGCCGACGATCACGACCGGGTCGTCGCCGACGGGCACGGCCACCGGTGCGGCGGTCCGCCGCGCCGCGCCGAGCAGCACCTCGCGCAGGTGGTCGGCCAGGCGCGTCGGGGTGGGGTGGTCGAACGTCATGGTCGCGGACAGCCGGACTCCGACGGCCGTCGACAGCCGGTTGCGCAGCTCCACGGCGGTCAGCGAGTCGAAGCCGAGGTCTTTGAACGCGCGGTCGGCGTCGACGCCGTCCGTGCGGCCGAGGACGGCCGCGCTGTGCGTGGTGACCAGCTCCAGCAGGGCCACGCGCTGCTCGGCTTCCGGCAGCGCGGCGAGGTCCCGCGCCGCACCTGGCGTTCGCGCGGGTCGTCGTCGGGTCAGCGCGCGCAGCACCGGCCGGTCGCCCAGAGCGGACACGCGCAGTCCGGCGGCCACCAGGGTCGGCTCGGGTGTGGTGAGGGCGGCGTCGAACAGGGCCAGGCCGTGCTCGGTGGACAGCGGCACGACCCCGGACCGCGCCAGGCGGCGGTGGTCGGCGTCGTCGAGGCGTCCGGTCAGGCCGCTGGCCTCCGCCCACTGCCCCCACGCGACGGACACCGCGGGCAGGCCCTGGCGGCGGCGGTGCTCGGCCAGGGCGTCGAGGTAGGCGTTGGCGGCGGCGTAGTTGCCCTGGCCGGCGCTGCCCAGGACCCCGGCGGCCGAGGAGAACAGCACGAACGCGGTCAGGTCGAGGTGACGGGTCAGCTCGTGCAGGTGGTGGGCGGCGTCGGCCTTCGCGGCGCGGACGCCGGCGAGCCGTTCGGGGGTCAGCGACCCGATCACGCCGTCGTCCAGCGCGCCGGCCGCGTGGACCACGGCGGTGAGGTCCGGGATGCCCGCCACGACCTCGGCCAGCGCCTCGCGGTCGCCGACGTCGCACGCGACCGCGGTGACGTCCGCGCCGTCGAGGTCGACCGGCGCGGAGCCGGACCGGCTCACCAGCACGAGCTTGCGCACGCCGTGCGCGGTGGCGAGGTGACGGGCGACGTGCCCGCCCAGCGTGCCCGTGCCGCCGGTGATCAGCACCGTGCCGTCCGGGTCGAGCGGCGCGGGCACGGTCAGCACCACCTTGCCGACGTGCCCGGCCTGGCTCATGTGCCGGAACGCCTCCGGCGCGCGCCGGACGTCCCAGGCGGTGATCGGCAGCGGCCGGAGCGCGCCTGCCACGAGCAGCCGCACGACCTCGGCCAGCACCTCGCCGAGCCGTTCGGGACCTGCTTCGGCCAGGTCGAACGCGCGGTAGCCGGGCGCGTCGCGCAGGTCGGCCTTGCCCATGTCCACGAACCGGCCGCCGTCGGCCAGCAGTCGCAGCGAGGCGTCGGTGAACTCGCCGGTCAACGAGTTCAGCACCACGTCCACGCGCGGGAAGCGCTGCTCGAACTCGAGCGTGCGAGAGGAGGCGATGTGGTCGTCCGGCACGCCCAGGCCGCGCAGCACGTCCCACTTGCCGGGGCTCGCGGTGGTGAACACCTCCGCACCCAGGTGCCGGGCCAGGTGGATGGCGGCCATGCCGACGCCGCCCGCCCCGGAGTGGATCAGCACCCGGTCGCCCGCGCGCAGCCCGCCGAGGTCGACCAGGCCGTACCAGGCGGTCAGGAACGCCACGGGCACGGCGGCGGCCCGGCTGAACGCCCAGCCGGCGGGCACGGGCACGAGCACCCGGTGGTCGGCGACCGCGTGCGGCCCGAACGCGCCGGACAGCAGGCCCAGCACGCGGTCGCCGGGGCGCAGGCCGGTGACGGCCGAACCCACCTCGGTGACCACGCCCGCGCCCTCGCTGCCGAGCGTCGCCGGGCCCGGGTACACGCCGAGGGCGATCAGGACGTCCCGGAAGTTCACCCCGGCCGCCCGCACCCGGACGCGGACCTCGTGCGGCCGCAACGGGACCTCGGCGGTCTCGGCGAACACCAGGTCGTCCAGGTTCCCGGTGTCGGGTGGCACGAGCGAGCCGGTGACGTCCGCGTGCCGGGTCGACCGGACGAGCCGGGGCACGTGGACCACGCCGCGGCGGACGGCCAGCTGGTCCTCGTCGTCCAGGAGGACGGGCGGCGAGTCGTCGGTGTCCACCAGCACGACCCGGCCGGGGTGTTCGGCCTGCGCGGCGCGGACCAGGCCCCACACGGCCGCGCCGTCGAGGTCGTCCACGTGGTCGCCGGGTGCCACCGCCAACGCGTTGCGGGTGTGCACGACCAGGCGCGTGTCGCCTTCCTCGGCCAGGAAACCTTGCAGCAGTTCCAGGGCTTCCTCGACCGAACGCGGTGCCACGACCCGTTCGGGCGCGGCGGTGCCCCCGTCGCGGCGGACCCAGTCCAGCTCGAACAGGGCGTCGTCGGCCTGCCGCGCCATCGGTCGGGTGATGACCGAGCCGATCGTGGCGATGGGCGTGCCCGAGTCGTCGGCCAGCGCGACCGAGTAGCCCTCGGCGGCCGTGCCCGACAGCCGCACCCGCGCGGTCGACGCGCCCGTGCGGTGGACGGTGATCGCGCCGAGCGAGAAAGGCAGCCGCACCTCGCCGGTCGTGCCGGCCAGCAGCGCCAGCGGTTGCAGGGCCGCGTCGAGCAGCGCGGGGTGCGTGCCGTACCGGCCGCCGTCGTCCACCGCGACCTCGGCGAACACCACGCCGCCCGCGCGCCACACCGCCCGCACGCCCTGGAACGCGGGACCGTGCTCGTAGCCGGCGCCGGCCAGCACGTCGTAGAGGTCGGCCACCTCGACGGGCCGCGCGCCGGCGGGCGGCCAGCTCGGCGGGAAGGCCGGTGCGGTGACCGGTTCGGCGGCGAACGTGCCGGTCGCGTGCCGCACCCAGCCGTCCTGCCCCTGGGAGCGGACCTCCACCGGGTGGCGGCCCAGCTCGTCCGCCACGCCCACGACGACCTGCACCCGCACGGGGCCGTCGAGCACCAAGGGCGCTTCGAGGACGACCTCCTCGACCGCGGCGCAGCCGACCACGCCGGCGGCGTGCGCGACGAGCTCCACGAACGCCGTCGCGGGCAGCATCACGGTCCCGAGCACCGCGTGGTCGGCCAGCCACGGGTGGGTGGTCGTGGACACCGCGCCGGTCAGCACCGCGGCACCGTCGCCGGGCAGCTCCACGGACGCGCCGAGCAGCGGGTGGTCGACCGGGTCCAGGCCCGCGCCGGTCACGTCACCCGTTCCGCCGGGGGTCAGCCAGAACCGCTCCCGCTGGAACGGGTACGTCGGCAGGCCGGCCGGCACCGTCGGCGGCACGCCCCAGTCGACGTCCACGCCGAGCACGAACAGCCGTGCGGCGGCGGCCAGGAACCCGTCGCGCCCGCCGTCGTCGCGGCGCAGCGTCCCGCTCGTCACCGCGTCCTGCTCCGCCAGCGCCGGCGTCAGCACCGGGTGCGGGCTGACCTCCACGAACACCGGCGACCCCGTGGCCAGCAACGTGCGGGCCGCCTGCTCGAACAGCACCGGCTCGCGCAGGTTCCGGTACCAGTAGGCGGCGTCGAGCCCCGCGGTGTCGACCACCTCGCCGGTCACCGCGGAGTGGAACGGGATCGCGCCCGAGGTGGGCGCGATGTCGGCGAGGTCGGCCAGCAGCCGGTCGCGGATGGCCTCCACCTGCGCCGAGTGGGCGGCGTAGTCCACCGGCAGGCGGCGGGCCCGGATGTCCCCGGCCTCGGCCAGCAGCTCGTCGAGCGCGTCGTCGTCACCGGACACGACCACCGAGCCGGGGGCGTTCACCACCGCCACGGTCAGCCGCCCGCCCCACCGCGCCAGGTGGGTCGCGGCCTGCTCGGCGGACAGGCCGAGCGACACCATCCCGCCCCGGCCCGAGATCGCGACCAGGGCCTTGCTCCGCAGCGCGACCACGCGGGCGGCGTCCTCCAGCGACAACGCGCCGGCCACGTGCGCGGCGGCGATCTCGCCCTGGGAGTGGCCGACGACCGCGTCCGGCTCGACGCCGACCGACCGCCACAGCCGGGCCAGCGCCACCATCACCGCGAACAGCGCGGGCTGCACCACGTCGACCCGGTCCAGCGGCCCGCCGCTCAGCACCTCGACCAGCGACCAGTCGACGTGCGGCGACAGGGCCCGCTCGCACGCGTCGATCGCCTCCCGGAACACCGGCTCGGCCGCGTACAGGTCCCGACCCATGCCGACCCACTGCGCGCCCTGGCCGGGGAAGACGAACACCGTGCGGTCCGGTGCGCCCGCGACCCCGGACACGACCTCGCCGCCGAGGACGGCCGCGCGGTGCGGGAACCTGGCCCGGCGGGCCAGGGCGTGGCCGACGCCGACCGCGTCGGGGTGGGTCGCCGCGAACTCCCGCAGCCTGCGGACCTGCTCGCGCAGCGCGGTTTCCGTCTTCGCCGACACCAGCCACGGCAGCTCGGCTCCGGCGGGCGTCCCGACCTGGTCGGGTGCTTGCTCCAGCACGACGTGCGCGTTGGTCCCGCTGATCCCGAACGACGACACCGCGGCACGCCGGGGACGCCCCGTCTCCGGCCACGGCACCGGTTCGGTGAGCAGCCGCACGTCGCCCCGCTCCCACGCCACGTGCGGGGTGGGCGCGTCGACGTGCAGCGTCTTCGGCAGGCGGCCGTGCCGCAGCGCCTGCACCATCTTGATCACGCCCGCCACGCCCGCCGCCGCCTGCGTGTGGCCGATGTTCGACTTGACCGACCCCAGCCACAGCGGTTCGGCGCGGTCCCGGCCGTACGTGGCCAGCAACGCCTGCGCCTCGATCGGGTCGCCGAGCGACGTGCCCGTGCCGTGCGCTTCGACGGCGTCCACGTCGGACGGTGCCAGGCCGGCGTTCGCCAGGGCCTGCCGGATGACCCGTTCCTGGGACGGCCCGTTCGGCGCGGTCAGGCCGTTGGACGCGCCATCGGAGTTCACCGCCGAGCCGGCCAGCACGGCCAGCACCCGGTGGCCGTGGCGGCGGGCGTCGGACAGCCGTTCCAGCAGCACGAGACCCGCGCCCTCGCCCCAACTGGTGCCGTCGGCTGCGGCGGAGAACGGCTTGCAGCGGCCGTCGGCGGCCAGGCCGCGCTGCCGGGAGAACTCGGTGAACCCGACCGGGGTCGCGATGACCGTGACCCCGCCGGCCAGCGCCAGGTCGCACTCGCCCGTGCGCAGCGCCTGCGCGGCCAGGTGCATCGCCACCAGCGACGACGAGCAGGCCGTGTCGAGGGAGACCGCGACGCCCTCCAGCCCGAGCAGGTAGGCGATCCGGCCGGACACCACGCTGGTCGCCGCGCCGGTGCCGAAGTACCCCTCGACGTCGGTGGGCGCCCCGTACCCGGAGGCCCAGATGCCGGTGAACACGCCCGTCCGGCTGCCCCGCAACGACGTCGGGTCGATGCCGCCGTGCTCGAACGTCTCCCAGGCCGTTTCCAGCAGCACTCGTTGCTGCGGGTCCATCGCCAACGCCTCGCGCGGCGAGATCCCGAAGAAGTCCGCGTCGAACCCGGCCACGTCGGTCAGGAACCCGCCCGACCGGGTGTAGCTGGTGCCCGCGTGGTCGGGGTCGGGGTGGTAGAGGCGGTCCAGGTCCCAGCCCCGGTCGGTCGGGAAGTCCGTGATGGCGTCCACGCCGTCCGACACCAGCCGCCACAGGTCGTCCGGTGACGCGACGCCGCCCGGCAGTCGGCAGCCCATGCCGACGATCACGATCGGGTCGTCGTCCGCCGCACGCGCGACCGGCCCGGTGATCGCGGGACGCGCACCGACGACCTCGTCCCGCAGGAACTCGGCCAGGCGGGCGGGCGTCGGGTGGTCGAACGTCACCGTCGCGGGCAGGCGCAGGCCGGTGGCCGTGCCGAGGCGGTTGCGCAGTTCCACGGCGGTCAGCGAGTCGAACCCGAGGTCCTTGAACGGCTGCCGGGTGTCGATCGCGTCCGGCGAGGCGTGCCCGAGGACCGTGGCGGTGTTGGCCGTGACGACGTCGAGCACCGCCGCCACCTGCTCGGCTTCCGGCAACGACCGCAGCCGGTCGGCGAGCGCGCCCAGGTGGACCGGACGCTTGGCCTGCTTGCGGCTCACCAACCCGCGCAACGCCGACGGCAGCGCGGGTGTGCGGGCCAGGGCCGGCAGGTCCAGCGCGACGGGCGCGACGGCGGCCCGGTCGGCGGCCAGCGCCGCGTCGAACAGGTCCAGCGCGTGCTCGGTGGTCAGCGGCACGACACCGGCGCGGGTCAGGCGTCGCCGGTCGGCGTCGGAGAGGTGCCCGGTCATGCCGGACGCCTCGGCCCAGTAGCCCCACGCCAGCGACACGGCGGGCAGGCCGAGGGCACGCCGGTGCACGGCCAGGGCGTCCAGGAACGCGTTCGCGGCGGCGTAGTTGGCCTGCCCCGGACTGCCCAGCACACCGGACGCGGAGGAGAACAGCACGAACGCACTCAGGTCGAGGTGCCGCGTCAGCTCGTGCAGGTGCCAGGCGGCGCGTGCCTTGGGTGCGAACACGGCGGCCACTCGCTGCGGCGTCAGCTCCGTGACCACGGCGTCGTCCAGCACGCCGGCCGCGTGCACGACCGCCGTCAGGTCCGGGATCGAGGCCAGCAGGTCGGCCACCTGGTCGCGGTCGGAGACGTCGCACGCCACCACGCGCACGTCCGCGTCGAGCTCCGGTGCCTCACCGCCGCTGCGGCCGACCAGCACCAGCCGCCGGACGCCGTGCCGTGCGACCAGGTGCGCGGCCACCGCCCGGCCGAGCGTGCCGGTGCCGCCGGTGACCAGCACCGTGCCGTCGAGGGCGGCGGGCAGGGCGAGCACGATCTTGCCGATGTGCTGGGCGTGGCTCATGTGCCGGAACACGTCCACCGCGTCGCGGACACCCCGGACGTCGAGCGGCAACGGGGTCAGCACGCCGTCGGCGAAGGCCCGCAGGACTTCGGCCAGGATCTCGCCGAGCCGCTCGGGGCCGGCGTCGGCGATGTCGAACGCGGTGTAGTCCACGCCGGTGTCGGCGCGGATGTCGGTCTTGCCCATCTCCACGAACCGGCCGCCGGGCGCGAGCAGGCGCAAGGACGCGTCGGTGAAGTCGTCGGCCAACGAGTTCAGCACCACGTCCACGGGCGGGAAGACCTGCTCGAACTCCAGCGTCCGCGAGGAGGCGATGTGGTCGTCGGGCAGGCCGAGGCCGCGCAGCACGTCCCACTTGGCGGGGCTCGCGGTGGCGAACACCTCCGCGCCCAGGTGCCGGGCGAGCTGGATGGCGGCCATGCCCACGCCGCCGGTGCCCGCGTGGACGAGCACCCGGTCACCCGCCCGCACGCGGCCCAGGTCCACCAGGCCGTACCAGGCGGTCAGGAACACCACCGGCACCGAGGCCGCCCGCGCGAACGCCCAGTCTTCGGGCATCGGCGCGAGCACCCGGTGGTCGGCGACGGCGACCGGCCCGAACGCGCCCGGCACCAGGCCGAACACCCGGTCGCCCGGCCGGAACCGGTCGACGCCCGGCCCGACGTCGAGCACGACGCCCGCGCCCTCGCCGCCCATCAACGCCTCGCCGGGGTACACGTCGAGCGCGATGAGCACGTCCCGGAAGTTCAGCCCGGCGGCCCGCAGGGCGATCCGGACCCGGCCCGGCGCCAACGGCCCGGTCAGCTCCGGCCGCGGCACGAGCGCCAGGTCGTCGATGCTGCCCGTGCCGATGTCCTCCAGCCGCCACGGCCCGTCCGGCCGGGTCAGCGCGCGGTCCACCCGGCCGAGCCGGGGCGCGAGCAGCGCTCCCCGGCGCACCGCCAGCTCCGACTCGTCGGCCACCGTGCCGTCCCACGAGTCGTCCGCGTCGACCAGCACGAACCGGCCCGGGTGCTCGGCCTGGGCCGAGCGCACCAGGCCCCACACGGCGGCGTGGGCGGGGTCGACAACGTCGCCCGCGACGGCGGCGACCGCGTTGCGCGTGACGACCACCAACCGGTCCCGGCTGCCTTGGAGCGCGTCCAAGGCTTCCCGGACCGCCGCCAAGGCCCGATCGGGGGTGTCGCCGGGGTGGTCGGCCACGTCGTGGCGGGCTTCGGCCGCGTGGTCGCCGGTGACCGGCACCCATTTGACGTGGAAGAGGTCGTCCGGGGTGTCGGCGAACGCCCGCACCGACAGGGACGCGATCGAGGCGACCGGTGTGCCGTCCGGTTCGGCGAGCGCGACCGAGTAGGTGTCGGGGCCGCCGGTCAGCCGCACGCGCAGCACGCGCGCGTCGGTGGGGCGCAGCACCGCGCCGGCGAACGCGAACGGCAGCTTGGCGGGGCCGTCCGGGTGCAGCAGCGCCATCGGGTGCAGGGCCGCGTCGAGCACGGCCGGGTGCAGGGCGAAGCGCTCCCCGGCGGGCGCCTCCACCTCGGCGTGCACCTCGTCGCCGACCCGCCACGCGGCCGTGACGCCCTGGAAGGCGGGGCCGTAGTCGTAGCCGAGGGCGGCGAACGTGTCGTAGAGGTGGGTGACGTCGAGCGGTTCGGCGTCCGGGGGCGGCCACGGGCCGTCCCACACCGGTTCCGGTGCCTCGCCGAGCGTGCCGGTGGCGTGCCGCACCCACTCGTCGGCCTGGGAGTGCACGGAGACGGGCCGCAGACCGGTGTCGTCGGGTGGTCCGACGACCACCTGGAGCCGCACCGCGTCCTGGTCGAGGACCAGCGGGGTTTCCAGCACCAGCTCGTGCACGGCCCGCGCGCCGACCTCCGCGGCGGCGTGGGCGGCGAGTTCGAGGAACGCCGTGCCGGGCAGCAGCACGGCACCGCGCACGGCGTGGTCGGCCAGCCACGGGTGGGTGGACAGCGACACCTTGCCCGTGAGCGCCGCGCCGCCGTCGGGCAGGTGCACCACCGCGGTCAGCAGCGGGTGGTCGCCGGTCTCCCCGGTCGTGGGGCGCAACCAGAACCGCTGCCGCTGGAACGGGTAGGCGGGCAGGTCGGCGGGCGTGCTGCCGGCCGGGAACCGCCAGTCCACGGGCACGCCCCGGACGTGCAGGCGGGCCAGCGCCGCGCGGAACCCGTCCGGCTGGTCGCGCCGGAGCGTCCCGGTGACCAGGACGTCGGCGTCCTCGGCGGTCTGCTCGACCGCGGACGTCACCACCGGGTGCGGGCTGACCTCGACGAACACGCCGTGGCCTGCCGCCAGCAGGGCGCGCGTGGCCTGGTCGAACCGGACCGGCTCCCGCAGGTTGCGGTACCAGTGCTCGGCGTCCAGGTCGGTGGCGGGCGCGCCGGTGACGGTCGAGTACAGCGGTACGGCGGCGGGCCGCGGGGTGATGCCGGCCAGGTCGTGCCGCAGCCGGTCGCGGAGGACTTCGACCTCGACCGAGTGGGCGGCGTAGTCGACCGGGAGGGTGCGGGCGCGGATGTCGTCGGCGGCGCAGGCGGCGAGCAGTTCGGCGAGGTCGTGGGTGTTGCCGGAGACCACGACCGCGCCGGGCGCGTTGACCACGGCGACGGTGAGCCTGCCCACCCACCGCGCCAGGTAGTCGGCGGCCCGCTCGGGCGACAGCGCCACGGACACCATGCCGCCGTGGCCCGCCAACGACACCAGCGCCTTGGCGCGCAGGGCGACGACCTTCGCGGCGTCCTCCAGCGACAGGATGCCCGCGACGTGCGCGGCGGCGATCTCGCCCTGTGAGTGGCCCACGACCGCGTCGGGGACGACGCCGTGCGCGCGCCAGAGCCCGGCCAGCGCCACCATCACGGCGAACAACGCGGGCTGGACCACGTCGACGCGGTCGAGCGGGCCGTCGCACAGGACGTCGACCAGCGACCAGTCCACGTGCGGCGCGAGGGCCTCGGCGCACGCGTCGACGTGGGCGCGGAACACCTCCGAGGACGCGTACAGCTCACGGCCCATGCCCGGCCACTGCGCGCCCTGGCCGGGGAACACGAAGACGGTCTTGCCGGGGACGCCCACCTCGCCGGTGACCAGGCCGGGGGCGTCCCGGCCGGCGGCCAGCGCGGCCAGGCCGGCGCGGTGGTCGTCCAGGATGACGGCGCGGTGCTCGAAGTGGGTGCGGCGGGCGAGGGCCTGGGCGACGTTCGGGGCGGGCGCGTCGACCGCTCGGAGTCGTTCGGCGTGGGCGGCCAGGGCTTGTTGGGTGCGCGCGGACACCAGCCACGGCAGGTCTTCGTCCACTGTGGACGATTCTTCGGCGGGGGCCTGTTCGAGGATGACGTGGGCGTTGGTGCCGCTGATGCCGAACGACGAGACCCCCGCCCGGCGCGGGCGGTCGACGCGCGGCCACGGTGTCGGCTCGGTGAGCAGCGTGACGTTGCCCGCAGTCCAGTCCACGTGGCCGGTGGGCCGGTCGACGTGCAGGGTGCGCGGGAGGACGCCGTGCCGCATCGCCTGGACCATCTTGATCACGCCCGCGATGCCGGCGGCGGCCTGGGTGTGGCCGATGTTCGACTTCACCGAACCCAGGCGCAGCGGTTCGGCGCGGTCCTGGCCGTAGGTGGCCAGCAGGGCTTGCGCCTCGATCGGGTCGCCGAGCGTGGTTCCGGTGCCGTGCGCCTCGACCGCGTCCACGTCGGACGGTTCCAGCAGCGCGCTCGCCAGGGCTTGCCGGATCACGCGTTCCTGGGACGGGCCGTTGGGTGCGGCCAGGCCGTTGGACGCGCCGTCCTGGTTCACCGCGCTCCCTCGCACGACGGCGAGCACGCGGTGGCCGTTGCGGCGCGCGTCGGACAGGCGTTCCAGCAGGACCAGGCCCGCGCCCTCGGACCAGCTGGTGCCGTCGGCGGCGTCGGCGAACGACTTGATCCGGCCGTCCGGGGCGAGGCCGCGCTGCCGGGCGAACTCCACGAACCCGGCCGGGGTGGCCATGACCGTGACGCCGCCGGCCAGCGCCATCGTGCACTCACCCGCGCGCAGCGCCTGCGCGGCCAGGTGGATCGCGACCAGCGACGACGAGCAGGCCGTGTCCACCGAGACCGCCGCGCCCTCCAACCCCAGCAGGTAGGACACCCGGCCGGAGGTGGTGCTGGTGGCGATGCCGGTCGCCAGGAAGCCCTCCAGGTCCGGCGGCGGTTGGGCGGCGTAGCCCGAGGACCACACGCCGGTGAACACCGCGGTCCGGCTGCCGCGCACCGAGGTCGGGTCGATGCCGGCGTGGTCGAACGTCTCCCACGCCGTCTCCAGCAGCACGCGTTGCTGCGGGTCCATCGCCAGCGCCTCACGCGGTGAGATGCCGAAGAAACCCGCGTCGAAACCGGCGCCGTCGGCCAGGAACCCGCCCGACCGCGCGTAGGTCGCGCCGGGCTTGTCCGGGTCCGGGTCGTAGGGGACGTCCCAGCCGCGGTCGGTCGGGAAGTCGCCGATCGCGTCCACGCCGTCGGCGACCAGCCGCCACAGGTCGTCGGGCGAACCGACGCCGCCCGGGTAGCGGCAGCCCATGCCGATGACGGCGATCGGCTCGCGCGCGGCCTCCTCCACCTCGGCCAGGCGCTTGCCCATCACCCGCAGGTCCGCGGTGGCGCGCTTGAGGTAACTGCGGAGCTTGTCTTCGTCGGCCGTCACAGCTGCTCCCCCGCGGTGCGGTACTCGCCTGATCGGATGACCTGGGTCCGGCGGTGCTCGTCGTCGAGGATGCTGAACAGCTCGCTGTCCGTGGCGTCGTCCAGGTCGTCCTCGGGTGTGGCGCGCTTGGCGGTCCACGTGGCCAGCAGCGCTTCCAGGCGGGCCGCGACGGCGTCGTGGTCGGCGTGCTCGGCGCGGTCCAACGCGGACTTGAGCTGGTCGAGCTCGGCGAGCAGCGGGTCGGGTGCGGTCTCGGCCAGCCGTTCGCGCAGGTGGTCGGCCAGCCGGGCGGGTGTCGGGTGGTCGAACGTGAGCGTGGCGGGCAGGCGCAGCCCGGTCGCCGCGTCGAGGTGGTTGCGCAGCTCCACCGCGGTGAGCGAGTCGAAGCCGAGGTCGGAGAACGCGCGGTGCGGCCCGATGGCGTCGGTGGACGCGTGGCCGAGCACTTGGGCGACCGCGCGCCGGACGAGCTCCAGCACGTCGTGCGTCGGCTGCGCCGGGCCGCTCGGTGGGGCGGGCGTCGCGCGGCGGTCGAGGCGGACCGGCGCCAACACGGGTTCGCCCGCGGTGAGGGCGGCGTCGAACAGGGCCAGTGCCTCGTCGGTCGTCAGCGGCAGCACGCCCGCCTTGGCCATCCGCCGCCGATCGTTCTCGGTGAGCTTGCCGGTCATGCCGCTGGTCTGCGCCCAGTGGCCCCACGCCAGGGACACCGCGGGCAGGCCGTTGGCGTGCCGGTGGGTGGCCAGGGCGTCGAGGAACGCGTTGGCGGCGGCGTAGTTGGCCTGCCCCGGCGCGCCGAGCACGCCCGCGACCGAGGAGAACAGCACGAACGCCTCCAGGTCGCCGGCCAGCTCGTGCAGGTGCAGCGCGGCGGCGGCCTTCGGCTGCCAGACCTCGGCGAACCGCTCGGGGTCGAGCGACTGCACCACCGCGTCGTCCAGCACGCCGGCCGCGTGCACCACGGACGTCACCGGGTGCTCGGCCAGGAGCCGGGCCACGGCGTCGCGGTCGGACACGTCGCAGGCGACCACCGTGACGTCGGCCCCGGCCAGCTCTGCGACCAAAGCTTCGACGCCGGGCGCGGCCGGTCCGCGTCGGCTGGCCAGGACCAGCCGCGTGACGCCGTGCCGGGTGACCAGGTGGCGGGCTACCGCCGCGCCGAGCACACCGGTGCCGCCGGTGACGAGCACCGCGCCGTCCGGGCTGAGCGAGGACGGCAGGGGCGCCACGTCGGCGCGTTCCAGGCGGGGCACGTGCAGCTCCCCGTCCCGGACGGCCACCTGCGGCTCGTCGCCCAGGGCGGGCAGCGGCCCGTCGGTGTCGACCAGCACGAACCGCCCGGGGTGCTCGGCCGACGCGGACCGCACCAAACCCCACACGGCGGCGGCGCGCAGATCCGCCACGTCCTCGCCCCGCACGGACACCGCGCCCCGCGTCACCACGACCAGCCGGGAGCTGTCCGGCGCGGCCAGGAACTCCTGCACCACGCGCAGCGTCTCGACCGGGTCGGTGGCGTGGTGGAGCCGGTCGTCGTGCTGCGCCGGTTCGACCTCGGTGGCGTGCCAGGCGAGGCGGTGGAGGTCGTGGGGCCGGGGTGCGGCGGGCGCGCGCAGCGCCAGCGATTCGACGGTGGCGATCGGCTCGCCGTCCGGGCCGGTCAGGCTGACCCGGTAGGTGTCGGCACCGGTCGCGGTCACCTTGGCCCGCGCGCTGGTGCCGCCGGTCCGCCAGACCGTGACGCCGGTGAACGAGAACGGCAGCTTGGGCCGGTCGTCGGCGATCGTGACGGCTTGCAGCACGGCGTCCAGCAGGGCCGGGTGCAGGGTGAACCGGTCGCCGTCTGCGGGTAGGTGCACGTCGGCGTAGAGGTCGTCGCCGTCCCGCCGGACGGCCCGCAGGCCCTGGAAGGTCGGGCCGTACTCGAAGCCGGCGTCGGCCAGCGACTCGTAGAAGCCGGCCAGGTCGACCGGTTCGGTGCGCGGCTCGTGCCACGGGACGGGAGCGGAACCCGCGCCCAGCACACCGGTGGCGTGCCGCACCCAGTCGCCGTCCGACCTGGAGTGGATCGCCACGGTCCGGTCCGCGCCGCCGACCGCGACCCGCACGTCGACCGGTCCGGCGAGCACCAGTGGCGCCTCCAACGCCAGTTGTTCGACCGCCGGGCAGCCGACCTGCGCGCCCGCCCGCAACGCCAGCTCGACGAACGCCGCGCCCGGGAGGAGCACCTGCCCGAGCACGGTGTGCTCGGCGAGCCACGGCTGAGCGGCCGGGGAGAGCTGCCCGGTCAGCACCACGCCCTGCTCGTCCGGCAACTCCACCACCGCGCCGAGCAACGGGTGGTCGACCGCGCCGAGCCCGGCACCGGTGACGTCGGTCGCCGCGCCGGACACCAACCAGAACCGCTCGCGCTGGAACGCGTACGTCGGCACCTCGCCGTGCGCGGCGGGCAACGCCCACTCCGCGCCGTCCACCCACAGCTTGCCGAGGGCGGCGAGCAACCGTTGCGGCGAATCGTCCTCCCGCCGCATCACACCGGTCGGCACCAGCGTGGGATGCGGCCCGATCTCCAGGAAGGCGGTGACACCGCGTTCCCGCAACCAGTCCACGGCCTCCGCGAACCGCACCGCGTCCCGTGCCTGTCGCACCCAGTACTCGGCGTCGAACGCCGTGCCTTCGGACGGGTCCCCGCCCAGGGGATCCCTGTTTTCAACGCTACGCGAACGGTCCGACAAAACCGTGGACACGATGGGGATCTGTGGATAACCGAAAGTCAG
>NZ_JBIVUG010000029.1:0-19366 GCF_044757065.1 Actinosynnema sp. NPDC091369 | reverse complement strand
CTGCGCTACTTCGCCCTCAACGGCACCGACCACCGCACCCACGCCGAACAGAACGCCGCCATCGCCTCGTTCATCCGCTGGCGCAACGCCCGAGCGAGACCCAAGACCGGCTTCGCCACCGACTCACCCATCCGCACCTGGACCCATTACCCCGCCAAGGCTGCGTGACAAGCCACTAGTTGCATAGGATTACCTGATGCTTGGGCAAGAGCAACGATACGATCTCGCTGTGTCCTTCGCCGGGGCACAGCGGTCATTGGCGGAGAGGTTCGTCCGTGAGTGCGAGTCGCTGGGGCTGGTCGTCTTCTACGACAAGAACGTCACTGCGGAGATGTGGGGCCGCAACTTCATCACGGAGTTCCGTCGAATCTACGGCGGCGAGTTGACCCGGTACGTCGTCCCGTTCTTGTCGGTGGAGTACTTCGCGGGCGCCTACCCGATGGACGAGTTCGTCGCCGCCATCACCTACGCCATTCAGCGCAGACATGACCCGTACCTGTTGCCGATCACGGTCGGTGACGTAGCAGTCCCAGAGAGTTTGCTGCAGTCCTCGATCGGCTACCTCCGCGCAGAGGACTACTCTATGGAGCAGCTTGCGCAGATTACCGTCAAGCGCGTGGGTGGCGCCGCTCCCGTGAGCGTTGGAGCGCCAGTCAGAGCGGTTCGTTTGCCGAGAGTGGCGCCGGCCGAGTTCGGCCGGCTCGACACTCTCGAGGCGGGGCTGGTCAGACTCGGCGAACGGTTTCGCCAGGCCGCACCTTCGCTCGCACGCTTCGGGTACGTTTGCCACGTCCGCACCGGAGACACATCTCTCGATGTTCGCATCGAGGCGCACGGCCGCCGGGCTTACGGGTTGAAGGTCCAACTGCAAGACTGGTTGGGTGACGATCAGTTGACGATGGCCTACGGCTGGCCCACGCCCCCGATCAGCGGCATCAACGCGTGGGCTGCTGCGGAATGGGACGCTGAAGCCGCTGAGGGCCGGTTCAGGTACAGTGATTTCGATCGCACGAGCCCGGATCGACTGTTGTCGGCCGACGAGCTCTTCGACACCCTCTGGCAGAACATCATCGAATACATCGAGCAGACACACGGTCGTGGGTTCTGAGCTTTGAGACCGTGTGTCTGCGAGGCGGAGGTTCAATCGACTGGCGGCGGGAAGTCGAACGGCTCGTCCACGTCGGGTTTGTCCGCCTTCTCCGCAGCGGCGATCAGCGCCGTGACCTCGTCGGGATCGCTGATGTGATCCCGCAGAGCGTGCTCGTCCGCGTCGAGAATCGCCCTGGCGCTGTCGAAGCCGTCCCGCGCGAGGTCCAGGAGGACCTCCCGGTCGAGAGGAGAGGGGAGGTGCCGCAACACGGCCACCAAGCCGGCGGGAACGCCGAGTTCGAGTTGTGCGGGCAGGATCTCGGGAAGGGGGCCGAGGTCGGGGCCGCGGTGGACGACCATCGCGATGTCGAGGACAGCCTCGATGACATCGCTCGTCCGCCGCGCGGCCTGTTCCACCGGACCGGTGTTGGTCACTTCGACGTACTGGTGCTCCACAAGCTCCCTTTCGATCATCGGGAGTGACACGCCCTGGCTCCAGCGAAGGCAGGCGAGGCTCCGCCGGGCACGTAGCGCGCCAGGGCTCTGCGGCTCGTAGTCGCCGAGGAGTCGGTCCAACAGCGGTTCGGCGATGTTCTGCTGCCGCAGCTTCTGTCGCAGTGTCTGCCACTCCTTGCGCCAGTTTCCCCTGGGGAGTGAAAAGCGCACGTCCACAAGCTCCTCGGTGAGTTGTGCGGCCGCGATCAGGGTCATTCTGGTCAGCTGGGTGGCGCGCACCGCACGAAGTGCTCGGGCGATGACGATGACCGAGTCGACGCTGAGGCCACTGCGGACGGCGACCTTTCCCAGCGCCGTGAGTGCGTAGCCACCGTCGGTCGAGCTGATCAGCCCTTCTCTGTCAAGGTGAGCCATTGCGCTGGCGATCTGACCTGCCGTGAAAGAGTGCGTCGAGAGCCCGACATTGTTCAGGTGTGCGGCGAAAGTCCACGTCAGGAAGGCGTTGACATGCGCCGCCGAGATGGTCTTCAGGTCGGCGGCAGGGCCGGCGAAGGAAAAGAGGATCAGTGAACGCAGGTCGTGCCTGGGTAGCGCGGACCGCACCGGCTCGGGAACAGCCGTGATGTAGTTGCCCCACTTCCGCTCCGCGTCAATGGGTCCGTCCGCGAGGACGATGGCTCGGCCCCAGGGGCCGTTACCGGTCCGGCCCGCACGTCCAGCCATGTTCCGGTACTCCGCCACGGTGTACGGCCTCTCGGGTTCGCCGGGGTGGTGGAGCCGGTGAATCACGACGGAGTCTGCGGCGAGGTTCAACCCTTGTGAAAGCGTGCTCGTCGCGACGATGACGCGGACCTCGCTGTCGCGGACCCTGAATGTGCGCTCGACCACCCGCCGAGCGCTCTCCCCGAGGTCGGAGATGTGGAAGGCGACTCCACCCTTCAGACACCGCAAGAGTTCCTCGACCAGTCGACCGCGGCCCGGTCCGCTGAGGGCGGTGATCGTGTCGGAGGCGGCGGGACGATCGAGTGCGCCTGCGAGTTCACTGGCGAATCGGATAGCTTCATGGCGCGTGGCCGTGAACACGATCACTTGGTCGCCGGCATCGACTAGTGCGCGCACCACCCGCAACGACAAAGCGCTTCCGTCAACCGCCAGAGCGAGCTGGTCGACCTGTTCGTACCCGTTCTCGTCGAGATGTCGGTATGCGCCTTCGTCGGTGACGACGCCCTCCAGCAGCGGGACATCTCGGCGCGTGGTCGCCACCAGCTCCGCGCCGAGCCATTGCGCGAGTTCCTCTGGCTCGCCGAGCACGGCGGACAGACCGACGACCTGCGGTACCGACGCGGTGCGGCGGCGGAGCCTGATCCACGTCAGCAGCAGCTCCAGGCCGGGACCGCGGTCGGGCAACGTCAATGTGTGGATCTCGTCGATCACGAGCACGTTGGTCCTCGAAACGAGCTCCGGGAGGCTCGAAAGGATTCCGATGTACTTCTCGTAGGTCAGGATCGCGATGTCGAAATCACCCAGGACGAACGTTCGTGTCTGGTCGCGCAGCTCACCAGTGACCCTGACGATGCGGACCCCTGCCGGGGTGTAGGTCTCTTGGAAGCGGTCGTACTGCTCGTTCACCAGTGCGCGTGTGGGGAGGAGGAAGACCGCTCGACCGCCGTTCGCGACGGCGCGCAGCGCGGCGAGCTCGCCGATCAGCGTCTTGCCCGCCGAGGTCGGTGCGCTGACCAGCACGTTGCTCCCGCGGAGAACGCCGGCGTCGTTGATCGCCCGCAGTTGGAGGTCGTTCAGGCGTGAGTAGCGTCTTCTCCATTCGGCGATCACTCGGCCGGACAAGCGTTGGCTAGGTAATCCCAAATTGGCGAGTGAGGAGAATGCCGGTGTGGCACGGCGGGGAGTGGTGTCCTCGCCGATCGCCCAAGAATTCCGCCCGGGGATGAGGATCGGCAACGAGATGTGTGTCATCCTACCGGTGACCACCGGGATCTGCGGTGACTTGCCGGGCTTCGGGGGGTGCAGACGAAGTTTGCCCGCGACATGGTCGGCCAATTTCAGCAGAGAAATGCGGTTACCGTCGCGGACCGCGGCGTGACCGCGCAGGCCCTCCAGCAGGTAGTGGGTGAGCAGTCCGTGCCGGAACTCGCCGCTTTCGCGCGCCTCTTGGTCGGCTTCGGCGGCGGCGATGACGAGGATCCCACTCCCGGCGACCGACTCGAACACCGCGCCTGGTCCACGCAAGGTGTTGTCGTGCTCGGCCTCCCGCAGCACCTTGGCTCCTGCCCGGCCGGAGAAACAGCAGTCCAGCACCAGGATGACCACCTGTGCCCTGATCTCGCGGACCAGGTCGAACAGCGCATCGAGGCTGAGCGCGGTCTCCGCGAGCCGCTCCGGTTCGGCGTCCCTCGTTGCCAAGTAGCCGTCGTGCGTGCCGTGCCCGGAGTACGTGATGACCACGATGTCCTGGTCTGTGCTCAGCGTCCGGAGGTGTCCGATTTCTGTCGTCAATCTGTCCTTGCTCGCCTCTGCGTCGAGTATTAGGGTGGCGTTCTCGTCGAAGGTGTCGAGAAATAGCGCATGGAGGGCCTTCGCGTCTCTCTGTGCGTACCTCAGCTGTCCAAATGAGGGTGACTCATAGTTGTCGATCCCGATGAAGAGGCCATGGAATTTCCGCGTGTCTGTCACGGAACGGCACGATAGTCCAACCCCAACGGCTGCGAGAGCAGGTCGTGCCGCTGTTCCAGTTCAAGGGGATGCTCGAATGGATGCTTGGACCCCACCGGTCGGAGTGGCTGGTGATGATCGGTTGTGGCGAGTTCGTCCCTTCGATGTGCGGCAGCCCGGGCAGACGTGTCCCCAGCGTCGTGCAATGGGGATGAGGCCCGCGCTGCGTGTGGAGTCCGGCGCACCGGCAGTTCGGCACGCGGGAGCGACGACGGCGTTGGGAAAGGTGTTGGACCACGTCGAGCACGACGGCCTCGCCGTGGAGGAGGCGTTGGAGCACTGGCAGCGGTACGCCGAGCGGACACCGCCGCCGATGCTGGTCGGGTGGGTGACGAAGGCCGTACGGCACTACCTCGCCGCATCTGCGCGGATCTCCCGGCATCAGGCCTTTCCGGACGGAACGGCGTTGGCTCCCGTGTCGCGCAACTGGGGCCGTCGCCGGCGGATCGTTGCCGATGACGGTGCGGAAGTGGTGCACGAGGAGGTCGTATCAGGTCGGCGCTTCGAGGGAGACGGAGTTCGGGAGTTGCGATTGCTCCGTACCGGCTCAGTGCAGGACCGATTACGTGATGAAGCCGAGATTGCCTTGGCGGCAGGCGTAGTCGCGAGCGCCTCTCTCGTGTTGAGCGGGATGTGGGAGAAACGGCCGCTGACGCTGAGGTCCGCTCCGACACCGCGATGGGTCCGGGTCGTGGAGATTGGATGCTCGGACGGAACGAGCAACGTCCTCTTCGACAGCACAGCCCAGGAAGCACACGAGCGGTACAAGCGCGACGCGGAAGCGTTGGTGTTCGCCGCAGCAGCGGGAACCGACTACATACCCGGTGCGGACTGCGGAGGTTGCGACTTGATCGGGTTGTGTCCGGAGGTGCCGGTCCGACCCGGTCTGCTCGGAGTGGACGGGAGCAGGCAGCCCCGTCGTTCCTGGTCACTGTCGTCGGGGCGGTCGTTCGACGACTGCCCCGCCCGCCTGGTAGCCGAACGGTTGTTCCTGCCGCGAGAACGTGCGGCGGAGGACAGCGAACACACGCGGCGCGGTCAGGCCGTCCACACGTGGCTTGAACGCTTGCACCGGAGAGTGCCAGTGCGTGCCTGCTCACCGGAAGATGCTCCGCCCGATCCGGACGATTGGGCCGCAGGTCGGTGGACGGTCACAGGGGCGCAGGCGCGGCTTGGCGCGCAGATGATTGCGGATCACGCGCTCACCTGTGCGTTGGACGGCCCTGCTGGACACGTCGAGGCACACCCCGAGCAGCCGGTTGTGGCCTTCGACCCCGCGGCGAACGTGGTGGTGGTGGCGAAGACGGACCTGCTCTACCGGACGGGTGAAACCTGGGCGGTCCGTGAGACGAAGACGGTCTCGGTCCTGGACGAGAGCGACCTACTGGCCCAGTACCCGCAGTTGGCGCTCGCCGTTGTCCTCGTCGCGGAGGACAGCCTCGGTGTCGGTGATCGTGTGCGTGTCGAGCTGGAGCGGCTGACCGCCTCCGGCCCGGTCGTGGCCGAGCTGGATGTCGACGACCCCGAGGTCGTCTCGGCGGCAAGGGCGGTGGTCAAGGGTCGCGTCGAAGACTGGCACGCCGCGCCTGCGCTTACCGCCAGACCCGGAAAAGCCTGCAGGAAATGTCCCTTCGCCCAGTGGTGTCCGGAGAGGAAGGTATGAGCGAGAGCGCGCTGGGGCACCACTACACGGACGAAGCCCGGCAGCGTGTCGTCGCCGCAGCACTGCGGGCCGCCTATGCCTGGTCGGTTCGCCGTGTGCACCGGAACACCGCCATGCGGGAGATCGCCAGGATGACCGGCGTCATCATGGAGGCGCACGGGCCCGGAAGCGGACCGGTGACCCCTGCGGAGCTCGTCGAACGCCTTCACAGGCCACTCGGCGGGTTGCTGGCCGGTGTGTGGGGACAGTCGACCGAACTCGCCGATGTCGTTCTCCTCGACCGAGAGGGTCGGCTCAGCGAAGAAGCCTACGACCTCGTGAGCGAGCACGTGGTGCCGCTGAATGGCTCCACCGCCACGCAACCCTGGCTGCCGACATGGGTCACAATGCACTCCGACCAGATCCGGCAGCTGGTGTTCACGACGATGGTCGCCACCACGAAGCAGGACGAGTACGTCGCCTCCCGGAAGTTCCTGGTCCAGCACCCGGCTGGTGGGGAGCAGGAGCTGGTCGAGCTGCGTGATCGGAACGGTGGAGTCCGGCTGGCGCGAGGCGGCTACCGGAACATTCCCGAGGAGCAGATCTACCGGGGCTCTGACGGTCGGCGGTGGTGGTGGCCTTGCCCGGACTGCAAGTGGCCGATGACGGTGTCCTCGACCGGAGCGGTGCGGTGCCGTTACCGACCTCACAGCGCTGTGTTCGATCTCCTGACGGGCACCCGGCCAGAGCTGCGTCGACGAGATGGCGGACCACGCGTTCCCCGGCCGGTCGGCCAGTCGGCCGACGGCGCGAAATGCGTGGACGACGGCGTCTGGCGTTTCGTGGTCGTGCCCGGGGCGAGCGAGCTTAGGGTTGCGGCCGCCGCTGAGCGCGCGGGGGCGAAGGTGCAGCTCTGGCCGCTTCTCGACCGCTTCGACCTGCTGGTGGAGGCCGGTGATGAGAAGTTCGCGGTCGACCTGAAGGAGTGCCTGTCCCTTGGTTCCCTGATCGATCGACTGAGGACGAGACCGCCCAGTGCGCGCGTCCTGCTGCCGAAGTCGTGCGAGTGGCAACTGGAACCGTTGACGGCCGCTCTACCAGGACTCGCCGTCACCACCGAGACGAAGTTCCTGACGCAGGTTCGCGCTGCGGTGAGGAAGGTGCGATGACGACGAAGGGCAAGGTGCTTCCCCGCATCATCGCCGCCGCGATCGGCCTGGCCGCAAGGCACTTCCCGGAAGACGCCGAGGACGGCGGTGTGACCGTTACAAGAGATCACGTGCTGTACGTGTTGGACGGGCACATCACGGACTGGGACCGGTGGCCGCTGCTGGCCGAGACGGATGCTCTGAGGTTCGCGAAGTTGCTGCGGATGCGCACGAACCAGCTCGCCAACGCGGACATGGCTCACCGAGTGCTCGATGAGCATCTGCTCGGTGGCCGGGTTCCCGGCTGCGTTCCTGCCGACGGCTACGCCGTCATGAAGAACCCCCGCATCGTGGTCAACCCCGGCATGCCGTTGACGGCCTTCGTCGACCAAACCCTGACCGAGCTCGACCAGTTGTCCGTGGCGAACCGCAAGCCCCTTCCGCCAGCGAGTAAGGGCGACTACACGACAACGACACGGATCATTGGCGTCGATGGAACCGACCAGACCTACGTGGACTTCCACTACCGCATCCAAGCCCATCACGAGGAACCCGTCGGTCCGCTGCCCGTGATCGGCGACGCTCCCCGGTGCGATCACCTGGTCGTGCCGTTCGCCGACCTTGAGAACATCGCCGCCCGCCTCGACAAGCTGTTGGACGAGGTGTCCTCCGGTGGTTACCGCGTCAAGTCGGTCCAGCGGTTCCAGCAGCAGGTGCGCAACCGCGCCGGTGACGAGGTCGAAGAACTCGACCTGAGCGCGGGCGAGGTGAACGAACTGCTGGCCTACACCGGCTTCGGCAAGTCCGTCGTGATGATCGAGAGCTTCGCGTGCTGGGCGGTGGAGAAGGACATCCCCGTGGCGTTCGTGTTGCCGACCAATGCGGATGTCGTCAAAGCGACTCATCAGATCGGCCAGGCGATCGACGCGCTCGGCCACAATACGGCCTCGGTTGTCCCCCTCGTCTCACCACGATCCTTGATCAAGGTGGCGGAGACGGCGGCGGCACGCGCGTCGGACGACGGCGGGCCCACGGCTGACTGGATCTGGGAACGATTCGGCTACGGCTGCGCACTGGCGGCGATCGCCTCCAACGAGAAGTCCGTTGACGGTTGGGTGCCCGGCCGCGAACCGTGTGCGACGTTGCGGCAACCTGTGCCGAACCGCAAGGACAAGACAGTGTCCTGCCCCTGGCGGACGACATGCGGTCGCTACCGAGCGGCGCGGGAGGCCTGCACCGCCGGCGTGATCGTGACCTCGCACGCCAATCTCCAGCTCGGGATGCTGCAGACCCCGGTGGATGACGGCCGCGGGCGCAACGACAGGGTAACTGTGGAGGAGTTGTTGCTGCGACGGTGCCAGGTCGTCGTTATTGACGAGATCGACGCCTTCCAGCGGACGATGATCGAGCAGTCCGGCCGCGGCCTCGTGCTCGACCACGGTGGGCGGACCAACACACCCTTGCGGAGGCTGGACCAAGACTTCGGCGCGGCGTTCGGAATGCTCAGCGATGAGGTCGACGCAAGCGTCCGCGACGCCTACTTCATGCTGCGGTACCTTGCGGAAACCTACGTCAGCCACCTGCGGTACGAGCGACTAGGGGCCACGAGCACGAACAAGAAGGTCAGGCGACGGCCTCTCGGCCCCGGCCGACAATGGATCGTGCCCCAGCGCTGGGACAACCAACTGGCCAACCAGTTGTTCGGGCAGCCGGTGGACGCCGATCCCACCGACGAGCAGATGCGCTTGTACCGGTCAGTGTTCCCAGACCAGCCGGAACCCCTGCCGGGAGACCCGGCCAAGTACCTCGAGACCCGCGAGCTGTTGAGCAAGGTCGTCACCAGCGGCCTGGGCGGACGAGCCATCGCTGATGCGAGGGCGGAGCTGCCCGAGTTCTTCGACCAGGTCGCAGGCGATGACCAGGCGCGTGTGGCGAACCTCGTCCTGCGCAGGACGATTCTCGAGCGCATCAGGCGATCGTTGCACAGCTTGATGGCGAACAACGCGCAGCTGGTCGACATCGGCGTTGAGTCGGCTCAAGACATCGCCGACGCTCTCGGGACCTACGGCAGGTGGCGCGCCATGCCGACGGGACCGTTGGGGCGCCTTGTGTTCGCGTTCACCGAGTACTACGACGACGGCGGCGATGAACCGGCACAGCTCTCGACCGCCGCGTTCGGTGGCGATCCGCACCTCTACGCGATCAGCCTCGGCGAGGTTACGGCGCTGGCGCACTCCGGAAAGAGGCGGATCGTGCTGGGAATGTCAGCCACATCCTACTTTCCTCACGCTCCCCACAGCCATGTTCACGTGCAACCCAAGTGGTGGGTGGCCGACGCCGGCGATGACGAACCCGAAGGCGGCAGGAAGGTGACCGTCGTAGCGGAAAGGGTGACAGACAAAGCAGGGTGCGTGCTCAAGGTGTCAGGACTGGACGGCCTGGATCGGGCCGACGCGTTGCAGCAGATGACCACGTTGCTGTGGCCCAAACTGGACGATGAACTGCGGGCGCTGACGGCAAAGGACGAGGACCGTGCCAGGGTGCTGCTGGCCACCACCTCTTACGACGGGGCACGACAAGCTGCTCAAGGGCTGGCCGACGCGGGCGTACCCGCCGCACGCATCTGTCTGGCCAGGCGACCCCGCGGCGAGCGGGACTCTGGCTCTGCACTTCCAACGGGACAGTGGTGGGAGCTTCCCGCCGACAGGTTGGAGAGCTTCCCCGCCATCGAAGGGGCCGACATCCTGATCGCACCGCTCGCTCGAGTGCAGCGCGGGGTGAACATCATCGGTTCCGGAGACCGTTCAGCCCTTGGTTCTGTGTGGTTGCTCGTCCGGCCCATTCCGCTCATCGACGAGCCCGCCGAGTTGCTCGCACACATCCAGGCCAGGGCGCTGACCTGCCACCGTGGCCCGGCAGGTGATCCTCTCGGCCTTTTGGAGCAGAGGCGCAAGACCGCGGGCAACTACTTCGAGCAGATCGTTCGGAGGCCGCCCTACTTCCGTTCTCAGCCCAGGGAAGTGAAGCTCGGCGTGGCGGCCGAGATCATCGTCGGCGCGATCCAACTCATCGGGCGAGCACGGCGGGGTGGCACTTCCGCCGTGCTGCACCTCGTGGACGGCGCGTTCACCGATGGCTCAGCGGGCACGAGCTTCGCATCACTGATCACCGCCCTGCGGGACGAGTGGAGAGCCAGTGGTGAGCTCGGCGCCATGGAGGAGTACTACGGCAGAACACTGCAGGCCTTCCTGGACTTCGCGGACCGACCGCATACTGGAGATGCGTCTTGCTGATCAGCCTTGCCTATCGAGTGCCTGCCGCGTGCCTGAACGAGGTCTTCGGTGCGGTGACCGCCTATCCGCTCACGGAGGAGTTCCTTCAAGCGTGGGAGAAGTTGCCGCGCATAGATCGTGCGTGGGGGCCTCCGTACGCGAGCCTCGCCCGCGGTCTCTCCGCGGCCACTGGTAGGCCAGTGACCCTATTCGATGCGTACGACCTCGATGAAACCGATCGTGCGAACGGCCAACGCATGCTGCTGCTCACCGATGACGGGGCGCTGGACTACCGGTTGCGAGTCGCGATGAACGCTTGGGAGCGCCATGTCCGACGCGGAGTCGACGTGTCGACCCTTTCACCACTGCTACCGGAACCCGATCGGGCACGCCCGTTCGCAGAGTTCATACGGCTTCGGGAAGGTGAGGTTCCCGAGGCCCCGAACTGGGTGTTCCGCACGGGGATGTGGCGGATCATGGGCAGCATCTCGAAGCAAGCCCTCGCGATCGACGGTCGCCGCCCTCTTCCGCTGCGAATGGACACCAGTGGTTCGTTGGTGGGCTGGGCAGATGACGATCTCATCGTCAACAGCAAGGGAACCGCCTTCAGCATGTTGCGGATCAGCGGTCGCCTGGTCACCAGGGCCGGCGTCGAAGATCCGGTGCTCTGCTTCGACGCCCACCTGTCCCGGATTTCCAGGAGCGGCAGTTGGTCGAACAACGTGTGGATCGAACCGGCCGATGCCGACCTGCCGATCCTCCACCTGCCCATGAAGTACCGAGTGGGCGAAGGGACCGACGTCGGCCGCGTGACGTTGGACCCCGCAATCGCGACGATCTACGAGGCGTGCGGACTCGACCCGCTGGACGTTCCGGAGGAGCTGCCGGCCCGGCCCGGCAGGTTCCGGCCCCAGCTGTGGCGCAGCAGCTACCACACGTTGGGCAGTGGTCCTGGCCCGCGTCTACTGCTGCGGTTGCACGAACACATTACGACAACGCTGCCCCAGTTGGTGCCGTTGCGGTATCCGATCGACAAGGCCATCACCCTCACGAGGCGGACCCGGAAGTACCCGAAGGGTGGTTTGCCCGTCGCAGGTGTCGGGCCGAGCGGCTATAAGCGTGTCACGATCGCCTGCGTGTACCGCACCACCGATGCGCGGCAACGGATGCTCGCCGAGCTCGAGGAACTCACCGGGGTCTCTCTCGCGCCTCAACACGGCGAACCTCCGGTCGCTGTGAACGAGCGGCTGGACGTCGTCGCGTGTCATTGTCCGGAGTTGTTGGATCACAGCACGGTGAACCGAGTGGCCCTGCTCGGGAACCTGCCCCGGAGTGAAGGCGAGGAACATCTCGTCGTTGCTTGGTTGGAAACCGAATTCCATCCGGAGGTCGCGCTCGAACGCGATGCGAAGCCGCACCTGCGCAGGCTCCTGGGGCACTGCGGAATCCTCAGCCAGTTCCTGGCCACGGATCCGCCGGAGCTGCCTGAGCCGCGTACAGCCGCTCAGCGCAAGCACTCCGCGCGAGCGGCCCTGCGGGACCTGCTCAGGGCTGGAGGTGTCCTTGACGGGAGGCTGCTCGCGGCCATTGCCGACCCACAGTTGCCCTCCCCGGTGCACCGTCCTGTCCTGCTGGTCGGTGTGCACGTCCGTGCGCAGCGGGTGGAGCGCGGTAGTGGTCCGCTGGTCGTGACGATGAGCGCGCTCCACGTCGTCCCCGCTGACCTGGGGGCCTGGCGCGTCTTGATGTACAGCGACAAGAACAAGTCCTGGTGTCGGACGGGAGAAGCGATCGCGGGCTTCCACTCCGGTTCGATCGGTACCGCGTGGCTCGGCCGGTCGAAGGAGAAGGTGGACAGGACCCGTGCCGAGATCGAACGGCGGTTGTGTGACCTCGCCATCGGAGAGTTTTCCGACGAGCCGATCGTGGTCTTCGTGGACGGGTCGGCCTCGCGCAAGATCTGGCCAGGGTTGCCGAACACGAGACTTGGCAAGGGGGCCTTGCCGGGCGACGTGTTGCGTGAGAGAGGGAGGGACGTCGCCGTCGTACGTGTGAACGCCGATGTCTCGGAAATCGGCAGGCCGGTGACGCGGGACGAGAAAGCCAACATGCCGCGCGACCGGAGACAACCCGCGGCGCCTGACCGGAAGGTGTACCGACTCGAGGACAGTCACCTGCCGTCCTGGCTCTTCGCGGGCAGATCGAACTTGCTCTCGTCGAAGGGCGGGGATGCCGGCGCGAAGTACACGAGGTGGACGTTGCCGGACGAAGCGAAGTCGGAGTTGCGCAAGCCCTGGCATTCCTACACGGCCAACGAGATCGTCGTGGTGCATCGCGGCTCGTGGACGCCCACTGGCCTGGCCGCGCTGACAGCCAGGCTCTGTGATCAACCGATCGGGTGGGATGGTCGAACGCTTCTCCCCGGCCCACTCCACCTCGCGAGCAGGGTCGACATCGACCACCCCGATTACCGGGTGTCTGGGGAGGACAGAGACTGATCCCGCCTGCTCGGAACCATTGTTCAGGAGCCGGTGAGGGAGGGCCCAGTGCCCATCGTCGTAAGCGCGATTGGCGACCTGCTGTCGTCCTTGACTCCGTGGTGGATGGTGGCCAGCAGTGCGCCAACCGCGTCCTCGGTCAGTTCGTCGACGCAGTAGCGGTCCATGGCGCGGGGCTGCAGGAAGACCGGGATGTTGTCCACCACTTCACCGGGCAGCACAACCGGCAGGAGCTTCTGCTCCCAGAGCTTCCTGTCGCCCTGTAGCCGGTCGCGGATGATGCTGAACTCGCAATGCATACCGGGGTGGTCGTTCCGGTCGATCGTGCCCTCACCGACCGCGCGGCACTTGGGTGAGGCGATGACGATCACGAACTCCGCTTGGTCGATGTTGTCGATCGCCCAGAGATACCAGTCCCTGCGCCGCGGTGCTTCGAATTGGTCGAGGCGGACGTCGATCCCACAATTGATCAGGAGGTTCGCGAAGTCACGGACAAGCTGCTTGTGGTTGTCGTCATCGTGCGTGTAGGAGATGAACACCCGCGGACCCGCAGGAGGCAGCGCTCGTGTCGGACGCTCCGCGCTGTGCACCTTCCGCGCGGATAGGGGTGAAGGCAGAGCCGGGACTTCCAACCGGAGGTCCACCGGTTCCAGGGAGGGCAGGACGTTCCAGTCGGGCGCCGGGCACAGGTCGAAGCGCAGGCCCGCGGTGAGGTCCAGGTGTGTGACGTCCTTCTCGACCAGGACGACGAGCCACCCGGCCCGCGAACCCGGTCGCACACCGGCTCCGGGCGGCGGTACGTGCCGCCACCGGACACCGCCGCTGCCCACGCCGAAAGCGTGGATCGTCTCGCTGGCCGTCGGCAGGTACACGGCGGGGGGTGACCCCGTTTGTGGCCGACACGAAGTTGAGGTGTTCGTTCACCACGTACGACGTCGAAGCTTGCGTTGCCTGGGCGTGGTGGGGAACCGCGTCCACCACGTAGCCGGTCCGCAGTTCCACTCCGAACTCGAACCAGTTCAGCTCCGGGGCGTTCGGCGTGAGCTCGAGTTCGTAGTTGAGCTTGACCAGATAAGCGTTCATCCCCAAGAACTGTCCTGGCGGAACGGGAACCGGGTGCACCTGCCAGCCGTGCACCCGGACGGCTCCGGTTCGGACCGTACTCGGCGCGGTACCGAACCTCTTGCTGTCCTGGTCCAAGACCGCTAGTTCGATCGTGACGCCCGGCGTTGAATCCACTCGTGCACCTTGTCTGCTCGACGTGCTGATCCAGGGGGAGCTCGAGTCGTGCCTGACAACCGAGCTTCGAGAGACGCCATGCCACGGCGAGAGTTCAAGAATAGCTGATACGGGTCGACTCGGGCCGCGACACCGCGATCGCAACCACCTCAGCCGCGACAGCGGTTACCACGGCGCCTGCTCCGTGACCCGGCGGCCGGCCTGCTCCATGAACACAAGGACCGGGCTGGAGGTCTCGATGTCGAGGACGAGGACTTCTCGGCGGAAGCGACGGCAGCCGAGGTCTGACAGCAGCCGGAGTCGGTGAGAGACGTCGGTGGGCACAAGTCCGGGACAGACGACAGGCGTCACTCACTGCGTGTGACGATCAGTTCGGCCACCTCCGCAGGGCACTCGCGGCGGGTTCTCAGCCTGGCCGCCCGTCCGTTGTCCAGGGCGAGGAAGGTTTGCGCGATGGCCAGCTGGACGGCTAGTGCGATCTTGGGCAGTCCGAAGACTTCCTCCAGCCAGGACAAGGCGTCGGGGTCTCGGCTGGCGATGCTGCGGAGCAAGTCCTCCATCGTGTGTGCCATCTTCCGACCGAAGTGGTTCGGGTCCAGGTCGCGCAGTACCTCGGTGATCAGGTCGCGGACCTGCCGCCCCGGCAGCCTTCGTGCCATCAACGTCCCGGACAGTGTCGTCATGTCGCGGAGCGCCGCCGAGTGGTCGCTCGTGCTGCCGTCACTCAGCGTCCGCAAGTCCGCGGGCAGGCGTGAGCGCGCGAGGGAGAAGACAGTCAGCACGGTCGCGGGCGGCAACGGCTGTTGATCGTCGAGGTGGATCAGCAGTCGCAGGAGTGCTCGCCACAGCTTGCTGTGCTCCTTTGCCGCCACCGCGTTGCGCATGCGGTCGACGACCACTTCGGTCGCGAACGGGGCAGAGTCGAGTCCTACCAGGAACTCGGCAAGGACCTCCGCGGCGTAGGTGTGCCGAGTTCGGAGCAGTTGGTACATCCAGCTCGTCAGCTCGGGATTCGGGTCGTGGACATCTTCGGTGATCGTCTTCACGATGCCCTTGACGAGGTTCGCACTGGGGTCGGTCAGGACCCGCGCGGTGACCCAGTCCCGTGCGGCCGTGTCGGTGTCGACGACCCTGGCTTCGAGTCGTGCTCGGTACTGCGCGGCGCCGTTGTCCGCGACGAGCTCGCGCAGGTCGTTCAGCAGGGCGGTCAACACGGCATGAGAGGTGGACCCGACCCAGGTTGCCACCAGGGAACCCCTGGCGTTGACCGGGAGCTCCGCCCACCCCTTGATCTCGTCCAGGAGGGCCCGGTGTGCCGTCAGGTCGTCGGCGGCGAGCACCACCAACGTCGGCCACACGGCGCGGGGCACGCGGTCCTTCGCAGGCGCGAGCCACTGGGCCAGCGTCGTTCGCGTCGCGGGGTCCACCAGTACTGCGATCCGCCTGATGCACTTGCAGACCGGGGTCAGGGCGACCGCGTCGGTGGGGAGGGCGGCGTGCGCCAGTCGGTCCGCGATCCAGTCCGGTCGCCGCACCGCGATCATCGCGAGAGCCTCCACATGGCGTGCGGTCGCCCGTGTGGCACCGGTCAGCACGTCGTCCACGACCTCCCCGGTGACGGCCCGGTCGTCCAGGGCCATGTGCACGACGGTCATGAGCTGACCGTGTTCCCAGTCCCGCGCCAGCCTGTCGGCCAGCAGGTCGCGCCAATCCGACCAGCTCCGTGCGGCGCCTACCCCAGGCGATCGCCAGAACCGGCCTACCAGCTCGACGAGTTCGTCTTCCGGCAGTGGCGGGCACCTGAGGGTCAAAGCGACGGCGGCCAAGGCGGTGATGTCCTCGTCCGAGGGCTCGGCGACCATGTGCGCCCGCAGACAGGCCCGGCGTGCCAGTGGTCCGAACCGCTGGTACTCCAGCCGCAGGTAGGCGGTGACCTCGGCGGGGACCTGAGGGTCGACGAATGGCCGCAGCACCCTCTCGGAATAGGAGTCGTGGACGGCGTGCCCCAGCGTCGTCCTCAAGCCCAGCAGCGTTTCCACGGTCGCACGCAACCACGTCAGCGCGGATGGGGACATCACCGCCACGATGCAGCTCATCGCCACGTCGCCGAGCAGCGTCGGATGCTCGCGCAACGCCCACAGCGCGGCGTCGAACACCGCGGGACGGTGGCGGAGAGGCACGTCGTTCAGAGTGGGGAGCACGACACGCATCGACGACGGCCGCTGTCTGATTTCGGCCAACGCCTCGGGGAGCAGCCCGTCCTCGGCTCGCTGCACCGCACCGAGCACGCGGGCCTTCGCGCTCTCCGGGGAGCCGGAGGGCAGCGCCGCCACCAACGCCTGGTAGTCGTCGAGGGCAACGGCCTGCAGCAGCAGAGTCCTGGCCAGTGGCCAGAGGTTCGTGTGGTCGCCGGCGAGTCGGGCGACGAGGTTGGCTACTTCGTCGGAGTCGACCCCGAGCCCGAGCAACCACCGACCGTGCGCGTACTCGGCGAAAGTCTGGTGGAAGAACTCCCACGACCTCCCGAGGTCGCGCAGCACGCCTTCGCTGGCGAGCAGTCTCAGGCCCTTGAGCGCTCCTGGGGAGAGCCGGCCCTTGGATACGCGCAACCGTATGGTGCCGTCCCGGGTGATGACGTGCTCGGCCACGTGGAGGGCGGCGAACTCCTTGGCGTCACCCTCGACGGTACCCGCGACTCCCGCGTACCTGCGCACACGGGCATCCCAGTATGCGTTGTACAGGCCGGTGACGGTCAGGTCCTCGGGGACACGTCCCAGCTCGCCGAACGCCTGACAGGTCAGCGCCAGGCGCACCGGGAGCGCGCACACGTCCCGCAACGACCCCGTTCGCGCGACACCACCTTCGAGGGAGAGGAGGAACGCTTCGTGGTCACTGCGCTCACCGTCGCGGTCGGCGAGGTGGCCGCGGGCCCAGGCGACGATCTCGGCTTCGTCCAGCGGCGGGAGCGAGAACTGGGTCACCCGGTTGGCGAGTCGGGGTGCGCTGATGCCGACGTCGCCGAAGTAGGTGTCGAACTCGTGCGTGCGACAGGTGAAGACGACGTCGCCGATGGCCAGCGCCTCGCCGATCGTGTCCACCAAAGGCGCGAGTGTGTGCTGGTCCACCAGCAGGTCGAGCGTGTCCAGCAGCAGGGTCACGGGTCCATGCCGATCGCGGACGGCCCGCAGCAGCGCCAACAGACCGGTCCGGCCGTAGGTGCGGTGCGCCGCGACGCCGAGGGCCTGGTCGACGGCCTGCTCATCCGGGGACGAGCCCAGGGTTACGCTCGCGGCCGACACCAGCACGGCAGCGCCGGCCTCGGCCTCAATGCGGTCGAGCAACTGTCCGAGCAGCACGGACTTGCCGATGCCGCCCTCACCGACGAGGGCGAGCGCCTGGCTCTTGCCGCCGATCCGGGCTCGTTCGGCCCTGCGGCTCAGGGCTGCCTCCAGCAGTGGTGTCCGGGCGACCGGGTTCAGCGTGCGTGGCGCGAGGGAGTCGCGGTCCTGTGCCACGACCCGCGGGAGTTCGGGACCGCGGTACGTGCCGAGCGGGGGCGTCACCGCCTGCGCTACGCCGTGGAGGTGGGCGAGCAGGTAGGCAAGACCCTCGTCCTCGCCGCTGATGGCGCCGATCTCGTAGCGCGTGGTGTGGTGCGGGGTGAGGAACTCGGGGATGTCGGCGATCGACCGCCCCGGCAGCACGACGGGCAGGATTCGACGGGTCCACTCGGGCCGGTTCGCGGTCAACCGATCGCGCAGGATCGCGGCTTCGAAGCGGGCCCCGTGGCCGACCTCAGGGTGAGCTGTGCCCTCCGCCCGCTCCCGATAGGCCTGCGAGGCCACCACCAGCACGAACTCGTGGTCCAGGTGCTCCAGCGCCCACAACGACCAATCCTTGCGGCCGTCGTCGTCCCACTGGTCGAGGATCACCGCTACGCCGTTTTCGACGAGGATTTCGCAGAGAGCACGCACTTGGTCCTTGTGCTCGATCGACTCCTGGGCGTAGGACGCGAAAGCGCGGGGTGTTGCCTTCGGCTCTGCCGACATCCGCTGGCATCCCTCACCTTGTCAAGCAGTGGTCCTGGTACAATGTACCGACCGGGTGGCCGGCCGGCCACCGGCACGCGTTTCGTGAGTCGAGGGCGGCACTCCTCGGTCGAGCCGTCCCGTGGACGATTGCGGGACAGATCGACGTCAATTCGTTCGGCACCGCCTGTCGTTGTCTCGGATTGGTAGCCTTTGATGAGCGCATAGTGCCAATTGCGGCGTGCCGCGGGACAACGAGGGGCATGATCGTGGCCGACCGTTCGCCTTCCGTCTTCGTCTCGTACACGGACGACTTGGCGTCACACAAGCAGGCCGTGCTCGAGTTTTCCAGGGTTCTTGTGTCCAGGCAGGTGGAAGTGTGCCTCGACCAGTGGTACGAGGGCAGGCGGCAGGACTGGTACAAGTGGATGCTCAACGAGATCCCCAAAGCGGATTTCGTCCTGGCGATCGCGTCGTCCGCGTGAGGTCCGCGACCAGTGGCAGGGTTGATCTCGTGCCCGGTGGTGACGTAGTCGCCGCCGAGCATGAGAGGCATCGGTGGTCGAGTCAGTCAGAGCACGTCGATTACCCGAGGATGAGGCCACAGGCTGCTGCAACACACGCGTCGTGGTAAGCAGGGGTTCATCCGGATGTGTCGGGCGATGGCCATCCTCGCCTCGTCGTCGGGAACGTCCGCACAGAGTCCCGAGAGGGGCAACGGGTCCTGCAGGGATCGCGATGGTCGAATCTTATCGATAGAGTTGTGATGAATTGTTCCCGGGTTAGCTGCACATGGATTTTTCTGATGTGCCGTCTCGTTGACCCTCGATCGGGCACAGTGTTCCTGTGTTCGGTTTCAGGAACAGGCGGTCAAGCCGCAATTCGGCGGATCACGTGGTCGGTGCGGTGATCCAGGCGGGCCACGTCGATGAGCTCCACGTGCACAGGTCGCCGGCGGCGGCGTACGCGGTCACTCCGTTCGTGCCGGTCGTGGCAGGTACTGGGATCTGGGCCAAGGCGCCGAGCGAACTGTTGAAGGCTGAGCAGGCTGAGGTGCCGTTCACCGGGCGTGACTCGGAATTGGCCGACTTGGGGGCGTGGCGGGACGCGTTCGGTGAGGCCGACATCCGGTTGCTGCACGGGCGTGGCGGGATGGGTAAGACGCGCACGGGACTTGACCCTGGATGTTGGACACCAGACACACTTGGATCCTGACGATCCGGGTGGACAGGAGTCCCGTTCAGATGGTGATGAAGCACTATCC
>NZ_JBIVUG010000028.1:0-29826 GCF_044757065.1 Actinosynnema sp. NPDC091369 | reverse complement strand
AGTGCTTCATCACCATCTGAACGGGACTCCTGTCCACCCGGATCGTCAGGATCCAAGTGTGTCTGGTGTCCAACATCCAGGGTCAAGTCCCCACCGCCCTGTCACCGACCTGCACGGGCTGACCGATGTCCTTCAGCGCTCGAACGGCAGGGACGTCATGCTCGGCCAGCCATTGGGCGATGAGGACTTCGCGGGTGGCGGCGGCGAGCTGTCCGGGGCGGGCTATGCGTGCCACCACGTCGCCGGGCAGCCGGAACAAGGCGTTCTCGCCCAGCCGGATCGGCTCCGCGCCGCTGGAGTCGATCCCGACCTGTGCGCAGGCTTCGGCCAGCACGGCGCGGTGCTCGGCACTCACGTGGCCAGCACCAGGGTCGTGATGCGGTGCCGGAGGGCCTCTACTTCGGGTATCGCGCGGTGCCGCTGACCGTGACGTGCCAGCTCGCGTAGGTCGTCTACGGCGCGGTTGAAGCGGATGGCGCCGGCGGCGTCCAGTGCCGCAGAGCCGATCACCGCGGCTTCGCGCGGGTCACCGGTGGCCATCGTCAGCGAGGCCAGCTTGATCTGCGACATTGTGCGTGACCGGGCGTAGGCGGCGGTGTGTCCGGCGACGGCCGTGGAGAACCGTGCCGTGGCTTCTGCGGGGGAACGGCCCTGGACGGCCAGGTCGAACAAGGCGTGGCCGGTGTCGCCCGCATGTTGCGCGGCATCGTAGTAGCCCATCCACGACGCGTCGTTGGCCGGGTTGCGGTGGGCGAAGTGGTCATCGGCGGTGCCGACCGCGATGAGCGTTTCGCGGATGCGGCCCATCTTCGCCAAGGCTCGGGCGTGGGCGGTGTGCAGCATCGCCCGCTCGGTCGCCGTGAGCCGGTCGGAGCGGACCAAAGCGTGTTCGGTCAACGTCAGGCCCTCGTCGGGCTTGCCGACCCAGATCGCCTGCCGGGCCATCGAGGACAGGATCTTGGCTCGCAGGTGCCAGTCCTGTGCCTCTTCGGCGCAGGCCAAGCCGAACTGGAACACGCGGCGGGCGTCGTCGTGGGCATAGGCGTCGAAGGCCATGAAGGCGCAGGTGTGGGCGAGATAGCCCACGGCGCTGTGGAGAGGGCCGCGCAGTCTGGCCGGGTAGCTGGCTTCCAGCAGGTCGGCGGAGAACCGGAGTTGGGCAAGAACGGCTTCGCGGGCCAGGCCGCCGCCGTAGGTGTGGTCCCACCCGGCGAACACGCGTGCCGCGGTGTGGATCTGCTCGATCTCGGTCTGCCCGATGCGGGCGGGAGCCGCAGTCGGCTGGGTGCCCTCCAGCAGGGCTGCGACCGGGGCGAGCGCGAGGGTGCCGACGCCGAGGGCGGCGGTGCGCAGGAATTGCTTTCGGTCCACGGTCGCCAGCTTTACCACCGTGCGGCGGCGGTTGCTGAAGCCCAGCGCGGCGTCGCTGGAAGCACCAAGGGTGACGCGCAGTGCCTCGCGGTACAGCGCTCCGGGCCAACGGATGTCGCCGCGTTCGAGCTTGCCCAGGTAGTTGGCGTCGAGCTCGACCTTCCGCTCGTAATGACGCCAGATGTAGGCGTTGACCAGGTCGGCAAGCTCTTGCCGGGACAGGCACTCGCCGGGCTGTGTGGGCGAGGCGGTGCGTTCCCGCGCCTGCCGCAGCTGATCGTTTGCCGTGGGCACTGGTCCGGCCTCCCATGGGTGTGACCAGGGCCATCGTGACACGCAACGTGACGAAACGGGTACTGCTCCGCGAATGGGGAGGATTGCCACCCTCCCCGAATCCTCCCCTTGACATCCCCGGTTCCTGGTGTCCGCAGCAATGCGGATCACGGGCACGGTTGGTGGCATGACGGAGACCGCGCTTGAGCAGGGTGGAACGGCGAACACTGCCACAGCCGGCGTCATCCCGCGTGCGTCGCTGGTGGTTCGCGCCTTCAGCAGTCCTCATGAGATCAACGGCCAGCACCCGGTGCTGACCTTGGCGGCAGACCTGGGTACCGAGAATCGGACACGCGCCGACGCCCAACAGATCATCAGCGACCCGCGCGGCGACGACCACGTGGCCGCGGCGGCCCTCCGTGCGATCCACGACCACGATGTCACCCGATCGGTGCTGGTCGAGCGGATCGACGCCTGGGCGTCAAGGTAGTTCGGCGAATCCAGCGCGCGGCTGCTGCACACCGAGAGCCTGGGGCAATTGGTCGACCGCCTGGCCGCGGCGTGGGTCCGGTCCCGGCTGCTGGCCGAGGACGACAACCCGGCCGCGGGTGATCCGGCGAAGCTCGCGCTGCACCGGCTGGGAGAGCTGTGCATCGGCTACGACGACCTGGCGACCGACCTGCTGGGCGGCCGTCGCCGACTGCCGATCTACCAGGCGCTCACCGGCCACGACGTGGCGGCATGAGACGTGGACGGGACATGCGATGTCGTCGCCGTCGTCGTGGCAGTCGACAGCCCCGTCGGCCGCGTCGCGACGGCCATCGACGAACTCACCACCCACCTCCCCTCAACTGGTCAACAGCTCGTCTGCCCGATCTGCTCCGCTCGGTCGTGGCCGTGTCCCTCATTCCACGGCGCGGCGCACCTGGTGATCGCCGCCGGAGTCCGGCTCGCCGACCTGGTGCCGGTCGACCTCCACCCGCGGCTGTGGCCACCAGCCACCACGAAGCAACAGCCCTGGCCCACCGAGGAGGTCTCGAATGGCTGAAGCACCGTTCACGGCCGTGCACAAGGCCGTGTTCGACCACCTCGACTACCTCGACGCCCTGGTCGGTGAGGGCGACCTTCGATGCCGTGCGGCGTTGGCCGACTCCGAGATCGCGCGCCTTACCGCCGCGTGGCGCGCTTTGCTCGACCAGCACGCACTCGACGGGCGCGGCCGTTGTCGGCAGTGCTCCGGCCAGCTCCGTGCACGGAGATCACCGTGCACGGTGTGGACCACCGCCCACCAGCACCTGGTCACCGACGGCCCTCCCACGGCCGCGACCGGTCGGCACGCGGCAGTCGACCGGCGGTCGTCCGTCGCCGTGCTGGGGGCCTCCTGACCGGAGGAACGCGCCGCCCCGACGCGGTGCGTTCCTCCGGTCGCATGACCTCGTCCGCGAGCCGCACTTGCGCAGCAGAACCCTCTGAAAAGGTGACCAGGTGAACACACTGCGAGACCACAACACCGGCCCGTCCACCGACTCCGACAGGGCGACCGAGATCCGCAACGCCCTGACGGACAAGCTCCTCTCGGACGGCATGATCACCTCACCGGTCGTGGAGCGGGCATTCCGCACGGTGCCTCGGCACCTCTTCGTCCCCGAAGGCACGCCCCTGGAGGTGGCCTACAACGCCGCCGACTCGGTGGCTATCAAGACCGACCAGGACGGTGTGATCATCTCCTCGACCAGCGCGCCGTTCATCCAGGCGCGGATGATCGAACAGGCCGGGCTCGGGCCCGACATGAGCGTGTTGGAGATCGGGTCCGGGGGCTACAACGCCGCGCTGCTGGCGGAGGTCGTCGGTCCGCGCGGGCGTGTCGTCAGCGTGGACATCGACCCTGAGGTGACCGACCGGGCCCGCGTCCTGCTGGACGCCACCGGGTACGGCAGCCGGGTCACGGTTGTCCAGGCCGACGCCGAGAACCCTGTGCCCGAACTGCACGAGCCGGTCGACGCGATCCTCGTGACGGTCGGGGCGTGGGACCTCTCGTCGACCTGGCTTGACCAGTTGTCCGAGCACGGCACGATCGTCGTCCCGCTGCGGATGAACGGCATCACCCGCTCGATCGCGTTCCGCCGCGAAGGCGACCACCTGGTCAGCACCTCGGCCGAGGTGTGCGGGTTCGTCCCGATGCAGGGATCGGGCGCGCACGACGAGCGAATCTTCCTGCTCCCCGACGCGCACGGCCACAGCATCAAGCTCCGCTTCGACGGCGACGTGCCGCAGGACATGAGCCTGCTGGACGGTGTCCTGGCCACGGAGCGCACCGAGGTCTGGTCTGGCGTCACGGTCAAGCACGGCGTGTCGTTCGCCGACCTGCACCTGTGGTTCGCCGGCTTCCTGCCCGGCTTCTGCAAGCTGGCCGTGGACGAGGGCACCGACTTGGCCGCCGAGCGCAAGAGCTGGTTCCCGTTCGGCGTCGTGCGCGGCGACTCCTTCGCTTACCTGGCGGTGCGCCCCGCGCTGGACGGTGCCGGAGTCGAGTTCGGGGCGCGGGCCTACGGAGCACACGGCCAGGCCGCCGCCACCGCGATGGTCGAACAGATCCAGGCGTGGGACCGCCAGTCCCGTGACGTGGCACCCACGTTCGCCTACTGGCCGACCGGTAGTGACCGCACCCGGATCGACGAGGGCGCGGCGGTGCTGGGGAAGACACACGGCCTGGTCACGATCTCCTGGCCGCAGGCGGCGAACACCGCAGCCAGCCCGGATGCCCTGCACAACCCCGAAGATGAGGAGTGAACCCGATGTCGCCAACGCTGACCGTCGACAGCCCGGACCTTCAGGATTCCGCCGTCGACGACGCGGAGTTCGAACTCGACATGCGCGTCGTGGAGAGCACCACCCAGCTCGTGATCATGATGTGCGACACGAGCGACGGCTGTGGCAACACCTGCGGCACCAGCGCGTGCAGCACCGGCTCCAACGACCCGTTCTGACCCAGCCCTCTGCCGTCGGCGCCCGAACCCGCGGGCGCCGACGGCGGCGGCCAGCCGACCGGGCGAGGAGAGCCGATCACCATGACCGTGTCCACCCGCTACCGGCACACCGGCCTCGTCCTGGTCCGTGCCACCACAGACCCCGGCGACCTCGACCCTCCGACGCACCTGGACCTGTCCGACCCCGCCGCGGTCGAGCAGGAGGGCCGGGCATGGTTGACGAAGGCGTGGGCGCGCCGAGAGGTACGCGAGGCTCTGCACCTGGCCAGCCCGGTGCTCTGTGCCCGCCTCGACCAACTCCTCGACACGGGTGCCGGGCCACACCCGGTGAAGGAATTGCGCCGCGCCATCGTCTCCGTGGCGTCCTACCTGCTGCGCTGGCAGCGGCGCGCGACCCCGTTCGCGCTGTTCGCCGGAATCACCGCCGCCGCCATCGGACCCGCGAAGGCCGAGGTGGGCGGCGGACACCGGGCCGTGCTACGCGCGGACGCCGAGTGGCTTACAACGCTGATCGACCGGCTCGAACGGCATCCTGGCCTGCGCCCGCGGCTGACGGTCATGGCCGACAACGCGAGGATCGTGCGCGACGGCCGCGTCATCGTGCACCGCCGGGCTGAGGTCGGTGCCTCCACCCCAGGACCGCTCTGGGAGTCCTCGGTACGGCTCAACCGGCCCGTGCAGTTCGCGCTGACCGCAGCAGGCTCGCCGATTCAGTTCGACGCGCTCGCCGCCGAGATGACCGCCCGGTTCCCGTCCGCCTCCCCGGACAAGATCCATGCACTACTGCACGGACTGGTCGACGGCGGCCTGTTGATCACAAGCCTTCGCCCTCCGATGACGACCGTTGACGCCTTGTCCCACCTGGTCCGCGCGCTGCGTGCGGCCGGGGGAGATGATCTGCCCGACGTCGCCGAGCTGTTGCAGGAACTCGACGGAATCAGTACCCGCCTGGCCCATCACAACAGCACCACCGACCGTACGCGGACCATTGAGATCCGGAAGGCCCTCGGCACGCTGATGACCGCCGTAGTCCCGGATGCCGATCATGTCTTCGCCGCTGACGTGCGGCTGGACGCGATGATCACCGTTCCCGAACGGGTGCTGACCGAGGCAACGGTCGCCGCCGGTGTTCTGCTGCGGGTGGGCACTCAGCCGTTCGGTTCGGCGGCCTGGCTGGACTACCACGCCCGGTTCCGTGCTCATTACGGTCCCGGTGCGCTGGTGCCGGTGCGGGAGTTGGTTGCCGACTCTGGGCTCGGCTACCCGGCCGGGTACCTCGGTGCGCCACGCGCCAGGCCCGCTTGGCGGATGCTGACCGAACGTGACGCCGCCCTCATGGCGTTGATTCAGCAGGCCACGGTGGACGGTGCCGAGGAGATCATGCTGACCGACACGGACATCGAGGCGTTGACCGTCGGGGAGCACGCCGACATCATCGCGCCGCAGCGTGTCGAACTCGGTGTCGCGTTGTACGCCGCCTCGGCCCAGGCGATCGACCGAGGTGATTTTCAACTTCGAGTTACCGCCGCACCGCGCATCCCCACCAGCATGGCTGCACGGTTCGCCCACCTGCTCGACGACGCCGACCGCGCACGGCTGGCCGCGACCTACGCCGCAGAACCCGAGAACTCAACGCAGGGCGAGACGGTTGCGGTGCAGTTGTCGTTTCCGCCACGCCGCCCGCACAACGAGAACGTGGTGCGCGTCCAGCCGCTGCTCTCGGACGTTCTACCACTCTCGGAACATCCCGACCCGGCGCACCCGAATCTCGGCGTGATCAGCGTGGACGACCTGGCGGTCACGGCTGACGCCGACCAGATGTACCTGGTCCAGCGTTCCACCGGGCGACGGGTGATCCCCCGGATTCCGCACGCCCTGGACACCGCCGTCCAGACTCCGCCGCTGGCCCGGTTCCTCGCCGAGGTCGCCGACGCGCGCAACGCGGTATTCCGAGGATTCGATCTGGGCGCCGCCCGCACTCTGCCCTACGTGCCCCGCATCCGGTATCGGCACACGGTGCTCTCCGCTGCCCGCTGGATCCTCAGCGATTCAGACTTGTCCGGCTGGCAGAAGGACTCGCTGCGTTCCTGGCGGCAGCGGTGGCGGGTACCGGCACGGGTCGTGCTGTGCCACGGCGAACTGCGCCTGCCGCTCGACCTCGATCAGGAGTTGGACCGCGCCTTACTTCGGGCTCAGGTGGAGCGGGCCGAGCGGATCGAGCTGCAAGAAGACTGCCCATCCGACGGCCACGGCTGGATCGGACGTCCGGCGGAGTTGCTGATCCCGATGACCGCGACCACCCCGTCCTCAAGGCCGCTTCCGGCAACTGCGGCCCCCGGTGAGGTCCTTCGACCGGGTGGCTCCGCCATCGTGCACGCGCAGTTGGTGGGCAACCCCGCGCGGTTCGACGGGATCCTCACCGGCCACCTGCCCGCATTCGTCGACAGCCTCGACGGTCTGGTCGGGCCGTGGTGGGTACGACGGCACCGCGACATGATCCCACCCGAATCCGATCAGCACCTGGCCGTGTTGCTGCGCCTGACCAACCCCGAACAGTACGGGCTGGTCGCCGCTAGGGTGGCCGCCTTTGCGGCCGACCTGCACGCGCGGGGTCTTCCGAGCCAGCTCACCCTCGCCTCCCGCCCGCAGCATCTCGCTCGCTACGGCGAAGGCCGGCGCTGGCCGCCGCCGAGGACATGTTCACCGCCGACACCGCGGCCGCCATCGCACAGATCACGACCGCCCAGGCATCCGGGATTCCCGCCCAGGCACTGGCCGCCGCGTCGATGGCACACCTGGCCGCGTCCTTCGCCCCCGATCCGCAGGCCGGGTACCGGGCGCTCGTTGGATGCCTGCGCAGGGAACACGGGCCGCTGGACCGGACACTGCGCGATCACGCGCTCGATCTGGCCGACCCTGACGACGGGTACCGAGCCGTCCGCGCCCTGCCGGGCGGCGAGGCGGTCGCTGCGGCCTGGACTGCCCGCGACACCGCGCTGACCACCTACCACCACGCCCTCACGCAGCAACAACGCGATCCGGGCACCGTGCTGCGCACACTGCTGCACGAGCACCACGTCCGTGCAGTCGGCGTCGATCCGACGTTCGAGAAGGAGACCGGCCGACTCGCCCGCGCCGCCGCGCTGCGCCGCCTCGCCCTGGCCGGTGCCCGATGAACCCCGACCCCGGCGCGGTCACGCTCACCGCCGACGAAGCGGCCGGTCAATCCCTGGCCCGAGGCGCGGCCGGGACGGCGCTGCTGCACATAGAGCGAGCCTGGACCGGCTCCGGAAGCTGGGAAACCGCCCGGTCCCACATCCGGCAGGCGACGGGCGGGCCGATCGACGCCGCCGAACACGCCGGCCTGTACTACGGGGCACCGGCGATCGCGTTCATGCTGCACACCGCCTCCGATAGGCATCCTCGCTGCCGCGCGGCCTGCGAGGCGCTGGACGAGCACGTGCTGCGCCTGGCTCATCGGCGTCTGGCGACCGCTGCGGGCAGGATCGAGCGCGGCGAGGCCACCACGTTCGCCGAGTTCGACCTCTTCTACGGGCTGACCGGAATCGGTGCGTTGCTGGTGCGCCACAACCCCGGACGCGACGTCCTCGCCGGGATCCTGCGGTATGTAGTCGCACTGACCGGGCCGCGTCACCAAGACGGCGTCGCACTGCCGGGGTGGTGGGTGGCCCATGACCCGGACGAGATCCTGCCGACCCCCGGCGGGCACGCGAACTTCGGGATGGCGCACGGCGCGGCCGGGCTGCTCGCCCTGCTCGCCCTCGCCACCACCCACGGCTGCGTGGTCGACGGCCAACACGAGGCGATCGCCGTCCTGAACGACTGGTTCGACCAGTGGCAGCAGGACTCGGCGGACGGACCGTGGTGGCCGCAGTGGATCACCCGCGAGGAACTGCGTACCGGCCAGCCCACCCAATCCGCACCAGGCCGATCGTCTTGGTGCTACGGCACGGTCGGCATCGCCCGCGCTCAACAACTCGCCGCCATCGCCACCGACGACCCGCGACGCCAGGAAGCCGCCGAGGACGCCTTATCCGCGAGTCTGACCGATACGCAGCTCGACCGCATCACCGAGCCAGGGCTGTGCCATGGCATCGCCGGGGTCTATCAGACCGCCTACCGGGCCGCCCGTGACGCGCGGAACCCCGCCATCGGCCAACGCCTCTCCGCACTGGCCACCAGGCTCGCCCGGCACGCCCGAACGCTCGGCGATCAGGCGGACGAGGGCGCGCTCCTGACCGGAGGCGCCGGAGTGGGACTGGCGCTGGAAACCACCCAACACGCCGAGCCACCGCACACGGGATGGGACTCATGTCTGCTGATCACCTGACCGCAACGTCCCCGCACGAACTCGCCGCCAGTGTGCTCGCCGTGCTCGCGGGCACGGACCTGAAGACCGTTGCGGCGAACAGCGGCCTGGACCACGCCGACCTCGACGAAGCCGTGTACGTCTACCAGGCGGCGGGTCTCGCGGCGCTGGAACGACATGCAGAACACGACTGGTACCAGGTGCGCGTCGAGTTCCCCGACTGGTCCACCGCCGAGGCCGTGGGCGCGGCGCAACTCGGGCCGCTCCTGGATCACCTCCAAGCCGCTGGGGCGGTCGGTGGGTGGTGGTTCCTGCGCAAACATCCCTGCTGGCGGCTGCGCCTGCACGGTGCGGACACCGCGGCTGTCGACCACGTGCTCGACGAGCTGACCGCGGCCGGGGTCATCGTGCGGTGGTGGCCGACGGTGTACGAGCCGGAGACCGCCGCCTTCGGCGGCCTCGTCGGGATGGACGCCGCCCACGACCTGTTCTGCGCCGACACGCGCGGCGTGCTCGACTACCTGCGCCACGAGGCCCCCGGCTTCGGCCGCCGCGAACTGTCGATCCTGCTGCTCAGCGGTCTCCTGCGCGCCGCCGGCCTTGACGTGTTCGAGTGCGGCGACGTCTTCGACAGGTTCGCCCGGCTCCGACCCGCACCCGCCGATGCGGACGCCGCACGGATCGAGCAACTGGCCGCCCATGTGCGCGTCCTGCTGTCGATCCCCGACCTGCCGACCAGCGAGCTGTTCACCTCCGGTGGAGCGGTCGAGCACGCGGCGCCCTGGCTCACCGCGTGCCAGAATGCCGGCCGCCGGCTCGGCGACGCCGCCGCACGAGGACGCCTGGACCGCGGAGTCCGCGCGATCCTCACCCACGTGCTGATCTTCCACTGGAACCGGTTCGGTCTGTCGGCCGCCAGCCAGGGCATCCTCGCCCGTGCGGCGACTGCGGCCCTCCTGCCCCGGAGCTGACCTATGGACCCCACGACGCTCGCCGCCGCCCGCCGCTTCCCGCTCCTCGGCAGGCCCCGCCCTGCCTGCCCCTCGCTCGCGGACCGAGTCCAGGAGATCGTCGATATCGCCCACGCAGCAGGACAACAGGGCACTGACAGCCTGGCCGAAGGGGCGCACGCCCTGAACAAGGCCGCGTTGATCGCGAGCGACTGCGGCGTGCCGAGCCTGGCCCGCGACCTGTGCTGGCGGCACATCGACATCTACCGTGCCGCCGACCGCCCGCTCACCGTGCTCCAGGCCAGGTACATGCTCGAACCCGTCCTCAACCTCGCCCGACTCCAGATCCGCGCCAGCGACGGAGAACAGGCGCTGCACCTGCTGACGGCGATGTACCGCGCCGTCATGTCCAATGCAGACTTGGACGTCGACGGGCAGACCTTGCCGCTGACCGACCTCATCGGCACCCGCCAGGAGCACCACAAGCTGCGTGAATGGGTGTGGCTGCACCTCGTCGGGGACGGAATCCGCGCGCTGACCCTCGCCGGACGGTGGGACGACGCAGTCGCCCACGCGCAAACCCACCGAGGAATCGGGTTGCACCTCATGGAGGGGCGGCAGGCCACGATCGTGACCCACTGCCTAAACGGAGCAGTTACGGCGGCCCACGCGGCGCTGGCGGAAAGCACGCCCGTACAACCATGGGAACTCCAGGTCGCCTCCTGCCTGAAGGTGATGTGCACCTAGGCGGCCGGTGTGTCCGCACGCCGGGACGTCTACACGATGATCGGGCACTTCGTCGGGCAAGAGCCAATGCCCGGCTACGCGGCCTTCCGCGCCCAGCTCGGACTGACCGTGACCACACTCGCCGGCGCCACCGATCCCGAGGCGGCCGACGCCGTCCTTGCCCAGGTGGCCAACGAAGTGATCAAGGCCTGCGACGGATACGCCGCCCGAGACGTGCTCCGACACCGCGACACACAAGCGAACTTGACCAATGAGCAACGCGAAGCGCTCTCTGATCTGTTGGTCTCCTCCGGCCTGGGGGCAGGAACGCTGCCAGAGCCCCTGCTGAGGTCGCTGCTCGACTCGACGCATACCGCGGCCGAGGTCGTGGCCACGTCGCTACCGCAGCAGGAGCATCCCGCCATGCGAGCGTGATCGACGCTGCGGTATCGAACATAAGCCCATCCGAACCCGCCGCCTGCCGTAACAGCGCTCACCGGGCCGTAGAGCCGGAACCGGGCCAGGACAGTGAGCCTTTTTCATCGTGGTCGACGACGGGTTTCGACATGGTGTAGGACGAGGATGGCCGCGATGATCGCGGTGGCTCGGCGTGGACAGCAGCGCAGCTTGGCCAGGATCTTCCAGCCCTTGAGCAGCGATACGGCGCGTTCGCCCAGGGCACGGATGCGGGCGTGGGCCCGGTTGACCGCCTTCTGTCCGCGTGACAGCCGCGGCCGGGTGGCATGGCGCTTGAACGGGGTGTGCACCGTGCCGCCCGCGCCTTGATATGCCTTGTCGGCGAAGGCGGTGACGTCGTTGGTGGTCAGCATGTCGATCAGGCCGTGGGTGCGGGCCGCGGTCAGGTCGTGGACGGAACCCGGCAGGGCCGGCGAGGCCCACACCAACCGCCCCGCCGGGTCGGCGAGAATCTGCACGTTGACGCCGTGGCGTCGGTGTTTGCCGGAGAAGTGCGGCTTCTGGTCGGCGACGCGATCGATGGGAACGAGGGTGCCGTCGAGGATCGCGTAGGCCGGTCGGGCGGCCCGTTCACCGGCGGCGTGGAGGTCGTCGGCCAAACCGGCGAGCAGGTCGACCGCTTCGCGGACGTAGCGCCAGGCGGTGCTGTGGGAGACGCCGAACCCGACGGCGAGGCGGGCGTGGGTGTCGCCGTTGCGCAGGTGGGCAAGTACGAGCAGCGCCTGACGACCGGGTTCCAGTCGACGCCATCGGGACCGACGCCGCGTCCGTTCCGCGCGGATGAGTTCGGCCAGGTGGACAAGGGTGCGGTTGGACAGCGGAATCGAGGCAGGGTAAGACAGCACGGCGAGGCTCCCGGTTGGGGCATCGGATCTTGGTCGACTGCTGTCTTACCGGGAGCCTCGCCCACCGCGCCCCATCACCCAGCCCACGCCGTGACCTGCACCGTCACGATGAAAATGGCTCAGTGCAGCGCAGAGTTTGACACCCCGCACCGTGCAGTGCCACGGCTTCTACGGCATCGCCTGTGCGACGAGCGGGCCAGCTCGACGGCGTCCCTGTGGAACAGCTCGGGTACTTCGACTTGCCTGACATGGAGACGTCCTTCCCCCAGAGCGCTGTCTGGGATCAGGATGTCCGGCTCAAGGGGACAACCTCACCTGTCACATCGGTCAGCATGGACACCATGCCTTTGTAGCTGGTTAGCAGCTTGGGTAGAAGCAATCCTCCGATTTCATGATCCTTTCGGCGGTGTGCGCATGTGACCTGCACGTGGCACGCAGCCGCAGTTCGGAGCACCGCTGCAGTGGTCGCACCAGCAGCAGCGGAAGCGGGGAACGTGCTGTTCGTTCGATGCGGTGCACGGCTCGGACAACAGGTCGGCGCCGGCTGTCATGTCGAGGCGGTCACCGTCGCTCGGGTCGACGACGGCGTTACGCGGCCAGAGGAAGGGGTACCGCTGACCGCAGTGACCACAGAGGTTCAGTCCCCACGACGTAGAACACGAATTGCAGCGGCAGAGGAACGTGTCGCGGTCGCGCGGCACGATCTTGGCGCGGCCGTTGGGACACAACGGGCAGGTGTCGAGTATGGCTAGCCGGCGATCGACTTCCGCGAGTTGGCTGGCGAGATGGGAGGGCTCGTTCGTGTTGCGCATTCGGGGCGGACCGGTGGTGTCCGCGGACGCAACCGCGACGGACTCTGCGCTGTCTGGCCTCCGCAGGACCTCCACCGTTCCTCGCGCACCAATCCGGTACCAGTCCGAGTCGGGGAGCTTGGCGCGCACGGACATCGTCACGGGGTAGCTGGAGACGTAGCGGATACCTTGGAGCGGCCAGCGGAGCGCGCGGGCCAAGCGTTCCTCGCCTTCGATTTCCACAGGGCTGATCGGCACGATCCCACCCTGCGACGAGTGCAGGACGGCTCGAACCTCCGGGGACAGCTGAAAGCGTTCGGAACGGACTCCGGGGTAGACGGTGATCACATTCTCCGCGTCGTGGACCTGGCCGATCCACCGTTGACGTGTGCTCTCGGGAACCGGTGCCGTGAGGTCGTGGCTGAGGGGGATCACCTTCGTCAACGCATGGTCCCGGGAGGAAATCGTCATCACACCTGTGCGGTCGATCGTGCAGGCGATCATTTCATCGTTACGGCTCAGGCGGATCAACACGCCGGGACGTGGCAAGGGTGCGTCCTCTTCAACGGTGTAGCCCAGGATGATCAGCGACCGGATGGTCAGGAGCGCGACGTAGGTGTTGTAGGCACTGAAGAAGCCCGCATCAGCCTCACGGCGGCGCTCCGCCACGATCGATTCGTGCACTGCCCACGTTTCCCACAGCTCGCCGACCTTGCGGTAGCGGCGTTCGTTGACGAACAGGTTCGTACGGGCGAGGCGCAGGGGTAGGCGGACTCGTCGGTTCGCCCTGCGCATCACCGGGGAACCGAACAGGATCCGGAGGCGGGTCCGCCGCTTGGCGAGCGCCTCGGCGCTCTCGCGGATGACGGCAGCGGACGCGTCGCGGTCCTCCACGGCTGCCGCGATTAGCCGTGCTGTGCGTTCGTGCTTGCGCCATGACTGCCTCTTGCTGAGCGCTCGGTCGTACTCCTCGAGATCGGCCACACCCGCAGCCAGGAGAGCCAGCTCGCGCAGCCGTTTGCGCATGTGCTCGTCGAGCCGGTCGACCAGTTGGGCTGCCACGCGGTTCTCGTAGAAGTCGAGGTCATCGACGTACCGCGCGGACAGCACCCGCAACGGCTGCAACTCGCCGTGCTCGATCCCACCCCAGTCCTCCGAGTGGCTCGCCAATCGTGCGAGTCCGGCAGGCGGCACACGACGAGCCAGACCCGTGCGAACCAGCACGGTTTCGTGATCCAGTCGTTCCTCCGGACGTCGGCAGACATCGGTCAACACGCCGATCCTCTCCGTCACGGCGATGTCGAGGGTGGTCAACGCGGCCCTTGTCGACGTGTCCGGCACGAACACGTTGGCGCTCAGCCACTTCTCGGACGAGGCACCGTGCGTCAGCCCACCGATAATGTCGATCACCACCGCCATGACGAGGGGATCGGGGCGACCCTCCTGGTCACCGGGCACGGGCTGGTCGCCTCCATCGTGCGAGACGACGTACCTGCCGAGCAGCGGGTGCTCGTGAACCCGGTCGAGTTGGCCAGTCAACCGGTCGTGCGCTTCCAGCACCGTCATCCCTCCCGCCGCCGGCGCTCCTCTTCGAACACGCGGGTGCTCCGAACCGGTTGGCCCAACATGCTGTGTGCTTCCCAGTGCAGCAGAACGGTCTCGCGAAGCGCCTCGATGCGTTCTGACGTCACGTCGAACCTGCCTCTGATCGCGCGGAGCACCTTGTATGCGAGGAAGTGGTCGGCTGCTAGGGCCAAGCCGTCCTGGTCCGCGTCGCCGTAGTCGAAGGACTCCCTGGGGCGGTTCCCCTCCCACGCCGCGACTACAACCGGTACGAACTTCCGCAGTTGTTCCTCGACGCGAGGGCTCATCTGGACGCGTCCTTGTTCCCAAAGGTCGTCCGACAGATCCTCGATCAACTTCCGGACGCTCTTGACAGCGCTCTGGTGCTTGTCCTGCGCTTCGGTGAACGCGTCGCGCAGCGAGTCGAACGAGTAAGGCTGGACGCTGCCGCTGTGCCGCGGTACCCAGGGGCGGTGTGAAGGGAGCTCCATCAGATGAGCGCGATTGTAGGTCTTGTCGGCGAACTCGAGGGTGGACTCGTCCTGGTTCGCCGTACCGATGAACCACACGTTGTCCGGCAGATGCAGCGCGATGCCGTTCTCGAACAGAGCGGGCGGCCGTCCGGCGCTTGAACTCACCAATTGAATGGGCTTGCCGTCGTTGTTCTCCAGCTTCGACAGCATCAGCGAGAAGTACTGCTCAGGCCGGGAGAGGTTCATCTCGTCCAGGACGATGAAGAACGGTCGATTCCGGTAGCGAGGCGTCGTCGCCCGGTACAGCGCTTGGAGGAAATCGCTCTCTTCGAACCTGTGCTCGAACGTGTTGTGGTGGCCGAACAGGTCCGTCCGGTCCCTCCAACCCGCCTGGACCTCGACGACCGCGCAATCGGTGTGCAGGGCTGCGGCGAATGCCTTGGGCAGGGACGTCTTACCGATCCCGCTCATGCCCTCCAGCAAGTGAAGGCGCGCCATCGCCAGTCCACCGAGGAATACAGCGATGTCGTTGATGCGGTAAGCGCGCTCGCTCTCCCGGAACATCGTCGACTGAAGGGATCGGGCGAACGCAGACAGGTCGACCGCTTCGTCGAGCACCGTGCCGGGATCGTTCAGCATCGCATCGTCGTCCATGGCCACGCACTGCGGGAACAGCGGCGTACGCGGGTCGGGTCGGTCCTGGTAGATGCTCTCGATGGTGCCCTGAAGTTCCGTGATGCGAGCCTGGTACCCGCGGGACAGGACCTCGTAATGGCGCTCGGCTTCTTCGAGCTGTCGCACCTTGAGGTTGTTGATGCTGTTGGCCAGTACGTTCCCCTTGAGCTGTTGCAATTCGTAGGACAGGCGCTCACGCTCCGAGTTCAGCTCGCGATTGCGCTCCTCCAGCAGCCGCAGCCGTGCCAGATCGTCGTCGTCCAGCCGTGCGGCGAGTTGGTCGCGCAGTTCGGCGTTGGCCGCACGCAGGCGGTCCAGTTCGTCCAGCAGGTGAGCAGGGTCAGTGCTCCCGAGTTTGAGCAGGCTCTTTTCGAGGTCGCCTAGCCGTTCGGTGAGGTCCGCGTTCAGCTGCTCCGCCGCTTCCGCCCGCACGGCGGTCAGGTGCTTCTCGCGTTCGGCTTCGGCTACCGCCGCAGCCGCAAGCGCCTGGACCTCCGCTTCCAGTTCCATCTCACGTTTGCCGACAGCGATCTCCCGCCCGAGGACAGCGCCCCGTTCGAACTCGATCTGATCTCGGCGTTTCGTCAGCTTGGCTTCCTCGCTCTTCAAGTGGTCCCGAGCACGTTCGATTTCCGCCAGCATGCTGTTCCGCTGTTCCTCCAGCAGAGCCTCATGCTCCTGTACCCGCTCGACAGCCCTGGAGCGCTCTCCGGCCAACTCCGCGTCAAACCTCGCACGCCGTTCGGCCAACTCCTCGCCCAGGGCCGCTTGTGCCGCTTCGGCAGCGGAGCGGAAATCCGCGTTCGCTTCCTCTTCGAGTTGGCGAACGTGCGCCTCGCGTTCGCGCAGGTCGTCGACCTTCTCGACAGCCTGGTCGCGCAGTCTCTCCGCCTCTGCGAGGGCCTGCGCCGTGTTCTCCCGGTCAGCCTCGATGGACAGCTCCCGCTCGATCAGCTGCTCCTTGAGCTGATCGGCTGTACGCGCGCGCTCGTCGGCAGCTGCTGCGGCCAGCTCGTAGAACTTGCGCCGGTCCTCCAAGACGTCGAATGCCCGTAGCAACGATCCATCGGGATTGCTCTCCGACCACGTTGGTGGGGGCAGTGCTTCTACCTGCGCCACTTCGACGAGCCTGGTGTCCTGCTCGCTCGTCAACGTGCGGATCATCTTCACGTCCGCGGCGTTGGCGGCAGCTGAGTTGGGTGGCATCGAGCCCCGGCGGGACTGGGAGGCGGCGTGGTTCGCGCGTTTGCGCGCGTTGTTCTTGCTCTTGCTACGGGACAACGATCGATTCCTTGTCGGTGGTGGTGTGGAGAGGCAAGCCCAGGAACGCCGTGACGGTGTCCTGCGTCAACCGCCAAGCGGATTCCGCGAATTCCTGGTTGAGCCTGGTCGGGCCGCTGTGAGCGCTGTCGTTGCGATCACGGGACAACGCAGTCAGCTCGGACAGCAGGCGTGGGTGTGCGCGAGCCAGTCTGCGGAACGGGTGGTCGGCGCCGCCGTGGACAGCGGACAGCAGGCAGAGAGCGAGGAGCACGGGTGTGTTGACGTGTTGTGGTCGTGCCATGTTCTTGCGAAGGCTGGATCGCTCAGCCTTGCGGATCGGCGCTTGCTCGGAGAACGGCATCCCGAGCTTCCGACAGCAATTCCCGAGGTAGCCCGTTAGCGGGTCGCTCTGGTGATCCAGAGCTGAGGGCGGTACGGGGTACCGGAGCACGACCTCCCGCAGGACGAACTCATGAACCTGCCAGGCTCGATGCACCACCGAGCTGACTTCAGTCTGGTGGTCTCCCTGAAGCCTGGTGCGCAGCACGTCGCGCTCCAGGAGGCTGAGCAACTCAACCAGCACGCGGTGCTCGCGGACGCGGATCGTGAAACGCGCTTCGAGCGTCTCGCCGAACTGCCTTCGTAGCTCCACATCCATGCGGTCGTAGTCCTGCAACAGCGAGTCGCTCTGCCGGCCGACGAAATTCTCGATCCGCTGTCGCAGCGGCTCGGAGTGCTGCGCTCTCGTCGCGATCAATCGCCGCAGGTAGTTGCTCGACTGACCAGTCATGGTGTTGTAGGCCGACCAGCTGACGGTTTCGACGTTGTCGTCCCGGCGCTTGTCGAGACGTATGACCAGCGGAACGTAGGTGGGATCGCCGCTGCCGACCACGGACACCCGCGACACGATGCGGTCCGGCACCGCCGCTGTCCGCCGCCGGCGCCCGCGGTCCCGCCGGGAGTTGGTGCTCTTGGCAACGGTCTCCAGGATCTGTTCTGCCCCAGGTGGCTCGACGTCGCGGATGCTGTCGAGGTCGACAGAGAACGCGTTCTTGGTCAACGGAGAACCGGTCGTGCGGAGGTTGAGCCGGACGTTCCTGCTGTCCAACCACGTTGATCTCACCCATGCCGGAGCTGCCGTGGCGATGGGCAAGAGGCTCCCGGTGAACAGGTCTTGGAATACGTAGGTGACCACGTTGGAGGTCGGATCGACGAAACCGTCCCGCAGTGCGGCTCGTCCGGGCTCGGTCACCGCGCCGTACTGGTCGAGGTACCGGTACGCCTTGAGGTCTGACACGACCAGTTCGATGAGTTCGGGCTCCAACTTCAGCAGCCGGGCGACGTCAGCGGTTTCGCGCAGCCCCGAACGAGCTAGGCCGAGCACGGCCGACTGGAACACGTTCAACCCCGACTCGCGCATCATCGGTGAGACAACCCGGTAGCGGAGCGTTGGCCAGAGAAACCACCGTTGTGCTCCGGCGTAGTCGACGTGCGCAGGGAGGAGGACCGGGGAGTCAGGACCGAACGCCGGCACCGTCCACCCCCTGGCAGAGCTCCAAGAAGCCGACAATTCCCTCGGCCACCGAGCGGCCTGGATTGTCGGGCACGTCCGGCATGGTTCCGCGGCGGGCCATGGCCGCGTCACCCACGGCGATGAGGAGCCTCCGCTGCCTGCTCATCGCCACGCACATGCGGCTGTCACTCAGGAGGTGTCCGTAGCGGCGGACGGCCTCCGCGTGGTCGCCGGAATCCCGAGCTGGCTCACTGCTGCGGGTCACAGAGAGCAGCACGACGTCGAACTCCATCCCCTGGAAGGCGTCGACCGTGCCCACGCTGAGCCTGGGGCGGGGGCGACCACCCGAGGTGAAGGCCATCGAAGAGACGGGCTGGAACTGGTCTTGGTCGTCTTTCCACCCGAGGCCGACGTTGATGAGCTGTTCCTCGATTTCCACCTGCTGGGCCTTGTAGAACGTGATGACACCGAACGTCATCCTCCGTTCGCTGTCCAACGCGGCGAGGTCGCGCAGCTCGGCAGCGAGGCGAATCGCCTCCACTTGGCGGGCACGGCTGGTGCCCACGCGCGTCTCACCGCCACTGCTGTTCGGCACATCGATCCAGGCCGCGACCTTGCCCGCGTAATCGCCGAGGCGGTGCGTCAGCTCAGCGGTTGACGGGTGGGAGGAGATCACGTCCGGTCCCCCGTAGAAGGTCCGGCTGACGAACCGCCCGAGCGCCTCATGCATGCGGAACTGCATGTCGAGTCGAATGGTCCGAATAGCCGGGCGCTCGGCCGAGAAGGTGTCGAACCACCGCTCGAACAGGCTCTTCGTCAGTGCGGAGCCACCGAGGCCGCGGTTTCGTTGGAGTTCTCGTTCGACTTTCTGCTCCAGGGCGTGGGGGAGCTGTTTGTGATCACCGACGAGGATGATCCGCTTGCGCGCGCAGGAGAGCGGGATCATGAGGTCCAGCGGGTTGGCCCTTGCGGCCTCGTCCACGATCACCGTGTCGAACACCGGCAGCGGTGCGTCGAGGATCCGACTCATCTCGTCTGACTTGGCCTGCTGCACGGTGGCGGCCAGCACGGCGTTGTACCGCGTGAGGGTGTCCTCCACCAGACCGAGGTCCTGCTGGAGCGCCTCCCGGTAGGCATGGAGGACGTCGTCGACGCCATCGCCGGATTCGGCGTGCGCCTCGTCCACGGCGTCTGCGACGTCCTGCAGGAGCGAATCGACATCGGGGTCGTAGGTCGGAGTACGGCCGATCATGAGTCCGGATCGCAACCGGTCCAGGAGCTCCCCTCGGAGTGCCGCCAGGTCCGAGAGCAATCCCGGCTCGGCGCGGGTAGCCGTGGCCGCCGAGTGCAACACGTCACGCCCAGGAGCGTCGAGCAGGCCGAACCGGTCCAGTGCTCGAAGTGCGAACTCCGCCCGGTCGGGGCCGTCGTCGTCGAACGCCACCCCGGTGACGCGCAGCGACCGGATCACCCCCGCCGCTTCGAGGCGCTCGGCCTCGGGTAGCGCTGCGGTGAACCGCGACCGAGCGACCACCTCGGCCCGCATCCTGTCCAGCCTGCTCAGCAGGGTCGGTGACAGGACGTCCTTGGCGGCGTCCCGCACCGCTCGAAGCAGATCAACGAGGTCGGCGTCGTTCGTCGGCTGGGTGTGATAAGCGGACGTCATGCGCCGCACCCGAACCGCGGTGTCTCGCGCGATGACCTCTGGTCGGTGCTCGGCCAGGTAGGAGTCGACCTCGACGAGGATCTCATCGCGCCACTCGCGCACGTTCGCAAGGTTGACGTCGCGCCACGGACTCACCCTGGTCGGTGGCAGACCGTGGTGTCGAGCGCGTCCCGACACGTTGTCGACGGCGGTGTGCTGAAAACTGCTGATCAGCGTGCGGTTCATGGGGAGCGTGCGATCACCGAACCGGTCGAGGCAGGCCAGGAGTGCGGTGATGAACTGGGTTTTCCCGGTGCCGGGCGGTCCTTGGACCAACAGGATGTCGGGGGTCTCCACTGCCATTCGCAGCGCGTCCAGCTGGGTGCGCGTCGGCTCGTTGTCGCCGAACACCGCCCTAACCGCGGCGTTGAGAACCCGCTTCGCGTCCTTGAACTCGCGCGGCGAACGGGGGATGGGCGCGCCTTCGAGTAGGAGTCGCAACTCCGGCATCTCGGCGTGGTTGTTCTCAATCCGTTCCCGGGCCTCGTCACGCCGGGCGAGCCGGGTCCGATCACCGGTCAGCGACTTGTAGAGGTATCCGCTCGGATCCGGAATCCGGTCTTCATCGATCGCCAGGAACACTGTCCGATCGGACACGCCGACCTCCGCGACCGTGCCGTGCACCGCATGCACCCGTCCGCCCCTGCCGCCCGCGAACTCTGCGGGGAGCAATCCGGAACTCTCCAGCTCGATCTTGGACGTGGTCTGGGCCAGCCCTGCGAGGAATGCCTCGCTCTGGCTCCCCTCGATGAGGTCGAAACGCCACCGCCCGGCCGTGTGGACGGTGCAGCTGCGGTACCTGGCCCACCCGAGCATCCTGGCCTCGTCGAGCAGAGACTCCCGCTCGATCTCGTTGTAGTCGTTCCACAGCTCCAGGTAGGACTGCCCACTCGGATCGAGCCCGGCGAGCGCGGCACGGATAGCCTCGGAAGCGATGGCGCCGGACGTCCGGTCGACGAACTCCACGTCGACGGTGCTGATCCGCGGCCAGCGGACATCGGACCTGTTCGCCGCGTCCGTCATGCGTACGATGCGTAGTCGGTCATCCCGCACGACGACGTCGGCGACCCAACGCCGTCCGTGCATCCGGAAGCCCGAGGCGAGGCTCACCCCGTCGGTTCCGCCCGGACCGCTGGTGTGCACGACCCTCTGCAGGCCGCCGTTCTCCAGAGGGGGGAGTGTGAACTCGCTGACGAGCCAGTTCGCCACCTCCTGGAAGTCGGTGGTGTAGGAGCGGGCCGCTGTCCTGGCTTGTTCGGCAACCGCGTCCTCGATCGATATCACCAGCCTGCCGGGGACTTGTGCTTCGGCGAAGGCGTGGCACTGAAGACCGACCACCCTCGATCGCGTCACGTGGGTGATCCACGTGACGACAACCCGACCCGATGTCCTGAAGAGGTCGACCACGTCGCTGTCGGCCTCGACCGGCGTCGGGGGCTGGTGTGGGGATTCCACGACCAGCCCGCCGTTCACAACCGACACGGTTACTTCCCGGGGCACCTGCCTGTTGCTAGCGATGTCCGAGAACAACTTCGGCATGGGGCGGTTTCCGGCGAGGCGGACCTCGACCAACCGCGATTCCCCGATGGTTAGCTGCTCAGCCAGCACTCCTGCCCCCGATCGAAGCGGGGCTGATGTGCAGAATGCGGTGCGGTTGGTGCTCGCTGCCGAAGTGCAGGCTCCAAGGTGCGCGGGCGTTGTCTTTTGCTTTCGCACCGGGGAAGAACTGCATCCCGTTGCCGCCTTTGGGGGGCACGCGTCGGATCACCGTCGTGCCCAGGTTGCGCATGTGGATGGTCTCGCCACCGTCCCACCTCATGGCGAGCACCGGTCGGTCGGCCTGACTCGGCGCGAGGTGGGTCGTCCGCTCTCTGATAAAGAGCTCCACACCTTGTTGAAGGACGGTCGTCCGCTCCTTCCTGGCCAGCACGACAGATGGGAACTCGCCCAATCTGGGGAGGCGTTCGTCTACCGTCACCACCAGCACAGCAGGACGTGCCCCTCCGCACCACGGGCAGGTCGGCGAGGCCACGAAGTATGTCTGGGGGCATGCCTCGCACCGCACGGTGCGTGCGACGGCAGTCCACAGGGCATCGGCCCACTCGCCCGCAGAGGGACGTGCACGTGGATCTGTCATCCCGGCTTCGAAGGTGCGGGCGAACAGTTCGCGCAACCCAGTAGTGGTGACCTCCAGCGCCGGGAAGCCGGAAGTGGTTCTGTTGCGGTCGTCGGAGCTGTGGTCGACCCACGGGATGCGGCCGTATTGGGCATCGTCCTCGTACTCAAATGGTCCATCCAGCACGTAGTCGCCGTACAAGGGGTGATTTGTCGTGAGGGTCTCGTACGCGATGACGGCGAATGAGTGCATGTCCGATGAAGCTGTGTTTCCGCTGTGGCGCCGCAGCAGTTCCGGAGCGGTGTAGTCGGGGGTGGCCAGCGGCTTTTCGGCGATGTTGCTCTCGGTTTGCAGGTTGTCCGCGTCGATCAACCACACCTCGTTGAAGTCGGTTTTGGTGGAGATCAGGATGTTGCCGGGAGATACATCGCCGTAAACGATGCCACGTTCGTGCAACGTGCTAAGGATCTCGGCGCAGCGAGCCAGCAGGATCAGGCGACGGAGCAGTCCGCCCTGGTCGGCGTACCACTCCTTAATGTTTTGATCGGGGGCGTTGCAGATGGTTCTCCAGGCAACCATGTCGTGGAGGAGTTCCATGACGTAGCCGTAGTGGGGTGCCGCGAGCGGTTCCAGGGGACGGCAGATCGGCACGTCCTCCAAGGGGAGCCACCTGAGCCGGTCCAGTTTGCGAGCTACGTCTTCGGTGGACTCCTCGGACGTGTGCGCGAGGATTTTCACCGCGAGCTGGTCGTTGTCGGTGCGGAACACAATGCCCTCGCCGCCCTGGCCAAGGGGTGTGTCGGTCACGAGCCTCAGGTTGTGACCGCTGCGACCGCGGACTTCAGAGGGCCACTTGAACGCGGAGTCAGTGTTGGAGGCCGACATGGTCAGGCCAAGTCCTCCAGCTGGACGGCCCGCTGCCCGGTCCTCTCGTGCAGTTGCCCGGTCACGGTCGCCGTGACCCAACGGAAGTTGGAGGCGATCTCGTGGGCACGCTCGGTGGTCATCACCGGCTTCCCCGGCGTGCTGAAGGACTCCAGTACGCGCTGAGCCTCGCTGGTGCGGTCCACTCCGATGCCGACTGACAACCTGAGCGCGGATCGTCCGTTCCTGCTCTCGAGGAGAACCGCGAGCGGCTCCTCCCAGTCGTCAGTAGGTGCTCCGTCGGACACGAGGACCAGAGTCGCTGGAAAAGCGCGCACAGGCACCTGCTCCGAGTCTTCCAGCATGCTCGTGGCCAACTGCAAAGCATGCCCCAGAGGAGTGCGCCCGCCCGCCACCATGTCCGTCCAATCCAGCTGGCCAGCCGGTGTCATCGCTTGGTGGAGTACGGCGTTCTCACCGCCGAACGTGATGACGGCGGCACAGATCTGGCCACGAACGGAATCTTCAGCCGCAAAAGTGCGGAACATCATCGCGATGCTGCTGTTGAGCTGCGCTATCTTCTCGCCCTGCATGCTGCCGCTGACGTCGGCCAGCACGATGACGGGCATCGGTCTCGGTGCCCGTCGGGTGCTGCCCGACAAGCGTGGTGAAGACGCACCGCTCACCGGATCGGTTCCGCTCGGCGAGTTGTCCACCCTTGTTCCCCTCTGAATCGGTTGTTCGACTTCTGTGTGGTCAAAGCCGTCCAGCTTGCAACCTGTTGTGCTCGGTTGTCAAGACATGGGCAGGCTTCAGTCTTGCGGTTCTACTCTGCGTAGAACCGACTAGACTGTTCAGGGCATCTGGTGCGGATCGAGTGGTGGTATGGTACGACAAGCTCGATTCCTTGTTGTGTCGAACCTGCGAGTCCTTCCGGTCCGGCAATGTGAGTGTTGTTCTTATTGGGGGTGTGCAAAATTCCGGCCGTCGACCTTGGAATTGAGTCCGATTATTGGGCGAGGTCATAGGCGGTAATTTCCCAGTTGGTCTAGGTGGCGTGATTCCTGGGCTGATATGGCTCCAGTCTACGCGTGTGGTGTGACAAATCGGTGAGCGGAGTTGTCGGAGGTCAATGGCAACCTGGGGCTGTGTACAGCTACTTGGACCCGGGACCGCCTCCTCCTGCGACAAGTCCAGCCACGGCCAAGGTGATGCGGCGCATGAAGAGGTCGGGAACGAAGCCGGAGTTGGCGCTGCGCAGTGCGCTTCATCGCCGGGGACTGCGCTTCGTCGTGGACCGCGCACCGCCTGGAACGGACCGTCGCAGGCGTGTCGACATCCTGCTGCGCGGTGCCCGCATTGCACTGTTCGTCGATGGTTGCTTCTGGCACTCCTGCCCGGTGCACGGCCAACTCCCGCGGGCCAACCGCACGTGGTGGCGGCTGAAGCTGCGGGGCGTTGTGTTGCGCGACCGCGACACGGACGCCCAGTTGACCAAGGCCGGGTGGTTGGTGGTCAGGGTGTGGGAGCACGAAGACCCCGCGGAGGCGGCGGAGCGCGTGCTCGGGCTCGTCGCAACGCGCACCGCACGGTCAGCAGGTGATCCGACTCGCCCTGGTGATTGACCTACCGCCTCGCGCCCAGCGGGAGCGAGGCGGAGATGGGAATGAGATCAGTTCGCCGCCTGTTGACCCCTGACTCGTTGGTGGACTGCTGTTGAGGCCGCTCACCGGGACCAGCGGTCGCATTGCCCATCCACCCCACCCAGGCGGGGAATCGCGTGGTCGGTGGTCCACGGGCACGGTGAGGCGGGTGGATGTTCAACGCCTCGAAGTCCTGTTCCTCGCTCACGTGGACGCTCGTGAGCACGCCATCGCCTGTGCGGTGTGGAGTGCGCTCAACCCGGCGAAGCCCGCTGGCAGCGGTGCGTGCCGTCTGGCGAGAGCATCAGCGACATGATTGGTGTTCGGCGAGGACGTGCAGGACCGCTCTTGAGTTCGTGATCGGTACTCGATCCTGGTGATCAGCTCGCTGAGCGGCACGGGGGACATCTCTCGCCGCGTGCATCACCCCGGGCCCGCTCTGGTGAGCACGGGCGGCGTTCGGGAATGGGATCAGCTCGCTGGTCTTCTCGCCCTTTTGCACGGTCATGCTCATACAGTCCCCTTGCGCAGGACGTCGCGGACCTCGCGGGCCGTGTCGGTGCCGCACCCCAGCGCCTCCCGGAGTCGGGTCGCGGACGGGTCGGCGGGCAACCGGCCAGCGGCGATCAACCGCCGGGCCCGGTCCACCAGTAGGGCCACCCGGTCGTCGGTAGCCCTGTGGTTCGCCACCGCCGTGTCGGGGACGTTGTGCCTGTACTCCGCGCCGGTAGGGGCGGCGGTAGGGCTTACCGCCAGGCCGTGGTCCAGGGCCGCGAACACCGACCAGATCACCGGCAGCACCGCCACCGCGCCGACCGCGACCAGCGGGCCGATGGCGTGGGCGAGGAGCTGCATCGGGTCGAACCGCGCCCACGGCACCGACACCCACGGCAGGTACGGCCACACGTTCAGCGTGAGCGTCACCGCGAGCGCCCCGTACTCGACCGCGGTCAGGTGCCGGTGCCGCAGCGTCCGGCCGCGGGTCGCCAGGAACGCCCGCGCGCCGACGATCACCAGCAGCACCGCAGAGATCACCGGCTCCACCGCCCACGCGCCCCACCACGCCGCGCCCCGCTCGGTCATCGACCGGGTCAGGGTGTGGTGCACGCCCGTGGTGGACCAGCCCAGCGCGCCGACCAGGGCCACGACGGTGAGCACCAGGCGCACCCGCGCCGCCTGCCAGGCGCGGGCCGCCGGGTCCTGGGCCAGCGCGTGCAGTCGGGTGGCCTCGGCGGCGCGTTTGCGGCTGCGGCGCACCCGGTCGGTGTCGAGCAGCAGCGGTGCGGCGTCGGCCTGCAACTCCAGCAGCGCGTGCGCCTCGTCCACCTCGGCGCGCAACTCCCGGACCCGCCTGGTGGCCGGCGGCACGACGACCGGAGCCGGGTCCGGCACGGCCGGGGCCAGCCCGGCGACGTACCTCTCCACCTCGGCCACGGCGCGCTGCACATCCTCGTCGCTCGGCTCGGGGAAGGGGATGAGGGTGCTCATCACCGCACCCCGCAGTTCCCGCCGGGGCAGTCCACGATGCGCCAGGTGCGGCGCGCGGCGGCGCTGCGGCCGGACAACAGGTTGGTCGCGCCCCTCAGCCGCTCTGCGGCCTCCCGGTTCTCCAGACAGTGCGCGGGGGAGGTCCAGCCGCCGGGGTGCGCCAGGGTGGCTGGCTCGGTGTAGGTGAGGTGCACGCGGCTCATCGGGCACCCCCGCTTCGCTGCGGCGCGCAGCGCGGACATGGCGTTGAGCGTGTGCGGTCCTCGTCCAGCCACACCACGCGAGCAGAGACCGGGTCGGAATCGCGAGCATCGCAGTGGCCACACACCGGCCGCACCGCCGAGCGCCCATCGGGCGCGCTCGGCGTAGGACGGTTTCTTGGACGGTTAAAGGACGGTTTGGGCGTCGTGGTGACGCCCCTGCTGGTCTCTGGTGACGCCCCCAGACGCTTCTGCTGACGCCCCCTGCTGGTCAGTGGGGCGTCGTCCTGACGCCCCTGGTCCGAGGCTGTGGACAACTTCGCGGACAGGACGAGGTCGTAGACCTGTGGCCGTGCGTTGGCCTCCGGGATCTTGGCGTCGCGCACGCGCGTGTTGCCCGAGCGGATCAGGCCCAGCTCCTCCAGGGAGCGCAGCGAACGTTGGATGGTCCGCCTGGACAGTCGGGTGTAGCGCATCATCCGCTCGACCGAAGGGAAGGCGTCACGGCCGTCAGGACCGGCGTGGTTGGCGAGTGCGATCAGCGTGATCGCCAGCGTCGAGGCGTCCTTGCGGTCGGTGGGGATGGGGGCGTGGTTGAGTGCCCAGTCGATGGCCTCGATGCTCACCAGGCACCGCCTGCGGTGCGGGCGCGGTAGAGGATGCTAGTGACGGTGCCGACCACCGAGGTTTCCCAGTCGGCCAGCCACTCGATGACGCGTCGGTCGTGCTCGCCCAGTTGGACGCCGTCGAGCGGCTCAAGGAGCGCGGCGACGCGGTCGGCGTGCCGACGAGCGAGCCATTCGTCGGCGGGCTCGCCGGGCTGCTGGTCGCCGATGGGTACAGGACCGTCCATATTGAACGGTGGACGGATGCGGCACGGCGGACGCCGGAGTGGCGCGAGGGACGCTGGATTGGGCGCGTTGAAGGGGGTGGTGCTCATCGTGAACAGGACCTCTGGTGCTCGGGTCCCGTCTCACAGGCGTCTCACGAACCTGTTAGACGGGGCCGGAATGGAGGCCCTGACCTGGACTGCCGCCGGACTCGACCAGTCGCAACGGACCTGAACGAACCACTGTGGACACCCCTTGTCCCGCTGGGAGTCAAGGGGTCGCAGGTTCAAATCCTGTCGTCCCAACGGTCTGAAGAAGCCCGCTCGATCTGGATGATTGCCCAGGTCAGCGGGCTTTTTCGTGCGCTGGTGTCGATCTTCATTTGGTCACGAACCGGTAACTTTGTGATTTTGGTGAACGCTGTTTAGGAGCGAAATCAGGAGCGGCCCGCTCCAGATCTTTGACCAACGCCAAATGGGGTCGTCCCGAATGGGTGAATCCGGCCAACCGACGCTAAACATCACCCGTTGGCGTGAACCGGCGTCAACCTGCGCCGACCGCTCCGAGCCGGCCCTGACCTGCCGGTACCAATGACTGCGCTGCGTGAACCGACGCATCCTTGCGCGGATCGCGGGCTGTCGCTGCGCTTTGGGGACGGGGGCTGGCGCGGCCACGTGACGTCACCTATGGACTGCCGACTGTGGGACGCCGTGACCGGACCCCCGCTCGCGAGGGTAAGACACAGCAGGACAAGCGCGGCAATCGGCCGGGCCAGGGGCCGCCCCTGCTCGCGCGAGGAAGACAGGCGCGCCTTCGGCGACGACGCCGCTCGAGCAGGACCACCCCGCTCGCGCGGGAAGACTTCGATCCGGATTTGGTACGTGGGCTGGGGCTGGGACCACCCCCGCTCGGGCGAGGAAGACGCGTACGCGTCGCGCTGAGGCTTCGCCACCAGGGAATCACCCAGCTGGCGCGGGAAGACATCGCACCACACGACGTCCGCCGCTACGTCCCGGGACCACCCCGCGCGCGCGGGGAAGACGTCCGACGGCGCGGGCGGGCGGAACGGCATCCCGGACCCCCGCTCGCGCGGGGAAGGCGACCCGGGCCACGTGTCCGGGTGGACGCTGCGGGGACCACCCCCGCTCGCGCGGGGAAGATAACGGGCCTTTCAACGTCATCGACACGATCGTGGGGCCACCCCCCGCTCGCGCGGGGAAGATCGCCCCGCCCCGAGGGGCGTGGACCCCCACCGGGGACCACCCCCGCTCGCGCGGGGAAGATACCCGGCGGGACATCGTCTCGGACGTCACCGGCGGACCACCCCGGCTCGCGCGGGGAAGATGGTGCCAGCAGCACCCCGCCGACGATGACCGTGGGACCACCCCCGCTCGCGCGGGGAAGATCACCTGGAGGATCTGCTGTTCCAAGTCGACCGGGGGACCACCCCGCTCGCGCGGGGAAGATCAGACTGGACGGGTTCAGTTCAAGGTGAGCAGGGGGCCACCCCCGCTCGCGCGGGGAAGATCACCCGGTTCAGCGTCCTGGGTTCGGCCGTGAGGGACCACCCCCGCTCGCGCGGGGAAGATTCGGTCGATGGTGACGCGGCTGAGGCCGGTGAGGGACCACCCCCGCTCGCGCGGGGAAGATCGGGGCATCGACACCGCCGCCTACTGGGCGGGAGGACCACCCCCGCTCGCGCGGGGAAGATGTCGGCCCGCCCGTGAGCCGCCAGCGACCCTGGGGACCACCCCCGCTCGCGCGGGGAAGATGTCGGCCCGCCCGTGAGCCGCCAGCGACCCTGGGGACCACCCCCGCTCGCGCGGGGAAGATGAGCGCGGCGTCGTCGCCGAGGCCACCGGCCCGGGACCACCCCCGCTCGCGCGGGGAAGATCGGAGCCTTGAACCCCTCCTGATTGGTCAGGACGGACCACCCCCGCTCGCGCGGGGAAGATACTTCCTGGCCAGGCACGTTACGGAGCCCGAGTCGATTCTGGCATCGGTTTGCTCGGGAAGCGCATGGAAGACCAGGTAGCTCAGAAGTGAGCATTCCTCGCGTCAGGGCTCGCGGTGGTCTTGGTGGGCGGCTCCGGACGCGTTGTCCGGCGGTGAGGGATGCCGGGTGGTGCTGGAGTCAGCGTTTGCCGTAGCGGCGTCGGCGGGCTGCTGTGCTCCAGTTCTTGCCGTCGGGTGCGGGGGTGGTGTCGTCGGGTTGTGGGTCGGCGGGGCGGAGCATGAGTTGGATGCCGTCGTAGTCGACGGGGTGCCAGGTGTGGTGGTGGACCTTGGAGTCGAGTCCTTGTTCGTTGTCGGCGTGGTGGACCATGATGGCGCGTCCGGTGCGGACCATGTCGACGACCCGTGCCCACATGAGGTCGCGGACGCGTTTGCTGACTTTGCCGACGAAGACGCCGGGGGAGATTTCGAGGAGCCAGCGGGTGAGGTCGCCGCGGAGTCCGGCGGGGCAGGCGGCGACGATGACGGTCACAGGTCGTCGTTCTGGTCGTGGTAGCGGCGTGTCTCGGAGGGTTGACCCGGTAATCGGTCCTGTGGCCTGATCGGTCAGGCTGGTCCCGCATGTCGAGTGCGGGAGGTGGTTGTGGCTCGTCGACCAAGCGTGTTCGTCAGGCCCTTGTCGATGGAGGAACGCCGGAAGATCCAACGGATCACCAGGACCGCGAAGGATCCCGTACGGCTGCGGCGGGCGATCGTGGTGCTGATGTCCGGCCAGGGCCAGGCGGTC
>NZ_JBIVUG010000027.1:0-30534 GCF_044757065.1 Actinosynnema sp. NPDC091369 | reverse complement strand
CATCCCCGATCGACTACGAGAACACCCTCACCCCGACACCGGCTACGCTGACCTCAGCCGCATAACCCCGTGTCCAACATCCGGGGTGAAGTCCCCTACGTGATCATGGACAACCTGTCGGCGAACAAGACCTGCCTGTCCGGCGCGGTGTGGGTGTGTGCCACGTCGTCAGGGTTGTGGTGCAGTCTGCCAGGTGCTACAGAACGCCCCCGATCGAGATCAGCTGCGCGCCGAGTCGCACCGCATCGCCTATGTGCTGCGTTCACCGGCATTCCCGGCGGAAGGTGGCGAACAGCCTGGAGGTGAGCTCTTGCGCTACATCCTCTGCCTCGGCGCGCAGTTGCGCGGGGGTGAATTCCTCTTCGGTGGGTAGTCGGAGGTGCGGAGGCTGGGTCATGTGCAGCGGTGCGCTCGACGCGGTCAGGTCTTGCCGGGTGCCGATGCGCGTCATGGAGAGTGGCTCCAGCGCGACTGCGGGTGCCACTCGGACGGGCTCCGGAAGGTCGAGCGACATCAGGACCCTGAGTGAGTCGGCGATCCGCGACACGACGTCCGCGCGGATCAGCACCCTGCCGAGCGTCGCCTTCGGGAGCCCGGACCACGTCAACCGCTGTCCGCTCCGGAGCACGGCGATACCGACCGGCCTTCGGGACTGATCGGCGGCCCACGCCCAAGCCGCCTGGTCGGACGAGCCGATCGCCAACTGCTCGGCGACGTCGAACAAGCCGTTGGCTCGCCCTTCAGTGGCCAAGCGGCGCGCGAGCGCCTCCAGGACCGTGACGCGGATCCGGTTGAGCTCACCCACAGGCACCACCGCCACCTCCAGTGCTGGAGCATGGAGGTGACCGGTGCCGACGAGTTCGCCACGCCACGACACCGCGGCAGGCCGGGACAGCGGTGCCCAAGGGCCCGTGCCGGTGGACGTGGATCGCGGGGGCAGGACCGGGACCGGGCCGCGGGCCGGCCTGACGTAGGCAGGCTGGCGGGTGATCGCCCTCAGCAGGTCCTCGACACCCGCTGTGCTGATCTCCTCGATCACGTAGTGGTCCGCGGTGTAGGGCTGGAGGAAGAGCGGGATCTCCGCCACCGAGTGCCCCGGTAGGACGACGGGGAGCAGCCTGGGCAGCCAAGTCGCGCGATCCGAATGCAGCAGGTCGCGCAGCAGGGCAGCCTCGGACTGGACGCCGCGGTTCACGGGGGAGGCGCCGAGCCCGTCGCCGGCTCGCTTGTAGTCCGGCGATGCCACGACCACGACGTAATCCGCCTCGGACATCCCGCCGGTCGCCCAGGACGACCAGTCCTGCCGGCCCGGGCTGCTCCACTGGTCCAGCGTGACACTCATGCCGCACTGCTCGAGGACGCCTGCCAGTGCGCGCACGTCGTCCTTGTGCCTGGGTGAGTCATGGGCGTAACTCACGAACACCTTGAGTGGGCGCCCAGCGGTCCCTGTCTCGGAAAGCACCGGCTGCTCCTTGCTCACCGTGCGCGCTGTTGTTCAACGAGGCGATTCCGGTGCCGCACCATGCCTTCGAGCTGGTCAAGTCGATCGACGAACTGACCGCCGTGAGCGACGAGGAAACCCGCTCCCACCTTACCGCGGTGGGAGGACGACCTGGCGCCGTCACCGGTAGTGAATCGTCTGATCCCCACCCTGGTTGGCGAACACCGCGCCGTTACCGTTGGAGACCACCTTCTGCACGTTGCCCGACGGCGGCCTCGACTCCGGGGCCGTCGGCGCGGACCGGTCGGCCGACGACCGTCCTGCGGGCTCGCGGCGAAGCACCGCCAACAGCGACTTCGCGCCCTCTTCGGTGAAGCCGTCCACCATGTAGTGATCCGCGGTGAGGGGTTGCAGGAACAGCGGGATCTCGTCGACCGCACGACCGGGCAGGACCACCGGCAGGATACGCCGTGTCCACATAGGACGATTACGTTGCAGGAGCTCGCGCAGCACCGTGGCCTCCGCCTGCGCACCGCGGTTGCGCTCCGCGGGCACGCGGCCGTCCGCGGCCCGGTGGAAGTCCGGTGACGCGATGGCCAGCACGAAGTCGGCCTCCGGGATCTTGCCCAGCGCCCACCGGTACCAGTCCTGCCGCACCGGTGGCTGCCACTGGTCGAGGCAGACGTCGACTCCCGCGGACACCAGGAAGGTGCCGAAGTCGAGCACCTGCCGCTTGTGGCGCGGCGAATCATGCGTGTAGCACACGAAAACGGATGGCTGTCGAGCTGTCACAACCACGCTCCCGATCCCTCGGCGCACGATCTTCCACCCGGCGCGTCCGATCGACCCTAGCAACGCGGGGCGACATCCAGGCCGGTCGCGATCGACTGTCCGGAAACTGTCACTGAACCGTCCGTCGCGACCGGCCGTCGGCACTGTCACAGCGCGAACAGCCGCACGATCCGGTGCAGGGCCGAGAGCGCCGGTGCGGGCAACTTCCCGAGCACCGTCGCGACGTACGCCTGCATGGTCGGCTCGTGCGCCCAACCGAACCGGCGCAGGCCGTGCATCGCTTCCTCCACCAGCGATTTCGCCTCGGCCGCCTGCCCCACGACGGAGAGGCACACCCCGAGCTGGAGCCGGGTGACGAGGGCGTCCACGTGGTTGGGCCCCAGCGTGGCCACCTGGTGGGGCAGGAGCTCCCGGTACACGGCGATCGCGGGCGGCCAGTCACCTTCCCGTTGGTAGGTCATGCCCACGTGGAAGCGGGCGCGGTGCGCCAGGGGGTGATCTGGGCCCAGGACCCGGGCGATCCGCGGTTCCACGCGCGCGAGCAGCTCACGCGCTTCGTCGATCCGGGAGTTGTCCAGCAGCGCTTTCGCCTCCAGCACCGCCGACTCGAGGGTCAGCGGGTTGTCGTCGCCGTAGCGGTGCGCGTTCTGCGCGTGCAGCGCGCCGATCTCGCGGACGGCCCGGTCCCACACCTTCTTCCGGCTCGGCATCTCCCGGAAGGCGACGTGCAGCTGTGCCTCGGCGTGCAACACGACTGCCTGCCGCGACCGGGCGTGCTCCGTCGCCTTCTCCTTCCGGTACACCTCGACGAGCTCAGCGCTCGTCCTGCGCGCTTTGAGGACCTCCCCCGCGGCGAGCTGCAGTCGGGCCAACTCGATCATCGCGTCGGACCAGGCGCCGTCGAGCCGATCGTGGCGGGTGCCGCTGGGCAGCCTCGAGACGAGGTCGGCCGCGAGGTCCAACGCCTCGCCCACCTCGCCGCGCACGCGCAGGCTCACGACCTCCGCGACCTCGATGGCGGCGCGTTCCTCTTCGGGCATCCACCGCGGCGGACCGGCGGCCCGCCGAGCCCGGGGATGGTGCCGGTAGACCTCGTCCGCCCGATCGTACCGGCCCAGGTGGTCGCACGCCTGCGCGGTGAGGAAGCGGGCCCGGTACTCTGCGCGGAAGTTGTCGTCCGCGGCGGCCAGCTCACACGCCCGCGAACCCCGCTGGTATGCCGCGTCGAAGTGCCCCGCCTCCAGCGCGGTCCGGGCGCCGAGGAGGAGGTCGTCGACACCACCGACCCCCGCGGCGCGCTTGACGTCGAGCAGGGCCGTGGCCGCGTCGTCGGCGGGCAGCGGGTCGGCCCTCCTGCGGTGGAACCCGGTCACCGATCGCAGGAGGCGCACGCGCAGGTCCGTCGGGACCGCGTCCAGCCTTGCCAACTCCCTGGCGTGCCGGTACGGCACCTCGTTGCCGGCGTTGTCCAGGACGTCGAGCAGGACGCCGGCGACGGTTCGCCGGCACGCGTCGAGCACGTCGACCGGCACCTCGTGGCGCACGGCCTCCACCACGAGCATGTGCACCTGCCAGCTCTGCGGTCCCTCCACCCGGTCGACCCGGTCGAGCCGTTGGATGAGGCTCCGGTCGTCCAAGACGTCCAAGGCACGCGACACCGCCGACTCGGTCTCGGCGCCGAACGCGCTCGTCAGCGCGCGTACGAGCAGGTCCCTGGTGAACGGCGCCGCCGACAGCACGGTCGTGGTGGTCAGGACCGCGAGGACGTCGGCGGGCAGTTCCGTGATCCGCAGGCGCAGCGCGTCCACGACGGTCCCCGACGCCCGGTCGAGCGCGGCGGCCACATGATCGTTGCCCGCTCCCTGGCTGTTGCGCAACGAGCCGGAGGTGGTCGCGAGCACGAGGGGATGCCCGCCGCACCGCACGACCAACCGGGAAACCGCCTCGCGGTCCGCCGGCGAGAGGTCGATCCAGTCGTAGTCGAACAGCTCCTGCGCCTCCAGCTCACTCAACCCCGCCATCTCCACGACCGGGCCGCCCCAGCCCTCGATCGACTCCCGCGACGTGGCCAGGACGTGCACCCGCGGTGAGCCGACGACGAGCTCCTCGAAGACGTCACCGGTCATGCCGGGAGGGAGGTCGTCGACGATCCACAGCACGTCCTGGCCCTCGTCGATGAGGTGACGTGCCACCAACGGTCGCAGGCGTGCCGCCTCGACCCCCTCGACGTCGAGCCGCAGGTCGTGGACCGCCACCTCCTTGAGCTGCGTGCCGAACAAGGACACCGCGTCCTCGGCGCGCGCTGCGCCGGACAGGTCCGCCCAGAAGACGCCGCCCGGGTAGGCGTCCTGGAACAGGAACGCGTACTGCTCGGCCAACCAGGTCTTCCCGGTGCCGGTGAATCCTCGGACCACGGCCACGCGTGACGCCACGGGCCTGCGCACGGCCCGCGCGCGACCGGCACGCAATTCGCTGTGGGCACGCCACATCTCCCGGTGGCGCCCGACGAACCGCCTGTTCCGCAGCACGCGTTCAGGCAGGTGGGGGCGCCGGGCCGGCCGCGACGCCCCGATCGGCCCGTCGATCGCCGCCAGCTTGACCTTGACCCGCGCCACGAGCTGAGCGGCGTCCAGCCCTCCACCCGCCACCGACAGGTACCCGGCGTCCTCCAGTTCGAGCGGCTGGATGTGGGACTCGTCCACCTCGGGGTTGACCACCAGCACCCGGTCGCGCGGGTCACCCGCGTGTTGCCCCGCCAGGAAGGCCCTCGTCAACTCCCACTGGCACGCGTAGCGCGTCGGGTAGCGCCTGGAGTACACCGCCAGCATCAGCTTGGCGCGGTCGAGCGCATCGGCCAGCCGCAGGGTGATCGGGTCGAAGGTGCCGATGTCGACGTCGCGGAAAACCGTGATGCCGGCGCCTTCGAGCACCGTCTGCACCTGCTCCGCGAGCGCGAGGTCCGACCACGTGTAGCTGAGGAAGACATCTGCGCCGATGGACACGGCTGCTCCTACCCCCGTGTGATGCTGTTGGATGCCGGGCCACCCCACCGACCGACTCGTCAGCTCACGTGTCAGGCCGGCAGGTTCGCCGACAACACGTCGAAGTAGCGTTGCGAGGACCAGGCGGAGCGATTGCCGATGACGTAGAGGCGGCGCTTGGCGCGGCTGACCGCGACGTTGAGGAGGTTCGGCTTGCCCGCCGCCCAGCGGCGTGCCCCGGGACGGGCCGGGTCACCGCCGAGGACCAGCACCACCACGTCGGCCTGCTTGCCCTGCGCGGTGTGGATGGTGCCCGCCACCAGGCCGGGGTAGCGGAGGGACCGGGTTGCGACGCGGCGCGCGATGTCACGGAACGGGGCGACCACCATCACTTCGGACATGGCGAATCCCAGCTTCGACAAGGCCGCGAGCACACGGTCGAGTCGTTCACCCTCCTCGTCGATCCAGTGCCCTTGCGAGGAACTCGACACGACGTCGATCCACTTCGACGCCGGCAGGTCCGGATACGCCGCGGTGAATCGCTCTCCCGCCGCCGCACTCGTGCCGTTGATCATGAGGCCGTCGTACGCGATGGTGTTCACGATGTCGAACATCGGCTGGCCGCAGCGGCGGTGGACGGTCAGCGGCACGCCGACCCACGTCTCACCCTCCCCATCGGGCAGCAGCGTGCCCAGCGACGTGAGGCGGTCTGCCAGCCGCTGCACGGAGGTCCGGCTCGCCGACCACGACTCGTCGACGCCCAGCTGTGACCTGATCGCCTGCTCGGCGCGGAACGGCAGGGTGGTCACCGGCTCGAGCTGCAACGGGTCACCGACGACAACCGCGCGCCGCGTGCGCCACAGTGCCCCGACAGCGTTTTGCGGTGTCGCCTGCCCGGCTTCGTCCACCAGCAGCCAACCGAGGGCCTCGGATCTTAAGTGCCCGAACAGCCGGGCGTACGACGCGAACGTCGTGGACACCACTGGCACGACGAAGAACAGGCTGCGCCACGCTTCCAGAGCCGCGTCCTCGGCGATGTCCGACGGTGCTTCGCCCGCGACGAGGTCCATCGCGGCTTGCAGGTTGCGACGCATGTCGCCGGGCGCGTGCCGGAGGAACGCCTTATGCAGGGCGAGAGCGGCCAGGAACAACTCGCTGCGAGCGAGGTTCCACTCCGGATCGGTCCACAGCGCAGCCGTCTCACGCCGTTCGCGATCGTGGTACCACTCATCGTCCGGGCAGTACCTGCCCAAGGTTTCCGCGCCCGCCTCGACGAGCCGTCGCGCGGCCGCGAGTTCGGCCTCACCGTCGCGAAGCGTACGGTCGACGCGGTCAGCGGCTTGTCGTGCGGCTTCCACGTCACGATGGGTGGCAGCGACCTCGTTCCTCGCTTGGATCAGTGCCGCCGTGGCGCTCGGCGGAGCAGGGACGGCCGGTGGCGGGATCCGCTGCGCCATCACCAGTCCCTCCTGTGCCTCCTGCACTTGGCGGGCCAGCCACGCGTCGTACTCCTTCCACTGCCGATTGAGGCTGCCGAGCGTCCGCAACCACGCCCAGAAGTCCGGCTTCCTGCTTCGGTGCTCGCGGCGAGCCTGCCAGCGCATCCGCACCTGTTCGTGCCACGCGTTGACCGCCTGCTCGACGGAGACTCGGTGTTCGCTCGCGATCCGTTCGACCTCGACCCGGTATGCCGCTTCGGCCTCGGCGAATTCCGCTTGCCCCTTGGTCGCCACGGCGACTGCGGCCGTGTGCCGATCGCGTGCGGACGCGAGGCGTTCCCGAGCTTCGACGACGGACCGTCGGTGAATCGCGACCTCCTCGATCAGCCGACCATGTCGTGCCACCGCTCGGTGCACTTCGGTCCTTCGGTCGCGGATCGCGTCCACTCGCGATTGCGCGGCGCGGAACTCCGCCACGGCTTGTTGCCACGTGGATTCCGGGGTGGTGTTCTCGTAGTCCTTGATGACTGCAAGCATGCCGTCCCAGGACTTCGGGTCGTCCTCCTTCCTGGTCTCGTACCAGAAGGCGTTGACGAACCGGCTGCGGTTGGCCTTGTTGCCCAGTCGTGCCGCCACCAGTGCCCACGCAGGCGCGACCATCGCCTCGCCGGAACCGGTTCCCGACCCGCCATCAGGCTCGGCCTCGGCGGCGAGCAGACTGCCCGCGATCTCGGCGAAGTAGTCGACGGCGGCGGCGCGGTCACTCCAGGACACGTCGATCGCCGCCGCGGCCGGGATCTCGTCGGTGACGTTCTGCACCGCGCCGTTGTTGGAGGACGCGACGACCATCTCGAATCCGACGAGGTCCGATCGCCACTCGCGGACGACTCGCGTGCGCGTCCCGGTCTTCCACCGCAACTCCCTGCCGGTGAACGCCTTGCCGGGGTGGCTGAGTTTCGCCAGCCGTGCGGCCCGTTCGACCACCAGCGCAGCTACCAGGTCACGCAACATCGTCGTCTTGCCGGTGCCCGGCGGTCCGTTCACGCCTGTCACCCCGGCGCCGGGCATGGTGACCGCGGTGTTCACGGCGAGCTGCTGGTTCAGGGCCAAGGGGTGTTCTGGATTGCTCGGCCACCTTCCCGAGGGCACGGAATCGGGTGCGGTGGCCGCCAGCACCGCGTGGACGTCGTCACGGACATCGATCCGCCTCGTGCGGTCGATCGCACCCTGAGGTGACAAGTAGTCACGCAACGCCGCGCCGACTTCGCCGCGGGATAACCGCGCTGCCACGTTCCCCAGGTCGTCGACGATGAAGCTGTTGAGGAAGTCGTGGACGTTCGCGGTCGCCGTGCGCCGGGCTACGACGTGGCTGCTGACGCGGATCTCGCCGGGCCGCAGGGCGATGGCCGTGCCCGTGGCGGCGACGGCGGCCGCGAGGCAGGCGGCGAGGTGATCGTGGTCCAGGCGCAGCGGCGTCGCAGGGGTCTTGAGCGACGTGTGCTCGCCGACTCCCAGGTCCTCGATCGTGACGATGTTCCGCCAGTCCTCGGAGAACCCTTCGGCCGACTTGTCGAAACCCGACAACCACTCGACCGGACCGCCTCCGTGCCGGACCACCTGCCCAGTGGCCCATGCACAGCTGGACAACACTTCCGAGTCGAGCACGGCACAACCGTCCTCGTCCACCGCGAACGCGGCGACCGCGCTCTCACCCGCCGGACGCTCGTCGTAGCTCTCGCCATCGGGGGTGAACACCTGCGACAGCACCTCGTACACGTTGTCCAACCGGTAGATCCCGAGATAGACGACGTGCCGCCAGGTCTGGTTGGGCCGCAGTCGACGCCGGGCGAGTTCGTGGTCCGGTTCCCACGGCAGCGGTTCGTCCGAGCGCACCGCGTAGACCATTCGTTCCCGGTCGACCTTTTCCGCTTTTTGCGGACTGAACATCTCAACCGTGCGCCAGAACTCGACGATCCGAGCACGTGCCACGTCTGCCGACCCCATTGCCGCCCCCGTTCCGCACCTCGACCGCAGGCACTGACCGAGGTTACCGGCATGTCATTCGTGAAGGATCGTCACCGGCATCGAGACGTCGCCCGGGACAACACGGTCCAGTCACCGAACCGGACCCCGCGCTTCACGTGACGACCGCTCATTACCACCCAGTCCCGCTCCGCGAGGGAGACGTCGGCGCTAGGGTTGGCCGCCGTGTCGCCTCCGCCAGTTCCCCAGGTGTTCGTTTCCTATGCGGACGACGCCGGGGAGCACACCGAAGCCGTCCTCCGGTTCGCCCACCAACTGCGCACCGAACACGGCGTCGACGTCCAGCTTGACCTCTGGGAACGAGACCAGCGGCGTGACTGGCTCGACTGGGCCGTCGAGAAGATCGACGGCGGCGACTTCGTGCTGGCCATCGCCTCGAGCGAGTACAAGCGGCTGGCCGGGTCGGACAGCGCGGCGCGGGGCAACGCCCGGTTCCAACTCACGATGCTGCGCGAACACCTGGCAGCCGACCGACCCCGGTGGCTGCCCAGGGTCCTCCCGATCGTACTGCCCGGGCACTCGGCCGACGAGCTGCCGGCGTTCCTCCAGCCCTATTCCGCGACCCACTACGTCCTGCCCGGCCAGCTGGACGAGCTGCTGCGGGTGATCTACGGTCAGCCTCGCCACCCGATGCCCGAACTCGCGCCGCCGGTCGACCCCGCGAAGTGGCAACAGGATTTGCTGTTCCGCACAACCCCGGTCGGCGCGGAGTTGAGCCGCGTGCTGGTCGAGGCAGCCGAACGCCTGGCCGGCGCCGTCACCGCCGTGTGGCGCGCCGAAGTGGGACGCCTGGGCCTGAACACCCCGCGCCCGCTGGCCACTCGCTACGCGGTCGATGGTGTTGCGTCCGACCGGATCACGTCGCTGCTGCGCGATCACGCGCCGAATCGTCGACTGCTCCTGCTCGGTGGTCCCGGGTCCGGCAAGAGCGTCGCGGCCATCCGGCTGGTGTCCGAGGCGATGGTCGGGTGGACGGCCGGTGAGCCGGTGCCGATCCTGGTCCCGGTCACCGACTGGAACCCGGACGAGTTGCACGCGTTCGACTGGCTAGTGTCCTGCGCCAGGAATCCGGTCAAGATATGAGGCGAGGCGGTCGAGGATCTCGTCCGCGTCCTTGGTCCAGACGAAGGGCCTGGGGGCCTCGTTCCAAGTCTTGATCCAGTCGCGGATGTCGTTCTCCAGGGCGCGCAGGGACTTGTGGGCGGCGCGGCGTAGTCGCTTGTCGGTGAGCAGGCCGAACCACCGCTCGACCTGGTTGAGCCAGGAGGAGTAGGTGGGGGTGAAGTGCATGTGGAAGCGCGGGTGCGCTTCCAGCCACTTCCGGACGGTGGGGTGTTTGTGGGTGCCGTAGTTGTCGCAGATCAGGTGCACGTCCAGGTCCGCGGGCACTTCCTTGTCCAGTTTGGCGAGGAACTTCCTGAACTCCACCGCCCGGTGGCGGCGGTGGATCGAGCCGATCACCTCGCCGGTGGCGATGTCGAGCGCGGCGAACAGGGTGGTGATGCCGTGCCGGATGTAGTCGTGGGTGCGACGCTCGGGCAGGCCCGGCATCATCGGCAGTGTCGGCGCGGACCGGTCCAGGGCCTGGATCTGCGACTTCTCGTCCACGCACAGCACCAGGGCCTTTTCCGGCGGGTTCAGATAGAGCCCGACCACGTCGCGGACCTTGTCCACGAACTGCGGATCGTTGGACAGCTTGAACGTGTCGACCTGGTGCGGCTTGAGGTTGAACGCCTTCCAGATCCGCCCGACCGTGGAGCGCGACAACCCGCTCTCGGCCGCCATCGACGCGCGCGACCAGTGGGTGGCGTCGGCCGGTGTCCGTTCGAGCGTGGCCACCACGACCTGTTCGACCCGCTCGTCGGTGATCTTCCGCGGGGCGCCGGGACGCTGCTCGTCGACCAGTCCTTCCAGCCGCTTGTCCAGGAACCGGCGTCGCCACTTGCCCACCGTCTGCGGCCAGATGCCCAACTCGGCCGCGACATCCTGGTTGGACTTGCCGTCGGCGCAGCCGAGCACGATCCGGCACCGCTGCGCCAACGCCTGCGACGACTTCGCCCGCCGCGCCCAACGTGCCAGCGTCTCGCGTTCCTCGTCCGTCAACACCACCGCGGCCACCGGCCGACCCCTACGAGCCACCCGACAACCCTACAATTCATCAACGAACTTCAGGCGCAGGACACTAGCACGCCGGCTCGCCCGCGACCACCGCCTCGGCCGGACCGTGCGCTGGGTGGACGGCAGAGCCATCACACTGGCAGCGGCGCTGTTGGGGGTGGGACTGGTCCTGCCCGTCCTGGACGGGCTCGAGACGCTGGCTGTTGACTTGCGCCCGCGCGCGGTCGCCGCGCTCAACCGCCTCGGCTCATCGGTCCCCCTGATCGTGACCTGCGGTCTGGCCGAGTACCGGGAATTGGAAGCAGCGGGCGTCGGACTGACCCGCGTGACTTGCGCCGAGCTGCTGTCCCCTGACCGCGACGATGTCGAGCACTACTTGCGCGAGAAAATGCCGCACGGCACCACGCGCCTCGCGCCGCTGTTCGCCCGCCTGCGCGAAGAGCCGGTTCCGACGCCGCTCGTGGTGTGGTTGATCGGGACCGTCTACCAGGACCACGAACGCGATCCGGCGGAGCTGCTCGACCGGGCGCGCTTGCCCGACCTCGCCTCGATCGAGGCACACCTGCTGACCTACCTGATACCGGCGGTCTACCTCGAAGACCCGCCGCCCCGGGCCACGCCGTCGTTCCCCCGCGCACACCACACGGTCGTCCGGCGGTGGCTCGCGTACCTCGCCCGGAACGCCGACGGTGAACCGGACATCGCGTGGTGGCGGCTGCACCGCTCCCTGCCCGCGGTCGCGCCCACGTGCCGTGGGTTGGGCGGTGCGGCTTTCGGGTTCGGTCACTTCAGCAACGTAGGCCTGGTGCCCGCCCTGGTCGCCGCCGCGGTGCTCGGTCTGGCGATCAACAGCGGGCCCTTTCACCGGTACGTCAACGCGGGCGACCACCTCGAAACCCCGCACGCCCTGAACGCCTCCGCCGACCGCGTACGTGCGGATCTCCAGGACATGGCCGGGCTCTTGGTCAACTGGCTGCTGACCATCGCCGGTGTGTTCACGCTCCTCGTCGCGGCGCTGTGGATCTCGGAGGGCCGGTCCGGCGGCGTGCGGTCGATCCTCGTGGTCACGGCGTTGATCGGGGTCGGCGGCACCTTGGTCTGGCTCTTCGGCCGCCGGGCGTGGCGCCGGATGCGAGAGGACCGGACCAGCGGCGTAGTCGTCCTCGCCGACCTGGAGCGCCCGACGAACCCGGTCACGACCCTCCGTGCCGACCGCGCCGTGGTCCTGGTGGGAGCCGGGACGGCGATCGTGATCGCGGTGGTGTTCGCGTTGCTGGGATGGGGGTTCGCGGTAGGCATCGCCCTGGGCTACGCGGCCGCTTGGGCCTTGGTGAGCGCATACGCCCGCTTCACCGTCGCACGGCTGCTCTTGGCCGCTCGCGGTCGACTGCCCTGGCGGCTGATGGCGTTCCTCGATGACGCGCGGGACCGAGGCGTGCTGCGCCAGTACGGCGCGGTCCACCAGTTCCGCCACCAACACGTTCGACGCCACCTCGCACAGCGCCACCCGACCGGCGGCGGAACTCGGTGACGGCGCTCGACCATCATACGGCGCACGGTCCGTTGGCCGGCGCAGGACAAGCCCGGCGTGCCAGCGATCCGAAACGCCGGTACTCCAGACCTGCGTCGTGGAGAGCTTCACCGACGAGGGCGCGAGCTCGCTGCTTCGCACGCTGCGCTGAGCCGGCGGTGTCGCGCCCAGAGTCACGACGAGACTCGACGTCCGAGGCGAAGCCTGGATGCCAGGGATCGTCCCGCCACCTTCCGGCCAACGTGCGGCGGCGCAGCGTGTCCAACGGCAGCGGCGCGGTGTACGCGAACAGGACGGCGACCGTTCGATCCACCGCTGACGGCTGCGGGCTTTGTGCGGTAGCGCACACGCCCGCAGCCGTGAGGCGGCGCCGGGTCACCTGGCGTTGTGCCGGGCGCGGACCATCCTCTTGATGATGTCCAGGGCCTGCCCGTTGCTGGGCCAGGCGACCTCGTCCGTCCCGTCGGTCGCGTTGCCGAACCCGGTGCTCATCTCGAACTTCTCTCCGTTGACGATCGACAGCGAGAAGGTCTGGGCGAAGGAGAGGTCGGCGTACTTCCGCTCCTGCCGTTCGTCCTGGCCGTCTTCCGCGGCGAGCTTGTCGATCGACTTGAACAGCTCGACGATGTGGTCGGGCACCGGGATGCGGTTGGACGTCACCCCGACGATGTCGCGGTAGTGCCGCTCCGTGACCTCCTCGTAGATCGCCTCGCCGGTGCGGAAGTCGACCAGGCAGCGGTAGACGCTGATCAGGTCGTTGGTCAGGAAGAGGTTGAGCACGTCGTAGTGGTTGGCGCGCAGCTTCCCGTCCGAGCCCCGCCGCACCCGCATGGCCACGGCTTTGCGCATGTCGTCGGTCGGGAGGCCGACGACCGTCTGCACCGGGTAGACGAGGTCACCGCCGTCCTTCACCAGCTTCGGGTTGAGGCGGACCTGGTCGCCCGCCTTGGCCCGCAGGTGCTCCACGTCCTCGCGCAGCCAGGCGTCCATCTGCGCGTCCGAAGGTTTGGGCAGGGCTTCGTCCCGGCGTTTGACGTAGCGGCGGTACTCGCCCAACTTCGTGAATCCCCACTTGCCCAGGAAGTAGGCGCCGCCGAGGAACAACAGCGTGCCGAAGCTCTGCATCGCGATGCCGAGCACCACCAGTGCGGCGGCACCACCCAGAGCGATGTAGTGGGGGTTCGGGCTGCGTCCCGCCGGTGTCGGGATGAAGTACTTGCGGACGGCCTCCGCACGCCGGGGGTCGAACATCCTGGTGGTCGGCCGGACTTCCGGCTCGACGTTCGGGAACCGGCCGAACTCCGAAGCGCGGGTGAGCACCGCCTGCCAGGTCCGGCCCCGGATGTTGCCGAGGTGCGTCAGGAGCGGCTCCAGGTCGTCCGGGCCCAGCGCTGCCACGCTCTCGGCGAGCACCTCCGCCGTCGGAGGCCTCGGTGCCATGTTGTACGCGGTGTAGTAGTCGTCCTTGACCAATGCCCACAGGACCTTCGCCTGGTGGGTGACGACCGGATCGCCGTAGCCGATGGACTGCTCGAGGTGGTTCTCGATCCGATCGATCTCCTCCGGCACCCGATCGCCGGGCACGCGGCCGTTGAGCATCGCGAGGGCGGCGCCGAAGTGCCCCAGCGCGAGGTCGTGCGACGCCTCCGCGATCCGGTCGGCGCCCGCCTTCCGGCCGTCGCTGAGCGACTCCTCGAACTCGGTGGCCGCCTTGGCGTACATCTTGCCCTTCAGGGCCATCAAGCCGTTCTGCAGGTGGTCGACCATCGAGTTCAGGTAGATCGACTGCCGGCCGTTCTGGTTGGCGAAGACGTAACCGCCCTGGTTGTTCTCGACGTGCTGGGAGTTGGGTTCCTGGTCCACGGATTTCCTATCGGTATGTCGCCGATGTGCTTCCGGTCGGCTGACCGCAGATCGTCAAGGTAACCCGGATCGATCGCTGCTCCGGTCCCTGCGAACAACTGTCGGCATACTGACGCGGATTTGTCCGCCGGTCGGCTCAGAGGTGCGTCGGCGTCCGGCTTGGAGCGTCCGACGGGCAGGGCGTTTCCTCGTACGACCTGGACGAGCTGCTCACGGGGCCGGTGCGTTTCCAGCCACAACAGGAAACGGTAAACCCGTTCTGCTCCACCTTCGCGCGGCGCATCCTCGGGGCATCGGAAATTCCGAACCAATCGGCGGTCCGGCGAATTCGTGAAGTGACCCGTTTCAGCGGTCAGGAATTCGCGTGGGCCCTGGCCTGCCGAGGAGGTGACCTGCCATGCACACCCACATCGTGGTGCCGCTCATCGAGTTCCTGATCCTGCTGCTGGTCTGATCGGTGGTTCCTGGGCTGGCACGCGGGTGAACCTGCGTGCCGGCCCGAAGTCACCGGGTGCGGCGGCAAGCCGGTGCGTCACCATTGGGACATGGACGACCTCTCGGCCGGGTTCGGCCAGGAACTGCGCCGCCTGCGGGAGCGCGCGGGCGTTTCGCTCAGCGCCTTCGCGAATCGCGTCCACTACAGCAAGGGGTTCCTCAGCAAGATCGAGAACGGGCACGCCGTGCCGACGCCCCAGCTCGCCAGGACTTGTGACGACCAGTTGGGTGCCGGTGGAGCACTGCTGGCCTTGGCGGTGGCGGAGCGACGGGCCGCGAAGCCCCCCGCGCTGTACGGCCTGCCCCCCGCGACGCGTCACTTCACCGGTCGCCAGGAGGAACTCGGTCGGGTCGCCCGGGCGTTGCGCGAACCGCGCGCCGTCGTCGTGCTGACCGGGATGGCCGGGGCGGGCAAGACCGAACTGGCACTGCGCGCGGCCGAAGAGGCGCAGTCCGCCTTCCCGGACGGCTGCCTGTTCCTGGACCTGCGCGGGCACACGCCCCAGGCTCCGCGGATGGCGCCCGAGGACGCGCTCGACGTGCTGCTTCGCGTCCTCGGTGTGCCCGGTGCCGACATACCTCACGACCTGGACGGCCGGGCCAACGTCTACCGGAACGTCCTGCGGGGCAAGCGCCTGCTGCTCGTGCTCGACAACGCCGCCGATTCGTCGGGCGTGCACCCGCTGCTGCCGGCCGAACCCGGTTGCCGCGTGGTGGTGACCAGCCGGAACCGGCTGCCCGCGCTCGACGAGGCGCAGCACGTGGTGGTCGGGGAGCTGACCCGCGACGAGGCGGTGTCGTTGTTCCGCGCCACCGCCGGCGACCGCCCAGGGGACGTGGCCAGGGTCGTGGCGCTGTGCGGTCACCTCCCGCTGGCCGTGCGCATCGCCGCCGCTCGGTTGCGGACGAGCCGGGGCTGGACGGTCGACCAGCTCGGTGATCGCCTGGCCGTCGAGGCTTCCCGACTGCTCGCCCTGGACGACGGGGAGCGCAGCGTCGCCTCCGCTTTCGCTCTGTCCGTCCGCGGGCTGGACGAGGCGCACCGGCGGCTGTTCGCCCTCCTGGGACTGCACCCGGGAACCGACATCGAGCTGTCCGCGGCAGCGGCCCTCGCGGGGCACGACCTCGCCACGGTGGAGCACCTGCTGACCGGCCTGGACCGCGCCCACTTGGGTGTGCTGCTGCCGGGCGAGCGGGTGCGACTGCACGACCTCGTGCGACTGTTCGCCATCGAGCACGTGCTGCCCGACACCGCTCCTGACGACCGGCTCACGGCGGTGCGCGGCCTTCTGGACCACGTCCTGCGCCGGACGTTCTTCGCCGACGCGCTGATCGCACCCCACCGGTTCCGGCCCGACCTGCCCCCGTCGGACGTGTCGGCCGAGGGGTTCGCAGACCGCGATGCCGCCATCGCCTGGCTGGACGGGGCCTGGCCCTCGCTCGTGGCGATGTGCGGCACGGCGGTCGAGCACGACTTGGTCGATCGGAGCTGGTTGCTGGCGTTCCTGCTGCACGACTACTTCTTCCTCACGAAGCTCTGGGCGCCGTGGATCGAGCTGCTGGAGAAGGTGGCAACGGCGACGCGTGCCGCCGGGCTGCGCGGACCCCTGGCCATGACCTTGAACAACCTGGGCATCGCCCTGGCCGACCGCGGTGAGCTCGTGGCGTCGCAGAAGCGGTACCGGGAGGCGATGGAGATCTTCGAGGAGGTAGGTGACCCGCACGGCGTCACCAGCTCCCGCTCCAACCTCGCTTGGGTCGACCTCTACCTCGGTGAGCACCTGTCCGCCCGGGAGAACATGTGCCTTGCGCTCGACGCCTACCGAAGAGCGGGAGCCGACCGGAACGCCGCCATCACGCTGCGCGGGATCGCGCTGGTGGAGGTCGAACTGGGCAGCTACGAGGACGCGCTGGCCCACGCGGGGCAGGCCCTCGCCGAGTTCACCGGGCTCGGTCTGGAACTCGACGTCGTCATGACCCTCAACTGCCTCGGCTGGGTGCGCTTCCGGGCCGGTCACCTCGAAGAGGCGGCTGAGGCTTACCGGCGTGCGGTCGTGGGAGGGGAGCGGTGCGGGAGCCGCTACGAGGCGACCCGCGCCCGCATCGGACTGGGCAACGCCGCAGCGGCCTCGGGTGACCCGGAACGGGCGGAAGCCCACTGGGCCGCCGCGGACGAGTTCGACGGCGCGCTCAGCCCGCTCATGGTCGGAGAGGCTCGCGCCCGTGCCGATCTCACTCACTGGTAATCATCGTCGCCTGCAATACCGCCTGCCGTGGAATTCTGCTGTGATCTTGTTCAACGAGGGGTGCTCGCGGACCGAGGACGGCGATGGACGAGGACAGCGCGACGCGAAACCACTTCTCCGGTGTCGCGCACGCCGTGGTGCAGGCCGGGGTCATCTCCGGTGGTGTGCACGTGCACACCACCGAGGTGACGGAGCGCGTGCCGCGCCAGCTGCCGCCTGACGTGCGCGAGTTCGTGGGCCGGGATGGGGCGCTCGAAGCCTTGAGCGCCGCGCTCGCCACGTCCGCGGACAGGCCCTCGTCGCCGAGGATCGCGTTGATCACCGGAACGGCGGGGGTGGGCAAGACCGCGCTCGCGGTCCACTGGGGGCACCAGGCGAGTGCCGAGTTCCCCGACGGGGTCCTGTACGCCGACCTGAACGGCTACGGGCCCGACCTCCAGGTCGAAGCCGGGACCGTGCTCGCTTCGTTCTTGAGGGCCCTGGGCGTCAAGGCGGACCAGGTCCCGGAGGATGTCGACGAGCGCGCCGCTCGATACCGCACCATGCTCGCCGAGCGACGGGTCCTCGTGGTGCTCGACAACGCGCGCAGCGAATTCCAGGTCCGCCCGCTCATCCCCGCGTCCCCGACGACGGCCGTGGTGGTGACCAGCAGGCAGGCGCTGACCGGGTTGCTCGTGGACTTCGACGTGGCGGTCATGCACCTGGACGTGCTGCCGTCTGAAGAGGCGGCCGCACTGCTGCGGGGGGCGCTGGGCGCGAGGGCGGACCGCGAACCGGCCGCGGTGGCCGAGCTGGTCAAGCACAGCGCGGGCCTGCCGCTCGCGCTGCGGGTCCTCGTCGGGCTGCTGCGTTCACGTGGCACGCTGCCGCTGGCCGAGCTGGTGGCCGCACTGGAGGACGAGTACGCCAGGCTGGACGTGTTCGAGACCGGCGGTGACGTGCGCACCGAGGTTCGCGCCGTGTTCTCCTGGTCCTACAAGCACCTCTCGGCCGACGCGGCCAGGCTGTTCCGCTTCCTCGGGCTGTTCCCGGGGCATGGTTTCGACAAGTACTCGGCCGCGGCGTTGACCGGAACGCGACCGAGGCCCGCCGCCGCGCTGTTGGCGGAGTTGCACCGCGCGCACCTGGTCGCCGAACGCGGGGTGGCACGGTTCGGCATGCACGACCTGCTCGGCGCTTACGCCGCGGAACTGGTCGAGGACAACGACCCCGCGAGCGACCGGGCCGCAGCGACGACGCGCCTGTTCGACTACTTCCTCCACACCGCGGACCGAGCCGACCGGCAGATCGCGCCCACGCGCCTGCGGATCCCGCTGGAAGGCACGCCGGCCCCGGGTCCCCCGTTCCCCGATCGCGATCGGGCGCTGGACTGGCTCGTCGCCGAGCGCGAGACCATCGCCGCCCTGTTCACGCTGCCCGACCACCAGCTGTACGCCCGCCAGTGGCAGCTGGCGTACACGATGCGGGGCTACTACTTCCTGGCCAAGGAGTGGAACGACTCGATCCGCGCGCACGAGGCCGCGCTCGTCGCCACCGAACGGCTCGGTGACCGGCACGCGGAGGCGACCACGCGGAACAACCTCGGCGTCGCGCTGCTCGAACTCGGTCGCACCGAGGACGCCGCGACGCACTACACCGCGGCGTCACGGCTGTACGAAGAGGTCGGAGACCTGCGGGGGGTGTCCAATGCCCTGGCGAACCGCGCGTGGATCGCCCATTACCGCGGCGACCACGAGGAGGCGTTGCGGGACTACCTGATCGCCTTGGAGTACTACCGGTCGTCCGGGGCCGAGTCGAACGCGGCGATCACCCTGCGGGGCATCGCGTTGGCGGAAGCGGCGCTCGGTCGCACCGAGGACGCCGTCCGCCATCTCGACGAGGCGTTGACCGTGTTCCGCCGCCTCGAAGCCGACCTGGACACCGCGATGGCGCTGAACTGCTTGGGCGAGGTGTGGATTCAGGCGGGCGACCTCGCCAAGTCGCGCGAGGCCCACCAGCGCGCGGTCCACCTGAGCGAGAAGTGCGGCAGTCGCTACGAGGAAGCCCGAGGGCTGGCGGGGCTCGCCCGCGCCGCTCAGGACCGCACCGCGGGGCTCGCCCACCTCGAACGAGCGTTGACGTTGTTCAAGGCCCTGGGCGCGCCCGAGGCCGACCGGCTGGCCGCCGAGATCGGCTGACCGCCGGACCGGGGCGGCGCGGTCGCTCGAACTCATCCCAGCCGGCGCCGCGCGACCGGTTCCGGCCGACTCTCCACCGCCTGCACCAGTCGGGGACCGGGCACCAGGTGCGGCAGCAGTGGGGACGGTTGCCGGCGCAGCCCGTACTCGTGCTCGGGAAGCACGTTCGCGAACGCCGCCTCGGCCTCGCCGACGCCGTTGATCGACATCTCCGCTCCCGTGCCAGCTGCGGTACCCACCCACCGGTAGGCGCGCTCGACCTCCGACGGCAACCGGTCGGGGTGGAACCTGACGACGAGTTCGAGCCGGTCACATGGACTCGGCGGGCGGATCAGGTAGGAGTCCTCCGCCGAGAGCCAGGGCATCGGCACCTCGAAGGCGAACTCGTGCGGCTCACCCGAGCGGAGCGGGCGGGGCAGTTCGAAGCGTCGTCGGGCCGACCACTTCCCCCCGCGGACCACAGCGCCGTGCACCACGTCCACGTCGACGCCCGGCTCGACCACCCACGACACCTCCCGCACACCGTCCTCCTCCGCGACCACGCAGCACCGCTCGATGCGGGTCGGTACCACGCTGTCCAAGCGCAGCACGACTTGTAGCCGTCGGACGTGCCAACCGTCCGGGTTGCCGCGGCCCGCGACCGGGACCCGGCTGGTGGCGGCCTCCACCAACCGGGTCAGGCCATCGTCGACCCGCCGCCGGATGGTCCGCGTGTTGCGGCCCTCCCGGTGCGCCAGCCACTCGAGGCGGTGGACGAGGAAGGCATGTCGCGTCTCGGCGTGCAGCGCGAGGGAGACGACAACCGCGAGCCTCAGGTCTTCGGGGAAGTGCCGCGCGAGCGCGCGGACCCACTCGCCCAGCTTCTCGCGGGCGACTTCGGAGCCGTCCGACTCGCTGATCCCACATGCTTCCCGCAGAGCCGGACCGATCTGCCGGTCCATGCCCGGCGCCTGCGCCCCACGTCCACGGCACAGCGCTTTGAGTTCTCCCATGAGCCGGTCCGGCAAGGCGGCCATCATTCCTCCGCGCTGTTTTTGCGCAGCACTGTCCGACGCTGCGCGTTGTTAGTGCCGGCGCGAATTCCGAGTAGGAGGAGGCCGGCATTCTGCGTCCTATGTCGCGGACTGCCCCGCCGCTGTTACGGCGAGCGATTCGCCGAAATGAACCCGTTAGCTCAGTCCTTCCGTCGCCGATCGAACCGAATCGCCGCTCGGAAGATCGGTGCGGGGATGAAGATCATTTTCGCGGCGACCAGCGCCTTGCCGTAGAGGTCGTTGCGCCTGCCGACCTTCTCGACCGCGCCCTCCATGACGGTGTGGAACGCGGCCCGCGCGGCGCCTCGATCCCCCTCGAACCACTGACACACACCCAGTTCGTAGGTCGTCTCCAGCGTTTCGGGGTGTCCGCGCCCCAGAGACGTGAGTTGCCCCTGCAGCGCGTTTCGGTAGTTCACGGCCGCTGCCGCGTAGTCCCCGCGTTGGGACTGCGCCAGACCGAGCAGGTAGAGGGCGCGCAGGCGGCGGTCGTGCCCTGGACCCAGGTGAGCGGCCAACTCGTCCGGGAGCGACGCGTACTCGGCCAGCGCGCGCTCGGGCGTGCCCAACCTGATCAGCGCTTCGAGGTGCGTCACCGCGATCGCCAGGGTTCGCGGGTTGTGCGGGCCGAGTTCACGGCGTGAGGCTTCCAACTGCTTGTGCAAAGCCCTCTCCGCCCCTTCCCGCTCAGCCTGCGTGGGATAGGACTCGAGGATGAAAACGGTGAGCTGTGCCTGGTGCAGCAGCGTCGCCGCGGTGATCGCGTTCGCGTGGCGCGGCAGCCCCAGCCCCTCGTAGTGGTCGAGGATCGCGCGAACGGCTTCGCGTGCGCCCTCCCGATCGTCGGTGGCCACGCCGACTTCGGCCAGTTCGAGGCGTGCCGGGATGAGGGCGTCCCCCATGTCGCCGTGCTCGGCGATCAGGTCTCGCAGAAGCGCCTTCGCCTCCAGGTAGTACCCGAGCATGCGCCGGTTCCGGATGCGTGCGGTGCGCAGGTCGACCACTTCCTCCCGGGGCAGTTCCTCCTGTGTCAGACGTGCGAACACCTGAGCCCACAGGGCCTCGGCTTCCAGGTGCCTGCCCAGGTCGTCGAACACCGCGGCTCTCATGGCTTCCCCGTGCACCGCAGTGCGGCTGTCGTGCGCGGTGGATGCGAGCCGGTTCAGGTGCGCCAACGCAGCCTCGGGGCCGCCCGACTGCCGGCGCGCCCTGGCCGCGTTCAGCAGGTGTGACGGCTCATTCGGGTGCAGGTCGGCCAACCGCTCGTGGAACGGGGCGGCCGACGCCGGTTCGCCACGGTTGTCGTAGTAGGTCACGGCGAGCCGGTTCAACTCGTCGGCGTAGGTGGGCGACCCGGACGTCCGGTCCAGCAGCGCCACGCCGTGCTCGACCAAGCCGGGAACGCCGCCCTTCGCCAGCGCGATCAGCGTGTGCGCGGCGACCGCGGCGACGGTGTCCAGCTCGGCCGATCCGCCGCCCTGCCGAGTCGCGGCCCGCACCAGTTGGTGCACCTGCCAAGAACCGCCGCGCGACTCCACCAGCATCGCCCGCTCCAGGCTCGCCAGCACCTCGTTCGCCCGGTCCCGGTCATCGGGCGCGAGCACGTCCAGGACGCGGCTGATGAACACAGCGGGCAGCGGTCGTGCGGAGCACACCGCCGAGAGCGTCAGGACGACGCGTTCCGCTCGGGTCAGCGCCGCGATGCTCCCGCGCACCGTCTTCAGCGCCATGTCAAGCACCGGCGCGCCTCGGGTCAGGTTCTTCACCCGGTCGCGTAAGTGCCACAGCCCTTCACGGCCGCGAGCGCCGGCCGCGGCCAGGGCGATCGCGTACGGGTGGCCGCCGAGGCCTTCGACCACCCGCGCCACCGCATCCCGCTCGTCCGGCCCGGCCGGGTGGTGCCGGGTGAACAGCGCACGGCCGTCGTCGGCGGTCAGGCCGCCGAGCCGCACCCGTTGCGCAACGCTCTCCGGTATCTCCCGCTGGCTGACGAGCAACGTGCGGACACCGCGTGCCGAGGGCACCAGTTCGGCCAGCACCTCGTCGGGCAGCGCGCCAGGCACATCGTCCACCACCCAGAGGACTGGCTCGCCGGCGTTGTCGAGGCGTTGCGACCACCACGCGAGCAGGGAGTCCCGTCGAACGTCGGGAGGTCTTTCGTCGAGGAACTCCGCGAGCCGGACCAACTGCTCGGTGTGCGCCGAACGCGCCTCGGCCGCGGTTTCGGAGCCGGCGAGCGAGATGCGGTGCACCCCGCCGGGGTAGAGGAACCCGAAGTCGTGCTCGTAGGCGCGCACGAGGGCGCTCTTGCCGATGCCGGGCATCCCGGTCAGCGCGACGACCGGCGGAGCCGTCCTGGCGGCCACCAGAGGCTGATCTCCGATGTGCAGGGCGGCGTGGAGACGCCACCGGTCGCGGTAGCGCCCGACGAAGGAGGTGTTCGGCAGGTGCGAGGTCCTCCCGACACGTCGTGCCGACGCGGCGAAGTCGATGTCCGCGAACGGCGTGTCGACCGCCCGTGCGGCCCGGGCGACTCCGCTGACCAGCGCTGAGAGCTCGCCCTTGGTCCTCCAGGCTCGCCAGTACCGATGGGTCATCAGGTCGAGGGGCAGCAAGTGTTCGGTGGCCGGGTCTTCCGGGTTGACCACGAGCAGGCGCTTGGCGACCTCGCCCGTGCGCAAGGCGGAGAGGTAGGTGTGGTGCAGTTCGAACTGGCAGGCGGACCTGGTGGGGTACGAGGCCGAGTAGTAGATCAACATCGTCTTCGACCGGCGCAGCGCCTCCTGCACGTCGTCGCTGATGTTGTGCGAGAACCGGATGTCGTCCTCGTCCAGGAAAGCCTTGAGCCCCGCCGCGGTGAGCGCGTCTTTGAGTTCACGCACCGTGGACCGGTCTTCACCGCTGAAGGACAGGAACACATCCACGACGTCCGAGGGGGTTGTGGACACGAATGCAAGGTACCCGCGCCCGTCGATGAAGTGGTCCGGCCACTCCGGTTGACCACGTTCCGTCCTGCTTCTGTCCTGGTTGTGCGCCGCAATAATGCGGTGATCATGATCGTGTGGGGGGAATTGGCTCCCAACTGTCCATTGTTTGTCCGTTCGCGCTCTTATCGCGCACCTATGCTCGGCGTCCACCCGATCGGTGATCCCTGGACCAGGAATGTGAGGTACCGCGAATGGGGCGTGCTTTGGGGAGTCGGTACACACTGGACGAGCTCCTCGGGTCCGGCGCGATGGGGCAGGTCTACCGGGGGACCGACGAGGGAGGCCGCCAGTTCGCGTTCAAGCTTCTGCGCGGCGACTTGGTCGAGGACAGCGACTTCATCTCGCGGTTCCACCAGGAGCACTCGATCCTGGTGAACGTGCGAGGTGCCAACCTCGTCGCCGTCCACGACCTCGTGGTGGAGGGCACCACGGCCGCCATCGTCATGGACCTCGTGACCGGAGGGACGCTCCGCGACCTCCTGACCGGCGCGGGTCCGATCCTGCCCGCCGAGGTGGCCAGGATCGGCTCGGGGATCGCCTTCGCCCTGCACGGCGTGCACTCGGCCGGGATCGTCCACCGCGATGTCAAGCCCGAGAACGTCCTGATGGACGACTCCACGTCGACGCGCACGCCGAAGCTCACCGACTTCGGCATCGCCAAGATGGCCGGCGGGTCGCGAGTCGGCCGGAGCACGTTGCTGGCGGGCACGCCGCACTACATCGCTCCCGAGGTGGCCGACGGCGGGCAGATCACCCCGGCTGCGGACTTGTACTCGCTGGGCATCCTGCTCTACGAGCTGTGCTGCGGTGTGACGCCGTTCGCGGGCGAGTCGGTGTTCCAGGTGCTGGTGAGCCACCGGGAACGACTGCCCGGCCGTCCCGAGGGTGTGCCGGACGCACTGTGGGACGTCATCTGGAGCCTGCTCCAGAAGAACCCCGCCGCACGTCCCAGGTCGGCGGAACACGTAGCCGCCGTGTTGTCCGGGCTCGCCGACCGCTTCTGGCGCGAAGGCGTCCCGGTGGGACCACGGTTGGAAACTCCGCCGCCCGCGATCCCGATCGGGCACGGGAACGAGAACGAGACGATCTTGAAGGCGGCATCGGCGAATTCGGTCGTCCCGTCGGGTAGGACCAGGAAGCGCCGCCTGCTGCCGATCGCCGCGGCGGCGGTCGTCCTGCTGGGCGTCGTCGGTGTGGGCGGTTACGCGCTCGTCGACCGCGGCTCCGCAGAGGACGTCGCGGAGCCGACCGGCGCCACCACGACAGCGGTCGCCGACGGCACCGAGCGGGATTCGGGGCCCGAGCGCACCACGGCCAAGACGACGACCAAGAGGGTCGCCACGCTCGACACGATGCCCGACCTGGTGGGCAGAAAGTTGGGAGAAGCCAGGGAGAAGCTGCCCGAGTCCCTGGACGTCGAGATCGTCGAGCAGGTCGACCAGAAGGCCGCCGACGGCACCGTCCTGAGTCACGAGCCCGCCGCGGGGCAGAAGGTCGACGGCAAGGTTACGCTCGTGGTCGCCCGACCGGCCGTGACCGTGTACCTGGACGAGGTCAAGCCCTCGACGGGCAACTGGTCCACGGCGGGTGAGGCGTTCACCGTGGGCATGGCGGGCGAGCAGTACCTCCACGCGCTCGGGTCGAGTCTCGACTACTACTGCACGAGCAGGGCCAACGTGGTCGAGTACAACTTGTCGAAGGGCTACCGCAGGTTGGTCGCGACGGCCGGGATCGGGGACAACGCCGAGTCGGCGGACGTCCGGGTCCAGTTGGAGGTCTTCGCGGACGGGCGGCAGCTCACGACCCAGCCCATCGAGTTCGGCAAGGTGGTCGACCTCGATCTCGACGTCACCAACGCGCTCAGGTTGAAGCTCCAGTGGGTCGTCACGAGTTCGTCCAAGACCTGCGGGGACAGCGTGTTCGCCCTCGGTGAGGCGAAACTGCTCGGCCTGGCCAGCGAGGTGCCGACATCAGGTCTGCCTCCCCAGTCGACGACCACCACCACGACCACTCGGTGAGCCGATGTTCTCCGATGATCACGTGCTCGTCGTGACCGCTGGCGCCCGCCGCTGGACGTTCAGCCCCGGCACGGCCGTCCGAATCGGACGCAGCGCCGGGTCCGACGTCATCCTCGATGATCCCGCCGTGTCGCGGAACCACCTGCTGGCCGAGTACGACGACGGGTGGGTGGTTCGCGACCGGGGAACAGCGGGCGGGACGCGGCTCGGTGGCCTGCCGATCACCGAGCACCGGGTCGTGGACGAGGTGGTGCTGCGGCTGGCCGACGCCGTCGACATCGTCGTCCGGGTCAGCGGCACGGGTGTGCCGGGCGCGGTGCGGATCGGGCGTTCCACCGACAACGACCTGGTGCTGGACGACCCGGTCGTCTCGCGACGGCACGCGGTGGCCCGACGCAGTGGGGACGGCTGGCTGGTGACCGACCTCGGCAGCCGGAACCCGACGCTGCTCAACGGCGTGGCCATCACCGGTGACGTGCGAGTCGGTGCGGGCGACCTGCTCACCTTCGGCGCGACCGACGTCGCGGTGTCCGATCGCGGCCTGGTGCCGATTCCCGCCGCGGAGCAGCACCTCGTCGTCGACGACGTCGGTTACTGGATTCCCGGTGGCAAGGTCCTGCTATCCGGCGTCAGCATCGACGTGGAACCCGGTGAGCTGGTCGCGGTCATCGGGCCGTCCGGCGCGGGCAAGTCGACGCTGCTGAAGGTGATGACCGGAGAGCTGGAGCCGTCGCGGGGCCGGGTGACCTACGACGGCCTGGGCGTCCGCAGTGCGGTGCGCGCCCGCATCGGGGTGGTTCCGCAAGACGACGTGCTGCACCTCAAGCTCAGCGCTCGCAAGGTGCTGTCCTACGCGGCGCGGCTGCGCCTTCCGGCCGACACGACGAGAGGTGAGCGGAACACGGCCGTGGGCGGTGCGCTGGCCGAGGTCGACCTCGCCGAACAGGCCTCCACGAAGGTCAGGGATCTCTCGGGCGGGCAACGGAAGCGGGTCTCGATCGCGATGGAGCTGCTCACCTCACCGCCGCTGCTCCTGCTCGACGAGCCGACCTCGGGCCTCGACCCGCACCTCGACCGGCAAGTCATGACCTCCCTTCGCGCCATCGCGGACTCGGGCCGGTCCGTGGTCGTCGTGACGCACAACACGGCCAACCTGGGGCAGTGCGACCGCGTGTTGATCCTCGCGCCCGGCGGCGTGCCCTTCTTCCTCGGTGCGCCCGACCAATTGCGGGTCAGGTTCGGCGCCGCCGACTGGGCCGAGATCTTCGAGGCGGCCGAGCGGCAACCGGCGCCCACAGCAGTACGGACGCGTGGTGACGCTCCGAGCACGACTTCGAGGGCGCCGGTCCAACCCGCCCTGAGATCGTGGTGGCAGCAGACGATGACGTTGGTGGCACGCCACTGCAGGCTCATCGCGGCGGACGTGGGATACGCGGCATTCCTTCTCCTGATGCCCTTGGTGCTGGCGGGGCTCGCGCTCGCGGTGCCCGGCTCGGGCGGGCTCGGCCCTCCCGGGGCTGCGGAACCGTCGGAGCCGGCGCACATCCTCGTGCTGCTGTTCGTCGGGGCGGCCTTCACCGGCGGTGCCTGCGCGGCACGGGAGATCGTCGCGGAACGTGCCATCTTCCTGCGCGAACGGGCCGCCGGTCTGTCCGCCGGGTCCTATGCCGCAGGCAAGATCCTGGTGTTCGGGATGATCGCCGCCGGCCAAGCCGTCCTGCTGGTGGGTGGCACCGTGGCGGTGAAACCGGGACCGCGTGAGGCCGTGGTGCTCGGTGATCCGCTGATCGAGCTGACCATCGCCGTGTGGGTGACGGGTTTCGCGACCTGTGCGATGGCCTTGCTGCTCTCCGCCCTGGTCCGCTCGGTGGAGCAGGTCATGCCCGTACTGGTGGTGGTGATCATGGCGCAGCTCGTGCTGTGCGGCGGCATGGTCCCGGTGACGGGCAGGCCGGTGCTGGAGCAGCTGTCCTGGATCGCACCCGCACGGTGGGGCTACGCGGCGGGCGCGTCCACCGCGGACCTGACGGCGGTGGTGCCGGGACTGCCGGACGACCCCCTCTGGAGGCACTCCGGTCCGTGGTGGGTGCTCTCGCTCGCGGTCCTGGTCTTCTTGGCGGCGACCCTCATGGCACTGCTGGCGCACAGGCTGAACCGCCTGCGTGCGACGTGAGCGCGTCAGTCGGTCCACACAGCGCCGGAGGACAGGTTCGGGACCAGGCCGGTGAAGGTGAGGTGCACCTCACCCGCCGTGTCGGCCTCGACCTGTTGTCTCGGCGCGGAGTGGTCCAGCACCTCGTTGATCAGGGACCCGTGGACCTTCCAGATCTTGTCCGGCACCCGCTCCCGACCGAATCGGATGTGCAGGTCGAACAAGGAGCACAGGAACTTCGGGGTGCACATGTAGAAGGGTTCCATCGCCCCTGGGGCGGTGAACCGGAAACGGAGGAAGAACTCATGCTCCTCGTCCCTGGCGAGGGTACGTGGAAGCGCTAGGACATAGCCGATGCGCGTTCTGGAATGGCGCGACCGGGTGTGCAGCGTTCCGCCGTGCAGGACGTCGACGGTGGGGTTCGAGGGATCCGCTTCGGTCCAGTGTGGAGGGGCGTCGACGGTGAGCTCCAATTCCACCTCGGCAAGACCATCCGTGGAAGCCGCAATCCTGCGGACCTCGTACACCTCGGGGAGGTCCTTGTCGAGCACGACGGTCGTTCGCAGCGAGATCGTGCGCCAGGGCGACAGGGGAGTCGACCCGTCCGACGCCGAAGCCCGCTTCCGCGACAGGGCGTGCTGGGCCACCAGTGACAAGGCCTCGTCGATCCTCCGCGTCGCGCTGCGCTCGCTGCGGTCGATCAGCTTCGCCAGGAGGGCCACCCGCTGCTTCAGCGTTCGGGCCTTCCGGTCCCCGGTCAACCCGTAGGCGATGAGCACGGCCTGGCGGTGCTCCTCCCTCAGGGGTTCGGCGAGTTCCGCGATCTTCTGCTTGAGCTGGTCCCGGACGGCTGCGTCGTCGCCGTCCAGTTCGAGCACCAGGCGCAGCCGTTCCGTGATGTTCTTCGACAACCCGGGTGTGTCGAGGCCGAGGCCTTGACGAAGCTTTTTCAGATCTTCCACCAGTTGGCCCACGCTGATCATCAAGATCCCTTCGCGGTCGGCAGGCCGCTGAGTGTAGTCAGGATGTCATTGCGGCATGGACCGGCATCCGAGGTGAATCATCCTCGGTTCATCGGGTGTTGATGCTTTCGGGCCGTTGTCTCCTGGAATGGTGAACGGCATTGATTCCTATCGTGATCTTTTCCAGCAGGAGCGCCCGTGCCCCGACGAGCCGTCGCCAGCCTCCTCTACCGCGCCCGTTCCGACGGTGACTAGTGGCGCGTCTCGGAGGGTTGACCCGGTAATCGATCGGTTGGGCTGATCGGCGAGGCTGGTTCCGCATGTCGAGTGCGGGAGGTGGTTGTGGCTCGTCGACCGAGTGTGTTCGTCAGGCCGTTGTCGATGGAGGAAGGCCGGAAGATCCAACGGATCACCAGGACCGCGAAGGATCCCGTACGGCTGCGGCGGGCGATCGTGGTGCTGATGTCCGGCCAGGGCCAGGCGGTCCGCGACATCACCTCGTTGATGCAGGTGAGCGAGGACTACGTCCGTGACGTGATCCACGCGTTCAACGAGCGGGGGTTCGCGGCGCTGGACCCAAAATGGAGCGGCGGGCGGAGTCGGACGATCGGTGAGGCGATCCGTGAACGGATCTGCCTGATCGCCCGCACTGCGCCCGCCGACTGGGGTATCACCGCGTTCGCCACCTGGTCTCTCGCGAAGCTGCGCGAGCACCTGCTCGCGCGCGGCACCGTCGCCGCGGTCAGTCAGGAGACGCTGCGCCGCATCCTGCGCGACGGCGGCGTGTCCTGGCAGGCCACCACCACCTGGAAGGCCACCACCGACCCGGACTTCCTCGTGAGCTTCCCCCGGTAGCCCGGAGTCTTTCCAGACATGGTCCGATAAGGTCTGAAGGGAGTCGTCCGTGGCACCACCGAAGAAGTACCCCGACGAGCTGAGGTCCCGCGCGGTCCGGCTGTACCGGGAGTCCGACCCCAAGCCGGTGATCCGGCGCCTGGCCGAGCAGCTGGGCGTGCACCACGAGGCGTTGCGGAACTGGATCCGGCAGGACGAGGCCGACCGCGGCGAACGGGACGACCGGCCCACCGCGGCCGAGTCCGAGGAGCTGCGCCGGCTCCGCAAGGAGAACGCGGAGCTCAAGCGCGCCAACGAGATCCTGAAGACCGCGTCCGCGTTTTTCGCGGCGGAACTCGACCCGACCCGGCGACGGTCGTGAAGCTCGTCGAGCAGCTTCGCGGCCGCTTCGGGGTCGAGTTCGTCCTCCGGGTCCTGGGCGTCGCCTCCTCCACCTACCACGGCTGGGTAGCCCGACAGGCCGACCCGTCCCGACGTGAGCGCGAGGACCGGGCGATCACCGCGGAGATCGTCGACATCCACGCCGCCTCGGGCGGCACCTACGGCAGCCCGCGGGTACACCGGGTCCTGCGGCGTCGGGGTATCCGGGTGTCGCGCAAGCGGGTCGAGCGGCTGATGCGCCAGGCCAGCCTGCAGGGCGCCTTCCTGCGTAAACAGTGGCGGACGTCGTCGACCAGGCGGGATCCGCGGGCCGTACCGGCACCTGATCGGGTGAACCGGGACTTCACCGCGCCCGCTCCGGACCGGTTGTGGGTGGCCGACGCCACCCGGATCCGCACCGGCGAGGGCGTCTTCTGGCTCGCGGCCGTGCGCGACGCGTTCTCCAACCGGATCGTGGGCTGGAAGACCTCAGATCGCTGCGACGCCGACCTCGTGCTCGGCGCCCTGGAGTACGCCATCTGGTCCCGCGACGTGCGCGACGGACAGTTGATCCACCACAGCGACCGCGGGTCGACCTACACGGCCTTCCGGTTCGCGGAACGGTTGGCGGACAACGGGGTTCTGCCGTCGATGGGGTCTGTCGGCGACTCCTACGACAATGCCCTGATGGAGAATTTCTTCTCCACGCTCAAGATCGAGCTGGTCTACCGACGGTCCTGGCGCACCCGCGACGAGGCCGAGAACGACCTGTTCCGTTATATCGACGGGTTCTACAACACCGAACGCATCCAGAAGGACCTCGGCTGGCTCAGCCCCGACGAGTACGAGGCCGCCTGGCACGCCGCCCAGGCCGAACCGACTACCATCCCGGCATCACCGACCCGATCCAGGTAACAACCGCTTCGGGTTATCGGGGGAAGCTCATCGCGAAGATGCACCGCATCCTCGACCTCTACGACCACCCGCCCGCCGACGGCAGGGTGATCTGCGTCGACGAGTTCGGACCGCTCAACCTCATG
>NZ_JBIVUG010000026.1:0-40404 GCF_044757065.1 Actinosynnema sp. NPDC091369 | reverse complement strand
ACCTGACCGGTGGTCACCATCGTCTCCACCGCGACACGCGAACGCGGGTCCTTCGCCAGCAACGCGTCGAGGATCGAATCGCTGATCGCGTCGCACATCTTGTCCGGATGCCCCTCCGTGACGGACTCACTGGTGAACAGCCTGCCGTGCTCGAGCATGCGTCTCCTCGCGTTCGGCACCGTGCGGGGCACTCGGACCTCGGCCCAGTCTCGGCGTTGAAGCCGAGTTCAAGTCAAGCCGCCGAAGCCGTGGTCGAAGCACGGGCGTCCCGCCTACGGGCGCTCGCCGAGGCTCTCGACGTAGGACGTGATGCTCGCGAGGACCGCGTCGTCGTTCCACACCGCGGTCACATCAGGCCGGTCCGCGTCACCGCGCAGTTGGCGCTTGGTCCACGAGTAGAGGGGAGCCGGTGCCTGCCGCATCTCGCGCGCGATCGTGAGAGCGGCGTCCAGCAGTCGGTCCGGGTCCACCACTTCGTTGACCAGCCCGATGGCGCGCGCCTGGTCGGCGCTGTACAGCGCGCCCCGCAGGGCCAGCTCGGCCAGCACGCCGGGGCTTGCGGAATGCCGAAGTATCTCGATGCCGAGGTCGGGGAAGGGGATCCCGGCGCGCAGCTCCGGCGTGCCGATGCGACCACGACCTCGGCACATGACGCGGTAGTCGCACGCTGCGGCGTAGATCGCCCCGCCGCCGACCGCGTTGCCGTTCACCGCCGCGACCGTCGGGTGAGGATGGTCGAACAGCGCGGAGAAGCTCTCCACCAAGGCGGCGCGGAACTCGCCGACGCGCTCGGTGTGGGCCAGCAGGAGGTGCAGGTCGATGCCCGCGCTGAACATCGCTCCGGCACCGGTCAGCACCACGGCGTCCCCCTCGGCCGCGGCGGTTCCGAGCGCGGCGGTGAGCTCCTGGCAGACGTCGGGGTTCAGGGCGTTGGCCTTGCCGTGGGCCAGCCGCAGGACGCGAACGCGATCGTGCCGTTCCACCTCGACGTGCGTGGCCTGCATCGGACCTCCTCATGGGACTGACGGAGATCCCGACCCTGGCAGCCGGCAGGAGCGGCGAGTACCGCCGACAGGAGGAGGGAGTTCACCGGTCGAAGCACATCCCGCCACGGGCGCAAGGGTGCGAACACACGGTTTCCGGTGAAGTGCGATCCGTGGTTTCATCTCACCTCCCCTCCGACCCGCCGAGACGGGACGCCCTGATGTCCAACCCCTCCACACCGCACGACGAAGACCGGTGGACGAGGACGGCCGTGTTCCTGCCGGAGCCCGAGCGCCACGACGGCACCGAGGCGCTGTGGCACGTCGAGGTCGACCTCGACCGCCACGACGAGGTCCGCCACCACCTCGTCAACGGCCGGCCGACCATGCCCGTCGCGTCGCTGGTGCAGATCGCGGCCGAGGCGGCCGCCTCGTTCGCCCGAGACCTGGCACCCGTCCGGTACTCGGACCTCTCGTTGCCGCGCCTGCTCAGGGCACCGGCCGAACGGTGGCCGCGACGCGTCGACGTCACCGCCACCCGCAGGGGCGACGACGTGGACGTCCGCATCGGCAGCCCGCCCGCCAACGCCGTTCCGACGGTCGAGCACGCCAGGGTGTCCGTACACCTCTGCGTGCCCGAAATGCCGGAAACAGCCGAATGGCACGACATCGACGCGGAACCCGCCGCGGACAACCGGTTCACCGGTTACCTGCTTCCCGGCGACGCGCTGGACGCACTGCTCCGCGCCACCGGCCCCCAGGAATCGCTCTCCTCGGTGCGGACGATCGACATCCCGGTCCCAGCGGATGACCGCGAGGTGGCGAGGCTGCTGGGGCCGCACGTGGACCTGCGCCGGTACTCCACAAGGGACGGCGAGCAACACACCGCGACGAGCGCGGACGGCACCGTCCTGGTCCGCCTGCGAGGCGTGACCACTTCCAGCCGCGACCTCTCCACCATGCGGCGCCACCGAACCGGCGCCAAGACGCCAGGGCGGGCCGCCGGCCGGAAGCGCTCGGGAGGAGAGCTCGATGGCGGATGAGTCGACTCCAGGACGGACATCCCGGGTGGACGCCCCGCTCCTCACCCGTCGGTGGACCCTCGTCGCCGCGGCCACCGCGACCTTTCTGGTGATGCTCGACAGCACCGCGGTGATGATGGCCCTCCCCGCTCTGCGCGCCGAACTGGATGCCGACTTCAGCGGACAGCAGTGGGTCATCGCCGCCCACGCCATGCCGCTGGCCGCGTTCCTGTCGACCGGCGGCGCGCTGGCGGACCGCTTCGGTCACCGATCGGCGTTCCGGTGGGGAGCGCTGCTGTTCACCGCCGGCTCGGTGGCCGCGGGCGCCGCCGGCACGCTGCTCGTCCTCGCCGTCGCCCGCGGGATCCAGGGCATCGGCTCCGCCTTCCTGCTCGCGACCGCCTCGACCCTCGCCGCGCACGAGTTCCCCGGAACGGCGCGCGCGAGGGCGCTCCGCCTCCTGTCCACCGCCGCGGCCGCGGGCTTGGCGCTCGGGCCACCGGTGGGAGGTCTCCTGGCCGAGGTCGACTGGCGACTGGTGTTCCTGTCCGTCCTGCCTGTCGGGGTGCTGCTCCAGGCCATCGGCAAGGTGCGACTGCGCGACGTCCGCCCGACCACCTCGGCGGCCGTGGACTGGTGGGGATTCACCCTGTCCAGCGCCTGCGTCGCCCTCCTGGTCCTGGGCCTGCTCCGCGGCCAAGCCCTCGGCTGGACCAGCACCCCCGTCCTGGCGATGTTCACCGGCGCGGCGTTGTTCCTGTTCCTGTTCCTCCTGACGCAGCGCGCCCGGGGCGACCGGGCCGTGCTCGACCTGGCCCTCTTCGGCAACCGCACCTTCCTCGGCACGTCGCTGACGACGTTCGTGTTCGGCGCCATCAGCCTGGCCGCGGTCTTCCTGGCGATCCTCCACCTCCAGGACACGCTCGGCCACTCACCTCTCGCCACCGGCGTACGCCTGCTGCCTCTCACCGCGGCGCTGATCGGCACGACCCTGTTCACCCGGGGGATCACCACGAACGTTCCACCCGGAGCCGCCGTCGGCGTGTCGGCCGCGCTCGTCACCCTCGGCGCGGGCCTGCTCATCGTCGTCGCCCCGGCCACCACCTGGCTGGAACTCCTCCCCAGCATGATCCTGCTGGGCATCGGCGTGGGCTTGGGCACCTCGCTGCGCTTCGACCTGTCCGCCCGCTCGGTCGCCCCGTCGAGAGGAAGCCTGGCCACCCGGGTCAACGAAACCTGCCACCACCTCGGCCTCGTCGTGGGCGTCACGGCCTTCGGCGCCCTCTTCCAGTACCGCGTCGTCACGCAAGTCGGACAAGAAGGCATCCCCACCGCCGCACCGGGACTGACTACCGCCTTCGGGCTCGTGCGCGAAGCGTCCACCGACTCGCTGGCCTTCATCGCGACGCTCTGCCTGGCCGTGGGCGCGGTCTTCACGCCGATCGCCTTCGCCTACATCGACCGCCGCGACCTGCGCGACCCTGCGATGCCCGGTGACGCGGAAACGTCGTGACGTCGCGCGTCCCGTGATCCCGCTCCACGCGAACCCTCGGTTCCGCCGGACTTGCCGCACGGCGTTGTAACTATTACGGTTACGACTAGGTTCGAGGGGAGGAGGTCGACGTGAGCGCCAACAGCCGACTGACCATAGCGGCGCACGCCTTGACCTGGATCGGCTTGTACCAGCGGCGCGGCCACGAGGTCGCCACCTCCGACCAGATCGCGGCGAGCGTCAACACCAACCCGGTGGTGATCCGCCGCCTGCTGGCCGAACTGCGCAGGGCCGGCCTGGTCGATTCGCAACGGGGGACGGGGGCGGGCTGGACCCTCGTGCGGGACCTGGGGGCGATCACCCTGCTCGACGTCTACCGGGCGATCGAGCCGGGGCCGCTCTTCGCCCTGCATCGCGCGACGCCGAACCCCGAGTGCGTCGTGGGCCACGGCATCGGGCCGGTGATGGCCGCCGTGTACGACGAGGTGGAGGCCGTCTTGCGCGAGGAGCTGGCCAAGACCACGTTGGAGGACGTGCTGCGGGACGTCTTGAAAGACGCCTGACCTCGAAAATCGCCTGAGCGCGGCCCGTTGACTTCTCCGGTCGAGGGGAGGCGTGCCGTGCACCCATCGATGTAACAAAAATGGTTACAACAAGGAATCGGAGGATCTCATGGGACAGCTGGACGGTAAGAGCACCCTCGTCACCGGTGGCTCCAGCGGTATCGGCCTGGCGATCGCCCGCCGTTTCGCCGCCGAGGGCGCGACGGTCTACCTCACCGGCCGCCGCCAGGCCGAGCTGGACGCCGCCGTCGCGCAGGTCGGGGCCCGGGGCATCGCCGTCCAGGGCGACGTCTCGGACCTCGGCGACCTCGACCGGCTCTTCACCGAGATCGCGAACCGCAGCGGTCGACTGGACGTCGTGGTGGCCAACGCCGGGGTCGGGGAGTACGGCCCGCTCGGCGCGATCACCGAGGAGGAGTACGACCGCACCACCTCGATCAACCTCAAGGGCACGATCTTCACCGTCCAGAAGGCGCTGCCGCTGCTGAAGTCCGGTGCCTCGGTGGTGCTGCTCTCCTCCAGCGCGGCCCTGCGAGCCGTCCCCGGCCTGGGGGTCTACGCCGCCACCAAGGCCGCGATCCGCAACCTCGCCCGCACCTGGGCCGCCGAGCTGGCGGGCCGGGGGATCCGCGTCAACACCCTCACCCCCGGCTTCGTCGAAACCCCCGGCGGGGACGAGCTCCGCGCCGCCTTCCCGCAGGGCGACGGACCCACCGCGGCCGAACCGTCCCCGCTGGGTCGCGCCGGCCGTCCCGACGAGGTCGCCGCCACCGCCGTCTACCTGGCCGGCGACCAGAGCACTTTCACCACCGGCGCGGAACTGTTCGTCGACGGCGGTGTCACACAGCTCTAGTGCCTCGCAGCGGTCGGGCAGACCGAGATGAGGGAAGCGCATCCGGGTTCCCAGCCCGACGGGTGGGCCGTGCACCTCCGAGCCTCCGCCGGGCTCTCCTTCGACGACCGCCGCGGCAACCTGGCCTGAAGTGGACACTGCGCTCCGCCACGCCCCACTCGTGATCGGCGGCCCCGGTCAAGCCGTAGCGACCGACTGGGTGTGCTGCGGAACGCTCGTCGTGCTGTGTGCCGCAGTGGAGGTGATGTCGGTTCGGTGCTCGGCGGACACTCGGCTTCGGATGGGTGTGGTGACCACATGCGAGTTGACACCTGTCCTTTGTGGAGCGTCCATACCTGCTGCGTCCGCTGAGACGGGGGTTGTCATCGACGAGGAGATGTCGCGGTCTGGTGACGTGCCGTTGCAGGAAGTTCCGCGGATCGCGGTGAGGGGTGGGCCAAGACGCTGCGGCGGTCGCTGGCCGAGCGCACCGTGGGTGATGTCGTAACGCTGTTGTCGATGTTGCTGGGTGAAGCGGTCGACGAGGAAGTGATCGGAGCGAATCCGTGTCGGCGATCGCGGGTGAATACCGGTGATCATGGTGAGCGGCCGTGTGCTTCGCCGTGGCAGGCGCGGGTGGCAGCGCAGCGGTGTTCGCCCGCGGACAGCGTGTTGGTGGTCACGGCGGCGTACAACGGTGCCCTGCACGAGGTGGGTGGTCGGTTGGAGTTGGAGCCACCGAAGTCGAAGGCCGGTATCCGCACGATGCACGTGCCACCGTTCCTGGTCGACCTGCTCACCGAGCACCGGGCCGACCGGATGTACGACCACGTCTTCACCGGTCTGGACGGAGGGCTGCTGCGCCGGTCGAACTCCCGGCGGCGGGCCTGGCTGCCCTTCGCCAACGGCGATCCGACCCGAGGATGGGCACCGATCCACGCAGGTTCGCACTTCCATGACCCGTCACACGCACAAGACGTGGCTCATCGAGGACGGCGTGCCGGAGATTTTCCAGTGCAAGCGGCTGGGCCACCGGATGGCGGCCACCCGGGTACCTACTCGCATGTGTCGCAGGTCATGGTGGACGCGACGCTCGACGGGCTGCAGCGGCGATGGAAGCGTTCGCTGGTCGCGGCGCAGGACGACCCGGCCGCGGGCGACGTCGTCCGGGCAGTAGCCGTGCTACCTGCCGGGCAGCGGCCCGTCGGCGCGCTCGTGCAGACCCGCGTCGTCGCTGAGCCGGAGCCGGTGGGCGAAGCTCGAGCCGGTCACGTGGTCACGACGACGCGGGCGGCTAGTGTCCTGCGCCTGAAATTCGTTGAGTAAGTGTAGATTTGTCCGATGGCTCGGACGGGTCGGCCGGTGGCCGCTGTGGTGTTGACCGACGAGGAACGCGAGACGCTGACGCGGTGGGCGCGGCGGGCGAAGTCGTCGCAGGCGTTGGCGCAGCGGTGCCGGATCGTGCTGGGCTGTGCCGACGGCAAGTCGAACCAGGACGTCGCCGCCGAGTTGGGGATCTGGCCGCAGACGGTGGGCAAGTGGCGACGCCGGTTCATGGAGCGGCGACTTGAAGGGCTGGTCGACGAGCAGCGTCCCGGCGCCCCGCGCAAGATCACCGACGAGCGGGTCGAGCAGGTCGTGGTGGCCACGCTGGAACGGACGCCGGCCGACGCCACCCACTGGTCGCGCGCGTCGATGGCGGCCGAGAGCGGGTTGTCGCGCTCCACGGTCGGGCGGATCTGGAAGGCGTTCAACCTCAAGCCGCACCAGGTCGACACGTTCAAGCTGTCCAACGATCCGCAGTTCGTGGACAAGGTCCGCGACGTGGTCGGGCTCTATCTGAACCCGCCGGAGAAGGCGCTGGTGCTGTGCGTGGACGAGAAGTCGCAGATCCAGGCCCTGGACCGGTCCGCGCCGACACTGCCGATGATGCCGGGCCTGCCCGAACGTCGCACCCACGACTACATCCGGCACGGCATCACCACCCTGTTCGCCGCGCTCGACATCGCCACCGGCGAGGTCATCGGCTCGATCCACCGCCGCCACCGGGCCGTGGAGTTCAAGAAGTTCCTCGCCAAACTGGACAAGGAGGTGCCCGCCGACCTCGAGGTGCACCTGATCTGCGACAACTACGGCACCCACAAACACCCCACCGTCCGCAAGTGGCTGGAAGCGCACCCCCGATTCCACATGCACTTCACCCCCACCTACTCCTCCTGGCTCAACCAGGTCGAGCGGTGGTTCGGCCTGCTCACCGACAAACGACTACGCCGCGCCGCCCACAAGTCACTGCGCGCCCTGGAAAACGACATCCGCGACTGGATCAAGACCTGGAACGAGAACCCCAAGCCCTTCGTCTGGACCAAGGACGCGGACGAGATCCTCGACCGCCTCGCCTCATATCTTGATCGAATTCCTGGCGCAGGACACTAGGAGGCTTTCCGCCAGGTCGCGGTACCGGTTGGCGACCGCGGTCCAGCTCGACGCGGGGGCGAGGCCCGCCGCGCGGTCGCTCATCCCGGCCGCGAGTCCCGGTTCGGTCAGCACGCGCCGCAGCGCCGCCGCGATGGCGGCCGGATCGCGGTGGGGCACCAGCAGTCCCGCGCCGTCCGCCAGCAGTTCGACGGCGTGCGGGAAGCCGGTCGCGACCACCGGTTTGCGAGCGGCCAGGGCTTCGACGAGCACCCCGGGGGCGACCTGCTCGGACGGGTCGTAGGGCAGCAGGACGACATCAGCCTGACCGACCAGCTCCGCCGCCGCGTCCACGTCGCGGTAGGTCGGGTCGAACTCGATGAGGTCCGCGACGCCGCAAGCGATGGCGCGGTTGCGCAGGTTCCTGCGGTAGTCCTCACCCTCGTGCGCCAACACCTCGGGATGGGTCCGACCCGCCACCAGATAACGCGGCCTCAGGTCGCGCAGCGCACCCAGCGCGGAGATGGCCCACTCGATGCCCATGCCCCGCCGCAGCAGGCCCCAGGTGAGGATCAGCGGTCTGTCGGTGGACGGTCCGGGGGCGGGCGACTCGACGGGGAGCGCACCGTGCGGGATCACGACGACCTCATCGGGCCGCTCGACGGCGTAGCCGTCCACTAGGCGGCGCCGCGCGGCCTCGGACAGCGTCACTACGGCGTCGGCGTGGTTGACGACCTCTTCGAGCACGCGCCGCCGGCCGGGTGTGGGCGCGGTGAGCACCGTGTGCAGCACCACGACCACGGGCACCCTCAGCCGCGCGAGCACGCCGAGCACGTCCTCGCCGTCGCGACCGGCGTAGATCCCGTACTCGTGTTGCACCACGACCACGTCGCAGTCGTTGAGGACCTCGGCCGCGGTCTCGGACGCACCGGGGACCATCCGGTGCGCCACCGCTGTTCCCCCGGTGACAGCGGGTTCGTCGTCCGGTCCCGCGAGGACGGGCACCACCCGGCCCTCGCCACCCGGCGTCACCGCGGTGAGGTGGTGCAGCAGTGCGGCGGTGAACGTGGCCAGTCCGCATTGGGTGGGCGGGTACGTGCTCAGAAAACCGTAGGTGCGGGACATGCAAGCCCTTCGAGGCGAGTGGAACGCGGGCCGGGACCGCCGGCGGGACCACGTCGTGCGGAGTGGCCGGGACCTGTCAGCGGACCCTCTCCGGGATGCGGTCCAGCGCGTGCAGGACGTGCACGGCGAGACCCCGTGCGTCCTTCCGGCTGAGGTCGGAGTGCGCTGACAGCGCTTCCTGCACCAGCTCGACCCTGCGCTCGTACAGGGACAGGTAGGTCGGTGTCGTCATGAGGTGCGCCTGCTCGTCTGCTCGGGGACCCGGCCGCCGTCCGCTTCCCAGCCCAGGAGCGCGATGTGGGCCAGGTCGGTCGTCAGCCGGGTCGGTGTGGTCGGGCCGGACCCCGCGGTGAGCAGGTCCTGCACGGTTTGGGCGTTGTCGCGATCAGCCGCGAGCGCCATGGTGTGGTGGGCGGCGGCCGGGTCGGTGTCCGACGGCACGACGAGCAGCGTGAGGCGGTGCCCGTCCGCCGCGACCAGGTCGACGGTGTGGGCAGGCCGCGAGTTGAACCCGTCGAGCCGGACCTGGCCGCCGTCCGCGGGGGCGCGGCGGGGCGCGGTGCTCCACTCGGAGTGGTTGTAGCTCACCCGCATGACGTGGCCCAGCCGAACCGCCAGCACCGCGAGCAACGCGGGTAGCTCGGTGACGAGGTCCCGGGAACGCGGCCACCAGGCGCCGTCGACGTGCCCCGTGGTGGTGAGCGACTTCGGCCGCAGCCGCAGTCGTCGGGGTTGCGCGAGCTGCTCGGTGACCGCGGTGATGGGAGGGTGGGGTGCCGACGTCATGTCGGACTCCCGTCTCCGGTCGGGAAACGACCGGTTTCAATGTTCACCGAGTACGACGCGGGCTTGACCGCCCACGTGCGGGATGTTCTCGACAACGTGATCCTACACCTGTTCGGACATGATCGACCGAATAGCGCCGGTCGCGGTTGAGGAATAACCGGAAAATCACTCGGCGACGTCCGTCCGCCCGGTTCGTCCACTTCGGTCACGACGCCGCCGGTCCGCGACCCGATCCGCACGGCGGGAACAAATCCGGCCGCGGCGGCGTTGTACCGGGTGTTCGCCACGCCCGTGCTCCTACCAGCTGACGTTCGCTGACGGAGACACCAAGCCGGTGCCCTCTACCGCGACCGGTCGAGGGCACCGGTCCCACCGCGCCGGTTTGCCGACACCGCGCCACGGGTATCTGACCCGCGTGATCCGGCGGCTGCCTGTCGCGGCACCCGCCCAACCCCCACACCGATCGCCCCGGACCCCGGCGACGGAGAACGAATGCCGTTGCCGGAGGTATGAAGATGAGCGCTGAAGTCCGATCGGAAGTCCCGCGAGCCGATACCGCGCCGCAGCCCATGCTGGCCGGCGTGAAGTCGCCGTCGGAGATGTTCCTGGTCAAGTTGTTCGCGGTGATCCCGGCGCTGGCGCTCGCCGCGGCGGTTCCGCTGGCGTGGGGCTGGGGCCTGGGTTGGGTCGACATCGGCCTCGCCGCCTTCTTCTACACCCTCACCTGCCTCGGGGTGACGATCGGGTTCCACCGCTATTTCACACATGGTGCGTTCAGGGCGACCCGCGGACTGCGGATCGCGCTCGCGGTGGTCGGCAGCATGGCCATGCAGGGACCGGTCATCGGTTGGGTCGCCGACCACCGCCGGCACCACGCCTACGCCGACCGCGAGGGCGACCCCCACTCCCCGTGGCTCTTCGGGACGTCGGCAGGCGCGCTGGCCAAGGGTTTCTGGCACGCCCACATGGGCTGGCTGTTCCAGCGGGAGCTGACGAACGCCGCCCGCTTCGCCCCCGACCTGCTCGCCGACGAGGACATCCAGCGCGTCAACCGCTGGTTCCCCGCGCTGACCGTGGTCACGCTGCTCGCGCCCGGGATCGCCGGGGGCCTCATCACGTGGAGCTGGTGGGGTGCGCTGACCGGGTTCTTCTGGGCCGGCCTGGTGCGCGTCGCCGTGCTGCACCACGTCACGTGGTCGGTCAACTCGATCTGCCACATGATCGGTGACCGCCCCTTCACCTCGCGCGACAAGTCCGCCAACTTCTGGCCGCTGGCGATCCTGTCGATGGGCGAGTCGTGGCACAACTCCCACCACGCCGACCCCACCTGCGCCCGCCACGGCGTGCGACGCGGTCAGATCGACATCTCCGCGCGGCTGATCCGGGTCTTCGAGGTGGTCGGCTGGGCCACCCACGTCCGCTGGCCACGACCGGAGCGGCTGGCCCGGACCCTCAAGTCCACCAGCTCCTGACAACCGCGGTGCGGTGCGGACGGGTTCCCCGCCCGACGCCGACCGCAATCCACAAAGGACGGACAGCGCATGCATGACGCCCCCGAAGGCAGAACGGTCATCGCCGAGCGCTTGAAGCTCGCGACCGGCTTCCTCGCGTCCGAGCACGACTGGGTCTCGGGACACCTGGCCGCCCTCGGCTCGCGGTTGCGGTCGTTCCGAGCCGATCAGCTGGACTTGGAGATCAGCGTGAAGGACCGCCAGGGCGTCGAGCAGCGGGTCACCCTGGAGTGCTGGATCAACCGGAACCCCCGCCTGCACCTCGTCGCCACGTCCTCGAAGCGGGACTTGCCCGCGGCGCTGAGCGAGGTTCGCGACGAGCTGATCCGACAGGTCGACGAGGCCAAGACGCGCACCGAACCGCGCAACAACCGCACGCTGAGGTCGGTGCCCACGCTGCCCGAGCACGACTAGCACGACGCAGGCCGGGCGGAAGGCAGTCGATCGGCCTTCCGCCCGGCTCGCCCACCCGGTGGGCCACCGGAAGCGGTCAGCCGGTGCAGTGGGGGACGGCGGGAGTGCTGCCCACGCCGTTGTTGGGTGTGTTGGCGGTGATGGGGGAGTTGGTGGTGGTCATGGTGCCGCCTTGGCGGTAGACACCGCCGGACTGGCCGAGGGCCGACAGCGCGTGGTTGTCGGTCACGCCGGTGGCGGTGAGGGTGCCGCGCAGGCCGTTGTAGAGGCCACCGCCCTCGCCGAGCGGTGTGGTGTTGCCGGACACGGGGCTGTTGGTCGACGTCGCCGCGGGGGCGGTGCCCGACGGCGTGTCGGCGTTGGCGAGGCCGCCGCCGTTGCCCGAGGCGGTGTTGCCGGTCAGCGTGCTGCCGGTGAGGGTGACCGCACCGCGGTTGAGGATGCCGCCGCCGTCGCCGCCGACGTTGCCGCGGGTGAACGCGACTCCGGTGGTGAGGGTGAGGCTGCCGGTCGGGCCGACCTCGGCGATCCGGAACAGCCTGAGGCCCAGCGGGGAAGCGTTGGTGACGGTGGCGGGGCCGACCATCTCGATCGGGGTGGTGATCACGGGTAGCGCGTTGGAGGCGCCACCGCGCGCCGCGGTCATGCTGTAGGTGCAACCGCTTGCCAGGACGAGGGTGTCGGCGGTGGTGGTGGAGTTGGCCAGGTTCACCGCCGCGACGAGGGCGTTCTCGCCGCACGGCACCGGAATGGTGATGGCCTGCGCCACCGGTGTGACGGTGACCAGCCCCCCGGTCATGAGGGTGGCGCCGAGCAGTGCTTCGACGGTGGTGCGGTGTGTCGCATGGGACTTCATTTCCTGGAACAGGATCGAGGGCGACCTGCGTGGCGTGGCGGAGCCGATGCGTTCGGATCGCCGGGCACCATCACGATTCGAGTGGCTGGTGCCTCTCGCGCCCCGTGCGAAAACCCCGGCGCGCCAAACACCGCTGCGGTCAGTGCGAGAGGTGGTTCGCCACCGGGGTCCGGGGTAACGGTGTCCAATCTACGCCCTCGGCCGAACGGGCGACTCCGCGTTCACTCGAATGGGCGGCGACGCCGTGACGTGCCGACGGGACCGGCCCGTCGGCTCACGTCGACGCCGCAGCCCCGGCGGCGGCGGGGCGGAAGGCGCGGATCCGCTCCACCAGCGCGAGTGCGCCGGGATGGCCGCGGCGGCGTGCCGCCTCGTCGCGCAGCGGGCGCAGCCGCTCGACCGCTCGGGTCGAGGTCAGCACCTCGCACCGGTCGACCGCTTGGTTGCCGAGCTCGACCGCAGCGTCCACCTGGCCGTCGAGCAGGTGGCAGATCGCGAAGGAGATGAGGCTGAACGCCCGGCTGCGCGCCATTCCGGGCCCGTAGCCGTCGACGGCGGTCGACAGCACGGCCGCCGCGAACCCGGCGTACCGCGGGTCCGCGGTCCGGGCCAGTTCGGTGTAGACGACACCGGTGATCGCGGTGAAGTCGGTGGCGGTGAAGAACGCCGCCCAGGCGGGCACGGGCTCGTCCGACGCCCGCATGAAGTCGTCCCGCGCGCGGGCCAATGACATCGCCACGTCGTCCGGACGCCCCATCCGAGCCTGCGCCCAGGCCCGGTTGGCGAAGATCACCGCCCCAGCCAACGCGGATCCGGCAGCCGCGGCGGCCCCCTCACCGAGCTGGAACTCGGCCATCGCCCGCCCTGGGTCGTTGTGGTGCAGCACCAACCGCCCGAGCCGGTAGTAGACGTTGGACGCCAGCGACGCGTGGTCACCCCGCGCCGCGACGGTGAGCGCCGTGCGGAAGTGCCGCGCCGCCGCGTCCGGGAACCCCGTGTCGAAGGAGGACCAGCCCGCGAGGTTGTGCAAGTCGGCCACGGCGGCGTGCAGCGGCCCCGAGACGTCGTCGGCGCCGGGGTGTCCGAGCAGCGCCAAGGCGGACGGGAGGCGTGACACGGCGGCCTCGCGGCAGCGGCCTCCGCCGTGGCGGTGGTCGAGTGCGCGGAGGACGGCGGTGCACGCCACCACGGAGTCGACGTCGGCCATGACGACCCGTCCCCGCACGCCCCACGGCCGATCAGGGCTCGAGTCCTCGGCGGGCGTCGTGCTGTCGGGCTGCATCACAGGAACCTCCGGCGGTCGACGACACGACGGTGGTTCACCGGGGTCCGGAGCGAACGACCAGAACAACCACTGTCCCACAGTTGCGGTGTGCGGCGGTTGATCGGTGGGCGGTGCAACCGAACGCGCGATCCGGGTGTGCGCGTGATCACCCGAGGGACTGCCGGGAACAACCCGTGAACTGCGGACTCGTTCGCATCCGGGGGAGTGCTTGCCGCATTCGGGTGGCCGGCGGCGTTGTGCCTTCCGCTGGTTCCGGAGAGACGCGCACATTGAGCCTTCGAGGGTGTTGGTCGTCCCGGTGCTCTCGTTCATCGGCACCGGACACGTGACCCCGGCCCCCGGTCATCCGATCACCCCCGCGGGTCCGCGGCATCGGCTCGGACCCACCTCACGGGTGGAGATTGATCATGAATTCGAACTCGCGCACCGGCACGGCCGGCCGCTTGGGTCGCGTCCTCGTCGGATTGGGCACGGTGGCCGGTTTCGCACTGGTGGCGCCGGGGACAGCCCAAGCTCAACCTCCCGGGTGCACGCAGACCGGCAACAACTTCGTCTGCACCGCCGGGATCCCGGCCGGCGAGGTCCTCACGGGCACCACGGCGAACAACATCATCACCATCACCGGCGGACCGGTGAACGGGACCGTCAACTCGCTCGCCGGCAACGACACCATCAACGTCACCGGCGTCGCGGGCGTCGCCGGCTCGAACGGCGCTCCCGGGGCGGACGGCACCGCGGGCACCCCGGCCGGCAGCGCGGGCGGCAACGGCGGCGTCGGCACGGGCGGCGGTGTCGCCGTGGGCGGCACCGGGATCATCGACGGCGGCCCGGGCACGGACAGCATCACCGTCACCGGTGGTGCCGGCGGCAACGGCGGCAACGGCGGCAACGGGGGGACCGGCCTCAACAGCGGTGCCGGCGGCGCCGGTGGCAATGGTGGCGTGGCCGGTGTCGGCGGTGCGGGCAACACCGGGACCATCCAGGGTGGCACGGGCAACGACACCGTCAACGCGACCGGTGGCAAGGGTGGCAACGGCGGCCTCGGTGCGCTGGGCGGCAACGGGGGCCTCGTGGCGGGTGGCGCGGGCGCGGGCGGCATCGGTGGTGCCGCTGGTGTCGGCGGTGCGGGCAACTCCGGCACCGTCAACGGCGGCACCACCGACGCCGGTCTCGACACCGTCACCGTGACCGGTGGTGCGGGTGGGTCCGGTGCCGCGGGTGGCGTCGGCGGCTGCGGCAGCGGCGGCGGCGCGGGCGGCGTCGGCGGTGCCGGGGGCGCGGGCGGCATCGGCAACAGCGGGACCGTCAACGGCGGCGCCGGAGTCGACACCCTGAAGGCCAACGGTGGCGTCGGCGGTGCCGGCGGAGTCGGTGGCAAGGGCGGCAACGGCATCAGCGCGACCCAGCCCGGTGGCGCGGGCGGCGTCGGTGGCGCGGGCGGCGCCGGTGGTGTCGGCAACTCGGGAGCCGTCAACGGTGAAGCGGGTGCCGACGCCATCACCGTCACCGGTGGCAACGGGGGTAACGGGGGTGCGGGCGGCAACGGCGGCACCGGGTGCAGCGGTCCCGGTGGGGCGGGCGGCCTCGGCGGTGCCGCGGGCGCGGGCGGCCTGGGCAACACCGGCACCGTCGAAGCCGGCGCCACCGTGGTCAACGGCAACAGCGGCTCCGTCGGTCCCAACGGCGTGGCCGGTGTCAACAACGGCGGGGTCTGCTCCTGCTGATCGACCGCGGTCACGCGGCAACACCCGGGCTCGCGGCCACGCCGCCGCGGGCCCGGGCCCCGACCGGCGCGACGCGCGAACGCCCCGCGCGCCGAACGTGACGTAGTGTCGCCTCCACCAGTCCTCCGCGGGCACCGTGACGGCGTCACGCGCCGGTAACGCGCCGGGGAACACGCTGTGGTCATCCGAATTCCCGGAGAACGAAGCGGAGGACGAAATGCGAACTCGACAGCTCTACCCGATCCTGGCAACAGGCGTCTTGGTCATGGGCGGTTTCCTGGGTGCCGGTGTCGCCTCGGCGGCGGTCCCGTGCACCATCGGTCCCAACGTGACGCAGAACGACACCACGGTGTTCGGTTCCGGCGGGAACGACACGATCGACTGCACCAGCGCCAACCCCGGCAAGACCATCTACGGCAGCGGGGGGAACGACACCATCACCGGTACCGCCTACATCGACACGATCTACGGCGGCGCGGGCGACGACACGCTCACCGGCCAGGTCGGCAACGACCTGCTCTTCGGCGACCTCGGCACGGACACGCTGAACGGCTCCGCGGGCGACGACACGCTCAGCGGTCCGGGCACCGATGCCGCGCAGGACACCCTCAACGGCGGTGACAACACCGATTCCTGCGGACCCGTCGGCGTGCCGCCGGACCTCCGCAGCAGCTGCGAGTCGTAGCAATCGGGAACCACCGAGATGAACCGCGAACACGACGAACCGTCGACGACCCGGCCCTGGAAGGGGACCGGGTCGCTCCTCGTGTCGCCCAAGGGGGCTCCGGGAACCAACCCCCGAATGGGTGGTTTGAGGGGCGGAGGACCCTGCCTCACGCAGGACGGATCCGAGTGGTGGCAAGGATTTGAGCACTGAGCGGGATCGCTCGCCGTGTCCGCGCTGGTAATCTGGCCGGAGCGTCAGTCGACGGTTCCACCGCAGCCGGCTCCGACTCGGCCGCGAGCGCGGGCTCCGCGCACACCGCGCAAGTCAAAGCCGAAAGGGCTTTCGTGACCATTCTTCCGGACCTCTTCGACACCTCATCGACGCCGGGCTCATGACCTCACTCGCGGCGCCGGGAGCGCGGTTGGCGCCTCAAGGGCACCAAGCGGGTTTGCGCGTAGCGCTCCTCGACGGGTTCCGGCTCACCGGGGGAGTCGACGCCATTCCGGTCCCGGGCGGGGCTGAGCGCCTGCTGGCGTTCATGGCGATGCGCCGGCGGGCGGTGGGGCGACTGTTCGTGGCGAGCTCACTGTGGGCGGACGCCACCGAGGGTCACGCCTACGCGGCCCTGAGGTCGACGTTGATCCGCATGAACCGCGCCTGCCGAGACACGCTGCTGGTCACCCCGTCGAGCTTGGAGCTCGCGCCCGGTGTCTCGGTCGACCTGCGCGACGCCCAGGCGCTCGCCCACCGCCTGCTCGAAGCCGGTCCGCACGCCGCGGGGGACCTGAGCGTCGAGGCGGTCGCCACCCTGTCGTCGGAACTGCTGCCGCTCTGGTACGACGACTGGCTCGCCTTCGAGGTCGAGGACTGGCGCCAACTCCGGCTCCACGCGTTGGAGGCGGTGGTGGACGGCTTGGTGGAGGCGAGGCGTTTCGGGGATGCCACGGCAGCGGCGAGTGTGGTCGTGCGCGCCGACCCGTTGCGGGAGAGCGCGCAGACCGCCCTCATCCGCGTCCACCTGGCCGAGGGCAACCAGTCCGAGGCGGTGCACGCGTTCGACCGGTTCAGCCGCCTCCTCCGCGTGGACCTGGGACTGGCGCCCACCCCGGAGCTCCGAGACCTGGTCGGACGCCACGCGACGCCACGGCGCGGCGGGCTGGACCGGTAGCGTCCGGTCAGCGTCGGAGCGTCTTGGTGTGGACGGACGTCCTGAGGAGCTCTGAGGTGTCGATGTCGCCCGCGATGACGTCGTGGGCGACGCTGCTCAGCTTGAGGTTGTGCCCGCGGGCGTAGCCGCGCAGCGTGGCGAACGCGGTGTCCATGTCGACCTGGAGGCGTTCGGCCACCAGCCCCTTGGCCTGTTCGACGACCACCCGGCTGTTCAGCGCGGCTTGGAGCTGTTCGGTCAGCACCTGATGGTGGTGGATCGAACGCTGTTGCAGCAGGCCGATGGTGGCGACGTCGACCAACGCCGTGGCGGTGCGCAACGCGCCGGCGTCCAGGTCGCCGGACCGGTTGCGGAAGAGGTTGAGCGCGCCGATCACCTCGCTGCGCAGGCGCATGGGCACCGCGTCCACGGCGGCGAACCCCGCCTCGGCGGCCACCGCGGTGAACCGCGGCCACCGCTCACCCGCCTCCGCCAGGTCGGGGTGGCTGACCCTGGTGCCGGTGGCGAACGCGTCCAGGCACGGCCCGTCGTCGTTCTGGAGCTGGAAGAGCTCCAGCAGCCGGGCCTGTTCGTTGGACGACGCGACCAGCTGCAACCTGCCCCGCTGGTCGGCCAGCAGCAGTCCCGCGGCGTCGACGTCGAGGAGTTCGACGCACCGGTCCACGAGCATGTGCAGGAAGTCGATGACGTCGAAGTCGTCGACCAGGGTGTCGGCCAACTCGACGAACGTGTCGACGAGACGGTCACCGTCCATCGCAGCCACCTCCGCTGGTGTGCTCAGAGCGCGGTCTTGTTCCGCACAGGTTCACGGTCGTCCTCCGTCGCGTTCGAATCGCCGTCGGCGGGCCACGACGTCGGCCGCCAGCGCGCTCAGCGGCACCTGCTCGGCGAACGCCCGGGCGCGCAGGTGGGCGAACGCGTCGGCCATCCCCAGGCCCAGCTGCGCCGCCACCATCCCGGTGGCCTGGTGCACGTGGGGGTTGTGCAGGGGCAGGCCGTCCTCGGCGGCGTCCACCGTGCCCAGGTCGGCGTGCTCGTCGAGCAGCAGCCGCAGGGCCAGCTCCGCGAAAGCCAGCGAGTCGGTGAGCGCCGCGGCGTCGAGGTGGCCCACCTCGAGCCGGTACAGCGACAGCACCCCGACCCGGATCGCGCCGACGCACAGCGGCAGGGCGAACAGCGAGGCCGCCCCGGCTTCGACGGACAGCGGCGCGAACATCGGCCACCGGGCCTGGCTGGACGGGGCGTCGAGGTCGGCGACGAGCGCCGGTCCGCCCCCGCGCCAGACGTCGACGGCCGGTCCTTCGCCCACCGTCACCTGCAACTCGGCCAAGCGTTCACCCAGCGCGTCCGTGGCGCACCTGACCTCCGGCCACCCGGCGGTGTCCACGGTGAGCACGGCACCGCTGACGCCCAACCGCGCGACGGCGGCCTGGCAGAGGGCACCGACCGAGACGGGCGTGCCCGAGTCGGCGGCCTCCTCTGCGATCCAGCGGCTCACCTGGACCAACCGACTGGTGGTGTACCGGGCCATCCGGAGACCTCCCAGTCACCTGGTCGCAGGGCACGAACCGAACCTCCCGCACCGTGGAACACGACCGTTCCACTCTACGCGCCGCAACCCCGCAGCCCACCGACCTCAGCGGGGCGCCGGAACTCTCACCCGAACGCGCGGCGAGGTCGTGCGGTCCGCGCGGCCGGCGAGGGCGATCAGCGTTGAGCGGGAGGCGGTCGCCGACGGCGACTCACGTTCACCCGGACCCGCCTGCGCCACAGCGGCCCGCGGGACGCGACGACGCCGATCGGTGAATCCGGCACCGCCGTTGGGGGTGTGGCCGTCTGTCCTGATGGGGTGCGGGCGGTCATGACGCGACCCCGTCCTCGTAGAGGAGCGCGACCCGCCGGTCCGGGAGGGCGGCCGTGCGGGCATGCCGGACGGCGACGTTGTTCCACTCCAAGATGTCTTCCGCGGTGGTGGTCGAGCCGGTGCGGGCGGCGGCGCGCATCGCGGCCCGTGCGGCGCCACCCGGTGTGGCCGGCGGGATCACCAGCAGCCGGATCCGGACGCGGTCGGGTCCGACCATGGTGACCGTGTGCGACTGCGTGGTGCGGAACCCTTCCAGTCGCACCACCGTGCCGTGCACGGTGGGACGCCGTCCGACGGCGTCCCACGCGTCGAGGTCGTAGGAAACCCGCTGCACGGGCAGCCCCAGCGCGGCCATGGCGGTGATCAGCGGCGGGAATTCGGTAGCCGGGTCGGTGGACCACGGCCACCAGCCGCCGTCGACGGAGCCCGACCCGTCGGGGTGAGATGTCACCGCCCACCGGCAGCGAGGCGCGGTGACCTGGTCGGTGGTGAGGGGACTCCGCTGGTTCGAGGTCAACTCGACGTTCCCGCCTCCGGCCGGAGCGGCCGGAATCGTGGTGCGCCCAAGGCGGTGCCGGCTCGATCGCCGGCGTTCGATGCGCCCTCGGTATTTCCCATCTTACGCCACTGAACGCCCCGAAACGATTTCTCGAGGTTTTTCGCATGAGGTGCGGCAGAGTTCGAAGTGCTCGAAAATCATTCGGATGAGGTTTGACGACGCCTTGTGCGGGGATCTCGCCGGTCGGTACGCTCGATATCCGATACTCGTCAGCCCGCCCGGACCCCGCGGACGCCACGCTTCGGCGAGGAGAGCCCGTGGATGCCGATGTCCGAAGTGCCGATGGACCGCTGTCCCCAAGAGTCGTGGTCGCGTCGCCGAGGGGACTCCTGGTGGTCGCCGTGCGGCCGCTGTCGGCTCGCACCCTGCTGTGCGCGGTGTCCGGTGAAGTGGACCTCTCCACCGCACCCCGCCTGCGTGACCGCCTCCTGGGGCAGATCGGGGTTGCCGGTTCGGACCTGGTGGTCGACCTCAGCGAAGTGGGCTTCCTCGGCGCGGCCGGTCTCACCGTCCTGGTGGAAGCCAGGGCCGCGGCCGCCGCGTCCGGGGTGGGGCTGCACGTCGTGGCCCGGACCCGTCCCGTGCTGCGGCCGATGGCCGTCACCGGACTGGACGTCGTGTTCGACGTGTTCCCCCGAGTCGACGACGTGCCGTCGTTGGGGCGGCTACAGCTTCCTCCGCCCGCCGAAGTCGAGCGCCGGTGTTTCAGGCCCGGTCGCTGACGTCCCGCCGGCCCGACTTGCCGTAGGTCGCGCTGCCCGACTCGGTGGAGCACAGGCAACCCCGGTGCAGGTCACCCGCCCGGGTCGCCGCGCAGAACCGCTGTGCGAGGGCGTCGTGGGCGTCCGCCGGGTGCGTGCACGCGGGGCAGGACCCCTCGGCCTGCCTCGCGGCGTCGGTTGCCAGGGGGGCGATCAGTACGGGGGTCGTCGACATCGGTCCGTCCTTCGGTGGTCGAAACGTGGTGTCCGATGCGCTGCCACCGCGGATGTCGGACCGCGGGCGGTGGGAACGTCCCGGCTCGTTCTCCGGGAACACATCGAATGAGATCGATTCCGCCGGGGGCCGGGGCGACATCTCAAGGGTACTCCGGATACGCGACCGGTTGTCACCGGACGACGTCTCCGGCATTCGCGACGGAATCGTCGTCCGCTGCGGTGTCGGCACCGGTTCCCGGGCACCCGCGCAGGTCGCCCGGGCACGAGTTCGACCGGAGGCTGTCGGGCGGTGTGCGGCACCCGACGGCCTCCGGTCGGGCCCGTGCCGAGCCGCTACGCCTGCGCGCAGGCGACGAGCACGGCGACGGTCGCGCCGGCGGAGGTGGCGTAGGCGGCGGCGCTGGCCGCCGCGGCGGTCGCGGCGGCGGCGCTGAACGCACCGAGGTTGGCGGCGGCCGCGTTGATGGCGGCGGGAGTCCCGGTGAGGACGCCTTCCGCGAACGCCTTGGCCGCTGCTGCCGCGGCGGCGGAGTCGGCGACGTTGGCGGCGGCCGCGGTGGCCGCGTTGGCGCTGTCGACCGCGGCGGCGATGGCGGCGGCACAACCGGCCGGAGGCGCGGTCACCGACACCCGATCGGCCGCCGGAACCCGCTCGGGCACGGGCGCGGCGGCGCTGACCGGTGCCACGACCAGTGCGGCGAGAGCGCCGGCGGTCAGGATCGAGGCTGTGGTGCGTCGAACGTTCATGAGGTGACTCCTGTTAAGGGGGAAGTGAGCCCCGGCAGGTCCGGAGAATAGGTCGGACCGCGAGAGCAAAGTCGACAGAAGGGAATCGGCTCATGTGTCGAGCATGCACCCGGTGGATACCGGAAATCGGGTGTTGCGCTCTTTCGTGTATGAATTCGGCGCATCCGTTCACCGGCACCCTCGACATGATCTCGAATCGTCCGCGTCGGAACGTTCCGCGTACGCGTTGTGCGATCGACGGTCAGCCGCCCCGCTTGCGGAGACGAGCGGCCGGTGCGACCGTAGAGGTCCCTCGCGGTGACGCCCCCGGCTTGCAACGGCGTCGCCCGCAGTGGGAAATGCCGCCCCGGACCCCGGCGGCCTGTGGTCACACCAGGCGCGATCGGGAGGTCTGCGGTGAACGAACCGGCATGTGCCGCGCGGCACACGGAGACAATTGTGGGAACCGGCCGCCTGTCGACCGCGTTGGCTGGATGACGGGCGAACCCGGTTGCTGCGCACCCGTCCGCCGAACACTCCTGGGGCGTCCAACGGCCCGCACTTCCGTGGGCCCGTGATCCTCGTGAACGGGCCACGCCGACTGATCGGCCGGTCCCTCTCCTCCCACACCCACTCCAACCCCAGGTCGCGGACACCGGGGTAGCGGAGCGGACGCGTCCGTCCCCCGGAAAGCAGATGTTCATGACCTCCTCACCCACCGCAGCGACACGACCTCCCGATTCCCGGCAGGGCAGTGACTTCGCCCGCTTGACGCGGCAGCTCAAGGACGCCGGCCTGCTGGACAGGCGCCGCGGGTACTACGCGACGCGGATGGCGATCAACGTCCTGCTGCTCGCGGCGGTAGGAACGGCGATGGCGTTGCTGGGCGACTCGTGGTGGCAGGTGCTGACCGCGGTGCTCCTGGCCGTGGTCTTCACCCAGTTCGCGTTCATCGGTCACGACGCCGGGCACCGGCAGATCTTCCGCAGCCACCGCCACAACGACCTCGTGGGCCACCTGCACGGCGGTGTCACCGGGATCAGCTACCAGTGGTGGGTCGGCAAGCACAACCGCCACCACGCCAACCCCAACCACGAGGACCACGACCCCGACATCGAGATCCACGCCATCGCCTTCAGCCGTGCGCAGGCCGGCGACAAGCGCGGCCTGTACCGGTGGATCACCAAGTACCAGGCATTCCTGTTCTTCCCGCTGCTGCTGGCCGAAGCGGTCGTGCTGCGGATCTCGGGTCTGCAGGCGCTGTGGCACGGGGAGCTCAAGCACCCCTGGCGGGAAGCCGCGCTGCAACTCCTCCCGGCGGCCGGGTACCTGACCGCGGTGTTCCTGCTGCTGTCCCCGCTGAAGGCGGTCGTGTTCATCGCGGTCCACCAGGGACTCATGGGCGTCTACCTGGGCTGCTCCTTCGCCCCCAACCACAAGGGGATGCCCATCATCGCCAAGGGGCAGCGCCTGGACCACCTGCGCAAGCAGGTCCTCACCTCGCGCAACGTCACGGGTGGACGGTGGGTCGACGCACTGCTCGGTGGCCTCAACCACCAGGTGGAGCACCACCTCTACCCGCACATGCCCCGCCCCAACCTCCGCCGCGCACAGCCCGTCGTCGAGGACTTCTGCGCCCGCAACGGCATCCCCTACAGCAAGGCCGGCCTGCGGTCCTCCTACGCCCAAGTGCTGCGCCACCTGCACGACGCCGGCGCGCCCCTGCGCTCCGGGCGCCGGGCGCCATTGGGCTGAGAGCGGCCGCCGCGAACTCCACCGGCGACCACGACGGGGCCGGTGTGCCTGGCGATTCGCCAGGCACACCGGCCCCGTGACAGGGTCTGTCGCCGTCGGTCAGCAGGTGCAGACGCCACCGTTGTTGACGCCGGCCACGCCGTTGGCGCCGACCAGACCGGAAGCGCCATCGGGGTTGGTGATGGTGTTCACCCCGGTGCCGCCGTTGACGGTTCCGGCGTTGCCCGTGCCGGCCGCACCCGCGGCGCCGCCCAGACCGCCCGCGCCGCCGGGACCGGCGCACCCGGTGCCACCGTTGCCGCCGGCACCACCGTTACCACCGTTACCACCGGTGTTGGTGATGACGTCGTTGTCCGCGTCACCGTTGACGTTCCCGGAGTTGCCTCCGCCGCCGGCACCGCCGGCACCGCCGACGCCACCCGCTCCACCGGGCTGCGTGGCACTCAGACCGTTGCCGCCCTTGGCTCCGGGGCCGCCGAGGCCACCGAGGCCGCCCTTGGTCTTGAGGGCGTCCGCCCCGGAGCCGCCGTTGACGGTCCCCGAGTTGCCGATGCCACCCGCGCCGCCGGCGCCGCCCACGCCACCGGCGCCGCCGCCGCTACCGCAGCCGCCGATCCCACCGGAGGAACCCGCGCCGCCGGCACCGCCGGTGGTGGTGATGTTGTCGATGCCGGTGTCCGTGGTGCCACCGTTGATGGTCCCGGAGTTGCCGACACCACCGACGCCCGCGGCGCCACCGATACCGCCGGCACCCGCCCCGCCTGCCGTGGCCCCACCGTTGCCGCCCAGCCCACCGACGCCGCCGACGCCGCCCTTGCCGCCGGTCGCGTTGACGGTGTCGCCGCCGACGCCGCCGACGACGGACCCGACGTTGGCAGCTCCGCCGACGCCGCCGACGCCGCCGTTGCCGCCGGCACCGCCCGCGCCGCTGTTCAGGCCGATGCCGCCGACGCCGCCGGAGCCGCCGTTGCCACCGCCACCGCCGGTGACGGTGACCTGGTCGGTGCCGTCGCCGCCGTCGACGATGCCGGTGCTGCTGATGCCGACGCCGCCGCTGGTCCCGACGCCGCCGTTGCCACCGGCGGTCCCCGCGGGGGTGCCCGCCGTGCCGTTCGCACCGGGAGGGCCTGTCGCACCGTTGATGCCCGCGGTGCCGGTGATGGTGATCGTGTCGTTGCCGCCCAACCCCCTGATCGTGCCCGCGACAGGGCCGCCGGTGATCGTGATGGTGTTGGCGTTGGCGGTGCCGTCGAGGACCTGGCCGGCCGGGACGCCCGCCGTGCAGGTCACGTTCTCGCCGGACCGGACGCACCCGGCGGGGTCGGCGGCGTAGGCGGAGCCGGGAGCCACGAGGGCGAACCCCGCCACGGTTCCCATCCCGATCAGGGCACGTCGGACCCGTACCGCCGTGGTGCTGCGCGTGGTCGATCGCATGATTCTTCTCCACATCGTGTAGTGGTTCGGTCCTTCCTCGGCGCCGTTGACGAAGCTCGAGGAGGTCTGTTGTGGCAAGAGCGCAGCTTCTGTGGTCGATCTGCCCTCACCGGCGCGTTCCCCCGGTGATCGGGAGGTGATCTCGTCGGCGGTCGATGCCGCGCATCGGATCCGGCTGCGCTCTGGGGCAACCCTGTGCCTCATTCGTCGTATTTGCAAGTGGAACAGCGGTTCGTCATCCCGATGCGAGGAATTCCCGGCGACGGCGGAATGCGCCCACCTCGTGCGCGCCCAGGGGGTCAAACACCGATTCCGGTGTTGTTGGTCACCATCGCCACTGTCCGAATACGCCGAGGATTCCCCTGGGTGGTTTCCGTCCCCATCGAATCGCGCGTCGCGTACGGCCATTTGGGCGACTGAGGGGCCGATCATCCGGTCGAGGGTATAGGTTGGTGCTTGTTACCCCGGACCCCGGTGGCGCCACCTCCGCATCGATCGGAGGTGGAGCGCGCACCGGGTTTTGTGCATCCGGAGCGGTGTCGGCCGGCTCGAGATGTATCGCTTACCGCGCCGTCTGCGCATTCAGCCACTCGTGCCGTCCCGTCGGCGTCATCGAACGTGCCCGGGAAACGAGGAAGTCACAGCACGCCAAATCTTCGACACAAGGAGAACTCATCATGGGAATCGTCATCATCGGCGGCCTGATCGACTCCGTCATCGGAATCGTCAACGGCACCGTCGCCGGGATCCTCGGTGCCGCGGGCGCCGTCCTCTTCCCCCTGCTCGGCCTCTGACGCCGGAATCCGGCCGGTGCGCCCCCGCCATGCCTTCGGCGGGGGCGCACCGGTCCGACCAGGCGGGAGTCCCGGGTCCTCGCGGAGGGGGAGTGTCGTCCCGTCTGGGGCGCGTCGATCATTTGTGCCGATGCACGGGACTCGGGCCGATCGCGCCAATCGACCGGAGGTCAACCGCTCTCGTTTTGTCGTGTCCGGTGCGAGACCTGGGCCGGAGTGTTCGATCGAGCGACACCCGTTCGCACGCGGTGAATGGTCCGGCTGATGTGCAAGGCGTGCGTCCATTCGGGCGACGCAGCGCCGATCCTTGCGGCAACAGGAGTAACGTCCTGTGTCACACCCCAGACCTCGGTGACGTGAACCGGGCCGCCATGAGCGGTCCGCACCACGAGCCGAGGTTTTCGTGTGTGGAGGAAGTGGGCGCCGTGGCCGCGCCGGGCTGCGGGCGGAGTGCATTCCCGTCCGATCGATTTTCTTCGCCGGCGTGTCACGCTGTGCGAATCATCGCTGACTATGTGTCAAGGAAATGGACATGAGAATCTTGCAGAGCCAGATCCGTCGGGGAGCTGTCGCCACGCTGGCCGGCGTCCTCGCCATCCCGTTCTTATGGGCGGTCAGCCCTCTGACGGCTCACGCCGCGGTCAACTGCGTCGTGAGTGCGGGCGTGACCCAGACCGACACCGTCGTCACCGGAACTCCCGGGAACGACACGATCGACTGCGGCGGCACGAACCCCGCCAAGACGATCAACGGCAACGGTGGCAATGACACCATCACCGGCTCGGACTTCAACGACACGATCAACGGTGGCGACGGGAACGACACCCTCACCGGCGGCACGGGCGACGACACCCTCACCGGCGGCCTCGGCATCGACACCATCTCGGGAAGCGCCGGGAACGACACGCTCATCGGCGCGTCCAACGACGGCAGCCAGGACAGCCTCGACGGCGGCCTCGGCACCGACACCTGCCAGGGACCCGCGCCGGACCCCGACATCCACGCGAGCTGCGAGAACACGAGCACCCCGCCGGGATCGGGACCGGGCTCGGGCACGGGCAACGCGACCGAGCTGTGCATCGCGACGGGGGGCGTGCTCACCCTCACCGTGAACCCGGTGGGTTATGTCTGCGTGTTCAACCCGCTCGGGTCCACCAACCGGCGCGTCTCCGAGGCCCGTGCCATCTGCACGGGAGCCGGCGGAACCTTCGTGAACCTGCTCCCCCTGAGCTACTCCTGCCTCCTGCCGACCACGCCGTAACCACTCGCACCACCGGTCGAGGCGGGGGGGGGGGCCCCCCCCCCCGCGGGGGGGGGGGCCCCCCGGGGCGCCCCCCCCCCCCCCCCCCCCCCCCCCCCCCCCCCCCCCCCCCCGGGGGGGGGGGGGCGGCCCCCCCCCCCGGGGGGGGGGGGCCCCCCCCCCCGCCGGATCGAATCGCCCACACGCCACCGATGTCCGAACCCGACTCGGTCACCGCCCGGACGGTCCAGGCCACCAGGTGCAGCAACGTCCGCACGCACCATTCGAGCTATGCCACTACCTTGCTGCCGACCGCCGGCCACCGATTCGCCTACCTCGCGAGCAGTCGCCCCACGGGTCGGAACGCCGGTGTCCTGCCTGAGCGGCCGACCGAGGTCGTGGAGCCGATGATCGCGCACACGCTCACCTGCTCTCGTTCCAGCACAGCCATCTCGTCAGCCGACAGGGCACGGCCGCCATCCGGGGTCACGACGCCGGCGAGCAGGCCCAGCAGATCGTCGACCATGTCGCCCGCTCGCCAGTCCGCGTCGAACTCGCCGAGGCCGGCCGTGATCCAGTCTTCCCGCCGCGGCCACCGGCCTGAAACGGAGATCCCGCCTTCGAGCTGTGTTGAAGACCTGCGGGCTCATGCTCGTCGATCAGGTTGCGAGTGGTCACCGCCACGAAAAACACGGCAGCGGCGTACAGCCCGTTCGGTTGAAGTCCGCTCAGCGGAGTGCCGAGTGTCCTCTGCGGGAGCCCCTCTTGCGAAGTTCAGGGGCAGACGCGTTCATCGGTGCGAGCGCATCGAGCGCCCAGTGGAGGAACGATGGTGGCTTCGGGCAGCGGCGTCGACACGGAGACGGGCGTGGAGCCCGTTGGCGATGGCGGGTAGTTGTTGTTGTTCACGCCGGCACGTGCGGCGGAGTTGTCGGCACGATCGTCGGCAGGCATCTTCGGTTCTCGGCCGAGGACCTGCGCGCGGTCGTCACCGGAGGGCCGCGCCCGACTCGTGATCGGCGGCCCCGGTCAAGGCCGTAACGACCGACGGGTTGTACTGCGGAGGGTTCGTGCCGTAGTGGAGGTGATGTTGGTTCGGTGCTCGACGGATACTCGGCGACTGTCCTTTCTGGAGCGCCCATGCCTGCTGCGCTCGCTGGGGCGCGGTTTCGTGGTCGACGAGGAGTGGCGGGTGTGGAGAAGCCCCGGTTCGGGTTTCCGGGTGCGGTTCCGGTTGCCGGACGGGACGTTGGGTTCGGAGGCCGGGTTCGCCGATCGTTCGGTGGCGGTCGGGCGAGGGACATCGAGTCGGATCAGCGTCGGGGGAGGTTGGTGGATCCTTCGGTGGGCGGAATGCCGCTGGGGGAGTGGGTGCCGGTGTGGGCGGACGCGCACGATGTGAGTGCGACGACGTGGGCGAAGTACGACTCGTACCTGCGCAAGCACGTGTTGCCGCGGTTCGGTGACGTGCCGTTAGGGAGCTCTCCCGGATCGCGGTGAAGGGGCGGGCCAAGACGCTGCGGTGGTCGGTGGCCGAGCGCACCGTGGGCGATGCTGTAACGCTGTTGTCGATGTTGCTCGGTGAGGCGGTCGACGAGGGGTTGATCGGGCGAACCCGTGTCGGCGGTCGCGGGTCAACACCGGTGAGCAGGAGGAGCGGCCTCATGCTTCGCCGTGGCAGGGTGCGGACGATGGCCCAGCGGTGTTTACCCGCGTACGGCGTGTGGGTGGTCACGGCGGCGTACACGGGGCTGCGTTGGGATGAGTTGGCCGGGCTGCGGTGGGGCCGGGTGGACCTGGCCCGCGGGGCATCGGCGATCGACCCGGACAAGAGAGCGCTCCATGAGGTGGGCGGCCGATTGGAGCTGGGGCCGCCGAGTCGAAGGCGGGCGTCCGCACGGTGCATCTGCCGCCGTTCCTGGTCGACCTGATCACCGGGCATCGGGCCGACCAGACGCACAACCACGTCTTCACCGGTCTGGACGGAGGGCTGCTGCGCCGGTCGAACTTCGGGCGGCGGGTTCGGCTGCCCTCGGCCACGAGAGCCTGCGGGCCACTGAGAGGTACTTGCCTACTGCCGGGTCCGACGAACGCGGCTTTGGTGGCCTCCGAGCGCGTCCGTCACCGTCTTGTGGCGGTGGCGGGTATCGCGGTCGGTTGACGGTCAGGCGATCAAGGCACAAAGCAGGGCGAGGAACCGGAAGTTGCCCTGGTCTCGTGCCCGTCGACCGGTGTAGCCGGGTGGCGGCGTCAGCGGGGTGGAGGCGAGACCCACGGTCAGATGACGGTCCAACGCCAGAGGGCCCGTCGGCGTGATCACCGACGAGCCCTCTGAGCTGCACTTCTCTGGTGGACGATACTGGGATTGAACCAGTGACCCCTACCGTGTCAAGGTAGTGCTCTCCCGCTGAGCTAATCGTCCGAGGCGGAGACGGGAATCGAACCCGTGTACAGGGCTTTGCAGGCCCTTGCCTAAGCCACTCGGCCACTCCGCCGTGATTCCTGAAGGCTAGCACTCAGGAGTCAGGCTTGAGCCCAAGGGGCCCTTCGCCGAGCGGATGACGAGACTCGAACTCGCGACCCTCACCTTGGCAAGGTGATGCGCTACCAACTGCGCTACATCCGCATGCTCCGTGGATTTCGCGGAACTTCCCTTTTGGGGCTTGTCGTTCCGGTCTTCCCCGGTGCGAGAGGAACTTTATTACATGCACCGCAGCGGGATCAAATCGGGGGTCCCTTGATCCCCTCGCAGGCCCGCTACCTGCGCTTTTACGTCAGGTCGTTGGAGATGAGGTGGGTCAGGGCCTCGTCGACGTCGACCCACAGGTGCTCGTTGCCGGGCACCACGACGTCGTAGGTCCGGTCGAGGAAGTCGGCCAGTTCCTGCGCCGAAGCCTCGAACATGGCGTGACCGGACGGCGAGCTCAGTTCGATCACGACGACTTCGGGGTCGTCTGCGGCCGGGCGGATGCGGACGTCGCCGTCACCCGCGTCGGCGATCAGGCCGTCGGCGAGGAGGTCGCGGGCGAACACCCACTCCACCCACCCGGCGCGGCCGGTGCGGAACGCGGCGACTACCGCGTACGGGTCTTTCGTGTCATAACGAAGCTCCACCTGCACCGGGACGGCCGGGGTCCGCGGCGCCAGCAGGTCGAAGACCGCTGTTGAGCGGAGTGTCACGTGGTCGTTGCGCATCGTCGTTACCCTCTTCTCCCTTCCCGGCCAATGGAACGACCGAGTTCTCTTCCTGTGACGTATATGTGGCGAGGAACGCTCGACTCCAGGGGGTTTATCACCCGATCGGGCCCATACAACTCCACTGGGCGACCACCTCGATGCGTTCCGTATCCACTGGGTCCGGCTGCACCCATCTTGCTGGGTTTGACCTGACCCCGGTACCGGCTGTTGCGCGAATGTTGGACGTGAGGACCTCTCTGGTGGCTGACTCACCTCCACCGCGACGCGACACCGGCCACCGCCCGACCGACGTGGAACTCGCCGCCCGGGTCACGACGGGTGACCGCCCCGCGTTCGGCGAACTCTACGACCGGTACGCGACACCGTCGTACTCGCCGGCCCGGCGGATCTGCGTCGATCCCGGCCTGGCCGAGGACGTCGTCCAGGAGGCGTTCTTGGCCCTCTGGCGCAACCCCGCGGCCTACGACGGCTCCCGCGGCGGTTTCGGCACACGGCTGATGACCGTGGTGCACCACCGCGCGGTCGACGCGGTCCGCCGCGAGATGACCCAGCGTAGACGAAGTGCGCCCTTGACTGACGAGGTCTCCGAGCGCAACGTCACATCGGCGGAGGGTGCGGACCACGCGGCGTTGATCGAGGTGGTCAGTGCGGAGGTGCGTGCGGCGCTGCGGGGGTTGCCGGAGGACCAGGGGCAGGTGCTCGCGCTGTCCTGCCTGGGCGGCTACACGCAGGTCGAGGTCGCGGCGTTGACCGGTGTGCCGCTCGGCACGGTGAAGTCGCGCACGTTCGCCGCGATCCGCCGACTGCGCGCGTCGCTGCGGTCCGCGTGGGAGAGCGGGGACGGCACGACAGAAGCGCAACGGTGACCGGGCAGCGGTGCCCTCGGGAGGAACTCGCGGGCGCGTACGCGATACACGCGCTCGAACCTGATGAGCAGGCGTTCACGTGTCGGAGTGCGCGCGGTGTCGTGACGAGGTTCACGCGAACCAGGAAGTGACCGCGGTGCCGGGCGGGTCGGTCCGTCAGTACGCCACGCCCAACGACTGCGGGCACGGCTGATGGAGACGATCGAACACACACCGCAGGCGTCGGTGTCGTCGACGTCACAGCAACAGTCCAACGGCTGGGCCCACGGGGTGCTGGTGGCCGCAGCAGTGCCGGCCGTGGCCGCCGGGGTCGGCATCGCGGGACTGCGGATCACCCAGCTCAACGATCGAGTCGCGCAGCAGGACGTGCGGACTGAGCAGTTGGAGCGCGCTGCGGATCGCGGCCGACCCGACGACCAGCAGGGCCGTGTTGCGCAACACATCGGGCGACGCGGTGGCCGTGCTGCTGTCCGACGTCGACGCCGCCTGGGTGGCGCCGATGGACCTGCCTTCCAACGACGTGACGCGGCAGCTCTACGTGGTCTGGGGGACCGGCGAGGTGAAGCCTGTGGCGTTGACCACATTCGACGTCACGGCGGATACTCGGGACGTGCGGCTGCCGGCGTGGCCGGCGGACGCGCGCGACGGCACACCGCTTCGGGATCTCGCTTGAAGAAGGCCGCACAGCGCCCGTTCAACCGTCGTCCGTACTCGCATCCGGCCAGGTAGGCACCGCGTGAACCACGAATGAGCGATGATGTGCGCATGAGCACAGAGCAGCGCGAAGACACCGACAAGGGGACGGGGCGCCGCCACCGGTTCCGCAGCAACCCCGCGCTGAACCTGACCTACCGCATCGGTGTCGGCGTGGTCGGCGGCTTGGTGCTGGTCGCGGGCATCCTGATGATCCCGTACCCGGGTCCGGGCTGGCTGGTCGTCTTCGCCGGCCTGGCGATCCTGGCCACCGAGTTCGAGTGGGCGGGCCGGGTGCTGAGGTTCGCCAAGCGCTACTACGACGCGTGGGTAGCCTGGCTGAAGCGGCAGAACCTCTTGGTGAAGGGCCTGGTGCTGGTCGCCACCGGTCTCGTGGTGGCGGTGACGTGCTGGCTGCTCGGCGCGTTCTCGCTGGTCGGCGGCTGGTTCGGGCTCGAGTGGAGCTGGTTGGAGAGCCCGATTTTTGGTTCGCGGGGATGATGTTGTAAGCTATGACCACACCGCGAGAGCGGGAGTGAGAACTGAATAAGGGCGTTTAGCTCAGCGGGAGAGCGCTTCGTTCACACCGAAGAGGTCACTGGTTCGATCCCAGTATCGCCCACAGTGGGTTTTGCCTGGTCAACGGCTCGTAGACGATCTTCGTCTGCGGGCCGTTGATCGTTCGTGGGAGCAAAATGGGAGCAAAAGATCTTGACCACCTTTGCTGCTCCGAAGAGGTCACAGGGTTTTGCTCCCATATTGCTCCCATCGGGCTTGGAGTCCGGCGAGCATGGCGTCGATCATCGGGCGGGTGACGTGGGAGTAGACGCCCATGACGCCGCGGAACTTGTGCCCGATCCTCTTGTGCTGCAGGACCTCGGGTACGCCGTCTTCGATGAGCCAGGTCTTGTGGGTGTGGCGCAGGTCGTGGAAGTGCATGTGTGGCTTGATCGGCGCCCATCCCAGTGTCGAGTCGCCCCGCACGGCGGGTAGCCAGACCCGGCGACGGAAGTTGGAGCGTCGGTGCAGCCCGCCGTCCTGTCCGGTGAACACGAACCGCGCGGTGGGTTTCTCGCAGCGCAGCTCGGCGAGCAGTTCGGCGAGGAACTTGGGCAGGTGCACGGTGCGGACGCTGGCGGGGGTCTTGGGCGGGCCGAGGTGGAGCTTGCCGTGCAGTTCGTGCAGCGCGCCCTCCTGGGCGTCGACGTGGATCTCCTGCTTGTCCAGATCGACCCGTGACCACTGCAGCCCGGCCAGTTCACCCCAGCGCATGCCGGTGTACGCGGCTGTGACGATCAGGACGCCGTTGCGGGCCGATGCGCGCTCGGCCAGCGCGGTCACTTCGTCGGGGTCGGCGTGCGGTCGCTCGGGTTGATCGCCTGAGTTGAGCCGCAGCCTGCGACACGGGTTGGACCCGATCAGCCCTTCGTCGACCGCCTCGCCCAGGATCATCGACAGCAGCCCGACCATGTCGGCGACGCTGCGCTCGCTCAACGACCGCCGCAACGTCTTCGCCCACGCCTTGATCACCAACCGCGACAGCTCGCCCAACTCCGTCGTGGCGAACCGGGGCAGGATGTGGTTGCGCAGATGCGAGTCATACGTCGCCGCTGTCACACCGCTCACGTCGTGCGCCTCGACCCACCGTGACACCCACTCGCCGACCGGGAGCTGAGCCAACCGCGGGTCCACCACCCGGCCCCGCCGATGGTCGGACTCGACGTCCGCAGCCCGGTCGTCGGCCTCACGCTTGGTCGCGAATCCCTTCTCGGAGACCAAAGCGCCGTCGGGCAGCCGGTAGCGCACCCGGAACCCGTCACCGTGCTTCTCAACCCATGCCATCGAAACCCTGCCTTTCAGCAAATCCGTGCGTCCGTCCGGGACCGGACGGACGCACAGTGACGCTCCATATCGGCCAGAAAGCAACACATCTGTGTTCAGCGGCGCCGGAAGCCACCCGACCGCGACGACGAGCTGCCCGCATCACCGCGTGCGGTGCGGGCGCCGCCCCGGACGATCGCCAACAGGTCGGCGTCGGAGAACCGCAGATGCTTGCCCAAAAAGGTGCACGGGATCTCTCGTCGCCCGGCCATACGACGCAACCACGACTCGCGCACCGACAACGCCCGCGCCGCCTGCGCCGGGGTGTGCAACAGCCGCAGACCATCCCCCTGCTCCTCGACATCTGGAGCGATCCCGTCAAGGTCGACCACCGCTTGACCGCCAGCGTGGTCGTCGGCGGATCCGTCCGCACGGCCGTGAAACTCGTTCACCATGAGAGCCTCCGGTAGAGGAGCGATGCCGCGGTGCGACACCTTCAGCACCCCTGAACTCCGCGAAAAGGCACCCAAAGGGACATGCCGCCCCGAATTTCTTCGACTTGACCGATCTGGAGACACTCGCGGAGGGTCTCGACGGCGACCCCTCTACTGGGGGTCAAGGGGTCGCAGTTTCAAATCCTGTCGTCCCGACGGTCTGAAGAAGCCCGCTCGATCTGGATGTTTACCCAGGTCAGCGGGCTTTTTCGCGCGCTGGTGCCGATCTTCTTTTGGTCACGGAACGGTAACTCTACGATCTTGGTGAACGCTGTTTAGGAGCGAAATCAGGAGCGGGTAGCTCCAGTTCTTTGACCAACGCCAAATGGGGTCGTCCCGAACGGGTGAATCCCGCCAACCGGCGCCAAACGCCACCCGTTGGGGTGAACCGCTTCCACTGTGCGCCGAACGTCCTGAACGCGCCCTGACCTGCTGATATGGCCGCCTGGTGGCCTGAACCGACGCGATCGGACGCAGACTGGCGGGGCCGCAAGCGCCCAGTGATCGCCGTGGTGGCGACGGTATGGCGCTGCGGCGGCGCACTACGGCACATGGATTCGGTCGACTGCCACGTCGAGCAACCCCCGGTGACGCCCGTGGACGACGTCCTCCGTTCCTGTCCACATCACATGAAAAAGGGGTTCCGCCCTGTCCGACAACCCGACCACCCCCGGAACCGCCCGCACAGCCGCCCACCGGCCCGCCACCGGCCCCGGAACCGCCCGCGCCAGCCGAATCCGCCGATGACACCGGCAAGGCTGCCGAACCGGACTACCGGGCGCTGTACGAGGAGATCCGCGCCAAGCTGACCAGCGCGGAGTCAGGCATTGTTGGAACCGTCGTCGTGATCACTTCCAGGTGTGGCGTGAATCGCGGGACAGCGTGGACTGGGCTGGTCGAGCAGCGCGATGGTGCTGCGTTACTGGAGTTGACCTGCGGATTTTCACTTGGGGCGCCTCCGTCGTCTACCTGGGTGAGGGGGACGACGGAAGGAAGAACGAGATGTCGGAGACCATCAGCTCGACGAGCCAGGACGACGCGCGGGAGAACGCCGGCAACCGTCCGTTCAAGGTCACTGTTCGGACGTTGGCCGGTCACAGCTTGAAGGACAATGTCAAGCCGGACGACGCCGTGGCCGAGGTGACCGACAGGGCCGTGAAGCACTTCGTCGCCAAGGGTGAGCTGACCGCGGGTGACTACGCGCTCACGCTGCCCCGCACGGGTGGTGATGCGGAGCTGGACCCGACCGCGACGCTGGCTGAAGCCGGTGTGGTCGAGGGCGACGTGCTGGTCCTTGTCAACCGCAAGCCGCAGGTGGACGGCTGATGGCGCTGCACGCGGCCGTCTTGGCCGACCTCTTGGACGCCGAGGTGGAGCTGGCGCGCCGCCGGCTGGGCGCGCGTGCCTTCGATCTTTGCCGTGAAGGGTCTGCTCTGCGGATGACCCTGGTCCGGCCGGATGGGTCGTGGATCCTTCGGCTCGACGGGACGCGGTACGACGCTGAGCCGTTCGACGTCGCGTTGGTCGACGAGGACGGCGCCGTGCTTCCGGTCGAGCGGTGGATCCCGGGCTTCGCGCACGGGATCCACCCGGTTCTGGGCGTGCCGTGGGTGTGCGTGAGCGGAACGCTCGGCTATTACGCACACCAGAGCCATTACGCCGAGAGGTGGGATGCCGTCCGGTACGTACTCCGGGCGGACGCCCTCATCGCGCATCTGCTCGTGAAAGTCGGCCTATGAGCACCTTGATCGTGCCCGCCGAGGTTCTCGCGCAGGCGGGCGCGTACTTCGAGGAGTGCGGTGCCTGCGGCAACGAGGGCACCGCCATGATCAAAGCCGGTCCGAACGGGGTGGCGCTGGTCATCCCGGACCAGGTTCCGAGGCGGGGCGCGACAGGAGTCTCGGTCGAGGTCACCCGGAAGGGACAGATGCAACTCGCCTTGGCCGTCGACGCCGACGAACTCTACGTCGCGAGGATCCACTCGCACCCGTACGAGGCGTTCCACTCCCGGGCGGATGACGCCAACCCCGCGCTCATCCACGAAGGCGCCCTGTCGGTCGTGGTGCCCTTCTTCGGCCTGGGGCTACGACGCGGCTTGGACGCCTGCGCGGTGCTGCGACGTGAAGGTGGACGCTGGCGCGACCTCCCCGTCGGCACTCGCGACCGGTGGATTCGGACCGAATAGGAGAAGCCGATGTACATCGACCCACGGCTGCGCCTCCTGGGAGCGGGAGGTGGCGGCACCGTCGCGCCGCAACTGCTGCGAGCACTGGACGGCACGCATGTCGTGATCCGAACCGGCCCGGACATGGCAGGCGCGTACACGACGGCGCTCGCGGCGTTCGTCACGATGGCCGCCCGTGTGTTCGGCGGCGTGTCCGTCGAGGTCTCCGTGACTCTGGCGGCGAACTGGTGGAACAGCACCGGGACGACGGAACTGCTCGCTGCGCTGCACTCGGTGCGCCCGCAGCCCGCCGATGCCGCGCGCCGGGACATCATCGTGACGTTCGGCGACCAGGTCACACCGGGTGACTTCGGCATCGGGGGCGACGACTACACCGTCCGCCTCGGCCGCAGACCCCAGCCGTTGGGGCCGTTGCCGAACCATGCCCTCGGAGTGCACGCGGCGAGCTGCTTGATCGTCAGCCAGTTGCTGCTGGAAGTGCTTAGACGGCAGGGCTTTCCCGGCGTGCCCGTGGAGGAGTCCTACGTCACCAACCTGGTCGACCACAGGCTGACCGCTGCGCCCGAACTGCGTGCCGAATCGACCTCCGTGTCCGACGCACGCTCGCTGCGCCTCGCCGTCGCGGGTGCCGGCTCGGTGGGCAGCAGCACCCTGGCGCTGGTGGCGACCGCGCTCGCCCCCAAGCTGACCCAGAACCCCGTGGCGCGGCCGATCGAGATCATCGTGATCGACGCCGACACGATCGACTCCCACCGCAACCCGTTCCGCTACCCGGCCCTGCTCGGTGGTGAAACGGGCTGGAAGGCGGAGTTCTTCGCGGCGCGCCTGACCGACCTCGGGCTGCCAGCCGTTCCGGTTCCCCGGACGGTCGCAGCGTGGGCTCGTGAGCGAGACGAGCCGGGGTTCGACGGCTTGATCGTCTCGTCGGTGGACACCATCGGCGGTCGGCTGGACGTGACCGACGTCCTGGCGCGCTCGACACTGTCGGTCGGGGTGTCAGGGCTGGCGCTGCACGCGCAGCGTGAAGGGTTCGCGGACGGGTTCGCGTGTCCGTTCTGTGACTACATCAGCGCGGACCCGCCCCAGACCCAGGCCGGCGTATACGCGCAAGCCACCGGGTTGACCGTCGAACGGGTGCTCGCGCTGCTCCAGGACGGGGCACGGCTGACGGTGGCCGACGTCGACACGGCCGTCGCCGCGGGCAGGTTGCCCGCCGCCCGGCGGGAGTCCCTGATCGCGGCGCCCCTGAGCGATCTGGTCCGCCAGGCTTACGCGGAGGTCGAAGTTCGTGGCGTCGGTGGTCAGGCGTCGGCAGACGACGTGGTCGCCGTCGCGGCGCCTCAGGTGTCGTGGTTCGCGGGCGTGGTGGCCGCCGCGGAGGTCGTCAAGCAGTTGACCGGCCTGCCCCTCGTGGACCGCCGGGTCGATGTCGATCTGAGCGGGCTGCCTCCCGGGTTGGTGCGGCGGGCGGCGGCCGACCGAACCGGTCGCTGCCTGTGTCGGTCGGGCACGCGCATCCGGTGGTACCGCAAGCTCTACGGCGGTTACACCAGCACCGACGGCGGCCTATCCGTTGGAGTGTCGTGACCGTGAGCCACATGGGTCGACCTCATACTTCACTTATGAGCGTCGACCGGGAATCGCCAGGGGAGGAAGCAGACGCCGCATCGGGAACGCCGACCCGGGTCGACGTCCCGGCGCTCTACCAGCGGTACCACGCCGTGCTGCACGCCTATGCGACTCGGTTCCTGCCCTCCGATCGGCACGCCGACGCCAACGACGGGATGATGACCGTGTTCAAGCGCCTCGTCGACATGAAGGCGGAAGGCAGGCTTCAGGAGCAGCCGAACTGGGAGGCGTACCTCAAGCTCGCGGTCAAGAACGCCTGCCTGGACATCCTGAGGACCGACCGCGATCACGAGGAACTCGACCCGGAGGATCCGTGGATCCACCGCGAAGCGCCTGCGGACCCCACGGGCGACACGGTCGTCGACGCGATGTCGCGGCAGGAGAAGCTGAGGCTGGCCAACGCGGCGTTCGAGGTCTTGGACGCGACGGATGCCAGACTGCGCCCCATCGTGATAGGCAAGCTCATCGAAGAACGCACGAACCGCGACATCGGTGCGCAACTCGACCTTACCGGTCAGAGAGTCGGGCAACTGTACGAGAAGGCCCTTACGTTGCTGCAGGAGGAGGTGAACCGGACTCATGACCAATGACCACGCCAGGTCAGAGCACGAATCTGATCCCGACGTGACGCCGATCGACCGCGCGCTCCAGGCGCTGCGACGAGGCCAACCGATCCCTCCCGACCTAGCCCTCGACGACGCACAACGCCAACTCGTCGATGACCTCGCCCCTTGGCTGGACGCCCTGGAAGCCGCAGCGCAGTCCACCTCACCGCCCTCGGAGACAGCCATCGGTGGCGCTCCGCCTGTCCGCCGCGACGATCCCGTCGCGCAGATGCTCGGACTCGTGCCCGACCCGGACGTCGCCCTCGACGGCCGCAAGCTCGCCTTGGCGCGTAAGAGGGCGAAGCTCAACCTCGCCCAGTTCCTCGAACGCCTCAACAGCCGCGGCTGGGACGCGACCCTTCAGCAGGCGTTCCAGTGGGAGCAGAACTCGACCGTTCTGGCCCCGGCTCTCGTCGATGCGATCGCCGATGAACTCGGTGTCGACCGCCGGAACCTGGTGGCCTCTCCGTGGGCCAGCCACGAGCAGGGTGACTTGTTCGACAACGATCGTGTCCGCGCGTTCCTCGCCGACTGGGCAGCCGAAGTCGACGTACCGGTCGAATTCTTGCGCGAACGCACGGGCAAGATGCTCACCACGGCCGCCTTTCGGAACAAGTCCAGCGGCTCGGTGGAAGGGCTGCTCGGCGTCCTGCGGACCTTGAGATCGATTCCCGACCTGCTGGAACGCCATGACCCGTAAGCAGCATGCCACAAGAATCGCCTACAAGGTGCCGTCCTATCTGCGCCAACTGCTCAGTGCGGATCCTCATGCAGCCCTGACGGGCATTGGTCTCCACGTGAGATCGGTGCCGGAACTCAGAGTCAACCGCGGAGCTGGCGGGTGGTGCGACGGACTGTCGTTCACAGAATTCGGCACTATCCTCTATGCGCAAACGACCGACTCCCGCCGCGAGAATTTCACGCTGCTGCACGAGTACGCGCACCGGCTGGTCTCGGACGACGCCGAAGCGACGGTCTGGCTGGCCGACCAGGACGAGCCGAACACCGTGCTTGAGCGGCTCTGCGACGACATTGCGGGGATCCTGCTCCTCCCGGCGCACGTCGTTGACCGCGTCGTGGGCCACGGGCCTGTGACGGGGCAACACCTCCTTGACCTGTTCCTCCAGACCAGTGCCAGCCAGGTCGCCTGCGCGATCGCCCTGGCGAGCCGACTACCGTGCACGGGCGCGATCATGCTGACCGACCGGTCGACGAACAAGGTCGTGTACGCCGCCCTGGTCGACAACCCCAGCGTCTACCCGAGCAGGAACCAAGACGTACCCACCGACCACCCGTTGTCCCGAATTCTGCCCCGGCAGCAGGTGTGCCGAGAATCCTTCTGGTCAACCCCATGGGGGACGCGACATACCTACTACCTCAATGCGACGGCCAGACAAAAACGCACTTACAGCGTCCTCGCCGAGCTCGACCTCTGGAATGTCGCAAGCCTCCACTTGAACAGGCCCAGATTCGGTGATGACGGACGCCCTCAAAATCCAGTGAGCTGCGCGTGCGGGTTCAACGGCATGGTCAGCGGATGGCCTTGCCCTGACTGCGAAAAACCTTACTGCAAGAAGTGCGGCCGATGCGACTGCGAGCGGAGAGCGGCGCTCACCGAGCGGTGCAGAGGTGGCTGCTCGCTACACCTTCCGCGTCACACGCTGATCAACGGCGTGTGCGACGATTGTAGGTAGACACCGCGACGACATCGCCAAACCGGCTACCGCGACCCGACCCGCTGCGTAGTCGTGGCGGGCACTCCTACTGATTCGACCTCGACACCCTCAGGAGAAATAGCCACGCCAGGAGCTGTCGCTGCCGCGCTGTTGATTGGAATGGATGACCGGTGATGTGGGTAACCGGGGCAGCGAGGGCCGCTCCCCGGAAGCCGAACCAGGGTGGCGACCTCATGGGCAGCGGAGGTGAGTCATGACGTCGGTGTGGGACGCGCTGGACGCGAGAATCAACGTGGTCCTCGCCATGCCGGTAGCACTGCTGGCCCACCTCCGGCGCTTCCCTGATCAAAACGTTCTGGCACGTCGCACTACCGGCCGCCCGCCCGGCCGCGGCGATGCTGTTCCTCTTCACCTTCGGGGGCAGCTAGACCAACTTCTTCTGGCCCTACATCGTCCTCGACAGCAAGAGCGCCACCCTGCCCGTAGCCCTCCAAGGACTCCAGTCGCAGTACTACACCGACTACCTGCTCATCCTCACCGAAGCACGGCTCTCCACCATCCCCCTGTTCGTCCTCTTCGGGTTCGCGGCAGGCAACTGGTCACGGGCGTCATGGCAGGAGCCATCAAGGGCTGACCTGAATCATCACCTCGCCGCCGACGCCGTGATGAGCACCATCTTCACCGAACAGGTCCAGATTGGCCGGTTCAGCACAGAGGCTCCGCAGGCGGCTGATAGGCCGGTGCGGTTGGGGTAGGTCCACTTCCTCGCGACCAGGCGCCGGTGCTATCGCAGGATGGTTCCCGGTGTCACCAACCGGTGCTCGCGCAGCCGATGGGGGAGTCGGCGAACACGCGCGGCGAGCACCACGCGATCGGCCCAGCCCAACCGCGGGCGAGGGTTGTCCGGCGCAGCACGGCGACCTCGTGCCGCAGCACCAGCAGTTCAACGACCTTGGCCGCGGACGACCGGCTGAGCAAGACCATTCAGTTACCTAGTGGCTTGTCACGCAGCCTTGGCGGGGTAATGGGTCCAGGTGCGGATGGGTGAGTCGGTGGCGAAGCCGGTCTTGGGCTGGGCTCGGGCGTT
>NZ_JBIVUG010000025.1:0-41695 GCF_044757065.1 Actinosynnema sp. NPDC091369 | reverse complement strand
CTCGTCGGTCAACACCACAGCGGCCACCGGCCGACCCGTCCGAGCCATCGGACAAATCTACACTTACTCAACGAATTTCAGGCGCAGGACACTAGTGCTGCGTCACGATTACCGGGTCAACGTTCCGAGATGCAGCACTAGACTGGCATTGATCGTTCCATGCCCGGCGCCGGCCGGGGTAGGGACGGTGTCCGGTGACGAGGGAGGTGGCCGGTGCCCGCAGGCGCGGACCGGGAACGACGGCGCGTCGGCATCGTGGACGTGGCCGCGGCGGCGGGCGTGTCGCGGCAGACGGTGTCCAACGTCGTCAACGGGCGGGACGAGTACTACTCCGCGGCGACCTACGAGAAGGTCACGAGCGCCATGCGGGCGCTGGGCTACCGGCCCAACCGCGCCGCGCAGACGCTGCGCTCCCGCCGCACGGCGCAACTCGGCTACCACATCTTCGGCGAGCAGCTGGACCAGGCGCAGGGGTTCACCCTGCACTTCCTCCAGTCGCTGGTGAAGGCCGCCGCCGAGGTCGACCACCAGGTCCTGGTGTTCACCCACCGCCCGGACGACCCGCTGGGCGTGTTCAAGGACCTCGTCGCGCGGCAGTCCGTGGACGCGATCGTGCTGTCGGAGTCGACCGTCGACGACGAGCGGGCCCGCTTCCTGGCCGACAGCGGCACCCCGTTCGCCTGCTTCGGCCGCCTCGCCCCGGACCTGCCGCAGCACTGGGTGGACGTCGACAACACCGCCGGCATGGGCGCGGTCGTGGACGCTCTGGTCGCCGACGGCCACCTGCGGTTCGCCTACCTGGCCGCCGACGGCGACCAGTACTGGAAGCTCGAACGGCTCGACGGTGCGGTCCGCCGCCTCGCCCACCACGGCGTCCGCCTGCCCAGGACCGCCGTCTTCCGCGGCTCCGGCCAGGGCGTGCGCCGCCGTGCGCGCCAACTGCTCACCGGCAAGAACCCGCCGACCGCCATCATGACCGGCAGCGACGCCGTGGCGGCCGTCGTGGTCAACGTCGCCCACTCGCTCGGCCTGGAGGTGGGCTCCGACGTGGCCGTCACCGGCTTCGACGGCGGCGCGGTCGGACTGGTCACCGAACCCACCCTGACCAGCGCGCGCATCCCCGTCGACCGGGTCTGCCGCGAGCTGGTCGCCCGCTGCCTGCGGCAGGTCGAGCACGGCGGCGACGACGGACCCGGGCTCCTGCTGGCCACCGAACTGGTGCGCGGCGGCAGCGCCTGACGCCGTCGGCCGGCACTGGGCACGCCTCCGCCCAGGCCGACTGTAACGTTCAATGTCGCAACATCAACGAAGGCACTATTCGCCAGGCCGTCGACGCCATGGTGAACTCGGGCATGCGCGCGGCCCGCAGCGGCGGGCGCGAGGCCCAGGACGCCCGATGTCCGCGATCCTGCGCAACCCGCGACTGCCGGCGGTCAACCAGAACAGCCTCGGCGCGGGCGGCCGGCGGGTGCGCGACGACGGCAACACCGAGGTCTTCGCCAAGCCGTTGAGCGACGGTTCGGTGACCGTGGGCCTGTTCAACCGGGGTGGCGGCACCGCGACGATCTCCGCCACGGCCGCCCAGCTCGGCCTATCCGGCAGTTCGTTGTGGGCGGGCGGTGAGATCCGGGTGTTCGACTCCATGTGCCTGGACGTCGACAGCCAGGGCACCGCCAACGGCACCCGGCTGATCCTCTGGACCTGCAACAGCCAGGCGAACCAGCGGTGGACCCGCGCGTGACCGCCCTGCCCCGACAGGCTCCGCGGCCGGCCGGGGCGATCACCGGCGCCAGGAGCCCCACGGCCGGGAGTTCGCCGGTCGATCCGGTTCGACCGGGCGTCCGCGAGCCGGTTCCTCCGCCTTGTCCTTTTTGGTCCGTCCTATCCGACCGGAACCGCCGTCGACGGTTCACCGTGAGCGAAGCGATCATGCGTTCGCGCAGGTCGGGATGGCACACTCCCGGGTCATGTCCACACGCAGGGCCAGGGTGGTCCACGAGGGCGCCCGGGTGACGCCCCTCGAACTGTTCTTCGACCTGGTCTTCGTCTACGCGATCACCCAGGTCACGCAGTTCATGGCCGCCGACCCCACGACCCGCGGCGTGGTCCGGGGGATGCTGCTGCTCGGCATCCTGTGGTGGTGCTGGTGCTGCTACTCGTGGCTCGGCAACCGCGTGCACGCCGACGACGACGGCGCCCGGATCGTCCTGTTCGCGGCGATGGCGGTCATGCTGGTCGCGTCGGTGACGATCCCCGAGGCGTTCGTGGACATCCCGGGCAACCTGCCGGGTCCGCTCGTGTTCGCCGCCTGCTACCTGGTGGTCCGGGTGCTGCACCTGGTGTCGTACTGGCGCTTCGCCGCCGGTGACGCGAGCCTGCGCCGCCAGCTCGCCATCACCGCCGCGCCGATGCTGTCCGGCACGGTGATCCTGAGCTGCGCGTCGTTCACGTCGGGCCTGACCCAGACCGTGCTGTGGGGCCTCGCGCTGACCGTCGACTACGTCGGCGTGCTGCTGACCGGCGTCTCCGGCTGGCGCGTGCACTCGGCGGTGCACTTCGCCGAGCGGTACGGCCTGATCATCATCATCGCGCTGGGCGAGTCGATCGTGGCCGTCGGCGTCGGCGTGGCCGACCTGCCGGTGTCGTGGCCGATCATCTACGGCACCACCTGCGGCCTCGTCATCGCCGCGGCCCTGTGGTGGGCGTACTTCGACGTGGTCGCGCCGACGGCGGAGAAGATCCTGCACCACGCCTCGGGCGCGCAACGCGCCGCGCTGGCCCGCGACTCGTACAACTACCTGCACCTGCCGATGATCGCCGGCATCGTGCTGCTGGCCCTGGGACTGAAGAAGACGATGAACTACCTGGCCGGCGCCGACGGCCACACCGCGAACGAGCACCTGCACGGTGTGGGCCCGTACGCCCTGTTCGGCGGCGTGCTGCTCTACGTGCTGGGGCACCTGGGCTTCCGCCTGCGCAACATGGGCTCGGTCAACGGCGTCCGCGTCGTGATGGCCATAGCTCTCGTGGCGCTCACGCCGGTGGCCCTGCTCGTTCCCGCGTGGGCCGCGCTGGGCATCCTCACCCTGGCCTGCGTCATCTGGATCGGCGTGGAGGTGCGCGTCTACGGCCCGGCACGCCGGGAGATCAGGGACAGCATCCACGCCGCCCCCGCCTTGACGCCCTGAGCCGGGACTGCCGTCACGGGCGTTCCGGGACGGGGCGGAGGAGCATCTTGACCGAGGTCGTGCCCACCCTGTTGGTCAGCACGCCGATCTCGGTGAACCCGAAACGCCGGTACAGCGCGACCGCCGGGTTGTCGAGTCGGGCGTTCAGCGTGATCGCCGGGTAGCGGCCGGCGGCGTGACCGATCAGGGCTCGCAACATCCGTGATCCGATGCCCCGGCCCTCGTGCCCCGGTCGGGTGGCTATCGCGAGCTCCGGGACGTCGTCGGCGACGAAGCCGGGCGCCAGGCGTCCGTCGCCGACGGGGAGCCGGAGCCACGCCGCGCCCACCGGTTCGCCGGACCGCTCGCACACCACGCCGAGATCACCGTGGCGGCCCCAGTTCTCGACGTAGCGCGCGAGCTCGGGGTCGTTCTTCACGTCGTCGAGTGTGGTGCCGTCCTCGGCGTCCGAGCGGGAGGCGTGGAACAGCATCAGCCACAGGAAGGCTTCGTCCGCGGGGGTGACCTGCCGCACCGCATCCGGCTTCACGTCCCGTCCAGCCCTTGCTCGTGGCCGGTGATGGTCCGGACCTCCGCGATCAGGCGCGTGATCAACGCCTCGGGGGCGCGGTCGGTCCACACCAGCGCCAGGTCGAAGCCGGCCGCGTCGGTGATCGGGATCCAGCGCACGTTGGGCGCGGGCATGAGGGTTTCCAGCGGTCGCGGTGCGAGCCAGATGCCGCGGCCCCGGCTCACCTCCAGCAGGCAGTCCGCCACCAGGGGCACGACCGGGCCGAGGGGCGCGGGTGTGCCGTCGGGCCGGGGGTCCACCGACCAGAACCGCTCGGACTCCGGGGACGTGAGGACGTCCGGTCGCAGGACCGGTTCCCGGGCGACGTCACCCAGGCCGAGTTCCGCGCGGTCGGCCAAGGGGTGGCGGGCGGAGAGCACCGCGACGCGCTGGTCGCGGCGCACGACCGCGTGGTGCAGCCCGACGTCACCGAGCGGCAGCCACATGAACGCCGCGTCCGCGTGCCCGTCCACGAGCAGTTCGTGCTCGCGCCTGGGGGTGTCCGCGCCCATCAACCGCACCCGCAGGCCCGGAACGGCCCGCTCAAGGACCTCTGCCACGTCCACGGCGAACAGGGAGGTCGCGGCGGGGCAGCAGACCAGGCGGAGGGTGCCAGCCTGGGCGTCGGCCGCGGCACGGACGCGTTCGGCGAGGCGGGCGACGTCCTCGACCACGGTCGCGCCACCGGCGGCCAGCTCCTCCCCCGCCGCGGTGAGCAGGACACCGCGCGAGGTGCGCACGAGCAGCACCACGCCCAGCGCGCGTTCCAGCTGCCGCACGTGCGTCGACACCGCTTGCTGCGTCAGGTGGAGCACTACGCCGGCGCCGGTGATGGACCGCTCGCTCGCCACCGCCAGGAACGAGCGCAGGTGCCGGAGGTCGATGTCGCTCACGACGACCACCCTAACCCCACGCCTTTCCGCTGTGGCCGGCACAACGCATCGTTGTTTCCGCGCCGGGACCGTCGCGTCCAGACTCTCCCTGGCTTCACACCCGAGGCAGAACAGGAGATCCGAGTGGACACGAGTGACCGCGCCGTCGAGGCGGGTCCGCACCACCTCGTGGAGCGCCATGCCGTCGTGGAGGTCTGCACGCGCATGGCGTGGCACGCCGACCAGCACGAGTGGGAGGAGTTGCGGGCGCTGTTCGCCGACGAAGTGCGGCTGGACTGGACGAGCCTGAACGGCGGCGAGCCGGCCGTGCTGTCGCCGGCGCAGGTCGTCGACTCCTGGTCGCGGGTGTTGGGCGGGTTCGACGCCACCCAGCACATGATCGCCAACCACCTGGTGACGCTCCAGGGCGACACCGCCGTGTGCACCGCTTCGTTCCAGGCCACGCACCGCTTGGCGGACCTGGACGGGCCACTGTGGACGGTCGGCGGCACGTACCGGTTCGACCTGGTCCGCGCCGACCGCACGTGGAAGATCCGCGGTGTGGCCATGACGGTGCAGTGGGCCGACGGCAACGAGGCGCTGCCGGCGAAGGCGGTCGGGTGACCACCGCCACCCGTCGACCATCCGGAGAGGACCTTCGGTGACGACCCGGCACCAGGTCACCTCGCAGCCGAGTGCTTCCAGCTCTCACGACCATTCCGAAGGCATCAGATGACTCAGCGATTGCGGCGCCTCCTCGCGGCCGCATGCGCGGTCGCGACGGTGACCGGCTGTTCGGACCACGGCACGCCCGCGCCGCCGGACCCGCGGCCGGGACGGTTCGCCTCGCCCGACCCCGGTTCGGTCAACACCTACTGGATCCCCGCGCCGGACGGCTTGGTCGTCGTGGACACCCTGCGCACACCGGGTGACGCCGAGCAGGCCATCGCGGAGATCAGGAAGACCGGCAGGCCGGTCGTCGGCGTCCTGCTCACCCACTCCCACCCCGACCACGTGGGTGGCGCGGGCGCGTTCCACGAGGCGTTCCCGCAGGCCCCGATCCACGCCTCCCGCACGACCGACCAGGCCATGCGGGAGGACAGGCGCGGCTTCTACCCTCTGGCGCACTCGGCGAACGCGAACTTCCCGGCCGAACTCACCTACGCGGACCGGGTCTTCGAGGACGGCGCGGTGGTGGAGGTCGGCGGCCTGCGCTTCGAGACCGCCACGTTCACCGAGGGCGAGTCGGACACGGCGACCGCGTACTACCGCGCGGACACCGGCGACCTCTACTCCGGCGACCTGGCGACGGGCAACGTGACGCCCGCGTTGATCGAGGGCAACAGCTGCGGGTGGCTGAAGGTGCTCGACGAGCTGGACGGCCGCTTCCCCGCGGTGCGGACCCTGTACCCGGGGCACGGGCAACCGGGCCAGGCCCGCGAGCTGATCGACGGGCAGCGCCGCTACCTCCGCCGGTTCCGCGACCTCGTCCGGCTCGCCATCGCGCCCGGCTCCCCCGAGGGCGGCACCGTGACCGCCGCCGAGGAGACCTCGATCGTCGCCGAGCTGGACCGGGCCTACCCCGACCACCCGCCGGTGGCCGACCTGCCGGCGCTGACGCCGGCGAACATCAAGGCCGTGGCGCAGGAGCTGTCGGCCGAGGGGCCTGCCGACTGCGCCCAAGCGGAAGAGCTGCTACCTCCGGTGCGCGCCTACGTCGACGCGGTCAACGCCGGGGACCCGGACGCGGTGGCCAGGGCGTTCACCGAGGACGCCGAGCTCGTCGACGTCGGCCGGCGGTTCACCGGCCGCGCCGCGATCCGGACGTGGGCCGAGGACGAGGTGGTCGGCGGGCAGCTGACCGTCACCGAGGTGGCCGAGAACCGGCCCGGCCACCAGCGCCTGCTGGTCCGCTTCGCCCCGCGCGGGACCGGGGGCTTCGACGCCCACTACGCCTTCACCGTGACCGGGTCGTCCATCAGCAGGGCGGAACTCACCTACGCCCGTTGACCGCGTTCCGGTTCCGGCACGGGATCGCCGAATTGAAAAAGGGGAACGACGGCCGATGTTCACATAGCCGAACGGATTCATGTACGTGATTAGTCGAAGTCCTGCCCGTCGTTGTCCACATTCGTGAACGGGCCGTCACTCATTGACACCGCGAAAATCGGTCACTAGCTTGAGGCAAGCGCTTACCCGTCAGCCGATCATTCGAATCACCGGAGGCAATGATGCCCCCGCTCGCATCCCGGGCCCACCCCGCCCCCTGCCCGCCGCGGTAGGGCGACGCCGGGTCGGTGACGTCGAACGCGCCTTCCCCTCGCACCCCGGCACGACAGCCGTCCTCCGCCGACGACGGCTGTCCTGCCGTGCCGTTCAGCTGTCCGAAGACACAGGAGATGAGATGACACGATCAGTCGCATGGCGGGTTTCCGCGGTCATGGCCGCGTTGGCCGTCGCGACGTCGGCCGGTGTGGTGCTGGCGACGTCGCCGGCGTCGGCGGCGGCCGGCACCGCCACCGGGTACGCGTCGGTGAACGGCGGGACCACCGGTGGTCAGGGCGGCAAGACGGTCCGGGCCACCACGGGCACCCAGATCCACCAGGCCCTGTGCACGCGGGCGAGCAGCAGCACGCCGATCATCATCGAGGTCGAGGGCACCATCAACCACGGCAACACGGCCAAGGTCTCCGGCGACAGCTGCGAGACGGCCGCCGGCGTGATCGAGCTGAAGCGGATCAGCAACGTCACCATCATCGGCGTCGGCGGCGGTGCGGTGTTCGACCAGTTGGGCATCCACATCCGGGAGTCGCGCAACATCATCATCCGGAACGTGACCATCCGGAACGTCAAGAAGTCCGGCTCCCCCACGTCCAACGGGGGTGACGCCATCGGCATGGAGAGCAACGTCCGCAACGTCTGGGTCGACCACACCACCCTGCTCGCGTCCGGCGGCGAGTCGGAGGGCTACGACGGCCTGTTCGACATGAAGAACAACACCCAGTACGTGACGCTGTCCTACAGCATCCTGCGCAACTCGGGTCGAGGTGGGCTGGTCGGGTCGAGCGAGAGCGACCTCTCGAACGGGTTCATCACCTACCACCACAACCTGTACGAGAACATCGACTCCCGCGCTCCCCTGCTGCGCGGCGGCATCGGCCACATGTACAACAACTACTACGTGAGCCTGAACGAGTCCGGCATCAACTCGCGTGCCGGCGCCAAGGCCAGGGTGGACAACAACTACTTCAAGAACTCCAAGGACGTCCTCGGCACCTTCTACACCGACGAGGCCGGCTACTGGCAGGTCAGCGGCAACACGTTCGACAACGTCACCTGGTCGGCCCGCAGCAGCGAGCACAACCCGGCCGGTCCGGACGTGAAGTCCACCACCACGGTCAGCGTCCCGTACGGCTTCCCGCTCGACCAGACCGGTTGCGTGCCGAGCATCGTGACGCGGACCGCGGGTGCGAACACGGGGATGCAGGAGTCGAACGGCTCCTGCTAGCCACGAGGCCGCCGCACCAGTGGGGGGCGGGCCGGAGGCGACGCCCGCAGTCGCCTCCGGCCCGCCCTCACCGCTGGGCGCGGGTTCGCTCCAGCCACTCCAGGATCACCCGGTTCGTCTCGTCCGGCTCCTCCTGCTGGATCCAGTGACCGCAGTCCAGGCCGACCACCTCGACGTCGGGCACGAAGTCCGCCAGCCGTTCGGACCTGGGGATCGAGTCGCGGTCGCCGTAGACCATGAGCGCGGGTCTGCGGATGACCGGGTCCACGTCGGCCAGGAGATGCCAGTTGCGGTCGAGGTTGCGGTACCAGTTGATGCTGCTGGTGAAACCCGTCGACTCGAAGGCGGAGACGAAGACGGCCAGTTCGGAGTCGCTCATGACGGGTTCGCCCGCGGGGGTCTCCGCCCTCGCGAGATCGATCATCACCATGCCCGGCTGAGGCGGTTTCGGCGGCTCGCCCTTCCGGAACACGTTGCGCAGGAACCGCGCCGTGTGGCCGTCGAGCACGGCGTCCGCGACGCCCGGCTGCCGGTTGAAGTGGACGAAGTAGAAGTCGGCGCCGAACACGGCCTCCATGAACTCGATCCAAGGCACCTCACCGCGCTCCTGGTAGGGCAGGCTCAGCGCCACGACACCGTTCACCCGTTCCGGGTGCAGCAGGGTCAGTCCCCAGACGACGAACGCGCCCCAGTCGTGGCCGACGAAGGTGGCGTTGTCGTAGCCGTAGTGGTCGAGGAGCGCGACGAGGTCACCCGACAGGTGCTCGATGTCGTAGTCCGTCACCTCGGTCGGACGGGATGAGCAGCCGTAGCCCCGCTGATTCGGGACGATGACGTGGTAACCCGCCGCGACCAGGGCCGGCACCTGGTGGCGCCAGGAGAAGGCGTGCTCCGGCCAGCCGTGGCAGAGCACGATGGGGTTCCCCGCGTTCTCCCGGCCCGCTTCGAAGACCTCGAGCTCCACACCGTTGACGGGGACGAGGGTCGGTTCCGGGAAGTCGGTCGGATCGAACATCGCATTTCCTCTCTGTCGTTCGGGCGTCGACGCCGACGCGGCCGACGGCCGCTGCGGCGAGGTCGCCATCGTGCCGACCGAAACCGGTCACCCCGTGACCGGTTTGCTGTGGGAGTGTTGCCGGTGTGCGAGCCGACCGGCTGATGGCCGTCCTCCTGCTGCTGCAACAGCGCGAGCAGCTGACGGCTGCGGACGTCGCCCGGGAGCTGGAGGTGTCCGAGCGCACCGCCCGCCGCGACCTGGACGCCCTGGCCGTGGCCGGGGTGCCCGTGTACTCCATCCAGGGCCGGGGCGGCGGCTGGCGCCTCGTGGGCGGCGCCCGCACCGACCTGTCCGGGTTGACCGCGGGTGAGGCCCGCGCCCTGTTCCTGGTCGCCGGCCCGGCCGCGGCCGCGACGCCGGCCGTGAGAGCGGCGCTGCGCAAGCTGGTGCGCGCCCTGCCGGAGCCGTTCCGGGTGCAGGCCGAGGCGGCGGCGTCGTCGTTGGTCATGGACCCGCAGCGGTGGGGGACGAGCCGGGTCGAGCACCGGCCACCGCCCCACCACCTCGACGAGCTCCAGGACGCGGTGATCCGCGGCGTCCAGGTGCGGCTCGGCTACGTCGACGGCGGCGGCGCCGCGACCGAGCGGACCGTCCACCCGCTGGGCATCGTCGCCAAGGGTCCGTGGTGGTACCTAGTCGGCGACACCGAGGCCGGTCGGCGGACCTTCCGGGTCGACCGCGTGTCGTCCGTCGACCCGACCGGCGATCCCGCGCACCGGCCCGACGACTTCGACCTCGCCGCGAGCTGGCGCGAGATCTCGGACGAGGTCGACCGCAGGCGGACGCCCCTGGAGATCCAGGCGACCTGCGCACCCGAGGGGACGGCCCGGCTCCGGATGGTGCTCGGCGACCGGCTCCGGGTGGGAGGTGCCACGGCCGACGGCCGCATCGAGGTGGTGATCCGCAGCTACAACGAGTACGCGCTCGCCGGCGAGCTCGCCGGGCTGGTCGAATGGCTGGACGTCACCGGCCCCGCGGGCGTGCGAGACCACCTGGCCTCGATCGGCCGCGCGCTCGTCGAGCGGTACGGCCGAGACCGACCGTCGCCGTAGGGTCCGAAGGATGAGCGAGACCGACGCCGAACTGGCGATCCGGGCGGCCGAGGCCGGGGCACGGGTCGTGCGGGCGATGTACGGCCGCCCGCTGGAGCGGTTCGCCAAGTCCGGCGACGACTTCGCGACGGAGGCGGACATCGTCGCCGAACTGGCCACCACGGCCGTGCTCCGGGAGGCGCGCCCGGCGGACGCGGTCCTCGGCGAGGAGGGCGGCGAGGTCGGCGGTGCCACCTCCGGTCGCCGCTGGTTGGTCGATCCGCTGTGCGGAACGCGCAACTTCGCGGCGCGCACCCCGCTGGTCGCGGTCAACGTGGCGCTGCGAGCCGGCGACCGCACCACGGCGGCAGCCGCCGCGGACCCGCTGTCCGACGAGGTGTTCTGGACCGACGGCGAAGCCGCCTTCGTCCGCGCGAACGGCCGGGACGAGCCGGCGCGACCCGACCCGACCAGCCGGCTGGTCGACCTCAACCTCGACCCGCCGTTCCCCAACGCGGACCGGTTCCGGGCGGCCCGGCTGCTGACCGACGAGGGGTTCACGGCCGCGTTCCGGCCCAGGGTGCTGTCCACCACCCTGGCGCTGACCTGGGTCGCGGCCGGCCGCCGTGCCGCCTACGTCACCGACGGGCACCTGGCCGGCAGCGCGCACTTCAGCAGCGGCATCGCGCTGTGCCGGGCGGCGGGCTGCGTCGTGACCACCCTCGCCGGCGAACCCGTGCACACCGGCGTCCAAGGTCTCATCGCCGCGGCCGACGCCGCGACCCACGCGGAACTGCTCGACCTCGTGTCCCGGACCTGAGGCCGGCTCAGCGCGGTGGCCGGACGCTGGACCGCGGCACCAGGGTCGGGTCGGACGTGCGTCGGACGTCCTCGACCTCGTCGTGGTCGAACTGCGCCAGCAGCAGGTCCAGGGCGTCGCGGGCGACGGCGTCGAAGTCCGGGCGGACCGTGGTCAGCGGTGGGATGAAGTAGGCGGCTTCGGGCACGTCGTCGAAGCCGACCAGGCTCACGTCCTCCGGCACGCGCCGGCCGCGTTCGCTCATGGCCCGCAGGATGCCCAGCGCCAGGTGGTCGTTCGCCGCGAAGATCGCGGTCACCTCGGACATCCGGGCGAGCATCTGTCCCGCCCGGTACCCGGACGCGGCGCTCCAGTCCGCGGGCACGACCGGCGGCACCTCGGCGCCCGCCGCCTCCAGCACCGACCGCCAGCCCTTGATCCGGCCCGCGCTGTCGAACCAGTCCGGCGGTCCCGAGACGTGCCACACCGTGCGGTGGCCCGCCTCCAGCAGGTGACGCGTCGCCGCCACCGCGCCCGCCTCCTGGTCGACGGTCACCAGCGGGGTGGAGCGCTCCGGGTCGCCGTCGACCATCACCAGCGGCAGGCCCGGGGGCACGGTGTCGACCGCGTCGTGCGCCGACGCCGTCGGCGCGATGACCACGATGCCCGCCACCCACTGGTCGCGGTGCCGCTCCAGGGCCTTGGTGATCGACTCGCGGTCCAGCACGTTCACCCGGTGCGTGGTCACCACGAACCCGGCCGCCTGCGCCACCTGCTCGAACGCCGCGAGCAACGACGCGGGCCCGCACAGGGTCGTGTTCTGGGCCACCACCCCGATCAGCTGGGAGCGGCCCGTCACGAGGGCGCGGGCGACGCGGTTCGGGCGGTAGCCCAGTTCGTCGATCGCCGCGCGCACGCGCAGGCGCGTCTGCTCCTGGACGTACGGGTGCCCGTTGAGGACCCGGGACACGGTCTGGTGCGACACCCCGGCCAGCCGGGCGACGTCAGCCATCGCGGGCACACCGGATGTCTTCCCCACTACCTGTCCAATCTGCGCGGCGCCCGCACTGGACCGGTCGGCCGGCCACGAAGTCGATGGTTGACACACGGCGCGGGCGACACCTGCGGCAATCGACGCGCCGCACCGGGGCCGATCGACTCTGACCAGCAAGTCAATGTAGCCACGCCCTATTTGGACAGTCAACGCGAACACGCGCTAAATGTTCGGGCGCTAATTTTAGCGCCACGCAAATGTTTCGCGCGGCGCGGCTCGCTTGTGGACGAACGCGCTGGTGGCGACGTGTCGCGAACCGCGGCGCACCCGGCCGTCCACGCCGACCCCGGCAGCGGCGGTCTTGACACTGAAATGCGTGATCGCCAACACTGATCGAGCGCGAATGTTAACGATCACATCTGCCTCTGACCTGCCTTTCCGCCGTCCGTGCGGAAGCCCTCTCCGCCGGATACCCCGGCCTGCCCGAGTCCGACCCACCCCTTGGGATCCCGGAGTCGTGCATGCCCTCTTCCCCCTCTCACCGCCACCCGGACGACGTCCGAGCCGATACCGAGGAGAACCACGTGCACCGACCACGCCCACAGCGGTCGAGACGGCGCAGAGCCGTCGTCCTCGCCGCCGTCGGAGCCCTGCTCGCGGGCGGCCTCGCGGTCCCACCGGCCGCGACGGCCTCCGGGCCGAACCTCATCACCAACCCCGGCTTCGAGGACGGCCTCGCCGGCTGGACCACCAACAACGGCAACGCCACCGACGGCGCGACCCTGGCGCCGACCGCCGACGCCCACTCGGGAACGGCCTCGGTGCTGGTGACCAACCGCAGGACCACCGGGTCCGGGCCCGCGCAGGACCTGGCGGGCAAGGTGCAGGCGGGCAAGACCTACACCGTCACCGCGTGGGTGAAGTACGAGAACGCGGCGAGCCCCGCGACCAAGCAGTTCTTCGTCACCATGCACTACGGCGGGTCGACCTACACCAACCTGGGCACCGGCACCGTGCCGCGCGGGCAGTGGGGGCTGCTCCAGGGCACGTTCACGATCCCGGCCGGGCAGGCCGTGACGACGCCGCGCGTCTTCGTCGAGACGCCGTGGACGGCGGACCCGGCCGCCGCGCCGGCCACCCACCTGATGGACTTCGCGGTGGACGACGTCACGCTGCGGGAGTTCACCCCGTCGACCACGATCGAGGTCCTGGGCAAGAACCCCGGCGAGGGCAACCCGCTGATCTCCCACAAGTTCGGCGCCGACGGCAACGCGTTCGTGCACGGCGGTCGGGTCTACCTCTACCTGACCAACGACACCCAGGTCTACAGCCCCGGGCCCGACGGCACCTCCCCCACCAACACCTACGGCGGCATCAACACGATCACCGTCATCTCGTCCGACGACCTGGTCAACTGGACCGACCACGGCGAGATCCCGGTCGCCGGGCCGAACGGCATCGCGAAGTACGCCTCGCAGTCGTGGGCGCCCGCGGTCGAGAGCCGGGTCGTGGACGGCGTCGAGCGGTTCTTCCTGTACTTCGCCAACAACGGCGCCGCGACCGGCGTCCTGGTCGGCGACTCGCCGCTGGGCCCGTGGCGCGACGAGCGCGGCAGCCTGCTGATCACCGGTCAGACCCCCGGCGCCTCGGACGGCCGCAACTGGCTGTTCGACCCGGGTGTGTTCGTCGACGACGACGGCCAGGGCTACCTGTACTTCGGCGGCGGCGGCAACGACGGCTCCAACTCCGCCGAGAACACCAACCACCCGAAGTCCACGCGCGTGATCAAGCTGGGCGACGACATGATCAGCACCGAGGGCGCCGCCGAGACCATCGACGCGCCGCTGGTGTTCGAGGCCGGCCACGTCTTCAAGCGCGGTGGCAAGTACTACTACTCGTACTCGTCGAACTTCGGCTTCGGCGGACCGATCGACCCGAACGGCCCGCCGACCGGCGCCATCGCGTACCTGATGGCCGACAGCCCGATGGGACCCTGGACGCCGGAGACGTACGCCGGGGTCATCTTCAAGAACCCCGGCGTCTACTTCGGCGCCGGCGGCAACAACCACCAGTCCGTGTTCGAGCTGGACGGCGAGCACTACTTCACCTACCACGCGCAGACGCTGAACCGCCGCATCACCGGCGGCGCGACGCAGGGCTTCCGCAGCCCGCACATCGCGAAGCTGGAGTTCAACGCCGACGGGACCGTGAAGGAGGTGCTCGGCACGTTCGACGGCGTCGAGCAGGTCCGCCACCTCGACCCGTACCGCGTGATCGAGGCGGAGACGATCGCCTGGCAGCAGGGCCTGGCGACCAAGCGCCTCAACGCGCCGAACGACGTGCCGCAGCTGGCCCTGCACGACGTCGACAACGGCGACTGGACGTCGCTGTCGTCGGCGGACTTCGGGACCGGCGCCGCCGGGGTCTCGGCGCGCGTCAAGCCGCTCGTCGCCGGCGGGTCCGTCCAGGTCCGCCTGGACGACCGCACCGCGCCCGTCGTGGCGACCATCCCGGTCGACGGGCCGGTCGGCGAGTGGACCGAGGTCTCCGCCGACCTCGACGGCGTCTCGGGCGCGCACGACGTGTACTTCACGTTCGTCGGGCCCGAGGGTCGCGACCTGGTGGAGGTGGACAGCTGGCGGTTCGCCAAGCCGTCCCTGGAGGTCGAGGGTTCGGCCGACACCCGGTGCGCCGGCCCGAACGCCAAGCTGACCGTGCGGGTGACCAACGGCGAGGCCGTGCCGGTCGACGTCGTGGTCCGGACGCCGTTCGGCTCGAAGTCGTTCGACGGCGTGGAGCCCGGCAAGACCCGGTTCCACCCGTTCACGACCCGGCAGTCGACCCTGGCCGCGGGTGCGGCGGAGGTGACGGCGACGGCGCTGGTCGACGGGCAGGAGGTGTCGACCACCCTCTCGGTGCCGTACGAGGCGCGCACCTGTCGTTGACGGTGAGGCGGCCCGGGACTCCTCCCGGGCCGCCTCGCCCCGTCACGCGGTCGTGCAGGCCATGCCGTTGAGGCTGAACGACGTGGCCTTGGCGGTGTTGCCGCTGTGGGTGGCCTGGAAGCCGATGCCGATCGAGGCGTTCGGCGGGATCGAGGCGTTGTACGCCACGTTCCTGGCCGTGACCTGGCCGGAGGTCGGCGAGTAGGTCGCGCTCCAGCCGGCGGTGATGGTCTGGCCGGCGGGCAGGGTGAAGGCCAGGGACCAGCCGTTGACGGCGGTGGTGCCGGTGTTGGTGATCGTGATGCTCTCGGTCAGGCCGGTGTTCCAGGCGTTCACGGTGCTCGTGACGCGGCACGTGCCGGGCGGCTGCGTGGTGGTCGTCGTCGTGGTGGTCGTCGTGGTCGTCGTCGAAGTGGTGGTGGACGTGGAGGTCGACGTGGTGGTCGAGGTCGGGTCGACGGACCGGTCCAGGCCGAAGAACGCGATCGCCTGGGCGGCCATGCCGCTGGACGGCAGGCTGTGGCCCGCGCCCTGGATGCTGTACGCCTCGACCTTGTCGGAGTAGCGGCGGCGGTTCCAGTTGGTCTGCGGTGTGTCGGTGGACGTGGGCGTCTGGCTCAGGCCGAACACGTTGGTCCACTGCTCGATCGACTCCTGCAACAGCGCGTACGGCACGAGGGTGTCGTTGGTGCCGTGCCAGAGCTGCACGCGCGGCCGGACGCCGGTGTAGCCGGGGTAGGCTTGGCGCACCGCGTCACCCCACTCCTGCGGGGTGCGGTTGGCGCCCCCGCCGCCGGTGCACTTGCTGCTGCCGGGCGGGTAGTCGGCGGCGTTGGCGAAGCAGTTGTAGGGCACGCCCATGAACGCCGCGCCGGCCTTGAACACGTCCGGGTAGAGCGCCAGCATGTGGTTGGTCATCATGCCGCCGGACGACGAGCCGGTGGCGAAGACCCGGTTCGGGTCGCCGCTGTAGCGCTGCTGGACGTAGTTCACCATCGACACGATCGACACCGGGTCACTGCCGCCGCCACGGCGCTTGGCCGCGTCGGACCAGGTGTCGAAGCACTTGCCGAACCCGGCTTCCTGCTGCGCGCTCGGGTAGATCACGACGAAACCGTGCCGGTCGGCCAGCGAGGCGAACTCACTGCCCGAGTAGAAGCCGGGGCCCGAACCGCCGCAGCCGTGCATGGCCACGACGATGCCGGGGTTGGTCGGGCGGGAATCCGGCACGTAGACGTGCATCCGCATCCCGCCCGGGTTGGCGCCGAAGTTCGTGACCTCGGTCAACGACGCGGCGGAGGCGGGCGCGGGCGCGACGGCGACGAGGCCGGCCACGACCAGTGACGTCGCCGCGGCCAGTAACAGACTCGGTGTGACCTTCATGCGCTTGGCTCCTTCGGTTCGCGCACGGTCGAACAAGGGCGGCCGCGGGTGCGGCTCGCGTGGCGGCGGAGGTGCACGGGTGGACGCGCCCGGCCGACCGGGCCCGCCCATCGTGTGACAGTTAGCGTGCCGCTCGACCAAGAAACTGTCAATCAACTGTCTCGACCGGTGCGGGAGCCGCGCGGCGGGTCGCCCCCGCATTAGGGTCGGTGGGGACGACCCGTCCGAGCCACCGCCGGAGCCGCCGTGACCAGCCCGTACGACATCGAGGAGATCTTCCCGGACGAGTCGGTCCGGCTCCCCCGGCGGCAGTCCGGCAACTCACCCCAGGGTCTGACCGTGACGCTGCTGGCCGACTACACGCTGCGGGCCAGGGCGTGGCTGCCGTCGGGCGCGATCGTGGCGCTGCTCGCCGAGGCGGGCGTCAGCCACGCGGGGGCCCGCACCACGATCAGCAGGCTCGCCCGGCGGGGCGTGCTGGAGGGCAGCAGGCAGGGCCGCAACAGCTCCTACCGGCTCACCTCGGCCGCCGCGCTCAACCTGGCCGCCGGCGGTCGGTCCATCGTCGCGGCGGCAGCCGCCGACGAGCCGTGGGACGACCGGTGGACGTTGATCGCCTTCTCCGTGCCGCAGGACGAGGTCGCCCGACGACGTGAACTGCGCGACCGGCTGCGCTGGATCGGCTGCGCGCCGCTGTACGACGGGCTCTGGATCTCGCCGCACGACCTCACCGACAAGACGAGGGCGCAGTTGGCCGACCTCGCCTTCGGCGCCATGACCGTCTTCCGCGCCCGCCACGTCGAGCTGGGCCACTCGACCGGGCGCGACCCGCTCGACGCCTGGGACACGGCCGCCATCACGCGCCACTACGAGGACTTCATCCGGCGCTGGCGCCCGCTGCTGCCCGACATCCGCGCGTCCCGGATCACCGGCGTGGAAGCGGTCCGCGCCCGCACGGAGGTCATGGACACCTACCGCCGGCTGCCGATCCTCGACCCGCGCCTGCCGCTGCGGCTGCTGCCGTCGGGGTGGTTGCGCGAACCCGCGCGCGACCTGTTCGCCGCGGTCTACGACGGCCTCGCCGGACCGGCCGAGGAGCACGTGCGGGCCGTCGCGAGCCGCTTCACCACCGACCCGCTCACCGACGTCCGGGCGCACACCGTCGCGGACATGCTCGTCGGCCTGCAAGCCGCGTGGGAGCCCACCACCGAGCGGTCGGGATCGCCCGCCGGGCCGTGACCCGGCGGGCGATCCCGCCGGAGTCGGCGAGGACCGTGCGACCTCACTGAGCCGACCGGCGATCCCGCCGAAGCCCGCGAGGACCGTCCGACCGCGCTCAGCCGGCGGCCGGTCGGGAGGAGGTGAGGCGGAACGCGGCGAGCCGGAAGTCCCCGTGCAGGACCAGCGTCAGGTCGTGCACCCCGTCCACCGCCTCCTCGAACCGCTGCGCGACGGTCGTCCACGTGTGGCGGTGGCCCGTCACCGGCACGTCCACCGCGCCGAGCGTCCGACCGGCCGAGCGGAGCTCCAGCCACGCCAAGCCCGCGCCACCCGCCCGCGCCACCTCGACCTCCACGCCGACCGCGCCGGTCAGGTCGGCGGCGCGGAACACCAGTTCCGCCGGTCGCGCCGGGTCCACCGGGCCGACCGCGTCGCCGGTGGTCCGGTTCGCGTCGACGAGCTCGATCGCCGCGTAGTCGTCGAAGTCCACGGCACGGGTGTCGCGGTCGACCAGCGCGCGCGGGGCGGGGGCTTCGCCGGTGACGGTGAGCCGGGCGACGAGGACGTGGTCCTCGGCGGAACGGGCGATGACGACCTCGTAGTCCCCCGGGTCGACCGTGAACGCGCCACGGGCGACGTCCCAGTGGGCGAGTCGTTCGACGGGCAGCCGGAACGTGAGCTCCCGCGCCTCCCCCGCGTCGACGCGGACCTTGCGGAAGTCGACCAGGCGCAGGCGCGGCGCGTCGTAACGCGCGCCCAACGCCCGCGCGTAGACCTGGACCACCTCGCTGCCGGCCCGCGCACCCGCGTTCTCCACCGTCACCGACACGTCGAGCGACCCGTCCGGCGGCACGACCTCCGACGACAGCCTCAGGTCGCGGTGGGTGAACTCGGTGTAGGACAGGCCGTGGCCGAACGGGTACAGCGGCGCGACCCGGTGGTACTGGTAGGTCCACCCGGCCTTGATGACGTCGTAGTCGAGCGGGTGGGGCAGCTCGTCGTCGCCCCGGTACCAGGTCTGCGGCAGCCGACCGGCCGGTTCGGCGTCCCCGACCAGCACGTCGGCGAGCGCGTGACCCGTCTCCTGGCCCCCGTGGGACGTCCACACCACCGCGGGCAGGTGCTCGTCGGCCCAGTCCACGGCGTAGGGGTAGCTGCTCATCACGACCAGGGCGGTGGCCGGCCGGACCTCGGCGACGGCGCGGAGCAGCGCCTCCTGCCGCGCGGGCAGCGCGGTGCCGGTGCGGTCCTGGGTCTCGCGGCCGTTGATGAGCGGGTGGTTGCCGAGGACGACGACCGCGACGTCGGCGGCGGCCGCGGCGGCACGGGCCTCCTCCGCGCCGTCCCGCACCACCTCGCGCGACCAGCGCTCGGCGGCCTCGGGCGTCTCGCCCGTGACGGCCACGCGGCCGTCGACCGCGTCGACCACGGCGTAACGGCCGGTGAGCACGTTGCGCACCAGCACGGTGCCGGGGTCGTCCGCGACGGGCTCCAGGCGGAACGTCTCGTGCACGTCCCAGCTCTTGATGCGCTCCTCCTCGACGACCAGCAGGCCGTACTTCGCGCCGAGGTGGCGGCCGGTGTCGGCGGACCGCAGCGTCACCACGTCGTCGCCCCAGTCGGTGACGTCGAACTCGGTGTCGGCCAGGAGCCGGCCCGTGGTGCGGGAGCGCAGCGCCACCCGGTCCTCACCGGACACCCGGACGACACCGCCGACCGCCTCGTCCAGACCGGCGGCGATGGTGACCTGGTACGGCATCGTGCCGCTGTACCAGTCCTCGTGCAGCACGTCGGCGAGCGGGCCGATGACCGCGACGCGGGGCGCGGCGGCCCGGTCGAGCGGCAGCAGCCCGTCGTTCTTCAGCAGCACCACGGACTCGGTCGCGGCACGCGCGGCGAGCACCCGGTGCTCCGGGTGGTCGACGACCTCCGGGCCGATCGCCGCGTACGGGTCCAGGTCCGGGTCGAACTCGCCGAGGCGGAACCGCAGCGCCAGCTGCCGGCGCACCGCGCGGTCCACGTCGGCCTCGTCGATCAGGCCGCGGTCCAGCGCCTCGCGCAGCCGCCCGACCGGCGTGTCGCTGTCCAGGCCGTGGTCGGTGAAGCTGTCGATGCCCGCCTTCAGCGCCGCGGCGTGCGACTCGGCGTGGTCGTCGAAGTAGTGCTCCAGGTCGACCAGGTTGGACGGCGCTTCCGCGTCGCTGACCACGAACAGCTCGTGCCCGGTCGGCTCGGCCCAGCGGCGCAGCTCGTCCTCGATCAGCGGGCTGACGTGGCACGGGCGGCCGTTGACCAGGTTGTAGGCGGCCATGACGCCGGTCGCCGCCCCGGACGCCACCACCGGCCGGAACGCCGCCAGGTCGTACTCGTGCAGCACGCGGGGGCGCACGCCGGAGGAGGTCGTGCAGCGGTCGTCCTCGTTGTTGTAGGCCAGGAAGTGCTTGAGCACGGGTGCCGCGCGCAGGAACCGCGGGTCGTCGCCCGCGAGGCCGCGGCAGAACGCCTCCGCGATCCGCGCCGTGTGCACCGGGTCCTCGGAGTAGCCCTCCTCGTTGCGCCCCCAGCGCGGGTCGCGCAGCAGGTTCACCACCGGCGCCCACGCCTGGAGGCTCGTGCGGCCCTCGCCCTCGGCCGGCGGGCGGTGCAGGTGGAACGCGCGCAGCTCGACCGAGGTCGCCTCGGCGACGCGGCGCACCAGGTCCTCGTCCCAGGTCGCGCCCAGGCCCACGGCCTGCGGGAACGCCGTCGCGACGCCGAGCCACGCGACGCCGTGCAACGCCTCGGCGCCGGTGCGGAACGCGGCCACGCCCAACCGCGGCACGGCCGGGGCGTACTGGTGCAGCATCGCGAGCCGCTCGTCCAGCGTCAGCCGCGCGAGCAGATCATCGACGCGCTTGCGCACGTCCAGCCCGGAGTCGTGGAACGGCAGCCGCCCGGTGGCGGACAGGGATGAGGAACTCACGCGGCACAACCCCTCGCATCAGATCAGGTGAAGCGCTTCAACGCTGACACGGACCGCTTGACGCTGTCAATCGGCTCGACGGGGCCTCGAAACCCGCGCGGAACTGACCCTTGCCGTGCCTTACGTCACATGACTACTCTCCCGACATCGTCAAGCGCTTCGACACTCCGCTTTCAACGAAGAAGGGTGGGCCCTGTGATGGGGATTGAGCTGAACCGCAGGAGGTTCCTGAGCGTCTCGGCCTCGGTCGCGGGGCTCACGGCCATGGGCGGCCTGTTGTCCGCCTGCGGCGGCGGCGCTCAGCAGAAGACGGGCGCGAACAGCGACGCGCTGAAGTCCGCGCTGCCGAACTACGTGCCGAACAGCTCGATCAAGCCCGACATCCCCTCGGTCGCCGGTGCCGCGGACGCCCTGACCGATCCCGGGTTCCTCACCTACCCCACCAACCGGGTCGCCACGGTCTCGGGCGTGCCGGGCAAGGGTGGCAAGTACACGACCGTCACGCCGCTGTGGGGCACGATCCCGCCCGCCGACAACTCGTTCTACCAGGCCATGAACGAGGCGCTGGGCGTCACGCTGGAGATGAAGCCGGCCGACGGCAACAACTACGCCACGATCATCCCCACCATGACCGCCGCCAAGCGGCTGCCCGACTGGATCCAGCTGCCGACCTGGTGGAACGCGAACTTCAACGTCGGCGAGCTGGCCGGGTCGCAGCTCGCCGACCTGTCGCCGTACCTGTCCGGCGACAACATCAAGAAGTACCCGAACCTCGCGGCGATCCCGACCGGCGCGTGGCGGGCCGGGGCGTGGGGCGACAAGATCTACGGCATCCCGTCGTTCTCCAGCGGGTTCGTGGTCGCGGGCACCACCTACTTCCGCCGCGACGTGTTCGAGGCCAAGGGCATCACGCCCGACCAGGTGCGCTCCGCCGACGACCTGATGAACCTGGGCAAGGAGCTGACCGACGCCAAGGCCGGCGTGTGGGCGTTCGACGACGTGTGGACCTACCTGTCCCCGTCCTGGAACGTGCCCCTGAAGTGGAAGGTGGACAACGGCAAGCTGGTCCACAAGTACGACATGCCGGAGCTGCTGGACGCCCTGGAGTGGCACTACCAGCTCGCGACCGCGGGTTACCTTCACCCGGACGCGATGGCGGGCGACAACGCCAACGGCAACGTCCGCTTCTACTCCGGCAAGGTGCTGATCGCCGGCGGCGGCACCGGCGCGTGGAACGCGGCCGACCACCAGTCCGGCACGGCCGCCAACCCCGCCTTCCGGCGGGGCGCGTTCGACTTCTTCACCGCCGACGGCAAGGGCGAGCCGCAGATCTTCATGGGCCCGTCCACCAGCATCATGAGCTACCTCAACAGCAACCTGAAGCCCGAGCAGATCGAGGAGCTGCTGGCGGTGGCCAACTACCTGGCCGCGCCGTTCGGCTCGGTGGAGTACACGCTGGTCAACTTCGGCGTCGAGGGCGTGCACCACACCATGGTCAACGGTGTGCCGACCGCCACCGAGGAGGGCAGGAAGAACGTCCAGGCGCAGACGTTCCCGTTCCTGGCCTCGCCGCCCGCGGTGATCAGCAACCCCGGGTCGGACGTCGTGACGCAGGACTACGCCGCCTGGCAGGCCGCGAACGTCGAGCACCTGAAGAAGCCGGTCTTCTGGAACATGAACATCAGCCTGCCGCGGTCGATGGCCACCGCCGACGCGGCGCAGGCCGTCGAGGACGCCATCAAGGACTGCTACCACGGCAAGAAGAAGGTCTCGGAGGTGAAGGAGGCCATCACCACCTGGAAGTCCAGCGGCGGCGGCGACAAGCTCGTCCAGTGGATGGACGAGAACGTGCTGCAGAAGTACGGCACCGGGCAATGAGCTCGGTGGACACGCGGCCGCCCGCACGGAGGAACAAGGTGAGCCTGCGGACCAGGCTGCGGCGCGACCGGTCGTTGTTGGTGATGACCGTGCCCGCCGTGGTCCTGCTGCTGGTCTTCAACTACGTGCCGCTGTTCGGGCTGCTGACGGCGTTCCAGGACTACAACCCGCTGGTCGGGGTGTGGCAGAGCGAGTGGGTGGGCTTCGCCCAGTTCGAGGCCCTGTTCGGGGACGCGCTGTTCTGGGGTGCGCTGACCAACACGCTGTACCTGAGCTTCGTGCAGCTGGTGCTGTTCTTCCCGATCCCGATCGCGCTGGCCCTGCTGCTGAACTCGGTGCTCAGCGAGCGGCTGCGCAACCTGTTCCAGTCGATCGTGTACCTGCCGCACTTCTTCTCGTGGGTGCTCGCGATCACGATCTTCCAGCAGATGCTCGGCGGCGCGGGGCTGCTCAACCAGTTCCTCCGCAGCCACGACATCGGCACGTGGGACATCATGACCGACCCCGACTCGTTCGTGCTGCTGGTCACGTCGCAGGCGATCTGGAAGGAGGCCGGCTGGTCGATCATCGTGTTCCTGGCCGCGCTCGCCGCGATCAACACCGACCTCTACGAGTCGTCTGCGGTGGACGGGGCCGGGCGCTGGCGGCGGCTGTGGCACATCACCCTGCCCGGGATGAGCGGCGTCATCATGCTCATGCTGGTGCTGCGCCTGGGCAACGCGCTCACCGTCGGGTTCGAGCAGTTCCTGATCCAGCGGCAGGCGGTCGGCCACGAAGCGGCCGACGTGCTCGACACGTTCGCGTTCTACTACGGCATCGCCACCAACAACTACAGCTACGGCGCGGCGGCCGGGTTGTTCAAGAGCGTCATCTCGCTCCTGCTCATCTGGGGCGCGAACAAGCTGGCGCACGCCTTCGGCGAAGACGGGTTGTACCGGAAATGACCGAGACGCTGACCATCGACCGCACCCGGGACGAGCGCGGCGCGGCCGGCCGCAAGCCCGCCGGACGCCGCAAGCGCGCCACGCGCCCGGCGTGGGAGGAGCCGCCGACCGCGGCGGGGCAGACGACCAAGGGCCTCACCCTCGGCCTGGTCGTCGCGGCCGTCCTGGTCCCGTTGTGGATCATCGTGGTGACCAGCCTGTCGACCCAGGCGGCGGTCAACCGCGCGGGCGGCCTGGTGATCTGGCCGGACGAGGTGACCTTCGAGGCTTACCGGGTGATGCTCGGCGACGCCACGGTGCGCAACGCGCTGCTGGTCAGCCTCGGCATCACGGCGGTCGGCACGGTGGTGTCCATGGTGGTGTCGATCCTGTGCGCCTACGGCCTGTCCCGGCCGGGCTCGGTGGCCCACCGGTTGATCCTGGTGACGCTGATCGTGACCATGTTCGTCAGCGGCGGCCTCATCCCGACCTTCCTGGTGGTCACCGAACTGGGCGGGTACGGGCAGTGGTGGTCGCTGATCCTGCCCGGCGCGGTGTCGGTGTTCAACATCCTGGTGCTGCGGGCCTTCTACGCGGACACCTCGTCCGACCTGATCGAGGCGGCGCGCATCGACGGGGCCGGCGACTGGCGCATCCTGTGGTCGATCGTGCTGCCGACGTCACGGGCGGTGACCGCGGTCGTCTCGCTGTTCTACGGCGTGGGCTACTGGAACTCGTTCTTCAACGTGATGCTCTACATGCCCACCGACAGCGAGAAGTGGCCGTTGCAGTACGTGCTGCTGACCTACGTCAACCGCGGCAACGGGCTGCCGGGGTCGGTGAACTCCGGCTTCGGCACCCAGTTCTCGCAGACCGCGCCCCTGTCGTTGCAGATGGCGGTGGTGGTGCTGACGCTGGTGCCGCTGCTGCTGGTGTACCCGTTCATGCAGAAGCACTTCCGTGTCGGCGTGCTCACCGGGGCGGTCAAGGGCTGACCGGGCACACTTGGCGCGCACGGGCGCCGGATCGGGCCCGGAAGAGGACGAGGAGCAGGAGCATCACGCATGGTGACACTCGCCGATGTGGCCAGGCACGCGGGCGTGTCCGCCAGCACGGTCAGCTACGTGCTCAGCGGCAAGCGCTCGATCTCCGAGGAGACCCGGCGCCGCGTCGAGCGTTCGGTGGCCGAGCTCGGCTACCACCCCAACGCCGGGGCCAGGGCGCTGGCCGCCAAGCGGTCGCACATAATCGCCCTGGTGGTGCCGCTGCGGGCCGACGTCTACGTGCCGATCATGATGCAGATCGCCATCTCGGTCACCATGACGGCCCGCCAGCACGGCTACGACGTGCTGCTGATCACCAACGACGAGGGCCCGGAGGGCGTGCGCCGGGTCGCGGTCAGCGGGCTGGCGGACGGCGTGATCCTGATGGACGTCGGGCTGGACGACGAGCGCATCCCGGTGCTGCGCGAGCTGCGCACGCAGGCCGCGCTGATCGGCCTGCCCGACGACCGGAGCGGGTTGTCCTGCGTGGACCACGACTTCACGGCGGCGGGCGCGCTGTGCGCGGACCACCTGGCCGACCTCGGTCACCGGGAGGTGGCGTTCATCGGGTACGGCTCGGGGGTGTACCAGCGGCACGCCGGGTACGCCGAGCGCACCCTGGTGGGCTTCCGGGAACGGGCCGAAGAACGGGGTCTGCGCTTCGTGCACCGGCCGTGCGAGGGCACCTACGAGAGCACCGCGGGCACGCTGGCCCGCATCCTGGCCGACCGGCCGGACACCACGGGTTTCGTGGTGCAGAACGAGGGCGCGATCGGCCCGCTGCTCAGCCTGCTGCGCATCAGCGGGCGGACGGTGCCCGAGGACGCCTCCGTGATCGCGCTGTGCCCCGAGCTGCTGGCCGAGCAGTACGCGCCCGCGCTGACGGCGGTGACCGGCCCGGCGCAGGAGCTCGGCCGGGTCGCCGTCGAGCAGGTGCTGAAGCGGATCACCGCCGCTGGGCGCGACGAGACACCGGACGACGAGCTCGTGCTGCTCCGACCGGTCCTGACCGTTCGGGAGAGCACCGGGCCGCACCGCAGCCGCACGCCCAGCCAGTCCTGACCCCGTCCGCCCCGGTCCGGACGCGACGAACCCACCCGCCAGGAGCACCGAATGCACGTCCGCGACTGCGGCGACGCCCTCGAACGGCGGGCGAACGGCGTGACACCGCACGTCGGGGCGTGGGGGCCGGACACGGTCCGGGTCCGAGTCCGGGCGCGGACCGGCGGTCAGGGGCTCGACGCCCTCACCCCGCGCCTCCCTGCGACGGCGGGCCGGCGGACGTTCGTGCGGAACGGGGACGGCGCGGAGCTGCCGGCCCACTTCCGGTGGTCGGGTCCGCGGTCGGCGGCCGGTGTGCCGAGCCAGTACACCGACACGACCGGCCACCCGCCGGAACCGCCGTGGTGGGTGACCGGGTTCCGGCAGTGCCGGCGGCGCTACCGCACCCAGGACGAGCTGCCGGGGGTCACCCGCGAGCACCGGCGGCGCGGCCTGCCGCTGTCGGTGATCGTGCGCGACTTCGTCCACCGGACCCGAACCGGCCGGGAGCACGCGGATGGGCGGGCGGTCACCGTCGCCGCCCCGGTCGAACGCATCCCGCGGTTCGTGCGCAACGGCGCACGGCCGCCTTCGCCCGAGGAGTCGGCATGACGACGCGCGACCTGACCGACCGCCTCGGCGGCCTCGCGTTCGGCGGTGACTACAACCCCGAGCAGTGGGACGAGCCGGTGTGGGCCGAGGACGACGAGCTGATGCGCCGGGCTCGGGTCAACCTGGCCACGGTCGGCGTGTTCTCGTGGGCCCTGATGGAACCGGAGGAGGGCCGCTACGAGTTCGCCTGGCTCGACGCCCACCTCGACCGGCTGCACGCGGGCGGCGTCGCGGTCGACCTGGCCACGCCGACCGCGTCCCCTCCCCCGTGGTTCACCAGGGCGCACCCGGACGCGCTGCCGGTGACCGCCGACGGCGTCCGGCTGGTGCACGGCAGCCGCGACACCTACTGCCTCGCCGCGCCCGCCTACCGCGACGCGGCCCGCCGCGTCGCCTCCGCCCTGGCCGAGCGGTACGGCAACCACCCCGCCGTCGCGCTGTGGCACGTGCACAACGAGTACGCCACGCTCTGCTGGTGCGACCACGTCGCCGCCGCGTTCCGCACCTGGCTGCGCGAGCGGCACGGCACGCTGGACGCGCTCAACGAGGCGTGGGGCACGGCGTTCTGGAGCCAGCGCTACACCTCGTGGGACGACGTCCTGCCCCCGCGCGCCACGCAGTGGCACCACAACCCCGGGCAGTCGCTCGACTTCCGCCGCTTCTCCTCCGACCTGGCCCTGGCCGCCTACCGGGAGCAGCGCGACGCGATCCGCGCCCACAGCGACCGCCCGGTGACGACGAACCTGATGCTGCCCGGCTACCAGAACCTCGACCTGTGGGCGTTCGGCCGGGAGCTCGACTTCGTGACCATCGACCACTACCCGGACCGGCCCGGCCTCGACGCGGCGGCGGACACCGCGTTCGGCGCGGACCGCGCCCGGTCGTTCGGCGGCGGCCGGCCGTGGCTGCTCATGGAGCAGGGCGCGAACACCGTCTACGCCGAGGGCCGGGTGCTGCCGAAGGAGCCCGGCGACGTGCTGCGGCACACCCTCGGCCACATCGCGCGCGGTTCGGACGGCGCGCTGTTCTTCCAGTGGCGGCAGTCGAAGGCGGGCGCCGAGACGTGGCACTCGGCGATGGTGCCGCACGCCGGTCCGGACAGCCGGGTCTTCCGGGAGGTGGCGGACGTCGGCGAAGCGGTCGCCCGGCTCGCGGAGGTGGCCGGGTCGACCGTGACCGCCGAGGTGGCCGTGCTGCACGACGCGCAGGCGTGGTGGGCGTCGCAGGCGGACGGCCTGCCCTCGGCGGACCTCGACTACCACTCGATGCTGCGGCGGGCGCACCGGGCGTTGTGGGACGCGGGGGTCGTCACCGACTTCGCCCACCCGGAGCACGACCTGGGCCGGTACCGGCTCGTCCTGGCGCCCGCCCTGCTCCTGCTGTCCGACGCGGGGGCGGCGAACCTGCGGCGTTACGTCGCCGACGGCGGCACGCTGCTCGTCCAGCACTTCAGCGGCGTGGTCGACGAGCGACCGCACGCCCGCCTCGGCGGCTACCCGGCCGGGCCGCTGCGCGAAGCCCTCGGCATCCGGGTCGAGGAGCCGCGGCCGTTGCCGCGGGAGGAGCGGATCACGCTGTCCGACGGCGCGCACGGCACGGTGTGGAGCGAGTACCTGCATTTGGACGGAGCGGAGGCGGTCGCCACTTACACCAGCGGGATGCTTTCCGGACGCCCGGCGCTCACCCGCCACGCCTTCGGCTCCGGCCACGGCTGGTACCTCTCCACCGTCCTGGACGCCCCCGACTACGGCGCGCTGGTCGACCGCCTGCTGCGGGAGGTCGGCGTGGTCCGCGAGTGGCCGCCCGGCGTGGAGGCCGTCACCCGCGGCCGGTGGTGCTTCCTGCTCAACCACGGCGACGACGCCGTGCCGCTGCCCCGGGCCGACCACGACCTGCTCACCGGTGGGCCTCTGACCGAGCTGGCACCGGGCGGCTGCGCCGTCCTCCGGAGGCCCTGACCGCACCCGACCCCCGGCCGACCACACCGTGCGCCGTGCCGCACCGGTGCGCAGGCGTGCGCCCCGACCACGGAAAGGTCCGATGGCATGTCCCCCGACCGCAGCGCGTTCACCAACCCCGTGATCCCGGGTTTCCACCCCGACCCGAGCGTGTGCCGCGTCGGGGAGGACTACTACCTGGTGTGCTCCAGCTTCGAGTACTTCCCGGGCGTGCCGATCTTCCACAGCCGCGACCTGGTGCGCTGGCGGCAGGTCGGCAACGTCCTGGACCGGCCCGACCAGCTGCGCCTTCCGCTCGACACGCCGTCGTCCGCGGGCGTGTACGCGCCGACCCTGCGCCACCACGACGGCCGGTTCTGGCTCATCACCACGAACGTGAGCGGCGACGGCAACCTCCTGGTCACCGCCACCGACCCGGCCGGACCGTGGTCGGACCCGGTCCTGCTGCCCGACCTGCACGGCATCGACCCGGACCTCGCGTGGGACGACGACGGGAACTGCTGGTGCACGGTGGCCGGGGTGTCCCAGGTCCGGATCGACCCGCACACCGGGCAGGTGCTCGACGCTCCCCGGCGGATCTGGTCGGGAGCACCCGGCGCGAAGGCGCCGGAGGCGCCGCACCTGTACCGGATCGGCGGGTACTGGTACCTGCTCATCGCCGAGGGCGGCACCGAACGCGGACACGGCGTGTCGATCGCCCGCGGCCGCACGCCCGCGGGGCCGTTCGAGCCGTGCCCGGACAACCCGGTGCTCAGCCACCGCGGCACCGACCACCCGATCCAGAACACCGGGCACGGCGACCTCGTGCGGGGGCCGGACGGCTCGTGGTGGCTGGTGCTGCTCGGCGTCCGGCCGGGTGGCGGGACCCCCGGCTGGCACGTGCTGGGGCGCGAGACCTTCCTCGCACCCGTGACCTGGGTGGACGACTGGCCGGTGATCGGCCCGCTGGACCCCGCGGCGAGCGTGCCCTGGCCCGTGGCTCCGGAGCCGCCCGCGGTGCCTCGCGACGACTTCGACCTGCCCGCGCTCCAGCCGGCCTGGATCTCGTTGCGCGACCGCCAGGAGCAGCACTGCACGACGGCGGAACGCCCCGGCTGGCTGACCCTCCGGGCGCGTGGGGCGTCCCCGGACGACCGCGACGTCGTGTTCGTCGGCCGCCGCCAGCAGCACCCGTCGTGCCGGGTGCGCACGCTGGTGGACGCCGCGGGCGGAACGGGCGGCCTGGCCGTGCGGCTGGACGAGGAGCACCACCACGAGATCGAGGCGAGCGCCGACGAGGTGCGCGTGGTCGCCCGCGTCGGCTCGCTGAAGACCGTGGTCGCGTCCCGTGCGGTGCGGGGAGGGCCGGTGGTCCTCGGCGTGGACGTGCGGGAGGAGAAGCAACTCCGGGACGCCCGCACCGGTCCCGACACCGTTTCCTTCGGCGTCGGCGAGCCGGACGGGTCGTTCACCACCCTCGCCGCGCTCGATGGTCGCTATCTCTCCACCGAGGTGGCGGGCGGCTTCACCGGCCGGGTCATCGGCCTGTACGCCGGCGCGCGCACCGTCCACTTCGACTGGTTCGACTACGAGCCGCTCGACGGCTGACCCGGCTGGAACGGCGAACCGGTGGCCGCCTGGCTGCTGCGACCCCGTGACGCCGAAGGGTCGCTGCCCGTCGTGGTGACCTACCTCGGCTACAGCGGGGGCCGCGGCCTGCCCACCGACCACCTGCTCTGGTCCGCCGCCGGGTACGCGCACGTCGTCGTGGACAGCCGCGGCCAGGGCCACGACACCCCGGACCCGACCGAGGGCCGCGGCACGCAGTGGGCCGAGGGCTTCATGACCCGGGGCGTCGACTCCCCCGACCACTACTACTACCGGCGGCTCATGACCGACTGCGTCCGCGCGGTGGACGCAGTCGGCGAGCTACCCGGGCTCGACCCCCGACGGGTGATCGTCACCGGCGGGAGCCAGGGCGGCGGCCTCGCGCTCGCCGTGGCCGGGCTCGCGCCGGACGCGGTCCTGCCGGACGTGCCGTTCCTGTGCCACTACCGCCGGGCGGCGGAGACCAGCGGCGAGCGCCCGTACCTGGAACTCGCCGAAGTACCTCCGCCGGCACGTGCCGTGGACCTTCGCCACCCTGGCCTACTTCGACGGTGTCCACTTCGCCCAGCGGGCGACGGCTCCGGCGTTGTTCAGCGTCGGCCTGATGGACCCGATCCGCCCGCCGTCCACCGTGTACGCCGCCTTCAACCACTACGCGGGCTCCGACCGGACCATGAGCCGATCGGGCAGGCCACGTCCATCGCGCGGCCGGCCCGATCCGGTGCTCAGACGAAGCGCCAGAGGTGGTCGTTGGTGCCGTTGTCGTCCCAGATGACGATCTGCGCGCCGCGCGCGGTGGAGGCGCCGTTCACGCCGAGGACGCGTCCCCCGTTGCCGCACTGGATGCGGAAGTAGCCGCCGGAGCCGTAGCGCAGCCGCCACTTGTGGTCGGTGGTGCCGTTGTCCGCCCATTGCAGCACGCGGGCGCCGTTGGCGTTGGCCGCGTTCTCGACGCCCAGGACCTTGCCGCTGTGCGAGTTGCGCAGCCGGAAGTACCCGTCGGGGTCGACGACGGCGGTCCACAGGTGGTCGGCGGTGCCGTTGTCGTCCCACTGCACGGCCAGCCCGCCGTCGGCGGTCGACATGTCCTGCACGCCCAGCACCAGGCCGCTGGCGAGGTTCTGCACGCGGCGGGCACCGGAGGGCACGAACCGCCAGCGGTTGTCGGCGGTGCCGTTGTCCGGGTCCTGCACGGCTTGCGCACCGGCGGAGGTGGAGCCGTTGAGGATGCCCAGCACCTTGCCGCTGTTGCCGTTGCGCAGCTTGTGGGTGCCGTCGCCGTTGTCCAGGACGGTCCACTTGTGGTCCGCCGTGCCGGTGTTGCTCCACTGGAGGACCCGGGCGTTGTCCGCGGTGGACATGTCCTCCACGCCGAGCACCTTGCCGCTGTTGAGGTTGCGCAGCCGCACCGCGCTGCCGTCGGGCACGAGCTCCCAGTTGTGGTCGGCGGTCCCCGTGTCGTTCCACTGCACGGCCAGGCCGCCGTCGGCGGTCGACATGTCCTGCACGCCCAGCACCAGCCCGCTGGCCGCGTTGACCAGCCGGTAACCGGCCGCCGTGCCGCCACCGCCGCCGCTCGTGCTCCAGTAGACGGTGTAGTTGAAGCCGTGGGCGTCGTAGAACGGCCCGAGGTTGACCGTCGCGCCGTCGGCCCGCGCGGTGAACGCCAGGCCCGAGGTGCGGGTGATCGAGGTGGTGTCCAGCACCGGGAGCCTGCTCAGGGCGGTGTTGCCGTAGTTGCCCGACAGCACGACCGGTCCGAAGGTGATCGCGGCGACGGCCGGGTTGTCGTTGGCGGGCTGGAGCGCGACGCGCATGGGCAGGCGGACGGTGACCGCGTCGCCGGAGGTCCACGACCGGGTCAGTGAGGCGTAGGAGCCCGGGGTGGTCGCGATGTCCTGCACCGCGCCGTTGACGCTGACGGTCGCGCCGGTGGTCCAGGCGGGGATGCGCAGGCGCATCGTCCACGACCCGCTCACGCTGCCGGTCACCGTGAGGGTGGTGGTGTCGGAGGCCGGGTAGGTCGTCGTCTGCGTGACCGTGATTCCCCGCTGCGCCCAGGTCAGCACCGACGGCGTGTAGAGGTTCACGGTGAGCGTGGTGCCGTTGTGGAAGTAGATCGAGTTCGCGAGGGAGGTGTTGACCTCCAGCGCGGTGCCCTGGCAGCACCAGAACGTGGTGTAGTCGGTGCTCCAGTTGCCGCCGCCCCAGGCGGGGCCGGTGTTGCCGCGCCGGTGGCCGGGGTTGAGGCCGGTGAAGTAGCAGATGTGGCCGTGCGGGTCGGCCGTGTTCTGCTGGCCGAGGAGGTGGTTGAGCAGGGCGCGCTCGTAGAAGTCGAAGTACGCCGCGTTGTTCGGGTTCAGCAGCCACAGCTCGCGGGTCAGCTTGAGCATGTTGTAGGTGTTGCACGCCTCGGCCGTGTCGGTGTTGAGGTAGGCGGCGATGGCGTTGGGCGCGCGGAAGTGCTCGGCCTGGCTGTTGCCGCCGATCACGTAGGTGTGCGCCCCCACGGTGATGTTCCAGGCGTTGGACGCGATGTCGCGGTACCGGGTCGTGCCGGTCGCCTTGTACTCGCGTGCCGCGCCGATCCACTTGGGCACCTGGGTGTTGGCGTGCAGGCCGTTGAGCCGGTCCTGGTTGGCGGCCAGCGGGTCGAACACGGCCGCGTGGTCGAACCGCTGCGCCGTCGCCAGCCAGCGGGCGTCGCCGGTCTGCTGGTACAGGTCGGTCAGCACGGCGTTCATCCCGCCGAACTCCGTGCCCAGCACCCGCTGCATCTGGCTGTAGGACAGCCGGGCCGTGCGCCAGTCCACCCACCCGGCGAACCGCAGCAGCACGTCCCGCGCCTGGGTGTTGCCGACGTGCCGCCAGACGTCGAGCAGGCCCGCCAACGTCTTGTGCAGCGCGTAGTACGACACCGACTTCGGACTGCCCGCCTCCATCGCGTCGAAGTCCGACTCCGGGAACCCGGACAGGTACCCGGAGTTGAACCCGGCCGCCGCGTTGTTCGCCTGGCACTTCGCCAGCTCGGCCACCATGTAGTTGGCCCGGTCCCGGCACGTGGTGTCCCCCAGCACCGCCCACGCCTGCGCCCACGCGCTGAGGAAGTGCCCCTGGCTGTGCGTGCGGAACGGGAAGTTCGGCGCCTCCCACCCGCCCAGCGCCGCCGCGCCCTGCGTCGACAGGCGGTGGTTCGCGCGGAAGTTGTAGAGCAGCCGGTTGACGTCGACGAACTTCAGGTACGTCAGCGTCCGGCTCTGGTTCTCCATCCAGCGTCCGGGGCTCAGGCGCACCTCGCCGAGGTCGAACGCGTAGGCGGACGCGCCGACGTCACCGCGGGCGGGCGGAACCGTCGCCGCGACCGCGGACCCCGGGGCCAGGGCGGGCACGGCCGTGGCGACGGCCGCGACACCGACGGCTTGCAGCAGCGTGCGGCGGTTCAGAGGTGACGACATGGGGTCTCCTGGGGATCGGGTGACGGTCGGGTCCGACCGGGCTGCGACGCGCGCGAGCACGCCGGCGCGCACAGCGGCGGGACCGGTCGGAGGGCGGAGGAGGTGCGGGCTCCCGGCACACCACCGCGACGGTTCGCCGCGTAGGGAGAGCCGGTGAGCGCGGGGTCAGAGCGTTCGCGGGCGCGGATCGCACCGAGGCGACGACGCGCGAGGCGGGACGGGAGCGGTAGGCCGTGCTGGTCGCATCGAAGTCCCCATCGTCGTCGTTGACGGGCGGTCGTACCGGCGGACGCGTGGCCGAGTCGGACCTGGCGGCCCGTCTGGACAGTAGCCATGGCCGGAAGGGGGCGTCAACGGCTCGGACGGCTAAAAATGTTCACGCTCACTTTAGCTCTTAAGCCGGCTGGCACAGTTCAGAAGTTTGCTGGACGGCTTCGAGCGACGTCTTGTGTGAGCGTGAACATCCTCCTCGGCCCCGATGAAGTGCACTAACCAGCGATCGAGAAATTTTCTCTCTTGGCAGCGAACGTTGACCGAATCAGTCCCGGTGCGCCACGATCCGACACTGACAGCGCTCCTCTGGGAGCGCTCCCGGTCCGCAACACTGTCGTTCTGGATCGAGAATGTTTCGGCCAGGGTGGCGGCGTGATCCAAGGAGGATCTGTCCGTGCGCACTCATCACCAACTCCGTCGGGGGGTGGCGGTCGCGGGGGCTCTGGCGCTGACCGCGGCCACGCTGACACCGTCGGCGGCGCTCGCGGCTCCCGACGCCGGTCCCGAGGTCAAGGCCAACCAGGTGGCCTACGTGCCCGGCCTGCCGAAACAGGCCACGGTGGTCAACGGCTCCGGCTCGCCCTCGGCGTGGGCGCTGCGCAACGCCGCCGGGACCACCGTGGCCTCGGGCCAGACCAGCGTCCGGGGTGCGGACTCCCTGTCGGGCGACAGCGTGCACGTCGTCGACTTCTCGGCGTTCGACACGCCCGGCACGGGTTACGTGCTCTCGGTGGCGGGGTCGGACAGCGCCCCGTTCGACATCTCGGCCGAACCGCTCAAGCGCCTCCGGTACGACGCCCTGGCGTTCTTCTACCACCAGCGCAGCGGCACGCCGATCCTGGCCGAGCACGTCGGCTCGCGGTACGCGCGGCCCGCCGGGCACCTCAACGTCTCGCCCAACCAGGGCGACAACGGGGTGGCGTGCCGGGTGTCGTGCGGCTACACCTCCGACGTGCGGGGCGGCTGGTACGACGCGGGCGACCACGGCAAGTACGGCGTGAACACCGGTATCGCGGCCTGGCAGCTGATCAACGAGTACGAGCGCACCCTCTACGTGAACGGCGCGGACGGCGCGGCCCTGAGTGACGGGAAGCTCGCGATCCCCGAGCGCGGCAACGGCGTGCCCGACATCCTCGACGAGGCCCGGTGGGGCGTCGAGTTCCTGATGAAGATGCAGGTGCCCCCGGGGCGCGCGGACGCGGGCATGGTGCGGCACAAGGTCAGCGACGAGAACTGGACCGCCCTGCCGATGCGGCCCGACCAGGACCCGCAGCCGCGCCTGCTGTCGGCCGTCACGACCGCCGCCACGCTCAACCTCGCCGCCGTGGCCGCGCAGGCCGCGCGGGTGTGGCGCACCATCGACGCCGACTTCGCCTCGCGGGCGCTGACCGCCGCGCAACGCGCCTACACCGCCGCCAAGGCCAACCCGGCGCGCTACGCCGACCCCAACGACGGCAACGGCGGCGGCACGTACGTCGACAACAACGTGACCGACGAGTTCTTCTGGGCCGCGGCGGAGCTGTTCACCACCACCGGCTCCAGCGGCTACCGGTCGGACGTGACCGGGTCGTCGTTCTTCCGTGGCCGGGGTTTCGAGCAGGGCGGGTTCGACTGGTGGTGGACCGCGGGACTGGGTGACACGACGTTGGCGCTGGTGCCCAACGGCCTGTCCGCCTCGGACGTGTCGGCCACCCGCGCGGCGTTCGCCTCGTACGGCGACCGACTGCTGACCCAGGCGTCGACCCAGGGCTACCCGGCGCCGGCGAGCGGCTACTACTGGGGTTCCAACGGCGTGGTCGCCAACGCGGCGAACGTGCTGGCGCTGGCGCACGACTTCACCGGCCAGGCGAAGTACCGGACCGGCGTGTACCAGGCGTTGGACTACCTGTTCGGGCGCAACCCGTTCAACCACTCCTACGTGACCGGCTACGGCGAGCGCGCCACGCGCAACTCCCACCACCGCTTCTGGGCCAACCAGCTGGACCCGACGCTGCCGACCCCGCCGGCGGGAGCGCTCGCGGGCGGTCCGAACGCCGACTTGCAGGACCCGGTGGCCCAGGCGCAGTTGGCGGGCTGCAAGCCCCAGAAGTGCTACCTGGACGACATCAACGCCTGGTCGGTCAACGAGGTGGCGTTGAACTGGAACTCCGCGCTGGCGTGGCTGTCGGCGTGGGCGGCGGAGCGGGCTGGGTCCGGCTCGCCCGCCGACACGACCGCCCCGAGCACGCCGTCCGGCCTGACCGCGTCGGCCTCGGGCAGCTCGGTGGCGCTGTCGTGGGGCGCCTCCACCGACGACGTCGGCGTGACCGGCTACGACGTCCTGCGCGCCACCAGCTCGTCCGGCTCGTTCACGCAGGTCGGCACGGCGTCGGGCACGGGCTACACCGACTCCGGCCTGAGCGCGGGCGCCTACCGGTACCAGGTGCGGGCGCGGGACGCGGCGGGCAACACCTCGCCCGCGTCGTCGGCGGTCGCGGTGACCGTGTCGGGCGGCGGGGCCGGCTGCACGGTCGTCGCCACGACCCAGACCCAGTGGGGCACCGGGTACGTGGTCCAGCCGGTGCGGGTGACCAACACCGGGTCGTCGACGATCACGTGGACGGTGGCGTTCACGCTGCCGTCCGGGCACTCGATCACCGGGTCGTGGAACGCGGCGCTGACCACCGGCGGGCAGGCCGTGACCGCACGCGCGATCCGCTCGCTGGCACCGGGGGCGACGGCCGAGTTCGGGTTCCAGGCGTCACGCCCCGACGGCAGCACGGCGCTGCCCTCGGGTTACACCTGCACGGGCTGACCGCCCGTCACGGCGGCGGTGCGGTGCTGCCCCGGACGACGAGCTTCGTCGGCAACTCGACGCGGTCGTTGTCCGGCTCACCGCCCGCCGCCAGCGTCAGCAGCATCCCGGCGGCCTCCGCGCCCATCCGCCGCAGCGGCTGCCGGACGGTGGTCAGCGGCGGGTCGGACCACTGGGTGAACGCCAGATCGTCGAAGCCGACCACGCTCAGGTCGTGCGGGATGCGCAGCCCCGCTTCCCGCGCGGCGTCGTACACCCCGAGGGCTTGCAGGTCGTTGGCGGCGAAGACGGCGGTGGGGCGGTCGGGCAGGCGCAGCAACTCGCGCGCGGCGTCGCGACCGCCGTCGTGGTAGAGCGGCGCGGTCCGCACGAGCTTGCGGTCCTGCGGCACGCCGGCCGCGTCCAGGGCCGCGCGGTAGCCGTCCAGGCGGGCGCGGCAGCACAGGAACTCCGACGGGCCGTTGACCATGGCGATGCGGCGGTGGCCGAGCCCGACCAGGTGCCGGGTGGCGACCAGGCCGCCGTTCCAGTTCGTCGCGCCGACCGACGGGATCGAGTGGGTCGGCTCGCCGGTCGGGTCCAGCGCCACCAGCGGGATGGCGCGGCTGCCCAGCTGGGCCAGCTGCGCCTCGCTGAACTCGGCGGAGACCGCGATGACGCCGACCGGCCGGCGGGCCAGCATCTGCCGGGCCCAGGCGCTCTCCGGGGTGTGGCCGCCCCGCATCTCCGTCAGCGTCACGGCCAGCCCGTCCGGTCGGACCGCCTCCTCGACGCCGCGGATGATCTCCAGCGCCCACAGGCTGTCCAGCGACTGGAAGACCACCTCGACGATCGGGACCGCTTCGACCTTCTCGTTCTTCTGGAAGCCGTGCTCGCGGATCAGCTCCTCGATGCGCCGGCGCGTCCCGTCGGACACGCCCGGCCGCCCGTGGATCACCTTCGACACGGTCGAGGCGGACACCCCGGCCAGGTCCGCGATCCAGGAGACCCGCACCTCACCGCCCGTGCGCCGATCCGCAGCCACGGGCGGCAGCCTACGCGAACGGGCGAGGTCAACCGATCATGACCCGCCGGATCGCCCGGTCGTGCGATGACCCCGGTCGCCGGCGACCAGCCCCCGGAGGAACGCCAGCCCGTCCACCGCGAGCGCGTCCTGGGTCGGCGCGAGCGGCCGCCAGATGGACGCCGCGGTCGCGATGCTCGCGTTCCGCGCGGTGAACGACTCGATGCACAGCGGCCCGGTGTAGCCCGCCTCGGCGAGCGCGGCGGTGATGTCGGGCCAGTCGAAGTGGTCGTCACCCGGCGCGCCGCGGTCGTTGGCGCACACCTGCACGTGCGCCACCCGTCCCGCGGCGGACCGGATCGCCGCGCCGACGTGCTTCTCCTCGATGTTCTGGTGGTAGACGTCGACCGCGACGCCGCAGCCGTCGACAGGCAGCCCGTCCAGCGCCGCGAGGGTCTGCCCGATCGTGTTGAGCACGCTGGTCTCGTACCGGTTGAGGGGTTCGACCGCGACCCGGACTCCCGCCGCGCGGGCGTGCTCGACCACCGGCGCCAGGTTGTCCCGCAGTTCGGCGACGCGGTCGTGCCGCTCCTGCTCCGCCATGCGCCACGTGCGGCCGACCGAGGCGTAGGCCGGGCCCGCGACGACCGGCGACCCGACCTCCGCCGCGATGTCGACGACCCGCCGGAGGTAGTCCTGGGTGGCGGCGACGGTGGCGGGATCCGCCGCGACGAGTTCCCGGCCCGGCGGCATCACCAGGCACACCGTCGCGGCGAGGCCGTGGTCGGCCAGCACCCGCGCGGCACGCGCGGGCTCCCAGTCACCGACCTCCTCCACCGGCAGTTCGAGCACGTCGAACCCCCACCCCGCGACGCGCGACGCCAGCTCGGCCAGCGCCGCGTCCCGCAGCGGCGACGTCCAGACCCACGTGCTCACACCGATCGCGTGCACTCTTCCTCCGTCCACACGGGTCGAGGACGCGGTCACCTCCACCGCCGCACGCCCCCGGGTCTCGCGGGCGTGCGGCGGGTCGGTTCAGCCGCGCAGGCTCCACTGCTGGTTGGCGCCGCCGCCGCACGACCACAGGATGATCTTCGTCCCGTTCGCGGTGGCGGCACCGCTCGCGTCCAGGCACAGGCCGGACTGGACACCGGTGATCGTGCCGTTGGCGTTGACGTTCCACTGCTGGTTGGTCTGCCCGTTGCAGTCCCAGACCACGACGGTGGTGCCGTTGGTCGTGCCCTGGTTGTTGGCGTCCAGGCACTTGGTCCCGCCCACCTGCAACTGCTTGCCCGAGGTGTGCGTGAAGCGCTGGTTCGCGCCGCCGTGGCAGTCCCACAGCTGGGCCTGGGCGCCGTTGGTCGTGGCCGTGCCGGGGATGTCGACGCACCGGCCGGACTGCCCGCCGACGATCGTCACGCCCTGCTGCCCGCCGCCCTGCCGCCGGGCCAGCGACTTGGACTCGGGCGACCGGGCGCCCTGCGCGTCCACGACGTAGAGCCGGTAGTCGCCGGGTGAGCTCGGCACGTCGATGGTCGTCGCGGTGCCGCCCGCCCTGGTCATCGTCGGGCCGACCGCGAACGACGTCGTGCCGGCAGGCGCCAACCAGACCGTCCTGGTCGCGTCACCGGCGCTCCGGATGGGGATCGCCGCGCTCCCGGAGCCGACGAACGTGCTCGCCGGGAGGACGTGGTCGGGCAGGGAGAGGGTGGCCGGCTGGATGACGTCCCGGTAGGCGTCCTCCGGACCGGAGTTCACCGCGATGGCGTAGGCCGGCGCGGGCCACACGTAGTCGGGGTAGGTGAGGATGTCCTGGATGGTGCTGTTCGGCAGGACCTTCTGGGAGACCTTGTTGATGGGTCCGTAGGTCTGCGTGATGCTCAGGTCGTGCTTGCGGCCGAAGTCGTCGGAGTTGATCAGCCAGGTGACGTTCTTGTCCACGCTCAGCACGTTGTCGCGGAAGGTGATGTACGCCGAGCCCTCGTCCGGGTGCAGGCCGTACTTGTGGCCCGCCGGGACGCCCTGGAGGTAGTTGTCGCTGATCGTGGTGCCGGGCTGGCTGCCCAGCGTGTAGATCGGGGCCGTGTCGCTGAGGCGCTGGACCGTGTCGACGATGTGGTTGTGGCTGATGGTGTTGTTCCTCGCCGTGGTCGTCGGCCGGTTGGGCGCGATCGAGCCCGCCGAGCCGTCGAAGTTCCACCAGCCCCAGCCGAGCGTGATACCCGACCACGGGCTCTTCTCGATCCGGTTGTGCTGGATCGAGAGGGTGTCGGCGAAGTAGGCCGAGATGGGGCTGTGCCCGTTGAACAGCACGGCGCTGTCGTACAGGTGGTTGTTCCTGATCTCGATGTTCTTGGGCAGACCTTCGACGTTAGCCGGGTACTTCTCGCCGTTGGTCGCGGTGTGGTCCCCGATGTAGACGTGCTGGGGGTGGCCCACGGTGATGGCGGAACCGGCCACGTCGTTGGTGCGGTTGCCGGTCAGCCGCGTGTTCTGCACGTCGTTGACCATGGTGATGCCGTCGACGCCGGTGTGCTGGACCCGGTTGCGGTCGAGGTGGACGCCGTCGGCGTTCTCGATCTGGATGATGCCCGGCGGGACGTCGACGTTGCGGTAGTAGTAGACGTGGAAGTTGCCCTTGACGTACTGGGTGTTGCCCAGGTTGCCCTGCTGCGCCTGCTTGAACGCGGAGCCGGCCACGGTGAAGAGGTTCCAGTCCGAGTGCTGCACGGTGAGGCCGGCGAACGTGATGTTGCGGGCGTGGTCGGTGGTGGAGGTGCCGGCGACCCGGAGCACGGTGGGCACGTTGTTCGGCGCGTACACCGCCGCCGTCGCCATGTTCTCGGCGTCGGCCTTGTAGTAGTACAGCGTCCGGCTCGTCTTGTCGAAGTAGAACTCGCCCGGCGAGTCCAGGAACTCGTAGGCGTTCATGAACTTGTGGCTGCCGCCGACCTGGTGGTTGCCGTTGAACGCGCCCTGCGCGATGGCCGCGCCCGGTTGCTGGAACAGCGCCACGCGGTTCGCGCCGTCGGCGCTCGTGGTGACCTGGCGGACGCCCGCGATGGCCGTCGTCCAGGTCGTCGCCGTCTCGATCTCGACGTCGTCCGCGTTGCGGGAGATCGCGGGCAGGTCGGCCAGGCCGTACTTCGCGCCGTCGCACTGCGTGCCCGACTCCCGCGCCCAGGAAGCCTGGCCCGCGGTGACGGCGTACGTGCCGTAGCACCCCTGCGAGGTGATCGTCTTGGTGGCCATGAAGGCGCGCTTGTCGTTGACGTAGAGCGCCCGGAGCTTGTTGGCGCGGTTGAGCGGCGCCTTCCAGACGTTGCCGCTGTGCTGCGACCACCCGGTGACCTGCACACCACCGCTCAGCACCGGGGTCTCGCCCTGGTACGCGGAGTAGAAGACCCGGTACCCGTTGGTGCCCGAGTCGCTCGACGTGAACTCCACGGCGCCGGTGACCGGGTAGGTGCCCCCGCGGAGGTAGACGTGGATGTCGCCCGACATGGTCCCCTTGGTCGCGCGGACCACGTCCCGCGCGCGCTGCACCGTCCGGAACGGCGAGGCGATCGTGCCGGGGTTGGCGTCGTCGCCGGTGGGCGCGACGTAGTACGTCGCCTGGACGGCGGCCGAAGCCTGGAAGTGGCCCCCGGCGGTAGGCAGCAGCGCGGCGGACACGAACACCGCGATCGCGACCAACGACCTCGCGGCGGTCTTGGCTGGATCCACCCTCTTCTCGCTTTCGCTCGGTTCCGATGGTCGGACTCCGCCCCGATGTGTGCTACTCATCTCGGCGCAACAGGCCCGTGCGCACGCCGAGCGAGGTGCCGGGGACGCCACCGAACACGTTGTCACAGGCGGGATGTGGACGCGCGGCTCGGGTAGTCCATCAGAGCAGCAGGGCCACTCGACGTCAAGCGATAGGTGTGCTCATCCGGGCTCGGCCGGGGGGGTACGACCACCCGGGCGGGCCGGTGCCGGCCGCTCGTCCGGCTCCGACACCCACCCGACAGGGAGTCCATTGTGGACCTTGCCGTCCCGTGGCGGCCTCGGTTCCCCGTCCCGTGGAGGCGATGACCGGGACGGGGAACCGCTTGGCGCGGCTACCGCGTCAGGAACACGCGGTGCCGTTCAGGGCGGGTGAGCTGAACGGCGGTGTGGTTCCGTTGTAGCCGGCGTTGTACCCGATGGTGGTCTGCCCACCGGTCGGGAGTGACCCGTTCCAGGACGTGTTGGTGACCCGGACGACGTCGCCCGTGTCGGTCCACGTCCCGTTCCAGCCCTGCGTGACGGACACGCCCGGCGCGGAGAACGTGAGGGTCCAGCCGTTGAGCAGCTGCCCCCGGTTGGTGATCACGATCTCGCCGGTGTAGCCGCCCGTCCACTGGCTGACCACGCGGTGGCTCACCGTGCAGCCACCGCCCGGGTTGTTGCCCGACGACGTGGTGGTAGTCGTGGAGCTCGTCGTGCTGGTCGGGCCGGCTGCGATGGCCAGGTCGTAGGCGCGTTGGGGCACGAACTGGCCTGCCTGGGCGATGCAGCCGTCGGCTTCGCCGGGCAGCTTGACCCACAGGAACGCGGCGATGCGGGAGTCGCCGGTGTTGGTGGTGCTGGGTGTGCC
>NZ_JBIVUG010000024.1:0-45451 GCF_044757065.1 Actinosynnema sp. NPDC091369 | reverse complement strand
GATCTCTTCCCTAGACAAGAAGATGATCACCCAAGGGCTGCTTCCATGATCAACCGGGTCCCGACCTCACCCACCAGGTTAAAACTCAAGTTCAGGTCCGGTGAGTTCAACGTTCAGGTCGGCGGCTCGGTGGTTGAGTCCGGCTCGATTTGACATGGGGCCCTTACGGGCACTCCAGGCAGGCCAAAGCCGGCAGGCCCGGCGGGGAAAAGCGTCCCGCTAGACCTGCCGGCTTCGACCAGCCTAAAGCACCCGAACCCATGTCAAATCGGGCCTTGTGGGCTGGTGGCGGGTCCGTTGTGGGGTGGTGCTCAGAGCGTGACGGACTTGAGGAAGTCGGCGGCGACGTTGGCGATGGTCTCCTTGTCCACGTCGACGCGCTTGACCAGGTCGGCGAGCTTCTCCGTGGTCAGGGCGGCGGACACCTTGTTCAGGGCGTCCTTGCCCTTGGCGTCGACGGCGTCCGAGCGCAGCAGCGGGACGACGTTCTGGGCCGGGTACATGACCTTCGGGTCTTCCAGCTCCACGAAGTCGTTCGCCTTGATGTCGGCGGACGTGGTGTAGAGGTTGGCGACCTGGACGGTGCCGTTCTTCAGGGCGTCGACGGTGATCGGGCCGCCCGTGTCGGTGGTCTTGATCTCGGTGAACGTGACCCCGTACAGCTCCTTGACCTTGGCCTCCCAGCGCTGCGCCCACTCGCCGGCGGCACCCAGGGCGTACTTGCCGGAGCCGAGGTCGGCGATGGACTTCACGCCGCCGTCCGCGGTGGCCTTGGTGACGACCAGGACGTCCTTGTCCTCCGCGGCGGACTTCTCCAGCACCTCCAGGCCGGACGGGGTCTTCGTCTTCAGCGCCGTGTAGACCTCCTCCGCCTCGGTGGTGGAGTTGGTCTTGTCGAAGTAGTTGAGCAGGTTGCCCGTGTACTCCGGCACGACGCCGAGCGACTTGTCCTGCAACGCCTTCACGACCAGCTCGCGGGCACCGATGCCGGACTTCACCGTCACACTGGCGCCGGTCGCCTTCAACGCGCCGGCGTAGATCTCGGCCAGGATCTTGTTCTCGGTGAAGTCGGCCGAACCGACCACGACCTCACCCGACGCGGCCTGCTGGCCGCTCCCGCCCAGGTCCTCTTTGGACCCGCACGCGGAGACGACCAGGGCGGTCGCCGCGACGACGACGGCCAACGTGCGCTTCATGCCGTACTTCCTCCAGATTCGACGGGCGCCGGTTCGTCCCGACGCCTCTTGGACCGCGTCCCGCTCGACAGCCTCAGGCCCGCGGGCACGACGAGCCTGCCGACGACCGCGAGCACCACGTCCAGCACGACCGCGAGCAGCGCGATCAGGATCGCCCCGCCGACGAACTGCCCGTAGTCGAGCACGCGCAAACCGTCCAGCAGGGGACGCCCCAGCGTCTCGACCCCCACGTACGCCGCCACCGACGCGGTCGCGACCACTTGCAGCATGGCGTTGCGCAAACCACCGACGAGCAGCGGCAGGGCGTTGGGCACCTCGACCTGCCACAGGCGCTGCGCACCGGTCATGCCCATGCCGCCGGCCGCGTCCACGACACCGCGGTCCACGTCCTGGATGCCCGCGTAGGTGCCGGCCAGGATCGGCGGCACGGCCAGCACCACGAGACCGATGAGCACACCGGTCGTGCCGCCGCCCGCGACCAGGTACAGGAACGTGACGAGCCCCAGCGTGGGCAGCGCGCGCAACGCGTTGCTGCCGCCGACCAGCACGAGGCCACCGCGCCCGGTGTGCCCGACGAACAGGCCGAGCGGCACGGCGATCAGCGCGGCCCCGAGCACCGCGCCGAAGCAGTAGAGCAGGTGGACGCCGATCCGCACCGGGATCGACTTGCCGCCCGACCAGTTGGCCGGGTCGACCAGCCAGGCGAACGCGTCGGCGAAGATCACGGCTTGCCCCCCGCCCGCGCCCACGGCGTCAGCCGGTTGCGCAGCAGCACCAGCAGCAGGTCGACGACCAGCGCGAGCACGAGCGTCAGCACGATGCCGACGATGATCGGCGCGAGGTAGCGCTGCCGGAACCCGTCGGTGAACAACGTGCCCAGGCCGCCCGTGCCGATCAACGCGCCCACGCTGACCAGGCTGATGTTGCTGACCGAGCCGACCCGCACGCCGGCCGCCAGCACGGGCACGGACAGCGGCAGCTCCACGGTCAGGAACCGGCGCAGCGGCCGGAATCCCATCGCGGTGGCGGCGGCGGTGACGTGGGCGGGCACGGCGGCCAGGGCCTCGGCGACCGGGCGGACCAACAGCGCGGTGGTGTAGACGGTCAGCGCGATGATCACGTTCAGCGGGTCGAGCACCTGCGTGCCGATGACCGCCGGGATGATCGCGAACAGCGCCAGCGACGGGATCGTGTAGACCACGTTGGACAGCGCGATCAACGTCGCGTTGACCCTGCGGAACCGGTGGCACAGCAGCCCGAGGACGATCGCCAGCACGATCGACACGACCAGCGGCACCAGCGACAGGTAGACGTGGTCCAGCAGCATGTCCAGCAGCGCCGCCCTGGTCCCGGCGTCGCTGAGGTACTTCGGGATGTCACCCACGGCGGCTCTCGATCACGTCCAGCACCTGGCGCGCGGTCACCACGCCGGCCAGGCGTCCCTCGTGGTCGACCGCCACGCCCAGCCCGGAGGGCGACGACAGCGCGGCGTCCAGCGCGCCCCGGATCGACGCGCCCACCTCGTACAGCGAGCCACCCGGCACGACCGACGAGTCCGGCGCGACCCAGCCCCGGGGGCGCCGCTCCGCGTCCACGACGAGCCGCCAGTCCGAAGAGGACTTCCGGGCCGCGTCCGGCGCGACGGTGGGCACGTCCGACACCTCGACGCCGGAGGAGTCCACAAAGGACAGGCTGCGGTAGCCGCGGTCCTTGCCCACGAAGCTCGCCACGAAGTCGTCCGCGGGGCGGGTCAGCAGCTCGACGGGCGGCGCGTACTGGGCCAGGTGGCCACCGGTGCGCATCACCGCGACCTTCTCACCGATGCGGATGGCCTCGTCGATGTCGTGCGTGACGAACACGATGGTCTTGTCCAGCTCGGCCTGGAGCCGCAGCAGCTCGTCCTGAAGTCCCTCGCGCACGACCGGGTCGACGGCGCTGAACGGCTCGTCCATCAGCAGCACCGGCGGGTCCGCGGCCAACGCCCGCGCCACGCCGACGCGCTGCTGCTGGCCGCCGGACAGCTGCACGGGGTAGCGGCGGCCCAGTTCGGCGGGCAGGCCGACCAGCTCCAGCAGCTCGGCGGCCCGCGCCCTGGCCTTGCGGCGCGTCCAGCCGGTGAGCAGCGGCACGGTGGCCACGTTGTCCAGCACGGTCCGGTGCGGGAACAGGCCCGCCTGCTGGATGACGTACCCGATGCCGCGCCGCAGTGTGGGCGGGTCCACACCGAGCACGTCCCGGCCGTCCACCAGGACGGTGCCGGACGTGGGGTCGATCATCCGGTTCACCATGCGCAGGGACGTGGTCTTGCCGCAACCGGACGGTCCGACGAAGACGGTGATCGTGCCCGCCTCGACCACCAGGTCCAGGCCGTTCACCGCGGTGGTCCCGTCGTCGAACCGCTTGGTCACGTCGCGGAACTCGATCACCCGTGGTCCTCCTGCCGATGGGCATCAAGCGTCGAACGACCCTAGCCCGTCAGTCCGACCGCGGCACGGCGTTTCAGCATGCGGTCAGTAGGCTGCACCGGTTGTGGCGACCGAACTGGTGCGAGCGCTCCTCGCCGAACGCGGCCCGCACGCCCGCAAGCTGCGGCGCGTGCTCGACCTGCTCGCGACCGACTGGCACACGTTGGCCGAGCTGGTCCGGCTCACCGCCGTGCCCCGGCGCACCGTCCAGGAGGTGCTGACCGCGGTCGGCGACGACCTGCAAGCCGAGCGCGACCGGTTCCGGCTCGCGCCCGCCAAGGCCGCCGACTACGCGGAGTTCCGGGCCGGTGACGACCTGGCCGACCCGGTGGACGCGCTGGTGTCGCGGCACACCGCGCAGCTGCGGTCGATCCTGGCCGACATCGCCGACGTGCCCGCGCCGCTGGCCGCGCTGGACCACGTGCAGGCGACGGCGGAGACGGCGTTGAAGCGCGCGCTGTGGCTGGACGCGACGTACGACCTGGCCGGCCGCACGCTGCTGTGCCTGGGCGACCACGACCTGACCTCGCTCGCGGTGTGCGCGGTGAACCCGGCGGTCGAGGTCGTCGTGGTGGACGTGGACGACCGGCTCCTGGAGCACATCGCGAAGCGCGCGGCCGAGCGCGGGTGGCCGGTGCGGACGGTCCACGCGGACTTCCGGTTCGGCCTGCCGCCCGCCGTGCTGGAGTCGGCGGACCTGGTGTTCAGCGATCCGCCGTACACGCCGGAGGGCATGGCGCTGTTCGCCGGCCGCGCCGTGGAGTGCCTGGCCGACCTGGGACGCGGGCGGGTGCTGCTCGCGTACGGGTTCAGCGACCGGACGCCGGCCCTGGGGTTGAAGGTGCAGCAGGAGTTGCAGCGGCTGGGGTTGGTGTTCGAGGCGATCCTGCCCGCGTTCCACCGGTTCGACGGCGCGCAGGCGATCGGCAGCGCGGCCGACCTGTACGTGTGCCGGCCCACGTCCCGCCGATCGGCGTCACCCGCCTCGGCGAAGACGGCCATCTACACGCACGGTCCGCAGTCGGTCGAGGCGACCGGCCCGGGTTCGGCGGCGTTGGCCGCGCTGGTCGACCTCGCGCCGCGGCCGGAGTCCTCGCCGCCGCCGAAGCCGCGCGCGCCGGGGTGGGCCGAGCCGATCGGCAAGGGCGCGGCGTCGTTGGCGGTGGACCTGTCCGGCGACCCCGGGCCGTGGTTGCTGCGGACGTTGCTGGCGTGCTCGCCCGGCCGGATGGCGGCCCTGGTGCCGAACAACCACCCGAACGTGGCGTCGGCGGCGGGTCAGCAGGAGCTGAGGTCGTTGGTGGACACCAGGTTCGCGCTGCGGTTCCTGCGGTCCACTCCGGACGGCAAGCACTGCGTGGTGGTCGCGGACCAGGTGTTGGCGGGCACGCTGGACGTCGGCGGGCTGACCGTGCGCGAGGTTCTCATGCGGGCGCACGGCAAGCTCGGCAACGTGTGGCGCGAGGCGTTGATCACGGCCACGCGCGGCGCGATGACCAAGCGGGAGGCGCGGGAGCGGATCGGTGAGCACGACGACCTGGAGCTGCGGTTGATCGACCTGCCGCAGCACCGGATCGCCGAGCTGCTGCCGCTGATCCGCGCGTCGGCGTCCCGCTAGCCGGCCCGAATTCGGCGAACGCCCACGTCGAGGGCGCCTCCGGCGGTAGTTTCCCGCTCGAACCCGGAGGCGCGCATGACTCATCCCCACCCCGGCCCGCAGCCGGGTCCGCAGCGGTTCCCCGGACCGCCCCCGCCGCCCGGCCACGGCCCGTACCCGGGTCAGCCGCCGTTCCCGGGTCACCCGCCCCACGGCGGGCCGCCGTTCCCCGGTCAGCCGCCGTTCCCCGGTCCGCCGCGCCCGCCGGGCAGGGCGATGCCGGTGGTCGCGGGGCTGCTCTACCTGCCGGGCGTGCTGCTGTCCCTGGTCGGCTCCATCGGGTTGGCGAGCCAGTCGGGGTTCGCGCTCGACCTGTGGGGCGCGATCCTGATGCCGCCGTTCCCGCGCGGCTACGGCAGCTTCGACGTGGCCGTCACCGTCTCGTTCGTGCTGCCGGTGCCGGCGCTCGTCCTGGCCGTGCTGCTCGTGGCACGGGTGCCGGGTGTGCGCTGGGGGCTGGTGGCGATCTCGGTGGTGGCCGCGGTGCACTTCGGGCTCGTGCTCGCCGACGTCATGTCGGTCCTCCCGCCCTCGGTCGGGGTGATGCCGGCGGTCGCGCTGGTGCTGTGGCTGGTCGCGGGCCTGGTCGCGGCGTTGCCGCCGGTGGGGCGGGCGATGCGCGGGGCGAAGCCGAAGACGCCGCCGCACCCGGTGGCCGGACCTCCGCTGGCCGGTCCGCCGATGGCCGGACCCCCGATGGGCGGGCCGCCGCCCGGCGCGCCCGGTCCGCAGGGGCCGTGGGGCTGAGTCACTCGCCGAAGCGCGTGAGGGCCCTGAGCATGTCGCGCGCTCTGCCGAACAACGCCTTCAGCGCCGCCAGGATGCGCACCACGACGTGCACGAGGTCGGCCAGCCGCCGGGTGATCCGGTCGAGCACGACCCCGCCGCGCCCGACCGCCCACGCCGCGAACTCGGCCACCGAGGCGCCGGCCGTGAGCTCCGACGCCGCGAGCGCCACCGTGGCGTGGCCCAGCACCTCCCGCACGAACAGCGCGATCACGTCGCGGAACACCCGGTGGACCGCGACGGTGATCGCGTGCACCGAGGCGACGTGCGACGCCACGTCGGAGCACCGCCGGCTCATCGCCGCGATCTCCTCGGTCAGCCACCCGCCCGACCGCCGCCGCGCCATGCCGTCCAACGTCGTGGCGACCTGGCGCCAGGTGGCGACCGCGTCCTCGAACCGCTCACCGTGGCCCGCCAGCCAGTCCAGCGGCTCCCGCAGCACGCCCACCTGACCGACCAGCCACCCCAGCCCGGCCACGTCGAGCAGGCCCAGCGGGTCGACGTCCGCCGCGGGCACGCCGAGGTCCGCTTCGAGCGCGTCGGCTGACCCCGCCGACTCCAGCACGGGAAAACCGGTCACGAAGGCGTCGACCCCGGCTCGTCGTCGGGCGCGCGCAGGCTCCGGGGCAGCGGAGGGTCCTCGGGCGCGGTCTCCGCGCCGGTCAGGAACCCCAGCGCCCCCGTGCCGCCGACCGCCGTCGCCACCTGCCGCGCCGCCTGCGCCTGGGCCCGCCGCACCGTCTCCAGCACGACCTCGCCGAGCCGCGCGGGCGTGCACTCGCCGGCGGCGGGCGAGAACTCGATGTGCCGCAACGACCCGTTCGGCGCGACCGTCGCGGTGACCACGCCGTCCGGCGACCGCTGCGTGGCCTGCGCGCGCCTGATCCGGTCCCGCAGCGCGCGGGACCGCTCGCCCAGCTCCCGGGCCCTGGCCTCGAGGTCGGCGATCATCCGTTCGGGGTTCGTGGCGTCCATCGGGACGCCAGTATCGCCGATCAACCGGCGCGGGGGATGTGCAACGGGCCAAGTGCCAGCACGGCGCGGAACTCCTTGGGCGGCACGGGACGCGAGAACAGCCAGCCCTGGTAGGTGTCCACGCCGATGCCGCGCAGCACGTGGAACTGGGTCGCGGTCTCCACGCCCTCGGCCACGCACTTGCGGTCCATCGCGCGGGCCATGTCGACCACGGCCTTCGCCACCGCGAAGTCCGACGAGTCGCTGCCCACGCCGGAGACGAACCGCCGGTCGACCTTGATGATCTGCGCGGGCAGGTCCTTGAGCCGCGCCAGCGACGAGTAGCCGGTGCCGAAGTCGTCCACGGCGAACCGGATGCCCCGCTCCACCAGCTCACCCATGGCCTGGCGCACCCGGGACGGCAGGTCGACCAGCGCGGTCTCGACCAGCTCCAGCACCACCCGGTCCCACGGGATGCCCGCCTCGGCGATGGCGTCGGCCACGATGTCCGCGAACTCCGGGTCGCCCGGCACCAGACCGGCCAGGTTCACCGCCACCGACACCGGCTTGCCGCCCGGTTCGGGCCAGGTCGAAGCCTCCTTCAACGCGGTCCGCAGCACCCACCGGTCCAGCTCGCGCAGCAGGTCGCCCTGCTCGGCCACGGGCAGGAAGATGTCCGGCGGCAGCAGCCCGCGGTCCGGGTGCGGCCACCGCACCAGCGCCTCCGCGGTCTGCACCGCGCCGTCCACGCCGACCACCGGCTGGAAGTGCAGCGCCAACCCGTCGTTCTGCAACGCCTCGCGCAGCTGGCCCTCCAGGTGCACCTGGCGGTCGGCCGAGGCGATCAGCGCCGCGCTGGCCAGCGACACCCGGCCCGCGCCGGACCGCTTGGCCTCGAACATCGCCGCGTCGGCGAAGCGCAGCAGGTCGTTGCCAGTGGCGCGGGACCCGTTCGGCACGGCCGCGCCGATCGACGCCGACACCCGGACGAGCTGCCCGTGCACCGGCACGGCCGTGCGCAGCAGCCCGGCCACCTTCGTGGCCAGCGCGTCCACGCCGCCGACCTGGTCCAGGTTCTCGCAGATGATCACGTACTCGTCGCCGGACAGGCGGGCCGCCGTGCAGCCGTCGGGCAGGCCGCCCTCCAACCGCCGCGCCAGCGCCACCAGCAGCTCGTCGCCCGCGTCGTGGCCGAGCGAGTCGTTGACCCGCTTGAAGTTGTCGATGTCGCAGAACAGCACCGCGACCTTGGCCCGGGCGGGCGACTCCAGCAGCTCGCCGAGCATCTCCTTGACCAGCGCCCGGTTCGGCAGGCCGGTCAGCTCGTCGTGCGTGGCCTGGTGCCGCAGCGCCTCGGCCGTGCGGCGGCGCTCGGTGATGTCCTGGAACACGATCAGCCAGAACCGGCGGCCGTCGTCCTGCACGGACAGCGCGATGTGCAGCTCGCAGTACACCTGCACGCCGTCGCGGCGGACCAGGATCCGCTGCGGGATCTTGTGCGTGCGCTCGGCGTCCGGCGCGGACATCTCGTCGATGGACGGCAGGCCGCCGCTGGTGTCGTCCGGGTGGGTGAGCGCGCTCGCGGTCATGCCGCGCAGCTGCTCCAGGTCCATGCCGAGCAGGTCGCACAGCGCGTCGTTCGCGTCGACCAGCCGCTCGCCCTCGTCGAACAGGCCGATGCCGACCGGCGTGAGCGACACCAGGTCGGCGAAGCGCTGGCTGGACCGCTTCATCCGCGTCTCGGCGGCGCGCTGCTCGGTGATGTCCTGCGCCGTGCCGACCGCGAGCGGCAAGCCGTCCGGGCCCTTCACCACCACGCCGTAGCAGCGGAACACGCGCTGCCTGCCGTCCCGGCGCACGATCCGGTGCTCGAGCTGGATCGGCACCTCCTCGGTGGCCAGCTGCTGCCACAGGTCGTCCACCCAGCCCCGGTCGTCGGGGTGCACCAGGTCGAGGTAGGTCTGGTAGCGGGTGCGCTCGTCGCGCGGCACGCCGAACAGCTCGTGCAGCATGTCCGACCACACCACGTCGCCGGTCCGCAGGTCCCACTCCCACACGCCGAGCTGCGCGGCCTTCTGCGCGTCGGCCAGCCTGCGGCGGTCGTCGCGGAGCTGGCGCTCCAGCGCGCGGGCCTCGGTGACGTCCTGGACGGTGCCGTGCAGCCTGCTGACCTTGCCGCCCTCGATCTCGGCCCGAGCCCGGCACACGTACACGCGGTCGCCGCCCTCGCTGCGCACCTCGGCTTCGACCGTGCTGCCGTCCTGCGCCCGCTGCATCAGGCCCTCCAGCGCGGCCCGGTCGTCGGGGTGCACGGCCAGCAGCTGGTCGTTGGGGTCCACGCCGAGCTCGTCGTACATCTCCAGCAGGACCTCGCTGCGGTGCACGGCGCCGGACTCGACGTCGTAGCTCCAGCTGCCCATGCGCGCGATGCGCTGCGCCTCCAGCAACCGGGCCCGTTCGGTCTCCAGGGCGCGGTCGGACCGCAACTGGTCGGTGATGTCGCGGATGTAGCCGGTGATGAACTGGGTCCGGCCGTCGGACCTGACCTTCGCCTCGGCGACGCCGCGGATCCAGCGCTGCTCGCCGCCGGGCAGGATGATCCGGTAGACGATGTCGATCGGGTTGCCGTCGAGCTCGCGGTTGGCCCAGTAGCGGGCGACCATCTCGTAGTCGTCGGGGTGCACGACGTCCAGCACCGCCTGCGCGCCGGGCACCACCTCGCCGGGCCGCACGCCCATCATCTCGTAGTGCGACTCGGACCAGACCGTGACGCCGGTGTCCGGGTCGTACTCCCACGAGCCGATCTGCGCGACCCGCTGCACGGTGCGCAGCCTGCGCTGCTCGTCGCGCAGGTCCTCGGCCGCCTGCGCCAGGTCGGAGACGTCGACCAGCAGCACGGCGTGCAGGCCGGTGCCGGGCACCTGGGTGCGCACCACGCGGACCGGCACGAGCGAGCCGTCGGCCCGGTGCAGCCGCAGGTCGTCGGGGCCGCCGAGCAGCAGCTCGCCCAGGGAGCGGCCGACGAGGTCGTCGGCGGAGCGGGCCTTGGTGAGCCGCACCGCGGCGGCGCCGGCCCTCATCACCACGCCCTTGGGGTCGCACAGCAGCGTGGGCGCCTCGGGCAGGGCGATGCCGTCCAGCGTCACGTCGCCGTTCTCCGGACGCGCTGGGTCGAGCACCACCGGAGCGCGTCCAACCCGCTTGGGCACGGTCCCACCTTCCCGTGTCTACGGCAGGGATGACCGGCCCGACCGCACCCAAAGACGGCGTCCCTCTCCACGGGCAATATTCACCCGAGGAGAGGGACGGTAGCGCTTCGGAGCGTCATCGCCCACCCCTCAACGGGCTAACGAAACAACTCGTTAGCGGTTTCGGTCCCCGTTGACGGGTACGGACGGATGCGGCCGGAGCTCTCCCAACTCCGACTTGGGGTCAGGCTACTCCGTCTTCGGCCGCTGCCAAGGCCACGGCCGCGGCCACTTCCGGGCCGACCCGCGGGTCCAGGGCGCTGGGCACGATCCGGTCCACCGAGAGGTCGTCGGCGGCGACCGCGGCGATGGCGCCCGCGGCGGCGAGCTTCATGCCCTCGGTGATCCGCTTCGCGCCCGCGTCCAGCGCGCCGCGGAAGATGCCGGGGAACGCGAGGACGTTGTTGATCTGGTTCGGGAAGTCGCTGCGCCCGGTGGCGACCACGGCGGCGTGCCGGCGGGCCACGTCCGGGTGCACCTCGGGGTCGGGGTTGGACAGGGCGAACACGATCGAGTCGTCGGCCATGCTCGCGATCAGGTCCTCGGGCACCTTCGACGAGGACACGCCGACGAACACGTCCGCGCCCCGCAGCGCCTCGGCGATGCCGCCGCGCAGGCCACTGGCGTTGGTGACCTCGGCCAGCTCGGCCTTCACCGGGTTCAGCCCGTCCCGGCCGACGTGCACGATGCCGCGCGAGTCGACCACGGTGACCTCGCCGACGCCCGCGGCCAGCAGGATCTTCGCGCACGCCACGCCGGCCGCGCCCGCGCCGGAGATGACCACGCGCTGGTTCGCCACGTCCTTGCCCAGCACGGTGTTCGCGCCGCGCAGGGCGGCCAGCACGACGACCGCGGTGCCGTGCTGGTCGTCGTGCATGACCGGCACGTCCAGGGCCTCGATGAGCCGGGCCTCCAGCTCGAAGCAGCGCGGCGCGGCGACGTCCTCCAGGTTGACCGCGCCGAACGACGGGCGCAGCCGGACCAGCGTCTCCACGATCTCGTCCACGTCCGTGGTGTCCAGCACCAGCGGGATGGAGTCGAGGCCGCCGAAGGTCTTGAACAGCGCGGCCTTGCCCTCCATCACGGGCAGCGACGCGCTCGGGCCGATGTCGCCCAGGCCGAGCACGGCGGTGCCGTCGCTGACCACGGCGACCAGGCGGTGCGCCCAGGTGTACTTGGCGGCCAGGGCCGGGTCGTCCGCGATGGCGCGGCTGACCCGGGCCACGCCCGGCGTGTAGGCGATGGACAGCGCGCGCGGGTCGGCCAGCGACGCGGTCGCGCCCACGGCCAGTTTCCCGCCTTCGTGCGCGCTGAAGATTTCCTCGTCGCTCAATTCGGTGGTCACTGGGTCGTTGACTGCGGTCACGGAAGTCCTCCTGCGGTGCGCGATACCTGCGGCGCACCGGGACCGGCGTTGTCACGCGGGTCGACGGGGCCTGTCTGCGGAGTCGTCCACGCGGTCGGCGGGGCGGCTCTCGGGGGCGGTGTGCGGGCAAGCATGGCAGTGTCTCCGGGTGCTGTCTGCGGCGGGGATCACACTTTTTCCGCAGGTCAGAGGTAGTGCCACAGAACGTACGTCCGGTTTTCTGCACCGACCGGTCAGTTTCCGCAGGCAGGATCGGTCAAGAGCCGACGGGTCCTAGGGTGTGCGCCATGCAGGTACGTGAGTTGAAAATTTCCGGCGCTTTCGAGTTCACCCCTTCGGTGTTCCCCGATGATCGCGGTTTGTTCGTCGCGCCCTACCAGGAAGCGGTGTTCGTGGAAGCCGTCGGGCACCCGCTGCGGGTCGCCCAGACCAACCACAGCGAGTCCAAGCGGGGTGTGGTGCGCGGCATCCACTACGCCGACACGCCGCCGGGGCAGGCGAAGTACGTGCACTGCCCGCGAGGTCGCCTGCTGGACGTCGTGGTGGACCTGCGCGTCGGCTCGCCCACGTTCGGCGAGTGGGACGCGGTGGAGCTGTCGGCGGGGGTGTTCAACTCCGTGTACCTGCCCGAGGGGATGGGGCACGCCCTGATGGCGCTGGAGGACGGCACGGTCGCGTCGTACCTGTGCTCGGAGGGGTTCAACCCGACCGCCGAGCACGGCGTGAACCCGCTGTCCATGGACCTGCCGTGGCCCGCGGGCATCACGCCGCTGCTGTCGCCGAAGGACGCCGCCGCGCCGTCGTTCGACCAGGCGCGCGACGCCGGGCTGCTGCCGTCGTACGACGAGTGCGCGGCCTGGTACTCGAAGCTGCGCCGCTGAGCCGACCGCGGTCAGCTCCGCGGGGCTGACCGCCGCAGCGGCCTCGGCCTCGGCCAGAGGCGCGCGGGCACCACCCCGAGCACCTCGGCCGCGCCCAGCTCGCGCGAGTCGGTGGAGGCGAACGGGTTGTCGCCCTCGACGTGCCAGCCGCCGCCGTCGGGCCGGACCGCCCGCTTCACCGACAGCTGCGCGGGCCGCGCCGCCCACCTGACCAGCACGAGATCACCCGGGCGGGCCGGTTTCCCGAAGCGGACCAGCACCACGTCCCCCGTCCGCAGGGTGGGGACCATCGAGGGTCCGACCACCCGAACCAGCGGCAACGGGTTGGCTTCCGGCCGTGCCAACGATCACCTCCACCTGCTCGCGCCGAGGCCCCGGAGTAGGGTTCGTCACGTCGGAGCATCCACTGTCAGGGAGGAAAGATGCGACTTCTGTCGCGCATCCGTTCACTCCGCCGCCCGCTCCTGGAGGCCACCGCGCACTGCGACCTCCCGTGCGGTGTTTACGACCCGGCCCAGGCCCGGATCGAGGCCGAGTCGGTCAAGGCGATTCAGGAGAAGTACCAGGCGAACGAGGACCCCGAGTTCCGCGCCCGCGCCATCCTGATCAAGGAGCAGCGCAGCGAGCTCGTCAAGCACCACCTGTGGGTGCTGTGGACCGACTACTTCAAGCCGCCGCACTTCGAGAAGTACCCGGAGCTGCACGACTTGTTCAACCGGGCCACGAAGGCGGCCGGCGCGTCCGGCGCGAAGGGTTCCATGGACCCCGCCAAGGGCCAGGAGCTGCTGGACCTGATCGCCCAGATCGACAAGATCTTCTGGGAGACCAAGGCCGCGGCCTGATCCACCTGCTCCAACGCGGCGCCGGCCGGTGGGATCCCCACCGGCCGGCGCCGTCGCACGTCACCCGCACTCAGCCCCGCACGTAGTGGAACGTCCAGCGCTGGTTGTCGCTGTCGTAATCCGGGTTCGTGTAGACCTCACCGGTTCCGCGGCTGTCGAGGAATTGGCCGGTGGCGTGGTTGCGGACCTTGTAGTCCATGTTCAGCCGGTCGTCCGGCTGGGCGGTCACCGCCCCGGCATGCGAAACCAGTGCGATCAGCAGACCGCTGACGACCGCGAGGACCGCGAAGGAACGCCTCATGTTCTTCTCCCATCGATGCGTTGGTGCCGGCGAATGGCGACAGGTCGCACGTGAAGTCGCCGGAGAGGACCGGGCCCGGACTCCGGTGCCCGCTCATCCATGTCAGCACGGCCGCGCCGCCACCACCAGTCACCTCACCTGAGAGGGGCGCGAGTGCATACCGAAGTGAGATAAAATTTTGCGCTGCGCTGCGGAACGGGGAGTTTGCCGAGGAGCTTTCCTCCGCAGGCGACAAGGGTGCCCCGACCGTGCGGTGGGTGTGACCGTTCGTCGCCCGGACGTCGCACGCACGGCCCACCCCTCGACCGGCGCGGCCAGGTCACACTCACCGCGTCCGCGACTAGAAGTTGACGCGGATGGACGATGCCTTGTCGTTGTAGCTCGAGGGCAGGTCTCCGCTGGAGTTCTGCTTCAGCACGAAGTCCTCGCCCCGGTAGTTGGTCCTGGCGAACAACGTCGCCTCGCCGGTGACCCGCACGACGTATGAGCTGGCGATGTTGAGGAAGTCGTACTTCGCGAGATCGGGAACGTCCTCGTCCACCATGAGGATCTTGGCATCGGAACTGCCGTTAAGTTGTAGTGCTGGTACAGGCACACATAACCGGCGCGGCAGTCGCCCACGCCGTGACCGTCGATCGAGTACACCGACTGGACGGCGTGGGCGTTACCGGCCAACGCCATGGGCAGGAACGCCGATAGGGCGACGAGAACAGCTCGGATCTTCACGATTTCCCCACTTTCCCCTGGACGGCACGCGCAGATCTCCGGCCCTGGGCACCGGCGCACAACAAAATGATCGCGAAAGGTTGCCCGAGCGGGTGAGCGCAGGCCACGCGGACTTGCCCTTCAATGGCAATACATCGGCGAAGCCCTCGCCAGGCCCATCACCTGAAGGCGCTGCCGTGCACGCCATTGTGTGCAGGACGTGTGCAGGACACGGAAATACGTGCGCGTAGCGCTGCCGAATCGGCGGTTTAGCCGGCGGGTATCCATCAGGCGCGGTAGGCGCATTGCCCGACCGGGGGCGGGCGTGACCTGTCGTGGCGCCACCGGGGTGCCACCGGCCGCGGGACCGGCCGTCCGTAAGCTGCGAACCGTGACCTCACACGTCTACCTGCTCCGGCACGGGCAAACCGAGTGGTCCGAGAGCGGGCGGCACACCGGGACGACCGACGTGCCCCTCACCGAGGCCGGGGTGCAGCAGGCCCGGCGGGCGGGTGCGGTGCTGGCGCGGTTGCGGGCCACGGACCGGCCGCCCGCGCTGGTGCTGTCGAGCCCGCGGCAGCGGGCGTGGCGGACGGCCGAGCTGGCCGGGCTGCACGACGTCGAGCGCACCGAGGACCTCGCCGAGTGGGACTACGGCGACTACGAGGGCCTGACCACCCCGCAGATCCGGGAGACGGACCCGGGCTGGACGGTCTGGACCCACGCCGTGCCCCGCGGCGAGACGTCCGACGAGGTGCACGCGCGCGCGGCCAAGGTGGTGGAGCGGGCTCGGCGGGCGTTGGCCGGTGGTGACGTGGTGCTGGTCGGGCACGGGCACTTCAGCCGCGTGCTCATCGCCACCTGGCTCGGCCTGCCGCCGAGCGAGGGTGTCCACTTCGGACTGGACCCGGCCGGCACGACGGTGCTCGGCGACGAGCGCGGCGACCCGCAGGTGCGCCGGCTGAACGTGCCCGCCTGGGAGGTCGACGTTGACTGACCCGCGCATCCGCCGCGTCCGGCCGGAGGACGTGCCCGCCGTCGTCGGCCTGGTCGAGGAGCTGGCCGAGTACGAGCGCGCCCGGCACGAGTGCCACCTGACCGCCGAGCAGCTGCACGACGCGCTGTTCCGCCCCTCGCCCGCCCTGTTCGGCCACGTGGCCGAAGTGGACGGTCGAGTCGTCGGCATGGCCTTGTGGTTCCTCAACTTCTCCACGTGGCGCGGCACACACGGGATCTACCTGGAGGACCTGTACGTCCAGCCGGAGCAGCGCAAGAGCGGCCTGGGCCGGGCGCTGCTGAAGGCCCTGGCCGACGAGTGCGCGGCCCGCGGCTACGCGCGGCTGGAGTGGTGGGTGCTCGACTGGAACGCCCCCGCGATCGGCTTCTACAAGTCGCTGGGCGCGATCCCGATGGACGAGTGGACCGTCTTCCGCCTCACCGACGACGCGCTCACCGCGCTGGCACAAGGCGACTGACGGCGACCTGCCGGACCAGCCCCACCCACCAGACGAACGTGAACGCGATCACGGTCGGGTTCTTGACGAACAGCAGCACGGCCAGGTAGGTCTGCCGGGCCGACTCGGGCAGCAGCCCGCCGACCCCCTGCTCCGCGCCGACGTCGAACACCAGGAACGCCACCGCGAGCAGCACGCCCTGCCACACCAGGCTCGGCCAGTGCCGCGTCGCGAACGCCCGCGCGTCCGCCCACCGCAGCCGCTCGCCCCGGGTCGCCAACCGCCAGATCACGACGACCAGCAGCACCCGCGCGGCCATCACCAGCACCTCCGAGGCGAGCGCCACCCCGGCCGGCACGTGGTCACCCCGGTTCACCACCACGAGCCGCTGCACGGACGCGATCAGCGACAGCCCGACGACCACCGCCCAGTGCCGCGCGTAGAACCGCCCCGCCCACCGCGGCACCTCCAGCGCGAGCCTCCACTCCGCCATGCTTCCCCCTCACTCGCCAAATATTTTAGTTCAGTGTACTGAAATATCTGGCGCGGTAAAGTGACCGCATGGACGGGCGGGACTTCGGGCGCGAGCTGAGCACGGCGGTGGTCGCGTTCCACGAGGCCGTGGGCGCACGGCTGGGCGTGACGGCGGTGGACCAGCGCGCGCTCGCCCTCATCGCCGGCAAGGGCCCGCTCACGGCGGGCGAGCTGGCCAAGGAGATCCACCTGACCCCCGGCGCGGTCACCGGCGTCGCCGACCGGCTCGAACGCGCGGGCCTGGTGCGGCGCGAACCCGACCCCGGCGACCGCAGGCGCGTGGTGATCAGCGCGATCCCCGGCGCGTTCGGCCGGGTCTTCGCCGGGCTGAGCGCGGCCATGGACGAGCTGAGCGCGCGCTACACACCGGAAGAGCAGCGGGTCATCGCCGACTGGGTGGTCCGCACGATCGCCGTGCTGAAGGAGCAGACCCGGCTGCTCACCGAGCCCGGTCGGCCCTGAACCGGGGCGGCCTCAGCCGGTGGACCGCTTCACGCCGACCGCGCCGTAGGTGACGGCCTCGGCCCCGGTCTCCGGCTCGCCCTCGCCACGCCACTTCGTCGCCAGCACCAGCCCCGGGTCGAGCAGGTCGAACCCGTCGAGCATCGCCTCGACGTCGGCCTTGGACCGCGCCACGATCGGCGAGTCGGTCTCCGCGGCCACCCCGACCACCTTGCGCACCAGCTCCGGCTGCTCGTCCGCGGTCAGGTGGCTGATCACCAGGTGGCTGCCGTCGGGCAGCGCGTCGCGGTAGCGGCCGACCAGCTCGACGGGGCGGTCCTCGTCGGCGAGGTACGGCAGGATCGCCACCATCAGCAGCGCGACCGGTCGGGTCAGGTCGAGCAGGGCGCGGACCTCCGGGGCGTCCAGCACCGCCGCCACGTCCCGGATGTCGGCCTCGGCGATGGCCGCGAACTCGTTGTCGCGCAGCATGGTGCGGCTGTGGGCGACGGTGGCGGGCTCGTTGTCCACGTACACCACGCGGCACGTCGGGTCGGCCCGCTGGGCGACCTCGTGCACGTTGCCCGCGGTGGGGATGCCGGAGCCGAGGTCGAGGAACTGGCGGATGCCCCGCGCCACGCACAGCCGCACGGCCCGGCGCAGGAACGAGCGGGTGTGCTGGACCATCGCGGCGGTCGGGATCTCGCTCATGGACCGGTCGGCGAACTCGCGGTCGACGGCGAAGTTGTGCGCGCCGCCGAGGTAGTAGTCGTACAGCCGGGCCACGTTGGGGCGCTCGACGTCACCGCTGGTCGACACCCACCTCGGGGGGTTCTGCACTGCGCACCTCACCCTGCCTGCACCCGGAGCGGCGCGAACGCCTGCCAGACCGTATCTGGCTACTCCGTTCGTGTCCATCCGCCAAAAGTGAACACGCAGGGTGATTATGACTGGTGGGTGGCCCGAATGCCCACCGTGGTGCCCCGGCCGAAGGGGCGGCGCGCAGGGGGAGAGTGTCCAGCCCCTTCGGCCGGGGAATTCGGTCACACGCCGGCGTAGGAGCGGATCCAGTCGCGGTAGCGGGTGACGGCCGTGTAGTTCGACCGCGACGAGCGGTCGCTGGTGGAGGCCACGCCGACCTGGTAGCGGCGGCCGTCGACCGGGCTGGTGGCGAACATCGGGCCACCGGAGTCGCCGCCCGCGGCGATGCCGTCGATCCGGCTCACCGAGATCGCGATGCCGCCCCGGTAGTCACGCCCGTTGACCGAGGTCACGCGGGTGTTGGCGTACTTGAGGTAGCGGGACTGGCAGTTGATCTCGGGCTGGTTGGTGCACGTGGCGCCCCAGCCGTAGAGCTGCACGGTCTGGCCGACCTGCACGGCGGTGGTGGTGCCCAGCGGCGCGTACGTGCCCGCGACCGACCGGTCCAGCCGCGCCAGCGCGAGGTCGACCGACGGGTGCTGGATGATCTGGGTGGCGGTGGCCATGGTGCCGCCGCTGGTCTGGTCGAGGCTGCCGATGCGGAACGTGTAGGTGCCCGAGCTCGCCACGCAGTGCTGGGCGGTCAGGACCCACGTGGGCGCGATGATCGTGGCCGAGCAGTTCTGCTGGCCGTTGCGGAACAGGCGGGCCGCCCACGGGGCGTCGGTCGCCGTGCCGCCGCCGATGATGTACGGCTGGACGCCACCGGCCTCCTGGGCCGACGCGGTCGGCGCGAGCGTGGTCAGCGCGAACGCGGACAGCAGGGCGGTAGTGGCTCCGACCACCGCGGACAGGGCGCGATTGAGTCGCATGGAGTTGTCACCTCAACGAACGCAGGGAGTGGTGAATTCACCACTCACAGCGTCACCTGTTCCGGTGACGGCGACCACCCGCCGTTAGTCGGCGAGCACCCAGACGATGGTCGGCGGCCGAATGGCCCCCTACGACCCGAATGCGCTATTCGCCCGCTTCGTCCTCGTCCACGCCGAGCGCCCACCGGCGCACCGGGTTGGTGAACAGCAGCACGAGCGTGATGACGACGTACACGCCGAGCAGCGCGCCCCAGAGCTGCCGCCCGGACGGCCCGTACATGTACCAGGCCACACCCAGCAGGAGGAGCTGCACGACGATCGCGGGCGTGCGCCCCCAGTGCCTGCCGAGCACCAGGCCGGTACCGGCGGCGAGCACGCCGGCCGACAGCACCGCGAAGTAGGCGGCCTCGCCGAGCACCTCGCCGGACTTCTCCGCGCTGAACGACCGCACCACCAGCGCGACCGCGAAGGCCAGCCCGGTCAAGCCCTGCAACGCGGTCAGCGCGCCCGCAGCCCGAACCGCCGGTGGGACCTTGCTCTGGGTCGACACGCTGGGCCTTTCCTCACGGTGAGTACTCGTCACGCATCGTAGGCCACCCGGTTGGCGTGTCCCGTTCGACCGCCCCACGAGCGATGATCACAGCAGTCTCTTCGGCGAGCCGGCGGTCGGGTCGGGGTGCACTTGTCGCGAGACGCAGGACCACGCGGAAACGCGACACGGAAAGGAGATGTCGGCCACTTTCGTGCGCGAGTGACCCTCCTACCGGGTGACACGCAACCTGTCGGAGGTCACGCGCTGTCCTACCCTGCAAGGGTGCGCGCACTTCTGGTGGTCAACCCGCAGGCGACGGCAACCACGCCTGCCGGTCGGGACGTGCTCGCGCACGCACTGGCCAGCGACGTGAAGCTCGACATCGTCGAGACGGACTACCGCGGCCACGCGGCCGACGCCGCCGCGCAGGCCGTCGTCGACGGCTACGACCTGGTCGTGGCCCACGGCGGCGACGGCACGGTGAACGAGGTGGTCAACGGCGTGCTGCGCAAGGGCGCGCGGCCCGGCCTGCCCATGGTCGGCGTCGTGCCCGGCGGGTCGGCGAACGTGTTCGCGGGCGCGCTCGGCCTGCCCCGCGACCCGGTCGAGGCGACCTACCGGCTGTTGCAGGCCATCGAGCACGGCACCAGCCGCAAGGTCAGCGTCGGCCACGTCGCGGCCACCGGCGCGGGGCTCGACCACGACCGCTGGTTCACCTTCAACGCGGGCGTCGGCTGGGACGCCGACGTGGTCGCGGCCGTGGAGCAGCAACGCGCCAAGGGCCGCCAGGCGTCACCCACCCTCTACGCGCGCACCGCGCTGACCAGCTACTTCAGCCAGCGCAGACAGCCGCCGGCGCTCACCGTGCACATCCCGGACGAGCCGCCGGCCGAGGACGTCCGGCTGGCGTTCATCTCCAACACCGACCCGTGGACCTACCTCGGCGACAAGGCGATCCGGCTCAACCCGAGCACGTCGTTCGACGGCGGTCTGGGCCTGTTCGCGCTGCACGGGATGGGATTGCCGACAGTTCTTCGCTATGTCGCGCATCTCTTGGCCACGGATGGGAACCCCAAAGGCGGGAACCTGCTCCGGCGCGACGACGTGGAGTTCGTCCGGGTGACGAGTCCGGAGGCCGTCAACCTCCAGGTGGACGGCGACTTGCTCGGCGCGTGCACCGAGGTGGAGTTCACCGGTGTGCCGGGCGCGCTGACGGTCGCCGTGTGACCGGGGTGTGACCGCCCCGGTACCGATCCGCGATGTTGTGACCTGGTGTGACACCGCGGCGAGAACGCCACGTGAACTCAGTCGATCTTTCGGGTGAGTTCACTCACCGGGTTGGGGCTAAACCCTTGACATCCCCGCCGTTCGTGAAAGCATTCACAAGCACCCCAAAACCGACCGCTGACGAGTGGCGCGCTCTCGCGCGCGCCTAGCTGAGGAGTAGTTCCAATGGACTGGCGCCACCGCGCGATCTGCCGCGACGAGGACCCCGAGCTGTTCTTCCCCGTGGGGAACAGCGGTCCTGCGCTCCTGCAGATCGCCGAGGCGAAGACCGTCTGCCGCCGTTGCCCCGTCGTCTCCGACTGCCTCTCGTGGGCGCTGGAGAGCGGCCAGGACGCCGGCGTGTGGGGCGGGATGAGCGAAGACGAGCGTCGCGCCCTCAAGCGCCGCAACGCTCGCACCCGGGCTCGCAGCAACGCCTGAGCCGCATCCGTCAAGCAGACGAAAGGCCCGACACCGTGCCAGGTGTCGGGCCTTTCGCTTTGTGTTGCACACCCTCCCGCATGACCACGTGACTCCGCTGAGGTAGGTCGTCACGTGTGCACGGGAGCAGTCTAACGCCGCGCTCTGAGCGGTACGCGCAGGACCGCCTCTGTACCGCCTCGGGGCCGCCGCCGCAAGCTCAACGAGCCCCTGAGTTCGGATTCCACCAGCGTCCGGACGATCTGCAACCCGAGCCGGTCGGTGCGCTCCAGCGAGAAGCCCTGGGGCAGGCCGCGGCCGTCGTCGGAGATCACCACGTCCAGCCACTTCGCCGAGCGCTCGGCGTGCACGACGACCTCACCGCGCTGGCCCGCCGCGTACGCGTGCTCGAACGCGTTCTGCACGAGCTCGGTCAGCACCATCACCAACGGGGTCGCGAGCTCCGCCGGGACGATGCCGAACGGGCCCTCCCGGCGCACCACCACCTGCGACTCGGTGGCGGCCACGTCCGACATCATCGGGATGACCTTGTCCACCACGTCGTCCAGGTCCACCCGCTCGTCCACCGACATGGACAGCGTCTCGTGCACCAGGGCGATGGACGTCACGCGGCGCACCGACTCGGCCAGCGCCTCGCGCGCCTCCTCGCTGCTGGTCCGCCTGCTCTGGAGGCGCAGCAGCGCGGCCACCGTCTGGAGGTTGTTCTTCACCCGGTGGTGGATCTCGCGGATCGTCGCGTCCTTCGACATCAGGGCGCGGTCGCGGCGGCGGACCTCGGTCACGTCGCGGCACAGCACCAGCGCGCCCGCCGCGCTGCCCCGCGGGCGCAGCGGCAGGGCCCGGAACAGCACCGCGGCGCCGCGGCGCGACTCGGCCTCGATGCGCATCGACGGCTGGCCGTCCAGGGCGGCCCGGATGCGCTGCGCCACCTCGGTGGCGTCGAACGGGTCGCCGATCAGGGACCGGGTCAGCGGGGCCAGGTGCACGCCGACCAGGTCGGACGCGTGGCCCATGCGGTGGTAGGCGCTCAGCGCGTTGGGGCTGGCGAACACCACCGCGCCCGACGCGTCCAGCCGGATCAGGCCGTCACCGACGCGGGGGCTCGTGTGCACGTCCGGGGACGGCTCGGTGGTCGGGAACGTGCCGTCGGAGATCATCTGGCACAGGTCTGCGGCGCTGCCCAGGTAGGAGATCTCCAACGGGCTCGGCACGCGCGGCACGGCCAGGTTCGTGTTGCGGCTGAGCACCCCGATGACCTCGCCGTCCCGCTTGACCGGGATGGCCTCGCGGCGCACCGGCACGCCCAGGTGCCAGCGCGGGTCCTCCTCGCGGCAGATCCGCGCCTCGGCCATGGCCCGGCGCAGCTGGGGGTGCTCCTCGACGTCCACCATGCTGCCCACGACGTCCTCGGGGTGCGCGGTGGGCGCGGTCGTCGGCCGGGCCTGGGCGACGCACAGGAACGTGGTGTCGTCCAGCGGCACCCACATCAGGAAGTCGGCGAAGCTCAGGTCGGACAGCAGCTGCCACTCGGCGACCACCAGTTGCAGGTGGTCGACGGCGCCGCCGGAGAGCTTGGTGTGCTCCGCCAGGAGGTCGGTGAGCGTGGACAGCTACTCCACCACCGCGATGAGGTCGCCCTCCTGGACCACGTCACCGGGGGACACGGCGATGCGGGTGATCCTGCCCGCCCCCTCGGGGAGGACCGGGATCTCCATCTTCATGCTCTCCAGCACCACGACGGTGGTCTCGTGCGTGACCTCGTCACCCTCTTTGACGGCGATCTGGGCCACGTTCGCCACGATCTCGGCCCGGATTTCCTCGGCCATGGTCCTCCTTAGTCCGAGTCCATCCAACCACGATTCAGACCCGGTGCCGTGCCCAGGTGACCGCGTGACACACTGACGTGAGGTAGTTCGAGCACTAGGAGAACCCCATGTCGAAGCGTGCCCGCAAGCGCCGCGACCGCAAGAAGGGCGGCGCCAACCACGGGAAGCGCCCCAACGCCTGACCGACGTCATGCGTGCGAAGGCCCCGGAGCACCCGCTCCGGGGCCTTCGACTTCCAGCAGTCCGCTTTCCGGGGCCTGCTTCCGGGGGTCCGCTTCGGGGTACCCCTACCGCTCAGCTGTTCGACTTCTCGGTCCTGGTCACCGTCGTGGTGACCTCGACCTCGACCGTCGTCTGCTCCGCCGTCTGGTAGAGCCGGGCGCGCAGCCGCCGCCGCAGCTCCTCGGGCGCGTGCTCGCCGCCGCACTTGCGGGCCAGCAGCGCCTTCAGGTGCTCCTCGATGCCGTACTGCTCCAGGCACGGGTGGCACTCCTCCAGGTGGGTCTGGAGCAGTTCCTTGCGCTTCTCGTCGCACTCGTGGTCGAGGAACAGGTAGACCTCGGACAGGACCTCGGAGCAGTCCGTCTCGTGGGGTTCGCCGCAGCTCATCAGCCCGCCACCTCCTGGTGACCGTCGCGGATGATGCCGCGCTCGCGCGCGGTGTCCGCCAGCTGGTCGCGAAGCTGCCTGCGGCCCCGGTGCAACCGGGACATCACGGTGCCGATGGGGGTGCCCATGATGTCTGCGATCTCCTTGTAGGCGAAGCCCTCCACGTCCGCGAGGTACACCGCGATCCGGAACTCCTCCGGCAGTCGCTGCAAGGCTTCCTTGACGTCTGAGTCCGGCAGCCGGTCCATCGCCTCGACCTCCGCCGACCGCAGCCCGGTCGACGTGTGGCTCTCCGCCTGCGCCAGCTGCCAGTCGGTGATCTCGTCCGTCGGCTGCTGGATCGGCTGGCGCTGCTTCTTGCGGTAGCCGTTGATGTAGGTGTTGGTGAGGATGCGGTACAGCCAAGCCTTGAGGTTCGTGCCCTGCGAGAAGGACGCGAAGGCGGCATATGCCTTGAGGTAGGTCTCCTGGACCAGGTCCTCGGCGTCGGCCGGGTTGCGGGTCATCCGCAGGGCAGCCGAGTACAACTGGTCGAGCATCGGCATCGCGTCGCGCTCGAACCTGGCGGCGCGCTCGGCCGTTGTCTCGTCAGTCGGCGTGTCCTGCGTTCGCGTGGCTGGCACCGCGCTCCCTTCCCACCTGCTGGTCAGCGCGGTGGCCGGAACTGTCTGGGACGCAGTCGAGGATACGCGGCGGTCACCCGGACGGCAGTGAGCCGAGCCACGCGGGGGGCGCGCCTTGACCTGCCTGCCGACCTGCTGGTCCATCACCTCGGTAGCCACGCTCGCACCAACGCGGCGGCCGGGCCGGGCATTCCCTGCACTATCGTGCGCGATCATGGCCGGACGTGGGACGCCCGCCACCGCGTTGCTGGACAAGCAGAAGGTGGCGCACACGCTGCACGCGTACGAGCACGACCCCCGCCACGAGTCGTACGGGCTGGAGGCGGCGGAGGCCCTGGGCGTGCCGCCCGAACGGGTGTTCAAGACGCTGGTCGCCGAGGTGGACGGCAAGCTCGCCGTCGGCGTGGTGCCGGTCACGGGGCAGCTGGACCTCAAGGCGCTGGCCGCCGCCGTGGGCGGGAAGAAGGCGAAGATGGCCGACGTCGCGGCGGCCGAGCGCGCCACCGGGTACGTGGCGGGTGGCATCTCGCCGCTGGGCCAGAAGAAGCGGCTGCCGCTGGCGCTGGACGCGTCGGCCGAGGGCTTCGCCACCATCTACTGCTCGGCCGGGCGGCGCGGGCTGGAGGTCGAGATCGCGCCGGCGGACCTGGTCCGGCTGACGCAGGCGGTGGTGGCGCCGATCTCGGCGTGACGCCGGCGCGGTCGTCGCAGGCGCGGTCGTCGGGGCGGTGCCGGCGTGCGGTCCCGGCCCGATCAGACCTCGAGCGGGCGCAGCACGCGGTCCAGCCACTCGCCCACGGTCCGGCCCACCGCGGCCACGTCGGCCTTGAGGTTGTGGTCGCCGGGCAGCAGCACGACGTCGCGGTGGTGCGCGGGCGCCGGGCGGCCGAACGGGTCGTTCTCGCCCTGCACCACCAGGGTGGCCACCTCGACGCCGTCCAGCTCCGCCATCCGGGACTTCTCCGGCTTGCCCGGCGGGTGCACCGGGAACGCCAGGCACAGCACCGCCGCCGCCTGGCCCTCCGACGACGTGCGGCACGCCACCCGCGCGCCCGAGGACCGGCCGCCGAACAGCAGCGGCAGGTCGTCGAACCAGCTCGTGCCCAGGTCGTCCGCCACCGCGAGCCACGCCGCGTCGAGCTGCTTGGCGGGCGCGGGCGCGCGGCGGCCGGCCACCCGGTACGGCTGCTCCACCAGCGCCACGTGCACGCCCACGTCCACCGCCGCGCGGGTCGCGGCCACCAGGTCGGGCGCGGCGATCCCGCCGCCCGCTCCGTGCCCGAGCAGCAGCGCCGCCCGGCTGTCGGACGCGCAGTGCAGCTCGGCCCGCGCGGGACCGAACGGGGTGTCGACCACCCGCGAGGTCATGTCAGCTCGAACAAGGTGGGCTCCGGCTTCTCGGACTCCCCCAGGTCGACCGCGTCCATCAGCGACGGGTCGTTGTTCTTGATGCTGTTCACCTTCATCGACACGGGCCGCAGCTCCAGCGCGTCCACCAGGTCGAGGTCGGGCTGGAGCAGGTCCTTCGGGTCGGCGTTGTCCGGGTCGAGCCACGCCGCCCAGCGGTCCCGCGGCAGCACCAGCGGCATCCGGTGGTGCACGGCGGTCATCTCGCCGATCGCGTCCGTGGTGAGCACGGCGCACGTGATGATCGGCTTGCGCTCGTCGCCCTCCTGCTGCCACCACACCGACCAGATGCCCGCCAGGGCCAGGCTGGAGTCGTCGCCGGGGTTGATGAAGTACGGCTGCTTGCGGCCCTCGCCGGGCTGCCACTCGTACCAGCCGGCGGCCGGGACGATGCACCGGCGCTTGGCCGCCGAGTCGCGGTAGGCGGGCTTGTCCAGCACGCTCTCCGCCCGCGCGTTGATCATCTTCGCGGCGCCGGAGAGGTCCTTGGCCCAGTGGGGCACCAGGCCCCACCGCATCACGCGGACGCTGCGCTCGGTGGTGTCCGGGTCGGGGTTGCCCTCGTCGTCGCGCGGGTGCCGCTCCACCACGGCGAGCACCTGCTTGGTGGGCGCCACGTTGTAGTCCGGGCCGGGCGCGGCGCCCTCGGTCCCGTCGACCGCGTCGAACTCCGCCGCGAGCAGCGCGGGGTTCTTCGTGGACGCGTACCTGCCGCACACACCGACCACCCTCTCCGCAGATCACCGTCCGGGCCATCGTCGCACGTCGGAAGGCCCGGTGCGAGCTGTCGGGGACCCGATGCGGAATCATCGGGGCATGACTCAGCAGTGGTCCGCTCCCACCGCCGACGGCCCGGTCGACGCGACGGTACCCGTGCCCGGTTCCAAGTCCATCACCAACCGCGCGCTCGTGCTCGCCGCCCTGGCCGACCGCGCGTCCTCGCTGCACGCGCCGCTGCGCAGCCGCGACACGAACCTGATGGTCGCCGCGCTGCGGTCGCTCGGCGTCGACGCGGTCGACGGCCCGGACGGGTCCTGGCTGGTCACGCCGCACGAGCTGCGCGGGCCGGCGCACGTCGACTGCGGTCTGGCGGGCACCGTGATGCGGTTCCTGCCGCCCGCCGCCGCGCTCGCGGTCGGCGACATCACCTTCGACGGCGACCCGCACGCGCGGACCCGGCCGATGACCACGATCCTGGCCGCGCTGCGGGCGCTGGGCGCGGACGTGGCGGGCGACGCGCTGCCGTTCACGCTGCACGGCAAGGGCGGCGTGCCGGGCGGCGAGGTCACCATCGACGCGTCGGCGTCGTCCCAGTTCGTGTCCGGGCTGCTGCTGTCGGGCGCGCGGTACGAGAGCGGCGTGACGGTCCGGCACTCGGGAAAGCCGGTGCCGTCGCTGCCGCACATCGAGATGACGGTGACCATGCTGCGGCAGGCGGGCGTCGTGGTGGACGACTCGACGCCCGACGTGTGGCGGGTCGAGCCGGGCCCGGTCGAGGGCCGGGAGTGGCACGTGGAGCCGGACCTGTCCAACGCCACGCCGTTCCTGGCGGCGGCGGCCGTGACGGGCGGCCGGGTGACGATCCCGGGCTGGCCCGCGGAGACGACGCAGCCGGGCGGCGCGGCACGGGAGCTGTTCGAGCGGATGGGGTGCGCGGTCGAGCTGACCGACGCGGGTCTGGAGCTGCGCGGGCCGGACCGGCTGACCGGGCTGGACGTGGACCTGCGCGACGAGAGCGAGCTGACGCCGACGGTGGCGGCCCTGGCGGCGCTGGCCGACGGCCCGAGCCGCATCCGCGGTGTCGCGCACATCCGCGGCCACGAGACCGACCGGCTCGCCGCGCTCGTCGCCGAGATCACCCGGCTCGGCGGTGACGCGACGGAGACCGAGGACGGCCTGGTGATCACGCCCCGGCCGCTGCGCGGCGGCGTGTGGCGCGCCTACGCCGACCACCGGATGGCCACCGCGGGCGCGATCATCGGCCTGGTGGTCGAGGGCGTGTCGGTGGACGACATCGGGTCGACCACCAAGACGATCCCGGACTTCCCGGGCATGTGGGCGGCCATGCTGTCGCTGCCGGGGGCGCGCTGACGTGGCACGCGGCGACTGGCGGCGGTTGGACGAGTCCGACGTGCGGGTGCGGCCGGGCAAGGGGACCCGGCCGCGCAGCAAGCGCAGGCCGGAGCACGCGGACGCCGTGCCCGCCATGGTCGTCGGGGTGGACCGGGGGCGGTGGACGTGCGCGGTGGACGACGACCCGGCGCGGCTGGTCGTCGCCATGCGGGCGCGCGAGCTGGGCCGCACGCCGGTCGTCGTCGGCGACCAGGTGGGGCTGGTGGGCGACACGTCCGGTCAGCCGGACACGCTGGCGCGGATCGTGCGGGTCGAGGACCGGCGCAGCGTGCTGCGGCGCACCGCGGACGACACGGACCCGTTCGAGCGGGTCGTGGTGGCCAACGCGGGCCAGCTGGTGATCGTGTCGGCGCTGGCCGACCCGCAGCCGCGCCGCGGTTTCATCGACCGCTGCCTGGTGGCCGCGTACGCGGGCGGGCTGGAGCCGCTGCTGTGCCTGACGAAGTCGGACCTCGCGCCGCCGGACGAACTGCTGGCCGCGTACGCCGAGCTGGACCTGCCGGTCGTCGTGACGCGGTCCGACCAGGACCCGGAGGAGCTGCGGGCCCGGCTGGTGAACCGGTTGTCGGCGCTGATCGGGCACTCCGGCGTGGGCAAGTCGACGCTGGTGAACAAGCTGGTGCCGGACGCGCACCGGGCGGTGGGCGTGGTGAGCGGCGTCGGCAAGGGCCGGCACACGTCCACGCAGACCGTCGCCCTCCCGCTGCCCGAGGGCGGCTGGGCGGTGGACACGCCCGGCATCCGCTCGTTCGGCCTGGCGCACATCACCCCGGACGACATCGTGGCCGCGTTCCCGGACATGAAGGCGATGGCCGAGGAGTGCCCGTCGGGCTGCGGCCACCTGGGCGAGCCGGACGACCCGGACTGCATGCTGGACGACCTCGTCCGCACGGGTGAAGCCTCCCCCGGCCGCCTGGCCTCCCTGCGCCGCCTGCTGTCCTCCCGCAGCAAACTGGAGGAATACGACTGACCGCGCGAGTCCCACGTTCGCGTCCCGCGTGTCCCACGTTCGGAACACCCGAGTTCAACGCTCGGAACACGCGACCCGCGTGGTCACAGTGCGTCACGCCCACAGCGGAGCGTCACGATCAACGCGGCCGGGTGGGTATGCTCCCGCCGATTCGTTGACCGGATCGGGTGGCGACGTGACCGCGTCCATGGGCTCGGCCCGGCTCGCGGTAGTACGGTCCCCAGCCGTGGCGAAGGTGACTGGCATCGGCGGCGTGTTCCTGCGCGCCCGCAACCCCGAGCGGATGGCCGAGTGGTACCGCCGGCACCTCGGCGTGCCGATGAGCGACGGCGGCGCCATCACGTTCCACTGGGGCGAAGCCGAGACGACGACGTTCGCCCTGTTCGCCAACGACACCGACTACTTCGGCGAACCGGGCCAGCGCGCCATGATCAACCTCCGGGTGGACGACCTGGCCGCGCTGCTGGCCCAGCTGCGCAGCCGGGGCGTCGAGGTGCTGCCGCAGACCGAGGACTCCGAGTTCGGCCGGTTCGGGTGGTGCGTCGACCCCGAGGGCAACCGGATCGAGCTCTGGCAGCCCGCGGCGGGCATGTAGCCCCCGTTACATCAGCTCCAGCAGGAACGGCAGCTCCTGCGGCGCGTACCAGGCCAGCTCGTGGTCCTCCGCGCCGCCCAGCGCGAACTCCGCGTCCGGGTCGCCCAGGTCCGCCGCGTCGATCACCTCCGCCGCCGCCCGCACGTCGTCCTCGGCCTCCGACGTGTCCAGGTGGATCGCCGCGACCGCCTTCAGCGGCACCGGCCCGGACAGCTTCACCACCGAGAAGTCCAGGTCCGGCCGCAGCTTCACGTCCTCCACGTCCGCCGACACCACCGCGCGCCGCGGCACGGCCTTCTCGTCGCCCGCGATCAGCCGCAGCGAACCGCGTGCCGCGTCGAGCATGGCCGAGTACTCCAGCTCCTCCGTGTCACCGGTCGCGTAGGACTCGCGCAGCGCGGGCGTCAGCGCGAACGCCGTCCCGCCCACCGCGACGAACTCACCGTGCTCCACCAGGTCGCGCAACATCGCGACGGTCGCCGGGAGGTACACCCTCATGCGGACACCGTTCCCATCAGTTCCTCCACCGACTCCTCGACCATCGCCGCCAGCACGTCCACATCGGACATCGCATCGCGGTCGGCGTTCAACCCGAAGTACACGCCACCGTCATAAGACGTCACGCCGATCGACAGCGCCTGGCTCTTCGCCAAGGGCACGACCGGGAACATCTCGGTCATCCTCGCCCCCGCCGCGTACAGCGGCACCTGGGGACCGGGCACGTTCGTCACCACCACGTTGAACAACCGCCGCGAGAACGACGACGCCACCCGCGCGCCCAGCGCGTGCAGGGTCGGCGGCGCGAAGCCCGAGAACCGCACCAACGTCTGCGCCGCCACCGACTGCCCCGACTCCTGGTGCGCGCGCATCGCGTGCGACACGTGGTGCAGCCGCACGACCGGGTTCGGCTCGCCCACCGGCAGGTCCACCAGGTACGCCGACACCTGCGTCTCGTCGTCGCGCACCGACATCGGCGCCATCGCCCGGATCGTGGTGCCCGCGGACACCACCTCGCCCCGCGACAGCAACCAGTTCCGCAGCGCGCCGGACAGCACCGCCAGCACGCCGTCGTTCACCGTGCCGCCGTGCGCCCGGCGGATCGCCCGGAACACGTCCAGTTGCGTGCGAGCCACCGCGAACCGCCGCTGCGGCGAGATCCGCACGTTCAGCGGGCTGCCCGGCGCGGGCGTCGCGGCGGTGCGCACCGCCGAGGCCAACCCGCCGAACACCCCGGCGACCTTGCGCACGGTCGCGACCGTGTCCATCGCCGCCGAGCGGACGTTCTCCACCACCTCACCGGGCCGCTGCACGGCCTCCGCGACCGCGTCCGCCACCAGTTGCAGGCCGCTCGGCGCCGGCGACGGCATCCACAGCGACTCCACCGGCGGCCGGGGCGTGGCGGACGAGTCCAGCATCACCTGCCCGATCTCCGGCGCGCCGACGCCGTCCACCATCGCCTGGTGCGTCTTGGTGATCACCGCGATCCGGTTCCGGGCCAGGCCCTCGACCAGGTAGACCTCCCACAGCGGGCGGGTGTGGTCCAGCGGGCGCGACATCAGCCGGGCCACCAGGTCGTGCAGCTGCTGGTCGCTGCCCGGTTTCGGCAACGCCGACCGCCGCACGTGGTAGGTGACGTCGAAGTCCGCGTCGTCCACCCACACCGGCCGCGCGAGCCGCCCGGGCACGTGCACGACCTTCTGCCGGTACCGGGGCACGAGCGACAGCCGCTGCTCCACCAGGTCGACCAGCCGGTCGTAGTCGAAGCCCGTGCGCGGCCGCCGGAACACCGCCACCCCGCCGACGTGCATCGGCGTCGTGGAGTCCTCCAGGTACAGGAACGAGGCGTCCAGCGCGGACAGGCGGTCGGGCATGCGGTCCAGGCTAGTCGGTGCAGTCGCGCACCAGCCGCTGCACGGCGCTGACCTCGGCCTCGTCCCGTTCGTGCCGGGCCAGCCTGATCGCCGCGGCGGCCGGCATCGCCCGCCGCGCCTCGACCCGCACCGAGCCGTCGACCCCGGACAGGAACCCGCGCACCATCCGCGACCGGGCCAGCCGCTTGAACGGCCGCAGCGGCGCCACCGCGATGGCCAACCAGCTCAGCGCCACGTCGATCTTCCGGTCGCCCTTGCGCGCGCTGCCCCAGTCGACCACCACCGCGCCCTCCGGCCCCATCACCACGTTGCCGGGGTGCAGGTCCAGGTGCAGCAGGTCGCCGTCGCCGTGCAGGAACGCGGGCGCCGGCACCGCGTCCAGCTTGCGGTGCAGCTCGGCCAGCTCGCGGCCCAGCGCGCCCGCCCGCCACGGCCTGGCGTCCAGCTCCTGCGACATGCGCGGGCCGGGGACGTACTCCATGACCAGGTCGGTGGCCGAGGCGTCCGCCACCCGCGGCACCGGAACGCCGTGCCGGCGCAGGTAGCGCATGAGCTCGGCCTCGGGGCCGAGGTCGCGGCCCGTGCGGCTGCGCTTGACCAGCAGGCCGTCCGGACGCAGGTAGACGTCCGCCTCCCGGCCGCTGGCCAGCAGACGATGCGCCTCGTCGCGCGGTGTCATGTGACGATCATCATGATTGACAGCGAAGAAACAAGCCCCAAACGGGTAGAGGACACTTGCTCCGTGGATGTGTCACCCAAGGACAAGTTCGTGACCGTGTACGGCCGCAAGCCCGTGCTGGAGGCGTTGGACGACCCGCGGCTCGAGGTCGACAAGGTCGTGCTCGCCGACACCGCCCGCGGCGCGGCCGCCCGGGAGATCCTGGACGCGGCCGGTCGGCGCGGCGTCGCGGTGCAGCGGGCGTCCGCCCAGCGGGTCAAGGTGCTGGCCGGGAACGGCAAGCAGGACCAGGGCGTGCTGGCGGACGTGGTCGCGCCCCGGATGCGGCCGCTGGAGCTGGGGTTGCGCGACCGGCCGCGGCACGTGCTCGTGCTGGACGGGATCACCACGCCCGCGAACGTCGGCATGATCCTGCGCACGGCGACGGCGGCCGGGATGGACGGCATCGTGGTGCCGCGGCGGGGTGTCGCGTCGATCGACCCGATGGTGGTGAAGGCGTCGGCGGGGGTGGCGTTCCGGGCGCCGGTGCTGCGGTGCGGGACGGCGGCGGAGGCCGTGGCGTCGCTGGCCGGCGCGGGGTACCCGATCTTCGCGCTCGACGCCCAGGCCCGGTCGACGGTGTACTCGGCCGAGCTGCCGGCGCGGGCGGCGTTCGTGCTGGGCAGTGAGACGGCCGGGATCTCGGACGACGTGCGACCGCACGTGACCGGGTGGCTGTCGATCCCGATGGCGGCAGGGGTGGAGTCGTTGAACGTGGCCAGCGCGGCGGCCGTGCTGTGCTTCGAGGTGGTCCGCCGCCGGGTCTCGTGAGGTTCCCGTGTCGGCCGGTCGAGGTCGGCCGGGGTCGGCCGGTCGGGGTGGGTTGGCTGAGTGGCGCAGCGCGGGTGCCGGAGGGCCGCTCGGACACCCGCGCTGCCTAACCCGGCTGATCGGTGGCTCACCACAGCCACCCGACGCGGTACCCGTCGGGCCGTCCCGATCAGCCCTCGACGTCCCGCACCCGGGCCCCTCGTACAGCGCCGGGTGCCGAACAGCAGCACGTGGTCGTGCCGTTCAGCGCGTTGACATTCCTCGGTAGCGCCCAAAACCTACGAGCGGGTTCGAGTGACCGGCAATTCACCGCCCAGGTGGATTCGCCGTGGCCGTTCGTGACCGATTAACCCTGAAGAGGGACCTGGAGCAGTGTTTCCAGTTCCTCGAGTGTGGAATGCACGGACTGGTGGTGCACGCCGACCATTCCGGCAGCCGCCGCGCCGCGGACGTTGACCGCGAGGTCGTCCACGAAGACGCACTCGCGGGTCGGCAGGCCCAGGCGTTCGGCGGCGAGCAGGTAGATGCGGCGGTCGGGCTTCGCCATGCCGACCTCGCCGGAGGTGATGACGACGTCGAACAGGTCCTCCCAGCCAGCGGGAGGGCGCCAGAGGAAGTCGGCGTTGGAGAGCATCGCGGTGAGGATGCCCTGGTGACGGGCTTGGCGCGTGGCCGCCAGCAGGGGCGGTTCGGTGGCCGTGTGGTCGTCACCGAGGTCGGTCAGGACACCGCCGAAGTCGAGAACGAGTCCCCGCACCGTGCCTCCATCGGGTGATCTTGGTACGAAACCCCGGCCGTCCGCCCTCGGTTCAGCATGCCACCTCAACTGCGCACCCTGTCGTCCACGAAGCCGGCCCCCGTCCCACCCACCACCGCGCCGACCACTCCCCCGTCGGCGACCGGCGTCCCCCTCGACGCCCGCCACTTCCTGTTCCCGCTGGTGGAGGCTTTGAGCGGCCGAAGGCCGCCACGGCAACTGTCCGCCACCTTCGCGCCCCGCGCCCTGTCCACCGTGACCGAAGCCGCCATCCCGACCCGAACCCGCCTGGGCCGCTACCGGCTGTGCCACGTGTCCGCGGATGCCGCCGAGCTGGCGGGAACCCTCCACATGCCGACGAAGGTCCGCGCATTCGCCGCCCGGGTGGAACGCCAGGGCTCCCGCTGGCACTGCACCGAATTCCACCTCCTCCCCTGACCGGTGCGAAGGGCGGATGCCACCGCCTCCCCCGCCCCACCCGAACACGATCGGGTGAGATTGCCCCGAAAATGTACGGAAACACTGTTCCCGTACCTCGGTTGATAAGACAGCCGCCCGCAACCACCACCGGACCACCACCCACCCCGACGAGCCGGCCACACCGATCCGGCAGCGGCCACGGACCACAGCCCTGGACGGTGCGTGCAGGCGGCGCGTGGCGCATGGCGGGCGGCGCGAGCGGCGCGGCGGTGGCGCGCGGCGGGTGGCGAATGGGGGGCGAGGGTTAAGGGCTCGGATGAACGCGAAAGCGGGCCGCCGACCGTGGTCGGTGGCCCGCTCTCGGGGTTGGCTTGCCGTGCGTTGGGCCGGGTTACTGGCGCGGGCCCTTGCGCTGGCCCTTGGCCTGGGCGCGGGCGGCGGCGCGGCGTTCCTTGCGGGTGCCGGACGCCGGGTTGCCGGACTGCTGGGGGTTGCCGGTGGTTTCCGCGTCGCCGCTCTCGGACGGGCCCGTGTAGGTCAGGCCCTGCTGGGCGCGGCCGTCCAGGCCCTTGCCGCGCAGTGCGGGCGGGATGGCGTTGCCGCTCTGCAGTTGGGCCAGGGCCGGGCCGGCGGGGGCCTGGTTGGCGTCCGCCTGCTGCTGGGCGGCGGCAGCAGCGGCGGCGCGGGCGCGGGCGCGGCTGCCGGCCAGCGGGCCGCCGTTGGCCAGGGAGACCTGGACCGGCGGCTCGGCGGCGGGCTCGGGTTCGGCGGCTTCGACCTGGAGGTTGAACAGGAAGCCGACCGTCTCCTCCTTCAGGGCCTCCAGCATGCCGTTGAACATGTCGAAGCCCTCCCGCTGGTACTCGATCAGCGGGTCGCGCTGGGCCATCGCCCGCAGGCCGATGCCCTCCTTCAGGTAGTCCATCTCGTACAGGTGCTCGCGCCACTTCCGGTCGAGCACGGAGAGCAGGACGCGGCGCTCCAGCTCGCGCATCGCGCCCGGACCCACCCGGCCGTCGATGTCCGCCTCACGCGCCTCGTACGCGGCCAGGGCGTCGGCTTCCAGCTTCGCCTTCAGCGACTCCCGGCTGATGTCGTCGTCCTCTTCGAGGACCTTCTTCGGGTCGAGCGTGATCGGGTACAGCGTCTTGAGCGCCGTCCACAGCTGGTCGAGGTCCCAGTCCTCGGCGTAGCCGTCGGCGGTCGCGCCGTCGACGTACGCGCCGACCACGCTGGTGATCATGTGCTCGACCTGCTCGCGCAGGTCCTCGCCGTCGAGGACGCGGCGGCGCTCGGCGTAGATCACCTTGCGCTGCTCGTTCATGACCTCGTCGTACTTGAGGACGTTCTTGCGGATCTCGAAGTTCTGCTGCTCGACCTGCGTCTGCGCGCTGCGGATGGCCCGGGTGACCATCTTGTGCTCGATCGGCACCTCGTCCGGCACCTTCAGCCGGGTCATGACCGACTCGACCATCGCCGCGTTGAAGCGGCGCATCAGCTCGTCCTTCAGCGACAGGTAGAACCGCGACTCGCCGGGGTCGCCCTGACGGCCGGAACGACCGCGCAGCTGGTTGTCGATGCGCCGCGACTCGTGCCGCTCGGTGCCCAGCACGTACAGGCCGCCGGCCGCGCGGACCTCCTCGGCCTCGGACTTGACCTCGGCGGTGATCTCCTCGATCAGCTTCGCCCAGGCGGCCTCGTACTCCTCCGGGTTCTCCACCGGGTCCAGGCCGCGCTCCCGCAGCTCGTGGTCGGTGATGATGTCCGGGTTGCCGCCCAGCACGATGTCGGTGCCGCGGCCCGCCATGTTCGTCGCGACGGTGACGGCGCCCTTGCGGCCCGCCTTGGCGATGATCAGCGCCTCGCGCTCGTGGTGCTTGGCGTTGAGCACCTCGTGCGGGATGCCCTTGCGCACCAGCAGCTTCGACAGGTACTCGGAGCGCTCGACGCTCGTCGTGCCGACCAGCACCGGCTGGCCCTTCTCGTGCCGCTCGGCGATGTCCTCGGCGACCGCCTCGAACTTGGCCTCCTCGGTCTTGTAGACGAGGTCTGCCTGGTCCTTGCGCTGCATCGGGCGGTTCGTCGGGATCGGCACCACGCCGAGCTTGTAGGTCTGGTGGAACTCCGCCGCCTCGGTCTCGGCGGTACCGGTCATGCCGCCGAGCTTGGCGTAGAGGCGGAAGTAGTTCTGGAGGGTGATCGTGGCGAGCGTCTGGTTCTCCGCCTTGATCTCGACGCCTTCCTTGGCCTCGATCGCCTGGTGCATGCCCTCGTTGTAGCGACGACCGGCCAGCACGCGGCCGGTGAACTCGTCGACGATCATGACCTCGCCGTTGCGGACGATGTAGTCCTTGTCCTTGGCGAAGAGCTCCTTGGCCTTGATCGCGTTCTGGAAGTAGCCGACCAGCGGTGTGTTGGTCGAGTCGTACAGGTTGTCGATGCCGAGCTGGTCCTCGACGTACTGCACGCCCGCCTCGGTGACGCCGATGGTGCGCTTGCGCTCGTCCACCTCGTAGTGGGTGTCGCGGCGCATCTTCGTGGCGAGCCGGGCGAACTCGACGTACCAGCGCGAGGACTGGTCGGCCGGGCCGGAGATGATCAGCGGCGTGCGGGCCTCGTCGATGAGGATCGAGTCGACCTCGTCGACCAGGGCGAAGAAGTGGCCGCGCTGGACCATCTCGTCCCGGCTCCACGCCATGTTGTCGCGCAGGTAGTCGAAGCCGAACTCGTTGTTCGTGCCGTAGGTGATGTCGGCGTTGTAGGCGACGCGGCGCTGCTCGGGCGTCATCTCCGACAGGATCGCGCCGACGGTCAGGCCGAGGAAGCGGTGGATGCGGCCCATCCACTCCGCGTCGCGCTTGGCCAGGTAGTCGTTGGTGGTGACGACGTGCACGCCCTCGCCCGCGATCGCGTTCAGGTAGGCGGGCAGCACGGAGGTCAGCGTCTTGCCCTCACCGGTGCGCATCTCGGCGATCTGACCGAGGTGCAGCGCCGCGCCGCCCATGAGCTGGACGTCGAAGTGGCGTTGGCCGAGCGTGCGCTTGGCGCCCTCGCGGACGACCGCGAAGGCTTCCGGGAGCAGCTCGTCCAGGGACTCGCCGTCGGCGTAGCGCTTGCGGAACTCCTCGGTCTTCGCGCGCAGCTCCGCATCGGAGAGGTCGACGACGTCGTCTTCGAGGTTGTTGATGTGCGCTGCGATGTTGCGCAGGCGCTTGAGCATCTTGCCCTCGCCAGCGCGGAGCAGTCGGGACAGCACCATCCGGGTCGACCTCATTACCTCATCGCGACGCGCCCGGGGGACGGGCGCCTTCCACGGGGCTCACCACGGCCATGGCGAGCCTTCACCACCCGCCATCGTAGGCAAGTCGTGAAGGTGTGTGCACAGACACAGGTAGGAAGCACTCCGGGAGACCCCCGGAGGCCCCCGGAGACCGGTCCGATCCGACGACCCGGACCGCGCTCAAGATCGCGTTCCGTAACCGGTGGCCGAGGCCCGCCACCCGGTCGGACGCAATGGCGCGGGCCCCAGGCCCCGCGGCGGCCAAGATCGGGCCATTCACGAAATGGGAGACAAATCCCACGGCGACCGACCGCCGTGGCCTTCGACACACGTCGAACAGCCGTCATGTGACCGGTTCGCCGGGTCACGCGGTTGTCAGGTGACGCATTTCCCGGCGATCACGCCGTTCGATCTTCGAATTGCCGGTCCGCGCCGTGCGGCCCCCGGCGTGCGAGGACGCCGGGGGCCGCGCGAAGTCGAGTGAGGGGAGAGTGGTCAGGTGGCGCTCAGGCCAACCTGATCACGCCGTAGTCGAACCCCTTCCGGCGGTACACGACGCTCGGTCGGCCGCTGTCGGCGTCGGAGAACAGGTAGAAGTCGTGGCCGACCAGTTCCATCTCGTAGAGGGCCTGGTCGACGGTCATCGGCTTGGCCGTGTGCTCTTTCTCGCGCACGATCTGGCCGGGCAGGTTGTCCTCGATGCCGTCTTCCCAGCGCTGCGCGGGCACTTCCGCCATGCCCTCGTGCGCGGGTTCCGGCTCGGCCGCCTCGAGCACGGCGGTGTGGCCGAGCCACATGCCCTGCGCCTGGCCGCCGTCGCTGTCGGGGCGGAGGGGGAGCGACTCCCCGAGTCCGCTGGTCGCCTCGGCGACCGATGTCGGGCCGCGTCGCCCGTGGTGCACGCGCCTGCGGTCATGCGAGCGCCGCAGCCGGTTCTCGAGCTTGCTCACCGCGGAGTCCAGGGCGGCGTAGAAGTCGCCCGCACATGCTTCGGAACGAACCACCGGGCCGCGTCCCTTGCCGGTGATCTCGACCCGCTGGCAGTTCTTCGACTGCCTGCGGTTCGGTTCGTGGAAAAGCTCCACGTCGAAGCGGATGACCTTGCGGTCGTAACGCTCAAGCCTGGCCAGCTTTTCGGCGACGTGAACCCTGTAGTGATCGGGCACCTCGACGTTGCGGCCCTTAACGACGATGTCCATACACGACCTCCCTCGCTTTGCTGCGAGCAATGGCTTCGGATCGCTTGGGCGCCGGTTCCGCGATCATCGTCGCGGACTTTGTCGCTGAGGGTGGTCCCTCAGGTCCCCACCGGCGCCAGGGTCATGGGCTGTTCGCCTCCTCCCCGCGTGCCGGGAACGCTGATAGCGGTGCACGTTAGCCCGGTATTCGCCGCTGCGACAGCCCCCGGGGCGGGGGAACTCCAAGATTTTCTTGTCGTAACGCAGAGCGACGAAAAACCGGTGGCGGCGACGCGCCACGCGGGCGCGTTCCACCTCCACGCCGGCAGCCGCTCACCCGAACGGCCGAGGTGGACACGGGCACCCGTCGGCAGAGTGGTTGCTTCGAACGGCCTCTGCGCGGGCGTCATATCCGGCCAACGGGCGAGCGTCCCGAGAGGTTCCCGGTCCGATTCACCCGTGTGGGTGGGTTCTGCGTGCGGTTGTCAGCGTGAGGACAGCGGGTACCCGGATTCCGGCGGCTTTCAACACCGAAACGCAGGCGCTCGCCGTCGCCCCCGTCGTCACCACGTCATCCAGCAGGACGACCGATGTGCCCGGTGGTGGTAGCCGCTGCGGGACGAGCCGGACGCGTCCGGTCAGGTTGGCGCGCCGGGACGCCGCGTCCAGCCGCACCGAGTCGCGAACGCCGCTCGTGAACGCGAGGGCGGGCGCGACGGGAAAGCCGGACGCGCGTGCCATTCTCAGCACGTGGGAACCGCCGCGGGCGCGGGCGGCCGACGCGCGCGACGGCGCCGGCACCAGCCACGGACCGGGCCCCACGCCGGGCAGCCGGGGCAGCGCGGCGGCGACCAGCGCGCCGAAGACGGCCGCCAGCTCACGCCGCCCGCGCTCCTTGAACGCGAGCACCAGCTCACGCGCCGCGCCCGCGTACGCGGCCAGCGCGAACACCGGCGGACCGGCGCCGGGCACCCGCTTCGGCAGCCCGAAGAGCGCCAGGCACCGGTCGCACAGGCGCACTCCCCAGGTGCCGCAGCCGGGACAACGGGGCGGGAACAGCAGGTTGATCAGCACGGGTGCGACGATGCCGGCGGCCACCGACAACCCGGGCCCCTCCGCCGAGGTGCGCGGCATCCACGATCGGGTGAAGATGGGAACGGCCCCACCCGACCACCTTCAGCCCGGGTAGAAGGCTTGGGTGCCCTTCTCCACCTTCGTCGTCGACGCACGCCACACGTCACCCACGTCGTTCGCGCTCCACAACCCGCTCTGGTCCACCGCCAGCACGTTGCGGCCCGGCGCCGCGGTCACCGACGTGACCGGCACGGTCAGGTTCGACGTGTTGTACCGCTCGACCCGCACGCCGTCGATGTTCACCTTGGCGATCGGGTACGCCGCCAGCGACGTGCTCACCACCAGCACGTCCTGCGCCAGCCAGTCCAGCGCCAACGCGCTGGTGCCCAGCACGGACGGCTGGAGGTGGCGCGGCGACCGCAGCGACACGGCGGAGTCCTGGTCGCGCACCACCGCCGCGACCACGAGCTTGCCGTCCACCACGGCCGCCACCCGGGTGCCGTCGCGCGAGAGCCGCAGCTCGCTGATGCCGCCCAGCTCGGTGAGCTCGGAGGCGTTGACCGCGTTCGCCGTCCACCCGCTGTCGGTCCTGATCACGCGCACGACCTTGACGCCGTCGGCGACCGTCCACACCTCGGTGCTCGGCTCGCTGCGCCCCCCGCTGAGCAGCCACGTGGGCCGGGTCATCGCGGACGCGCGCAGGTCGACCTCGGCCAGCTGCTCCGACACCGGCCCCACCCGCAGCCGCACGGAGCCGTCCCCGACCCGGCTCACCGCCGCGAGCCGGCTGCCGTCCATCGACTGCGCCGCGGTGAGCACCTGGTAGTCGCCCGCGCCGGCCGGTCCGGGCACCGGGTCGCCGTTGATCTGCTTGACCCGCCCGTTGCCGACCAGCATCCCGTTGAGGTCGGCGTTCGGCGTGGTCAGCTCCTCGCCGGTCTGCACGTCGGCGGGCCGCCACTCGTGCTGGTCGGGGTTGATCGACTGGCCTTCCACCAGCACCCGGATGCGGCTGCTGGAGACGCCCGCGAGCGACTTCACCACCTGCGCCACGATCTGCTTGCCGCCCTGCACGGTGATGTCGCCGACCTTGGTCAGGTCGACCTCCAGCGCGCCGTCGTCGGCCTCGGAGGTGTTCTTGCGCTGCGCGGCGCCGTTCGGGATGGCCGTGGTCAACGCGCCGCGCATGCCCACCGCGGGCCCCTTGAGCAGCAGGCTCGTCACCCGGCTCGGGATCGACGTGGACGGCGCGATCACCACCCACCTCGGGTCGGGCACGAGCACGCTGAAGTCGGCGTTGTAGAAGAACAGCGTCACGCGCCGGTAGTTCTGCTGGAACCCGCCGAGGGGCACGTAGACGCCGTCCGGCGGGGCGGAGATGCGCCACTGGTCCTCGGCGTCGCGCTCGATCCCGATCGGCGTGTCCAGGGGGCCGATGAGCTGGATGAACGAGTTGTCCTCCAGCTGGAGCCGGCCGACGTTGCGGCCCTGGAGCAGCACGGTCCGGTGCCGGTCGTCCGTCGTCACGCCCGGTGTCGGCACCGTGTTGAACGTGGTGTCGATGATCGTCGGCGTGCCCTTGGTGTTCCACGCCTTCTTGGCGTCCTCGGTCAGGTACGCCTTGGCCGCCGCGTAGTCGCCCTCCGGGTTGGCCGAGGCGTTGACGAACTCCCGGACCAGCGTCAACGGGTCGATGTCCTTGACCGGCTTGGGCGCGGCGGCCTCGCTGGCGTTGCCCGCGGAGGGGTTGACCGCGATGGGCGAGGTCTCGGTGGGGATCGCCGCGCACCCGGCGGCCACGAGCACGGCCAGGAGCACCGCGAGCAGCCTCACCGGACCTCCTCGCGTTCGCCGGTGACCGGCTGGGCGGGCTGCCACGTGATCTCCTCCTCCGTCAGCTCGACCTCCTCCACCGGCTCGGGCGCGTCCGGCTCGGGCTCGACCACGGGCGGCAGGTCCGGCGGTTCCAGCGGCAGCGGGCTGGAGGTCAGCTCGTGGTTCAGCCGGCACGGCAGGGTCAGCCGGAACACCGCGCCGAGGCCGCGTTCGCCCCACGCCTCCAGCCAGCCGCCGTGCAGCCGCGCGTCCTCCAGGCTGATCGACAGGCCCAGGCCGGTGCCGCCGGTGCGGCGGTTGCGGGACGGGTCGGCCCGCCAGAACCGGTTGAACACCAGGTCCGCCTCGCCGGGGCGCAGGCCGACGCCGCGGTCCCGGACGGTCACCGCGACCGCCTCGCCGTCGCCGCGCAGCGTCAGCTCGACCGGCATGCCCTCGCCGTGGTCGATGGCGTTGGCCAGCAGGTTGCGCAGGATCCGCTCGACCCGGCGGGAGTCCAGCTCGGCGTTGACCTCGTGGTCGGGCAGGTCCAGCACGATCGCGGTGCCGCTGCTGTTGGCGATGGCGCGCACCGCGTCGTGGGCGCGCCGGGCCAGGACGCGGATGTCGACCAGCTCGGCGGCCAGCTCCTCCACGCCCGCGTCCAGCCTGGAGATCTCCAGCAGGTCGCCGAGCAGCGACTCGAACCGGTCCAGCTCGTCGACCAGCAGCTCGGTGGACCGGGCCAGGCCGCCGGGGAACTGCTCGCGCGAGGCGTGCAGCACGTCCGCGGCCATCCGCACGGTCGTCAGGGGTGTGCGCAGCTCGTGCGAGACGTCGGAGGTGAACCGGCGCTGGAGCTGGCCGAACTCCTCCAGCTGGTGGATCTGCCGCTGGATGCTCGCGGCCATCTCGTTGTACGACTCGGCCAGCCGCGCCACGTCGTCCTCGCCGACCACGGGCATGCGCTGGTCGAGGCTGCCGTCGGCGAACCGCTCGGCGATCTCGGCGGCCTGCCGCACCGGCCGCACGACCTGCCGGGTGACCAGGTTCGCGATCAGCGCGAGGAGCAGGAGCAGCACCACGCCGCCGACGACCAGGGTGCTCTGCACGACGTCGGCGGTGGCCTGCTCGCTGGTCAGCGGGAACAGCAGGTACAGGTGCATGGCGCGGGCGGAGCTGTTCACCGGTTTGCCCACGACCAGCAGCGTCGTGGGTCCGGTCTCCCGCTCCACGGTGGTGATCTGGTAGCCGGCGCTGCCCCGTTCGAGCATCTTGAACAGCCCGTCGGGCACGTCCTCGTACTGGCCGACGGCGACCGGCAGGCCGTCGGAGCCCGTGCCGACGGGGTCGCGGAGCACCGGCTCGAACGCGCCCGCGCCGGAACTGGTCGGGTCGAGGTCCACCCCGGACGTGTTGATCTTGTTCAGGGCGGTGGTGAACCGGGTCTTCACGCTGTCCGGACCGGGGTTGAGACCCGCCAGGTCGGGCTGGATCGCCGCCGCGCTCGCCTCGGTCTGCCGAACCGCCGCCTCGATCTTGGTCTCCAGCAGCTGGCCGGTGATCTGCACCTGGAGCACCATGCCCAGCACGAACACCACGGCCGACGACAGCGCCAGCGTGCTGACCACGACCCGGAGCTGGAGCGAGCGGCGCCACAGCTCGCCGAACGCGAGCGCCTGCCGACGAGCGCGTTCGACCCCGCGGCGCAGCTCGCGCACCGCGGGGTCGAACCACCGCGAAGTCATCTCCGGTGGACCCCGATCACGGAGGGCCGGCCTTGTACCCGACGCCGCGCACGGTCAGCACCACCTCGGGGTGCTCCGGGTCGCGCTCGACCTTGGAGCGCAGCCGCTGCACGTGGACGTTCACCAGCCGGGTGTCCGCCGCGTGCCGGTAGCCCCACACCTGCTCCAGCAGCACCTCGCGGGTGAACACCTGGCGCGGCTTGCGGGCGAGTGCCACGAGCAGGTCGAACTCCAGCGGCGTGAGCTGGATCGGCTTGCCCTCGCGCAGCACCTCGTGCCCGGGCACGTCGATGGTCAGGTCGCCGATCTGCAACACCTCGGCCGGCTCGGCCTCGGTGCGCCGCAGGCGGGCCCGGATGCGGGCCACCAGCTCCTTCGGCTTGAACGGCTTGACCACGTAGTCGTCCGCGCCGGACTCCAGGCCCAGCACGATGTCCACCGTGTCACTTTTCGCGGTCAGCATCACGATCGGGACGCCCGACTCGGACCTGATGGCCTTGCAGACGTCGATGCCGTTCATGCCGGGCAGCATCAGGTCCAGCAGCACCAGGTCGGGCTTCAACTCGCGCAGCGCGGGCAGCGCGCGGGCGCCGTCGGCCACCACAGCGGTGTCGAAGCCCTCGCCCCGCAGCACGATGGTCAGCATCTCCGCCAGAGCGGGGTCGTCGTCCACGACGAGCACGCGTGCCTTCATACCCAACATCGTCCCACTAGTGGCCGGCAGTCCACGCACCGCCCAGCGGTCATCGCTGCTGGTCGTCGTGCGCGTCCACTCCGTAGCCAGTCTCTGCCGCCGATCCACGTGCCCACCTCGTCCCGCTGAAACGCGAATCCTCAGCGACTCATCGGCACAGTGGTGACGTTTTGTTACTTTATTACACTAATGGGTGAACCACCGATCGAGGATCGCCTCGACGCGCAGGTCAGCGGTGCCGTCCAGCACCTCCCACGGCGAGAGCCACCCGGCGGCGGCCAACCCGTCGTACACGGCGGCGCACCGCGCCTGGAGCCCGCCGTCCGACTCGTACAGGTCCCGCCCCCTGGCCTCCTCCGCCTCGCGGTGCGCCGCGCGGCCGGCCGCCACGTCCGCGGGCACGCGCAGCAGCACCTGGAGGTCGGGGATCGGCAAACCGAAGCGGTCCACCTCCAGCGCCCGGACCCACTCGACGAACTCGCCGTCGGCGCCCTGGTGCAGGCGAGCGGCGCCGTAGGCCGCGTTGGACGCCGTGTACCGGTCGAGCAGCACGACGTCGTACTGCGCCAGGTCGGCCCGGATGCGGTCGGCCGCGCCACGCCGGTCCAGCGCGTAGAGCACCGACATGCCGTGCACCGAATCCGTCAGGTCACCCAGCCTGCCGTGCAGCGCGTCGCGCACCAGGTCGGCGTGCACGTCCTCGTCGTAGCGGGGGAACGCCCCGGTGGCGACCTTGGCCCCGCGCGCGTCCAGCGCGTCGGTCAACGCCTTGGCCAGGGTGCGCTTGCCGGCGCCGTCCAGGCCCTCGATCACGACGAGTTTTCCCACGGAGAACACCCTAAGGGGCACCCTCCGCTCACGTTCGGCGGCATGACATCGCCCAGTCGGGTGACGAGAGATCCTTTGCGTCACCAGATTGAGTGACTACGGTGAACCCCATTTCCGGTTGCGCGAAAGGGTGGTGCCGCGGTGACCGCGGATTCCGGGCACGCCAGACCGGTTGACGAGCAGGCCACCCACCCGCCCGGGAGCCTGCCCGCGAGCCTCGCGGAAACCCTGCGCTACGGGCCGTTCCACCGAGCCCTGCACGACGCCATCGCCCACCGCGGCCTGTCGCTGGCCCGGCTGCGGGCGCACCTGGAGCAGCTCGGCGTCCAGGTCGGGCAGTCCACCCTGAGCTACTGGCAGCGCGGTCTGCGGCACCCCGAAGTGCCCCGCGCCATCGCCACCGTGCGCGCGCTGGAGACCGTGCTGAGGCTGCCGGCGGAGTCGCTGGTGGCGCTGGTCGGCAACCGGCCGCAACCCCGGCTGACCAGGCCGAGCGGCTGGGTGGCGCCGGTGCCGGTGCTGTCGGAGTTCGAGGCGGTCGGCGACGTCGGCGCGAACACCGACATCGAGGTGCTGTCCGTGCACGACACCGTGCTCATCGGGCCGGAGCGGGAGCAGCGGTCGATCAGCACGCGGCTGGTCGTGCGGGCCACGAAGGCCGGGCCGGACCGGTACCTGGCCGTGCACCAGGGCGACGAGGGCTGCCTGATCGACAACGCGCTCGTGCGGCCCGGCGAGGGGTGCCGGCTGGGGCGGCTCCGGCGGCAGCTCGCCACCCGGGGGCTGGCGTTCGAGCTGCTGTTCGACCGCAGGCTCGCCGAGGGCGAGGAGCACGTGTTCAGCTTCACCGTGGTGGACGACACCGGCGGGCCGACACCGGGCCACCGGCGGGCGTTCCGCGAACCGTGCCGCGGCTACCTGCTGCAACTGGCGTTCAACCGCCGCGCCCTGCCCGCCCGGTGCACCAAGCAGTTCCGGGTCGACGCCGACGCCGTGCCGGTGGACCTGGAGGAGCTGGTGTGCGGGCTGGGCGGGTTCGCCAGCGCCTACTTCGAGGACGTCGGCCCCGGCGTGGCCGGCATCAGCGTCGAGTGGACGTGAGCGAACGGCCGGACCGCTGAGGCGACCCGGCCGTTCCCACCACCGGCGTCAGTAGCGGTAGTGCTCGGGCTTGTAGGGGCCCTCGACGTCGACGTCGATGTACTCGGCCTGGTCCTTGGTCAGCTTGGTGAGCTTGCCGCCCAGCGCTTCCAGGTGGATGCGGGCGACCTT
>NZ_JBIVUG010000023.1:0-58694 GCF_044757065.1 Actinosynnema sp. NPDC091369 | reverse complement strand
TTCGGGGAATGCGGCGCGTTGGTGCGCGGCGGTCCGGCGTGGGGCGGGATCGGGCCGCCCTGCGGACGGGTGTGCGACGGATTCGACCCCGCGTGCGGCGGCCCGGCATGCGGCGGCCCCGCGTGCGATGGGTTCGTGTGTGTCGGGCTGGTGTTCGGCGAACTTGCGGGTCGCGGTCCGTTCTGGGGCGGGCCGGCGTGCGGTGGCCCGGCGTGAGGCGAGCTGGGATGCGGCGGGCCTGCCTGGGGCGGCCCGGCATGCGGCTGCCCAGCGTTGAGCGGCCCGGCGTGGAGCGAGCCGGGATGCGGCGGGCCTGCGTGCGAGGGGCCGGTGTTCGAAGGGCTTGTGCCCGAGGGTCGGTGTGAAGGCGTGACGTTCTCGGGACCGCGTGCGGCCGGGATGCCGGAGCCGAGGTCGCCCCGGCTGCCGGGAGTCCCGGTCCAGCCCGCGCCGCCGCCCGGACGCCCACCGCCAGTACCGCCGCCGGGTGCGCCGCCACCCGGCGCGCCACCCCCGCCGGGCATGCCGCCGCCGGCCGGCGGAGTGCCGCCCGCGCCCGGACCGGCAGAAGGACTGCTGCCGGTGGGGTTGTTGCCGGTGTGGGGCTGGTCGGGGCGGGACGGGGCCTGGGGAGCCGCAGCCGTGGCCGCGGAGGTCTGGTCGACCCGATGGGAAGGAGCAGCCGGACTCGGCGCGCCACCACTGGGGCTGCCGCCACCGTGCGAACCACCACCAGTGCCGCCACCAGTCCCGCTGCCAGGGCTGCCGCCACCGCTCGGGCCACCGTTGCCGTAACCGCCCGGCGCGGGCTGACCGCCAGGACCACCCCGGTGCTCGCCAACAGGCGCGTTGCCGCCCGGTGCGGGCTGGCCCCCGGGGCCACCCCGGTGTTCCCCGAGGGGTGAGTTGCCGGTGGGCCTGGCGCCAGGAGTGTTGCCGCCGGGTGCGGTGGTGCCGCGGGGTGGCTCGCTGTCCGGGCTGTTCGGGTCTCGGCCCGGGCGGGGTGCGGACGGTGGCAGGTCGGTCGGGTCGCCGCGGCCCGGGCGGGAGGTCGGGGGTGCGTCGGTGGCGGTGCTGCTGGACGTCGAGGTGGTGTCGGGGCGGCTCGATGCCGGTGGTTCGGAGGAGGAGGAAGAAGAAGGGTTGCCGGTGCCGGTGTCGCGGCCGGTGCCCGACGGGCTCGTGTCCGGGCTGCCGGACGGGGTGTCGATGTCGGCCTTCCCCGTCTGCAGGAAGCCGCCCTTCTTGATGTTGCTCGGGTCCAGCACGTCCAGACCGGTCACCTTGCCGGCCAGCTTGCCGACCACCTTCATGATCTTCTCGAAGACCTCCACCAGACGCTTCAGCATCGGCGAGACCTTCTTGATCGTGCTCAACAGGTCCTGGATGATCTTCGCGATCTTCGCGGCCCACTTCGAGATCGCCGTCACGGCCTGAGCCACGATCACCGGCGTCCCGAACCCCAGCGAGAACACCGCCTCCAACACCCACGCGATCAGCTTGCCCACCAGATCGGCGATCAGGTCGCGCACCATCTCGCGCACGAACCCCACCACCATGCCCATCAAGCCGACCACGGTCCCGACAGTCCCCGCGGCCGACGCCGCACCCGTCAGAGCGTCACCGTGGACCTTCGAGTTGGTCAGGTAGGACTCCGCAGCCGAACCCGTCCACCCCGCCGTGCCCCGCTGGACCCCCGCGTTGTACTCCTCCGCGATCTTGCCCAGCTCCTCGGCGACCTTGCCCCACGTCGCCGAGTACGACTCGATCACCGGCGGGTCCCCGGCCAGCCAGTCCAGCACGTCCTTCAGCGGCTGCACGTGCTCCATCAGGAACGACGCCGCCGACGACATCAACGTCCCGAACGGGTCGATCGCCATCGCCGCCGCGTCCGCGGCCAACCCGACCATCCCCAGGCCCGCCTCGACCCAGTTCCCGTCCTTGATCCCGTTGAACGTGTCCATCGCCGACTCCGCGATGGAGATCCCCGTCGCCCAACCGTTGTCACCCGTACCGGCGTTGAACACCCCACCCGGCTCCGCGTCGGGCGCGACCACCAGGTCGTTCGACTCCGCCACCGCACGACCCCCCGTCGTCTCGGACGACCCACCCTGGCGCAACCGGGTGCCGACGGGTTCCCGTTCCGCTCCACATGACTCGATCGGAGCAACGGCCCGGAACGACGACACCCCGGCCGCGACGAGCGCGACCGGGGTGCGTCACCGCCGGTGGATCAGGTGTAGCAGGGCTTCTCGAACTTGAAGTCCTTCGCCGTCGGCCCGGTGAAGAAGTCCTCCACCAGACCCACGCCGGTCGCCGCCTGCTCGTCCGGCTTGTAGATCAACGTCTGCCGGAACGCCGCGTCGTTCGAGTTGCCCGCGAAGTTGCCCGCCCCGTCCGGCAACATGCCCTCGTAGTCCACCGAGTTCAACTGCCGCACGGCCGCCAGCACACCGGCCCGGGTCAGGTCCTTGTTCCCGGCCGCCTTCTGCAACGCCGCCTTCAACGGGTACGACCACACCCACCCGGCCGTGTAGCCGTCGTTCGGCGTCACGCTCGGCAGGGCTTCGCGCAGCGCCTTGTGCCCCGGGCTGTCGGTGGCCCACGACTTCCACGGCGCGGACTGCAGGTACAGCGCCTTGATCGCGGGCGCGGCGGGGCTCTGCATCAGGCCCTGGTTCCACGTCGGCGACGTGCCGATGAACTTGCCCTTGAACCCGCGCGCCGCCGTCTGGCCGATGATCACCGCCGCGTCGGTCGGCCCGGTGGTCAGGATGACGACGTCCGGCTTGTTCGCCAGCACGGCGTCGATCGCACCGCCCTGGTTGTCCTGGCCGGTCTGGGTGACCGCGTTGCTGAACGTCACCCCCCGCTTCTCGGCGGCGATCTTCGCGCCCGCCGCCGCGTCGTCGCCGTAGTCACCGGGCAGGTGCACGGCCATGACGCTCTTCGCCCCCAGCTCGTCCACCGCGTAGTCGACGGAGTTCATCGACTCGACGCAGTAGTTCGCGCCGGATTCCAGCACGACCTCCTCCACGCCCCACAGCGACGTCCACGACGCGGGCACGCTGACCATCTGCGCGGTCTCCAGGTCCGGCAGGATGGCCGCGGTCGTCGGCGAGCCCAGGGTCTGCGCCAGGGCCAGGATCTTGCCCTTCATCTCCTGGTAGACCTGGTTGTGGATCTGCGGGTTGTACTTGTTGTCCTTGACGTAGGTGGTGACGTCGACGTCGTAGCCGCCGATGCCGCCCTGGTCGTTGACGCGCTTCCAGAACGCCTTCTGCGACTCCGTGATCGGCACCGCGAGCGTCTTGAACGGCCCTTCGGTCAGGTCCGAGATCGACCCGAGGTAGATGCAGCCCCGGTCACTGTGACCGGTGTCCGGGCACGGTTCGCTGGTCACGCCGAAGTCGACCTTGATACCGCCCTTGCCCTCCTGCGGGGCCGCGCCGTCGCCGCCGCGGCACGCGACAGCGGCCAGCGCCACCACGGAGAGCACCGCGAGCACCGCTCTGTGACTTGCCATCCCATCCACCCTTTCAGTACGAGAAAGGCCACGTGCGCCAGTAGTTGCGGACGCGCACCCAGATACCGAACAGGCCACGTGGTTCCACGATCAGGAACACCACGATCAGCAGCCCGTACAGGACCGCTTCGACCTGGAACACCGTGACCGCACCGGTCGCGTCCGAGCTGATGAACGGCAACACCGCCGGGAGCTCCCGGGTGATGCGCGGCAGCAGCGTGATGAACAAGGCGCCCATGATCGCGCCGGAGATCGTGCCCGCACCGCCGATGAGCACCATGGCGATGTACTGCACCGACAGCAGCAGGCCGAACGAGCCGGGGTCGAAGAACCCGTTGACCACGAACAACAACGAGCCCGCGACACCGGCGTAGAACGACGACACGGCGAACGCCAGCGCCTTGTACCGGGTCAGGTCGACGCCGATCACGGCCGCCGCGAGGTCCCGGTCCCGCACCGCCGCGAACGCCCGCCCGATCCGCGACCGCACCAGGTTGCGCGCCAGCACCGCGAAGATCACCAGCAGCACGAACATCAGCAGGTACAGCTGCTGCGGCCCGCTGAAGAACTCCGACGGCCGGTCCAGCCGCACGCCGAACAGCTCCGGCACCGCCGCCGGCCGCCCCACGCCCGGACCGCCGGTCAACGACGTCCACTCGCGGAACACGTGCTCGCCGAGGAACACCAGCCCCAGCGTCACGATCGCCAGGTACAGCCCCCGCAACCGCACCGCGATCGGCGCCACGACCAGCCCCGCCAGCCCCGCCACCAGGCCGGACGCCAGCAGCCACACGGGCAGCGACGTCACGCCGAACCCGAGCACCCGCCCGTCCGGGTCGCCCGACAGCGCCGCGCCGGTGTACGCGCCGATGGCCAGGAAGAACGCGTGCCCCAGCGACACCTGCCCCGCGTACCCGGTCACGATGTTCAGCCCGATCGCGCCGATCGCCGCCACGAACCCCGTGGCCAGCAGCATGAGCAGGTCGTCGGTGATGGCGAACGGCACCAGCAGCGCCACCACCACCAACGCTCCCGTCCACGTCCGCTTGGGGCGCGTGTTGAGGAACGCCATGTCCTGCTCATAGGAGGTGTAAAGCTCCGGACGACCCTTCACAGCCGCTCCACCTCCTTGCTGCCGAACAGCCCGTAGGGCTTCAGCAGCAGCACGACCAGCATGAGCACGTACGGCGCGACGAGCGCGAAGTTCGGTCCGAGCCACGGCGCGACGTCACCCTGGTAGGTGCCGACCAGCGACTCCACGACCCCGACCGCGAGCCCGCCGACGACCGCGCCGCCGAGCGAGTCCAGGCCGCCGAGGATGATCGCCGGCAACGCCTTGAGCGCGATCACCCACAACTGCTGGTCCACGCCCGCGCCGGTGGCCACGAACACCCCGGCCAGCGCCGCCAGGCCGCCCGCGATGGCCCACGACAGCGCGAACACCGAGCCGACCGAGATGCCCTGCGCCAGCGCGACCTCCTGGTCGTGGGCCACCGCGCGCATCGCCAGCCCGACCCGGGAGAACCGGAAGAACGCGAACAGCACCGCGACCACCGCCACCGTCGTGCCGAACATGACCAGGTAGCGCTGCTGCACCTCGACGCCGAGCAGCGTCACGGTGCTCAGCCCCCACGGGTCGCCGACCTGCCGCACGTCCAGCCCGATGAACGCGTTGGTCACCACGCGCACCACCACGTCCACGCCGATGGTGATGATCGCGACCACGAACACCGGCTTGCCGATCATCGGCCGCAGCACGGTCCGCTCCACGCCCAGCGCGAGCACCGCGATCAGCACCGCGGCGATCGGCACGGCGGCGAAGAACCCGACGTCCGCGGCCAGGTAGCTGACCAGCACCGCGCCCGCCAGCATGAACGCCGGCTGGGCGAAGCTGATCACCCGGGTGGACTTGTAGATGATGACGAAGCCCAGCGCCAGCAGCGCGTAGATCGACCCGGAGCCCAGGCCCCGGACCAGCGATTGCAGGAACTCGGTCATCCGCGCCCCCCGAGGTACATGTCGTCCACGAGCTCGCCGAACACCTTGGCCAGCGCCGACCGCTTCACCTTCTGCGTCGCGGTCAGCTCGCCGTCCTCGTGGTCGAGCTCCTTGGGCAGCATGCGGAACTTCTTGACCTGCTCCACGGACGCGAACCGCTCGTTGACCTCCGTCACGATGCCCTGCACCAACTCGCGCACCTCGTCCTTCTCCGCGAGGTCGCGGTAGGTGGTGTAGGCGATCCCGCGCTGCCTGGCCCAGTGGCCGACGGTGTCGTGCTCGATGCCGATCAACGCCACCAGGTACGGGCGCTGGTCGCCGAGCACGACGGCTTCCTTGATGTACGGCGAGGTCTTCAGCGCGTTCTCGACCTCGGACGGCGCCACGTTCTTGCCGCCCGCGGTGATGATGATGTCCTTCATCCGGTCGGTGATGCGCACGTGCGTGCCGTCGACCCACTCGCCGACGTCGCCGGTGCGCAGCCAGCCGTCCGGGGTCATCGCCCGCCGGGTGGCGTCCTCGTCGCGCCAGTAGCCCGCGAACACGCCCGCGTGCCTGGTCTGGATCTCGCCGTCGTCGGCGATCCGCAGCTCCACGCCGGGGTGCGGCTCGCCGACCGTGCCGACCTTCACCCGGCCGGGCCGGTTGCCGGTGGCGACGGCGCTGTTCTCGGTCATCCCGTACACCTCGTGCATCGGTACGCCGATGCCCATGAAGAACCGCAGGACCTGCGGCGAGATGGGCGCGGCGCCGGACGACGCGTACCGGACGTGCCGCATGCCGATCCGCGTCTTCAGGGCGCGGAAGCAGAACAGCCAGCCCACGCCGTACTTGAGCCGCGTGGTGACCGTGTGGTTGCCGCCGTTGCGCACCAGCTGCTCGCCGAGCCCGTCGGCCACCCGCAGCCAGAACCGGGTGGTCGCCCGCTTGAGCCGGGTGGCGCTGGACGCGCTGATCGTGATGGCCGCCAGCACCTTCTCCCAGATGCGCGGCACGCCGAACAGGATCGTCGGCTGCACCTCGCGCAGGTTCGCCTGCACGGTCTCGATGGACTCGGCGAAGTGCACCTGCACCCCGGCCGACGCGCTGAACCAGGTGGTGAAGATGCGTTCGGCGACGTGGCACAGCGGCAGGTAGGACAGCGTGATGTCCTTGGGCGACGGCGGCGGGTCGGTGAAGCCGCCGCCCTCGATCAGGGACTCGACGGCGAACTCGACGTTGGCCACGGTCAGCATCGCGCCCTTGGGCGGACCGGTCGTGCCCGAGGTGTAGATCAACGTCATCACGTCGTCCGGCTCGACCTCGCGCATCCGGCGCGCGACCGCGTCGGGGTTGCCCGCGCGGTGCTCCTGGCCCAGGGCCAGGAAGTCGTCCCACGACAGCAGCTTCGGGTTGTCGTAGCGGTGCCGGATGCCGCGCGGTTCGAGGTAGACGATGCGCTCCAGCTCCGGCAGGGCGTCGAGCACGGCCAGCGCCTTGTCGACCTGCTCCTGGTCCTCGGCGATGAGCACCCGCGCCCCGGAGTGCGACAGCAGGTAGGCGACCTCGCTCGCCGGGTTCGTCGGGTACAGGCCCACGGTGATCGCCCGCACGGCCACCGCGCCGACGTCGGCGTAGAGCCACTCGCGGCGGTTCTCCGAGTGGATCGCGACCCGGTCGCCCGGGTCGACGCCGAGCGCCAGCAGGGCGTGCCCGACCAGCTCGGACTGCGCCCAGTACTGCGACCAGGTGACCTCGCGCCAGATGCCGAAGTCCTTGGCCCGCAGCGCGACGGCGTCGGGTGTCTTCAGGGCCCGGTCGCGCACGCGGGTGACGACGGTGGTGAGCCCGGTGGCGGTCGTCGCGGTCATGCCGAACCTCCCACGCTCTGGTGCGCCTCGCCGAGGTAGGCGCGCACGACGTCCGGGTCGCGCTGCACCTCGGCGGGCGTGCCGGTGCGGATCGGCTTGCCGAAGTCGAGCACCATCACCCGGTCCGCGAGGTCCATCACCAGGCCCATGTCGTGCTCGACCATGATCATCGCGATGCCGAGCTCGTCGCGGACGTCGAGCACGAACCGCGCCATGTCCTCGGTCTCCTCGACGTTCATGCCCGCGACCGGCTCGTCCAGCAGCAGCACCTTCGGCTCCATGGCCAGCGCCCGCCCGAGCTCCACGCGCTTCTGCACGCCGTACGGCAGCAGGCCCACCGGCAGCCGCCGCCACTGCTCCAGTTCCAGGAAGTCGATCACCTCTTCGACCGCGGCCCGGTTGGCCAGCTCCTCACGCCGGGCCCTGCCCACCCACGCGAACGCGGCCAGCGCCCCGTACCGCATGTGGTTGTGGCGGCCCAGCATCAGGTTCTCCACCACCGTGAGGTGCGCGAACAGCTCGATGTTCTGGAACGTCCGGGCGATGCCCATGGCGGCGATCCGGTGCGGGCGCCGGCCCAGCACCTCCTCGCCCCGGAACCGCACCGAGCCCCGCTGCGGCCGGTACACGCCCGACAGCACGTTGAAAATCGACGTCTTGCCCGCGCCGTTGGGCCCGATGATGGCGAACAGCTCGCCCGCGGCGACGTGGAACGACACGCCGTCCACGGCCGTGACGCCGTCGAACGCCAGCGTCACGTCCCTGACTTCGAGCACGTTGGTCCAGGGTTCGGCGTTCCCGTTCTCGGGCTTCACGACAACCACCGCTTCCGCCGCTTGTAGTGCTTCACGTCGCGGAACGACTGCGTGGCGCCCTCGCCGCGCAGGCCCAGGTAGAACTCGCGCACGTCCTCGTCGGCGAGCAGCGCCGCCGCGGGCTTGTCCATCACGACCTTGCCGGTCTCCAGCACGTAGCCGTGGTCGGCGATGGACAGCGCCATGGTCGCGTTCTGCTCGACCAGCAGCACGGTCGTGCCCGACGAGTTGATCTTCACGATGAGGTCGCGGATCTGCTGGACCATGAGCGGGGCCAGGCCGAGGCTCGGCTCGTCCAGCAGCAGGTAGCGCGGCTCGGACATCAGCGCCCGGCCGATGGACAGCATCTGCTGCTCACCGCCGGACAGGTAGCCCGCGCTCTGCCGCCGCCGCTCGCGCAACCGGGGGAACAACTCGTACATCCGGTCCAGGTTCCGCTTGATGCCGCGCGGCCTGCTGTGCCCGCCGATGCGCAGGTTCTCCTCGACCGTCAGCTCGGCCAGGATGCGCCTGCCCTCCAGCGCCTGCTTCACGCCGAGCGTCGCGATGCGCGTCGGCGACGAGCGGTGGATCGGCTCGCCGTCGAGCGTGATCCGACCGCGGGTGACCTTGCCGTCGTGCACGTCGAGCAGGCCGGACAGGGCGCGCAGCAGGGTGGTCTTGCCCGCTCCGTTCGCGCCGAGCAGGGCGACGATCCGCCCTTCGGGAACCCTCAGGCTCACGCCGCGCAGCACGAGCATCACGTCGTCGTAGACCACCTCGAGGTTGTTCGCCTCCAGCACCAGGCGCCTCCGTGGGGGTGTCGGGGAGGCGATCAGTATGACTCCAGTCACAGGGTTACCTACCGCTGTTCGCAAACCGTGATGAACCAGCCCACCGCATGTTCGGCTTTCTCGATTCTGTTGCTCAGTCCTGTGTGGACTGGTGTAGCGGCGGGGGTCGGTGGGTATGCCCCCGGCGACCGACCACGAGGGTGTGAGGAGCGTTCGCCACACATGAACGGCTCGGAGGTGGAGCTCAGGGTGGCGGCCAGACCCGCCTACCTCTCGACCGTTCGCGCGGTCGCCGCCGCGATCGCGAAGCGCACGCCGGAGATGGCCATCGACCTCGTCATCGCGGTCGACGAGGCGTGCAGCGCCCTGATCTCCCGGACCCTGGACCCCTCGGCCGTCATGGTGTGCCGGTTCGCCCGGCAAGGTGATTCCGTGCGCTTCCAGGCGGAGGTCCGCTCATCGGCCGTCACCGTCCCCGATCATGACTCGTTGTACTGGCGGGTTGTCAGTTCCGTGACCGACGCGGTGGCCACCTGGGTTGACGGGGAGGGCCGGTTGCGGGTCGAGTTGAGGTGTCGGGCATGAACGCCGTGGATTACCAGCCGCTGTTCCACGAACTGGCGGAAGCCGAGCGGGACGGTGAGCACTACCAGCGGCTGCGTGACCGCCTGGTCACCGAGCACCTGCCGATGGCCAGGCACATCGCCGACCGGTTCGCCGAGCGCGGCGAGTCGGTGGAGGACCTGCGGCAGGTGGCGGCGGTCGGGCTGATCAACGCGGTCGACCGGTTCGACGTGACGCGCGGGATCGACTTCCTGGCGTTCGCCGTGCCGACGATCACCGGCGAGGTCCGGCGGTACCTGCGCGACCAGGGGTGGGCGGTGCGCGTGCCGCGGCGGTTGAAGGAGCTGTGCGTCGCCATCGACACCGCGCGCGTCGAGCTGTCCCGCGTGTCCGGGCGGACGCCGACGCCCAGCGAGGTCGCCCGCCACCTCGGCATCGGGGTGGACGAGGTGTACGAGGGCCTGCACGCCACCTCGGCGTACCACCTGCTGTCGTTGGACGAGGAGTCGATCAGCGAGGAGCTGAACCACGCCGACCGCCTGATCAGCGACGATCCGGCGTTGGAGGTGGTCGAGCTGCAACACGCGTTGGATCCGATGCTCCGCGGGCTACCCAAGAGGGAGAGGCGCATCGTCGTGCTCCGGTTCTTCCGGGGGATGACGCAGAGCCAGATCGCGGACTCGGTCGGCGTGTCGCAGATGCACGTGTCGCGACTGCTGAGCCGGTCACTGGCCCGGTTGCGGTCGCTGCTCGACGACGAGTAGCGCTCGCCGACCGGGGCCCTTCCTTCCGACACGGGCTGGACGAGGAGAGGTGGTCGCGGTGGTGACGGGCCTGGTGAAGCTGTCGTGGCCGCAGCGGACAGCTCTGCTGTTGGGTGTGCTGCTGGTGGCGTGGGGTGTGGTGGACTTCGTGCGTTCCGAGCCGCGGTTGGGCGTGCTGCACGTCGTGACCGGCGCCGTGATCGGGGCGGCGGCCGTGCGGACGCGGGTGGCGCGGCTGGTCGGCTCGATGATGGGCGTGGTGTTCCTGGTCGTGTTCGCGTTCGGGGTGGGCGAGCCGGGTGGCGCGATGGACGCCGGGTTCGCCGGCAACGCGGTGCACCTGCTGATCGGCTTCGCGTCCGTGGCCGTCGCCGAGAGCTGCGCGTGGTGCGAACAACGCGCCCGCCGCATCGCCGACTCCCGCTGACCGCCCTCCCCCACCCGCGACCATCCCCTTCCCCTCCTTCACACACCCTCTTCCCTTCGCACCCTCTTCTCTTCCTCCGCGCTTTCCCCTCTTCCTCTTCCGCGCGCCCTCTTCCCCTCTTCCTCGCGCGTGAACCCGCATTTCGCGACCGTCTCGGGTGGCGTTCTCGTTGCCGGTGAAGGCGGTTGCACCACCCCCCTTTCGGGTATCAACCGTATGACCCGAACGGGGAGGACCGATGCACACGGCGAGTCTGCACAACCTGGTCGACGTCGAGGGGCCGTTCGTCTCCGTGTTCCTCGACGTCGGCGATCACGTGGACCTGCGGTGGCGGGCGATGCGCGACCAGCTCCAGGCCATGAACGCCGACCCCTACCTCGTGGCGTTGGCGCACAAAGCGATCATGTCCGGCGTGACCCCCCGCGGCCTCGCCGGCCGCGGTCTGGTCGTGGGCAGCGGCCGCGTGCTGGTCGACCAGTACGTCCCCGTCCCACCGTCCGGCTACACGGCCCGCTGCGGCCCGCTCCCGTACATCCTTCCGCTGGTCGACCTGTCCGAGCCCCTCCTGCCGCACGTCGTCGTGCAGGTCGGCGAGCACGGCGCGGACCTGCGCGGCGTCGACCCGACCGGCCGCCCGGTGGCCGTCGCCTCGGTGGGCGCCCGCCGACCGGGACGCCGCCTGGAAGCCGAGGAGCTGGCCGACGTCGCCGAGGAAGCCACCACCCTGGTCGACCGCCTGGGCGCACCGCTGCTCGTCCTCGCCGGCCCGCTGGCCGGCCGGCGATCCCTGCGCGTCGCCCTCCCGACCCGCTACCACCACCTCGTGGTGGAGGTCGAGGGTTCGCCCGACCGAGCCGTCCTGCACCTGGCCGGCCGGGCGAACCAGGACGCGCGCCGAGCAGTCGTCGAACGGTTCCGCGACGAGTCCACCCGGATGACGGGACGCGCCGTGCACGGCCTGCTCCCGGTCAGCCAAGCCCTGGCCGAGGGCCGCGTGGAGACCTTGCTGCTCACCGACACGCTCGTCGGCTCGCAGGAGATCGACGGCGGACGGGCCGACGAGGTGCTGCCACTGCGGGCGGTCGAGTGCGGGGCCGAGATCGTGCTCGTCGGCGGGGCGGTCCGGCTGCACGAGGACGTCGGGGCGCTGCTCCGCGACTGACCCCGGCCGGCCTCGAGTCGCCCTCAGCTGAGCCGCGTCCGCCTGCCCCTGCGATGCCGGGGCCTGCGATGTCCGACTCGACGCGGCTTGGCCCGATCTCGGCGCGAAGGCGCGAGGGCGCGCGGGCGGGTGTGTAGGCGCGCGCGAGGGTGTGTGGCGCGAGGTGTGGGGCGTGGGCTGGCGAGGTCGAGCACGGGCGGTAGGGGCTGGTGGTCGCCGGCGGGAGTGGGGTGGGGGTCGACCGGGGGTGGGTGTGTGGTGTTGCGGTGGCGTGGGTGAGCGGGATTGTGGTCGGCGGGGGCTCCTCATGGTTTTAACCGAGGGGCGGTAACAGTGTTTCCGTACATTTTCGGCCGTTGATCACCCATAAGTGTGACCCGACCGCAGTGCCGAGCTGGGAAAACGCATCAAAAGCGAGTGGGACTCACTTCTTCAACAACCGCAGCACGGCACGTTCCACTGTCTCACGATCAGCCGACTTCGGTCTGATCACCACCCCTTCGTGGAACAACCGCACCACCCGCGGGTCGACGTAGGACTTGCGGGCGACGGCCGGGGTGTTGCCCAGGTGCTCGGAGACCTCCCGCATCACCTCCGCCTCCACCCGCTTGCGCCCCCGCTTCGTCTCCGGCCGACCCTCCCGCGCGAACGCCGCCGCCGCCAGCACCGTCGCGTGCCACGTCCGCAGGTCCTTCACCGAGAACTCCGCACCGACCATCTCCTTGAACCGCTCGTTCACGTCATCCGACCCCACCGCGCACCCCCGCTCGTCGACCAGCAGCCGCTCCTCCTCGCCCCTCCCCCGCAGCAACCCCCGGACCGCCCGCGCCAACGACGGGTCCTCCACCTCCGTCGTGAACTGGATCCCGCCCTTCGCCGGGTAGCAGAAGTCCACGGTGGACCCCCGCACCGCCACGTGCGAGCACAACAACGTCGCCACCCCGTGCGTCCCGTTGTCCGCCGCGTACGTCTCCCCTCCCACCCGGAACACGCCCTGCTCCAGCACGGCCAGCGCCACCGCCAGCACGCGCTCCCGCGACCGCCCCCGCCCCCGCAGCTCCCGCGCCAGCTCCGCCCGGAACCCCGGCAGCAGCGGCGCGAGGGCGAGCACCCGCTCGTGCTTCTCCTCGTCCCGGTCCTGCCGCCACCGCTCGTGGTAGAGGTACTGCCGCCGCCCGGCCGCGTCCGTGCCGACCGCCTGGATGTGGCCGTTCGGGTGCGGGCACACCCAGACCTCGCGCCACGCGGGCGGGATCACCAGGGACTTGACGCGGGCCACCTCGTCGGGCGGTAGCGGCTGGCCGTCGACGTCGGTGTAGCTGAAGCCGCGGCCCCGGGCGCGGCGGCGCCAGCCGGGGCCGGACGGATCACTGCGGCGCAATCTCACCCCGGCGAGGTTCCCGGGGGCGACGCGGTGAAACGACGCGGTGGGTCGCCGTCCGCCGAACGTGTGGCAAGTCGGTGGTTGAACTCCCGGCCGAGTGGGTATGGGACCGGCATGACCGAGCCGTGGACCGTCGGCGTCGAGCAGGAGTTCCTCCTCGTCGACCCCGAATCCCGCCGACCCGTGCCCCTGGCCGAGTCGGTGGCGCAGCACGCGGGTGCGGGCCACGACGTGCAACGGGAGCTCACGCCGTTCCAGATCGAGGTCGCGACGCCGGTGTGCGAGACCGCCGAGGAGCTGGCGGAGCAGGTGCTGGCGGGTCGGGTGCACCTGGCGAAGGCCGCGCACGCGGCGGGCTGCCGGCTGCTGGCCTCGGCGATCCCGCCGATCGGCACGCTGGGGCCGCCGCCGGGCACCGACGACCGCCGCTACCGGATGATGGAGCACTCGCACCGCAAGATCATCGGCGGGCAGGGCGTCTGCGGGATGCACGTCCACGTGGGCGTGCCCGACCAGGACGTGGCGATCAAGGTGTCGAACGCGCTGCGGCCGTGGTTGCCGACGCTGCTGGCGCTGAGCGCGAACTCCCCGATCGAGCACGCGGAGGACACCGGGTACGCGAGTTGGCGTTCGATCGTGTGGTCGCGGTGGCCGATCAGCGGCCCGCCGCCGCACCTGGGGTCCGCCGACGAGTACGACCGGCTGGTGCGCACCCTCGAAGGCACCGAGGTGCTGCTGGACCAGGGGATGGTCTACTGGGACGTGCGGCCGTCGGTGCAGCACCCGACGGTCGAGGTGCGGGTCTCGGACATCCCGCTGACGGCGCGGGACGCGATCGTCATCGCGGAGATCATCCGGGCGTTCGCCCGCACGGCCGCCGAGTCGGGCGAGCCGGACCGGGTGGACGACGTGCTGTTGCGCGCCGCCTACTGGCGTGCCGCGCGCGACGGCGTGGACGGCTTGGCGGTCGATCCCCGCACGGGCAACCTGGTGCCGGCCCGGGACCTGGTGGCAGAGCTGGTGTCGTGGTGCGCGGGCGCGCTCGCGGACGCCTCGGCGCTGTCCACTGTGGAGGATCACGTGACGTGGCTCGGGGCGCACGGCAGCGGTGCGGCGCGGCAGCGCCGGGCGTTCGGTGGTTCGCCCGACGCCCGAGGTCTGGTCGACCTGGTCCTGGCCGAGACGGTCCGTGCGGCCGACTGAGGTCTACCGTGGAGATTTCGACGCCGCGCCGGCGTCGCTGAGTGAGAGGAGTACCGGCGTGCCAGAACCCGCGGCGACGCTTGCTTCCGTGCGGGTCGACAGACCAGCGGACGGCGTGGTGGTGCTGCACGTGTCGGGCGAGTTGGACACGAGCAGCGCGGAGGAGTTGACCAGGCCGCTCACCGAGCACCTGGTCGAGAACGTGCGGGGTGTGGTGGTGGACCTCGGTGGGGTGCGCTTCCTCGGCTCGGCCGGGTTGGAGTCGTTGGTCGTCGGCAACCAGCGGGCGAGTGCCCTGGGCATCCCGCTGGTGCTGGTGGCGACGAGCCGGGCGACGCAGCGCCCGATCGAGGCGACCGGGTTGAGCTCGGTGTTCACCGTCGTCGGTTCCGTGGACGAGGCCCTGACCCGGTTGTAGGGCCCTACAGGAACCGGCGGACGGTCCTGATGGCGCAGCGCACCGCCCCCACCGGGGGCAGTGCGCCCGCCGGGGGCACCACCCACCGCGACGCGGCCGCCGGGATGCGGCGCGGCCCGTGCCAGTAGCGGACGTCCGGTGGCGGCACGTGGCGCGGTTCGGGCTCGGGGTCGGGTCTGGCCAGGAACAGCCAGCGCAGGCGCGGGCCGGGGATGGCGAGGATGGGTCCGAGCGGTCCGGCGGAGCGCAGGTGGGTGCTGACCTCCGAGCCCCAGCTGGCGGGCACCTCCACCGCCACCGCGCCTTCGGCCAGCACCAGCGAGTCGAGCGTTTCGTCGACGTGCCACGGTTCCATGCCCGACGATGGTGGCGTCGGCCCGTGTCGGGATTGTGTCGTCGCGCGGCGCGGCGCGTTAATCCTGGCCGATGTCCTCGAACCACAGCTCCGGCTTGGCGGCGATGAAGTCGGTCATCATCCGGACGCACTCGTCGTCGTCCAGCAGGGTGATGGCGACGCCGTGCTCGGCGAGCCAGTCGTGACCGCCGTGGAAGGTGCGGGCCTCACCGATCACCACCCGGGGTATCCCGAACTGGCGAACGAGCCCGCTGCAGTACCAGCACGGTGACAGCGTGGTGACCATGACGGTGCCGCGGTACGTGGCCCGCCTGCCCGCGGCCCGGAACGCGGCGGTCTCGGCGTGCGTGGACGCGTCGCCGTCCTGCACGCGCCGGTTGTGGCCGCGGCCGAGGAGTTCCCCGTCGGCGGAGAACAGCGCCGCGCCGATCGGGATGCCGCCCTCGGCGAGCCCGGCGCGCGCCTCGGCCACCGCCACCGCCAACATGTCGTGTTCGTCCACGTCCGCCAACCTACGGCGTCACGCGCCGAAGCACAGGAACCCGGCGCTCGCGGCGAACGCGGCGTCGCCGTCCTCCCGGTGCGCCTGCTGCGCGCCGGCCAGCGCCACCGACGGCGTCTGCCCCGCGTCGAGCCTGCGGTGCAGGTCGACCATGAGCGGCGTGGTCACCTCGGCGGGCACGGGGATGACCGGCGCGACCAGCGTGCGCGTGCCGAGCCCGAGCAGCGCCGCGGTGAACCCCATGAGCTCGTCGCCGGGCCGCACTGCGGACAGGCCGGAGTCGCACGCCGACAGCACGACCCGGGCGGGCGGGGTGCGCAGCCGTTCGAGGTCGTAGACGGTCAGCGGGCCGTCGGCCAGTTCCAGCGCGGAGAACAGCGGGTTGTCCGCGCGGAACGAGCCGTGCGCGGCCACGTGCGCCAGCGGCGCGCCGTCCATCGCGGACGCGACCGCGTCCACCGTCGCCGCCTCGTCGACGAGCACCGAGGCGGAGGCCCGGCCCAGCGCCGCGATGGCGGCGATCTCGGTCGGCGCGGCCGGCAACCGGGGCCCCGCCGCCAGGACCGCGCGATGGTGCGACACCAGGGTGGACGTGGTGGCGCGCAGCCACACCGTCGCCGACGGCACGACGGTGACCGCGCGGCCACGGCACGCGGGCAGCGCCGACCACGGCAGGCCGCCCAGCCGCCCGGTCGGCGCGAGCACCAGCGGCCGGTCGTCCAGCCGCCGCCGCAGCGGCTCCAGCAGCCGGTCCTGGAGCAGCTTGGCGGCGTGCTCGGCGCCCGCGCGCACGGCCGTGCGGTCGACGTGCTCGGGCAGCGTCACGAGCCGGTGCAGCGCGAACCGCAGCAGCCGCAGCTCGCGCAGCGCGCCGTCGAGCGGGCCGAGCCGGTGCAGCGACGCCCGACCGCCCGCCACCACCACGGCCAGCAACGCGCCGTCGTGGTCGACGTACTCCACCAGCGCCGACGTGCCCAGCGCCCGCGCCAGCTCGCCCACCTCGGGCGGCTTGAACACCGCACCGCCGCCGCCGGTGCGGCGGGTCAGCTCGCGCACCCGCTGCTCGCCGCGCACCTGCCGCTGCCGCAGCGCGGTCGTCGGCCGCCCGGCCGTGGACGCCGCCTCCAGGTCCGCGGTCACCGCCCGCAGCTCGGCCAGCGCGTCGGCGAGCCCGGAGTCCTCCGGCGGTCGGGCGGGCGTCATCCGCAGCGCGCCGGCCCGCCACGCCTCCGCCCAGCTCAGCACCCGTCCGGCCCGACCGCCCGCGACGGCCGTGCGCAGTCCTTCCGAGGCCAGCGCCGCGCCCTGCGCGCCGGTCAGCGCCCGCAGCTCGGTCGCGCCCAGCGACACCCGGTAGTCGTCCAGCAGCACGAGCCCGCGCCGCAGCGCGATCTGCGCGCCCCGCGCGTTGCCGAGCAGGTCGCGCCGCAACGCCTCGGCGTACCAGCCCTGCACCCGGTGCGCCGCCGGGCCGCCGCGCCGGGCCGCGCCCGCCGTGGTCAGCTCCGCCACGGCGCGGGTGCGGTCGCCGAGGTCGCGGGCGACCAGCGCCGCGTCGACCCGCGCCTCCAGCCCGGCCATCCGCCAGCCCAGCGCGTCGAGCCGGGACGCCACCCGGGTCAGCGCCGCCACCAGCGCCCTGGTCCGCTGCCCGCTCAGGTACGCCGCGCGCAGCTCCACGTGCCGCGCGCCCTCGGCCCACACGTCGCGCTTCTCCCGGCGGAACCCCTTGCGCGCGGCGACCGCGAACTCCACCGCGCGGTCCAGGTCGCCTTCCAGCAGCGCGACCCGGGCCCGGTAGAACAGCGCCTCGGACCGGGCGAGCACGAGGTCGCCGCCCAGCTCCTCCAGCGCCCGGTCGGCCGCCGCCCGCGCCTCCTCCAGCAGCGGCACGGACACCAGCAGCTCCAGCCGGTTGATCAGCAGCGCGGGCCGCGGCACGGCCAGCCGCCGGTACTCGCGCTCGGCCTCGGCGAACATCGTCAACGCCCGCGGCACGTCGCCCGCGCGCGACGCCGAGATGCCCGCGTTCCACCGCACGTCGGCCACGGCCAGCGCCTGGTCCAGGTCCTGGTAGAGCACGGCGGCGCGGTCGAAGTCCTCGTCGGCCGCGCGCAGGCCGCCGGTGTAGGCGCGCAGCAGCCCGCGGTTGTTCAGCGCCCGCGCCTCCACGAGCCGTTCGCCGAAGCGGCGCACCACCTCGATCGCGCCGTTGTACTCGCGCAGCGCCTCGTCGTAGCGGCACAGGTAGTGCAGCACCAGTCCCCGCTGCATCCGGCCGCTGCCCGCGTCGACGCCGCGCAGGTGCGGCAGGGCCTCGTTGATCGCGCGCAGCGCCTGCGCGTGCCGCCCGGTGTTGGACAGCACGAACGCCAGGCTCATCCGGGCCAGCGCCGCCGCGCGCGCCGACCCCGCCCGTTCGGCGGTCCGCACGGCGCGCCGCAGGTGGCGCAGCGCCGCGTCGAAGTCGTGCAGCTCCCGCCACGCGAGACCGATGGCGCGTTCGGCGGCGGAGGCTTCCTCGTCGTCCCCCGACGCCCTCGCCGCCCGCAGCGCGGACCGACCCATCTCGATCGCCGCGCGCGGGTCCCGTTGCCGGGCTTCCAGCGCTGCGGCGGCGGAAACCCCTGCCACGAACCCACCTTATTACCAGCGGCGCTGTGGTAGCTTGCTCAGGCTCAGCACCTGTCGACGCTGCTGTGAGGTCTCGGTGTCCGAACCCGATCGCTCCGAGCTGTACCAAGAAGCGTTCCACCAGGCCATCCGAGCGCACAAGAGCTACCGGCTGCACCCCGAGCGCGGGCGCGAGTTCCTCTTCGTCTCCGGTGAGCTGCTGACCATCCCCGAGGACGTCGACCGGGTGAGCCGCAAGCTCGCGCAGAACAACATCGGCACCGTCCGGGGTCGGGACTTCGCCCGGATGAGCCGGCTGCTCGTGCCGCGCACCCCCGACGACATCCCGGAGATCGTGCGCCTGCTGCGCGACCCGAGGCAGTGGCCGGGTGAGCGCGTGCCGTTCGTGCAGCCGCACCACGTGCTGGTCGGCCACGGCGGCAACATGCACGGCAACCCGGGCCAGCCGCCGAAGGTGGGCCAGCCGCTGGCCGACCCGGACCCGGCCACCACCGGGCACGGCAAGGGCGTGGTCGTCGGCATCGTCGACACGGGCATCTCCGCGACCGCGGCCGTGGACCACCCGCTGTGGCTGGGCGACGCGTTCCTGCCCAAGGCGGAGGACGTGGACGCGGCCTACGCGCACGACGACGTGTTCGCGCTCGAAGGCGGGCACGGCACGTTCGTCGCGGGCGTGATCCGGCAGGCGGCGCCGGGCGTGCGGTTCGACCCGGAGAAGGCGCTGGACCCGATCGGGCTGGGCACCGAGGAGCAGTTCGTCGCGGCGCTGTCGTCGTTCGACGAGAAGGTGCAGGTCGTCAACATCTCGATGGGCTGCTTCACCCAGGACGACACCGCCTCCGAGCCGGTGCGCCAGGCGATCGAGGCCCTGCCGCAGGGCGTGGTCGTGGTGGCGTCCGCGGCGAACCAGGGCACCACCCGGCCCACCTGGCCCGCCGCCCTGCAGAACGTGGTGGGCGTGTCCGCGGTGGCCCGGGACCTCAACGGCGTCCTGACGCCCGCCTGCTACGCCAACCACGGGCACTGGGTCGACGCGTGCGCGGTCGGCAACCGGACCAGCACCTACCTGAAGGGCCGGTGGGAGCTGCCCGACCTGCCGGTGGACGTCTACGACCGGTTCGCCTACTGGCTGGGCACGTCGTTCGCCGCGCCGCACGTGGCCGGGCGGATCGCCGCGACGATGACCCAGCACGGGTTGTCGGCGGTCGAGGCGCGGAACAAGCTGCTCGGCGGCAAGCCGGAGTTCTTCCTCGGCTACGGCGTCCTCGTCGAATAACCCGATCGCGCGACGCGTGTATCTGGCGGACGGGTCGCGCCTCCGTAGTGTGTGGCAGCGAAGAGTGCGAAGTCCGTGACCCGGCGTGGGTCCGTGCCGGATCCGGCCGGGGCCCGTGCGCAGCATCCCCTGGACAAGAGGAGGGGACGTGACCCCTGCATCCCCCATCGCCGAGCTCGTGAGCGCGGCGGCGGAGGGCGACCAGCGCGCGTGGAACGAGATCGTCGTGCGCTTCACGCCCCTCGTGCTGGCGGTGGTGCACCGGCACCGGCTGCGCCACGCGGACGTGGCCGACGTGCACCAGACCGTGTGGCTGCGGCTGGTGGAGCAGCTCGGCAAGCTCCGCGAGGCGGACGCGCTGCCCGGCTGGATCGCCACGACCGCGCGCAACGAGTGCCTGCGGCTGCTGCGGGTGCAGCACCGCACGCAGCCGTACGACCCGCAGTCGGAGGACGAGCCGGCGAGCCCGGACGACGCGGTGGCGGACCTGGACGAGGAGCTGGAGGCCGCCCAGCGGCGGCAGGCGCTGCGCGAGGGCTTCGGCTCGTTGTCCGAGCAGTGCCGGGTGTTGCTGGCCAAGCTCATGGCCGACCCGCCGCCGAGCTACGCGGAGGTCGGCGAGGAGCTGGGTGTGCCGGTGGGCAGCATCGGGCCCACCCGGGTCAGGTGCCTGGAGAAGTTGCGCAAGACTCCCGCGGTGCTGAAGCTGGTCGACCCGCGGCCGGTGGGCGGAGGAGGTGTGGTCGGTGTTGAGGGACGATCCGGGGTGGGAAAGCGATGAGGTGCTGCTGCGGGAGCTGGGCGAGGCGCTCGCCGAGGCGCGCGACGTGCCCGAGCACCTGCTCGAAGCCGCCCGCGCCGCGTTCACGTGGCGCACGGTCGACGCCGAGCTGCGGGCGCTGACCACCTACGACTCGGTGCTGGACGCGGAGCTGGCGGTGCGGGCGCGGGCCGCGCAGACCGCGCGGCAGCTCGTGTTCGACGCCGAGGGCGTGTCGGTGCAGGTCGAGGTGACCGAGGCGGGTGTCGCGGGCCAGGTGCTGCCGGCGGGACCGGGCCGGGTCGAGCTCGTCACGCCGACCGGGCCGGTCGAGGAGGCGGAGCTGGACGAGCTGGGCATGTTCCTGCTCGGCCCGCCGCCGTCGGGCCCGGTGCGGTTCCGCTGCGAGGTCGGCGGCACGACGGTGATGACCGACTGGGTCTGCGTGTGATCCGATCGGGTGAGACCCGGTCGGGTGAAACCTTGACGGCGGTGGCCGGTGGTCCGGAAGATGCACTGACCTGATCTTCGCCCCCCTGCTCCACCCACCGCCGCACCGCCCACATGACCGAGCCCGCCCGAGTCGCCCCGGCCGAGGGGATCGCCCCCGCGGCCGTCGAGGCGTGGGCACTGCCGGAGCTGTTCCGGCAGGTCTTCGTCGGCTCCACGGCGGGCATCGCGATCTTCGACGGCCGCGGCGCGCTGGTGGGTGCCAACCCGGCGCTGGAGGCCATGCTGTCCCCTGCCGACCTGGCGGGCCTGGTCGGCGCCGCGCCGCCCGACGCGGACGGGGTCCGGGTGCAGCGGCAGTTCACCGACGCGGCCGGCGATCCGATGTGGACGACCGTGGCGCTGTCGGTGGTGCGCGCCCCCGACGGCGGGCCGCGCTGGCACGTCGCCGTGGTCGAGGACACCACCGAGCAGCGGGTGCTGAGCGACTACCTGCGCCACCAGGCCCTGCACGACGTGCTGACCGGGCTGCCGAACCGGCAGAGCTTCCTGCCCCGGCTGGAGGAGGCGCTGGGCCGGCCCGGCTCGATCACGTTGTGCTACCTGGACGTGGACAGCGTCGCCATCGTCAACGACGGCCTCGGCTACGAGGCGGGCGACGAGCTGCTGAAGGTCGTGGCGAGGCGGCTGACCGAGGTGGTGGCCGGTGAGAACGCCACGGTCGCGCGCATCGGCGGTGACGAGTTCGTCGTGCTGATCGAGGACTCGCCCACCACGCCCGGGATCTCCGCGCTGGCCGAGGCGATCGAGGCCGCGCTGGTCGAGCCGGTGCACCTGGCCGGGCACGGCGTCGGCGTGTCCGCGGGCATGGGTTTCGTGCGCACGTCGGCCCGCGGTTCGGACGCGATGGCGCTGCTGCGCCAGGCGCACAGCACGCTGCGCCGCGCGGAGACCGGCGGCAAGGGCCAGTGGGGCATCTACGACGCCGGGCAGGACGCCCGCGACCGGGCCCGGCTCTCGTTGATCGCGACCATGCCGGGCGCGTTGCAGAACGGCGAGATCGCGCTGGACTACCTGCCGGTGGAGCGGCACGGCGAACGGGTCGCGTTCGCGGCCCGGCTGCGGTGGCACGAGGCGGAGTACGGCCCGGTGTCGCACCACGAGTGCCTGCGCTTCGCCGACGAGCTCGGCATCGGCGGCCGGCTGGCCGAGTGGGTGCTGGAGGAGGCGTGCGGCTTCGCCGCGTCCGAGGACGTGCCGGTGCTCGCGCACCTGTCACCGGACCAGTCGCGCGACCCGGACCTGACCGCGCCGGTCGCGGAGGCGATCCGCGCCGGCGGCGTCGCGCCGGAGCGGTTGTGGCTGAGCCTGTCCGCGCGCGCCCTCGCCGAGGACCCGGACGCCGTCGAGGACAACCTGCTCGCGTTGGCGGGCATGGGAGTGCGGCTGCTGCTGCACGACTTCACGTTCGCGCTGCCCGAGCTGTCCGCCGTGCAGCGGCACGGGCTGCACGGCGTGGAACCGGACGTGCCGCCGGAGGAGGCGCTGGCGCACAAGGCGCTGGCCGCCGTGCTGCCGCTCGTGCGGGCGGCCGGCGCGCTGGTCGTCAGCGACGGCCGGCTGCCGGAGGCGGACCTGGTCGTGCGATCGTGATGATCTCGCGGCTCCCGCCGGTCGACGGGCTCCGGTCCCAGGAGCCGTAGCGCTCGGCCACCTCGAACCCGGTCTCCCGCAGCACCGCGTCGACCTCGCCCGCGGTCATGAACCGCAGCCCGCCCCGGTCCACGCGCGGTTCCGGCCAGTCGGGGCTGCTGAACGTCTCGGTCAGCCACACCACGCCGTCCACCACGCTCTCCACGCGGTGCTCGACGCGCACCCGCTCGCCGCCGGCGCCGACGATGTCCGTGCCGTTCTCGGGAGTCCACCGCTCCCAGGCCCGCGCGCCGGGGTCGCGGGTCTCGAAGGCGAACCGGCCGTCCGGCCTGAGCGCCTGGTGGACGGCGGTGAGCTGCGCGCGCACCTCGTCGTCGGTGAGGAAGACCTGGAACACGTGACCGGTCATCACGACCAGGTCGAACTCGCCGTCGAACGACACCGTGCCCAGGTCGCCGCGCACCCAGTCGACGTCGGCGGCGTCCCGCGCCTGCCGCAGCATGCCCTCGGCCGGGTCGAGCCCGACCAGCCGGCCGCGGTGCCCGGCGGCGCGCGCCCCCTTGAGCAGCATGCCCGTGCCGCAGCCCACGTCCAGCACGGAGTCCGCGGCCAGCACCAGGTCCAGGTAGAAGCGGCTGTCGTCGCCCCACCGGTTGATCACGTCGTAGTAAGCGGCCAGGTCCGGGTCCTCGAAGGCGTCCGCCACCCGGCCGAGTGTGCCCCGCACGGCAACGGGCCGCGACCGGTTTTCCGGTCGCGGCCCGCCGCGCGGTGGATCAGGCGAACGTCGGCTGCCGCATGGCGTGCTGCACCAACGTGATCAGCGTCTGCTTGGTCGACTGCCGGTTGCGCGCGTCGCAGGGCACGATCGGCACCGACTGGTCGATCGTCAGCGCCTCCCGGATGTCCTCGATGCGGTGGTGCAGCAGGCCGTCGAAGCAGTTCACGCCCACCACGTACGGCAGCTCGCGGTCCTCGAAGAAGTCGATCGAGGCGAACGCGTCCGACAGCCTGCGGGTGTCGACCAGCACGACGGCGCCGATCGCGCCGCGCACCAGGTCGTCCCACATGAACCAGAACCGGTGCTGGCCCGGGGTGCCGAACAGGTAGAGGATCAGGTCGCTGTCCAGCGACACCCGGCCGAAGTCCATGGCCACCGTGGTGGTCATCTTGTTGGGCGTCGCCGACAGGTCGTCCACGCCGACGCTGGCCTCGGTCATCACCGCTTCGGTCGTCAGCGGCACGATTTCCGACACCGACCCGACGAAGGTCGTCTTGCCGACACCGAACCCGCCGGCCACCACGATCTTCGTCGACGTGACGGTCAGGCTCGCCGCGGGTGACCCCGGCCGTCCGGGAGCGCCACCGCTCATGTTGCTCTGCTTTCCCTAGTAGTAGGACCTCGCCGGGTGGTGGGACCTCAGCCGCGCATGGCGACGTGCAGCTGCGAGCGGATCTCCGGGGTGAGCTGGACGCCGACCCGCTCGACCAGCCGCGTCATGGCGTAGCCGATCAGGCCGATGTCGCAGTTGGGTGCGGCCAGCACGGCCAGGCACGAGCCGTCGCTGATCGACATCAGGAACAGGTAGCCCCGCTCCATCTCCACCACGGTCTGCTTGACGTCGCCCGCCTCGAAGCAGCGCGCCGCGCCGAGGTTGAGGCTGACCAGGCCCGACGCGACCGCCGCGAGCTGCTCGGCGCGGTCGATCGGCAACCGCTCCGAGGACGCGAGCAACAGGCCGTCCGCGGAGACCACGATCGCGTGCGCGACGCCCGCGACCCGGGCGACGAAGTCATCGACCAGCCAACTGAAGTTGTCGAGTTCCTCGGTTGCGGTGGTCACTTCTGCTCCTTGGTCTGATTACCGGTGTTGTCCTCGTTGCCGAACGACGGGCCTTCCCAGGGCAGGCCGGTGTCCTCACCCGCCTGGCGGCCGAGCTGCACACCACGCTGGTAGGTGGCGAAGCGCTGGCGCAACCGGTCGGCGGACCGGCGCGGCGGCGCGGCGGTCGCCACGCCCGCCGACGTGGCGCCGTTGGCGGGCTGCGCCGCCGGGGCGGCACCGGCGCGCGGCGCGGGCGCGGAGAGCGACCCGGGCATCAGGCGCGCCTTGGGCACCCGCTTGGGCAGGCCCGCGGTGGTCGTGTCGTCCACGGGCGCCTTGAGCGCGCTGGACGCCGCCGTCCAGCTGTCGTCCGCCGCCGCGCCCCAGCCGGGCGCCGACGACGCGCCGGACGAGGGGATCGCCGACGGCGCGGGCTCGCGCTTGGGCAGACCGGCCGGGGTGGAACCGCGCGGCGCGGGCGGCGTCGGCTTGGCGATCGGCGCGGGCGACGTGATCAGGTCCGACCGGTCGGTGTACGCGGTCTGCTCCGACGCGGTGCCCTCGTGGCCGCCGCCGTCCATGCCCATCAGCTCGGCGCGGTCGGCGAACATCGTCCTCTCGGACGCGGTCTCCGGCGGCGCGGCGGCCGGCTGCTGCTGCTGCTGCTCGCCCAGCTCGCCCCGCACGGCGCCGCCCTCGGACTCGCCGCCCTGGAACCAGCGCGACAGCACGTCCTCGTAGATCGGCAGCCGCTGGGTGGAGGCGTCGTCCTCCTCCTCGACCACGGCGGGCGCGGGCGGGGCCGGCGCGGCGGCGGACGGCGGGTAGGAGTAGTCCGGCACCTCGTCGCCGGGCGGCGGCACGGTCTCGGTCACGGTGGCGGTGAACAGGTCGTCCACCGGGGTCTGCTCGACCTGGAAGAACCCGCCGGGCTCCGCCTCGTGCGTGTGCACGACCTGCGGGCCCGTCGTCGCGGGCAGGTCCAGCGGGGCGTAGCCGCCGGGCGCGATCTCCGGCGTCCACTTGGGCACGCCGGCCAGCACGCCGACGCCGCTGTCCTCCAGCTGCGGCACGGCCTGGCGCTGCGGCAGCGCCGCGGGCGCCGGCCGGGGCGCGACCGGCTCGGGGCCGCGGTGCAGCAGGTCGACCGGGAGCACGACCTGGGCCGTGACGCCACCCTCTATGTCGTCGTTGTTGCTCAACGTGACCCGGATGTTGTGCCGCTTGGCGAGCTGGCCGACCACGTACAGACCCATCTCGCGGGCCACCGACACGTCGACCTCGGGCGGGTCGGCGAGCTTGGTGTTGGCCTCGATGACGTCCTGCTCCTGCATGCCGACACCGCGGTCGTGGATGCGGATGGACACCTCGCCGCGCCGGGTCTCGATCGCCCGCACGGTCACCTTGGTGGTGGGCTTGGAGAACGCGGTCGCGTTGTCCAGCAGCTCGGCGATGAGGTGCGCGAGGTCGTTGACCACGCGGCCCTGGACCTTGAGCTCCGGCGCGGGCGCGATCTGGATCCGGGCGTACTTCTCGACCTCGGACACCGCGGCGCCGAGCACCTCGGAGATCGGCACCGGCCGGGTGACGCGGCGGTTGACCGTGGTGCCGGAGAGCACCAGCAGGTTCTCGCTGTTGCGGCGCATCTGGGTGGCCAGGTGGTCCAGCTCGAACAGGCTGGCCAGCTGGTCGGGGTCCTGCTCGTCCTGCTCCAGCCGGTCGATGACGGTGATCTGCCGCTCGACCAGCGCCTGCGAGCGCCGGGACAGGTTGATGAACATGTCGTTGACGTTCGCGCGCAGCGCCACCTGCTCGACCGCGAGGCGGACGGCTTCGCGCTGCACGGCGTCGAACGCCCGCGCCACCTGGCCGACCTCCTCGGTCGTGTTGATCGGCACCGGCACGAGCGCCTCTTCCGCGGCGCGGGCCGGGTCGCGGTGCGTCCGGATCCGCTTGATCGCGTCCGGGAGGCGGTTGCGGGCCACGTCCAGGGCGGTGCGGCGCAGCACGCGCAGCGGCGTCAGCATCGAGCGGGCGACGAACGCCATGAGGGCGAACGCGATCACCAGCGCCGCCGCGACCAGCGCCGCGTCACGCCACGCGGACGCGCGGGCCGCCTCGGTCAGCTCGATCGACGCCTTGTCCGCCTGCCGCTCGATGTCCTGCGACACCTCGCGCAGCAGCGCCGCGGTCTGCTCGCCGACGGCCATCACGTCGCCGTCCGAAATGGACACCTCGTTGGTGTCGTTCTGCTGCACCAGCGCGAGCTGCACCAGGCTGTTGCGGGCGTCCACCGGCGTGCCGGACACGGTGTCCGACAGCAGCTGGCGGTTCTCCTGGCTCGCGGTGTTGGCGAAGTCGGTGAGCGCGGCGTCCAGCCGGGACTGCGCCGCGCGCAGCGCGTTGGCCTGGCCGGGCGCGAACTCGCCGCGCTTGGCCGCGGACAGCAGGATCGAGTTCTGCTGGGACAGCTGCTCCTTCGCCGAGTACAGCGCGAGGTTGGCGCCCGCCAGCGGCGTGATCGTCTCGTTGCTCAGGCTGCTCGCGGTGGCGCGGTGCACCTGCGCCAGCGCGGCCAGCACCTGGCCGTAGGCGCTGTGCACCGAGATGTCCGGGTACTTGGTGGTGGTCACCGTGTTCCGCAGCGCGTTGAGGCCGTCCAGCGACTGCAACGACTTCTGGAACGACTCGCGCACCGCGTCGTCGACGCCGGTCGTGGCGGCCGCGACGTCGCGCAGCCTGCCGACCTCGGCGTCGACCTTGCTGGACCGCGTCTGCAGCTCGCCCGCGTTGTCCCGCCGACCGCCCGCGACGAACAAGACCGCGGCGTCGCGCTCCAGTTGCAGGGCGTCGGACACCGCCGCCACCTGGGCGGACAGCTGGAGCTCCCGCTGGACCTGGCCGAACAGCTCCACGTCGTCCAGCTGGGTGTTCAACCTCAGCCCGGCGAGGGTCAGCGTGCTCAGCGCGGGCACCAGGAGCACCACGGCCAGCTTGCTGCGCAGGCGCCAGTTCCGCAGTCGCCACCGGGACACGCCCCGGTCGGCGGGCACGGCGCCTGTGCTCGGTCCCGAGTCGGGCGGACCGCTGCCAGCGGCGCCCGCGTCGAGTTGAATCCGCTCCGGATCTCTCCCGGAGGCGTGGTCGTCGTGACCGCGCACCGTCAGCACACTCCCCAGCCCGGTGAAACGACACATCCCTACAAACCCGGTGGATCTTGGTGGAAAAATCCGCCGAGTCATACCGCCGTTCGGACGAGGTGACCGGTAGTTTGCGAATCAACCATTGTCGCGCGAGCCACACCTGGACGCGCTAAACGATCGCTAACCGGCGGTCATGGTTATTTCACACCCTCGACCCGAACGGGAAACACCCGAGGGGGAGCCCGGCCCCGACGACGGGCTCCCCCACCGGATCAGCTACCCGACGCGGCGACCAACATCGGCTTGACGTCGAAGTCCTTCTCGAGCAAGCCGTAGGTTCGCATCAAGCCCGCCACGCGCTGCAGGCGGGTGGCGTCGAGCGTGGTCGGGAACTCGCCGAAGTGCACGAGGCTGGCGGTTTCCTTGTCGATCTTCGCGTACTCGACGAGCAGCGGCTCGACCGTGGGGCGGTCCGCCGCGTCGCGCTGGCCCTTAGCCATCGCGCGCTGGAACGCGGCGACGGTGTTCGGGTTCTCCTTCAGGAACTTGCCGGTCGTGGCGTAACCCGCGATCGGGATGTCCGCGGTGGGGCCGGACGCCGCGTCGAGCAGGGTGATCTGGCCGCTCTGGCGCTGCGCCTTGCTGATGAACGGCTCCACCATGAACGCCGCGTCGACCGAGCCGTTCTGCACCGCCGCTTCCATGTCCGGGAAGGGCAGCTCCTTGAAGGTCACCTTGGCGGGGTCCACGTCGTTGGCTTCCAGCGTGGCCTTCGCGGTGAGCTCGGCGATGTTCTTGAACGTGTTGATCGCGATGGTCTTGCCCTCGAGGTCCTTCGGGGACTTGATCGGCGAGTCCGACTTGCCGAGGATCAGGAACATCTCCGGCTTGGCCTGGTAGCCGTCGCTGACCAGCTTCAGGCCGTCGACGCTCTTCGCGGCTTCCTTCGCCTCGGCGCCGAAGAACGACACCCAGTTGCCGAAGGTGAAGTCCAGGCTGCCGTTGATCAGGCCCGGGATGGCCATGGCGCCACCCTGGATGATCTCGATCTTGAGGTCGAGACCCTCGTCCTTGAAGTAACCCTTCTGCTGCGCGACGTGGACCGACGCGACGTCGAGGATGTTCAGCAGGCCGACGGTGATCGTGGCCTTCTCGACCTTGCCCGGCGTCGCGGCGGTGTCGGTGGGCTTCTCCTCGGAGCCACCGAGCAGACCGCAGCCGGAGACGACGGCGAGCATCGCGACCGCGGAGACAACGCCGAAGATCCTTCGTGCCGAGAGGCCGACTCTTCGAGACATGGGGGGCATCTCCTGTTGGAGTGACGACTTTGCGGGGGCAGGATGCACGGGCGACAGAGGCACTGCGGAACCACTCAAAGTGACACGAGCGGTTCGGCAAGACCCCAGTCGACCGACACTCGAAGGCTGATCCACTACCTTCGGTGAGCATCTTTGCACAGGCTGTCCAGAGGTTGGGGTATGCGGTGAGCGATCTTGACGCGGAATGGGCCGTACAGAGCAACCGGCGCCCGGTGGGCATCGTCGGAGCGGGCCCCGCGGGATTGACCTTGGGGAACCTGCTCCGCGAGGCCGGAATCCCCTGCGTGGTGCTGGAAAAAGGCACCCGCGAGTACATCGAGACCCGGCCGCGCGCCGGGGTGTTGGAGCACCGCGCGGTGCAAATGTTGACAGAGCACGGTCTCGCGGACCGGTTGCTCCAAGAGGCGGACAGGCATGGCGCGTGCGAATTCCGGGTGAACGGCGAGGCGTACGAGGTGGACTACGCCACCCTGTACGACGGCCAGACCCACTACATCTACCCGCAGCAGGAGGTCGTCCAGGACCTCGTGCGGCACTACGTCGACGAACGGGGAGGCGATGTCCGGTGGGCCGTCACGGACGTCCAGGTGCACGACATAGAGACCGCTGAACCGGCCCTGACCTGGACGAACGCCGACGGGACGCGCGAGCGGCTGGACTGCTCGTTCATCGCCGGCGCGGACGGGTTCCACGGCGTGACGCGGCGCAGCATCCCGCCGGGCGCGGTGCAGGAGTTCAGCCACCAGCACGGCATCGAGTGGCTGAGCGTCCTGGCCGAGGCCCCGCCGTCCACCCACAAGGTGATTTACGCGCTGCACCCGGACGGATTCGCGGGTCATATGCTCCGCAGTTCCACGGTCTCGCGCTACTACCTCCAGGTCCCGGTGGACGACACGGTGGACAACTGGCCCGACGAGAGGGTGTGGTCGGAGCTGCACAAGCGGCTGGCGCTGCGGGACTCCGACTGGAAGCTGACCGAAGGGCGCATCGTCGAGAAGCGCATCCTGGACATGCGCAGCCACGTGGTCGAACCAATGAACCACGGCAACCTGTACCTGCTCGGCGACGCCGCCCACATCATCACCCCGGTGGGGGCGAAGGGAATGAACCTCGCGTTGCACGACGCCGAGGTGCTCGCCGACGCCCTGACCCGCTACCACCGAACGGGTGATGAGACGGGCCTGCGGAGCTACTCCGAGGTGTGCCTGCGACGCGTGTGGCGTGCGCAGGAGTTCTCGCAGTGGATGGTGTTCATGATCCACCGTTCGCCGGAGCCGTTCCTGAGCCGTTTGGGTCAAGCCAGGCTCGAACACCTCATCGCCTCCGGCTCGTCCGCGGGCTATTTCGCCCAAAACTACGTGGGGCCCTGAGCAGAACACCTCACGATTAGCGGGGGCGGTTTCCCCGGGAACTCCCCGCGATAAGGCCGGTTTACCGACGCCTTGTTCTCCGCCCGGGCCCGTCGATGTGCCCGACCCGGAGAACAAGGCGATGGCCGGACCGGATTCCGCGACCATTCGAAATCCGGCCGCGCCCGGCGACACACCGGCATTGTCGGATGCATCAGCCTCCGATTCCATCCGGCGGACGGCCCGACGCGCCCGTCGATATCCTCGCGGCGCCCACCGGAGCCATAGGCAGAACCGATGGAATGTCCGCACAAAGCGGGTCGGAAAGGCGCTGGCGGGCACGGCGCGTAATCGAACGGCGACGGCGCGGTGATCATGGTGATGGCCCGTCCCGCGGCGGGAAAGATGTCCAATCGTTGTGAACGACCGCCGTCGAAACCCACGCCCATAACCGCGCCGGATACCTCCGCGCACGACAACGGGCGACCCCCGGCGCCGCCCCTGAGAGGGCCGACAAGCCGCGGATCGCCCGTCCGGCGTTCCTAGTCCCGGAATGCGCCCGTCACGTCGTGGCGCGCTCCTCGGCCTCGGCGCGCGAAGCCTCCGCCCGCTCCGCCTCGGCCCACTTCGCCGCCTGCTGCTCGTTCGCCTTGCGCCGGGCCCGGACCTCCTCGGAGGTCTTGCCGACGTTGAGCAGCCGCGCCACCTCGGCCCGCAGCGCGACGAACTCCTCGGACTCGCGGGTGGTGATCTGGTCGCGCTGGGCGGGCAGGTCGACCTTCAGGTCGGCCACCACGGACGCGGGCGACGTGGAGAGCACCAGGATGCGGTCGCCCAGGTAGACGCTCTCGTCGATGTCGTGCGTCACCACCAGCACGGTGGTGTCCTGCTCGGTGCGGACCTTCAGCAGCAGGTCCTCCAGCTCGAACCGGGTCTGCGCGTCCACCGAGGCGAACGGCTCGTCCATCAGCAGCAGCGCGGGCCGGTAGGCCAGCGCCCTGGCGATGGCGACGCGCTGCTGCATGCCGCCGGACAGCTGCCACGGGTACTTGCGGCCGGCCGCCGACAGGCCGACCCACTCCAGCGCCTCGGCCGCGCGGGCGCGGCGCTCGGCGCGACCGAGGGTGCGGCGCAGCGGGAACTCGACGTTCTTCTGCACCGTCAACCACGGGAACAGCGAGCGGCTGTAGTCCTGGAACACCACGGCGAGGTCGTCGGGCACGCCGCGGACCTCGTCGCCGTGCAGGCTGATCTCGCCGCGGGTGGGGCGGATCAGCCCGGAGATGGTGCGCAGCAGCGTGGACTTGCCGCAGCCGGACGGGCCGACGACGCAGACCAGCTCTCCGGTGCCGACGGTGAACGAGAGGTCGGCGATCGCGGTGTGCGCGCCGTCCTTCGCCTGGTAGGTGTGGCCGAGGTCGGCCACTTCGAGCATCGCGGTCATACTGCTTTTTCCTCCACCGTCGCGGGGGTGCGCTCCTGCTTCGGTTGCCACGCAAGGGCCTTGCGCTCGAAGAAGAGGAGCACGGTGTTGAGGGCATAGCCGAGGACACCCAGCAGGATGATCCCGGCCCACATGTCGGGGAAGTCGAACTCCCGCTGTGCGACGAGGAGTTGCGACCCGATCCCGTTGTCGGTTCCGACGAGTTCGGACACGACCATGAGCACCAGCGACAGCGACAGGGAGACCCGCAGCCCGGCGAAGATCTTCGGCGCCGCGGAGGGCAGGACGACACCGAGGATCCACTGTGGCTTCGGGATGCGGAACACCGCCGAGGTCTCGAACTTCGTGGCGTCGACGGAGCGGGCGCCGTCGATGCTGTTGAGCAGGATGGGCCACAGCACGCCGAAGATGATCGTGGCGAGCTGCATGGTGGTGCCGACGCTGAACACGAGCAGGAACACCGGCACCAGCAGGGGCGGCGGGATCGAGCGCATGAACGTCAGCAGCGGCCCGACGTACTCCGCGGCCTTGTCCGAGCGGCCCAGCGCCACGCCGAGCGAGATGCCGACGACGGCCGCGACGCCCCAGCCGACGAGCAGCCGGCCGATGCTCGGGAACACGTGGTCGAACACCGTGTCGGTGAGGAACAGGTCACCGGCCGGACCGGAGAACCACAGGTCGTGCGCGGCCACGGCGATCATGGTGGGGCGGGGGAAGAAGGTGTCGTCGGCGTACCAGGTGAGCAGTTCCCAGACCACGACGAGGCCCGCGAACACCGCCCACCGCTGAAGGAATCGACTCACGACCGACCTCCGGTGACCGCGCTCCAGCCGACCCAGCGGCGCTGCGCGCGTTCCAGCCCCTCGTTGAGCAGGTAGCCGATGACGCCCGCGACCACCGTGCCGGCCAGGACGATGTCCATCCGGCCCGCGCCGCTGCGCGCGATCGCGATGTACTGCCCGATGCCGCCGGAGCCGCCTTCCAGCAGCTCCACGCTGACGATCACGACCAGGCTCGTCGTGGCGGCGAGCCGGATGCCGGTCAGCACGAACGGCAACGCGCTGGGCAGGGCGACCGACGCCAGCACGCGCACCCGGCCGGAGCCGAACGCGCGCGCGGTCTCGACCAGCAGGGGGTCGAGCTCGTCGAGCGCGTAGATGGTGTTGAACAGGATGGGCCAGATCGCCGCGTACACCGCGAGGGTGATCTTGGTTTCCGGCCCGATGCCGAGCAGCAGCACCGCGAGCGGGATCAGCGCCACCGACGGGATGGGGCGCAGGAACTCGACGACGGCGCGGGTGGCGTGCCGGACGGACGCCACGCTGCCCAGGACGAGGCCGAGCGGGACGGCGATCCCGACCGACAGCGCCACGGCGATGAGCACGGCGAGGACGGTCGCGATGACGTCCCGCAGGAAAGCCTCATCCCCCAACAACTTCACGAGTTCCACCGCTACGACGGACGGCGGTGGCAAGTACTCCGAGGGAACCAGCCGGGACCGGCCGAACAGCTCCCAGATGACGAGGAACCCGGCCACACCGAGCAGTCCTCGGGTGAGCGCACGCACGCGCAAACGCCTCTTCCCAGTTGATCAACCCCAACTAACCCGGCTCAATCTAGAGAGTGAAGTGCCCCGCCACAATGAGTGGCGGTAAAACTTCATGATGTGATCTTGCAAATTGCTGTCAGCGGACGCTGAAGCACCGCCCGGACGGCGGCTCCGCCCCGAGCGCACGGCAGTGTCCTGCCCCGGCCCTCACCGCACGGCGCGTCGGCCTGCGAGCCGGCGCCCGTCGCACGGCGGATCGGCTGGGGCACTAGTGCCAGTCGCACGGCGGGTCGTGGGGCAGGTCCGGGAAGTAGCCCGCCCACTGCTGCGCGGTGATGCCGGGGTGGACGGTGGCGCAGATCCGGCCCATCACGGCGCCCAGGTCGGTCTCCCAGAACCGCAGCACCGCGTCGCCCGCGCTGACGAGCGTGTGCCCGTCGGCCGCGAACGCCGCCGAGTTCGTCCCCGACGAGTGGCCCGCGAACACCGCCACCTGCCGCACGGGCCCGCCGCCCGCCACGTCGTACAGCCGCAGCGTCCCGTCCGCCCCGGCGACCACGACCAGGTCGCCCGCCGCCGCGACCGCCCGCACCGCCGACCCCAGCGGCTCGGCGGAGGCGAACCGCACCTCCGGGCCGACCCGGGAGTCGCCCTGCCGGTCGGGTTGCCGCCACAGCACGGCCCGGCCGTCGGGCTCCACCGTCACCATCCCGCCGGGCACCGGCGCCACCGCGGTGGCGTACCGGACGTCGAGCACGTCGCGCCGCCACCGCATCGGCCACATCGGCACGGTGGTGTCCCACTCCTCGATCGACCCGCCGAGCTTGGCGACCACCAACCGGTCGCCCGCCGCGTCGAACGCCAGCGCGACGGTCGGCGCGTCGGGCTGGTGCTTGTCGCGCATCTCGGCGATCCGGGACAGGGTCGCCACGTTCCACAGGCGCGTCACCCCGTCGTCGAGCGCACCGGTGGCGAAGTGCGTGCCCTTCGGGCTGAACGCCACCGACATCGCCCGACCCGCCTCGCCGACCAGGTCGGGCGCGGCCGGGTTGGTGGTGCGCCACACCCGCACCGCACCGTCGTCGGCGACGGTCACCAGGTGCTCGCCGTCCGGGCTGAGCGCCGCCGCCCGCACCCGGCCCGGGTGCGCGGTCAGCGGCCACGCGGTGCGCGGGCCGCGCGGCTCGGAGATGTCCACGAGCCGCAGCACGCCTTCGACGTCGACGGTGGCGGCGAGCCCGCGGTCCGCGGCGACCGTGACCGACCGCAGCGTCACGGGGTGCGCGACCGGCAGGCCGGTGAGGTCGGTGAGCCGGGCCGACCGGTCGCTGCCCGCGGTGACCAGGGCCAGTCCCCCGGCGGCGAAGCCCACCGCGGTGACCGGGCCGAGGTGCCCGTCGAGCGCCGCGGCCTCCACCGGCGACCGCCGGTCGGTGACGTCCCACAGCCGGGCCGAGCGGTCGTCCCCCGCCGTGGCCAGCACCCGTCCGTCCTGGTTGAACGCCAGCGCTCGCACATCACCGCCGTGCCGGAGGACGGCGGTCTGCCGGGCGGGACCGGAGACGTCACCGACCTCCCACAGCCGCACCACCCGGTCCTCCCCCGCCGTGGCGACCACCCGGCCGCCGTCGCCCACCGCCAGCGCGGTCACCGCGCCGACCCCGCTCACCAGGACGCCGTACGCGCCGCCGGCCAGGTCGACCGCGAGCACCCGGTCACCGGACACGACCGCGACCACGTGCCCGGACAGGAACGCCACCGTCGACCCGACCGGCAGCGGCAACGCCACCGGCCCGCCCCCGGCCAGGTCCCAGGCGTGCGGCGGCCCGCCGGAGAACCCCGCGACCAGGTACCGGGCATCCGACGAGAACGACAGGGCCGACACCGGCTCGATCGCCACGTCACCGAACCGGTGCGCGATCACCGGGTGGCGCGGGTCCGCCACCCGCCACACCACGACCTCGTCGGTGGACGCGCCGGCGAGCCACGTGCCGTCGTCGCTGAACGCCAGCACCCACGGGTCGACCAACCCGGTCAGCGGGCCGAGGTGCTCCGGGCGGTGCGGGTCGGCGATGTCCACCAGCCGCACGTCCGTGACGCTGGTGTCGTCGGCGACGGCGAGCAGCCCGGCGGTCGGGCTGACCGCCATCCTGCGCACCGCGCCGATCCGGGTCGCGTAGGGCTCGGCGAACGCGCCGTACAGCGCGTCCCGCGTCTCGGGCAGCGGCGCGAGCCGGTGCGCGGCCAGGGTGAGCTGCAACGACAGCGCCGGGTCGGTGTCGCGCAGCGCGGCGGCCTGGGTGATCACCTTGTGCGCCAGGGCGATGTTGCGCTGCTCGGTCGCGGACCGCTCGGCCCGGAACGCGTGCACGATCGCGCCACCCGCCAACAGCAGCAGCACCGCCATCACCGACACGAGCTGCCGCAGCCTGCGGGTCCGCCGCTGCTCGATGGCGCGCACCGCGTCGTCCGCGGCGATGCTGGCCTCCAGGAACCGGATCTCACCCGGCGTGAGCCGGGGCCCGCGCGTGCCGTCCACCCACTCGCGCACCAGCGCCAGCCGCGTGCCCCGGTACAGCGCGCCCGGGTCCCGCTCCAGCGACTCCCACGTGTGCGCGGCCTCGGTCAGCATCCGCTGCACCCGCAGGCCCGCCCGGTCCTCGGCGATCCAGTCGCGCAGCCGCGGCCAGTTCCGGATCAACGCCTCGTGCGCCAGCTCCACGGAGTCCCGGTCCAGCACCACCAGCCGCGCCTGCGCCAACGCGGCCAGCACCTCACGGCCGTCGTTCTCGGCGTGGTGGTCCACCTCGGCGCGCGCGACCCGCCGCTTGGTGTCCTCGGTGCCCTCCCCGACCGCGATCAACCGCAGGAACACCTGCTTGGCCACCTGCCGCCCGGCCGGGCTCATCGCGGTGTAGACCTGCTCGGCGCTGCGCGCGATCGAGTGCTCGACCCCGCCGACCTCCTCGTAGCCCGCCAGCGTCAACGCGACACCGCGCCGCCTGCGCCACGTCTCCAGCAGCGCGTGCGACACCAGCGGCAGCACCCCCGGCTGGCCCGCCGCGTCCGCGACCAGGCGGGTGACCAGCGCCGTCTCCACCTTGCAGCCGACCGCGACGGCGGGCGACACGATCGCCTCGCGCAGCTCGTCCGCCGTCATCGGCCCGACCAGCACGTGCCCGCCGCGCAGGGCGTCCACCAGCTCCGGGTACTGCCCGCAGTGGCCGAGGAAGTCGGCGCGCACGCCCAGCACGACCCGCGTGCGGCTGGTCGGCGCGGTGGCGGCGGTGGTCAGCGCGGCGATGAACGCGGCCCGCTCGGCGGGCTCCCGGCACAGCGTGAAGACCTCTTCGAACTGGTCGACCACGATCAGCAGGTCCTCGTCGCCCTCGACGAGCGCCTGCCGCACCCGCAGGTGCAGGTTCTCCGGGTGGGCGGTGAACTCGGCGGCCAGCGCGGCGGCGTCCCGGCCGGTGCACGCCGCGGCCCGCACCGCCAGCTCCTCCACCGGTCGCGCGCCGGGCGTGAGCACCACCGAGGGCCGGCCCCACGTCGCCACCAGACCCGCGCGCAGCACCGACGACTTGCCCGAGCCGGACGCGCCGAACACCCCCGCGAACCGGCGTCGCCCGAGCAGCTCCACCAGCTCCCGCACCACCCGGTCGCGGCCGTAGAACCGGTCCGCGTCCCGCACCTGGAACGCCGCCAACCCCGTGTACGGGGAATCGGTGCCCTTCGGCGGGGTGCGCGGGTTCGCGTCGGCGGCCCGGTCGGCCAGCTCGCGCCAGCGCGCCTCCCACGCCGCCACGTCACCGCCGCAGGCCCGCACGTACGCGAGCGTGACCGCGAGGCTCGGCAGCCGCCGCCCGTTCGCCGCCTCCGACAGCGCCGCCGCCGAGTAGTGCGCCTCGTGGGCCAGCCGCCGGTAGGTGGGGCTGCCCGCCCGTTCCCGCAACGCCCTCAGGTCGGCGGCGAACTCCCCCAGGTCACGGCTGTCGGCCCGTAACGGGCCCTCCCGTCTGGCCATGCGTCGCCCTCCCCTTCGACGCTGGCGATTGTTCAGAAAAGCCTGTTCAGCGTCCACGCGCTGACACTGAACAACCCGTCTGCCGTAGGAATGGCGGTGGAACCGGGTAGGGGTTCCACCAGGGGGAGGGGCGCTTGGCGGGGAAGGGGGACCCCGCCAAGCGCCTGCCCCGGCTACAGCCCGACGGCCTTGTACAGGGAGCCGACTTCCTGCCGGTTGAGCACCCGCATCGAGCCGGGGCGCTGGTTGCCCAGGCGCACCTCGCCGACCGCGGTGCGGACCAGGTGCTCCACCGGGTGGCCGACGTGGTCGAGCAGGCGGCGCACGATGTGCTTGCGGCCCTCGTGCAGGACCACCTCGACCAGCGCCTTGCCCGGCATGGAGGAGATCAGCTTGAACGAGTCGACCGCGATCGGGCCGTCCTCCAGCTCGACGCCCGCGCGCAGCCGCTTGCCCAGGTCCTTCGGGATCGGGCCGGGCACCTCGGCGAGGTAGGTCTTGGTGATCTCGTAGGACGGGTGCATCAGCCGGTGCGCGAGGTCGCCGTCGTTGGTCAGCAGCAGCAGGCCCTCGGTGTCGGCGTCCAGCCGGCCGACGTGGAACAGGCGTTCCTTGCGGTTGTGCAGGTAGTCGCCGACGCACGGGCGGTGCGCGTCGTCGTGCATGGTGGACAGCACCCCGCGCGGCTTGTTGAAGGCGAGGGTGACCACGTCCTCCTTGAGCACCACGCGCACGCCGTCGACGTGCACGACCGCGGTGTCCGGGTCGATGCGGCGGCCCTGCTCGCGGACCACCTCCCCGTCGACCTGGACGCGGCCGAGTTCGATCAGCTCCTCGGCGACCCGCCGCGAGGCGATGCCCGCCTTGGCGAGCACCTTCTGGAGCCGGATCCCCTCGGGGTGGGCCTGGTCAGACATCGTCGATCGCATCCACTTCGGGCAGGAGGGGAGCGATCGGCGGCAGGTCGCCCAGCGACGACAGCCCCAACCGCTCCAGGAACAGTTCGGTCGTGCGGTAAAGGATGCCACCCGTGTCGGAGTCCGTGCCCGTCTCGGCGATCAGGCCGCGCGCGACGAGCGTGCGGATGACCCCGTCGACGTTCACCCCGCGCACCGCCGCGATCCGGGCCCTGGTCACGGGCTGCCGGTAGGCGATGACCGCGAGTGTCTCCAACGCGGCCCGGGTGAGCTTGGCACGCTGCCCGTCGAGCAGCAGCTTCTCCACGAATGGCGCGAAGCGGTCCCGCGTGTAGAACCGCCAGCCGTCCCCGATTCTACGCAGGTCGATGCCGCTGCCCTGCTCGGTGTACCGGGCGGACAGCCGGCGCAGGGCCGCCGTGACGCGCTTCACGGACTGGTCGAGCACGCCCGCGAGCTGCTCCTCGGCGATCGGGCTGTCCACGACCAGCAGGATCGACTCCAGCGCGCCCTCGAACTCGGCCTCGTCGGCGAGGTCGGGCACCCCGCCGGTCTCGGCCTCGTCGTCGCCTTCGGCCTCGACGGCCAACGGCAGCGGCACGGGTCCACCGGCGGCCGGCGGCGCGTCGGGTCCCCCCGGCGTCCCGGTCGGCCGCCCGGGCCCCGACTCGGCCCCGGCCGGCTCCACCGCCACGTCGGGCCCGACCGCCGGCTCGTCCGCCCCGGCGGGACCGGTTGCTCCGCGGTCGCTCACCCGTACTCCTCGTCCTCGTCCCGGGCGTGCGCCCGCGCCTGCTCGACCGTGCCGCCGACCCACGTGATGCGCAGCTCCCCCAGCGGGTCCGGCTGCTCGAACGCCAGCGCCTGCTCCCGGTACAGCTCCAGCAGCGCCAGGAACCGCGCCACGACCTCCATCGTCTCCGTGCACTCGGCGATCAGCTCGGCGAACGTCGCCGTGCCCAGCTCCGCCAGCCGAGCCCGCAGCATGTCGGCGTGCTCGCGCACCGACACCCGGTGCTGGTGGATGTGCGACGTCGACACCGTCGGCGGCGGTTTGGGCCGGAACACGACCGCGGCGATCTCGGCGAACCGCCGCGCGTCCACGCCCAGCATCACCTCGGGCAGCAGCCCCTCGTACCGCTGCTCCAGCGCCACCGAGCGCGGGTAGCGCCGGTACGCGCCCCGCTCCAGCTCGGCGAACAGCGCCGCCACCTGCTTGTACGCCCGGTACTGCAACAGCCGGGCGAACAGCAGGTCCCGGGCCTCCAGCAGGGCCAGGTCCTCTTCGTCCTCCACGTCGCCCGCGGGCAGCAGCCGGGCCGCCTTGAGGTCGAGCAGGGTCGCCGCGATGACCAGGAACTCGGTCGTCTCGTCCAGGTCCCACCCGTCGCCCAGCGCCCGGATGTAGGCGATGAAGTCGTCGGTGACGGTGTGCAGCGCCACCTCGGTCACGTCCAGCGTGTGCTGCGAGATCAGCTGGAGCAGCAGGTCGAACGGCCCCTCGAAGTTGGTCAGCTTGACCTTGAACCGGCCGTCGTCGACCGCCGCCGGCTCGACCACCCCGACCGGCGCGGCGACCACGGGTTCGGCCGCGGCGGGTCCGGCGGCGACCGGTCCGGTCCCGGGCGCGTCACCGCTCACCGCTCGCGCAACCTACGCACCAGCAGCGAGTCCTCGCCGTGCCCTTCGAGGTCGTCCAGCACGATCGCGATGGCCTCGCGCACCACGCGCCCCCGGTCGACCGCCAGGCCGTGCTCGCCGCGCAACGCCAGCCGCGCGTGCTCCAGCGCCAGCAGCTCCTCGTCCGACACGTACACGGTGATCTTGGTCGAGTGCTTCTGCCGCCCCGTGCCGCGCCGCTGCGCGGGAGCCTCGGCCGCGGGCGCGTCGTCGGCGGCGGCGCCGGTGGTGAGGCGGAACAGCTCGGACGCGCCCGGCAGTGATGGGCGTCGGGTCACCGGGCGATCACCTCGCGCGCCAACGCGCGGTACGCTTTCGCGCCACCCGACCGCGGCGCCCAGCGGGTGATCGGCTCACCGGCGACGGTCGTCTCCGGGAACCGGACCGTGCGGTTGATCACCGTGTCGAACACGACGTCGCCGAACGCCTCGACCACGCGCGCCATCACCTCGCGGGAGTGCAGCGTGCGCGGGTCGTACATGGTGGCGAGGATGCCGGTGATCTCGAGCTTCGGGTTCAACCGCTCCCTGACCTTCTCGATGGTGTCTATCAACAGGGCGACCCCGCGCAGGCTGAAGAACTCGCACTCCAGCGGGATGAGGACGCCGTCAGCCGCCGCGAGGGCGTTGACCGTGAGCAGGCCGAGCGACGGCTGGCAGTCCACCAGCACGTAGTCGTAGTGCTCGATGACCGGGCGCAGCGTGCGGACCAGCGTGTGCTCCCGGCCCACCTCGGAGACCAGCTGGATCTCCGCGGCGGACAGGTCGATGTTGCTGGGCAGCAGGTCCATGCCCTCGACCGGGGTGCGCATGATCACGTCACCGACGCCGACGTTGCGCTCCATGATCACGTTGTAGATCGTCTGGTCGAGCTGGTGCGGGTGCACGCCCAGGCCGACCGACAGCGCGCCCTGCGGGTCGAAGTCGACCAGCAGCACGCGCCGGCCGTACTCGGTCAGGGCCGCGCCGAGGTTGATGGTGGACGTGGTCTTGCCGACCCCGCCCTTCTGGTTGCACACCGCGAGGATCTTCGCCGGGCCGTGCCGGGCGATCAGCGGCGGGTCGGCGACGTGGCGCAACGGTCGGCCGGTCGGCCCGATGTCGCCCGCGACCTGCTCGGTCGCGTCTTCGTCCGCGGGTGCGGCGTGCGGGGCGAGGCTCAGCTCGACCGAGGCGCGCGGCACACCGGACGGTGGCGGGGGCGGTGGGGGTGCGCCCCACGGCTGGCCCGCGTGCTCCGGTGTCGACATCGCCCTTCCCGATTCCTAGTCCTCTGCCTGGGCGCAGCCTAAGCACACGGACGGCGACCAGCAACGCGCCCCGCCGAAGCGCGGCCGATCGTTCCCGACGCGTTCCGGTTCCGGGTCAGCGCGCCGCACCGGCCGGGTCGCCGCTCGGGCGGCCACCGCGCTCGGCCGCGCGGAGCACCACGTCGAGCAGGCCGGGGAACAGCACGTCCAGGTCGTCGCGCCGCAGCGACACCCACCGCTGGTTGCCGCGGGCCCTGGTGCGGGTGATGCCCGCCTCCCGCAGCACGCGCAGGTGCTGCGACAACGTGGACTTGGCGACGTCCACCATCAGCGCGCCGCACAGGCGCTCGCCGTCGGCGTCGATCTGCCGCACCACCGCCAGCCGGGTCGGGTCGCTCAGCGCGTGCAGCACCGCGCCCAGCTCGATCGCGCTGCGCTCGGGCTCGTCCAGGTTCGGCACCGGGTCGGCACCTCCAGCTCGTCGGGCTCGTCGATGACGTGGGGCGGGCGAGCGCTCACGGTACTCGTGGGCCGCTCACGTTCCACCCGTTGCGCGAGGATGAGCGGTCGCGTAGACCTCGCGCAAGGTGTTGACGGTGACCAGCGTGTAGACCTGCGTCGTGGTGACGGAGGCGTGCCCCAGCAGTTCCTGCACGACGCGCACGTCCGCGCCCCCTTCCAGCAGGTGCGTGGCGAACGAGTGGCGCAGCGTGTGCGGCGAGACCTCGGCCTGGACCCCCGCCCGTTCGGCCGCGGTCTTCAGCACGTGCCACGCCGTCTGCCGCGACAACCGCCCACCCCGGGCGTTGAGGAACAACGCGGGCGTGCCCCTCTTGGCCAGCACGGGCCGGGCGCGCACCAGGTACGCGTCGAGCGCCTGGAGGGCCGGCCGACCGACCGGCACGATCCGCTGCTTGCCACCCTTGCCGTCGAGCAGCACGGTCCGCTCTTCGGCGTCGACGTCGTCCACGTCCAACCCGACGACCTCGGAGATCCGCGCGCCACTGGAGTACAGCAGTTCCAGCAGGGCCCGGTCGCGAAGCTGGGCCGGGGTGTCGGCGGGGCCGTCGAGGAGCTTGAGCACGTCGCCCACCGGCAGGGCTTTGGGCAACCGGCGGGGCGGTGTCGGCGGCTGGACCGCGCGGGCCGGGTCGTCCGCCGTGATGCCTTCCAGGTGCGCGAACCGGTGCAGGCCGCGCACGGCCACCAGGGTGCGCGCGGCGGAGGAGGCGGCCAGGCCGGACTCGCGCAGCGCGGCGAGGAAGTCACCGACCAGTGCTTCGGTGACGTCGGCCAGGTCTTCGACGCCGGCGGCGGTCAGGTGCTCGGCGTAGCGGCGCAGGTCGCGTCCGTAGGAGTCGAGCGTGTTGCGCGCCGTGCCCCGTTCGACGGCGAGGTGGTCCAGGTAGGCCCGCATCGCACGCGCCGCCGGGGTCGTCGGTGGGGGTTCGGATGGGTGGTTGGGAGTCATCACGGCCTTAACATCGAAGATCAAAAGATCACAAGCGTCCTCGCCGGACGGGCAGATCAGCAGGATGACCCCGACCACCTCCGGGATCTCCTGTTTCGTCGTGGGTCGGGTTCCGTGTCATCCCACCGACCTCCCTCCGGGTTACCACACGCGTCAAGGGGACGACATCAGTAAGCGCCGCGGGCATTGCTGGACTTCGCCCCCCTTGACACGTGCGGTACGGCAAAGCCAGGTCGGCGGGATGACACGAACCCCTCCCATGGGAAGGGCAACCCCAACGCGGCCGACCGCGCCGGGCTCGTCCGTACCCCGGCCGGGACTCGCGACCCTCGACCCACCTCGCTGGGCGTTTTTGCTGCATAGGTAGGACTTCGTGTCATCCCGCCGACCTGGCGCAGCCCTACCGCACGTGTCAAGGGGGGGCGAAGTCCACTGCGGGCTACGGCGTCCACTGATGTCGCCCCCCTTGACGCGTGTGGTAGCCCTTCGGGAGGTCGGTGGGATGACACGAAACCCGACCCACAACCCAACAGGGAGATCCGGGCGTTGTTGGGTCATCCTGCTGATCTGCCCGTCCGGCGAGGACGCTTGTGATCTTTGATCTTTCAAGCTTTTGACACCTGCCCCAAAGGCACGTACGGCATCCCGTGCGCCTCCGCCACCCCAGCCTGCACCACCACACCCCCGACCACGTTCACCCCCTTGGCCAACGCCGCGTCCGCCCCCACCGCTCCCCGAAAACCCCTGTCCGCCAACGCCACCACATACGGCAGCGTGACGTTCGTCAGCGCCCAAGTCGAAGTGTGCGGCACCGCGCCGGGCATGTTGGCCACGCAGTAGAACACCGAGTCGTGCACCCGGTACGTCGGCTCCGCGTGCGTCGTAGGCCGTGAGTCGGCGAAGCAACCACCCTGGTCGATCGCGATGTCGACCAGCACCGAGCCGGACCGCATGGTCGACACCAGGTCGTTGCCCACCAGCGTCGGAGCCTTCGCGCCCGGCACCAGCACCGCGCCGATCACCAGGTCGGCCCACCTGCACACCTTCTCCACCTCGTACGAGTTGCTCGCCACCGTCTGCAAGTGCCCCCGATAGGCGAAGTCGATCTGGCGCAGCCGGTTGACGTTCGTGTCGAGCACGACCACCTCGGCCTGCATGCCCAGCGCGACGGCGGCGGCGTTCATGCCGGCGACGCCCGCACCCAGCACCGCCACCTTCCCGGCGGGCACGCCCGGCACGCCGCCGAGCAGGACTCCGCGTCCGCCCTGGTTGCGCTCCAGGCAGTGCGCACCGACCTGGGCGGCCATCCGTCCGGCGACCTCGCTCATCGGGGCCAACAACGGCAGCGAGCCGTCGTCGAGCTGCACGGTCTCGTAGGCGATCGCGTCGATGCCGGACGTGACGATCGCCCGTGTGCACGCGGCGTTCGCGGCCAGGTGCAGGTAGGTGAACAGGGTCTGGCCCGACCGCATCCGGTGGAACTCCTCGGCGACCGGTTCCTTGACCTTGAGCACGAGCTCGGCGTCGGCCCACACGTCGTCGGCGTTCGGGGCGATGACGGCGCCGGCCGCGACGAACTCGGCGTCCGGGATGGAGGACCCGCCGCCCGCGCCCGCCTCGACCAGCACCCGGTGACCCCGGCGCGTCAGCTCCACCACGCCCGCCGGGGTGATGGCGACCCGGTGCTCGTGGTTCTTCACCTCTCGCGGGACTCCGACCAACACCCTACGAAGGGTAGGTCGACCAGCGGGTTCCGGCCTGCTCGGCGGCTCCGGGCTGTTAGCGTTCCACCCGTGTCGGAACCACACCAGGTGCGCATCGGCGACCAGCAGCGCGAAGAGGCGATCAGCGCCCTGAACGACCACTTCGCGGCCGGTCGCCTGGAGATCGGCGAGTACGAGCAGCGCGTCGGCTACGCGTCCGCGGCCCAGTCCGCGCAGGAGCTGGCCGCCCTGTTCCACGACCTGCCGCAGCCGCACCCGGCGTTCCTGCCGCCCACCTACCCGCCGACGGCCACCTACCCGCCGACCGCCGGTTACCAGGCGCCGCCGCCCCCGCCCGGGTACGCCCCCACGCCCGGTCAGGGCGTCCCCGGCTACCCGCCGCCCGGCTACGCCGACCCGTCCCAGACCTACGGCACGGCGTACGGCTACCCGCCGGGGTTCAACCCGAACGCGCCGTACGGCGTGGACCCGCTGACCGGGCAGCCGCTGTCGGACAAGTCGCGCATCGCGGCGGGCGTGCTGCAGCTGGCGCTGCCGTTCGGCATCGGCCGGTTCTACATCGGGGACACGGGGATCGGTATCGCGCAGCTGCTGACGTGCGGCGGGTGCGGGATCTGGTCGTTGATCGACGGGATCATCCTGCTGGTCAACGGCGGCACCGACAGCCAGGGCCGCAAGCTACGCGACTAGGTTCCGCGCAACCATCCACGTCACGGCCAGGGCCACCACGGGCACGCCGACCTTCCGCGACACCGGGGGCGTCGGCCGCCCGTCCTTGGCCGCCCGGAACCACCGCGTCCACAGCCACACCAGCAGCGGCAGCCCGACGACCAGCATCACGGCGTTGAACCCCCACGCCGCGACCAGGTCACCGTGCAGCAGGGCGTGCACCATCCGCGTCGACCCGCAGGCCGGGCACTGGATGCCGGTCAACGCGTAGAGCGGGCACGGCGGCAACAGCGACCCGGGCTGGTTGGGGTCCACGAACAACAACACCCCGCACCCGACGACCGCCGCCGCGGCCACCGCCAACGGTCCTCTCACACCCACGCCACCCATTATCCGCCGCCTTCGCCCTACCTGAACGTTGAACTCAAGGGTCCTGAACGTAGGACTCTCGGGACCTGGGCGTTCGACTCACGCGAGAGTCCTACGTCCAGGTCCCGAGAGTCGAACGCCCAGGTACCCCGAGTTCAATGTCCAGGTCAGCTGGAACGGGCGGCGAAGCGGGTCGGGCGGTCGGTGAACGGGGCGTCGGAGGGGCGCCCCGTCCCGCCGCCGGTGACCACGACGTGCGCGGCGAGCAGCCCGGACACGGCGGGGCCGTTGACGATCTCCCCGGACAGCACCATGTCCACCGCCTCGGCCAACGGGAAGCGCTTCGCCTCCAGGTCGGCCTCCTCCTCGCCCTGCACGTCGCGGTCCACCTCGGTGAGCCCGCGTGCCAGGAACACCCGCACCACCTCGTCGGTGAACCCCGGTGAGACGGCGACGTCCACCAACGTCGTCCACTCCGACGCCGCGAGCCCGACCTCTTCGGCCAGCTCCCGCTTCGCGGCGTCCAGCGGAGCCTCGTCCCCGGCGTCCAACAGCCCGGCGGGCAGCTCCCAGAGCCGCCTGCCGAGCGGGTGCCGGTACTGGTGGATGAGCACCACCGCACCGGCATCGTCCAAGGCCACCACCGCGACCGCACCGAGGTGTTCCACCACCTCGCGCGACGCCGTACCGCCACCAGGCATGGCGACCTCGTCCACCCGCAACGCGACGACGCGCCCGACGTGCACGTCCCGCGACGAAACAGTTCCGAACTCGTGCCGAGGAGTCACTGCGCGGCCCCCGCGGGCTCGGGCAGCGGCAGCCGGTCGGCCAGCCGGTAGTCCAGCGCCGCCTTCACGAACGCCGCGAACAGCGGGTGCGGGCGGGTCGGACGGGACTTCAGCTCCGGGTGCGCCTGCGTGGCCACGAAGAACGGGTGCACGTCGGCCGGCAGCTCGACGAACTCCACCAGCCGCCCGTCCGGCGACGTCCCGGAGAACACCAGCCCGGCCTCCGCCAACTTCGCGCGGTAGGCGTTGTTGACCTCGTACCGGTGCCGGTGCCGCTCGGACACCTCCAGCGACCCGTAGGCCGCCGCCACCTGCGAACCCGGCAGCAACGACGCCGGGTAGGCGCCGAGCCGCATCGTGCCGCCCATGTCCCGCTGCCCGGAGACGACGTCCTCCTGGTCGGCCATGGTGCTGATCACCGGCGACCCGGTGTCCTCGAACTCCGCGGAGTTCGCGTCCGAGATGCCCGCGAGGTTCCGCGCCGCCTCGATGACCAGGCACTGCAACCCCAGGCACAGCCCCAGCAGCGGGATGCCGCGGGTCCGGGCGTAGGTGATGGCGCCGATCTTGCCCTCGATGCCGCGCACCCCGAACCCGCCGGGGATGAGGATCGCGTCGAGCCCGCCCAGGGCGTGCGCCGCGCCGGACGGCGTCTGGCACTCGTCGGACGGCACCCACGCGATCTCGACCTTGGTGCGGTGCGCGAACCCGCCCGCGCGCAGCGCCTCGGTCACCGACAGGTACGCGTCGGGCAGGTCGACGTACTTGCCGACCAGGCCGATGCGGACCTTCTCCGACGGGTTGTGCACGCGGTCGAGCAGGTCGCCCCACACGGTCCAGTCGACGTCGCGGAACGGCAGGTCCAGCCGCCGCACCACGTACGCGTCCAGGCCCTCGCCGTGCAGCACCTTGGGGATGTCGTAGATGGACCGCGCGTCCACCGCCGCCACCACGGCCTCGGTGTCCACGTCGCACATCAGGCCGATCTTGCGCTTGAGCGAGTCCGGGATCTCCCGGTCGGCCCGGCACACGATGGCGTCGGGCTGGATGCCGATGTTGCGCAGCGCGGCCACGGAGTGCTGCGTCGGCTTGGTCTTGAGCTCACCGGACGGCGCGAGGTAGGGCACCAGCGACACGTGCAGGAAGAACACGTTGTCCCGGCCCACGTCGTGGCGGACCTGCCGGCACGCCTCCAGGAACGGCAGCGACTCGATGTCGCCGACCGTGCCGCCGACCTCGGTGATCACCACGTCCGGGACGACGCCGTCGGGGCCCGGCTCGGCCATGGCCCGGATGCGCCGCTTGATCTCGTCGGTGATGTGCGGGATCACCTGGACGGTGTCGCCCAGGTACTCGCCGCGCCGCTCCTTGGCGATGACCTCGGAGTACACCTGCCCGGTGGTGACGTTCGCGTCACCGGACAGGTCCCGCGCCAGGAACCGCTCGTAGTGGCCGATGTCGAGGTCGGTCTCCGCGCCGTCGTCGGTGACGAACACCTCGCCGTGCTGGAACGGGTTCATCGTGCCCGGGTCGACGTTGAGGTAGGGGTCGAGCTTCTGCATGGTCACGCGGAGACCGCGAGAGGTGAGCAGCTGACCGAGGCTGGACGCGGTCAACCCCTTGCCGAGGGACGACGCCACACCCCCGGTGACGAAAACGTGCTTGGTCGTACGTGCCTGCTGCACCAAGGAGGCTCCCCGTGGTCTGGATGTCCGCTAGGGGCAGGCTGCGGTGGTTCCGCACAGCTCAGCGCCCTGTCCACGGGCCCTAACGCTAACACGCCGGTGGTCACCCAGCGCGCCGGCGGGCACGCAAGCGGGTCACTCGGATGGCCTAGGGCGCTTCGAACAGGCGACCACGGGCCCGCGAACCGCCTGGGAACAGCGGCCGAACACCCGGCCGACCGCCCGCCGGAGCGGCGGGAACCGCGCTGCTCAGCCCGCCATCCCGGGTGCCGGGCCTTCGGCGTTGCCCGCCACCCCGTACCGGCCCGCCTTGCCCTCCACCTGCTCACGCAGCGCGAGCACCACCACGACCCGCCCGGCCGCCGTGCCGGCGTGGTCCACGGTCGACAGCACGGACGTGGCCGCCGTGTCGGCCCGCACGACGCCGATCGCGCCGGTGCCGTCGGCGGACCCGTCGCCGCCCGCCAGCACCACGCCCGCGCCGGACCGGTCGAGCTGGGCGGCGAACCGCGCCAGGACCGCCGCCCGGTCGGCCGCCGCGTCGCCCGCCTGCGCGCCGCCGGTGAGCACGACGGCCAGTTGCGCGGGCTCCGGCACCTGGCCCGCCTTGACGAACCCGGAGCTGGACAGCCCGCCCAGCGCCGCCGCCGCCTCGTCCGGCGTGGCCCGCGGCTGGTTGGTGTCCTTGTCGAGCAGCAGCACCGAGCCGAACAGGCCGCCCGCCCGGGTGCCGGGGTCGGCGCCGGTGGGCAGCCGGGTGCCCGCGGGCTGGAGCCGGGCGACCAGGTCGAGCACCTGGTCCGCCTTGCCCGGGTCGGTGAACGGGTCGGCGAGCTGCACCTCGCCGGTGACCTTCGCGCCCGCCGCGCGCAGCAGCTCCACCAGCCCGTCCCGGTCACCCGGCCGGGTGTCGGAGGTGGTGATGAGCACGACGGTCCGGTCGGCGAGCTGCCCCCGCACCGCGAGCGGGCCGACGGTGCCGGCGAACCGGTCGGCGTCGGCGAGCCGCGCGTCCAGGCCGTCGCGCTCGGCCCGCAGGGCGGTGACCTCCCGGCCCAGCGAGCCGTTGTCGTCGGCGAGCCCGGACAGCAGCCGGCCGCTGATCGCGGTCGAGCCCAGCACCACCCCGACGGCCAGCGCCAGGAACACCGCGGTGATGGAGACGATGTGGTAGCGCAGCGAGATCACCCGAACAACCCCCTGAACCAGTCGACGACGGAGCGGATCGCGTCGGCCGCCACGTCGACGTACACGTGGCCGACCCCGGACACCGCGAGCGCGGCCACCATCGCCACCACGGCGGCCAGCACCAGCAGCACGACCAGGCCGGTCGACACGCGGCTGCGGTGCAGGGTGGCGACGGCGTGGCCGTCCACGAGCTTGTTGCCGAGCTTGAGCCGGGTCAGGAACGTCGAGGGGGTGGACCCCGCGTTGCCCCGGTCCAGGAACTCCCGCAGGCCCGCCTGGAGCCCCACGGTCACCACCAGGGTCGCGCCGTGCGACTCGGCCAGCAGCAGCGCCAGGTCCTCGGCGTTGCCGGTCGCGGGGAACGTCACCGCGCCGATGCCGAGGTCCTGGATGCGTTCGAGGCCGGGCGCGTGGCCGTCGACCTGCGCGGGCACGACGACCTCCGAGCCCGACCGCAGCGTCTCGGTGCCGATGGCGTCCGGGTCGCCGACGATGACGTCCGGGGCGAACCCGGCGTCGTGCAGGGTGTCCGCGCCCGCGTCCACCCCGATCAGCACGGGCCGGTGCTCGCGGATGTACTTGCGCAGCTTGCGCAGCTCCTCGGCGTGCCGGGGGCCGCCCGCGACGACCAGCACCTGCCGGTCGCGGATGGGCACGAACAGCTCGGGCACGCCCACGCCGTCGAGCAGCAGCGCGCGTTCCCGGCGCAGGAACTCGATGGTGTTCGCGGAGAACGCCTCCAGCTGCGCGGCCATGCCCGCCTTGGCCTCGATCATCGAGTCGGCGATCGACTCGGCGGTCTGCTCGACCCCGCGCGCGACCTCCTTCCCGCCGACGAACACGCCGCCGTCGTGCAGCCGCAGCTTCGTGCCGTCCCTGACCTCGCGCAGCACCGCCGTGCCGACGCCGTCGATCAGCGGCACGCCCGCCTCCACCAGCAGCTCCGGGCCGAGGTTGGGGAACCGGCCGGAGATGGACGGCGAGGCGTTGACCACGCCCGCCACCTCGGCGTGCACGAGGGCCTCGGCGGTGCGGCGGTCGAGGTCGACGTGGTCGAGGACCGCGACGTCACCGGGACTCAGCCGGCGCAGCAGGTCGCCCGAGCGGCGGTCGACCCGCGCCACACCGGTGACGCCTGGCAGTTCCTGGTGCGTGCGGCCGAGCAACCCGGAGAGCTTCATGACCCGATGGTGACTCACCTCGCGCGCGGTCCGCGGTTAACACGCCGAGCCGATCGGGGCTGGTCAGTGACACCACTAATCCACAGTGGACGGATTACCCCCGGTCGGGTGACGTCGTTCGTCCGCCGACCGGTCGGGCAGCTCCACCGCCGGCGGCAGCTCGGCCACCGGCGGCGCGGCGGGACCACCCGGTGGCACGTCCAGCTCGGTCACGGGGATGGCGATGCCGAACGGCGGCGTGTCGTCGTCGTCCACCTGGTACACCGACACCCCGGTGGGGCGCGGCACGCGCGCCGGCCAGTCGTGCGCCACCGCGGCACCCGCGAGCAGCATCAGCGCCCCCAGGCCGACCAGCCACGTGCCCCCGCCGAAGAACGCGTCCGAGGTCCCGATCGAGGGCGGCACGTCGCCGGTGCCGAACAACGTCCGCAGCGTCTCCAGCGCCGACCACAGCGCGCCGACGACCACCCCGAACGCGGCCAGCACCCCGAACCGGCCGATCGCCGCGAGCAGCGGCGACCGCAGTTGCAGCAGCCCGCCGACGACGGCGAGGGCCGCGCCGAAGACCAGGCCGTACCCGTAGACGGGGTAGTCGAACGTGACGCCGTCCGGGCGGCCCGGCACCGACGGCGCCTGCACGTACTCCCACCCGGTGAGCGCGACCAGCCGCGGCACGTCGCGCGGCACGCCGTTCGGCCCGGGCCGCATCTCGGTCTCCACCCCGTACAGGGTGAACAGCGAGCCCAGCACCACCACGAGCGCGCCCGCGCCGATGGTGAGGACGGCGATAGCGCGCCGGGTCATGTGGCGTTCCCCTCTGCTCGATGACGTGCCGCGGCCCGGCGGACCGGTCGACCGTCACCTCCCAGCAAAGCGGCGCCGCGCGCCGCCGCCATCGGCCGACCGGGTGCCGTTTCGGCGGTCCGCGCTCAGGAACCGTCGGCGCGGCGCTCGTACTCCGAGTCCGGCAGCTGCGCCACGTCGACCACCGGGATCCCGAACGGCGGGGTGTCGGTGTCGTCGTCGCCCTCGACGCCGTCCACCCGGTAGACCACCGGCCCCTCCGGGCGCGGCTCGGGTCGCCGGGCGTGCACCAGCACCGCGCCCGCCGCCGCGAGCAGCACCGCGGCGCCCAGCACCGGGACGCCCTCACCGACGTTCACGGTGAAACCGCCGGCCGTCTCCTGCCGCTCGGCGTTGCCGAGCAGGGACACGACGACCGCCACCGCCGCCCAGACGGAGCCGACGAGCACGCCCGTGCCGCCGATCGCCAGGTACCGGGAGGCCAGCCGCTGCGACTCCGGGAGGAACACCAGCGCCGCCGCGATCGCCAGCAGCACCGCCGCCACCGCGATCGGCACCCCGTACTGCGGGCTCCGCATGGGCGGGAACTCCGGGTTCCCGGGCAGGTTGTTGAACACGTACTCCCACGACGTGACGGTGACCAGCGGTTCCGAACCGAGGTGGGCGGAACCCTCCGCGTACAGCGGCAGGAACGTGCCGACCACGGCCACCACGCCGGCCACCACGAGCATGGCCGCGCCGAGCAGCCGCCTGCTCACTTCTTCTTCGCCTTGCGCCGCACCACGGGCACGGCTTCCTTGTCGGCCTTCGCCGCCGCCAGCAGCTCCTCGGCGTGCGCGCGGCCGGTGTCGGTGGAGTCCATGCCCGCGAGCATCCGCGCCAGCTCCACCACGCGCTGCGACTCGTCGAGCTTCCGCACGCCGCTGCGGGTCAGCACGCCGTCCGCGGTCTTGTCCACCACCAGGTGCCGGTCGGCGAACGCGGCGACCTGCGGCAGGTGCGTGACCACGATGACCTGGTGGCTGCGCGCCAACCTCGCCAGCCTGCGGCCCACCTCGACCGCCGCCCGGCCGCCGACACCCGCGTCGACCTCGTCGAACACCAGCGTCGGCACCGGGTCGGAGTGCGACAGCACGACCTCCAGCGCCAGCATCACCCGCGACAGCTCACCGCCGGACGCGCCCTTGTGCACCGGCAGCGCGGGCGCGCCGGGGTGCGCGATCAGCCGCAGCTCCACGTCGTCCACACCGCTCGCGCCCGCGTGCAGCAACCGCCCGCCGACCTTCAGGGCCTGCGGGTCGCCCTGCTCGGCGACCCGGGGCCGCACCGCGACCTCCACCGTGGCGTGCGGCATGGCCAGGCCGGTCAGCTCGTCGGACACCGCCCGCCCCAGCTCCTCGGCCGCGGCGACCCGCTCGGCGGTCACCTGCTGCGCGTACGCGGCCAGCTCCGCGGCCAGCTCGTCGCGCCGCGCCGCCAGCGCCGCCAGCGCCTCGTCGGACGTGTCGAGCCCGGACAGCCGCGCCGACGCGTCCTGCGCCCACGCGATCACGCCGTCCACGTCGGCGGCGTACTTGCGGGTCAACGACTTCAGCTCGGCCTGGCGGGCGAGCACCTGCTCCAGCCGCGCCGGGTCGGCGTCGAGGTGCTCCAGGTACGACGCGATCTCCGCGCCCACGTCGGCCAGCAGCGTCTCCGCCTCCACCAGCCGGGGTTCCAGGTCGCGCAGCTTCGGGTCGTCCGACGCGGTCAGCCTGCGCCGCGCCTCCCCGATCAGCCCCAGCGCGCCCGGCACGTCCGGGTCGCCGTCGGGCGAACCCGCCACCGCGTACTGCGCGCCGGACGCGGCCTCGCGCAACTGGTCGGCGTCGGCGAGCCGGCGCGCCTCGGCGATCAGCTCCTCGTCCTCGCCCGGCTTCGGGTCGACCGCGGTGATCTCGGCCAGCCCGTGCCGCAGCATGTCGGCCTCGCGCGCCAGCTCGTGCGACCGGGCGGTGCGCTCGGCCAGCTCGGTCGCCACCCGCAGCCACTCGTCGCGCACCTTCCGGTACGCGCGCAGCGGCTCGGCGACCTCGTCACCGGCGAACCGGTCGAGCACCGACCGCTGCTCGGCGGGCCGCAGCAGCCGCAGCTGGTCGTTCTGCCCGTGCACGGCGAGGAGCTGCTCGGCCAGCTCGGACAGCACGCCGACCGGCACGGACCGGCCGCCCAGGTGGGCTCGGGACCGGCCGTCGGCGCCGACGGTGCGGATCGCGATCACGCTGCCGTCGTCGTCGGGCTCGCCCCCGACCTCCTCGGCGACCTTCGCCGCCGGGCTGCCCGCGGGTGCGACGAACCGCCCCTCGACCACCGCCTTGTCCGCGCCGTTGCGCACGCGGGACGCCTCGGCCCGGCCACCACCCAGCAGGTGGAGCCCGGTGACGACCATGGTCTTGCCCGCGCCGGTCTCGCCCGTCACCACGGTGAAACCGGCATCGAGCTCAAGGGTGGCCTCGTCGATCACACCGAGGCCCTGGATGCGCATCTCGGCCAGCACGCACGGAACACTACTGGGCGACGCGGACAAAGCGTGTGTTCGGGGGAGGGTGTTCCGCTGTTGATCTAGCGGGCGTCACTTGGCCGACGGGCCGCGCCACCCCTGCACGGGCAGCTCGAACTTCTCCACCAGCCGGTCGGTGAACGGACCTGGCCGCAACCGGACCAGCCGCAACGGCGTGCTGCCGCCGACCACCTCGACCCGCGCCCCCGGCGGCAGGTTCACCGTGCGGCGACCGTCCGCGCACAGCACCGCCGGGTGCCCCTCCGGGTCGACCTCCAGCGCCACCACGGACGCGGGCGACACGACCAGGGGCCGCGCGAACAGGGCGTGCGCGTTGCTCGGCACCACCAGCAGCGCCTGCACGTCCGGCCACACCACCGGCCCGCCCGCGGAGAACGCGTACGCCGTCGACCCGGTCGGGGTGGCCACCAGCACCCCGTCGCAGCCGAACGCCGACACGGGCCGCCCGTCCACCTCCACCACGACGTCCAGGATCCGCTCCCGGGTGCTCTTCTCCACGCTGGCCTCGTTGAGCGCCCACGTGCCCTCCAGCACCTCGCCGTCGACCGACGCGGTGATGTCGAGCGTCATCCGCTCCTCGACCTCGTAGTCCCGGTCGACGACGTGGGTGATCGCCTCGTAGAGCGCGTCGGAGTCGGCCTCGGCAAGGAACCCGACCCGGCCCAGGTTCACCCCGAGCACCGGCACACCCGCCGCCCGCGCCAGCTCGGCCGCGCGCAGCAGCGTGCCGTCGCCGCCGAGCACGAACACCAGCTCGGTGCCCTCGGCGGCCTTCTCGTCGGCCAGCACGACCTGCGCGAAGCACGACGGGTCCAGGTCGGGCGCCTCGTCCTCCAGCACCCGCAGCTTCACCCCGCCCGCCGCGAACCGCGCCGCGACCTCCTGGGCCACCAGCACGTTGCTGCGCCGTCCGGTGTGGACGACCAGCAGGATCTCCCTCTGCACCGGACCAGTGCTCACTGCGGTCCTTCCGCTACGGCGGCGCGCACGAGCGCGGTGGCGTCCGCCGCGTCCAGGGGCTCACCCCGGCGCAGCCAGACGAAGAACTCGACGTTGCCCGACGGACCGGGCAGCGGGCTCGCGGTGACGCCGTGCAGCCGCAGGCCCAGCCCGGCGGCCGACGCGACCACGTCCAGCACCGCCTCGGCCCGCAGCTCCGGGTCGCGCACCACACCGCCCGACCCGAGGCGTTCCTTCCCGACCTCGAACTGGGGTTTCACCATCGGCAGCAAGTCGCCCTCCTCGTCGAGGCACCCGGCCAGCGCCGGCAGCACCAGCCTCAACGAGATGAACGACAGATCGGCCACCACGAGTTCAACGGGGCCGCCGATGTCTTCGGGTGTCAAGGACCGCACGTTCGTCTTGTCCTTGACCACGACCCGGTCGTCGGTGCGCAACCGCCAGTCCAGCAGGCCCCGGCCGACGTCGGCCGCGACGACCTGCCGCGCCCCCGCGCGCAGCAGCACGTCGGTGAACCCGCCGGTGGACGCGCCCGCGTCCAGGCACCGCCTGCCCTTGACGTCCACCCCGTCGAACGCCTCCAGCGCGCCGACGAGCTTGTGCGCGCCCCGCGAGGCGTAGTTCGGGTCGTCGGTGTCGCGGACGACCAGCGCGGTGTCCAGCTCGACGGCGGTGGCGGGTTTCGTGGCCACTGTGCCGCGCACGGTCACCCGGCCCTCGGCGACGAGTTGGCTCGCGTGCTCCCGTGACCTGGCCAGCCCGCGGCGGACCAGTTCGGCGTCCAGCCGAGCCCTGCGCGGCACCGGTCAGACCTTGTCGATGCTGGAGAGCGCGACCGTCAACGCCGTGTGCGCGTCGTCGAACCGGGCCACGTGCTCGACCACGTCGAGCCCGTCCAGCCCGTCGAGACCGGCCAGGGCGTCGTCGATCCCGGCCACGGGATCACGCGGCGGGCCGGGGAGGGGAACCTCGAAGCTCACGGATTCAAGGTAGCCGATGCAGCACGGACAGGTCGGCAGCCACGTAGGTCGGCCGGCGGTCCTCGGGCAGCTCGTCCGCCTCCGCTTCGGTGGACACGCCGGTGAGCACCAGCAGCGAGTCCATGCCCGCGTTGACCGCGCCCGCGATGTCGGTGTCCAGCCGGTCGCCCACGACCAGCGGCCGGTGCGCGCCCGCCGACTTCGCCGCCTGCTCCAGCAGCGGCGTGGCCGGCTTGCCCGCGACCAGCGGTTCCACGCCGGTCGCCGTCCGCAACGCGGCGACGAGCGAGCCGTTGCCGGGCAGCAGGCCGCGTTCGGTGGGCAGGGTGGCGTCGACGTTGCACGCGATCCAGTGCGCGCCGCCCTGGCGGATCGCGACGCACGCCTCGGCCAGCTCACGCCACCCCAGGTCCTGCGACAGGCCCTGGACGACCGCTCGGGCGTGCTCGGCGTCACGCGTCGGTCGGTAGCCGCGCAACCGCACCTGCTCGGCCAGCGCGTCCGTGCCGAGGACCAGCACGTGCTCGCCCTTCGGCACCAGGTCCAGCAGCATCGCCGCACCCGCCTGGGCGCTCGTGCTGACCTCGTCCAGCGCGGCGGTGAAGCCCAGCTCGGTCAGGTGCCCGGCCACCGTCTCCGGCGACCGGGACGCGTTGTTGGTGACGAACCGGATGGCCGTGCCGCGCGCACGGGCGGCCGCGACCGCCTCGACGGCCCCGGGCACGACCTCCTGGCCCCGGTAGACCGTCCCGTCGAGGTCCAGCAGCAGGGCGTCGTAGCGGTCCAGCAGCACAGGCTTCTCCGTTCGGGGTGGTCCGGCTGGGAACAAGTCTGAAGGCTCGGCACCGGGTGGTGCCGAGCCTTCAGGTGTGACTTCGGTCGGTGCCGCTCAGTCCTGCGGGCTGAGGTCGAACGCGCGCTCGGCGGCGTCGGTCTCGTTGTCGTCGTCGGCCTGGGCGGCGTTGAGGAACCACTTCACGGCTTCCTCGGTGCGGCCGGCGGCCTCCAGGTTGTCGGCGTAGGCGTAGAACAGCCGCGCGCTCCACGGGTCACGCCGCTTCTCGTCCAGGTCGTCGCCCTGCAACGCCACCACGGCCGCGTCCAGCTGCCCCATGTCCCGCCGGGCGCCGGCCGCGACGATCCGCAGCTCCACCGCCTCGTCCGGCGACAGCACCGCCCCCTGCGCCTCCCGCGCCAGCTCGATGGCCCGCTCGGGACGCCCCAGCGCCCGCTCGCAGTCGGCCATCACCGCGAGGTGCCCGGTGCCTTGCGACATGCGCCGCGCCGCCCGCAGCTCGGACAACGCCTCGGCCCACTCCCCGGCGTGGTAGGCGGCCAACCCGGCTGCCTCCCGGACCACCGCGACCCGCGCCGCCTTGGACCGCGCGTACCGCGCGTGCTCCAGCGCCAACTCCGGCTCGCTGTCGATCAGCATGCCCGCCGCCGCCAGGTGCCGGCCGACGATCTCCGCCAACCCCTTGGGCAGCCCGCGCAGCTCCTGCTTCACGTCGGGGTCGAGGATGGAGATGTCGGCGTCCTCGGGCAGCTCCGGCGTGCGCGCCCGGACGAACACCCGCTCTTCGCCATCACCCTCGACCGCCGCCTCCACGGCCTCGGCCTCTTCAGCCTCGTCCGTGTCGGTCTCGTCGGTGTCGACGCCGTCCGTGTCAGCGCCGTCTTCGGCCTCGGCCGTCACCGACTCCTCGGCGACAACGGGCGCGACCTCAACGGCCTCCACCTCGACGGCCTCGACAGTGCTCGCCTCGACATCGGCCGCGGTGTCCTCGCCGACCTGACGGTCCTCAGGCTGGGACGCCCGCTCCTGGAACCGCGCCGCCCGCTCCCGGCTGCGCTCATCGCGCCGGTCGTTGCTCGGCTTGTCGTGCCCCTGCTTGGAATGGCTCGGCTTGTCGTAACGGGGCCGGTCATCCCTGCGCTGGTAACCACCACGGTCACCGCTGGGCCGATCGTCGCGCCGCTGGTAACCACCACGGTCTCCACTGGGCCGGTCGTCCCGACGCTGATAGCCACCACGGTCACCACTGGGCCGGTCGTCACGCCGCTGGTAACCACCACGGTCACCACTCGGCCGATCGTCCCGACGCGGGTAGCTGGGCCGGTCACCGCTCGGCCGGTCGTCACGGCGCTGGTAACCACCACGGTCACCACTCGGCCGATCGTCCCGACGCGGGTAGCTGGGCCGGTCGCCACTGGGCCGGTCGTCCCGACGCTGATAGCCACCACGGTCGCCACTCGGCCGGTCGTCACGGCGCTGGTAACCACCACGGTCACCACTCGGCCGGTCATCCCGACGCGGGTAGCTGGGCCGGTCGCCACTCGGCCGGTCATCGCGACGCTGGTAACCACCACGATCGCCACTGGGCCGATCGTCACGCCGCTGGTAACCACCACGGTCACCACTGGGCCGGTCGTCCCGACGCGGGTACCCGCCACGGTCGCCGCTGGGCCGGTCATCGCGCTTCTGGTAGCCACCGCGGTCGCCACCGGACCGGTCATCCCGACGCGGGTAGCTGGGCCGGTCACCGCTCGGGCGGTCATCCCGACGCTGGTAACCACCACGGTTACCACCGGACCGGTCGTCCCGGCGCGGGTAGCTGCTGCGCTCACCCCGGTCGGAACCCCGGTCGTCGCGCCGGTCGTAACGGGGACGCTCACCGCGGTTGTCGTCACGCCGGTTGTCGTCACGCCGGTTGTCGTCACGCCTGTTGTCATCGCGCCGGAACCCGCCCCGATCACCGGTGCGGTCGTCGCGACGCTGGTAGCCCCCGCGGTCACCACTCGGCCGGTCATCGCGGCGCGGGTAGCTGGGCCGGTCACCGGAATCCCGACGGAAACCACCACTCCGGCTGTCATCCCGTCGTGGAGCCGCACCGCGGTCGTCACGGGGCTTGTCGTAGCGAGGACGCTCGCCTCGGTTGTCGTCACGCCGGTCGGCACCACGAGGCTTGTCGTAGCTCGGCCGGTCGTCCCGGCGCGGATAGCCACCACTGCTCGGCTTGCGGCTTCCCTGGGCACGGCCACCGTCGTCGGATCGGCGCGGTCGGTCTCCCTGGCCACGCTGACGGTCGCCGGGTCGATCCCCGAACCTGGACACTAACTCCTCCTACTGTGGACACGCCGAAAGGGCTTGCGGTTGGAGCACAACTCAATGTGCCCCCACCACAAGCCCTTTCAGGGAAAAATTGTTCGGCGGCGTCCTACTCTCCCACACCCTCACGAGTGCAGTACCATCGGCGCTGGAAGGCTTAACTACCGGGTTCGGAATGGGACCGGGTGTT
>NZ_JBIVUG010000022.1:0-59917 GCF_044757065.1 Actinosynnema sp. NPDC091369 | reverse complement strand
GGACCCCAGGCCCTTCGTCTGGACCAAGGACGCGGACGAGATCCTCGACCGCCTCGCCTCATATCTTGATCGAATTCCTGGCGCAGGACACTAGCTGGGTCTTTCAGCTCAGGCTGAGGCGCGTTGACGGAGGTTTCTGCGAGGGCTTCGCATCCCGCAGAACCCGACCGTGGGGCGGACCCGGTCGGCGCGGTGCTCATGGCTCATCCGTGCCGAGCGGTGCGTGGTCCCCCTACCCTTCCCGGTTCGACCAGGACAGGAAATCCGACCAGAACGCTGCTGTGGCGGCAACGACGTGCCGCTCCTCGTCGGCTCTGCCCTGCGGGCAGCCGAACTCCTGGTGCACGTAGTCGATGAGGTCGTACCCGTAGGGGATGATGTCGGCGCCGCGGATCGACAACACCGGGTGAGCGAATGTCGCCTGGCCCGCGGGCAGGTAGCGATGGGAGTAGACCGGAACGAGCTGCGGCACTGACGCCAAGTGCGCCCTCGCGCCGGCTACGGCGTCGGTCTGCCGGGCCGGGCGCGTGCCCCAGCTCGGATGCCAGAAGTCCGCCTCCGCCACCGCGAATATCACGTCCTCGACCGGTCTGTCGAGCCAGGAACGAAGCTGTGCGGCGTTGCCGTGGCGCCAGTCGGGCCATGCCCCTCCCGTGGGCAGCCCCACCGCGAGAAAAGCGCGGTGGTCGTCGGCGAACGCGAACCCGAACCGCGCTTCGATACCGGTCAACTCCTGCTCCGTCAACCCTGGGCGGATCTCGGCGCATCCGAGCCGGGCCAGCAGGCGTGCGGCCTTGGCGCCGAGACTCACCCCGAACGGATTGATCATTTGTGCAGGTTACAGCCCCATGGTGTGCAATCAGGGCCCAAGAGCTGCGAGTTCGTCGACGCGCAGAAGATGTACGACGCACATCGGAGCGATCGTCAGCACCGCACTCGCCCCGCTCGACATGGGAGGACCAGCCTGGACCGTCAGCAGACCGAGCCGATTACCGGGTCAACGTTCCGAGATGCGGCACTAGCTGCTCGCGCTGTCGTACCGGAGGAGCCCGCGTCGCCAGGTGAACGCGGTGAGCGAGCAGGCCGCGACCAGCAGGACGGGCGCGAGGGCCAGGGTGGCGGGCTCCAGCAGTCGCTCGGCGGGGTACGAGCCGATGAGCGCGGCCGGGGCGAACGAGACCAGGGCGACCTGGAAGGCGCGCGGGAACGACCGGCGCGGGTACTGGCCGGCACCGCGCCACGCGGCGGCCAGGTCGTTGACCGGTTCGAGGGACCGGAGCCAGAACGCGAGGAAGGCCAGGTTGGCCCAGAACGCGCAGTAGGCGACCATGCCGACGAACGCCCACACGAGCGTGCCCAGGACCGCGTACGGGCTGACGTCCAGGTCGTAGGTCAGCGTGGCGGCGACGAGGATCGCGGTTCCGGTCAGGCACTTGCCGAGCTCGGTCGGTTCGACCCGGCGCAGCACGGCGTACCAGAAGGTCGGGACCGGCCGGATGGGCGCGAGGTCGAGGTCGCCGTGGCGGACGGCGTGGTCGAACCGGCGCAACCCCGGCGTGACGAAGCAGTCCATCAGACCCGTGGTGACGGCGAAGACGCCGACGGTGAGCACGGCCGCACGCGAGGTCGCCGGGTCGTACCCGGCCAGGACCAGCGCCGGGAGGAGGCCGATGGCGAGTTCCCCCGAGCTCGCGACGAGGTGCAGCCAGACCTGGGAGCGGAACTGGAGGTCCCGTCGCACGGCGAGGCGGACCAGGCCGACCCAGACGCACGCCGTCCGCCGGTTCACGCGCCCGCCCCGTGGTAGCGGCGAAGGCCCCGGACCCAGGTGGCGCGGGCACCGGCGACCGCGAGCGCGACCCAGGCCGCTTGCACCGCCGCGCCGGCCCCGAGATCGGTCACGTCCGGTTCCAGCAGCGTCCGGATCGGGAACGCGACGACGTAACCGAAGGGCTGGGCCCACAGGAACGGCCCCCAGGCGGCGGGCAGGACCGCGAGCGGGACGAGCGCGCCCGACAGGAACAGCGTGACCAGGTGCCGGCGGCGGTCCACGGCGGTGACGTCCTGCCACCAGAACGCGAGCGAGCCGATGATGACGTCCAGGCTGAAGGTCAGCGCCGCGCCCAGGACCAGCGCCCAGGTGAACAGCAGCCACCGTCCCGGGTGCGCGGGCAGGCGCAGGTCGTCGTGGAACGGTGTGGCCGGCACGACCACCGGCGACGTGGCCGAGGCGGCGGTGCTCGACCTCGGCGCGACCAAGCACCCGCACCAGCCCGGCACGACGTTCCGGGTCTTCCTCGACCCCGCCGGCCACCCCTTCTGCCTCTGCGTGAACTGACCGCCCGCGGCCCGCCACGGAAGGGTGATGGCGTTAAGGTCGCGCGCATGGCCGTCGGAGGCAGCAGGAGGGCGCGTGCGGCGCGCAAGCGGGTGCGCCGGATGGAACGGGCCGAGAACGACCTGTCCCCGGCGGAGTGGGCGGCGCTGAAGGCGGCCTGGGGCGGCTGCGCCTACTGCGGGGCCCGTGGTGTTCCCCTCCAGAAGGACTGCGTGCAGGCGTTGTCGCGCGGGGGCCGGTACACGCTCGGCAACATCGTGCCCGCGTGCGCGTCGTGCAACGCGAGCAAGTGCAACGCCGAGGTGACCGGCTGGATGCGGCGCAAGCGGTTGGACGAGCGGGCGTTCCTGCTCCGCCACGTGGAGGTGAACGCCGAGCTGGCGCCGCGGTTCGCGAGCCCCGCCGTCACTGCGAGCCCCGCCGTCACTGCGAGCCCCGCCGTCACTGCGAGCCCCGCCGTCACTGCGAGCCCCGCCGTCACTGCGAGCTCCGAACACGACGCTGCACGGGGTTGACCGGTCACGCGAGCCGTCGCACGGAAGTCGTGTCGCTGGTCAACGGCCGTCCGTCCACCGCCACGGGCAGGACCGGCGGGACGGTCACGCCCTGGTCGTCGACCAGGATCGAGTGCGTCTCGCCCTCCTCGAACGCGTGCCGCTCGCCCCATTGCCGCAGCGTGACGACCACCGGGAACAGGTCCTTGCCCGCTTTCGTGAGCGCGTAGACCCGGCGCTTGCCCGACGGCGCCTCGACCTGCGCCAGCAGTCGCTGAGCGGTGAGCTTGCGAAGCCGGTCGGCGAGGATGTTGCGGGCGATGCCGGTGCGCTGCTGGAAGTCGGTGAACGAGCGCGCGCCGTCCATCGCGTCCCGCACGATCAGCAGGCTCCACCGGTCCCCGATCACGTCCAGCGCCCGCGCGACCGGGCAGCCCGGGTCCGTCCACGCGGGATCTCGGCCCGCCACGTCGTCGCCCGCCACCACGCCTCTTCTCGATGAGTTGCAGAGTGAAACCATTCTGCCCTACTCTCCGAAGAGTTGCATTTTGCAACCAATTTGGGGAGGCGTGGTGGGTCGAGGGACGAGATCGCTGGCAGCGGCCGTGTGCGGGGTGGCCGTCGCCGGCGTCTACGCCGGTCAGCCGGTGCTCGAACGCATGGGCCAGGACCTCGGCGTGGCCCGCGAGTCGGTCGGCTGGTTCGTGGCGGTCGGGCAGCTGGGCTACCTCGTCGGGCTGGTGCTGCTGGTGCCGCTGGGCGACGTGCTCGACCGGCGGCGGCTGATCGCCGCGCACCTCGGGCTGGTGGCGGTCGGTCTCGCGGTCACGGCGTTCGCGCCGGTGGCCCTGGTCGCGTTCGCCGGTCTCGCCGCCGCGGGCGTGTTCGGGGTCGTGGTGCAGACGACGGTCGCCTACGCGGCCTCGATCTCGCCGCCCGGGAAACGCGGGCGCAACCTCGGCGTCGTCACCTCCGGCGTGGTGGTCGGCATCCTCGGCGCGCGCGTCGTCACGGGCGGCCTGGCGAACCTGTGGGGCTGGCGCAGCGGCTACCTCGTCCTGGCGGTGCTCGCCGCCGTCCTCGGCGTGCTCGCCCTCGTCGCGCTCCCGGCGGACGTCCGCGCCGGACACCGGCGGTACGGGCAGGTCGTCCGGTCACTGGGCGGGCTGTTCACCCAGCCCGCCTTCCTGGGTCGCGGCCTGATCGCCTTCTTCCTCTTCGCGTCCTTCGGCACGCTGTGGAGCGGCATGGCGCTGCCGTTGGCCGGCGAACCGTGGCACCTGGGCGAAGCGCAGATCGGCCTGTTCGGCATCGCCGGGCTGGCCGGCGCCCTGGGCGCCGCCCGATCCGGCCGCTGGGGCGACCGCGGGCACGGCGGCCGGGTCACCGGCGCCGCACTCGTCCTCCTGCTCGGCTCCTGGCTCGCGATCGGGCAGCTCGGCTGGTCGCTGCTCCTGCTCGCGGTGGGGGTGGTCGTGCTCGACTTCGCCGTGCAAGCCGTCCACGTCGGCAACCAGCACGTCCTCACCACCACCTACCCGGACCGCACCAGCAGCGTGATCGGCGGCTACATGGTCTTCTACTCCCTCGGCTCGGCGTTCGGCGCCGCCGCCACCACCGCCCTGTCCGATCTCGCCGGCTGGACGGCCTCCACCACCCTCGGCGCGGCGCTCGCGCTCTGCGCCCTCGCCACGTGGGCCCTCACCGACCGGCACGAAGCCCGTCGCACCGCGAGCCCGGTCACCGTCCGAAGTGGATGATCGGCTCAGGCGAACCCTGCCCCGCGCCCACCGACCGGACGTGGCGGTCCTCGACATCCGCATGCCGGTCCTGGACGGCCTGGCGGCGGCCGAGATCCGCGCGCTCGCCCCTGGGACCGCGGTGGTCATCCCGACCACGTTCTCCGAGGACGCCTACATCGCCCGCGCCCCTGAGCCAGGAGCGCGAACCGCGTCAGCCGGCCCGGGTGCCGCGCACGATCAGGCGGCGTGCCCGGTTGTCGTACGGGGAGGCGTCGAAGTCGCCGTAGCACTCGACGTGGGTGAAGCCCGCGGTCTCGAACAGCGCGCGCAGCTCGGCCGCGCTGTAGAGGAACGACACGATCGAGGCGTGGTGGGCAACGCCGTCACGCACCAACGTCCAGTCGGTGCGCAGCTTGGTCCAGTCGTCCAGGATCGTGTCGCGCATGAACACGGTGCCGCCCTCGACGTCGACGGCCTGCGGCCGGCCGACCCAGCTCGCCAGCACCTCCTTGCCCAGCAGGTCGACCAGCAGCCGGCCGCCGGGCTTGAGGCTGGTGAACGCGTTGCGCAGCACCGTCAGGTTGTCCTCGGGGTCGGTGAAGTACCCGAACGAGGTGTACATGTTGATGATCAGGTCGTAGGCGTCCGGCTCGACGTGCTCGCGCATGTCGGCGTGCACCAACCGCGCCCCCACGCCCGCCCGGTCGCACGCTTCACGCGCGCGGGCCAGCATGGCGTCGCTCAGGTCGACGCCTGTCACCTCGGCCCCGTGCCGCGCCAGGGGAACGACGTGCACCGCCGGGCCGCACGCCAGATCCAGCACGCGCGTGCCCCGGGACACCCTCAGCAACGGGGACGTCGCCACCAGCTCGGCGGCCTCGTCGCTCCGGCGGGACGGGAACATCACGTCCGCGAAGCCGACCCACAACCCGTCGTCCTCGTACCAGTGCACGGCACTCCGCTCATCCGTTCCCATCGCGTCAGGAGGACCGATCGGCGCGCTCCGCCCGACGTGCCAGGCCGATCGCCAGCACCGCGGCCAGCGCGAAGACCGCCGTCCCGGTCCACACCATCCAGGGCTGCACCGACAGCCCGGCGCTGTGGTGGGCGCCGGGCGTCCGGCCGCCGTCACGACCGCTGACCACCACCGCCACCAGGACGACGACGGTGGCGAGCACCACGACGATCGCCGCGACCCGCCGACCCACCACCAGGTGGCCGCGGGCCCGGCCGAGCCGTTCGCTGGGACGACCGGGCGCGAGCAACCGCGCCAGCAGCAGCACGGCGACCGGCAGCTGCAACAGCCACAACGCGGTGCGGGGCCAACCGTCGAACCACACGTTCGTGCCGTACAGCAGGGTGTGCCAGACGCTGAGGACGTACACGGCGATCACGAACCGGTGCAGGGCCCGCCACACGCGTGCACCGGTGCGGGCGCGCAGGTAGTAGGCCAGCCCCAGCGGGATGGCCAGGTAGAACGCCAGCAACCCGAGCAGCACCGCGACCCGGCCCGTGCCGGAGGGGTACCCGCCGGGCACGAAGACCTCCACGAACGCGCTGCCGAGCCGGCCCGCCCACCCCAGCCCGTGCTCGTTGACCCGCACCAGTTCGGCGAAGAACCAGAACGCGTGCGCGAACATCAGCCCGATCGTGGTGAGGCTGGTGGCCCGGTGCCACCGCTCGACCGCCACGGGGGAGACGCGCGACCAGCCGGGTCGCGCGGCCGAGCGGACGAGCCCGAGCACCGTGGTCAACCACGCCCACAGCAGCGCCGTCCAGCCGAACGCCTGGCACAACCAGTACATCAGGTAGCTGTTCGCGTCGGCGAGGAACGGCATCACCGCGACCGTCGCCGACGTCCCGTTCCGCACCCGCGCGTACAACCACGCGAAGACCGCCACCGTGATCACCAGCGCGGCCGCCGCGTCGACCACCGCCGTCCTCAGGTCCGCGCGCAGCCCCACCCCACGCCGAGCCCCCTCGACCGCCACCTCCGCGGAGACCATCCCGCCACCACCTCCACGACCGAGGAGGACGCGCCGGTGCGCCTTCCTTGCTTGATTCAGTCGGAAGCGACCCCGGGAAAGTTCCCGGCCGCACCGCACCGGTTCAGCCGACCACCGCGCACCTGCTCCCGTTCACCCGCTCGGAGCAACTTCGTCCCGGTTGCCGTCCGCGAGCACGCCCTGGGCCGTGCGGTCGAGGGACGCCAGCAGTCGCGGTCGGTGCTTGCCGTCCCTGAACCAGTGGTGGGCGCCGGGCTTGTCCTTCTCCGCCACCAGGTGCTTGACGCTGGACTCGCACGCCAGCTCCTTGAGCTTCCGGCCCGCGGCGCCGGTGAAGTGGAGCGGGATCGCGACGTCGTCCTTCCTGGCGAGCTGGAAGATCCCGGTGCGCCGGCCGAAGCTGAGGCACATGGCCGGGAACGCCATGTCGACCGGGGCGGCCCGGTCGCCGGCGATCCGGTTCAGCACGGTGTCGGCGGCGTGCGCGCCGAGGCAACCCGCGCCGTAGGCGCTCATCCGGAACGGCACGCCGGACGGCGCCGACGAGTCACCGGCCGCCACGATGCGGTCGTCGTCGACGCTGGTCAGGGTCTCGTCGGTGAGCAGCCGACCAGCGGCGTCGGTGTGCAACCCGCTGCGGGCGGCCAGGTCGGGCACCCCGAAGCCCGCGGTCCAGACGGTGACCCGGCTCGACAACGCCCGCCCGTCGCCGAGCTCCACCGCGTCCGGCGTCACCGAGGTGACCGCCGTGCCCTCCACGACCTCGACACCCAGCCTGGTCAGGTACTTGCGGGCGGTGCGGCGGGCACGGGGGTGCAGGTAGGGGCCGAGGTCGCCGCCGCAGACCAACGTGACGGCGCGCCCCCGCTCGGCCAGCTCGGCGGCGGTCTCGATGCCGGTCGGCCCGCCCCCGACCACGGTCACCGGGGCCTCCGCCGGCGTGTCCGCGAGGACCGACCGCAGCCGCAGCGCCGCTTCCAGCGCGGCGACCGGGTAGGCGTGCTCGGCCGCTCCGGGGACGGTCGGCCGCGCGGGCTCGCTGCCCACCGCGTAGATCAGGTAGTCGTAGCCGACGGTGCCGCCCTCCGCGAGGACCGCGGCGCGCCCGGCGGCGTCGATCCGCGTCACGCTGTCGACCACCAGCCGGACGCCGTCGGCCAGGACGTCCCGGTAGTCCACGACCGCGTCGTGCGTCCCGCCCACCAGCTGGTGCAGGCGCAACCGGGGGACGAAGACGGGGCGCGGGTTGACGACGGTCACCGCCACGTCGTCGCGCTTCCCCAGGCGGTTGGCCGCCATCACCCCGGCGTACCCTCCGCCGACCACGACCACGTCGATCTTCTCGCCCACGGTGTCTCCCATCCTCGAAGGTCGAGCACAAGACACCGCTCCTCCTCCGCGTCTGACACGATGTGGGCCGGATCACCCCCCGCGTCAGCCGCGCACGTGGAGCCCGAAGCCCGAGCGGCCCGCGGGCTCCAGCCCTTCCTTCAGGTGCAGCGAGGGGATCTCGTAGTCGCCGAAGTTCTGCCGCCGGAACGGGATCGGTTCGGTCGACTCCAGGGTGAGCAGGCGCTCCCGCCACGCCTTGGCGACGTCCGGGTAGTCCTCGGTGGTCATCCGGTCGGTGCCGTACAGCACGAACGGCGGCAGCACCTCGATGCCCGGGTAGTAGAGGATGCCGTGCTGGATCGGGAACAGCAGGTCGTCGATGGGGCCGTTGATCCCGCGCGCGGCGTAGTGCGACTCCAGGCCGCCGGCGGTCACCGACAGCAGCGCCTTGCGGCCCGCGAGGGTGCCTTCGCCGAAGCGCTCGCCGTACTTCGTGTCGCTGTGCTCGCCGACGCCGTACGCGAAGCGGTAGGTGAACACCCGGTCCACCCAGCCCTTGAGGATCGCGGGCATGCCGTACCACCACAGCGGGAACTGGAAGATGATCGTGTCGGCCCAGAGCAGCTTGTCCTGCTCGGTGCGGACGTCCGGGGTGAGCGCCCCGGCTTCGAAGGCCCGGCCCGAGTCCTGGGCGACCCGCAACGGGCTCGACGCGTGCGGGCCGTAGTCCTCGGCGTCCACGACCGCCTTCCAGTTCATCGCGTACAGGTCGCTCACCCGCACTTCGTGCCCGGCTTCCTCCAACGTGGACACCGCGAGGTCCTTCAGCGAGCTGGTGAGCGACTGCGGCTCCGGGTGGGCGTGCACGATCAGCGTCTTCACGGGAACTCCTTCGGATCGGGTGCCACCGATCCTGTGCGCCGCGGCGGCCGGCGTTCAGGGGCGCCTCGTCCGTCGGACCGGCCTTCCTGGTACCGGCAGGACCACCTTCACCGGCTTCGCCGACGCCATACTGGGTGCCATGGACGACCTCGCGAGCTTCCTGCGCACCCGGCGCGCCCGGGTCGACCCGGCGGCCGTCGGCATCCCCGCGGACAGCCGTCGCCGGGTCGCGGGGCTGCGCCGCGAGGAGGTCGCGCACCTGTCCGGCGTCAGCGTCGACTACTACGTGCGCCTGGAGCAGGGCCGCGCCACCCAGCCGTCCGAGCAGGTCCTCGACGCGCTCGCCCGCATCCTCGGCCTCGACGACACCGAACGCGGGCACCTCGGGCGGCTCGCCCGGCAGCGCCGCCGCCGCGCGACCGTGCCGAGCGGGCGGGTGCGGCCGGAGTTGCTGCGCGTCCTCGGCCTGGTCGTGGACGCCCCCGCGTTGATCATGGACCACCGCATGGACGTGCTCGCCGGGAACCGCCTCGCGGGCCTGCTGTTCGGCCGCCCGATGCCGGGCCTGAACACCGCGCGGCACCTCTTCCTCGAGGAGGCCGAGTCCGGTCTCTACGCGGACTGGGAGGGGTGCAGCCGCGACGTGGTCGGGCACCTGCGCCTGGCCGCCGGCAAGTACCCCGACGACCCGCGCCTGGCCTCGCTCATCGGCGAGCTGGCGATGGGCAGCGAGCGCTTCCGCCGCCTCTGGGCCCGCGCCGACGTGCGCGCCCGCACCCACGGCCGCAAGGCGTACCGGCACCCGCTGGTCGGCCTGCTGGAACTGCACCAGGAGAACTTCGCCCTGCCGGACGACCCGGGGATGGAACTGCTGGTCCTGTCCGCGCCCGCGGGCAGTCCCGCCGAGGACGGGCTGCGCCTGCTCGCCGGACTGGGCGTCGACCGCGATGACGCGCAGCCCGCCGCCGACGCCCGGGTCCGCGGGTAACGGCGGACCGGGCGTCGGTGAGGACCGAGGCTCCCCGCCGCACCGCACCTCGGCCGCCGACCGGGCGGTCGAGCGCCGAGCCGTCGACCAGGGCCGGCGAGGCGTCACGCCGTGACGCCTCGCCGGGAACGGCGGCCGGGCCCGGTCAGACGGCCGGCACGCCGTCGCTCGGCACCACCACGACCGGGCAGGCCGCGTTCTTCAGGCAGTGCATGATCACGGAGCCGACGACCGTGATGCCGCCGCGGCTGTACCCGTGCCGGCCGAGGACCAGGCTGTCGGCGTGCTCGGCCAGCTTGACCAGAGCCGGTCCGGGGTCGCCGTCGAGTACGGTCGGCTCGACGTGCACGCCGTCGTGCGGACCGACCCGCGTGAGCACGTCGCGCACCAGGCGTAAACGGCTGCTGTGAAAAAGATCCGCAGCGCCCTGGGAAGTCCGCATACCGCACACGGACACCGCTATTACGGTTCCTCCGTCCCGGGTGTGGCGCACGGCCCACTTGAGGGCCGCGGCACTCGCCGGTGAGATGTCCATACCGACTACGATCTGGTTGGCCTGCACCACGTGCCTCCCTGCGTGCGACAACTCCGGAGCGGTTCCGCGACGGCTCGGCCCCCGCTGACCAGGGCGAGTGCGCCGAGATTGGCGCCGGTGCCGAACTCGTGCCCGAATCGTCGACCCATTCCCGATTCCTGTCCAGGGGCCATCGGTGGCCTTTACGCCTTCCTTACGGCTGTATCCGCAGAAACTCCAAAAGAAAGATTTGCTCACGTCCGGCGACGAGTTCACCGCGAGTCCGGGCGGCGGTGAATCCGGGCATATCGGGGCAATATGAGCCACCCGAATGCGCGGTACCGCTCGGTAATCGTCTGGAGGGGTGAAAATCCATTCGGGGCAGGATGGCGGAGCCGCCGAAATCGGGAATGGTGAGCGCCGTTCGTGTCACCCGGCCCTGCGGCGGCCGGGTGAACCGCTCCCGTCGGGCCGCCAGAGCGGGTAGGGGACTCGAACACCTCGACGTAGTGGCGGGGGCCTCGACCGGTGACGCGGCCTCCAGGTGGTCGAGCAGCGCGCTGACACCGGCGGCGGGCACCTCGTCCAGGCACCGGCGGCCGGTCGCGCACGTCGTCGGGGTAGTGCAGGCAGGCAGTGGGACGCCGCCTGGAGCAGCACCCTGGTCTCGCGCGAGTTCATCACCGCGCCTTCCCTTCCGCCGCAGGGTGGGGAAACATCCCGTCCAGGCGCTCCTCGTCCCGCCACACGAACAGGTCGGTGCCACCTCCCGTGTTGCCGGTCCCCGTCGTGCCACCTCCCACCGCGCCGCCCATGCCGGGACCGCCGTCGGTGTCCAGGCTGCACGCGGTCGCGATGCCCTCCAGGTCGTGCACCGGGTCCGCGGTGGCGTGCTCGGGCGCGCCACCCAGGCTGTCCTCCCAGTTCGGACCCCACCGCACGCTCCGGTTTTCGCCGCGCGCCCGACCCGTGAAGTCGCCCGAACCGCCGCCTGGTCGGGCACCGGCCTGGCTAAGCTGTCGCGCCGGGTCGTGCACGGGGGCGGGGTGTCCGCCGACCGCCGCCCGCGGTGAGGGCTGGGGGGCCGATGGGTGCAGCGGTACAGGACGGCCGGGCCGCCCGGGTCGTCGCGGCGATCGGCCGGGCGTGCGTCCGACGTCGGGTCGTCGTGATCACCGCCTGGGTGCTGCTGGTGCTGGCGCTCGTGACGGCGGCGAGGGTGTTCGGCACGCCGACGGACAACGACGTGAGCCTGCCCGGCACGGACGCCCAGCTCGTGCGCGACCTGACCGCGTCACCGGAGGCTCCGCGCACCTCGGGGACCGTGATCCTGGTGGCGCCGGACGGGCGGCTGGACGACGCGACCCGCGCCGACGTGCTCGCCGCGACGATGGCCTCCCTGCGCGGCGTCGAGCACGTGACGACGGTGAAACCTCCCTCCACGAAGGACGGGACGCTGTCCGCTGACGGGACCACCGGTTGGTTCACCGTCGGCCTGGACGTCCGGCGGGCGGAACTCACGAAGGACATCGCGCGGGCCGTCACCGATGCCGCCCGGCCGGCCTCCGACGCGGGACTGCGGGTCCTGCCCGGCGGGGCGTTCGCCCAGGTCGTCGACGGCTCCGGCACCACCGGCAACGAGTACTTCGGCCTGGTCCTCGCCGCTCTCGTGCTTTTCCTCGCGCTCGGTGGCGTGGTGGGCGCCGTGCTGACCCTGTCGACGTCGGCCCTCGCCGTGGTCGCGACGCTGGAGGTCGTGGGGCTCGCCGGGAACCTGACCGCGATGCCGGCCCAGGCGTCCACCCTGGCCCTCATGGTCGGCCTCGGCGTCGGCATCGACTACTCGCTGTTCCTGCTCAGCCGGTTCCGCACGCTCACCCGCTCGGGCGTCGCGGTGCCGGAGGCCGTCGAACGGGCGCTCGCCGACTCCGGCACCGCGGTGGCCTTCGCCGGGGTCACGGTCGCGGTCGCGCTCGCCGGGCTGGGCCTGACCGAGGTGCCGCTGCTCCAGACGCTCGCCTGGACGTGCGGGGTCGCGGTCCTGCTCGCCGTGCTCGCCGCGCTCACCCTGCTCCCCGCGCTGACCTCGTTCGCCGGGCACCGGCTGGCCCGCGGCGGGGCGCTGCACCGCCGGTCCGCCCGCCGCGGCGGCTCCGGCGGGTACTGGGCGCGCCAGGCCGACCGGGTGACGCGCCGACCGTGGCCGGCCGGCGGGCTCGCACTCGCGCTGCTGGTCCTGCTCGCCGCACCGGCGATCGACCTGCGCCTCGGGCAGCTCGACGCCGGGTCGTCACCGGAGTCGACCGCGGTCCGCCAGGCCGACGACGCCGTGTCGGCGGCCTTCGGCTTGGGCGCGGGCACCCCGCTCACCGTCCTCGGCCGGCTGTCGACGCCGGTCGCCGACGCCCGCGACCCGCGCGTGGCGCAGCTCGTGGCGGCGGTGCGGGCCCAGCCGGGGGTGGCCGCCGTCGGGACGCCGACGCCGTCCGCGGACGGCCGGGTCGTCACGGTCCCGGTGATCCCCTCGACCTCGGGCGGCGACCCGGCGACGGCGGACCTCGTCCACCGCCTGCGCGGCCAGTCCGTGCCGGACGTGACCGTGCACGTCGGCGGCGGCGTCGCCGCCCGGGTGGACCTGGCCGACCGGGTCGCCGACAAGCTGCCGCTCGTCATCGGCGTGGTCCTGCTCCTGTCGGTCGTCGTGCTGCTGGTGGCCTTCCGCGCGCCGCTGCTCGCGCTGAAGGCGGCCGTGATGGACCTGATCTCCATCGGGGCCGCCTACGGCGTGCTGACGGCCGTGTTCACGTGGGGGTGGGGTGTGACGTGGATCGGGCTGTCCGGCCCGGTGCCGATCCCGAGCTTCGTGCCGCTCGTGCTGTTCGCCCTGCTGTTCGGCCTGTCGATGGACTACGAGGTGTTCCTGCTCAGCGACGTCCAGCGGCGCCGGAACCTGACCGGGGACAACCTGCGCTCGGTCCGCGAGGGCCTGCTGGGCACCGGTGGCGTGATCACCGCGGCGGCGGCCATCATGGTCGGCGTCTTCCTCGCGTTCGTGCCCAACGACGACCCGACGATCAAGATGTTCGGCGTCGGGATGGCCGTCGCCATCGCCGTGGACGCGACCGTCGTCCGCTGCCTGCTCGTCCCGGCCACGATGGCCCTGCTCGGCGACCGCACCTGGTGGACACCGGGCCGCGCACGGGTGCCCACCGCCGCGCGGTGAGCGGGCGTCCGGGACATGATCGGACCGGTTCGCCGCGATCGGGCGGGGGCGGGGTGCGTTCGGTCAGGGTGGTCGGTGAAGGGAGGACCTCGTGATCTCGGCACTGAACCGGCTCGTCGGCCTCGTGGAGGCGCGCTTGGGCGAGGAGCACGACGTCGACGGGTTGGCCAGGGAGCTCGGCACGACCGGCTACCACCTGCGGCGGATGTTCTCGTCGTTGGCGGGCATGCCGCTGTCGGAGTACGTGCGCCGTCGCCGCATGACCGTCGCCGCGGGCGACGTCGTCCGCGGCGAGGACGACCTGCTGAGCATCGCGGTCCGGCACGGCTACGGCTCGACCGAGGCGTTCGGCCGCGCGTTCCGCGCGGTCCACGGCGCCAACCCCGGCGACGTCCGCCGTGACGGAGGTCCTCTTCGCGCACAACCGCAGCTCAGGTTCCGCCTGACCGTCGAAGGGACGACCCCCATGGACACCCGCATCATCGACCGCCCCGCGTTCCGGCTGGTCGGGCACGCCACCCGCGTCCCGCTCATCCACCACGGCGTCAACCCGCACATTCAGCAGCACATCACCGCGCTGCCGCAGGACGAGCACGCCCGGCTCAAAGCTCTCGGCGACACCGATCCGTCGGGCCTGTTGCAGGTCTGCGACGACCTCGACCCCGACGCCACCGAGGGCAGCGAACTGACCTACCTGCACGGGGTCGCCGTGTCGGCGGCCACGCCGGTCCCGGACGACCTGGACGGCATCGAGGTGCCGCCGGGCAGGTGGGCGGTCTTCCGCACCACCGGCGCGTACCCGCAAGCCCTGCAAACCGCCTGGGCCGCCACGGCGACCGAGTGGTTCCCCTCCAACCCCTGGCGCCTGCGCCCGGGCCCCTCCATCGTCACCACCCTCGACCGCTCGGCCGACTTCACCAGCGCGACCTGCGAGCTGTGGCTGCCCGTCGAACCGGCGTGACGGTCCACGGGACCCGTTCGAGCACGGCCAACGGGGACGCCGGCCGGTCGCGGTTCGTCGGCGGCCGGCAGCCGGCGGTGGCGGGCAGGTCGCAGTCGTCACCCACTGCCGGCAACGGTTCCACGACACCCACGTTGCCGTTCCGGACATCGCCTCCGGAGATGGACAACGGATGCTGGGTGCCGATCGCGGCAGCGGGGTGATCCTGCGACCACCCGCCTGGGAGCCGGACGCCCTGCGCCACGAGGCGCAGGGCGTCCGGCCTCGACGGCTCAGGGTGGGGTCACGGTGAACAAGCGGCCGTAGTCGGTGATCTCGGGGAGCAGGTGGGACGCGCCCGCGAGGTGGAGGGAGTGCCAGAAGAGGACCTGGTTGGCGGTCAGGACGGCGAAGTCGCAGTCGCGTTCCAACGCCTCGATCACGCCCACCGCGCGGATGCCGTTGCCCGCGACGAGGACGGCGTCCGGCTCGGCGAGGGCAACCGCGGTGCGGATCCAGTCGGACAGGGCTTCCGGTGTGATCAGCTTCTGGTTGCTCGGCAGCCCGCACGGGCCGTGGTGGACGACCTCCAGGCCGTGCTCGGTGAAGTAGTCGGCGCCGAGGCCGGACAGCTCGTCGTCGAACCACGGCGGGTTGACGATGGCGACGCGGCGGGCGCCGAGAGCGGCGAAACCCGCCACCGCCGCCCTGGTGGTGCCGGTGATCGGCAGGCCGCGGGTGTGGTTGGCCAGCCGGTCGAACAGGTCCTTCTCGCCGGCCGCGCCCAGGACGTAGGCCGAGCTGGTGAACCCGAGCGCGATCACGTCGAGCGGCGCGGCGGCGAGCAGTTCGACGGCGGTGTCGACGTGCGGTGGTTCGACGAACGCCCGGACCGGCGCGTGCGGGATCTTCGGGTCCATCTCGCCGCCCGCCCGCATCGCGCCGAAGTGGACGCGGGAGCCGTGGATCAGGACGTCGTGCGGTGCGAGGGCCTGCATCTCGGACTCGGGGCCGACGTCGGCGTGCGGCACGACCACGCCGATCCGGGCGCGGGCGCGCCAACCGTCGTCCGGGACGGCGGTCGGTTCGGTCATCGTGCGTCCTCCTTCCGGGCGGTCACCTGGTCGCCTCGGCGGCCAGGGAGCCGCCGCGAACGGTCCCCGTGCCCTCGGCGTCGAGGAAGTCGGGGTGGTTGGTCCGCATCTGGTCCATCACGAACTCGTACGGCAGGTCGTCGAAGCCGCCGTGGTCGACCAGGAACTCCATGCTCTTGCGCCCGTCCTCGTCGAACGGGTGGTGAAGGCTGTCGTGGACGCCGTCGAACTCCAGCGGCTTGAGCCCGTACAGCTTGCACAGCAACCCGTTGAACACCGGTGTCGCCTTGATCCACCTGCCGTCGAGGTGCACGGCGGTCAGGCCGTGGAAGAACACGTCGCCACCGATGTGCTCGCGCAGCCGGTCGGACGCGAGGTGGTTGCGGACCTTCCCGTAGTGCAACCGCGCCGGGATGCCCACCGCGCGGCAGCACGCCGCGTAGAGCACCGACTTGTGCAGGCAGAAGCCCTGCTTGCGGGTCGCGACGTGGCTGGCCTTGAACCCGTCGCGGGACAGGTCCGCGCCGTAGACCTCGTAGAACACGTCGTCCCGCACCGCGTAGTACAGCGCGATCGCCAGTTCCCGCTTGTCGGCACCGCGATCCGCGACCGCGGCGTCGACGAACTCCTGGACGGGCCGGGACTCGTGGTCGAGGAACTCGGTCGGCGCGGTGAGCCGCGCCAGGTCGTCAGTCACGTCGCACCCCCTGGGCAGTCGTGGGACGCAGGCCGAGCAACGACGCGATCCGGTTGCGCTGCACCTCGTTCGTCCCGGAGTAGATCGTCCCGCCGACCGCGTTGCGCACGTCCGCCTCGACGCCGGTGCCGGTGAGGTACCCGGCGCCGCCGAAGATCTGGACGGCGTCCAGCGCGGTGCGCAGGTTCGCCTCGCTCACCACCGTCTTGGTGGCGGCGACGTCGATCGCGGCGTCCTCGCCCGCCTCGACCTTCGCCCCGGTGTCGTACAGCCACTTGCGGGCCGTCTCCACCGCGATCTTCATGTCGGCGACCTTGTGGCTGACGGCCTGGAACGCGCCGATCGGTTGACCGAACTGCGTGCGCGTCTTCGCCTGCCGCACGCACCGGTCCAGGCGGTGCGCCATCTCGCCGAGCGTGATCGAGAACGACAGCAGGATCTCCCGCTTCATGATGTGGTCGAGGATGAGGAAGCCCGCCCCCTCCCGGCCGACCCGCCGTGACGCGGGCACCCGCACGCCGTCCAGGGTGACCGCGCCGAGCGGCGAGGTGCGCAGCCCCATCTTGTCGAGCGGTTCGCCGATGCGCAGGCCCGGTGTGCCGCGCTCGACCAGGAAGCAGCTCAACCCGAGCGGACCCGGCGCGCCGGTGCGGACGTAGAGCAGGATCAGGTCCGCGACGGGAGCGTTGGTGATGAACATCTTCTCGCCGTCGAGGACGTAGTCGTCGCCGTCGCGGCGGGCGGTCGTGGTGATGCCGGTGGCGTCGGAGCCGTTGCCCGGCTCGGTGATCGCGTGCGCGGTGATCAGCTCACCGGAGATGATCCCCGGCAGGAACGCCGACTTCAGCTCCTCGTCGCCGAACGCCTGGAGGACCAGTCCCACGCTGACGATCTGCGTCGACGTGGAGAAGCTCAGGCCCGCGTCCCGGCAGGTGTGGCCGAGCCCTTCCAGCGCCCGCATGGTCTCGGTGAGGGAGTGGCCCCGGCCGCCGTACCGCCGGTCGAACGGGACGGCCAGGATGCCGCTGCGCTGGATCGCCTTCCACTTCTCCCGCGGGAACTCGCCCCGGGCGTCCCACGCCGCGGTGTCGCGGTTGAGGTCCTCGGCCCAGTCGGCGACGGTGGTGAAGGTGTCGGTGGTCGCAGTCATGGTGATTCGTGCCCTCGCTGTGCCGTGGGCGGGGGCCACCCGGCCGGCGGGCGACCCCCACCGTGACCGGATCAGTACTGGGAGAACCCGTCGTCGGATAACGCGTGCTTCTCGTCGCCCCGCAGCGGGGGGTTGAAGACCGAGATGAGCCGCAGGTCCTCGTCGTCGGAGGCGACGAGGTAGTGCGCGTCGTGCTTGTCCAGGGCGTACAGGGTGCCCTCGACGATCTTGTGGCGTTCCCCGTCGGCGGTGACGACCTCGCCGGAACCGCCGATGCAGTAGCACGCCTCCAGGTGACGGCGGTACTGCAGGGCGCTCGTCGTGCCCTGTCGCACCAGCGTCTCGCAGACGGTGAAGCCCATGCCGTCGGACTCGGTGAGCAGGCGGTGGCTCGTGCCGTTGCCCCACTCGACCGGGGCGATCTCGTCGTAGCTGCGGACGATCACGTGGTCTCTCCTAGTTGAATGGGTTTCGGGGAAGGAGTGGCCGGTCAGGCCGACGCGGCGGTGGTCGACTGCCGGATGAACGAGCAGATGTGCTCGATGTCGCGGAAGCTCGCCGGGTCGAGCGGGATGTCGTCGACCGGGATGGCGTAGGTCCTGCTGATGTGCGAGATCAGCCGGACCAGGCCCAGGCTGTCGACGACGCCGTTCTCGACGAGGTCGAAGTCGTCGGTCAGGTCGGCGACGTCCTCACCGGACAGGAACTCGGCGACGATGTAGTCGCGGATCCGGGTCTCCAGGTCCATCAGTCAACGCCCTCCATGACGTTGTGCTTGATCAGGGTGCGATCCGGCTTGCCGGTGGAGGTGCGGGGCAGCGGTGCGTCACCGACCCGGATCGTGGACGGGATGGCGTGGCGCGGCAGGGTTTTCGCGCTGTGGCTGCGCAGCCCGAGCGAGGTCAGGCCGGAGCCGGGCTTGCGCTCGACCTCGGCGTGCAGGCGGTGCCCGGCCGCCTCGTCGGGCACGGCGACGACCGCGGCCGCCTCGACCTGCGGGTGCGCGGCCAGCACGGCCTCGACCTCCAGCACGTTCGTGCGGATGCCGCGCACCTTCACCTGGAAGTCGCGCCGTCCTTCCAGGACGAACGAGCCGTCGGCGTCCCGGGTGGCCATGTCGCCGGTCCGGTAGAACGGTCCGCCGACGCCGTTCGGGGCCGGGCGGAACGCCTTGGCGTTGAGCGAGGTCTCCAGGTACCCGGTGGTCTGGAACGGTGTCCGGACCAGCAGCTCGCCGGTCCCCGGCCCGTCGACCACGGCACCGTCGTCGTCGACGAGCACGGCGTCCACACCGTCGATCGGCCGTCCGATCGGGATCCGCGGTCCCTCGGCTGCCGGGTCGACCTCGTGGACGAAGCTGTCGTTGGTCTCGGTGCACCCGAAGACGTTGAACAGCCGGGCGCGCGGGAACGCGCGGGCGACGCGGGGCAGGAGTCGGCGGGGGAGCGCTTCACCGGTGAACACGACGGTCCTGGTCGGGAACGTCATGTCCTCGTCCTCGGTGAGGAGCTGGTGCAGCAGCGGCACGCCCTGGACGAACGTGACGCCGTGGTCGTCGACCAGCAGGCGCAGCCGCTTGCCGTCGGCGCCCGCCGCCGGGTCGACCAGGACGACCTGCGCGCCCAGGCGCAGGAAGACCCACACGTCCAACAGCGACAGGTCGAAGTTGAACGGGGCGTAGCTGAGCGAGACGTCGTCGGCGGTCAGCTCGAACTGCTTGGCCGCCCACTGCGCGAACTCGTCGAAACCGGACTCGGGCACGGGCACGATCTTCGGCGTGCCGGTCGAGCCGGACGTGGTGAACATGATCTTGGCAACGCTCGGGTCGACGGGGTCGAAACCCTCGGGCTCGCCGGCGTCGACCACTGTGGACACCAGGCTTCCGCCGGGGCCCGCGGTGAGGACGTGCGAGCACCGCGCCTGTGCGCAGATGGTCCGCAGGGCCGCGGGGCCCAGTTCGGACGACGGCACGAGGACGCCCGCGCCCACCGTGAAGCAGGCGATCAACAACGCGATGGTCTCGGCCGACTTGTGCGCGGGAACGCACACCGGCCGTCGGGGGGTCACGCCGAGCGCGGTCAGTTCGGCCGCGTACCGCTCGGCGAGCCCGGACAACTCGCCGTAGGTCCACTTCCGGTCCGCGCCGATCAGCGCGACCGACCGGGAGCGGTTCACCGCGTGTTCGGCGAGGTGACCGAGCAAACGCGACGAAGGCACGATTCCTCCTCGGAGCAAGCAGTGCCGCGGAAAAGGTAGGGCTACCTGAGCGAGGGGACCGGCGCCGCGTGGCGCCGAGAGGTCGGCTTGCCCGCTGAAGCGGCAAGGGTTCGCCCCGGCTGATCTCTCAGCGGTCCCGACCGTCCTGTCGCTGCGCCCCCGTAACCTAATCGGCGCTCAGATGCACGGTCAAGCAACTACTTCGGACCCGGTACGGGATCACACACCACCGCTGCCGGGTACGCCGAGTGGCGCATCGCGTCGTTGCTCCGCCCGTCGACAGCACTGCTGCCGGAGGGGGAAGGGGTCAGCCGGCGCTGCGGATCGCCTGGACGAGGCGGGCCAGCCCCTGGTCGGCGCCGGCGGTGTTCAAGGCGGAGCTGAGCACCTCGGCGTAGGTCGCCGTGGCCGCGACGTGCAGCTGCCTGCCCTCGTCGGTGATGACCGCGTAGACGCCGCGCTTGTCGTCGGGGCAGAGGTCCCGCCGGGCGAAACCGAGTGCGTCCAGGCGTGCGACCAGGCGGGTCACCGAGCTCTGGCCCAGGCCGATCCGGTCGGCGAGCTCCTGCATGCGCCACTCGCCCGCGGCCGACTTCGACAGCTCGGCCAGCGCCCGGTACTCCGACAGCCCGACGCCGTGCCGCCGCTGCATCGCCTGCGCGAGCTGGCGTTCGACGAGGACGTGCAAGGTCAGCACCCTGTTCCAGGCCGCCTGGTCGGAGGCGGTGGCTTCGGTGGTCTGGCGGGGAGCTGCGCTCATCTCGTCACCTGCGCTTCGGATCGGGCAGCCAAGTTCATGCGTGAGCAACATTCTAGTCGGGCATCCGCTTGGCTGCGGCCGAGGATGCTGGTACATACAACGGGCTGAGAACGACTCTACCGGCTGCCGCGCCGGAGGTCGAAGGTCTCGCTCACTCCTGCATGTCAAACACGCTGGTCACACGTGGTTCGGCCATTCGGGCCAGGGGCGTCGTCCGTGCGCATGTCCATGTTCGTGCATGGACCTGTGCGGCGAGGTGTGCCAGGTTCAGTGATGCCCGAAATGAGAGTAGTGGCTGGTCAGCGGCCTCCATCTTGCCGTCATGACCGGGTCAGGCGATGAGGCTTGACAAGAGCATGCACATGCATGCAACTATTGGGCCGGTATCCGCGAGTCGATCGGAGAGGAGACATGAACCCACCCGAGGTCGTCGTCTACTTCGACTACGTGTGCCCCTACTGCCTGCTCGCGGAGGACGTCATCGAGACGGCCGCCGCGGAGGCGGGGGCCGCGGTCAGGTGGCGACCTTACGAGCTGCGGCCCCACCCGAACCCCACCCTGCGCCCGGAGGACGAGTACCTGCCCCGCGTCTGGCGCACCTCGGTCTACCCGATGGCCGAGCGGCTCGGGGTGCCGATCAAGCTGCCGACCGTCTCGCCGCAGCCGTACACGCACCTGCCGTTCGAGGGCGCGCTGTTCGCGGAGGAGCACGGCCTGGCCGGGGAGTACCACCGGGCGGTGCTGCGGGCGTTCTTCCAGCACGACCGCGACATCGGCCGGCCCGACGTGCTCCAGGAGATCGCCGCCGGGGTGGGCCTGGACGCCGGGGAGTTCGCCGCCGCGCTGGCCGAGCGCCGGTACGCCGAGCGGCACCGGGCGGCGGTGGCCGAAGCCCGCGAGGCGGGCGTGCGGGCCGTCCCGACCATCGACATCGGCTCGCACCGCATCGAGGGCGTGCCGAACCCGGACGAATTGCGCAAAGCGCTGAGCTAGCAAGGAAAGGAAAGCGACATGCACTGGGTCTACCTGGCGATCGCCACCGTCTTCGAGATCGCCTTCGCGCTGTGCGCCAACGCCGCCAAGGGCTTCACCCGGCTGTGGCCGTCCGTCCTCACGCTCGTCATCGGCGCGCTGGGGACCTTCTTCCTGAGCCTGGCGCTCATCACCCTGGACGTCGGCGTGGGCTACGCGATCTGGACCGGCCTCGGCTCGGTCGGCATCGTGCTGCTCGGCACGCTGCTGTTCAAGGAGCGCCTGGACTGGCGCAAGGTCCTCGGCATCGCCGTCGTCATCGTCGGCGTGGTGGGGCTGGAGCTCTCCGGCGCGGCCGTCTGACCCGACGCCCTCAGACCTGCACGTAGACCATCGCAAAGGATGCACACGAGATGACCACCTCGACCCAGCAACCCGGCACGACCCGGCACGAGGACACGACCGTCGCCGCGAACCGCCGCGCCTGGCTCATCCTGCTGCTCGCCGGCCTCGTCGAGATCGGCTACGCGGTCAGCGTCGGCGGCAGCAAGGGCTTCACCGACCTGAGCTGGTCGATCGCCGCGGGCGTGTTCTTCTTCCTCACCGTCTTCACGCTCAGCCTGGCGCTGAAGAACATCGACGTCGGCATCGGCTACGCCGTCTGGACCGGCATCGGCTCGTCCGGCGCGGCCGTGGTCAGCGCGTTCCTGCTCGACCAGCCCCTCACCCCGGCGCGCGTCCTCTGGCTGGCGGTGATCATCGGCGGCGTGGTGTGGCTGAAGTTGGCCTCCAGCCCGAAGTACGCCTCGGGTCAGGCGTGATGTCCACGCTGGACGTCGACTGGATCACCGGCCACCTGCGCGACGCCGTGCGGATCGCGCTGACCGAGGTCGAACGCGGCGGCATCCCGTTCGCCGGGGTCGTGGTCCATCCCACCGCCGGGGTCCTCGGCACCGGGGTGAACCGCGTGCTGGTCGAGCGCGACCCCACCGCGCACGCCGAGATCGTGGCGCTGCGCGACGTGCGGCCCGCCGGGCCGGAGCTGGTGGCCGAGTCGGTGCTGCTGGCCTCGGGCGAACCCTGCGGGATGTGCTACCGGGCCGCGTTCGACCACGGCATCGACACCGTCTACTACGCGGTCGGGGCCGACGAGGTGGCGCGGTACGGGTTCGACTACCGGGCCTCCTACCGCGGGCTCGACCTCGGCGGCCGGACCGTCGAGCCGCTTCCGGTGGCGGGAGCGCTCGACCCGTTCACGGCGTGGCTGCGGCACTCCGGCCGGTGATCATCGCGGGGGCACGGACCCGATCCGTGCCCCCACCGTTCGTCGGGCGCGAGTTTCCCCCGGTGGTGTCATCACGCGTCCACGGAAGTGGTGCCGGGAGCACGCGCGTCGTGCGCCCGGCACGTGATTTCCTCCCACCAGAGCCGGCGGTGACCCGAATGGTGGGTGCGAGGTGGCGGTGGGTGAGGGCACCGGGGCGGCGCCCCGCCGGTGAGGGCCGACGAGGTCGGCGGGTGGTCGTTACGGTGCGGAACGTGCCGCTACTCGACATCGTCCCGATCGGTCCGGCGGGCGCGGGCAAGAGCAGCCTGCTGGCCGCGATGAAGCACGGCCTGGACGAGTGGGAGCCGGCGCCGGCCCCCGCGCTCCGGCCCGACCCGGTGACGGCCCTGGCCCTGGCCGAGGCGTGGCGGTCGCTGCGCGCCGACGGCGTCGAGGCCCCGGTGGGCGGGGGTCGCCCCGCGCTGACGGACCTGTGGTTCGAAGCGGTCGCGGAGTCCGGGGAACCGCTGTTCGACGCGCGGTTGGTCGACTACGACGGGGACGCCGTCGCGGGGGAGGGGCACCCGGCCGCGAAAGCGCTGGCCGCCCGGGCCCGTGCCGCCGACGCGGTGCTGGTGGTCGTGGACGGGCGACGGGTCGCGGGTCTGCTCGACGGCGACCGCGACGGGTTCGAGCGGGACATGGCCGGGGTGTGGAAGCTGACTGCCTCGCGCGGGAAGCCCGTCCGGTTCGTGGTGACCAAGTGGGACCTGGTGCGGGGCCGGGCTTCCCCGGCCCGCGTGCGCGAGGCGTTGTCGACGATCCCGGGCTTCGCCGCGGCCCTGCGGCGGTCGACCCGGTCCGACGGCGCGGGATCGGCCGCGCTGATCCCGGTCAGCGTGCTCGGCGACGACGCCGGGCGGCAGGCGGTGGTCCCGCTGCTGTCGGTGCTGCCGCAGGTGTTGCGGACGGCCGCCGGTCACCCGGGGCACCCGTCGGGGAAGAAGGGGTCGCTGGTCGCGGGTGTGGGGGCGAACTGGCTGTCGCAGGCCGTGACGGCGGTCGCGGTGCGGCAGGTGCTCCAACGTTTGGTGGACACCGTGCCGGAACGCCGCGCGGCGCGCCGCTGCGCGGGACACGCGGCGGTCGGGGTGGCCATGCTGGTCGAGGCGGCGGTCAGGACGTGGTGCGACCGAGCGACGCGCCCCGCCGACGACGGGGACAGCCGTGCGCGAGGCAAGGCGCTGACCCGCGCGGCGGACGCCTACGAGTGGCAGTTGCGCGAGTTCCGCCGCCTGCACCCCGAAGCCGACCTGTCCGCCGCGCCGTCACCGGGGTTGCTGCGGCGCCTGATCGGCTGAGCGTCCCCGCAGCCGCCGCGCCGCCCACAGCACGGTCGCCGTCGCACCGGCGGCGAGGGTGATCTTGCGGCGCGCGGTCATCGGCGTCAGCGTCGGCCGTCGGCCGTGCCTGCCGGTCCAACTGGTCAGCCGACGACCCAGCACCCACTCGCGGAACAACCACCACGCGGTCAGCGGCCCGGTGAGGTACTGCAGGGCCAACCAGCTGGGCAGGCACCTGATCGTGGTGCGCCACCCCAGTTGCCGGGCCGCCACGGCGAGCGACGCGGCCGCGACGAGCACCCACAGCGGGCTCCACCAGCTGCGCAACCCGCGCACCAGGCCGTGCCGGGCGAGGTAGGGCACCAGGCTGCACGTGGCCAGCCCGCCCACCAGCGAGTCGATCACCTGGGACGCGACCACGATGAACGAGCCGCCGTCCATCGCGGGTGCCCGGTGCTTGACCATGGTCTGCGCGAACCCCGCGGTCCAGCGGTGCATCTGGGACAGCAGTTCCTACAGCGAGGTGGGTTCCCGGGTGTAGACGAACGCCTCCGGGGTGAACCCGACCCGGTGACCCAGGCGGTGCAGGGTCCACGTGAGGTTGAAGTCCTCGGTGATGTTGTCGTCGGGGTAGCCGCCCACCTCGCGCAGCACGTCGGTGCGGTGGCAGTTGGCCATCCCGCTGAGCACCAACTGCCGGCCGAACACGTCCTGGAGCGGGCGGACCCAGCCGTTGGCGATCGCGTGGTAGAGCGTGCGGTACCGGCTGTACGGGGTCGAGGTGTCGCACGGGAGCGCCGAGGGGCAGGTCCCGGCGTAGCCGCGGCGCAAGGTGTCCATCATCTGCTCGACCGCGCGGGTGGACAGGGTGGCGTCGGCGTCGAGCGCGACGACCGCGTCGCTGGTGATCCCGGCCAGGGCCATGTTCTGCGCCGACGCCTTCGACCCGCCCTTGCCCTCGACCACCACCACGCCCATGCCGCGGGCGATGTCGGCGGTGCGGTCGGAGCAGTTGTCCGCGACCACGATGATCTGGTCAATCGGATAGCTCTGCGCACGGCAGGACCGGATGGTGCCCGCGATCGACGCCTCCTCGTTGTGCGCCGGAATCACCACCGACACACTGCTCGGGAATTGTGACCACGCCGCTTTCGCGGAGTCGCGCCAGGTCGCCCCGCGTTCGCCCACGACGACCCTCGTCCGTGTTTGTCCTGACCCCATTCGAGGATGCTCCCAATCCGATCCGGACCAAGGCGGACACCGTCAGCACGACCGCGCCGATGCCGGTACTGGCCAGCAAGGACATATCCCTCCCCATGTCGGGTCCCACTACACCCCATGCGCGTTCCACGCGCAGTGCCGGCATGCCCCGATCAGGTGTGGAAAGAGGTCGGAGCCGGTGTAGCTGACGGTGAAGGCGACGGGGTCCTCCGTTGTCGACGTCCTCACGCGGTGGGCCGGAATCACCGACATGGTCGAGGAGGAACGTATTGGCGGACGTCTCGCGAGTGGGCGCGGGCGGTTGTCGATTCCCTGTACGAGTGGTGTTCCGCGACGGCCTCGCCGGGGATCGCGACTGCACACTTTTGGGTTGACCGCCGGGTCCGGTCATTCCATTCCAGGTTGGGAATTGTGATCCTCGGTCGGGGTCCGCAATCGCCGGGTGGCCCGAGACCAGGGATGAGGAGGCATCACGCCATGCCCACCACCACACCGCTGTCCCCGTCCGACGTCGAGGTCGCGACCGATCCCGACTCGCCCGCGAGCCACCGGGAACCGGTCCAGGTGCACCTGCCCGCGAGCGGGACGATCCCGAAGATCGACGTCTACTTCCTCGTCGACAGCACGGGCAGCATGACCGCCATCATCGATGCCGTCCGCGCCCGCGTCGAGCACATCCTCGCCCGGCTCGTGACCGAGGCGGGCAGCGTCGGCGCCGACATCCGGTTCGGCGTCGGGAACTACCGGGACCTCGACTTCCCCCTCGCGCAGCGCTTCCAGCACCAGGTCTCGTTGACCTCGGACTCCTCGGTCGCCGCGGGCGGCATCCGGAGCTGGGGCGTCGCCGGCGGCACGACCACCGCCGAGGGCCAGTTCTACGCCCTGGACCACCTCGCCCAGGCGCCGGGCGGGTCGATCGGCTGGCGCGCCGACGCCAAGCGGATCGTCCTGTGGATCGGCGACGCGCCCGGCCACGACCCCATCTGCCAGGCCGTGTCCGGCTTGACCTACAACATCACCGAGCAGTCCGTGACCACCAAGCTGTGCGCCGAGGGCATCGTGGTGCTGGTGGTCAGCACCCCGTCGGGCGCGTCCGGACCCGGGCTGGACGTCGACCCGGCGCCGCTGTCCAGCGGAACGCCCTACACGGGCAACTGCGGCATCGGCGGCGCCGCTGGCCAGGGCAGCCGGATCGCCGCCGCGACCGGCGGAACCTACGCCGACGGCATCACGCCCGCGACGATCGTCCAGACCATCATCGACCTCGGCACCACGGGCATCAGCACGATCGGCAACGTCGCGCTCGTGCCGGACGCGGTGATCGCGCCGTTCGTGCGGGTCCACCCCGCGGGCTACGGGCCGTTCCCCGGCACGCAGGCCCGCACCCTGGACTTCGACCTGGAGTTCCCCAGCGCCAAGCCCGGCCCGGCGAGCACGACCACCCGGCAGCAGGTGGTCGAGGGCTCGGTCGACGTGGTCGTGGACGGCGTGACGACCGGCTCGGTCCGGGTGGCGGTCACGGTGCCGGACCTGACCGGCCGCTACAAGATCCGCTGCACCCTGAGCGAGCTCTACCTCCAGCTCGACGACCCGAACTGGAACGGCGACGGCGCCAACGTCGACCAGAACGACGACACCGGGCTCGACGCGCAGCAGTGGGAGCTGGTGCCGGTCAACGGCGGCGGCTACCGGATGAAGAACTGCGACCCGGCCCGCGACCGGTACCTGGAGGTGGTGGGCATGTCGACGGACAACGGCGCCGAGGTGCTGACCAGGGACGACCCCTCCGGCCCGCACAAGGAGTGGCTGTTCGTCCCGGCGGGCGTCGCGGCCGACGGCAGCCCGGTGTTCCGCATCCAGAACCTGCACTCCGGGCTGGTCCTCGACGTGCGCAACCAGAGCCTCGACCCCGACGCGCGGGTGTCGCAGCAGGGCTACTGGGGCGACTACCCGACCTACCGCGAGAAGCACAACCAGCACTGGGTCCTGGAGCGCGTCTGACCGACCGCTGCACGACGTCCCAGGCCGACGGCACCACCAGGAGGACTCCACCATGCCCAGCACCGCCCAGATCGACCCGGCGACCATCGATGTGGCCTCGAACCCGGACTCGCTCACCAGCCACCGGGAGCGGGTCGAGGTCCGGCTGCCCGGGAGCGGGGTGATCCCGAAGATCGACGTGTACTTCCTCGTCGACAGCACCGGCAGCATGGGCACGATCATCAGCGCGGTCAGCGCCCGCGTCGAGGACATCCTCAACCGGTTGGTGACGGCGGCGGCCGGCGTGGGCGCGGACGTCCACTTCGGAGTGGGCAACTACAAGGACATGGAAGACCCGCAGCCGGACCGGTTCCGGCACCAGGTACCGCTGGGTCCCGCCCCCGCCTCGGCCGCGGCGGGCATCCGCGCGTGGTCGGCCACGGGCGGCGGGAGCACCATCGCCGAGGGCCAGTTCTACGCGTTCGACCAGCTCGCGCAGCCGCCGGGCGGGTCGATCGGCTGGCGCGCCGACGCCAAGCGGATCGTCGTCTGGGTCGGTGACGCGCCCGGCCACGAGCCGATCTGCCAGGCCGTGTCGGGCCTGACCTACGACATCACCGAGCACTCGGCCACCGCCAAGCTCCAGGCGCAGGGCATCTTCGTGCTGGCCATCAGCACCGCCTCGGGTGGCGGGAACACCGGGCTCAACGCCGACCCGGTGCCCGTCTCCGGCGGCACCGTCTACCAGAGCATGTGCGGCGTCCTGGCGGGCACGGCGGGACAGGGCTCGCGCATCGCCGCCGCGACCGGCGGCACCTACCGGGACGGCATCGCGGCCGACGCCGTGGTCCAGACGATCATCGACCTCGGCACCGCGGGCATCACCACCCTGAGCAACGTCAACCTGGTGCCGGACCGGGCGCTCGAACCGTTCGTCACCGTCCACCCGGCCGGCGGCTTCGGCCCCTTCACCGGCGCCGCGCCCTCCACCTTGGACTTCGAGCTGGAGTTTCCCGCCGCCACGGCGCCCGCCGGCACACCGGTGACCCGCGAGATGGCGACGCACGGCGAGGTCGACGTGATCGTGGACGGCGTGAAGACCGGCTCGACCACCGTGAAGATCGTCGTGCCGGACCTGTCGGGGAAGTACAAGATCCAGAGCACGCTCAGCGACCTCTACCTGCAACTGGACGACCCGAACTGGACCGGCGACGGCGGCAACGTCGACCAGAACGACTACACCGGTTCGCAGGCGCAGCACTGGGAGCTCATCCCGGTGCCGGGTGGTGGCTACCGCATCAAGAACCTCGACCCGGCCCGCGACCGCTACCTGGAGGTGGTGGGCATGTCCTCCGCCGACGGCGCCGAGATCCTCACCCGGGAAGACCCCAGCGGTCCGCACAAGGAGTGGTTGCTGTTCCCCGCGGGCTCCGCCGCGGCCGGCCCGGTGTTCCGCATCCAGAACCTGCACACCGGCAAGGTCCTCGACATCCAGGGCGGCAGCACGCAGCGCGACGCGCCGGTGTTCCAGTACTTCTACTGGGGCGACTACCCCACCTACCAGGAGCGGCACAACCAGCACTGGCGGCTGGAGCGCGTCTGACATGCCCGTCCCGCCCGACGCCCCGCTCACCGTGGTCAACACCGCCAGCGGCAAGGCGCTCGTCGCCGACGGCCGGCGCGTCCGCCAGGGCTGGCCCGACCCGGACGACCCGGCGCAGCACTGGCGGCTGACCCCCGTGCCCGCCGCGCGGCACACCGTCGTGGTGCGCAACGCCGCCACCGGCGCGCTGCTGTCGGTGGCGGGCGCCGCCGGTCACAACGGCGCCGAGGTCGTGCTGGAGGACGCCAGCGCGGGGCAGCGGCACCAGCACTGGCGACTGGTGCCGCTGCGCTCCGGCGAGCACGCCCTGGCCAACCTCGCCAGCGGCAGGTACCTGGACCTGTGGAACGCCGACACCGGCCACGAACCCCGGCTCGCCCAGCACGACTTCTGGCACGGCCCCCAGCAGCGCTGGTCGCTGCGACCGGTCGCCCGCCCGCGCGGGACCAGGGCCGTGCTCACCCTCATCCGCGACGAACCGGACTTCTTCCCCCGCTGGCTGGACTACTACTCCCGCTTCTTCGCCCCGGAAGACATCCACGTCCTGCACCACCAACCGCCGCCCGACCTCGAACCCGACGACCGGTTCGTGCGCACCCCCGTGCACCACGAGGAGTTCAGCAGCGACTGGCACCGCGACGTCGTGCAGCGGCACCAGCACGACCTGGTCGACCGGTACGACGTCGTGCTCAGCACGGACGTCGACGAGATCGTGGCCCCCGACCCGCGCTTCTGCGACCTGGGCGCCTACCTCGACCGGTTCGACCGGGACTTCGTCAACTGCACCGGCTACGAGGTCCTGCACCTGCACGACCGCGAACCGCCGCTGGACCCCGCGCGCGGCGTCCTCGCCCAGCGCTCCACCTGGTTCGCCAATCCCCTGTACTCCAAACCCCTGCTCGCAACGGTGCCCATGACCTGGCGCGGCGGCTTCCACGAGCGCGCCGACCACGCCACCGACCACGACCCGAACCTCTACCTGATCCACCTGCACCGCATGGACTACGACACCTGCCACCGCCGGCACCGCGCGCGGGCGACCCACAAGACCGCCCAGGACGACATCGACCACCGCCGCGGCTACCAGAACCGCATCGTCGAACCGAGCGAGTTCCGGGAGTGGTTCTACCGGGACCGGGTCAACGGCGAGCCGATCCACCCCGAACCCGTGCCCGAGCACTGGCACGCCGTCGTGTAGGGCTGGGCGGTGACCTGGATGCCGGGCGGCCGAACGCGTGGTCCCGGAGTGCCGGGGTGGTCGCGGGCCGTCATCGTGGTCTTGCGCGAGCACATCGCTGGAGGTCCGATGAACCGCACCGCGGCGGTGGCGCCGGGAGCGCTGCCGGTTATCGGTCACGCGTGGCCGATGATGCGCGACCCGTTGCGGTTCATGGGGTCGCTGTCCGCGCTCGGCGACCTGGTCCAGGTGCGGTTGGGGCCGGTGCGGGCCTACGTGCCGTGCCACCCGGACCTGGTGTGGCAGGTGCTGACCGACGACCGGGTGTTCGACAAGGGCGGCCCGTTCTTCGACCGGGTGCGCGCCACGATCGGCAACGGCGTCGGCAGTTGCGCGCACGCCGAGCACCGCAGGCAGCGGCGGTTGATCCAGCCCGCGTTCCACCGCGCGCGGCTGGAGCGCTACGGGGAGGTCATGGAGGAGGAGTCCTCGGCGCTGACGTCGGCGTGGCGGGACGGGCAGGTCGTCGACGTCTACCCGGCGTTGTTCGGCGCGGCGTTGCGCACGGTGCTGCGGTGCCTGTTCACCACCCGTGCCGACGACGGCGCGGTGGACCGGGTGCGGCGATCGGTGGAGACGGTGCTGCAGCAGGTCACCGCGCGGATGTTCGTGCCCGGGGTGGTGCAACGGCTGCCGGTGGCCGTCAACCGCCGGTTCGACCGGGCGTTGGCCGACCTGCGGCGTGACATCGACGCCCTGGTCGCCGACTACCGCCGCGGTGACGGTGATCGGGGCGACCTGCTGTCCTCGCTGCTGGCCGCCCGCGACGAGGACGGGCACGGCAGGCTGGACGACGCGGAGGTCGGCGACCAGGTGCTGACCATGCTGGTCGCCGGGTCCGACAGCGTGGCCGCGACGGTGTCGTGGGCGCTGCACCTGCTCGACCGGAACCCGGAGGTGGCGCGACGGCTGCGCGCGGAGGTCGACGAGGTGCTGGGCGGCGGACCGGCCCGCGCCGCCGACCTGCCGCGCCTGGCGTGCACCGGGCGCGTGGTCACCGAGGCGTTGCGCCTGTACCCGCCGGGGTGGCTGTTCACCCGGATCACCACCGAGGCGGTCGAGCTGGGCGGGCACCGGCTGCCCGTCGGCACGACGGTGGCGTTCTGCCCGCCCGCGGTGCACCTGCGGGCCGAGGTGCACGACCGGCCGCGGGCGTTCGACCCGGACCGGTGGCTGCCGGAGCGGGCGCGGGAACTGCCACGCGGTGCGTTCGTCACGTTCGGCGGTGGTGCCCGCAAGTGCGCGGGGGAGGCGTTCGGGCTGGCCGAGAGCAGCTTGCTGCTGGCCACGGTGGTGAGCCGGTGGCGGTTGCGCGGCGCTCGCGGCAGCGACGTCCGGCCGGTGGCGCTGTCCACCGCCCTGCGCCCGCGCCGCCTGCTGCTCGAAGTGCGCGGGCGGTGAACCCGTGCCGGGGGAGGTGACGGTCGAGCTGCCGCCGCGCTTCTGCCCGCTGCCCGCCGTGCGGCACCCGGAGGAGGCCGTGCTGGCGCGGCGGACCGCCGAGTGGATCACCGGTTTCGGGTTGGCGCTGTCGCCGCGGCAGCTGGACCGCATGCGCGGCAACGACTGCCCCGGCTTCTACGGCCGGATCATGCCGCACGCGCCCACCGATCGGCTCCAACTGGCGGTGGACTGGTGCACGGTGATGTTCCACTTCGACGACGTCTACTGCGACGAGGGCACATCCGGCCGGGCACTCGGTTCGTTCACCGAGCCGGCTACCAAGATCGCCCGCGTGCTCGAGGTGCCCGGCACGGTTGCGGACGGCCCCGGGGACGCGCTGCTCGCGCCCGTGCGCGACCTCGCGCGGCGGGCCGGGCGATGGGCGACCCCGACCCAGGTCCGGCGCTGCGCGGACGCGCACCGCGCCTGGTTCCTGGCCGTGCTCTGGGAGATCGCCCACCGCACCGCGGACAGCACACCCGCGCTCGACGACTACGCCCACCTGCGCCACCACACGGCCGCGGGGACCGCGACCCTGTCCTGGGCCGAGATCATCGACGGGGAGGAGATCCCCGAGCGGGAGCTGTCCGCACCGGCCGTGCGCGCCCTGACCGAGCTGGCCCTGACCACCGCCGCGTTCGACGACGACCTGTTCTCCTACGGCAAGGAGCTCTGGATCGCCCGAGCCGAAGGCACACCGCCCTCGGGGCTGTGCCTGGTGGAGATCCTGCGCCGCGAGCACCACCTCAGCCGGCAGGACGCCCTCGGCCGAGCGGTCGAGCTGTGCGACCGGCTGACGTTCCGGTTCACGGAATTGCGCGACCAGGTCCTACGGCGGGCGAGCACACCCCTGCGCGCGTACGTGGACCACCTGACCTGCCTGTTACCCGGCAACCTCGAATGGGGCCTGCGCGCCGACCGCTACCGCAACCCCGACGGCCGCCACCCCGCGGCCGTCACCACGCTCGCCGCGACCACCACGACCCCGCCCACCGACACCTCACCGCCGCCCATCCCGTCCATCCGCTGGTGGTGGGACACCTGACCCGGCACCCCGGAGGTACCCCGATGAGACCCGGCCGCCCCCTGTCCGCCCTGGAGGAGTTCGTGGCGCGCACCGGTACGCCGGTGGTCCTCGGCGCCACCGTCCGCGGACCCCTCGACACCCGGGCCCTGAGCCGCGCCGTGCAGCGGCTGTGCGACCACCACCCCCTGCTCGGCTTCCGCATCACCCGTGACGGGCGCCGACATCGGCTGACACCCGCCCCCGACGAGCCACCGCCCGAGCTGCGGCACGTGCGCGGACCCGAACCGCTCGACGGGCCCTTCGCCGCCGGCGACCCGTTGCTGCGCGTCACCCTCGAGCGTCAACCGGACGGCGCCCACCGGCTGGTCGTGGCGATCCACCACGCGATCAGCGACGGCGTGTCCGCCCTGTCCCTGGTGTCCCTGCTGTGGCAGACCTACACCGCGCTCGTCACCGGGGGTCCGGAGCCGAGCCCGCCGTCCGAGCGAGCCGTGCACCCCGCCACCGACGACCTGCCGGCCCACCGCCACCCGCCGCTCGCGGTCGCCGCGTGGCTCGCCGGCCAGGCTTTCCGCATGGCCGTGCACCCCGCCGCCCGACTGCCCCTCCACCGACCCGGTTCCCCGCCCGAACCCGGCGCCCACCTGCACACCGTCGAACTGACCGAAGCCCGAGCGCACCGGCTCCACCGCACGGCCCGGCAGCACAGGACAACGTCGACCGCGTTGCTGTGCGCGACCATTCTGCTCGCCGCCCGCACCCGGACGCCGCCGAACCGCCGGGGCGTGTCCCTCGGCGTCACGATCGGCCTGCGGCCCTGCACCACGCCGCCCATCCCCGCGCACCGGCTCGTCACCGCCACGTCGTTCGTCCCCGTCACCGCCCGGGTCGACGCCGACACCACCCCGGCCGCGCTCGGCCACGTCATCGACCGCCGGTTCGCCTCGGCCCGCGGGACCGCCCACGCCGAACGGCAGGCCGTGGCCCTCCGCTACCTGCTCCACGCGCCGACACCCATCCCGTTCACCATGATGCTGACGAACATGGCCACCCACCGCTTCCGCTCGACGCTGCCACCGGGCGTCGAGCTGACCGGGGCGTTCGGCTACGCCCCACCACCGGGCCCGGTCCCGGCCGTGTTCGTCACCCGCGTCGACCGCACCCTCGCACTGCACCTGGCCACACCGCGGGCGTGGTTCGACGCCGACCAAGCCGCCGGCCTTGCCCACGCGCTGACGACGCAGCTCGCCACCGTGACCTGACGGAGATACTGGGAGGCACGCTGGAAGTCCGCGTGCTGGGGATCATCGGCAAGGGCGTCCTGGAACTGGTCGGTGACGACGTCGAGGCCGTCTGCGACAACCTGATCCGGGGCTCGCGCACGTGTGTGAACCTCCACCAGGACGCCCTCGGCGGGGAAGCCGGGTCGAACGACCTCCTGGCCGGCGGCGGTCAAGGCGTTGTGCGGTAGGTGATGTCGGCGTTGGTGAAGTCGAACTGGGCGTAGGCGAACGGTCCGTCGGGCAGGTGCCAGACCGCGGTGCCGCGACGGGGGCGCATGCGGCCCGCGACCAGGCACCAGCCGTCGACCGGGGTCGACCAGCGGGTCCGGGCCAGGCCGGTGGGCAGGTCCGCCCAGCGGTCCTCGGTGGTGAACTCGCGGGGCGCGCCCCGGTCGTCCACGGTGACCCGGGCGGTGACCGCGTTGTCGTGGTCGGTCAGGGTGAGGTCGAAGGCGTGCCCGTCGACGGCGGTCCACTCGACCGGGAGCCGGAGCAGCATCGACGGTGCGAGCAGGACCGCGTCGTCGAGGAACGTGACGAGTTCGCCGAGGTCGAACTCGCGGCCCCGTCCGTCGGCGACCGGGAGCACCCCGAGGGCGGTGGCGTGCATCCGGCCGTGGCCGTGCTCGTAGACGTCCTCCGCCCGCACCGGGACCAGGTGGGCGAGCTTGAGCCGCATGCGGAAGTCGCGGGTCAGGGTGGTGGCGTCGTTGCGCTGCTCGGTCGTGCAGGCGATCCACCTCCGGTCGGGGCGCAGGCGGAAGAAGCCGTGCGCGGCGGCGTGGAACGACACGTCGGCCGGCCGGCCGAGGACCCGGGCGAACCGCAGGTAGCGCTGCGCCGGCTCGGGCAGGTGGGCGAGGTCGTCCGCGGTGACGGGGTCGGCGTGCATCGTCGTGGTCATGGGGTGCCTCCGGTCGCGGGGTGGGTGGTTGTGACGAGGGCCCGGCTGGGCGGGCGGACCCTCGGGACCCGCCCGCTCCGGTCCGCGTCACCGCAGCCAGGCGTGGTCGCGGACGACCGGCAGGGTCGCCCACCGGCGGCCGAGGCTCCACTTGGTGGCGCCGGTGAGGGCGACGGCGATCAGCGCGACGGCGTAGACGACGTGGTAGTCGACGATCGGGTTGGTCGACATGCTGGGCTCGCCGGCCGAGGTGACCTGGGCCGGCGGCCATTCGGCGGCCCACATCATCAGCATCATGACGGTTCCGGCGACCGCGGCCAGGCGCAGGCCGACGCCTGCCACGACGGCGAGTCCGATGGCGAGCAGGCCGAGCATGAACAGCCCGTCCGCCCACCAGGCGCCGGCCCAGGCGTGGAAGGTCGACTCGAACGGGCCGACCGCGACGTGGCCGAGGAAGCCCTTGGTGGGCGATCCGCCGTTGATCCACGCGTTGGCCGACCGGGTGGCGTACCCGAGCCCGAAGAGCTTGTCGAAGAACGCCCACAGGAACACGAACCCGGTCGTGATCCGCAGGACCGCGAGCGCGATGGCGCCGGCGTCGGCACGGGCCGCCGTCGTCGTGGTCGAGCGGGTCGTGGCACCGGTGGTGGGCCTCGCCGCGGCACCGGGGTGGCTGAACGCTGTCATGGTCGCTGTCCTCCTGGTCTCGTCTTCGACCAGAGCTTCGCGTCCGGCGGTGGTCGGGCGACGCGGGCGAAGGTCCCCGACCGACCGGGACGTTCAGCGGCGGGACGGCGGGCGGACGTCACTCGTGCCAGGTCAGCTGCCACTCCTGCGCGCCGTACGGCTTGGGTTGCTGGAGGTCGACGTAGGGCGGGTGGATCAGCAGGGGCGACTGGTCGAGTCGCAGCTCGCCGTCGGGCAGCGGGGCCGAGATGACCACGCGGTCAGCCTGCGAGCTGATCCGCACCTGCCACTCGAACGGGTGAGTGTCGACGAGGACGAGCTGGTGCGGCCTCACCTCGGCGGCGGGCGCCAGGTAGAGGCCGCTGCGCAGGTTCCGGATGGTGCACGTGCCGGCACCGCCGGAGTCGACGGCCCACTCCTGGTAGCCGGGCCCGCCGAGCGGCGGCCGGAGCACGACCGGCGTGCCCGGGGCACCGGACTCGTCGGTGAGCAGGGCGTTCTCGTCACCGTAGAACGCGGCGCCGTAGACGCCGTCGTGCACCGCGCAGGACGGCGCCGCCCCGGCCGAGGGTGTGGCGGTCGACGCCGTCACCGTGCCGAGCGCGGCGAGGCACGCGGCGACGGCCGAGGCGGCACGTCGGAGGTCCATCATGGTCCGTCCCCTTTCCCGAGCCGCGGAACGCTTCCGGGCATACCGCCATCGTGCGGCCGCGCCACTCCACCGAACGGCCACAGTGCCTCCACGAACGAGCGAATCCGTCCACAACGGACCGTGACCGCGCTGCTCCACTCCGGTCCGTGACCGGCACCGCCGAGGTGGATCGGCCCGCGCCGCGTTCGCCGGACCGTTCGACGTGCTCCACCATTCCGTGGGCATGTGTCGGTACCGGACGGTCGCCCGACCGGGCCGAGAACCCGGCGAAGCGCGGCCCGCCACGACCCGGGGACGGTGGATGAGCACGACGACGCGGCTGCGCCTGGGCCTGGCACTGCTGGTGCTGTGGCAGACCGGACCCGCGCTGTGGGCGGCGGTGTCACCGGCCGGGTTCTTCTCCACCTTCCCGACCCCGTCCCACGCCTGGGTGCGCCTGCTGCCGCCCTACAACGAACACCTCGTGCGGGACTTCGGGCTGGCCCTGCTCCAGTTCACCCCCGTCGCCGCGGTCTGCGTCGGGCGGCCGGAGCCGGTGTTCGTCCGGGCGGTCCTGATCGGCTCGCTGCTGTTCAGCGTGCCGCACCTGATCTACCACGAGCTGCACGTGGTCCGCGTGGACGACCTTGTCTGGCAACGGCTGTCACTGGGGTTCCCCGTCGCCCTGGCCGCGTACCTGCTGTACCTGACCAAACCGCCCCGGCGGCCCGACGAGGCGCACGACCCGCGGCGCCCGTGACCGAAACGGGCACGGGAGCTCATCGCGCGACGTCCACGCGGTCGCTGTCGGTCAGGAACGCGGCGAGGGCCCGGCCTTCCTCGACGACGGCGGTGTGCTCGGTTCGGGTGAGGGGGCGCAGCGGGGTGACGGTCACCCCGGCCCCGGCCCCGGCCCCGGCCGCGGCGGTGGTCCAGGTGGCGGTGACCCGGCCGTCGACCAGGACGACGCGCGCGCCGGCGACCGACAGACCCCGGTGGGCGTGGTCGATGATCCGGGTGCGGTCGTGGTAGCCGAGGATCGCGTTGTCGAACGCGGGCAGGAAGCGCACCGGAGCGGGTGTGTCGGGGGAGGGGCGTGGCGCGTCCGGCAGGTCCAGCAGTTCGCGGCCGTGGTCGTCGCGGAACGTGAGCAGCTTCGCACGGGCGGCGGCCACGGCGCGGGGCAGGCCGGCGAGGCCGGACCAGGAGCGCAGGTCGGCCGTGGTGGCCGGGCCGAACGCGGCCAGGTAGCGCAGCACCAGCGCCTCGCCGACCGGGTCCGAGCCGTCAGGAGCCGGGGGAGGGACCTCCCGGCCCAACCACGAGGACATCAGCGCGGTGCGGGCGCCGCCCTTCCGGCGCCACAACCCGCGTGGTGGCAGTTGGACGGTCGGCAGGAGGGCGGCGACCACCATCTCGCCCAGTGCCCGCGGTCCGACCGACGGCCACCGCGGAGCGAGCGCCCGGCCGAGCTCGGGCATGGTGCGGGGCTCGCCGTCGGCCATCACGTCCCGCGCCGCCGTCGCCAGCGCGTCGAGGTCCACGCCGTCGAACTCGCGGCGGTACACGCCGAGGACGCGTTGGCGCAGCATGGGTTCGTGGCGGGCGCGCCACGCCAGCGCGTCGTCGGCGGTGACGAGGTGGACCGTGCGGCGCATCAGGTGGGTGCGCACCACGCGCCGCCCGGTCAGCAGGTCGTCCAGCTCGGTCGGGTCGAACGCGCGCAGCCGTGACCACAGGCCGACGAACGGTTCCTGCGGCTCCTGGGCCTGCGAGCCGCACAGGTGCGCCACCGCGTCCGACACCGGCACGTCGGCGCGGTCGAGCAGGAACTGCCGGGCGAGCGTCGCGCGGTTGAGCGACCGGGAGTCGAGCACCGTCATGACGCCGCCCGCTCCGCGGCCGGACGACGGCGCAGCGCCACGTTGTCGACAGCGGGCGGCACGTAGGACACGTCGAGCGGGCCGAGGTCGGTGCCCGGCGGCACGATGCGGTCGATCCGGTCCAGGACCTCGTCGTCCAGGGTGACCGACGCGCCGGCCAGCAGGTCGTCCAGCTGCTCGATCGTGCGCGGGCCGATGATGGCCGACGTGACGTCGGGGTGGGCAATGGCGAACGCGATCGCCAGGTGCGTCAACGACAGGCCGGCCGACTCGGCCACGGGGATCAGCCCCTCCACGGCGTCCAGTTTGCGCTCGTCGGTCAGGTGCTTCGGCACCCAGCGCATCCGCCGCGGGTTGTCCACCGGCTCGCCCTTGCGGTAGCGGCCGGTGAGCAGTCCCATCGCCAGCGGGCTCCACACCAGCACGCCCATGCCGTGCCGCCGGCAGGTGGGCAGGACCTCGCGCTCGATGCCGCGGTTCAGGACGGAGTAGGTGGGCTGCTCGGTGCGCATGCGCTGCAACCCGCGCCGTTCGGCGACCCACTGCGCCTCGACGATCTCCGACGCCGGGACGTTGGACGCCCCGATCGCGCGGACCTTGCCGCTGCGCACGAGGTCGGTCAGCGCGGACAGCGTCTCCTCGACGTCGGTGCCCGGGTCGGGGTGGTGGACCTGGTAGAGGTCGATGTGGTCGGTCCGCAAGCGCCGCAGCGAGTGCTCCACGGCGGTCGTGATCCACCGGCGCGAGCTGCCGCGGCGGTTCACGTCGTCCCCCATCGGACCGTTGACCTTGGTGGCGAGCACGACGTCGTCCCGTCGACCGCGCAGCGCGGCGCCCACGATCTCCTCGGACGCGCCGTGCGGCCCGTACACGTCGGCGGTGTCGATGAAGTTGATGCCCGCGTCCAGCGCGCGGTGGACGATCCGGACGCAGTCGTCGGGGTCGGCGTTCGCCGCCGGGCCGAACATCATCGTGCCGAGGCAGTAGGGGCTGACGTGGATCCCGGTGCGGCCGAGCGGTCGCATCCTCATGGTGGCGGTGTCCTGTCGCGAGTCGAAGGGTGGGGGTGGGCGACCCGTGCCGCCCACCCCGGAGAGAGGGGTGCGTCAGGCGGTGTGCCCGGCGACGACGTCGAGGACCCAGACGACGCCGAACCGGTCGCGCAGCATGCCGTAGGCGGGAGCCCAGCCGGCCGGGCCCAGCGGGACCACGACGGTCGCGCCGTCGCCGAGCCGCTCCCAGTAGCCGGTGACCTCCTCGGCGGTCTCGCCGCGCACGGACACGAAGAACGAGTTCTGGCCCGGGTCGTAACCCATCCGCGACGGCACGTCGTAGGCCATCACGTGGAAGCCGTTCCCGGCGAGCACCTGGCCCCACATGACCCGGTCGGCCTCGGAGTCGACCTGGACGTTCCCGGCGTCGGCGTAGGTGACGACGGCGAGGTCCCCGCCGAAGACGGATCGGTAGAACTCCAGCGCCGCGCGGGCGTCACCGCGGAAGTTCAGGTGGGTGGTGGTCGTGACGGACAAGGAGTGCTCCTCTGTCGACTTGGTGCCTGACGTGGACCACTCTCGCAGCGGTAGTGGACAGGATGTGTCCTCTTCTGTCCGGCACAATGGCCGACATGCCGAAGACCTCAGCACGACTGCTGTCGTTGCTGTCGCTGTTGCAGGCGCGCCGGGACTGGCCGGGGGCGCTGCTGGCCGAGCGGCTGGAGGTCAGCCCGCGCACGGTGCGGCGCGACGTCGACCGCCTGCGCGAGCTGGGCTACCCCATCGTGACCACCAAGGGGCCGGACGGCGGCTACCGGCTGGGTGCGGGCACGCAACTGCCGCCGCTGCTGTTCGACGACGAGCAGGCCGTCGCCCTGTCCGTGGCGCTCCGCACCGCCACCACGTCCGGCGCGGGCATCGCGGAGGCCGCGGCACGGGCGCTGAACACCGTCCGGCAGGTCATGCCCGCACGGCTGCGCCACCGCATCGACACGTTCCAGGTCACCCCGGTGGAGCGGACGCCCGCGCCGCGGGTGGACAGCGGCGTGCTGATGGCGCTCAGCGCCGCAGTGCACGCGCGCGAGGTGCTGCGCTTCGACTACGGCTCCGGCGACCCCGCGGCGACGCCACCGCGCCGAGCCGAGCCGCACCACCTCGTCACCCGGGGCGGTCGCTGGTACCTCGTCGCCTGGGACCTCGACCGCGACCACTGGCGCACGTTCCGCGCCGACCGGATCACCCCGCGCACGCCCACCGGCCCCCGGTTCACGACGCGCGAGGTGCCCGGTGGGGACGTGGCGGCGTTCGTCGCCGGCAGGTTCTCCGGCTCCGACGACTCGGGCGGCTGGCCGTGCCGCGGCGAGGTGGTCCTCGACCTGCCGGCCGCCGACGTGTCACCGTTCGCCGAGGACGGCGTGGTCGAGGAGCTCGGCCCGGACCGCTGCCGCCTCACGGTGGGCTCGTGGTCGTGGCACGCCCTGGCCGCGGGCCTGGGCCGGTTCGACGCGGCCATCGAGGTGGTCGGGCCGGCCGAGCTGAAGGACGCGTTCGCCCACCTCGCCCGGCGTTGTGCCGAAGCGGCGGGGTGAGGTGGGCGGGTCGGCGCGACCGTGCCGTCAGAACCAGTGCAGGCAGTGCGGTGCGCGCTCGGTGCGGAACAGGGCGTCGGCGAGCGCCGCGGCGGCCGGGTGGTGGGCCTTGATGTGCCCGGCGCGCACGAGGGCGCTCGGAGCCGTGCCGCCGAGGTAGACCGAACCCAGGTCGCGCACGTCGACCGACAGGTCCGGCTCGCGGTCGGTCGGCACGCACCGGGCCTCGCCGTCGCGGACGGTCAGCCGGTAGCGGCCTCGTTCCCCGAGGAACGGGTCGCCGACGTCCAGCACCAGCTCGCCGTCGGCGGACCAACCGCGCGCGGTCAGCGCGCCGGGGACGTCCAGCAGCCGCACCCACAGCCAGTCGGTGTCGTTCCCGACCTCGGCGGCGCGGAAGTCCGCGAACTGCCACCGCAGCGGGTGGTCGGGCGGGACGTGCTTGAGCACCACCTTCCCCACCAGGTCGTGGCCGAGCACGAGCCGGGCGAGGGCGGTGAACACGGCGTCGTCGGTCGCGATCGTCTCGTCCACGGTCAAGGTGTCGCCGTCCAGCGAGTAGCTGGCGTACCCGTCCGGCACGCCGTCCGCGTCGCGGTGCACGGCGACGTAACGCGGTGCCGGCGAGATCGGCGGCTGCCCCGCGCCCCGCTCCCACCAGCGGTGGGGACGCGACAGCGCGCCGGGCTGCGCCCGCCGGTACCGGTCGTAGACCTGTTCCAGCAGCTCGCCGCACTCCTCCCGCCGCACCACCTCGGCCGAATCCGAACCCAGGCCCGTGCCGTCGGCTCTCGGGACGGCGAGCGCGCCTTGGTGCCGCTGCACCGTCAGCCGCCGCGTGTAGGTCGCCGGCCCGTAGCCGAACCGGCCGTAGATCGTGGCCTCCGAGGCCAGCAGCACGGACAGGAACTCGCCGCGATCCCGCAGCTCGGCCAGCTGGTGCCGCATCATCGCGCTGAGCACGCCCTGTCTCCGGTGCGTGGGCACCACGCCGACGGCGCTCACCCCGGAGGTCGGCACGACGACAGCACCGGGCAGGGTCAGCTCGAACGAGTACGCGGCGGCGGTGCCGACGGGCCGCCCGTCCGCCGTCACCGCGAGCAGCCCGCGGTCCGGCTCCAGCGCCGACCACCAGGTGCCGCGGCCGTCGGCCGTCGTCTGCGGGAAGCGCCCGAACGCGGTGTGGAGCGTGTCGATGAAGACGCCGTGGTCCTCGTCGGTGGTGGAACGGATCTCCATCGCTGCCTTTCCCGGACGCGGGCGCCACACCGTGCGACGTCCCGCGGCAGTGCAACGCCAACCCACGTCGGGGTCAAGCGAATATCGGCCGGTCACCCCGCGTGCAGCCGGGCGTAGGCGCCATCACCGCGCAGCAGCTCGTCGTGCGAGCCGATCTCCCGGATCGCGCCGTCCTGCATGACCACGATCCGGTCCGCATCCCGGATGGTCGACAGCCGGTGGGCTACCACGAACGTGGTCCGGCCGCGGACCAGCCTCGCCAACGCCTGCTGCACCAAAGCCTCCGACTCGACGTCCAGGGCGGACGTGGCCTCGTCGAGGATGAGCACGCGGGGGTTCCGCAGCAGCGCGCGGGCGATGACCAGGCGCTGCCGCTGGCCGCCGGACAGGTGCGCACCGCGGTCGGCCACCGAGGTCTCCACCCCGTCGGGGAGCCCGTCGACGAAGTCGAGCGCGTTGGCGTCGCGCAGCGCCGCCCGGATCGCGGCGTCGTCGACGTCGGGCAGGCCGAAGGCGACGTTCTCGCGGACGGTGCCGTCGAACAGGATCGGCTCCTGCGGCACCACCGAGATGAACCGCCGGTACGTGCGCAGGTCGAGCCCCGCCATGTCCACGCCGTCGAGCAGGATGCGGCCCGACCGGGGGCGCAGGAAGCCGATGAGCAGGTTCAGCACCGTCGACTTGCCCGCACCCGACGGCCCGACCAGGGCGATCGTCTCACCGGGCGTCACCGAGAGGGTGAAGTCCCGCACGGCCGGTCGTCCGGTCTCGGCGTAGGCGTGACCCACGGCCTGGAACTCCACCGCGCCGCGGACCTCGGTGACCTCGGCCTTGCCCTTGTTGTCCTCCAGGTCGGGCGTGCGCAGCACCTCGCTCGCCGAGCGAACCGACTCGAAGCCCTTGGAGATCACCGGGGCCAGGCTCATCAACGTGGCCAGCGACGTGGTCGACGTCGTCAGGAACGCGCTCAGCATGACCACGTCACCTGCCGTGATGCCCCAGACGCCCAGGTACGCGACCAGGGCGGAGGCCGTCAGGAAGACCACGCCGAGGATGTTGAGGAACACCCACGACAGCGACGCGACCCGACCGTTGAGCAGGTCCAGGCGCAGCCCCGAGTCCAGGACCCGCCGCAGGGTGCCGTCCATCCGGCGCAGCGCGTGGCCCTCCAGCCCGTGGGCGCGGGTCACCGGGATCAGCTGGGTCATCTCGTTCACCCGCGCGGCCAGGTGCTCGACGTCCTGGCGGAACACCTCGTTGTGGTCGCGCAGGCTGGACCGCAGACGCAGCACCACGAGGGACGCGAGTGGCACGATCGCCAGCAGCAGCGGCAGGAACTGCGGCGCGCGCACCCCCACGACGGTCAACCCGCCGATCAGGACGGTGACCGCGCCCAGACCGGTGTCGGTCGTCTGCTGCACCATCTGCTCGACGGTCTCGACGTCGCGGACGACCTTCGCCTGGAGCACGCCCGCGCTGGTGCGGTTGTGGTAGCCGATGGACAGCTCCTGCAACCGCGTGCACAGCGCCGACCGCAGCGAGGTGCCCGCCCGCCGCACGCTCCCGTGCAGCAGGCGGACGTAGAGCAGGTGGAGCGGGTAGTTGACGACCAGGATGAACATGATCAGGCCGGTGGCGACCCACATCCCGCCCAGCGGCAGGCGCAGCACCACGGTGTCCACGATGGTGGCCGTGACCAGGGGGAGCAGCCAGACCGGGCTGTGCTTGACGACGAAGACGGCCAGCGCGCCGAGCAGGTGCCGCCGGTGCGGGCGGAACAGGCGGCCGAGCGCGCGCAGGGCGTGTTCGCCGGGGTCGCGGTGCCCTCGCGGAGTGTCGGACGAGGTCACCGAGGGGTGCTCCCTTCGTCGGCGGAAAGGCGTGTGGAAAGCGCTTTCCAGCGTTCCGGAGAGGTCCCGGCACTGCCAAGACCGGCCGGGTGCGCCCGGAGTTCGGGCCCACCCGGCCGGTCGGCCGTCAGCCGGCGTAGTGCACGTCCGGCCACGGCGGGGTGGCCATGCCGTCGCCGATGGGGAAGCTGGGGTGCGGCGGCTGGTTGTAGGCGGTGTTCTGCCACGCGATGGCGACCCGGTACTGGGTGTCGTGCATCAGCGTGGGGATGCGCCGGTCGGTCTGGTTCGGCGTGGCGTAGATGCGGAGGGCCCGGTTGTCGGTCGTGGGCCAGACGACCTCCTCGCGCCAGTCGCCGAGGATGTCGCCGCTCAACGACGGGGTCGACTTGGTGCCGTTGTTGGAGTGCACGCCGGAGCCGGTGAGCAGGCGCGTGTCACCGCCGGTGCCGTACTTGTCGACCCTGGTCCCGTCCAGCAGCTCGCGGGTCGGGTCGCCGTCCCACCAGATGAGGAAGTTCGCCGACGACGGCTTGCGGCCGATGCCGGTGCCGCGGGTGTTGCGGATCTGGCTGTCGGCGGAGGACCACGACTCCGCACCGGGGCTGCCGGCGTAGACGTCGGCCGAGACGCCGCGGCCGTTGTCGCCCGCCGGTGCGGTCTGCCACAGCACCTGGCCGGTGCGGGCGTCGGCGAACCAGGTGCCGGGCTGGCTGCTGTTCTCGGAGACCTTGTAGTACTCCAGGCCCGGCCGGGACGGGTCCAGGTCGCCCAGGTGGGCCGCGTCACCGTGGCCGAACCGGGTGTTCCACAACCCACGGCCGTTGTCGTCGATCGCGGCTGCGCCGTAGACGATCTCGTCGCGGCCGTCGGCGTCCACGTCCCCGATGGTCAACGAGTGGTTGCCCTGGCCCGCGTAGGTGCCGTTACCGGACGCGTTGGAGTCGAAGGTCCAGCGCTTGGTCAGGGTGCCGTTGCGGAAGTCCCAGGCGGCGATGACCGCGCGGGTGTAGTAGCCCCGCGCCATGATCAGGCTGGGGCGGGCGCCGTCGAGGTAGGCGGTGCCCGCCAGGAACCGGTCCACCCGGTTGCCGTAGCTGTCGCCCCACGACGACACCGTGCCGCGTGGCGGGTCGTAGTTCACCGTCGACATCGCCGCCCCGGTCTGACCGTTGAACATCGTCAGGAACTCCGGGCCGGACAGGACGTAGCCGTCGGAGTTGCGGTAGTCGGCGGAGGCGTTGCCGATCACCGTGCCCCGACCGTCCCGCGTGCCGTCCGCGGTCTTCATCGCGACCTCGGCCCGACCGTCACCGTCGTAGTCGTAGACCTGGAACTGCGTGTAGTGCGCACCCGCCCGGATGTTGCGACCCAGATCGATCCGCCACAACCGCGTCCCGTCCAAGCGGTAGGCGTCGATGTAGACGTTCCCGGTCACGCCCGCCTGGCTGTTGTCCTTGGCGTTGCTGGGATCCCACTTGAGCACGAACTCGTAATCGCCGTCACCGTCCAGGTCGCCCACGCTCGCGTCGTTCGCGCTGTGGTCGCCGCTGGGCGGGGAGATCGGCACGTCCCGGTACCCGGAGCCGAACCCCAGCGACGCCGGGGAGGCGGGCTGCTCGACGCCGTTCACCACGGCGCGCACGGTGTAGGAGGCGTCCGCCGCCGCGCCGCCGTCCAGGTAGTTGGTGGACGCGGTGATGGGGGAGGAGTTCAGCTTGGTGGTGCCCCGGTAGACGTTGAAGCCCGTCGACGGGGAGTCACCCGCCACCAGCCGCCAGCTCACCAGGTTGCCCGTGCCCGATCGGACGCTGATCAGGCCCCGGTCCAGGCGCTCCACCTGCTTGCGGCCCGTCGGATCACCGGTCCCGGGATTGGGGTCCGTGGTCGTGGTCGTGGTGGTGCTGGTGGTCGTGCTGGTGGTGGTCGTCGTGCTGGTCGGGTCGACGTTGCCCGTGCAGGTCGTGCCGTTGAGGGTGAACGACGACGGCGTGCCGACCACGTCGCCGGTCATCGTGCCGTTGAACCCGAACGACGCCGTGCCGCCGGTGGCGATCTGCCGGTTGTAGTCCACGTTGGACGCGGTCACGCTCGCACCCGAGGCGGTGAACACCGCGTTCCAGCCCTGGCTGTACCGCTCGGAGCCGGGGAACGCCCAGGCCAGCCGCCACCCGTCCACGGGGTCGCCCAGGTTGGTGATGGTCACGGTGGCGGTGAACCCGCCCTGCCACTTGTTCTGCACCGTGTAGTCGACCTTGCAGCCGGGGGCGGCCGAGGCCACCCCCGCGACCACGAGGCCGCCGGTCAGCGCGCTGATCGCCGTGGCGGCGGCGATCACCCGCACTCGCGAGTTGATGAGCACCGTTGCTCCATTCGCTCCGTCATTTCTGGGAACGCTCCCAGAAATGCCTTGATGTGTCCCCCGTGACCACGAGCACCGGGGACGACGTCTCCGTCGATTATGAAACGATTCAACTTTGCCTCGGATGGCCTGGGAAAGCGCTATCCTGGTGGTGGGTAGACGGTACGAACGTCGCTCTTGTGCTGTCAACCGCTGGGTCGAAAAAGTTTCGGCTGTGCCGAGGTCGAGCCGGCGCAAGCAGGCTCGACCTCTGGGAGCGCTACCAGAACCACGCCGTGATCCATCGGAGGTCCGCCGCCGGTGGTGCACGACGAAGTCGCGGTGCCGCTCGCCGAGCGGCACCGCGACCTCGGGAGTGGATCAGGGCTGCACGGTGAAGGTGTAGCTCTTCTGGCCGGTGGTGACCGCACCGCCGGCCGCCGTGGTGGCGGTGACCTCGAAGACGGCGGTGTAGGTGCCCGCCGCCTCGAACGCCCAGTTGGCGTGCGCGTGGTTGTTGATCGCCAGGGTGCGGCTGTCGGGCAGGCCGTTGCCGCTGTCGAACCACACGCTCACCGACCCGCCGAAGCCGGTGGTGTAGACGCTGAAGTCGGCGGGGCCGGTGACCGACACGAGCTTCACGCTCACCGAGTTGTTCAGCAGCGCGCCGGACGGGACACCCGAGGTGTCGAAGCCCGGCCACAGCACTCCGCTGACCGAGTTCTGCGGCAGCACCCAGAACGTCGACCCCGGCGCGCCGAGGAACGAGTACGCGCTGCCGGAGGGGACGGTGGACCTGCTCGCCGGGACGGCGTTGAGCGTCACGGTCGACGGGTCGCGGTCGACCGCGGGGGACGTGGTGCCGTCACGCAGGTCGAGCGTGAGGGCGCTGCCGGTCCAGTCGACGTCGATGACGTCGACGTGGCCGGAGGAGAGGGTGGTCGCGTGTGCGGTGCCCGTGGTGACCAGGGCGAGTCCCGCGGCGAGCGCGGCGGCGGCGAGGCGGGCGATCATCGGTTCACCTTGAAGGAGTAGGTGGCGGGCGCGGACACGACGCGCTCGCCGGTCGCGGCCAGGGTGCCGACCGCGCGGACGGTGACGCTGTAGGTGCCGGCCGCCTCGAACGCCCAGTTGGCGTGCTGGTGGCCACCGGGGGTCAGGTCGATGCGGTCGGGCAGGCCGTTGCTGCTGTCGACCAGCACGGTCGGCGCGCCGACGGCGTCGGTGGTGAAGATGCTGAAGTCGTCGGGGCCGCACACGGTCACGACGCGCAGGCGCAGCGAGCCGTCGACGAAGACGCCGGGCTCGACCTCCTCCGCGGCGATGCCGGGCCACAGCAGGTTCGGGTCCTCGACCTCGGGCAGCACCCAGACCGGCGCGCCGGGTGCGCCGAGGAAGGAGTAGGCGGGGTCGGCGGGCACGGTGGTCTTCGCCGCGGACTTGGCGACGAGCAGGACCTCGCCCGGTTCGTACTCGGCCTCGGCGGCCTCGTCGTGGACGTGCAGGTGGAACTCGCCGTCCTCGAAGGCGACGCCGAACACGTCGACGTGGCCGGTGTCGATCGTGACGACGGGTGCGGCGTTGGCGGTGGTGGCGACGAGGCCGGACAGGCCGGTCACCGCCGTCAGGAGCAAGGCGATGCGTGCGGTCGTGCGCAAGGTCGGTGCACTCCAATCGTGCGGGTGGTGCGGTCCGGAGGGGGACCGCGGGACGAGCTTTGCACATGATTATCGTTCTCAACACGACTGAACGGCCCAGTCTGCGAACGACAACCGTTGTCGATGGGGCCGGATGGCGTATTGAAAACGATTGTCGTTCGGATTAGGTTCGCGGTGCCCCACCGGTCGGGTGCCGGGCGTCTGGAGGTTCGAGAACACATGCGAGTGCGTGCGCCCTCACGGGCTGCCGCGTCCTGGTGCGCGGTCCTGCTCACCGTGACCGCGTGCACGTCGGCGGAGGACCGGCGCGACGGCGACGGCCTGTCCGTGGTCACCACCACCGAGATCCTCGCCGACCTGGTGCGCAACGTCGGCGGGGAGCGCGTCCGGGTGGACTCGCTGGTCCCGCCCGGCGGCGACCCGCACTCCTACGAGCCCACGCCGGCGGACGCGAAGAAGGCCGCCGCGGCGGACGTGACGTTCACCAACCACCTGCTGCTGGAGGAACAGCGGCTGATCAAGGCCATCGACGCCAACGCGCGCGAGGGCACGCCGAACGTCTCGCTGGCCGAGGCGTCGGAGACCTACGGCGCGCACGTGATCCCGCTGGTGGAGAACGTCGGGCTCGACGTGCTGTGGCTCGGGCTGCGCGTGCGCGGCGACGGCGAGGAGCGCGGCGCCACGCGGACGTCCGAGGTGCGGTTGACCGCGACCGCGGTGGAGGGTCCGGGCAAGCTCGTGACCTACCTGACCGAGTCCCTGGGCAAGCCGGTGGTGTACTTCGACTCCGGCGACGGACTGTCCGACGTGGACTCGACCACTTTGCCGCCCGCCGCGCACACGCACCTCAACTGGGCGTTCACCGCACCGGGGACCTACCGGTTGACGCTGCGCGCCTCGCTGCTCAACGGCGGGGACGAGACCCCGCTGGGGGAGGGCACGTTCACCTTCGCGGTGGGCGTCGACCCGACCGGCATCGCGGGCACCGTGCTGAACGAGGGGCACACGGACCTGACCGTGGACCTGGACACCGGCGAGCTCTACACGTTCAACGACCGCGCCGGCGGCACCACCCAGGAGGTCGTGCCCGCCTCCCAGGCCGTCATCGAGGTGCCGAACAAGGCGATCACGACCGTGCCCGACGACGCCCGGTTCGCGTTCCTGGGCAGCGGCGGCGCGTCGGTGCACCAGCTGCCGCAGGCGGTGCTGGGCAAGCACGTGCACGGCGAGATCGACCCGCACCTGTGGCAGGACGTGCGCAACGGGCGCGCCTACGCCGAGCTGATCCGCGACACCCTGCGCACCGCGGACCCCGGCGGCGCGGCGGACTACGACCGCAACGCCCGCGACTACCTCGCCCGGCTCGACGAGCTCGACGCGCGGGTCCGCGACACCGTCGCGGCCGTGCCGCGGCACCGCCGCCACCTGGTCACCACGCACGACGGCTTCGGCTACTTCGCCGCGGCCTACGAGATGACCGTGGCCGGGTTCGTGGTGCCCAATCCCGCGCAGGAACCCAGCGTCGAGGACGTCCGCAAGCTGACCGAGACCATCCGCAACCTGGAAGTGCCCGCCGTGTTCATGGAACCCAACCTCGCCCAGCGCGGCTCGGTGCTCACCCAGGTCGCCCGCGACCAGGGCGTCCGGGTGTGCCTGCTGTACGGGGACTCCTTCGACGACCGCACCCGCGACTACGCGGCCATGATGCGCCACAACGCGGAGGAGATCGCCCGGTGCCTCGCCTGATCGCGGCCCTGCTCGCCACCACCGCCCTCGTGCTCGCCCCTCCCGTCGCGCACGCCGAGACGCCCGTCGTCATCGCCGACGGCCACGTCGACCTCGGCCCGCGCCTGGTGGACGGCGAGTGGACCCTTCAACTCCGCGACGACACCGGGGACGGCCCGGTGTGGCGCGAGCCCGCCGACGTGGTGCTCCAGGTGGCGGACGCGGCCAAGGTCACCGTTCCCGACGATCCGGCGTACGCGTTCCTCGGCACGCCCGGCGGCGAGGTCTGGGTGCTGCCGCAGGTGCAGGACCAGCGACTGGTGTGGCCGGGGTGGAACACGCAGGACCCCGGCATCGCCGAGGTCGTCGGCCGCGAGGTGGACTGGCGGCTGCACGGCGTCGACGGGCCCGGCCGCTTCGAGCTGTTCCTGACCGGCAACTTCGGCACGCCGGAGGTGATCTTCAGCAGCGGACGTCCCTACCCGCAGGAGACCGGGGTCGAGGCGGGCACCCACGTGCACGGCAACTGGGTGTTCACCGCGCCCGGCGCGTACTCGCTGGACGTGGAGATGGCCACCGCCGACGGCCGCTCGGACCGCGCCACGCTCAAGGTCCACGTCGGACCGGGTGACCCGGCGGCGGCGTTCCCCACCACCGGGTCCAGCGCCCCGCCGTCCGACGCCACTCCCGCACCGCCCGCCGAAGGCACGCCGTGGGTGTGGATCGCGCTGGGCGGCGTGGTGGTGGCCGGCGCGGTCGCCGCACTCGTCGCCCGTTCCCGCCGTGCCGCCAGGAGGACCGATGACTGACCCGGTGCTGGACATCACCGGCGCGACCGTGCACCTGGGCGGCCGGGAGGTGCTGTCCGACGTGGACTTCCGACTGCGGCACGGTGAGCTGGTCGGCCTGATCGGCCCCAACGGCGCGGGCAAGACCACCCTCCTGCGCACCGCGCTCGGCCTCGTCCCGGTCCACCGGGGCACGGTGGTGGTCGGCGGTCGCGCGCCGCGCCAAGCGCAGGGCTCGCTGGGATACGTGCCGCAGCGCCACGAGTTCGCCTGGGACTTCCCGATCACCGTCGAAGGCGCTGTGGCCACCGGCCGCACCCACCTCGCCGGCCTGCTGCGCCGCCGCACGGCCCGCGACCGCGAGGCGGTGGCCGGTGCGGTGGACCGCGTCGGCCTGGCGGAGCTGAGGACCCGGCCGGTCGGCGAGCTGTCGGGCGGTCAGCGGCAGCGCGTCCTGGTCGCCCGCGCGTTGGCGCTGCGGCCTCGGGTGCTGCTGCTGGACGAGCCGTTCACCGGCATCGACGCGCCCACGCAGGAGTTGCTGAGCACGTTGCTGGCCGAACTGCGCGACGAGGGCGTGGCGGTGCTGATGACCACGCACGACCTGGCCGCCGCGACCGCGCTGTGCACCCGGCTGTGCCTGCTCAACCGCGTGGTCGTGGCCGACGACGAGCCGGCCGCGCTGGCCGACACCGACATCTGGCTGCGCACGTTCGGCCTGGACCGGGCCGGGCAGCTGCTCAAGGCGTGGGGGGTGACCGGGTGACCGCGTTCCTCGAAGCGCTGGCCGCGCCGTGGGAGTACGACTTCTGGCGGCGCGCGCTGCTGGTGGCGTTGATGTCGGGCGTGGTGTGCGGCGTGATCGGCAGCCACGTGGTGCTGCGCGGCATGGCGTTCATCGGCGACGCGGTCGCGCACTCGGTGTTCCCGGGCATCGCCGTCGCCTTCGTGCTGGGGCTGGACCTGGTGCTCGGCGGCGCGGTCGCGGGCGTGGTCACCGCGTTGCTGATCGCGGTGTTCACGCAGAACCGCAGGCTGAAGGAGGACTCGGTCATCGGGATCTTCTTCGCCGCGTCGTTCGGGCTGGGCATCGTCATCCTCAGCACCGCGCCCGGCTACGGCGGCTCGCTGGAGTCGTTCCTGTTCGGCTCGATCCTGGGTATCAGCGATTCCGACGTGGTGTCGGTCGCGGTGATCGGCGCGGCGGTGCTGCTGTGCACGGCGCTGTTCAACGGCCGGTTCGTGGCCGCGACCCTGGACCGCGAGCAGGCCCGCGCGGTGGGGTTGCCGGTGTTCTGGCTGGACGTGGTGCTGCACGTGATGGTGACCCTGGCCATCGTGATCTCGTTGCAGGCGGTGGGCAACGTCCTGGTGCTCGCCCTGCTGGTCACACCGGCGGCGGCGGCCCGCCTGCTCACCGACCGGCTCGGCGTGATGATGCTGCTGGCGCCGCTGATCGGCGCGGGCGGCAGCGTGCTGGGCCTCTACCTGTCCTACGCGTTCGACCTGGCGGCCGGCGGTCTCATCGTGCTGACCCTGACCGCGGTGTTCCTGCTGTGCTGGTTCTTCGCCCCGCGCCACGGCCTGCTCACCCGACCCCGCCGGGCCGCCGCCCCCGTTCTCGTCGAGGAGAAGTCGTGACCGCGCACCGGACCGGCGCGCTGGTCGGCGTGGCCGCCGCGCTGCTGATGACCGCGCCCGCCACCGCGGCCGAACCCGCGGCCGAACCCGTGCCGGACGCGGTGCTGGACGTGGAGAACGGCGCGTTGGCGCTGGACGCGCCACCGGACCCGCTCGTGGTGCCGGCCGAGGCCGAACGGGTGCGGTTGCGCTGGGACACCACCGCCATCGAACCCGGCACCGTGTTCGGCGACGCCGTGCGGCTGCGGGTCTCGGTGGTGGCGTCCGCCGCGCCGGAGCGGGAGCCGGTGGTCGTGCCCGTCGACGCCGGCGGGACCGTCGAGGTGGACGCGCCGCCGCCCGGTGACCACGTGCTGCGCGTCGAGGCCACGGCCCACACGCTCGACGGCAGCCCGTTGACCGCCACCCGCGACTACCCGGTGTCCGTCGCCGCCCGGCCCGCGACCGCCGACGAACCGAGGGCGCTGCCGCAGGAGCCGGCCGTCACCCCGGCCGCCGTCGCGCCGCAACCGCGCGCCGAAGCCCCCGCGCCCCGGGTCGAGGCCGCCGCGCAGCAGCCGGCCACGGCCACCGGCCGGGTCACCCTGGACCGCGGCCACGTCGACGCCGTCGCGGTCCGCCTGCTGCCGGACGGCCTGCGCGTGCAGGTGAAGGACGGCACGGTCACCGGCGTCACGACCTGGCGCGAACCGGCCGACGTCGAGTTCCGCGTCACCGCCGCCGCGCGCACCGCGCTCCCGGCGCAACCGGCGCTGTCCTTCCTGGGCGGTGCGGGCGACCAGGTGTTCCTGCTGCCGCAGACGCAGAACGCCGACCTGCTGTGGACGGGCTGGAACACCGAGGAGCTGCGCCCGGCCGAGGTGTCCGGCCCGGTCACCTGGACGCTGACGGCGGTCGACGGTCCGGGCGCGTTCGGCCTGTTCACCACCGGGTCGTTCGGTGCGCCGGAGGTCGTCTTCAACAGCGCCGACGGCCTGCCGGACGCGCTGCCCGTCGCGCTCGGCACGCACGCCCACGCCAACTGGGCGTTCGCCGAACCCGGCCGCTACCGGCTGGCGTTCACCGTCACGGCGACCGGTGCGAACGGCGCCGCGCTGACCGACGCGGAAACCCTGACCTTCGTCGTCGGCGACGGCGGCCAAGCCCCACCACCGCCCGCCACCGAGCGGCAGACCGGCACGGCGAACCGCCTGGCGTCCACCGGCCCGGCTTCGGTGCCCGCCGCCACCGGCCTCGCCCTCGTCCTGGTCGTCACGGGCGTCGCAGCCCTCGTGCTCGCCCGCCGCCGCCCCGCCAAGGAGAACCCGTGACCACCCCGACCCGCGCACGAGCCGCGGCCGCCGTCCTCGCGGTGTCCGCCCTCGCCGCGTTGTCCCTCGCCCCGGCCCTCGCCCAGGGGTCCACGCCCGTGGTCGACGTGGGGCACGTGGACCTGCTCGCGCCGGTCGTGGTCGACGGCGCGCTGGACATCCGCTACAAGGACGGCAACACCACCCCGCCCGCGGTGCTGGACCCGGAACGGGTCGTCACGCACGTCAAGCCGGAGTCGCGCATCCAGGTCCCCGACATCCCCGAGTACGCCTTCCTCGGCCCGGTGGGCAGCGACCTGTGGCTCATCCCCGAGGTCCAGGACCCGAACGTGGTGTGGGCCGGCTGGAACACCGAGGCCCTGACCGCCGACCAGGTCGACCCGGCTTCGGTGAGCTGGACGCTGGACGCGATCGGCGGTGACGCGCCCGGCAGCCCCGCGCCGGGCAGGCTCACCGTGTTCCAGACCGGCCCGGTCGGCGAGCCGCTGCCACGCGTGTTCGACACGTCCCTGCCGCTGCCGCAGCGACAACCGCTGGCGACCGGCACCCACGCGCACGCCAACTGGACGTTCTCCGCCGAGGGGGTCTACCGGCTCACGTTCACCGTCGAGGCGACCGGTTCCACCGGGACGCCGTTGCGCGACACCACGACCTACGCCATCGCCGTGGGCGCGGTCGACCCCGCGACCGTCGAACCCGGCACCGGTACACCGCCCAGTACCACCACGACGACAACCACCACCACAACAACGACGACGACGACCACGACCACGACCACCACCACGGCGGGCCCGACTACGACCACCACCGCGCCACCGACCTCGTGCGTGGTCCTCGACAGCGGCCACGTCGACCTGATCGCCCCACGCCTCGTCGACGGAAAGCTGGGCACCCGGGTCAAGGACGGCACCGCCGGACCCGACCAGGCCGTGTGGCGCGATCCCGCCGACGTGGTGCTGCACCTGGTCCCGGCCGCGCGCAACACCGTGCCCACCGATCCCGCCTACGCGTTCCTGGGCTCGCCGGGCGCACCGGTGTGGCTCATCCCGCAGACCCAGGTCCCCGGGGTGGTCTGGGCGGGCTGGAACACCGAGTCCCTCGACCCGCGTGACGTCCGCGGCGACGTCCGGGTGAGCTGGTCCGCCGTGGACGGTCCGGGCGAGGTGGCGGTCTTCCTCACCGGCATCACCCCGACCGTGCTGGTCGACTCCGGCAACGGGCTGCCCGACGCCGTCACGGTCCCGCTCGGCACCCACGCCCACGCCAACTGGGCGTTCGGGGCGGAGGGCGTCTACCGGATCACCGTCGAGGTCACCGCCACCCTCACCGACGGCCGCACGGTCGGCGACCGGGACGTCTTCACCATCGCCGTCGGCGCCGTCGACCCGACCGCCGACGGAGCCTGCGCACCACCACCGCCCACCACGTCCAGGACTCCCGCCACCACCGCCACCGTCCCGCCGACGACGTCACCGGCGGCCTCCGCGCCGCGGCCGACCGGCCTCGCTTCCACGGGTGTGGACCACGTGGGCACCGCGGTGGCGCTCGCCGCGCTGCTCACCGCGGCCGGCGTCGCGACGGTGGTCCTGGCGCGGCGCAAGCGGGTCCGCCGGACGTGACCCGGCCACACCGCGCGGTCAGGGCACCGGCAGGTCGAGCAGGTCGAACGTGTTGGGCAGGCCCAACCGGTGGTTCACCTGGTCCTCGGCCTTGAGCAGCTCGAACTCCGGTGCCCGGTGCAGCTCGTGCACGACCGCGCGGGGAGCGCCGGAACCCGCCGCGTCCAGCAACGCGTTGACCGCGAGGCGCGCCGAGCTGTTCGCGGCCTCCATGCCGGCGCGGTTGATCGGCGCCCGGACGTAGTCGCCGGCGTTGACGGGGTTCGGGCCGCCGACACCGCTCAGACCCGGGTCCAGGAACCAGGTCATCAGGGAGGACTCGTCCAGCCCGGTCCGGCCGGAGTCGTCGAGGTGCTGCTCCAGCTGGGCCGGCACCTCCCGGACGACCTGCTCCTCGGTCAGCTCCTTGGTGGGCCGGCCGAACAGCACGCCGGGCTCGTCCCAATCGGAGATGATGGCGGACAGGCAGTCGGCCACGCGGCCGTCTCCGTGGTCGGCCCGGAAGTCGCGGTCCGGCCAGAACGCGGCCTGGCTGATCGAGCTCAACGACCAGGGCGCGTGGATGTAGTAGACGTGCCCGTGCACCAGGGGAGTGGGCCAGTCGAAGTAGAGCATGGAACCGGCCATCCACTGCGTCTCCAACGTCGTCGCGGCGCAGTTGCGGGTCGGCGGCCAGGAGGGGCGCGTTCCACACTCGAAGCCGTGCTCGCCCGGGAGGTCGCGCCGACCGCCGCGGCCCGTGCCGGGCACCGGGATGCTGCGGCACTTGCCGCCCAGCGCGCGCCGCTAGTACAGCGTCACGGAGAACTCGCGCTCGGCCAGCCCGTGCACGGCCGTCATGCCGGCGACCCCGCCACCGAGGACCGCCACCGTCGCACGGTGACCGCGTCCCGCCGCCACCCCGGGCAGGCCCAGCCCCGCCAGACCCGCGCCGGGAGGCGCCAGGAACGTGCGTCGCCTCAACCCCGGACCGTCCACCGCACCCCCTCGTCTTCGCGACGCTTCCGCGCGCTGGTCGACATCCCACCGGCACGAGGGCGACCAGCACACCCGAAATCACTCGTTCGTGCGTCGCCCTTACGAGGACGTCTCCGGCCCGTTGTCGGCGGTCCAGTCACCCGGCACGAAGGTCAGCACCCCGTCCGGCGTGATCGCGTCCACCTGCGTGAGCCTCGCCGTGTCCCCGGGCCTGTTCGCGTGCAGGGTCCGGAGCTGTTCGAGCAGCCGTTGCCGGAGGGCTTCCGGCGTCGGGGCAGCCCCGCTGGACGACTCGGGGCGCGGGTGCAGCGCGATGTTCTCGTGCAGGTCCACGATCACCCGCAGCCGGTCCTTGTCGGGGTAGGTCGAGAGCTTGGCCCCCACCTCCTTGCCGAAGTTCTTGACGACCTGGTCGACCCCGCTTTCGCCGGACACGGTCGTCGCCACGCGGACGTGGTCGCCGATGTCCTCCGCCCGCTCGTAGAACTCCTGCGCGCCCACCCCTTCCTCGGGCTCCGCCGGGTCGTCGCCGACCAGGTAGTCCGGCTTCTTGCCGGCCGCGTTGAACGGCCACGGGTGCAGCCGCCGGTCCCCCGACTGCCACAGCAGCTTGGCGTTGATCAGTTCGAGCAGGTCGTTGTGCAGCCCGGTGGGCAGGCTGCTGGGACCTCCCCACACCGGGAAGTTCCGGTTCTCGCCGGCCCTCACCTGCGCCGGGGTGCGGGCCTCGTTCCGCAGCTCGTAGAGGATGTCCCGGGCGTCGACCGCCGGGGCGCCGGGGTCGGCGAGCGAGGCGACGAACCTGCGGATGTGGTCGGCGTACTTCGTCGGGTCGTCGGCCCGCAGCCGGCGCAGGAGCTTGTTGTTCGGACCCAGCAGGTTGTTGCCCTGGTCGAGCTCACGGATCTCCCGCGTCCACGTGCCGGGCCACTCGCGCACCTCGCCGACCTCGGCCTCGGTCTCCCCGACCGCTTGGGGCTCTTGGCTGTCCTCGCCGAGGTGCGTCGTGCCCGGGTCCGGCCGGCGTGACGGGCCCGCAGCGCCTTCCTGGTCGGAGCCCTGGAGGTGCCCGGTCTGCGCGATGGACCGGAGCTCGTCGAGGATGCGGGCGAACTGGGCGTCGTCGTCGACGGCGTCGACCGGCGGGTGCCGGTGGTCGGACGAGGCGTCGTCCTCGGTCTGCCGGGCCTTGCCCTTCCTCGCCGATTCGGCTTCGTCGGGCGGTGTCGGCCCCCGGAGGGCGTCCTGGACCAACTCGGTCAACCGCTGCACGAAGGTGCTCCGCGCCGAGACGCGTCCCATCTTGCTCTGCTGCCACCGGCCGATCGCGGCGAGGACCTGGCCCAGGCGGACGCGGTTCGCCGCCGCGTCGGGTGCCGAGCGGTAGCCGTGCGCCCACGCCCGCAACGCGCGGTCGACTTCCCGGAGCAGGGTGGAGCGCGGTTGCCACCAGGGCAGCGCGGACGCCTCACGCCAGCGTTCGGCGTACACGGCCAGGTCGTCCTGCGCCGAGTGCCCGCCGCCCGAGTACCCCATCGCCCGCATGCCCGCCGGCCGCGTCACGCGCGGTCCGCTGCAACCACAGCACCGGCGTGGCCGCCGCCGGGGCCACCTCGACGTCCGGGGCGGGGTCCTCCGCCCGTCGTCCGCCCCGCCTCGCGTCCCGGCTGCGTGCCCGCATCGTCCCTCCGTCCAGCCCGTCCGGGCCAACCCTGCCTGCCGTGACGGCGGCGGTGCAGGGCTCGGAGGGCACCGCCGGGGCAAGGTCGCTGCCCGGTCGGCCCGGGACGGGCTCAGCCGCGGGCGGCCGCGCGGAGCCAGTCGGGGACGTGCTCGTCGGCGCGGGGGAAGATCTCCAGCTCCCGGCCGTAGGCTTGCGGCGGCGGCGGGGTGCGGAACCGGGGCTCGTCCTGGCGGTTGTACTCGATCGAGTACTTGTCGGGGTAGTCGAGCCAGTAGGTGGCGTGCAACCACGTGCCGCGCTCCGGGCGGGCCATCCCGGCGCGCAACCGCGCGAACAGGTCGAGGACCTCCTCGGGCAGGTCCCAGCCGAACATGCCGCCGTTCGCCATGCGCAGCAGGCCGCCCGCCTCGACGTGGTCGCCGACGGACTTGTGGTCGACCTGCAGGTGGCTCCACCCCGCCGGCAGCTCGAGCACCAGGCGCTCGGTGATGAGCTGCAACAGCTCGTCCTGCTGGACCGGGTTGAGTGGTTGCGTCATGGCGTCAGTATCCCGCACCGGTTTGGTCGTCGGTCGGCAGCTTGTCCCGCAGCCAACCCGGCACGTGCTCCGGGTCGCGCGGGAAGTGCTCCAGGTCCAGCGCCCACTCGCGCGGGCTCAGGTCCGGTGACCACTTCGGGTCGAAGTCGTGGTTGTAGACCACGTGGAACTCGGCGGGCGGGTCCACCGTGTACCGCAGCGAGAACCACGTGCCCCGCCCCTCCACGTACATCAGCTCGCGCAGCTCCCGCAGCGTCCGGCCGACCGACAGCGGCGGGTCGACCGGCGGGCTGGAGTGGTCGGGCATCAGCACGGTCAGCGCCAGCCAGTCCGTGGTGACGGCCACCGACGCGCGCAGGTCGATCCGGAACCAGCCCTCCGGGCACGCCTCGATCAGGTCGCGCCCCACTTCCTGGAGCAGGTCACGGGGTTGGCGGCGGGAGGACGACACGGTTGTTCCTGGCGGGTTCGGGGACATTGTGGAAGCTCCTGATCTCCTGCACGGTGCGGGGCGGCGGCGGGTCGGACACCGTGAAGTGGTACCGCACGTGCAGCTTGTCCGGCGTGTGCACGTCCGGCGTGGTGCGTTCGGCGAAGAAGTCCACCCGGTCCACCGTCGTGCCGTCGACCGCCGAGCGGCGCGCGATGTCCTCCTCCATCCGCCGCCACGTGTTGTCCGTCGGCCCGTCGTCGATCTTCATCGGGCGGTTCTCGTAGGCCCACTGCGGGACGTGGTTGATCCGCTCGCCCGGTCCGCCGCCCTCGAACGGCACGATGTGGCCGCCGTCGAACTTGAACAGCTCGTGCCGGTTCCCGTAGTAGTTGTACGGCGCGTACTCGCCCGCGGTCGGGCTCTTGAAGCCCTCCGGGCCGCCGCTGGCGATCCGGCCGGTGTCGGGCTGGACGCCCTCGCCGGGCGACCCCGGCGTGACACCGCGCCGCGGGCCCCAGAACTCCTCGGCCGTGGTGCCGCTCGGCGGGAAGACCGGGCGACCGCTCGCGGCGACCGTGTCGCCGTGCACGTCGGTCCGGTACATCTGCTGCGGCACGGTCGGGTCCATGCCTTCCATGTGCCGCGGGCCCACCGCGAACGTCGTGTTCGGCGCGGGGACCGGCAGGCCCGCGTCCCACGTCTGCTGGGTGCCGAGCTCGGGGTTGAAGCCGTGCCGGCTGTTGCCCGACCAGGTGTGCACGTGCGAGACCCGACCGTCGGCGTCGGTGTAGAAGGTGCCGTGCCAGTCGCCGTTCTCGTTGTAGACGTCGTAGCGGGCGTTGCTCTCCAGCGGGTTGTCCGGGTCGTTGCCGCGCAGGGAGAACGGGCCGTCGCCGTCGGGCGGGGGAGCCGGGTTGTAGTTCTCGTGCGGCGGCATCGTCCGGTAGGTGCCGTCCGGGTCGCCGGGCGGGTCCCACTCGACGGCGGGTGGCGTCGCGGTCCGGTCGAAGTCGTCGAAGCGGTCGGCGGGACGGTTCTCCGGCGTTGTGCCCGGCGCGTCCGTGTCGGGGGTGGTGGTGTCGGCAGTGGCAGTGGCAGTGGCAGTGGCGGTGTCGCTGCCGGTGTTCGCGTCCGTGCCGGTGTGCGCGTCGGTGCTCGTGCCGGTGTCGGTCCGCGGCGCGTTCGCGTTCGGGATCTCCTGGCCGCGGAACGTGTGCGTGCTGACGCCGGTGTCCACCTGGTACACCACGCCGGGCTCGGGCCGGGCGGTGTCGGGGTTGACCGGCACGCCCGAGCTGTTGCGGGTGTTCGGCACGCTGGTGTCGACGTGCGTGACGTTGCGGTTGGCGTCGGTGTAGTAGGTGCCGCGCACCGAGCCGTCCGGGTTGTGCACGACGATGCGCGAGTTCGGCTCCAGCGGCGGCCCGCCGTTGAAGTCGAGGACGCGCTGGTTCGGGTCCACGTCGAGGTCCACGCGCGGCAGGTCCTGGGGCGGGTCCCACTCGACGCTCCGCTGCGGCGTGGGGTCGCGGCCCTCCGGCGGGTCGGTGATCGAGTTGTTCCGCACACCCCGGTCCTGGGCGTCGGTGGGGTCGAGGTCGGTTTTGTCGGTGTCGTGGGTGCCGGGGGCGAAGCCGTCGTTGCCGGCTTTGGTGGTGGTGCCGTCGGGGTGGT
>NZ_JBIVUG010000021.1:0-65907 GCF_044757065.1 Actinosynnema sp. NPDC091369 | reverse complement strand
CGAGATCGACCACATCGCCCGCTCACACCTCCCCACCCCGTGAGTCGAACCCCCAGGCCCCGGCGGGGGGGCCCCCCCCCCCCCCCCCGGGGGGGGGGGGGGGGCCCCCCGGGGGGGGGGGGGGGGGGGGGGGGGGCGCCCCCCCCCCCCCCCCCCCACCGCTCACTTGAACGCCGCCGCGTTGCGCGCGGCCCAGTCGGCGAAGGAGCCGGCGGGGCGGCCGAGCACCCGCTCGACGTCGGGGCTCACCCGCTGCTCGTCGGCGGTCGGGCTGCCCAGGATGTCCAGGGTGGCTTCCGCGATCACCTCCGGCATGAACGCCGTCATCCCCGCCTTGGCCTCCTCGCGGCTCAGCTCCACGAACCGCACCGGCTCGCCCAGCGCGTCCCCGATCGCCGCGACCTGCTGCCGCGGCGTGATCGCCGCCGGCCCGGTCAGCACGTAGGTCCGGCCGGCGTGACCCGGCTCCCGCAACGCCGCCGCCGCGACCGCGGCGATGTCGTCCGGGTCGATGACGGGCAGCGCCACGTCGGCGAACGGCGCGGCGGCCAGCCGCCGCTCGCGGACCGTCCCGGCCCACGCGTAGCTGTTCGAGGCGAAACCGCCCGGCCGCAGCACGGTCCACTCCAGGCCCGACCGCGTGACGGCCTCCTCCAGGTCCGGCTGGTGCCGTCCCGTGCCGACGCCCTGCGACGACAGCAGCACGACCCGCTCGACGCCACCGGCGCGCGCGAGGTCGAGCACCTCGCCGAGCACCGTCCCGTCGCCGCCGTGGGCGGTGAAGTCGCCCGACGTCAGCAGGAACAGCGCCGTCGCGCCGTCGAACGCGGGCTTGAGGCTCTGCGGCTCCGTCAGGTCCGCCCGCACGTGCCGCGCGTTCGCGGGCACGTGCTCCGCCGGGACACCGCGCGACACGGCCGTCACCCGCTCGCCCGCCTCGGCCAGCGCCCGCACCAGCGTGCGGCCGACGTTCCCGGTCGCCCCGGTCACCACGATCATGTCCGCTCCCCGTTCTCCGGTGTTCTCGGTACGCCGGGCGACGCTACTGTCCTGGGGATAGCGGGTACCTAGAGGAAAGTAATGGCGGAAGGGGCTTCGTGTGACCAGCGGCACAACGGCCGACCCGGAACTGGCCTGTCCCATCGCGCCGGTGGTGGACCTCGTGTTCAGCCGCTGGACGACCCCGATCCTGTGGGCGCTCAACGAGTTCGGCCGGCAGCGGTTCGTCGAGCTGTCCCGCCGCATCACCACCATCACGCCCAAGGTGCTGACCCAACGCCTGCGGCAGTTGGAGCGCGACGGGCTCGTGGTGCGCACCTATCACGCCGAGGTGCCGCCCCGGGTGGAGTACGAGATCAGCGAACTCGGGCGCAGTCTCGCGCCGTTGTTCGCGCACCTGGCCGAGTGGTCCGCGGCGAACCTGGAGAAGGTCGAACGGGCGCGACAGGCGCACGACGGCAAAGAACGCGCCGGTGCCCGGAGAAATCCGCACTGATGCGGAAAGGGCGCAACGACCCGCCGCGGCGGCGGTGCGGCGGGTCGACGCGCGGTACCAGCATGCACCACATTCCTGAGGCTCAGCTGATGGTTTGCACGATCGGGTGGTGTTTTTTGGCGCCGGTCGAGACCGGGAGGCGGTCCGCGCCCCGGATGACCCTGGACGGTCGGCGGTGCACGCGGCCCGCCGCCCGCAGGTCGGGGAACCGCCGGAACAGCCCGCGCAGCGCCGCCGCGCCCTCCATCCGGGCCAGGCCCGCGCCCAGGCAGTAGTGGATGCCGGACGAGAACGCGAGGTGCTCGCGCACGTCCACGCGGTCCGGGTCGAACCGGTGCGGGTCGGCGAACACCGCCGGGTCCCGGTTGGCCGCCGCCAGCATGAGCATGATCGGCGTGCCCCTCGCCAGCCGCGTGCCCGCGACCTCGGTGGACTCGAACGGCACCCGCACCGTGTACTGCACCGGCGGGTCGTGGCGCAGCGTCTCCTCCACCACGGCGTCGGCGTAGCCGGGATCGGCGAGCAGGCGCTCGCGGACGTCGGGGTGCCCCAGCACCTCCAGCACCGCGTTGCCGATCAGGTTCACCGTGGTCTCGAACCCGGCCACCAGCAACAGCTCCGTGGTGGCGATCAGGTCCGCGCGGGTCAGGTCGTCCTGCGCGGCCAGCGCGGACACGACGTCGTCGCCGCCGGGGTGCCGCCGCCGGTGCGCGATCAGGTCGTCCAGGAACGCCTCGAACTCCCGCAACGCCGCCTGCAACGCCCGCAGCTCGCGCAGGTCCCGCACGCCGTCGAGCGCGTTGACCAACGCCCTGCCCCACCGGGCGAACGCCGCGTGGTCCGCACCGGGCACGCCGAGCAGGTCGGCGATCACCTGGATCGGCACCCTGGCCGCGAAGTCGCCGACGAGGTCGAACGTCGGCCGGTCCGCCACCTCGTCCAGGTACTCCTCGACCACCCGCTCCACGGTGGCCGTCCGGTCGCGCAGCCCGCGCGGCGTGAACCAGGGCGCGACCAGCCGCCGCAGGCGGGTGTGGTCGGGCGGGTTGCGGACCAGGAACGACTCCTCGACCGGGTTCACCAGCCGCCGTCCGCCCACCTGGGCCGACGCGTCGATCGGCGACAGCGCCCCGGCGGGCAGCGGCCCGAACCCGGGATCGCGCAGCAGCCGCGAGCACAGCTCGTGCGAGGCGGTGAGGTACAGCCCCATCTTCGTCGGCACCAGCACTCCCCGCCCCCGCACCGACTCGTACACCGGGTACGGGTCCTGGGAGGGGCTGAGCCCGAGCAGCCGGGCGGCGGGGTCGCCGAGGAGGGCTTGCGCGCGGACGACGGCGCGTCCCAGGAACAGCAGCGTCGCGTTCTTCACCGTGGACGGCATGCCACCACGGTGGCGTGGACGCGAGAAAGGTTCAAGCCGCAGCCCGGGAACCGATCGCCATGCCCGGAAAATCAATCGCGGCCCGGAAAACCGATCGCGGCGGTGGGTCGGCCGGAACTACGCTCCGGGCCGGTGACCACCGTCCTGTGGCTCCTCGGCCCGTCCGGCGTCGGCAAGTCGACGGTGGGCTGGCACGTCTACCGCTCGCTCGACCGGGCGTCCTACGTCGACGCCGACCAGCTCGGCCTCTGCTACCCGGCGCCCGCCGACGACCCCGGGAACCACGTGGTCAAGTCGACCGCGCTGGGCGCGTTGTGGCCCGAGCACAAGGGTTCCCCGCTCGTCGTCTCCGGCTTCCTCAACACGGTCGGGGAAGCTCGCCTCTACACCGACCGCCTGTCCGGCGCGGACATCACGCTGTGCCGCCTGCGGGTGAACCGGGCCGAGCTGCGCGCCCGGTTCCTGGGCCGCGGGTGGCTGGTCGAGCAGGTCGACCGGGCGCTCGACGACGCCGACGTGCTGGAGCGCGCCGACTTCGCCGACTTCACCGTGGACACCGACGGTCGCGCGCCCGCCGACATCGCGGCCGAGGTCCGGGGGAGGTGGACCGCGTGACCGTGCTGTGGATCGGCGGACCGCGGGCCGTGGGCAAGTCGGTGGTGGGCTGGGAGGTGTTCGGCCGGCTCACCGCCCGCGCCCGGACCGGGTACGTCGACCTGGCCCAGATCACCTTCGCCACGCCCCCGCCGGACCGGGCCGGCAGGGCGCGCCGCCTCGACGCGGTCCGGCGCGTCCACCGGGAGGCGGGCGCCCGGCACCTGGTCGTCACCGGCGGTGGCGTCGAGGACGTCGTGCCGGAGGCGAAGCTGTGCTGGCTGGTCGCGAGCCGCGACCAGCTCGTGGCTCGTCTGCTCCTGCGCGGCGCGGGCAAGGGTCCGGCGATCCCCGGCGACGACCTGCGCGGGCTGCCCGAGGAGGACCTGCTCCGCCTGGCCGCCCCGACCGCGGTGCCGGACGCGGACCTCCTGGTCGACACCGACGGCCGCACCGTCGCCGAGATCGCCGACGGGATCGTGGAGCGGTTCTTCGGCGGCTAACCGTTGCGGGTGCTGACGACCAGCGACGCCAACCGCCACGTGCCGCCGTCGGGCGTCCGCTGCGGCGCCTCGGCGAGCGCGAGGTCCGGGAACCGGTCCAGCACCGCCGCGAGCGCCGCCTGGGTCTGCACCCGGGCGAACGCCGCGCCCAGGCAGAAGTGCGCGCCGTGCGAGTAGCCGAGGTGGCCGACGGACGGGGTGCGCGTGACGTCCAGCTCGTCCGGCGCGTCGTACACGCGGGGGTCGCGGTTGGCCGACACGATCGCCGTCATCACCGGCTCGCCCTTCCCGATCACCACGTCACCGAAGGCCACGTCCTCCCGCGGGAACCGCGGCACGGTCAGCAACTGCGGGCCGACCCACCGCGTCAGCTCCTCGACCGCGCGCGGCAGCAGACCCGGGTCCGCGCGCAGCGCGGCGAGCTGCTCGGGGTGGGTGAGCAGCGCTTCCAGGCCGTTGACGATGAGGTTGGTCGGCGTCTGCCCGGCGATCACCAGCTGCCAGACCAGCGTGACCAGCTCCGCGTCGGTGAAGCGGTCACCGTCGGCGTCCCGCACGCGCAGCAGCTGGGAGATCAGGTCGTCGCCCGGTGACGTCCGGCGCAGCTCGACGGCCTCGATCGCGCCCTCGACGATGCCCGGGATGGCCGCGACGAACCCCGGCCCGTAGCCGCTCACCACGGCCACGCCGTACTCGCGCCACCTCGGCCGGTGCTCCGCCGGGATGCCGACCAGCTCGCAGATCACGTCCATCGGCAGCGGTCGGGCGAAGTGCTCCAGCAGGTCCACGGTCGGGCCGTCGGGCAGGGCGTCGAGCAGCGCGGCCACGATCGCCTCGATCCGCGGCCGGAACTCCTCCGCCCGGCGCGCGGTGAACGCGGGCGCGGCCAGCCGGCGCAGCCGCACGTGCTCGGGGCCGTTCAGCTCGGACATCGTGCGCAGGTAGGGCCGGCAGTGCTCCGGGACACCCGGCAGGCCCATGAAGCTGCTCGGGCTCAGCTCGAAGCGCGGGTCGGCGAGCATCGCCTTGGCGTCCTCGTGCCGGGTGAGGACCCACATGTCGCCCATGCCGGGCAGCGGCATCCGCGCCACGGGGCAGCGCTCGCGCGCTTCGCCGTAGGCGGTGAACGGGTCCAGCAGCACCTCGGGCTTGGCGGGGTCGATTTCGGGAACGGTCAACGCGAGCCTCCGAATGTTCAGATCAGATGTTCTCATCATCTGAATGGTGACGGTATCTTGGTTTCGCGACGCCTGGCAAACGGGGAGCGTGACGGTGCGGCTGAGCAGGGCGGAGGCGCAGGAGCGCAACCGGGCGCGGGTGCTGGAGGCGGCCCGCGCCGAGTTCGCCGAGCGCGGCTTCCGGGACGCCAAGATCGACACGATCGCCCAGCGGGCCGAGCTGACCCGGGGCGCGGTGTACTCGAACTTCCCCGGCAAACGCGCGCTCTACTTCGCGGTGCTGGCCGACCTGGCGGAACGCGCGGAGACGCCGTCGGACCCGCACCGCGGTGCGGACCGCCGTGCAGCGCTCGGCGCGCTGGCCCGTGCCTGGGTGACGTCGGTCGGCCACGACGCGCTGGCCCGGGACTTCCTGCCCGAGGTCGCCGCCGAGGAGATCACCCGCCGGCCGTTCACGCAGTTGCTGAAGCTCGACGCGCTGCTGCTCAGCCTCGCGCTGGAAGCCCTCGACCCCGTCGAGCCGCCGCCCGGCTCGCCGCCCGCCCGGCTGGTGCGCCTGGCCGACGTCGTGCTCGCCACCCTGCACGGCGCGAGCGGCCTGGCCACCGCCGCGCCCGGCTTCCTGGAGCCGTTCGACGTGGTCAGCGCGTGCGAGCGGCTCGCGGGTCTGGAGCTGAACGACTGGTGGGCCGCGCCACCCGGCGCGGTGGTCGCGGGGGAGGACCGGCCGTGGGCGCCGCCGGCCGTGCTCGACCTCGTGCGCGGCGCGGAGGTGACGCCCGGCGAGGACGGCGTGGTGGTCGTGCTCGGGCTGAACCGGCTGGCCGCCGTGGAGGAGGCGGTGCGCAACCACGCGCGGGTGACCCTCGCGGTGGTGACCGGCACGCCGGGGGAGCTGGCGCCGCTGGCCCGGCTGGTGCTGGCCCGGCTGTGCGTGGCCCTGCGGCAGGCGTTCCCGGTCGGGGCCTGGCCCCGGCTGCGGGTGGTGTGCGACGAGACGGGCGCGCTGGCGCGTGCCGCGGGCGTGCCGTCGGTGAGCGACGAGACCGAGACCGCGATCCGCGTCGAAGGCGGTCGGGTCGTGGCGCGCGCGGAGGGGTCAGGGGCGGCGCACGCGGTCAGCTCCGGGGCGCGGGTGCGGGCCTAGCGGCGGGTCGGGCCGGCGCCGGGCGGCGTTCCAGTACCTTGCGGAAGTCGGCCGGGATCGGGGTGGTGCGCAGCTCCGGCGTGCCGAAGGAGACGTACCGGTTCCAGCCGGTGGCCACCGGCGTGCCGTCGACGTCCGCGTCGAACCCCATGGTCAACGTGGTGGTGCCGAGCGTGCGCACGCGCACCGCGATGCGCAGCAGGTCGTCGAACCGGGCCGGGCTGAGGTACCGGATGGAGGTCTCGGCCATCACGAAGTCGATGCCGTGCTTCTCCAACTCCTTGTAGGAGCCCAGCAGCGACCGCAGCGCCTCCACCATGGCGGCCTCGAAGAACACCGCGTAGCGCGAGGCGTGCACGATCCCCTGGCGGTCGCAGTCGACCGGGCGCACCCGCACCCGGTGCACGTGGGCAGGTCGCGCGTCAGCCATGCCGGCGATCCTATGGGGTCACCGGGGCCGTGCGCGTCGGCCCAGCGGTGGCTGCTCCGGGTGCCGCGCCCACCCGCCGCCCGCGAGCGGCGGCCCGTCAGCCCTTGCGGCGGTGCCGGCGCACGCTCTCCTCGACCAGGTCCAGCACGGGTTCGAGGTCGTCCGCCGGCAGGCCCATGGCCAGGTGCGACACGAGCCCTTCCAGCACCAGCTCCAGGAACGACGTCAGCACGTCCACGTCCACGTCGTCGCGCAGGTTCCCGGCTTCGCGCTGGCGCTCCAACCGCTGCCGCGTGGCGTCGGTCAGCTGCCGCGACCGCTCGGCCCACCGCGCCCGGAACTCCGGGTCGGTGCGCAGCCTGCGCGACACCTCCAGCCGGGTGCCCAGCCAGTCGGCGGGGTGCTCGACGTCGTCGGGGTCCGGCGGGTACAGCAGGTCGCGCATGACCTGCACGAGGCCCTGCTCGGCGACCACCTCCGCCATGCGCAGCGCGTCGTCCTCGGCGAGGGCGAGGAACAACGACTCCTTGTCCCGGAAGTGGTGGAAGATCGCGCCCCTGGACAGGCCGGTAGCCTCTTCCAGGCGGCGCACGGTCGCGCCTTCATAGCCGAAACGCGCGAAACACGCACGAGCGCCGTCGAGGATCTGACGGCGACGGGCATCGAGGTGGTCCTGGCTCACCCTGGGCACCTGTCGATGTTGCCAGGGCGGCCTGACGAAATCCAATCAGTACGTACGGCTTGCCTCGTCCACTTTGGGGTGTACTTCGCCGCTCCGGCTCGAAACAGCAGGTCACCGTCACTACGGTGGCGCACCGTGACCGCAGGTGAGGACATCCGGCCGCCGCTGAGGCTGGTGCCGGGATTGGACCGGTCGAGCCGACCGTCCACGGTGGACCGCAGTCGGCACGGCCCGGACTTGATCGATCTGATCAGGCTCGTCGGCCGCCGACCCGGGGACGTCCCGGACGGTCCGGCCGGGTGCCCCGTGGTGGTCTTCGAGCCGTTGTGCGTGCCCGAGCCGCTGCGCACGCCCGCCTACGCCCTCGCGCTCGGCGAGGAGGGCGGCGGCACGGGCGTCGACGGGCTGCCGCACGCCGGCGCGCGGTTCTTCGTGCACGAGGCGGCGCTGCACGTCCGCGTCGGCGACGACGCGGTCATGGCCGACCAGCTGGACGCGCTCGCGGACCGGACCGACGTGCCGGTGCGCCTGGTGCCGTTCGCCGCGGGCCACCTGGGCGTGCTGCGGTCGTCGTTCGCGCTGCCCGACGGGCGGCGCCCGGCCGAGGCGCTGGACCGGATCGCGCTGGACGTGCCCTCGTCGCGGGCCGAGTTCCGCCGCCGGGCCGCGCGCTACCGCGACCAGTAAGCGGGAGAGGACCCCATGGCACTGCACGCAACGGGCTCGCGCGCCGTCCGGCGGCGGTTGGCGGTCGCCACCGTCACCGCCGCGACGGCGCTGTCCCTGCTCACCGCCTCCGGCTCGGCGAGGGGCCTCACCGAGCACCAGGCCGAGGACGCGACGGTGTCCGGCGGCGTGGTGGCCTCCGCGCACCCCGGGTTCACCGGCTCCGGGTACGTCGACTACGGCGACGCGGCGGGCGGCTCCGTCGAGTACGCGGTGACCGCGGCCCGGTCGGGCACGCACACGCTGGTCTTCCGCTACGCCAACGGCACCGGCGCCGAGCTCCTGCTCGACCTGTCCGTGAACGGCGGCCGGGCGGTCGAAGTCGCGTTCCCGGCCACGGGCGCGTGGACGACGTGGCGCGACGTCACGGCCGCCGTGGCGCTGAAGGCGGGCGTGAACCGCGTGCGCGCCACCGCCGCCACCGACCGCGGCGGCCCGAACGCCGACCGCCTGGTCGTGGACGACACCGACGTCGAGCCGCCCACCCCGCCGCGCCGGCTGCGGGCCACGGGCACGTCCGACACCAGCGTGTCGCTGGCGTGGGACGCGGCCACGGACGACGTGGGCGTGGTCGGCTACGACGTCTACCAGCACGGCCAGCTCATGACGAGCGTGCCGGGCACCGAGCTGACCGCCACGGTCACCGGCCTGCGGCCCGGCACCGCGTACGACTGGACGGTCTTCGCCCGCGACGCCGCGCCCAACGTCTCGCAAGCAAGCGACAACGTCGTCGTGCGCACGGAGGCGTCACCGGTGGACGACGAGCCTCCCGGCGCGCCCGCCGACTTGCGCGTCACCGGCCGCTCCGCCACCGGTGTCTCGCTGGCCTGGGACCCGGCCACCGACGACGTCGGCGTCACCGGGTACGTGGTGCACCGCGACGGCGAGCCGGTGGCCACGACCGACGGCACGTCCGCCACGGTCACCGGCCTGACCGCCGGCACCGGCTACCGGTTCGCGGTGCGGGCGCGGGACGCGGCGGGCAACCTCTCGGCGTTCAGCGACGAGGTCCACGCCGTGCCCGGCGGCAAGGCGGCGGCGGGCGCGCCGGTGCCCGGCGCGGTGACCACGTTGCGCGAGGGCACCGACGTGCCGTGGGGCCTGGCGTTCCTGCCGGACGGCTCGGCGCTGGTGTCCGAGCGGGAGCGGTTCGCCCTGTACCGCCTCGCCCCGGACGGCACGTGGACCGCGCTCGGCCGGGTGCCGGGCGCGCAGGCGACCAACGGCGAGGGCGGGGTGCTCGGCGTCGCGGTGTCGCCCACGTTCGCCTTCGACAACACCGTGTTCATCTACCACACCGCCGCCGCCGGCAACCAGGTCGTGCGGGTCCGGCTGGTCGGCGACATGCTCACCGGCTGGAGCACGATCCTGGGCGGCATCCCCAAGAACCGCTACCACAACGGCGGCGGGTTGCAGTTCAGCCCGGACGGCAGGCACCTGTTCGTCTCCACCGGCGACGCGCAGAACGGCAGCTACGGGCAGAACCTGGACACCAACGCGGGCAAGATCCTGCGCATCAACCCGGACGGCTCGATCCCGGAGGACAACCCGTTCCCCGGCAAGGCGATCTGGAGCTACGGGCACCGCAACGTGCAGGGCATGGCGTTCGACTCGCGGGGCAGGCTGTGGGCGACCGAGTTCGGCAACAACTCGCTGGACGAGGTCAACCTCATCCAGCGCGGCGGCAACTACGGCTGGCCCGGGTGCGAGGGCACGGCCGGGTACTGCGAGGGCAGCATCGCGCCGAAGAGGACGTGGCCGACCTCGGCGGGCGGCCCGAGCGGGCTGGCGATCGTGAACGACCACCTGTTCATCGGCACCACGGTCGGCCAGCGGGTGTACCGGCTGCGCATCGACGGCTCGGACCTGGTCGAGCAGGAGGTCTTCTTCCACGGCGAGTACGGGCGGTTGCGCACGCTCCGGCTCGACCGCGAGGGCGACCTGTGGATGACCACCACGTGGGACCTGGACGAGGAGGTCGGCAACGACCGCGTGCTGCGCGTGCACCTCGTGTACCCGCCCTCGTGACGGTCACCTGGATGCCACCGGCTGTTCACGCCCGTGACCGGATTGTCCGAGTGGACGCCGGGAAACGCCCGTTCGGAGCAGTTTGAGGGCCGCCGGCTTGTCGCCCGACGGCACCCGAGCGGCCGTCATCGTCGTGCTCGCCCCCCGGCATGTCGTTGATCCGCAAGGGTTTCGCACGGCTGCGAGTGTCGGTGCCTGCGTGTAGCGTCGAACGAACCAGATTGATCACGGGGAGTGCGACAAGTGACTGCTGTCCGTAATGCCCCGGCTCCGGGGCCCACCCCGGCGGTGTTCCGGGACCGAGCGGAGGCCGAGGCTTACGTCGCCTCGGTCTGCTTCAAGCACGGACCTCCGAGACTGCTCGGAGTCGAACTCGAATGGACCGTCCACCACGTCGAAGATCCCACCCGACCGCTCGACGCGAAGACCCTCGCGTCCGCGCTGGGTGACCACGCGCCACCGACCCTCGTCCCCGACAGCCCGCAGCGGCCACTGCCCTCCGGCACCCCGCTGACCGTGGAACCGGGTGGCCAGGTCGAGATCTCCACCCCGCCGCGCGAGTCGTTGACCGACCTGCTCACCGTCGTCGCGGCCGACATCGACCACCTCCAGGGCCTGCTCGAACCGGCCGGCCTGCGGCTCGGCCAGCGCGGCGCCGACCCGTTCCGCCCGCCGCGCCGGATGCTCCAGGTCCCCCGCTACGCGGCCATGGAACACGCCTTCGCCCCGCTCGGGCCCGAGGGCATCACGATGATGTGCAGCACCGCGGGCCTCCAGGTGTGCCTGGACTTCGGCCTGGCGGACGACCTGCCCAAGCGGTGGGCCGCGGTGCACGCCCTCGGTCCCGTGCTCGCCGCCCTGTTCGCCAACTCGCCGGGCGTCAACGGCCGCCGGACCGACTGGGCCAGCGCGCGGATGCGCTCCCTGTACGCCACCGACCCGGTGCGCACCCGCCCGGCGGCGGTGTGCGCGCGACCGGCCGACGCGTGGGCCAAGCGCGTGCTCGACACGCCGGTCATCGCGGTGCGCCGGCCGGGGCCGAACTGGCTGCCGCCGCACCCGTTGACGTTCGCCGACTGGGTCGGCGGCGCGCTCGACCGGCCGCCGACCGCCGACGACCTCGACTACCACCTGACCCTCCAGTTCCCGCCGGTGCGCCCGCGCGGGTACCTGGAGGTCCGCTACCTGGACACCCCGCCGGACGGCCGGTGGCTGCCGCCCGTCGTGCTGATGGCGGCGCTGTTCAGCACGCCGAAGGCGGTGGACGGCGTCCTGGCGGCGACGGAGACCGCCGCGAACCGCTGGCTCGCCGCCGCGCGGTACGGCCTGGCCGACCCGGTGCTCGCCCGCGCGGCGCGCGACGTGGTCGACCTGGGCTGCGCCGCGCTGCCCGACACCGACCTGTCGGCCGCCCAGACCGACGCGATCGCCGAAGAACTGCACCGCACGCTCGCTGAGAAGACCGGAGGGGGCCGTTCATGACCAGCACCGAGAACCTTCGCGACCGGGTCGCCGCCCAGCTCACCAGGGCCCGCGACCGCAGCAGGCTGCTCACCGACGCGGTGGACGACCACGACCTCGTCCGCCAGCACTCCAAGCTGATGTCACCGCTGGTGTGGGACCTCGCGCACATCGGCAACCAGGAAGAGCTGTGGCTGGTCCGCGACGTGGGCGGGCGCGAGCCGGTCCGGGCCGACATCGACGAGCTGTACGACGCGTTCAAGCACGCCCGGTCGGCCCGGCCGGAGCTGCCGCTGCTCGGGCCCGCCGAGGCCCGCAAGTACGTCGGCGAGGTCCGCGACAAGGTGTTCGACGTGCTCGAGCGCACCCCGCTGGAAGGCCACCGGTTGGTCGACGGCGGGTTCGCGTTCGGCATGATCGTGCAGCACGAGCAGCAGCACGACGAGACCATGCTGGCCACGCACCAGCTGCGGGTCGGCGAGCCGGTGCTGGACGCGCCACCGCCGCCGCGCGGCGGCCCGGTCGGCCCGGCGGAGGTGCTGGTGCCCGGCGGGCCGTTCACCATGGGCACGTCGACCGAGGCGTGGGCGCTGGACAACGAGCGGCCCGCGCACCAGGTGGTCACCGAGCCGTTCTTCATCGACACCACGCCGGTGACCAACGGCGCGTACGCGGCGTTCATCGCCGACGGCGGCTACCGCGACCCGCGGTGGTGGAGCGAGGCGGGCTGGGCGCACGTGCGGAAGGCGTCCCTGGTCGCGCCGCGGTTCTGGGAGCGGGTGGGCGACCGGTGGTACCGCACCGCGTTCGGCCGCACGCAGCCGCTCGTGGACGACCAGCCGGTGGTGCACGTCTGCTACTACGAGGCCGAGGCGTACGCGAAGTGGGCCGGCAAGCGGCTGCCCACCGAGGTGGAGTGGGAGAAGGCGGCCCGGTTCGACCCGGCGACCGGCCGGTCCCGCCGCTACCCGTGGGGCGACGAGGACCCGACCGAGGCGCACGCGAACCTCGGCCAGCGGCACCTGGCGCCCGCACCGGTCGGGGCGTACCCGGCGGGCGCGTCGGCGCTGGGCGTGCACCAGCTCATCGGTGACGTGTGGGAGTGGACCAGCTCGGACTTCCACGGGTACGCGGGGTTCGAGGTGTTCCCGTACGCGGAGTACTCGCAGGTGTTCTTCGGGCCGGACTACAAGGTGCTGCGGGGCGGGTCGTTCGGCAGCGACCAGGCCGCGGTGCGCTCGACGTTCCGGAACTGGGACTACCCGATCCGGCGGCAGATCTTCTCGGGCTTCCGCTGCGCGCGGGACGCCTCGCGGGACGAACTGGCCTGACCGTGTGCCGCCACCTGGGTTACCTGGGCCCCGCCGTGCCCGTCGCCGCGCTGGTGCACGACCCGCCGCACTCGTTGGTGCGGCAGTCGTACGCCCCGCGGGACATGCGCGGCGGCGGCACGGTCAACGTGGACGGCTACGGCGTCGGGTGGTACCCCGTGCCGGGCGGTCCGGCCGTGCGCTACCGGCGTGCGGGCACGATCTGGTCGGACGAGAACCTGCTGGCGCTCAGCCGCGTCACGGTGTCGGGCGCGGTGCTGGCCGCCGTGCGCTCGGCGACGGTCGGCATGCCCGTGGCGGACACGGCGTGCGCGCCGTTCACCGACGGGCGGTGGCTGTTCAGCCACAACGGGCGGGTGGCCGACTGGCCGGAGTCCGTGGTGGACGTGGCCAAGACGCTGCCCGTGGCGACGTTGCTGACGTTGGACGCGCCGACCGACGCGGCCCTGCTGTGGGCCCTGGTCCGGTCGCGGCTGGCCGCTGGCGCCGCGCCGGGCGCCGCGCTGGCGTCGGTCGTGTCCGAGGTGGCCGCCGCCGCGCCCGGTTCGCGGCTGAACCTGTTGCTCACCGACGGCACCGAGCTCGCCGGCACCACGTGGACCCACTCCTTGTGGGTCCGTTCCGGCGACGGCGCGGTGACGCTGGCCTCCGAGCCGTTGGACGACGACCCGCGCTGGCGGGAGGTGCCCGACGGGCACGTCGTCACGGCAGATGTGTCTACTGTGGACGTTCAACCGATTGGACGAGGATGACCGAGCCTGTGCTGGACGTGCACCTGACCCCCGAGGACGCGGCGGCGGCGCTGCGGGCCGAGGCGAGGGCGGGGCTGACCGCGCGGCCGAAGTGGGTGTCGCCGAAGTGGTTCTACGACGCGGTCGGCAGCGACCTGTTCGAGGAGATCACCCGGCTGCCCGAGTACTACCCGACCCGCGCGGAGCGGGAGATCCTGGTGGAGCGGGCGGCGGAGATCGCGTCGCTCACCGGCGCGCGGTCGTTGGTGGAGCTGGGTTCCGGCTCGTCGGAGAAGACGCGGCTGCTGCTGAGCGCGTTGCGGTCGCACGGCACGTTGCGCGAGTTCGTGCCGCTGGACGTGTCGCCGTCGGCGCTGACCGACGCGGCCCGCGCGATCATGGCCGCGTACCCCGGGCTGGGGGTGCACGGCGTGGTCGGCGACTTCACCGAGCACCTGGGCCTGCTGCCCGGCGTGCCACCGCGGGTGGTGGCGTTCCTGGGCGGGACGATCGGCAACCTGATCCCGGAGGAGCGGGACAAGTTCTTCGCCTCGGTGCGCGAGGTGCTGGACGCGGGGGAGTGGTTGCTGCTCGGCACCGACCTGGTCAAGGACCCCGGCGTGCTGGTGCGCGCGTACGACGACGCGCAGGGCGTGACGGCGGAGTTCAACCGGAACGTGCTGCGGGTGGTCAACCGCGAGCTCGACGCCGACTTCGACCCCGCGGACTTCGAGCACGTGGCGCTGTGGAACGCCGAGGCGGAGTGGATCGAGATGCGCCTGCGGGCCGTGCGCCCGGTGAAGAGCCACGTGGCGGCGCTCGGCTTGGACGTGGCGTTCGCCGAGGGCGAGGAGCTGCGCACCGAGGTGTCGGCGAAGTTCCGCCGGGAAGGGGTGGAGCGGGAGCTGACCGCCGCGGGCTTCGAGCTGCACCGCTGGTGGACCGATTCGGAGGGCCGCTTCGCGCTGTCCCTCTCGCGGGCGGTCGGGTAGGCGCGGCGTGCGGTGGTCCCTCACGGGGGACCACCGCACGTCCCTCCGTCAGACGAGCCGGTGCCCGCCGTCGACGTGCAGCACCGACCCGGTCATGAAGTGGTTGCGCTGGACCGCGGTGAACGCCTCGGCGATGTCGTCGGGCGTGCCGATCCGGCCGGTGGGCAGGCGGGCGGCCATCGCGGCGAGCCGTTCGGCCTTGGCCGGACCGGCCAGGACGTCCCAGACGGGGGTGTCGACCCAGCCCGGCGAGACGGCGTTGACGCGGACCGGCGCGAGTTCCACGGCGAGCGCGCGGACGAGCGCTTCCAGCGCGCCGTTGGCGGCGGCGAGCACCGAGGCGCCCGGTCCCGGCCGGTGCGCGGCGACGCCGGAGGTGAAGGTGATCGAGCCGCCGGGCGCGATGCGGGCGTGCTTGGCCACCAGCCAGGGGCCGAGGAGCTTGGTGCCCAGCACGGCGCGGGCGTCGTCCAGGGGGAAGTCGGCGATCGGGAAGTAGGCGTCGCGCGCGTCCACCGCGGTGACGACGACGTGGTCGAGCGGGCCGGTGGCCTCCAGCAGCCGGCGCACCTCGTCCTCCCGGGTGATGTCGACCTGCCCGGTGCGCAGGGTCGCGGGCCGGCCGAGGGTCGTGGCGGCGTCGGCGAGCCGTTCGGCGGACCGGCCGGCGATCGTGACGGTGGTGTCCCGGTCCAGCAGGTGCCGCGCCAGCGCCAGGCCCATGCCGGAGCTGCCGCCGATGACGAGTACGTGAGTCATGGGGACCAGCGTCGTGGCGGACGGGCGGTGGGGGGAGACCGGCGCGGGCCTGGTCCCGGCAGGGCCACCCCTCGGCGGTGCGACACTCGGCGGGTGAGCGGTCTGGGTGAGTTCCTGCGCAGCAGGCGCGGTCCGGTGCGGCCGGGGGACGTGGGGCTGCCGGCGGGGGTCGGTCGGCGGCAGACGCCGGGGCTGCGCCGCGAGGAGCTGGCGGCGCTGGCGGGCGTCAGCGTGGACTACTACACCCGGCTGGAGCAGGGGCGTGACACCAACCCGGGGCCGGAGGTGCTGCGCGCCCTGGCCTCGGCGCTGCGGCTCGGTGACGACGAGCGGGCGCACCTGCACGCGTTGGCCCACCAGGTCCCGGGTCCGGCGCGGTGGGGCGCGGGCGCGCCGCGTCCCGGGCTGCTGCACCTGCTGGAGGCGGTGCGCCCCACTCCCGCGTACGTGCTGGACCAGGTCAGCACCGTGCTGGCGGTGAACCCGGAGGGCGAGCGGCTGATGCCGGGCGTGCGGGAGCGGGGCAACCTGGTCCGCTACGTGTTCACCGATCCCCGGGCCCGCGAGGTGTTCGTGGTGTGGGGGGACATGGCGCGCGACTGCGTGGCGCACCTGCGGACGGTCGCCGCCGCGGACCCGGCCCGGACGGCGTTGACCGACCTGGTGGCGGAGCTGTCGGCGGACAGCGCCGAGTTCGCCGAGCTGTGGCGCCACTACGACGTGAAGGTCAAGACCGGCTCCCGCCGCGCGTTCCGCGACCTGGACGGGACCACCGTCACCCTGGCCTCGGAGATCCTCACCGCCCCGGACGGCCAGCGCCTCGCCGTCTTCCGCCCCTCCCCCTGACCCCCGCGAGTCGAACCTCCAGGTCTCGTGAGTCGAACGCTCAGGTCTCGTGAGTCGAACCTTCGCGCCCCCCGAGTTCACCGTTCAGGACACGGACCGGTCGTCCTGAACGTTGAACTCGGGGGTCCTGAACGTTCGACACGCGGGACCTGGGCGTTCGACTCACGGGGTGTGGTGGTGTTGGTCCACGGTTCCGGTCGGGGGGAGGGCGGCGACGGCCGGGTCGGTGATCGCGTCACGGAGGGCGGTCGCGAAGCGGTCCGCGCGCAGCACGCGGAACGGGCGGGAGTGGTACGGGCGGGTGGTCGGGTCCACCGGGGCGGACAGGCCCAGCGCGTTGCACGCCGAGGCGACCAGCTCGTACGCCGTGGCCAGGTGGTCCTCCCGCGCACGCCAGTCGGTCGCCGCCAGCACGGCCCGCAGCACGGGCACCAGCTCGCCGTACCGGGCGAACGCGCTGCCCAGCCACTTGCCGTACGGCGGGTAGCGGCGGTCCAGCAGCAGCCGCAGCCGCATCAGGTCACGGGTCAGCCGGGCCGCCACCACGGCCGACCCCAGCTCGTCGCCGACCTCGCCGCACCGCCCGACGAACGCCTCCTCCTCCGCGATCCGGGACCACTGGCACGCCAGCACGTACCGCCACACGTCGTCCGGGTACCACCGCAGCGCCTCCCGCGCCCCGGTCAGCACCCCGAGCCCGTCGTGGAACACCGCGCCGCCCGTCGTCTCCGCCAACCGCTGCGTCGGCGCGCCCAGCCAGTCGCGCGCGGTGACGCCGCCACGCGGGTCGAACCCCAGCTGCCGGTCGAACCACGTGCCCGCGTCGGTGACCTCCACCCGGTGGCGCACCGGCCCGTCCGTGAACGCCATCTGCCCGACGCCCTCGTCCTCGGTGTCGGCGAAGTGCGTCGGATACCCGAGGAACACCTTCGGCAGGTGCTCGGCCAGCGCGGTCCGGATGTCGTCGGCCCTGGTGTCGTCCGGGTCGAGGAACAGCTGCAGGCGCGGTCCCCACTCGTGGTCGGCCGAGCGCTCGGTGTCGAAGCCGAGCACCTCCGAACCGGACCCGATCCGGGCGGCGCTGTGCGGCACCTCGCCGAAGTGCGCCCTGACCAGCGGCTCGACCGCCTCCCGGTAGAACCGCTCGGCCAGCACGAGCCCGGGCAAGAACCGTACGTCGGGCACGAATCCTCCGTTCTGCGGGTAGTGCCAGACACGATCGAGTGAAAGCCTCGCGCGACCGGCGTCGCGGTGTCACCGAGGGACGACGTCGAGTGAACCGAGGGAGCGCTACCGCATGCAACTCCGCACCAGAGCCCTGGTTCTCGCGCTGGCCGTCGGCACTTCGGTGTCCGGCCTCGTGGGAACCGGTACCGCCGCCGCCCGGGAAGCACAGGGCGCCACCCCGATCCAGTGGTCGGCCTGCGCCGACGACGTCCTCGCCGAGATCCCGGCCGCGCAGCGCGACAAGGTCACCTGCGCCAACCACCCGGTGCCGCTGGACCACCGCAGGCCGCACGGTCCGAAGATCACGATCGCGCTGATGAAGCGCCCGGCCGACGACCAGTCCGCCAAGGTCGGCTCGCTGTTCATCAACCCCGGCGGCCCCGGCGGAGCCGGCCTGATCTACTCCGCCTACGGCAGCTCGTTCTTCCAGCCCGAGGTCATGAAGCGGTTCGACCTGATCGGGTTCGACCCGCGCGGCGTCGGCCGCAGCTCGCCGTTGCGCTGCTTCAAGAGCCTCGAAGAGGCCAACGAGGTGTTCGGCCGCATGTCCGCCGTCCCGGTCACCCGCACCGAGATCCGCGACACGATGGACGCGACCGAGGACTACACCGACGCGTGCGCGCGCAACGCGGGCCCGCTGCTGAACCACATGTCGACCGAGGCCGTGGCCCGCGACCTCGACCTGCTGCGCCAGGGCGTCGGCGACCGGCAGCTCACGTTCGTCGGCTTCTCCTACGGCACGCTGCTCGGCGCGACCTACGCCAACATCTTCCCGTCGAAGTCCCGCGCCCTGGTCCTGGACGGCAACGTCGACCCGGCCCTGCGCACCTCCAACGGCGCGGAGTACGACCGGCAGCGCGCGCAGGGCTTCGAGATCGCGCTCGACGCGTTCCTCAAGCGCTGCGACGCCGAGGGCGACAAGTGCGCCTACAGCGACGGCGACCCGCGCGCCAAGTTCGACGAGGTGCGCGACCACCTGCGCACCAGCTCGATCACGCTGCCGGACAACCAGGTCGTGACGTACGCGGGCTACATCGGCCGCGTCACGAGCGACCTGTACCAGCCGACCCGGTTCAAGGCGCTGGCCGCGTGGTTGCAGGGCATCTACGCGGTGCTGCACCCGAGCGCGGCCACGTTCTCGGCGCAGGAGCAGGCCGCGCTGCTGCCGCCGCTGGCGAACAAGCACGGCCTGGCGGACGTCCGCGCCGGCGTCACGGGGGACACCGAGTACCTGTACGACGACTCGTACTACGGCGTGAACTGCACCGACAAGCCGTTCCTGCGCGTGCCGCAGCTGTTCCCGGCGCTGGCCGCGAAGTGGGAGCGGGAGTCGCCGACGTTCGGCCGCCAGCAGGCCGCCTCCGACCTGCTCACGTGCGCGACCTGGCCCGTGCCGCACCCGGACCGCTGGGCCGGCCCGTGGCACAAGCGCACGCCGAACCCGATCGTCGTGGTGGGCAACTACTACGACCCGGCCACCCGGTACGAGTTCAGCAAGCGCATGGTCCGCCAGCTGGGCAACGCGCGGCTGCTGAGCGTGGACTCGTTCGGGCACTGCATCCTCGGCGACAGCGCCGGGGTGGACACCGCGGTGACCGACTACCTGGTGAACCTCAAGGCGCCGGCCGACGGTCAGGTGTTCCAGCCGAACGCCCAGCCGTTCTGAGCGGCACGCGGTGCGGCCGTCGTCGCGAGGGCGACGGCCGCACCGGCCAGCACCACCAGTTCGGTCCCGACCGGCAGGTCGCCGAACCAGGCGACGCCGAGGTAGGCGAGGGCGGTGAGCAGCATGACCGGGCTCTGGCGCCGCCACGCCCCCACGGCCAGCCCCACCGCCACCACGACGGCCAGGAACAGCTCGTCGTAGTCGACGGGCGAGACGGCGAACGCCGAGGCGCTCCTCTCGGCGGCGACGAGCACCGCGACGTGGGCCTGCCCCGGGTCCTCGACCTCCGGCCCCGGCCACGGCGGCGCGGTCAGCGCTTCGACCACCGGCCACACGACCAGGCCGATGCCCACCAGCAGCAACGGGTACCACGCGCCGGGACGGCGGTCGTTGAGGTCGTAGGCGGCGAGCACCGCGGCCACGACCAGCAGTGCCATCGCGCCGGGGTGCCACAGCGAGCCGAGCAACCCGGCGGTCGCGGCCACGTGCCACGGCCGCGACCGGCCCAGCCGGGCGTGGGCGAGCACGGCTCCGGCCAGGATCACCAGTTCCGGGAAGGGCTGACCCGCCGACAGGTCGATGCTGACGACCGGGTCGGGAACCGGCACCGCGTCGCCGAGCGGGCCGTAGTGCGTCCAGTCGAACTCCGCGACCGGCTCAGCCGGCTCGGCCGTCGGCCGGAGGTACCGGACCGCGGCCAGGTACCCGGCGGCCGTGGCGGCGACGGTGCGGCTGCGCGCCCGCCACGCCCACGCGCCCAGCCCGATCGCGACCGCCGCCCCGACGAGGAACCGCCACACACCGAAGGCGGGGCCGACCGCAAGCTCCACCGGCGCGCCCGACGGCGTCAGCGCGACCGCGGTCGCGCCCGTCACCAGCAACGGGAACCAGACACCGGGCCGCTCGGCGTGCACCTGCCACGCCTTGAGCAGCAGACCGGCGACCACCAGCGCGATCGACGCCTCGACCGGCGGACCGCCCGGCCACAGCGGCAGGACGAGCCCGACAACGACCGGTAACGCCCACAGGACTGCCCCCATGGGGATGCAACCTTAGCGAGCCTCCGGAAGGCCGCCCCGGGCCCTGCGCGCGTGAGGGGCGTCCGGTGTGGACGCCCCTCACGGTCGAACGGTTACTTCGGCGGCGGCGGGACCAGGCAGCTCACCGGAGCCGACTGGTTGCCCGACGCGTCCACGCCGTAGACGAGGGCGTCGCCCTTGAGCGTGATGCGCCAGTCGATGTCACCGACACCGGGCTTCTGGTTCGGCGTCGCGCCCGGCGCCTGCACCAGCTTCACCTTCGTGCCGCTCGGGAAGCCGCCGAACACCGCCGGGCTCGCCGAGTCGGAGACGAAGACCTGCGGGTTCGGGTCGACCGCGTCGGTGGCGGTCAGGATGAAGAACCCGTCCTCGTTGTCGGCCGGCGGCACCGTGCCCCCGCCCGGGTTGTTGGTGGGCTGACACGTCACGACCGGCGGGGTCGTGTCGACCCAGTCCTTGAGCACGTCGTCGCACACCCGGTGGCCGGCGGCGTGGGTGAAGCAGCCGCGGATCGAGTCCGTGCCCAGGCCCGCGAGGCCCTGCGTGCCCGGGTAGGTGAAGTCGACCGCGCCCGCGGCGGAGGTGCTGCCGTTGCCCGCGGCGCCCGCGTTCGGGCCGGAGAGCACGGAGAAGTCGACCGCGGTGTTCGCCACCGGGTCGCCGAAGTCGTCGGTGACGGTGGCGGTCACGGTGTGCGTCTGGCCGGGCGTGCCCAGCTCGTTGACCGCGTGCTCGGGCTCCACGTCGATGGACGCCGCGCAGCCGCGCACGTTCACCGTCGGGTTGCCGAACGTCACGACGTGGCCCTGGGCGTCGGTGTAGGCGACGGTCGGGTTGACCGCCAGCGCGCCGCCACCGGCGGCCGGGGAGTGCGTCGCGGTGAACGTCAGCGTCACCGTCTCGGTGCTCAGCTCGTCGACCGTCCACGTGAGCTGGTTGCCGTTCTGGCCGACCGAGCCCTTGGACGCGGCCGCGCCGCTGATCGAGAACTGCGGTGCCACCGTGTCGACCACGGTCACGCCGGTCGCCGCGGGCACCACGATGGCCGCGCCGATCGCCTCGAAGACCTCCTGCAACTGGGCGGCGGTCGGTGCCTCGTAGTAGTGCGTGGCGTCGGGGTCGCTGGTCCAGTCCCGGATCTCGTTCGCGTCGACGGAGCCGAGGCCGATGCCGAAGATCTCGGTGCCGGCGTCGCGCGCCGCCTGGGCGGCGGGGCTCGCGTCGGGACCCACGGTCGTCTGGCCGTCGGTCATGATGACCATGATCTTCTCGTTCGCGGGCACCGACCCGGCGAGCTGCGCCTGGCCGGTCGAGATGGCCGCGGAGTGGTTCGTGCCGCCGGCCGCGACGAGCGCGTCGATGGCGGACTTGGCGGCGTTCGCGTCGGACGAGAGCGCGGTGTCGACGGTGGCGCCGTCGGCGAAGCTGACGACGCCGATGCGGCTGCCGTTGGCGACCACGCCGTCCAGCGAGCCGTCGGTGGCCTCGTCGATGATGTCCACGAAGGACTTGGCGGCGGTCTTGAGGTCGTCGATGGCGTCCTGCATGCTGCCCGAGCGGTCGAGGACCAGTTCGATGTCGACGGGGCTGCCGGCGATGCCGGTCTGGGCGTCGAGCGTCACGGTGACCGGGACGGACCCGCCGCACGGGATGTCGGTGGCCCCCAGGGTCTTGGTGCCGGTGACGGTGCCGTCCGCGGCCACCGCCGCGGTGGTGGTGGCGAGCGGGGCCGCCAGAGCGGCCAGCAGGACCGCGGTCACGCCGCAAGCCCGTCTTCGAGTGTTCTGGTTCATATCGGTATCGCACCTCCTCGTGCGCGCCGACGAGACGTGAAGTCCCCTCTGGAATCACGTTCGCGCATTCCGGTGAAGCCGGGTAAGTCAGTCCCCGAACAGGTGCGGACCAGCGAAGATCCCACCGAATGACACTTGCCGTGCGACTCGGATGCGTCGGCATGAAGAGGTTAAACACGAATTCTCACGAAGAGCAATCGGTTCACCCGATCGGGCCAGTGGAAATGGCTCGTCGTTTTTGATCTGCGGATCGTTACGGACGAAACTGCAATTGTGACGACAATGCGGCGGCCACGCGTTCCGCCACGCCCGCGCAGGCGTGCGGCGCGTCGGCGCGGACATGCGAGAGGGCCGCCCACCCGGAGGTGGACGGCCCTCTCACCCCTGACGACTAGCTGCGGACCATCTTGCGCAGCACGTACTGCATGATGCCGCCGTTGCGGTAGTAGTCGGCCTCACCCGGCGTGTCGATGCGGACCACCGCGTCGAACTCGACCTTCGCGCCGTCCGCCTTCGTCGCCACCACGTGCACCGTGCGCGGCGTCTCGCCGTCGTTGAGCGCGGTGATGCCGGTGAAGTCGAACGTCTCCGTGCCGTCCAGGCCCAGCGACGCCGCGGACTCGCCCGCGGGGAACTGGAGCGGCAGCACGCCCATGCCGATCAGGTTCGACCGGTGGATGCGCTCGAACGACTCGGCGATCACGGCGCGCACGCCGAGCAGCGAGGTGCCCTTCGCGGCCCAGTCGCGCGACGAGCCCGAGCCGTACTCCTTGCCCGCCAGCACGACCAGCGGCACGCCCGCCTCGGCGTAGGCGACCGACGCGTCGTAGATGGTGGTCTGCGGCGCGCCCTCCTCCAGGAAGTTGCGGGTGAACCCGCCCTGGACGCCCTGCCCGTTGTTCTCGTCGGCGAGCAGCAGGTTGCGCAGCCGGATGTTGGCGAACGTGCCCCGGATCATCACCTCGTGGTTGCCCCGGCGGGAACCGTAGGAGTTGAAGTCCTTGCGCTCGACGCCGTGCTCGCTGAGGTACTTGCCCGCGGGCGAGTCGACCTTGATCGCGCCGGCCGGCGAGATGTGGTCGGTGGTGACCGAGTCGCCCAGCAGCGCCAGCACGCGCGCGCCGCCGATCTCCGTCACCGGAGTCGTCTCCATCCGCATGCCCTCGAAGTACGGGGGCTTGCGCACGTAGGTGGACTGCGGGTCCCACTCGAACGTCTTGCCGGTCGGCGTGGGCAGCGACTGCCAGCGCTCGTCACCGGCGAACACGTCGGCGTAGCCCTTGGTGAAGCCCTCCGGCGAGATCGCCGACGCGACGACCTCCGAGATCTCCTGCGGCGACGGCCAGATGTCGGCCAGGTACACCGGCTTGCCCTCGGCGTCGGTGCCCAGCGGCTCGGTGGTGATGTCCTTGTCCATCGAACCGGCCAGCGCGTACGCCACCACCAGCGGCGGGGACGCCAGGTAGTTCATCTTGATGTCGGGGTTGATCCGGCCCTCGAAGTTCCGGTTGCCCGACAGCACCGACACCGCGGCCAGGTCGCCCTGGTTGATGCCCGCCGAGATCTCGTCCTGCAACGGGCCGGAGTTGCCGATGCACGTGGTGCAGCCGTAGCCGACCAGGTGGAAGCCCAGCTTCTCCAGGTACGGCAGCAGCCCGGCGCGCTCGTAGTAGTCCATGACGACCTTGGAGCCCGGCGCGAGGGTCGTCTTGACCCACGGCTTGCGCTCCAGGCCCTTCTCCACGGCCTTCTTCGCCAGCAGCGCCGCGCCGAGCATCACCGACGGGTTGGACGTGTTGGTGCACGACGTGATCGCCGCGATCGCCACCGCGCCGTGGTCGAGCTCGAACTCCGCGCCGTCCACGGTCACCTTCACCGGGTTGGACGGCCGGCCCTCCGCGCCCTCGGCGGCGGACTGGAACACGTGCGGCTTGCCGCCCGCGTCACCGTCGGACACCGCGATCGGGTCGCTGGCCGGGAACGACTCCTCCGACGCCTCGTCCACCGGCGAGTTGTCCACGCCGTCGGTGTGCGTGACGTAGGCGCCCAGCGCCTGCCGGAACGCCTCCTTGGCGTTGGTCAGCTCGATGCGGTCCTGCGGGCGCTTCGGGCCGGCGATCGACGGCACGACCGTCGACAGGTCCAGCTCCAGCGTCTCGGAGTACACCGGCTCCACGGCCGGGTCGTGCCACAGGCCCTGCTCCTTGGCGTAGGTCTCGACCAGCTCCAGCTGCTCGGCCGAACGGCCGGTCAGCTTCAGGTAGTCGATGGTCTCGCCGTCGATCGGGAAGATCGCGCAGGTCGAGCCGAACTCGGGGCTCATGTTGCCGATGGTGGCGCGGTTGGCCAGCGGCACCGCGCCGACGCCCGAGCCGTAGAACTCGACGAACTTGCCGACCACGCCGTGCTCGCGCAGCATCTGGGTGATCGTGAGCACCAGGTCGGTGGCGGTCGCGCCGGCGGGCAGCTCGCCGTGCAGCTTGAAGCCGACCACGCGCGGGATCAGCATGGACACCGGCTGGCCGAGCATGGCGGCCTCGGCCTCGATGCCGCCGACGCCCCAGCCCAGCACGCCGATGCCGTTGACCATGGTGGTGTGGCTGTCGGTGCCGACCAGCGTGTCCGGGTAGGCGACGCCGTTGCGGACCATCACCACGCGGGCCAGGTGCTCGATGTTGACCTGGTGCACGATGCCGGTGCCCGGCGGGACGACCTTGAACTCGTCGAACGCGGTCTGGCCCCAGCGCAGGAACTGGTAGCGCTCCTTGTTGCGCTGGTACTCCAGGTCCACGTTCAGCTCGAACGCGTCCGGCCGGCCGAAGACGTCGGCGATCACCGAGTGGTCGATGACCAGCTCGGCCGGCGCCAGCGGGTTGACCTTCGACGGGTCGCCGCCGAGCTGGGTCACCGCCTCGCGCATCGTGGCCAGGTCCACCACGCACGGCACGCCGGTGAAGTCCTGCATCACCACGCGGGCCGGCGTGAACTGGATCTCGGTGTCCGGCTCGGCCGACGGATCCCAGCTGCCCAACGCGCGCACGTGGTCGGCGGTGATGTTCGCGCCGTCCTCGGTCCGCAGGAGGTTCTCCAGCAGGATCTTCAAGCTGTACGGCAGGCGCTCGGCACCCTCGACCGCGCTCAGCCGGAACACCTCGTACGAGGCGTCGCCGACGGTGAGCGTGCCACGGGCGCCGAAGCTGTCTTTGCTGGTGCCTCCAGTGCCGGCAGGCACGGAACTCCCTGGTCCTGTCACGTGAAACTCCATCTGGTGACGCGCAAAGTCGGTTGGGGAACTGCTGCTGAGTCTTCCGCACCCGCGGGTGCGGCGCCCTCTCACCCCAAACAGTACGCGTGTCCTGTATTCCGCTTCAACCCGGCCCTACCTTGATCGGGGCATCATCACACCCGTGGTGCGTCTTGATCGAATCGGCAAGCGCTACGGCCGCGGCCCGTGGGTGCTGCGGGACGTCTCGCTCGCCGTCGAACCCGGTGAGGTGGTCGTGCTGCGCGGCGGCAACGGCGCGGGGAAGTCGACCTTGTTGCGGATCGCGGCGGGCGTGACCGCGCCGACGAGCGGCCGGGTCGACCGCGGCCCGTCGGTCGGGTACGCCCCGGAGCGGTTCCCGACGGGCGTGCGGCTGTCCGCGCGCGACTACCTCCACCGGCTCGCCGCCGTGCGCGGCGTCCCGGCCCGGTGGGACCTCGTCGAGGCGCTGGGGTTCGTCGGCGACCCGGACGCGCCGATGGCCACCCTGTCGAAGGGCAACGCGCAGAAGGTCGCGCTCGCGCAGGCGCTGCACGCCACCGACCTGCTGGTGCTGGACGAGCCGTGGTCCGGGCTGGACGCCGCCGCGAGCGCGGTGCTCGGCGGGCTGGTGACGTCGTCGCGGGCCGCCGTCGTGCTGACCGACCACCACGGGCACGACCTGCCCGGTGCCCGCGAGGTGGCGCTCGGCGCGACCCGGCCCGGGGGCGTGGTGATCGAACTCGACCGGGTGGGGGAGGCGTTCGCGCTGATCAGCGCGTTGGACGGGGTGTTCGCGGCGCACGAGGTCGGCGGCGGGGCGCGGGTCGAGGTGCGGGCCGGGTTCAGCGACGGCGTGCTCGCCGAGGCGCTGCGGCTGGGCTGCTCGGTGCGGAGCGTGCGGTCGTGACGGCGCTGGTGCGGTACCTGCTGGTGGACGTGCTGCGCACGCAGCGCTGGCTGCCGCCGTCGCTGGTGCTCGCGGCCGTGCTGGGGATGCTCTACGCCTCCGACGCCGGCCCGCCGCTGCCCGCGTACGCCGGGACGTGCGTGCTGGTCTACCCGGTGTCGGCGTGGCTGACGGTGGTCATCGCCACCGCCGAGGACCCGGTGCGCCGGACGATCACCGTGGTGACCGCGGGCGGCTGGGCGCGGGCCCAGGCGGCCGTGACCGCGCTGTCCGTGCTGGCGGCGCTGGCGGTGGCGCTGGTCGCCGCCCTGGTCCCGGTCGTGACGCAGCCGCGCCCGTACCCGCCCGGCACGGTCGCGCAGGGCTTCGCGGCGCTGGCCGTGTGCGCGCTGGTCGGCGTCGGCGTGGGCGTGCTGTGCGGCCGGCCGGTGATCCCGCAGACCGGCTGGTCCGTGCTGGCCGCGACGGCCCTGGTCGTGCTGGTGTTCCTGTTCGGCCGCACGCCGCCGGTGGGCAACGTGCTGTGGGCGCTGTCCCACGACGACGGCGTGCCGACGGCGTTGGCGGTGTCCGGCGTGGTCGCGGCGCTGTTCGTGGCGGGTGCGACGTGGCTCGGCGCGGCGTTGGGCCCGCGTCGCGGTTAGCGTGACGTCACCACCGCCGGCGGACCGCGGCCTTCGTTCCCGTGACCAGAGTCGACGGCGGCACGTCGTCGGCCACGACCGCGCCCGCCGCGATCACGGCGTCACGGCCGATGGTGACGCCGGGCAGGATCGTGGCGCCCGCGCCGATCCACACGTTCTCCGCCACGTCGATGGGCCCGCCGCTCAGCCACCCGCGCCGCTCCTCGGGATCGACCGGGTGACCGACGGTGATGAACGTGGCCCGCGGCCCGATCATCACGCGCTCGCCGAGCCGGATGCCCGCGTAGTCCAGGAACGTGCAGTTCTGGTTGACGAACACGCGGTCCGCCAGGTCCAGGCGCAGGCCGTGGTCGGTGTAGAAGGGCGGGTAGATCGTCACGCCGTCCCGCAGCGGCCGGCCGAGGATCTGCTCGAACAGCTCCGCCTTGCCGCTCTCGTCGTCGAACGGCAGCACGTTGAGGCGGGAGGTGAGCTCGGTGGCCCGCAGCACCCGTTCGGACATGGCCCGGAACTCGGTGCTGCGGATCCGCACGAGGCGGTTGTCGCGCTTCCTCATCGGGGCGCCGAAGCCCAGGACGGGCGCCAGACCGGTCCGCGGAGCGCGGGCAGGCCGCCGAGGTGCTCGACGACCGCCCGCAGGCCCGGGTGCGGGTTCGTGCCGGGCAGCAGGAGCGAGAGCGGGTAGGCGAGCGTCGGACCGGCGATCGGGATGCGGCGCAGGTCGTGGCCCGTCGGCCACGTGTACCGGTCGCGCGCGCCGACGAGGGTCGCCACGTCGCCGGAGTCCGCGAGGGCGTCCTGGAGGACCTCGTTGCCGAAGTTCGGGCCCGCCGCGTCGATGCGGAGGTCGAACGCGGTGGTGAGCTCGTCGTAGAACTCCGCCCACTCGCTGCGCCGGGCGATGCCGGGCACCCAGATCCGGTGCCCGCGCAGCCGCTGCGGCGTCAGCTCCCGCGCGGACGCCAGGGGGTGACGCGGACCGACGAGGAGTTCGAGCGGCGAGTCGAACGCGTGGATCATCCGCACGGCCGGTGGCAGCTCGGCCCGGTCGGTGACCGAGCGGAACGAGGCGTCGACGTCGCCCGATTCGACCGCCGCGGCGGCCAGGCGCGGGTCGTCCACCCTCAGGGTCACCACGTCGAGGTTCGTGCCCGGACGCGAGCGCCAGTAGTCGTGCAGGACGACGGCCTGCGCGCTGCGCAGGCCGAGGACGTCGATCCGCAGGGCCCGGGAGCCGGGCCGGACCGCGGTGACGGCGCGATCGGCGCCCGTGACGATGCCCCGGGCGTGCGGGAGGAACGCTTGGCCGTCCAGCGTCAGCCCGACCCCTCGGGCGGTGCGGGTGAACAGGCGCACGCCCAGCTCGCGCTCCAGCGCGGCGACCCGCTTGGAGACCGCCTGCTGCGTGACGCCCAGCTCGGCGGCGGCGTGCCGCAGCTGCCCGAGCTCGGCCGCCCTGACGAACGACCGCAGCGCTTCCGTGTCCACCGCCCGAGCCTAAACGCGCACAACCGATCGTTGTGGCTCACCGGGAGCGGGTTGGGTCGTCGCGCTCCGGCGCGGTCGGTGGGGACGCGGTCCGGTCGTCCGCACCGGGATCGCGGCCGGTGCTCGCGACGGTGCTCGGCGGCCGAAATCGTCGGACCCCCGGGGCACAATAAAAGCAGGGGTCCCCTTGGCGGGGACCCCTGCGGAGCGTGCGTCAGGCGGTTGGACTACTTGATCGCCTTGATCAGCTCGTCGATGTCCTTCGGCTCCAGGCCGCGCATCAGCGTCAGGAACAGCTCGCTGTAGGTGCGGAACGGGCTGACGTACCACTTGCCGTCGACCTCGGTGGCGACCACGCCGATGCCGTCCTTCAGCACCTGCGCGCCGACGCGGGCGATCACGTCGACCGCGGCGGCCGGGATGTCGCCGCCGCCCTGCTGCTCGACCAGCTGCGTGATCTCGTCCGCGCACAGCCGCTGCGACTGGCCCTGGACCTTGGCGCTGTAGCAGTCGCCGTCCCGGCTGATCTCGACCGTCTCGCCCTCGGCCTCGACGACCAGCTTGCGGATGGTGAGCTGGGTGCCGCCCTTGACGTCCTTCGAGTCGGTCTCCAGCTCGACCAGCTTCGCGCCGGTGGCGGGCGTCTTGCCGACCTGGTCCAGGATGACCGGGCCGACGTCCTGAAGCACGCCCATCTCGTCCGGCGGCAGCAGCGCGATGACGCCCTCGACGTCACCCTCGAACGCCTTCTCCACCAGCTGCTTCGCGGCGTCGTTCGCCGACGCCGCTCCGGCCGGCGCGATGCCCTGGGCGGGCCACTTCAGGTCCTCTTCCTCCAGCGCGGCGTGCGCGATGGTGTAGAAGAGGCTCGGGTACCACTCGTCGCCGACCTTGATGGTGGCGATGCCGATCGGCTTGCCGTCCCGGTCGGCCTTCTCCTTGGCGAAGTCCAGCGTCTCGGTCTCGGTGCCCGCCTTCTGCAGGTCCGCGCCCAGCGCGTCGACCAGCTTGTCGGTCAGCGGGATCTGCTTGACGTCCGAGGTGATCGTGATCTTGCCCTCGACCACCTTGTTGATCGTCAGGTGGTCGTTGACCTTCTCCGCGGCGGCGTCGTCGAACTTGATGCCCTCGCTCGTGATCTGGACGCCGCTCAGCTTGTTCGGGTCCGCGTCCTTCTTCAGGATCTCCAGCCGCTTGGCCTCGCTGATCGTGGCCTCGGTGTAGTCCTTGCTGAGCTTGGCCTCGGCGGGCGCCAGGCCGTTCATGATGCCCAGGACGTCACCGCTGCCCAGGGCGCTGAGCAGGTTGTTCGCCGCGGTCGACGGGCTCTCGGAGCCCGCGGCCACGTCGTCGGAGCTGCGCAGCGCCCACACCGTGGCGACCGTGCCCGCGGCCAGCGCGAGGACGGCGACGACCGCGGTGATGACCAGGCCGGTGCGCTTCTTCTTCGGCGGCTCACCACCCGCGAAGCCGTACGGCTGCTGGCCGTAGGGCTGCTGGCCGAAGTCCTGCTGGTAACCGGGCTGCGGCTGGGCGAAGCCCTGCGGGCCCGTCTGCGGGTAGCCCTGCTGCGGCTGCGGGCCGGTCTGCGGGTAGCCGCCCTGCTGGTAGCCGCCCTGCTGGGGGCCGCCCTGCTGGGGGAAGCCGCCCGGCTGGCCCTGCTGCGGGTATCCCCCCTGCGGCTGGCCGTACGGGTTGTTCTGCGGTGGCCATTCGCCTCCGCCGCCACCTGGGTACGTCACGGTGCTCCTCCTGGAGTGCTGATCGCTGTGCGGGATGTCGCGGTGAGCACGGTGATCGCCCCGGCGATCCCCAGCACAGCACCACCGAGGGTGACCACCGGTCCGGTCAGGCTGATCCCGACCAGTGCCGCCTCGTTGCCCCCTTGGACGGCGGCAAGTGCCGCCACCGTTCCCGTAATCGTGCCAAACACTAGTGCGATCCATCCGGCGATCCGGTGAAAACCGACCGCCCACAGCACCACGCAGCACACCGCCAACGGGGTGAGTGCCACCCACACCCCGCGCACGACCTCTCCCGGCACACCGCTCAACCCGGCGAAACCACGCAGAGCGAGCACCTCGTAACTGGTCCGCGTGACCGTCCCGGACCGCAGCCAGGGCAGGAAGAAACCCACCACGGCCGTGACCAAACCGATAACTCCGAGCACCGCGCCCGTCCAACGTCTGGTTGTCGGCTCCGCCGACGGTGTCCCGCGCACGCACCCATGCTCGCAGGCGTGTGGGACGGTGGTGGCATGAGTGCACGGGACGTGATGGCCCTCGCACGGCGCATCACCGTGCTCACCGGCGCCGGGGTGTCCCTGGAGTCGGGCGTGGTGCGGTTCCGGTTCGACGCGGAGTCGTTCCTGGCGTCGGCGCGCGTGCGGCGCGAGGTGTGGCGGTCCTGGCTGGACGATCCCTTGTGGACGGCGCGCCCGAACGCCGCGCACCGCGCGTTGGCGGGCTTGGAGCGGGCCGGGCGGGTGCGGTCGTTGCTGACGCAGAACGTCGACGGGCTGCACCAGCGGGCCGGGTCGACGGTGATCGAGCTGCACGGATCGATGGCGCGTGTGGTGTGCGTCTCCTGTGGCGCCACCTCCGCGACGAGCGACGCGCTGGTCCGGGTGCGCGGCGGTGACGTGCCGCCGGACTGCGCGGTGTGCGGCGGGGTGCTGCGGCCGGCGGCGGTCGCGTTCGGCGAGCCGTTGGACGACGACGTGGTGCGGGCGGCGCGGATGGCCGTGCTGGACTGCGACGCCATGCTGGTGGTGGGGACGTCGCTCACCGTCGAGCCCGCCGCCCAGCTCGTGCCGTTGGCGGCGAAGGCGGGCGCGGCGGTGGTGATCTGCACCCTGGACCCGACGCCGTACGACTCGCTGGCGGCGGCCGTGGTGCGCGAACCGGCGGCGACGGCGTTGCCGGAGCTGGCCGCGGTGCCCGTGGTGGCGACCGGTCCGATCCGCACGTGGGGCGACCCCAGCACCTGGTGACCCCCGTTGTGCGTGGTGGCGGTGTTCGTGGACTTGGGCGAGCCGGGGCCCTCGGAGGGCAAGCCGCCCAGCGGCATCGACCTGCCCGCCCTCTTCCCGGGCGGCGGCTTCCACCGCTACGAGGGCTCGCTGACCACGGGCGGGTTCGACGAGATCGTGAGCTGGGTCGTCATGCGCGACCCGGTCGGCGTCGACGACCCGGCCCTGCGCGCCTTCATCCGAACCCACGCCGACCAGCCCCGCCCGGTCCAACCGGTGAACCGCAGGGTCGTGCTGACGACCGGGTGATCGGAGGCTGGCCGGGGCGCGTCCGGCGTCATAAGGTCACCACGTATGCGCGTACCCCTGACTGTCGCCGATTTCCTCCACCGGGCGGAGCAGGTCTTCGCCGACACCACGGCGTGCGTGGACGAGCCCGTGCAGGCCGCCGCGCCCGTGCCGACCACCACCTACGGCGGGTTCGCCGACCGCGTCCGGGCCTGGCAGGCCGGGTTCGACGCGCTCGGGGTCGGCGAGGGCGAGCGGGTGGCCGTGGTCAGCCACAACTCGGCGCGGCTGCTCGAGCTGCTGCACGCGGTGCCCGCGAGCGGGCGCATCGCGGTCCCCGTCAACTTCCGGCTGCGGCCCGACGAGGTGTCCTACATCGTCGAGCACAGCGGCGCGTCGGCGCTGCTCGTGGACCCCGAGCTGGACCTCGGCGGCGTCACGGCGCGGCACCGCTTCGTGCTCGGCGAGCAGACCGAGACCGAGCTGATGCGCTTCGACACCGAGCCGCGCCCGTGGCACGAGCCGGACGAGGACGCCACCGCCACCATCAACTACACCTCCGGCACGACGGCCCGGCCCAAGGGCGTCCAGCTGACCCACCGCAACATCTGGCTCAACGCGGTCACGTTCGCCCTGCACGCCCGCGCGTGGGAGCGCGACGTCTACATGCACGTGCTGCCGATGTTCCACTGCAACGGCTGGGGCATGCCCTACGGCCTGGCCGGCCTCGGCGTGCCGCAGGTCGTGCTGCGCAAGGTCGACGGCAGGGAGATCCTCAACCGCGTCCGCGACCACGGCGTCACGCTGATGTGCGGCGCGCCCGCCGTGTGGAACGCCGTGCTCGACGCCGCCCAGGACTGGGACGGCGAGATCCCCGGCCGCGACCGGGTGCGCGTCGTCTGCGCGGGCGCGCCGCCGCCCAGCCGCACCATCGCCCGCGTGGGCGAGGAGCTGGGCTGGGAGTTCCTCCAGCTCTACGGCCTGACCGAGACCTCGCCGCTGCTCACGTTCAACCGCACCCGCCCCGCCGACGACGCGCTGCCGGCCGCCGAGCGGGCCCGCAAGCTGTCCCGGGCGGGCGCGCCCGGCCTGGGCGTGCGGTTGCGGGTGTCCGAGAGCGGCGAGGTGCTGGCCCGCGGGAACGTCGTCATGGAGGGCTACTGGGACAACCCGGGGGCGAGCGCCGAGGCGCTGGAGGGCGGCTGGTTCCACACCGGCGACGGCGGCGAGCTGGACGACGAGGGCCACCTGACGATCTCCGACCGCAAGAAGGACGTGATCATCACCGGCGGCGAGAACGTGTCGTCCATCGAGGTCGAGGACGCGCTGTTCGCCCACCCGGCGGTGGCCGAGGCGGCGGTCATCGGCGTGCCGCACGACAAGTGGGGCGAGACGATCAAGGCGCTGGTCGTGCGGGCCGAGGGCGCGGAGGTCACCGAGGCGGAGCTGATCGCGCACTGCAAGGCCCGGCTCGCGGGCTACAAGGCGCCGACGTCGGTCGAGTTCCGCGACGCCATCCCGCGCACCGCCACCGGCAAGGTGCAGAAGTTCAAGCTCCGCGAGCCGTACTGGGCCGACCTCGACCGCAAGGTCAACTGACCGTGATCGCGTCACCCGGCTGAGGGCTGTTCCCCGCGTCCGGTGTGGCCCATGTGGCTGATGTTCACCCCGGGTCCATTGGAAACGATGTGGCACGAGTGGCACAGTCGACTCCGGGTAGCGCCGTTCGGCGTAACGTCGTTCGGCCGAGTGCGCGGGGAGGGCGGCAGTCGTGACTCGATGGATCATCCCGGTCGTGATCGCGTTGACCACCGCGATCGGTCTGGGGGGCGCCGCGCACGCGGTGCCGCCACCGCCGCCCAACCCGAGCGACGCCGAGATCGACGCCGGCCGGCAGCAGGCCGACGCCAAGGCCGCCCGCGTCGGTGAGCTGACCGGTCGGCTCACCGACGCCGAGGCCCGGCTGCGGGAGCTGACCGACGACGTCGCGTTCAAGCTGGAGCTGGCCAACAAGGCCCGGGTGGACCTCGACACCGCCCGGACCGAGGCCGACCGGGCTCGCCGGGACGCCGACGCGGCCCGGGTCGAGGCCGAGGCGGCGGGCCGGGCCGTCGAGGACGCCCGCGTGCGGCTGGACGAGTTCGCCGCCGCCAGCTACGAGCAGGGCAGCGTGGTCGGCTCCGTCTCGGCGTACTTCGGCGCGACCAGCCCCGAGGACCTGCTCGCCCGCGCCCAGCTGCTGCAGGCCGTCAGCGAGTCGAGCCTCAACGCGCTGGACGACGTCGAGCGCAGCCGGGCCGAGCAGGCGAACAAGGAGTCGGCGGCACGGGCCGCGCTCGACCTGGCCGACCGGAAGCAGGCCGACGCCGACCAGGCCAAGAGGGACGCGGACGCGGCGCAGACCGCCGCCGTGCAGGCGCAGCAGGGCCAGGCCGCCGCCGCGCAGGGCATCCAGGACGAGAAGACCCGCGTCGAGGGCGAGCTGGACCAGGCGTTGCACGCGGTCGAAGGGCTGGAGGGCCAGCGCGACCGGTACGACCAGTGGCTCCAGGACAAGCGCCGCGAGGAGGAGGAAGCCGCGCGCCTGGCCGCGCTCGCCGCCGCGCCGAAGCCGCAGGCGCCCCGACCGCAACCGGTGACCGCGCCCGCCAGTGGCAGCGTGGAGACCGTCGTGGCTCGCGCGATGCAGCAGCTCGGCGTGCGGTACTCGTGGGGCGGCGGCAACTACGACGGTCCCACCGTCGGCATCCGGGACGGCGGCATCGGCGACGCGCACGGCGACTACTACAGCGTCGGCTTCGACTGCTCCGGGCTGATGATGTACGCGTTCGCGGGCGCCGGCGTCTACCTGCCGCACTACAGCGGCTACCAGTACAACGCCGGCCGCAAGGTGCCGCTGTCCCAGGCGCAGCGCGGCGACATGCTGTTCTGGGGACCGGGCGGCGGCACGCACGTCGCGCTCTACCTCGGCGGCGGCATGATGGTCGAGGCGCCGTACTCCGGCTCGCACGTCCGGGTCGCCCCGGTCCGGTACGGCGGGATCATGCCGTACGCCACCCGCGTGCTGTAGCCGTCAGCGCCGGTCGCCGACCGGGTCCAGGCGGCGCGGGTCCACGCTGGAGGGTTGCACGCCGGAGGGTTCCACGCTGGAGGGGTGCACGCTGGAGGGTTGCACGCGGAGCGCCCGGACCTCCTCGCGCAGCGCCCGCACCTCGTCCAGCAGCCGGTCCTCCGCGCCGGCGCGCGCCGGCGCTGCCTCGGACTCCATCGCGCTGCACACCACCGCGATGAACAGGTTCAGCATGGTGAACGTGCCGACCAGCAGGTACACCAGGAAGAAGACCCACGCCAGCGGCTGGGTCGCCATCAGGTCCCGCATCACGTCCGACCAGCCGTCGCCGGTGGTGATCTGGAACAGCGTCAGCACGGTCGCCCCGAGGTCGCCGAACCGCGGGTCACCGCTCGCGCGGAACAGGTTGATGGCCACCACGCTGCCGACGTACAGCATCAGCACGAGCAGCCCGGACAGCGACAGCAGCCCCGGGATCGACTTCACCAGCGCGGTCACCACGCGGCGCATGCTCGGCACCATCGCGACCAGCCGCAGGGCGCGCAGGACGCGCAGCGCCCGGACCACCGACAGCGGGCCGGCGGCGGGCAGCAGGGCGACGCCGACGACGACGACGTCGAAGCAGTTCCACGGGTCGCGGAAGAACCGGGGCCCGTGCGCGTACAGCCGCGCGACCAGTTCGAGGACGAAGACCGCGAGGGCGGCGCTGTCCAGCACGTCGAGCAGCTCGCCGTAGGACCCCATCAGCGCCGTCGAGGTCTCGCAGCCGAGGGTGACCGCGTTGACCACGATCACCGCGATCACGAACTGCTGGAAGCGCCTGCCGTCCACGACATCGCGGACGCGGTCGCGCAGAGCCATGCCGAACTCCTCCTGCACGCTTCGGGGATCTCGCTCGATCGAGCACCGCCCCATCGGCGCACGGACCGCACGGCTTGAGCGAATTCACCTCATCGAGCGGAAGAATGCCGATTTGGCGCGGGTGTAGTCGTCGTAGTCGTCGTCTCCGGCGTGCGTTTCGGCCGCACGGAGTTTCGCCGTCTAATAAGCCTCGTGCAGGGCCGGGTCGGCGCGCAGCCGGTCGCGGAAGCGGATCGTGGCCCCGTGCCACGGGTTGCCGAACGACCGCACGTGCAGGATCGCGGGTTCGGCCGGGTCGGGCCGGAAGTAGAGCCGCTTGCGGTACAGCTCGGCCGGCACGTCGGGATCGCTCCGCCAGTCGTGGGTCTCGCCGGGGGAGTCGGGTCGCGATCCCGTCGCGACCCGGAAACCCAGCGCCGCCAGCCGGGGGTCGAGGTCGGCGGGGTCGGGCAGCGCGGTCACGCCGAGCTGGAGGTCGACGAACCGCTTGGCGCGCAACCCCGGCACGGCGCTCGACCCGATGTGCTCGTAGCTCCACGACGGCTCGGCGAGGTGTGCGCGCAGCCGGTCCGGCAGGCGGCGCGCGGCGGCCGGCAGCCGCGGGTCGTGGTCCGCCGGCGCGGGCGGTGTGCGCGGCGGCGGGTCGATGCCCGCGAACCGCCGCGCGAACGGCTCGACCCGGCCCGACCACAGCGCGTCCGGGTCGTCCGCCACGACGTCCGCCCGCGCGTCCTCGACGCCGCCGACCACCAGCGCGGCGGGTCCGGGCCGGTCGAGCACGGTCACCAGCCCGGTCACGTCCAGCGTTCGCAACCGGTCCGCGACGGCCGGCGCGGACACCACCTCGACGCGCAGTCGTGGATCATCCATGGGTCCATGGTGGCGCGGACCCCGCCGAGGTGGGGTCCGCGCTCCGCGTCAGCGGTCCATCAGGGCGAACACGCCCCAGCCCAGGTACTCGCGCTGGTAGCGCGCGTACCGGGCCGGTTCGCCGGCGAGCTCGGCCCGCAGCGCGGGCGCGAGCTCGTCGTCCGGGTTCGCGTCCAGCCAGCGCCGGGTGGTGAGCCACTGCGCCGCGACGTAGCGGTCCCAGCTGTCCCGGTCGGCCAGCACCATCTCGACCACGTCGCAGCCCAGCTCACCGAACTGCGCGAGCAGGTCGGGCAGCGGCAGGAAGTCGTCCCGGGAGGCCGCGTGGCTGCCCTCCACCGCGGCCTGGTCGGGCGGGTCCTGCCGCCAGTAAGGGTGCCCGACCAGCAGCAGGCCGCCGGGGCGCAGGCTGCGCCGCAGCAGCTCGACCGTGCCGGGCACGCCGTCGCCGATCCAGGTGGCGCCGACGCACGCGGCGACGTCCACCGGCTCGTCCGCGACGTAGCCCGCCGCGTCCCGGTGCACGAACCGGACCTTGTCGGTCACGCCCAGCTCGGCCGCGCGGGCCTTCGCCGAGGCCAGGAACGTCGCGCTCAGGTCGACGCCGGTGCCGGTGAGCCCGTGGTCGCGGGCCCAGGTGCACAGCATCTCGCCCGAACCGCACGCCAGGTCGAGCACGTGCCACCCGGGACCCGGGCGCAACGCCCGCCCGAGGACGGCCAACTTGGCGTCGTCCAGCGGGTTGTGGATGCGGTGGCCGCTTTCGCGGATGGTGAATCTACGGGGTATGTCCACTTCCGGTCGTCCTCACGTCCAAGGGGTCGGTCGGCGTGATCGGCCGCTCGGCGGCCGGGACCCGGACGGGCATCCAATGCACCTCTTCGCACGCGTGGGGACGGTCGGCGGCGAGGTTAGGCACGGCAGCCTGCGGTTGTCCACCGGTTTGCCGTTCCGTCTCGATTGGCCTGTCCACAGTGGACCACGGGTGGATATGAACCCCTATTCGGCGCGATCTCGGAATGGCCACCCCAGAATTGCGGAGAAATGGTCCCGATCACCCGAATGCCCGGCCCGGATTCGGTAGCGTCGATGGGTACAGGGAGGAAGTCAAGTCCAGGGGGGACCATGACGGCCGGCCGCTTGATGCTCGACGACGGCGAAGTGACCTACCAAAGACGGGGCGACGGGCCGCCGGTCGTGCTGCTGCACGCCGGCGGCCTCTCGGGCGCCCTGTGGGACCGCCAATTCCCGCTGCTGGCGCGGGACCACACCGCGGTCCGGTACGACGCGAGGGGCCACGGCGGGTCGTCGCCGGTGACCGGCCCCTTCGCCCACCACGAAGACCTGGAGGACCTGCTCGACGGGCCCGGCCTCGACCGGGCGACCCTGGTCGGGCTGTCGCTGGGCGCCCGCACCGCGGTCGGCTTCGCGCTCGCCCACCCCGACCGGGTGACGGACCTGCCGGACGAGCTGCACGCGGTCGACCGACCGCACGAGCTGCGCGCGCGGACGCCGGTGGTCGTCGGCGACCTCGACTCGTCGGACATCCACGCAGTGGCCGACCTCCTCCAGGAGTCCGTGCCCGGCGCGGAGGAGGTCGTTGTCGAGGGTGCCGGTCACCTGGTGAACCTCGACCGGCCGGACGAGTTCGACCGGGTCCTGCTGCGGTTCCTGCGCGCGTCGCGATGAACGGCGGCTTCCACCAGGCGGTGCTCGAACGGGCCGACGCCGCCGTGCTGGTGGTCGATCCGACCGACCTGGGCGTCCGGTGGGCGACCCCGGCGGCCCGGCGGTTGTTCGGCGGCGCGTCCGGCCTGCTGCCCGACCTGGTGGCGACCGGCGACGCGGCGGCGGTCGGCACGTTCCTGCAGGCGGTGGGGCGCGCGGGCGCGTCGCGGCTGACCTGCGCGGTGCCGGTGCAGGGTTCCCGGCACCGGCACGTGGACCTGATCGCGCGCGACCTGAGCGCGGACCCGGACGTGCGCGGCCTGGTGGTGGTGGCGCTGGACGTCACGGGCTGGGCGGCGACGGCCGACGAGCTGGGCAGCAGGCTCAACACCGACGCGTTGACGGGGCTGGCCAGCCGCACCGGGTTCCTGCCGCGGCTGGAGCAGGCCGTGCGCGGCGCGCCGGGCCCGGTGCTGGTGTTCCTGGACCTCGACCGGTTCAAGGAGGTCAACGACTGCCACGGGCACGCCGCGGGCGACCACGTGCTGCGCCTGGTGGCGTCACGGCTGGCCGCGGTGGTGGCCGGGCGCGGCACGGCGGCCCGGCTCGGCGGCGACGAGTTCGCCGTGCTGCTCGACGAGCTGGACGAGCTGGAGGCGATCGCGGCGGCCCGGGAGATCCTGGCCGTGATCGCCACGCCGGTGACGTTGGACGAGGGCGTGATCCGGGTGTCGGTGTCGGCGGGCATCACGTTCGTCCGGCCCGGTCACGGCGCGGAGGACCTGCTGCACCAGGCGGACCTCGCGATGTACCGGGCGAAGACGATCGGCCCGGGCGGCGTCGCCGTCTACGACGAGGACCTGGAGGACTGGGCGCTGGCGCGCAAGCACCAGGTGGACCGGCTCGCCGAGCGGCTGGAGGAGCTGCACGCGGAGAACCGGGCGCTGGCCGAGGCGGCGACCATCGACCAGCGGACCGGGCTGCCGAACCCGGCGACGTTCGACGCCGACCACGCCCGCCGCAACCGGGCGGGCGAGCCGTACAGCCTGCTGCTGGTCGACATCGACCGGTTCCACAGCTACAACACGCTGTACCGGTACCTGGCCGGCCACGAGACGCTGCGCAAGGTCGGCGAGGCCATCGACCGCACCACCCGCGCGGGTGACCGGGCGTACCGGTACGGGGGCGAGGAGTTCACCGTGCTGCTGCCCGGCACGCGGCTGGACGGCGCGCTCGCGCTGGGCGAGCGGATCAGGCAGGAGGTGCAGCGGCTCGGGCTGGAGCACCGGGGCAACCCCGGCGGCGTGGTGACGGTGTCGATCGGCGCGGTGGAGGTCTGCGCGGGCGCGTCCGTCACCGACGCCGTGGAGGAGGCCAGCGTGGCGGTGCTGGAGGCCAAGGACGCCGGTCGCAACCGCGTGGTCGGCCGCCGCGCCGGGGGCTGAGCCTCACGCGGCGAGCGCGTCCAGCAGCCACGAGTGCGCCGCGCCGACCGTGACCTCCTCGCCGGTCACCGCGCCGACCAGGCGCCAGTACCGGCGCAGCCGGGGATCGCCCTCGACCTCGGTCCGCGCGCGCAGGGCCCGGCGGAACGCGGGGGTGTCCCGCCGGCCCAGCACCTCCGCGTAGGACCGCACGAACAGGTCCAGCGCGGGTCCCGGCCCGGGCGGGCGGCCCGCCGACACCAGCGGGCGGGCTGCGTCGCACGCCCGGCCCACGCCGTCGTGCAGCGCGCCCTGGTCCGGCACGCGGTCGCGGGTGGCCAGCAGGTGGCGCAGGGACCGGTCCGCGGTCAGGGCGGCCATCCCGGCGTACGCGAGCACCTGCTCGGGCGTCGGGTCGGCCGGTGGCGGGGGAGCGCTCACCTGGAGGAACATCTCGACCGTGTCGGCCGGCGCGGGGCCGAGGTAGCAACGGCTCCAGAAGGACGTCAGCGAGTCCCGCACGGCTCGGCCGTCCGGTGCGGCGGCCAGCAACGCCAGGCGCGCGGCCCGGGCGGCCGGCGGGGCGTGCTCGACGGCGCGCAGGGCGGCCCTGCGCCACGCGATCCCGGCCAGGGTCACGTCGAGCGCCGCCCGTTCCGCCGCGACCGCGTCGGCCAGTGACCGCCGCCCGGCCAGCACGTCGGTGATCACGGGCAGCCCCAACCCCAGCGCGCGCAGCTCCCGGACGGTCCGCAGCCGGTCGACGGCGGCCTGGTCGAACCGCCGGTGCCCACCCGCGCTGCGGGCCGGTTCGAGCACGCCTTCGTCGCAGTAGAAGCGGATGGTGCGCACCGGCACCCCGGTCAACCGCGCGAGGTCACCGATGCCCAGCATTGTGTCCCCCGTCACGATCGGTCGAACCTCCACCCGGGTGCCGTTCCTACGGTACGGCCATGCCGACCCTGGAACGCCTCGCCGTGGGCTTGCTCGAGCAGACCTCCGCCTTCGCCGCGCACGTGCGCGACCTCACCGCGACCGTGCCGACGTGTCCGGAGTGGACGGTGCGTGACCTCGTGGCGCACATCGGCCAGGAACACCGCTGGGCCGAGGAGATCGTGCGCTCCGGCGCGCCCGTCGACGTGCCCGATCCCCGTGCGCAGGAAGTCCCCGACGACTGGGCCGCGTGGCTGCGCGACGGCGCGGTGGACCTGGTCGAGGCGGTCGGCGACGGCGTCACGCCGGTGTGGACCTACTTCGGCGACGGCCCGTCCCGGTTCTGGCTGCGGCGGATGCTGCACGACACCACCGTCCACCACGCCGACCTCGCGGGTCGGGACGCCCTGATCCCGGCCGACCTGGCCGGGGACGCCCTGGAGGGCCTGCTGGAGCTGCTGACCGCACCCGGCGCTCCCGCTCTGAAACCGGCTCTGGCCGAGCTGCGCGGTGACGGCCACACCATCGCGCTGCGCCCGCACGACGCGACACCGTGGTCGATCACGCGCGGATCGGCCGGCCCGACCTGGCGGCGGGGCGGCGGTGACGGGGACGTCACGGTGACGGCGAGCGCCCGCGACCTGCTGCTCGTCGCCACCCGGCGGCTGTCTCCGGACGCCACCGGCGTGACCGTGTCCGGCGACCGCTCCCTCCTCGACCACTGGCTCACCCACACGGCGCTGTGAGCGGCCGTTCAGCCCACTCGGAAACTACACACAGTAGAAAAAGGGGTCAGTTCGATTGCGGGTCAATGAATTCACCTGGTCTTTTCTGGTGAACGTGATCACCGTCGGTTAGTAATGGCTGTGCCCCACGACTCGATGCAGCACTTCTCCTCCGACGGCCTCTCCACCCTCGTGCTGGCCTACGTCGTCTCCGTCGTCGGCTCGCTGATCGGCCTCGCCTGCATGGCGCGTGCCCAGGCCGAGCCGGAACGCGCCGCCAAGGCGCGCTGGACCGCGTTCGGCGCGGTCGCCATCGGGGGTGTGGCCATCTGGCTCATGCACTTCATCGCCATGCTCGGCTTCGACGTCCCCGGTGCGGCGGTGAAGTACTCCGCGCCGCTGACCGCGCTGTCGGCGGTGGTGGCGATCGGGGTGGTCGGGGTCGGGTTGTCGCTGGTCACGCTGGTCCGGTTCACCCGAATGCGGTTGCTCCTCGCGGGGCTGCTGGCCGGGCTCGGCGTGGCGGGCATGCACTACCTGGGCATGTCCGCCATCCGGTTCCGCGGCGAGCTCGGCTACGACCCGGCGCTGGTGGCGCTGTCCTGCGTGATCGCGGTGGTGGCGGCGACCGCGGCGTTCTGGTTCACGCTGGTCGTCAAGACCACCTCGGCGCGGGTCGCGGCCGGGTTGATCATGGGTGTGGCGGTCACCGGCATGCACTACACCGGCATGGCCGCGGTGCGGGTCACCACCGACCCGACGATCGCCGCCCCGCAGGGCACGGCCGTGTTCGACCTGGTGTTCCCGGTGTTCGTGACCAGCGCGCTGGTGGTCGCGGCACTGCTGTGGATGCTGTTCACCTCCGACGACGACGTGCTGGGCGAGGCCGCCTGACGGCTACCGTAAGCCCGTGTCGTGGTCGGCGGTGGTCCTCGCGGGTGGTCGGGGCAGCAGGCTGGGCGGCGTCGACAAGGCGTCCGTCGTGGTCGGCGGTCGCACGCTGCTCGACCACGTGCTGGACGCGGTCTCGGGCGCACGGCGGACCGTCGTCGTGGGTCCGCGCAAGGACGACGTGCCCGGCGTGACGTGGGCGCGCGAGGACCCGCCCGGCGGTGGACCCGTCGCCGGACTGGCCGCCGGGCTCGCGCACGTGACCACCGACCTCGTGGTGGTGCTCGCGGTGGACCAGCCGGGCATCACCCGGTCCACGGTGGACCGGCTGCTCGCAGCCGTCGGCGACACCGGCGCGGTCCTCGTTGACGACGAAGGGCGCTCGCAGTGGCTCATCGGGGCGTGGCGCACCGAGGCGCTGCGCCGAGCGCTGCCGACCGACCCGCGCGACGCGTCCATGAGGTCCGTCCTCGGCCCCCTGGACGCCGCGGCTGTCGTCGCCCGACCGGGTGAGGCACGGGACGTCGACACCCCGCGCGACCTGACCCCGTGACGGGGACCAAGATCCGGTGAGGACGGCGTGAGCTGCGCCGCTGCCCGAATTCGGGGCCCACCCCCTTCACAAGAGCCACACCGTCGGCAGGGGAGACTGGGCCACAGTCGTACAACCCTGTCGAGGAGGACCTTTGTCCGAGCCCGCCGCCGAGGCGACCCACACGCCGGCTCGTGACGCCCAGTTGCTCGAACGCACCGTGTTCGAGGTCAAGCGGGTGATCGTCGGTCAGGACCGGCTGGTCGAGCGGATGCTCGTCGGCCTGCTGGCCAAGGGCCACCTGCTGCTGGAAGGCGTGCCCGGCGTGGCCAAGACGCTGGCCGTGGAGACGTTCGCCAACGTCGTCGGCGGCTCGTTCTCCCGCGTCCAGTTCACCCCCGACCTGGTGCCCGCCGACATCCTCGGCACCCGCATCTACCGCCAGGGCAGCGAGAGCTTCGACGTCGAGCTCGGCCCCGTGGTGGCCAACTTCGTCCTCGCCGACGAGATCAACCGCGCGCCCGCCAAGGTGCAGTCGGCGATGCTGGAGGTCATGGCCGAGCGGCACGTGTCCATCGGCGGCAAGACGTTCCCGATGCCCACCCCGTTCCTGGTCCTGGCCACCCAGAACCCGATCGAGAACGAGGGCGTCTACCCCCTGCCCGAGGCGCAGCGCGACCGGTTCCTGTTCAAGATCCAGGTCGAGTACCCGACGGCCGAGGAGGAGCGGGAGATCGTCTACCGGATGGGCGTCGAGCCGCCGGTGCCCAGCCAGGTGCTCGGCCCGGACGAGCTGGTCCGCCTCCAGGGCGTGGCCTCCCGGGTCTTCGTGCACCACGCGCTGGTCGACTACGTGGTGCGGCTGGTCATCGCGACCCGCGCGCCCAAGGAGCACCAGCTCACCGACGTGGCCGGGTGGGTCGCCTACGGCGCCTCGCCGCGCGCCAGCCTCGGCATCATCGCCGCCGCCCGCGCCCTGGCGCTGGTGCGCGGGCGCGACTACGTGCTGCCCCAGGACATCGTGGACGTGGTGCCGGACGTGCTGCGGCACCGCCTCGTGCTGTCCTACGACGCGCTGGCCGACGGCGTGCCGCTGGACCACATCATCACGCGCGTGCTCCAGACCGTGCCGTTGCCGCAGGTCTCGGCCCGTCCGCAGACGCCGCAGCCCGCGGGCAGGCCGTGACCGAGCCGAACCCGACGACCGGCGAGCGGCCGAGCTGGGCGCCACCGGTGCTGCACGGCGGCCGGATGGAAGCGGCGCTGCGCACGCTCGAGCTGGAGGTGCGCCGCCGGCTCGACGGGCTGCTCCAGGGCAACCACCTGGGCCTGGTCCCCGGACCGGGCTCCGAGCCCGGCGAGGCGCGGCCCTACCAGCCCGGCGACGACGTGCGGCGGATGGACTGGGCGGTCACCGCCCGCACCACCGTGCCGCACATCCGCGAGACCGTCGCCGACCGCGAGCTGGAGACGTGGCTCGCGATCGACCTGTCGCCGAGCCTCGACTTCGGCACGGCGGCGTGCGAGAAGCGCGACCTGGTGGTCGCCGCGACGGCCGCGGTCGCGCACCTCACCCGCGGCGGCGGCAACCGGATCGGCGCGCTGGTGTCCACCGGCGAAGACCTCGTCCGGGTGCCCGCGCGCGGCGGTCTGGCGCACTCGCGCGGCCTGATCCGCAAGGTCGCCGAGACGCCCCGCGCGCCCGAGGGCACCCGCGGCTCGCTGGCCGACGTGGTCGAGCAGCTGCGCCGCCCGCCGCGGCGACGCGGCCTGGTCGTGGTGATCTCCGACTTCCTCGGCGGCACGGAGTGGCAGCGCCCGCTTCGCGCGCTGTCCGCCCGGCACGACCTGGTGGCCATCGAGGTGATCGACCCGCGTGACATCGACCTGCCCGAGGTGGGCACGGTGGTGCTGGCCGACCCGGAGTCGGGCCGGCAGCGCGAGGTCGTGGCGTCGCCGCTGCTGCGCCGCGAGTTCGCCGCCGCCGCCGCCGAGCACCGCGCCGAGGTGGCCGCGGGACTGCGCCGCGCCGGCGCCGGTCACCTGGTGCTGCGCACCGACTCGGACTGGATCGCCGACACCGTGCGGTTCGTCGTCGCGCGCAAGCGCCGCTGGTCGGGAGGGGTGGCCTGATGAGCCTGTCGGGTTTCACCGCGCCGTGGTGGTTCCTGCTGCTGGTGGGCGTGGCGGCGCTGGCCGCGTTCTACGTGGTGGTGCAACGCGTGCTGCGCAAGCGGACGCTGCGGTTCGCGAACCTGCCGATGCTGGAGAAGGTCGCGCCCAAGCGGCAGGGCTGGTACCGGCACGTGCCGGTGGCGCTGCTGATGGTGGCGTTCATCGCGCTGACCGTGGCGCTGGCCGGGCCGACCGCCGAGCAGAAGGTGCCGCGCAACCGGGCCACCGTGATGCTGGTGATCGACACGTCGCTGTCGATGAAGGCCACCGACGTGCAGCCGTCCCGGCTGGAGGCCGCGCAGGTGGCCGCCAAGTCGTTCGCCGACGGGCTCACGCCGGGCATCAACCTGGGGCTCATCTCGTTCGCGGGCTCCGCCACCGTGCTGGTCGCGCCGACCACCGACCGCGCCGCGGTCACGCAGAGCATCGACGGGCTCAAGCTGGCCCAGTCCACCGCGACCGGTGACGCGATCGTGGCCGCGCTGGCGGCGATCGACTCGTTCGGCAAGGTCGTCGGCGGCGCGGACGGGCCACCGCCCGCGCGGGTCGTGCTGATGACCGACGGCAAGGAGACCGTCGGCACGCGGGACGCGTTCGACGCGGCCGAGGACGCGAAGAAGGCGGGCGTTCCGATCTCCACGATCTCGTTCGGCACCGAGGAGGGCGTGGTCGAGATCGAGGGCCGGCGGCAGGAGGTGCCGGTGGACGACGACTCGATGAAGGAGATCGCGAAGCTGTCCGGCGGCGAGTTCTTCAAGGCCGCGAGCGCCGAGGAGCTGCGCCGGGTGTACGACACGCTGGGCGAGCAGATCGGGTACGAGAAGAAGCAGGCCGACGCGTCGCGGCCGTGGGTCACGCTGGGCACCGTGCTGGGGATGATCGCCGTGGCGGGCGCGCTGCTCTTCGGGCAACGTCTGCCGTGACGCGGCAGTATGTCGCCCGTGGTGGTGGCGGAGAACTGGCGGGAGATGGTCGACTGGTCCGTGGCGCTGCTGCGCCGCGGCACCGGCGAGGGCGTGCCGGAGTGGAACCGGCGGGTGCTGTCGTCCGGCCTCGACAACGAGCGTGACCTGCGCGTGTGGCTGCGCGAGCGGGGCGTGACCGGGTATCCGCAGATGCTGCTGGTGATGGAGCGGTTCGGGTACCCGGACCTGCTGCGCGCGTCGTCGGACGGGCTGGTGGACGCCCAGTACGCCGACCGGCCCGAGCTGCGTCCCATCCTCGACCGGCTGCTGGCGGAGGCGGCGTTGCTGGGGCCGATGCGCGTCCAGGCGCGCAAGGCGTACGTGGCCCTCGTGACGCCGCGCCGGACGTTCGCGGTCGTGAAGCCCGCCACCCGCACCCGCGTCGACCTGGGCCTGCGCCTGGCCGGTCACCCGCCGACGGGCCGCCTGGAGCCCGCCCGCGGCACGGGCCACGACACCATCACCCTGCGGATCGGCATCGGCAGCGCCGACGACATCGACGACGACATCCTGACCTCCCTGCGCCACGCCTACACCGCCAACCTCTGACCCGCGAGTCGAACGCTCAGGTCCCGCGTGTCGAACGCTCAGGTCCCGCGTGTCGAACGCTCAGGACCCGTGAGTTCGCCCTTCGGAACGCGCCTGGCCGTCCTGAGCGTTGAATTCAGGGGTCCTGGGCGTTCGACTCTCGGGACCTGGGTGTTCGACTCGCGCGGGTCAGTGGTGGTGGGTGCGGTAGGTGGTGGCGGCGCCGGGGTGCAGGGGGAGGCCGGCGGTGCCGATCAGGCTGCGGACGTCGAGGAACTGGGTGCCCAGGGTCTGGCGGGGGACGAGGGCGGCGGCGCGGGAGATCAGGGTGCGGGTGACGGCGGCGGCCACGTCGTCCGGCAGCGACGCCCGGCACACCAGGAGGTTGGCCACGCCGATGGTGGGGACCTCGCGGGTCGCGCCGTACACGCCGACCGGCACCGGCACCTGGTCGTAGACCGAGCCGTGCGCCGCGCGCAGCTCCGGCACCAACCCGGCCAGCGGCAGCAGGCGGATGCCCGGCAGGTCGTCCAACGTGGGCGTCGGCACTCCGCCCGACCACAGCAGCGCGTCGATCCGCCCCGCGGCCAACGCCTGCGCCGCGTCACCCAGCCTCAGGTGCTCCACCCGCACGGACTCGCGCAGGCCGAGCGCGACCAGCATCCGCTCACCGGACAGCGACGCGCCCGACCCCTCGGCACCCAGCGAGACGGTCCGCCCGGCCAGGTCACCGGGGGTCTGCGCCGGGTCGTCCACCCGCACGACCAGTTGCAGGTAGTTTTCGTACACCCGGCCCAACGCCCGCAGCTCCAGCCCCGGGTCGGCGACGCGGGCCGAGTCGGCCAGGGACAGCGCCACCTGCGCCTGACCGGACGCCAGCAGCGCCAGGTTCGCCAGGCTGCCCTCCGTCTCCAGCACCCGCCCCCGCACGTCCAGGAGCTGCTCGGCGAGCAGGGTCGCGAAGTCGAAGTACATGCCCCCGCGCTCACCGGCCGCGATCGTCACCTCGCCGGCCGGCCCGCCGGACGCGCAGCCGGCGGCCAGCAGCCCCAGCAGGAACACCCGCCGGTTCACAGCGCCGGCTCCAGCGGCAGCGTCACGCGCGCGGTGAACCCGTCCGCCGACGACAGGGCCAGCACGCCGTGCCGCGCCTTCACGAGCTGGTCCGCGATCGCCAGCCCCAACCCCGTGCCCGGCTGCCCGGACCGCCCGCGCCAGAACCGGGACGTGGCCAGCGCCAGCTCCTCCTCGCCCAACCCGGGCCCGTCGTCGTGCACCTCGACCCAGCCGACGCCCGCCGCGCGGTCCGCGCCCAACGAGACCCGCACCGCGCCGCCGTACTTGACCGCGTTGTCCAGCAGCACGTCCAGCACCTGCGCCAGGTCCGACTCGGGGCAGCGCACCAGCACGGCCAGCGCGGGCGTCTCCGGCAGGGGCACCTGCCAGAACCCGGCCCGGTCCACCGCCACCGCGCCCACGTCGGCCAGCTCCGGCTCGCGCCCGCCCGCCGCGACCTCGGTGGCCGCGCTCTCCGCCGACGCCAGCGCCAGCAGGCCGTCCAGCAGCGACTCCAGCCGTTCGATCTCGGCCACGCCCGCCGTGTACGCCCGCACACCCTCCGGCTTGACCTGCCCGCTCAACGTGTCCATGCGCAGCCGCAACGCCGCCATCGGGTTGCGCAGCTGGTGCGAGGCGTCCGCGATCAGCCGCCGCTGCTGGTCCGCGGCCTCCGTGACGGCGTCGGACATCCGGTTGAACGACTCCGACAGCTCCCGCACCTCCGGGGGACCGCTGCTGCCCGGCACGTGCGCCCGCCGTTCGCCCGCGGCCACCGCGCGCACGCCGATCGCCAGCTCCGCCAGCGGCTTGAGCAGCCACCGCGCCACGGCCAGCACCAGCACCACCGAGACGACGGCCGCCGCCAGCGCGCCACCGAGGACCAGCAGCCACCGCTGGGTGACGTCCGCCGCCGCCCGGTCGACCGACGCCCGCAGGACCACCGCGCCCGCCACCCTCGTGCCGGTGCCGACCGGCCGCGCGAACACCACGTGCCCCGACGACCACGGCGTCAGCGCCGGCACCGACGACGCGGGCTGGTTGCGCAGCGCCGCGTCCAGCACCCGCGCCAGCGCCGGGTCGTCCGCGGCCAGCCCCGCCTGGGCGACCGGCTGCCTGCGCGCGTCGACCACCACCACCGGATCGCCGTACAGCTCCACGTACGCGGCGACCTCGTCCTCCAGGGCGGCCTTGTCGCCGGTGGTCTCCGCCTGCTGGGCGAGCGCGGCGAACCGGTCCAGGTCGCCGGTGCGGGTCAGCACGAACGACTGCGTGCGCTCGGCCGCCGTGGACGACAGCAGCGGCACGGCGAACGCGGCCACCGCGGCCCCCGAGAACAGCAGCAGCACCAGCAGCAGGCGGCGTCGCATTCACTGCCCCGTCTTGTCTTCGGCCCCGCCGGGGGCGAGCCGGTAGCCGAAGCCGCGGATGGTGGTCAGCAGCCCGGGTCGGCCGAGCTTCGCCCGCAGCCCCGCCAGGTGCACGTCCAGGGACCGCGACACGGCCAGGTACGCGTCGCCCCACACCTCGTCCATGAGCTGCTGGCGGCTCACCGCCGTGCCCGCCCGGCTGGCCAACGCGGCCAGCACGTCGAACTCCTTGGTGGTCAACGCGATCTCCGCGTCGCCGACCACCACCCGCCTGCCCTCCAGGTCGATCTCCACGTCACCGACGCGGACCGTGCGGTCCTTCGGGCCGGTGAGCGCCGCGCTGCGCCGCGCGACCGCGTCCATCCGGGCCAGCAACTCGCCGAGGCGGACCGGTTTCACCAGGTAGTCGTCCGCGCCGAGACGCAGACCACGCACGATCGAGCGCTCGTCGCCCCGCGCGGTGAGCACCAGCACCGGGACCGGCGACACCTTGCGGATCTTGCGCAGCACCTCCAGCCCGTCGGTGTCGGGCAGGCCCAGGTCCAGGAGCAGCAGGTCGAAGTCGCGGTGGACCAGGAGCGCGTCCGCGCCGCGGGCCACCCGGCTCGGCCGGTGGTCGTTGGCCTCCAGCGCCTCGACCAAGGCGTCGGCGACCCCGTCGTCGTCCTCGACGAGCAGCACGCGCACCCGTCCACCCCCTTTGGTTGGGGCGATTATGTCGTTCGAGGTGTAGACAGTGGCTGTGAGCATTGACGAGCACGTGCCCGCGGTCCTGCTGGACGAGGCCAGCGAGGCGTTGGAAGAGCTGGCGGGCGTGCTGGCCGACGGCCAGACCTTGAAGGACGCGTTGCAGCAACTGGCCGAGTCGGCGTCGCGGGTCATCCCGGACGCGGAGAACGTCAGCGTGACCGCAGTGGACCCCGACGGCGCGTCCACGGTGGCGTCGACCGACGAGAAGGTCCTCGCGGTCGACGCCGACCAGTACGCGGCCGGTGACGGGCCGTGCCTGGAGGCGACCAGGACGCGCAAGCCGGTGCGGGCGACCGTGGCCGACGGCCGGGAGAAGTGGCCCGAGTTCGCCGCCGCCGCCGAGCGCGCGGGCGTGCGGGCCTACCTGTCCGCGCCGATCGTGGTCGAGGACGAGATGCTCGGCTCACTGAACCTCTACAGCTCGCACGAGCGGGCGTTCGACCCGTTCGACGAGGCGTTGTTGCGGCTGTTCGTCACCGCCGCGTCCACGGCCATCACCGGGTTCCGCCGGTACGAGCGGTCCCGGCGGCTGGTCGAGCACCTCCAGCACGCGCTGGACTCGCGGGCCGAGATCGACCAGGCCAAGGGCGTGCTGATGGCCGCGCACGGCATCGACGCCGAGGAGGCGTTCGGCCGGCTCGTGACCGAGTCGCAGCAGCACAACACCAAGCTGCGCGAAGTCGCCCGCAACCTGCTCGTGTCGGTGCGAAGACGGCCCTGATTGTCACGCCCCTGACAAAAGTCGAATTCCTGTTTTGGTTTCCGCAACAGGCGTGAATTCCTCGGCGTCGGCGCTCCCGGTTCCGGTTAGAGTGTCCGGGTAAAAGCCTTTTCCCCATTCTGGTCCGAGGAGAAGCATGCGCTCCAACCGTGTGGCCGCGGCGGGATTCGCCGTCGTGGTCTCCGCCGCGCTCACCGCGTGCGCCGACGACCCGTCGTCGACGATGAGGACGTTCGACACGCCGCAGGCGCTGGCCGAGGCGACCCGGGTGGCCGCCGAGATCAAGGGGTCGGTCACCGTCGACCTGGACCTCGCGACCAACGGCAGGGGCAGCTGCGGCGTGCGCACCGCCGACTTCGCCGCGTCGTGCCGGATCTCCATCGCCGACGCCGAGGAGGTCGCGTACGTGATGGTGCCGGACGGCATCTTCGTGCGCATCCCGACGGGGCAGGCGCCGCAGCCGGACAAGCCGTGGCTCCGGATCGACCCCGACGACCCGGACAACGCGCTGGCGCGTGCCATGGCGGACGTCGCCGTGCACATCCGCGACACCGCCGACATCCGCAAAGCGCTGCCCGACGGCGCGCGGATCGTGGAGAAGGGCGAGGAGTCGGTGTCGGGCATGCAGACCGTCCGCTACACCGCGCACGTGACGCTGGACGGGCGGGCGTCGGTGCTGAAGCTGTGGGTGGACGGGGAGGACCTGCCGGTGAAGACCGAGGCGCGCACGCCGGTGGAGGGCGGTGAGACGGTGCAGGTGGTCGCGAACTACCGGGACTGGGGCAAGCCGGTCGACATCACCCCGCCCGCGCCGGACCAGCTCGGCGAGCTGCCCGCGTTGCCGGGCTGATCGGCACGCGCACGGCCCCCTCCCGATGTCTCGGGAGGGGGCCGTTTCGCGTTGGGGGACAACGGGATCGTCAGGCGCGGTTGCGGGTGCGGCGGAGGTAGAGGAGAACGCCGGCGCCCAGCGCGAGGAGGGCGCCGCCCAGGACCAGCGGGCCCTTGATCGAGCTGCCGGTGTAGGCGAGCCCGTTCTTGTCCGGGTGCGACACCGGGACCACGGCCTGTGACGCGGTTGTCGTGGTGCTGCTGCTGGTGACCGGCGTCGTGGTGCTCGTGGTGGTGGACGTCGGGACCGTCGTGGTGGTGGACCTCGTGGTGGTGGTGCTGGTGGTCGGCTGAGTGGTGGTCGTGGTGGTGGTCGGCTGGGTCGTGGTTGTGGTGGTCGGACGAGTGGTCGTCGTTGTGGTCGTGGTCGTCGTCGGACTCGTCGTGGTCGTCGTGGTGGGACCGGTCGTGGTGGTCGTCGTCGGCGACGTCGTAGTCGTGGTGGTGGTGGGTTCCGTTGTTGTGGTTGTGGAGTCGGTGGTGGTGGTCGTCGGCTCCGTGGTGGTGGTTGTGGTCGTCGTGGTTGTTGTCGTGGGTTCGGTCGTCGTTGTGGTCGGCGTCGTCGTGGTGGTGGTGCCCTCGGGCTGCACCGTGAACTCGTACAGGCGAGTCGACTGGCCCGGCTTGAGCGTGCACGGCGAGGTGAACGTGCCCAGCCCCGTCTCCGAACCGTCGGCGGTGCGCGGGGTCAGCGTGGTCACGAAGTCGCCGACGTCGATGGTCGTGGTGCCCGCGAAGGGGAAGCTCAACGACGGCGTGGTGCCCGTGGCGACCGTGTCGAACGCGCCCGACTCCGGGACCGCGGTCTTGGCCACGGTCAGGTCGGGCACGATGTCGAGCACCAGGCCCGCGTTGTCGATCACGGTCTGCGCCGACGCGGTGCCTTCCACGGTCTCCGCGCCGACGAGCCGCAGGCCCTGCGTAGCCAGTTCCGGCACGGTGGCGGTCGCGGTCACGCGAGCCTCGGGGACGGGTTCGCCGACCACCGCGGTGTCCGGGAGGTCCTCGACCACGATCTCGACGCTCATGTCCTGCGCACCGATCAACGGGAACGGGCAGTTGTAGACCAGGGTCAGCCGCGCCGTCGCCGCGCTGCCGACGCCCGCGCCCCACAGGGCCGAGGCGCCGACCACCGCCGCGGTGACACCCAGGGCGGCCACCCGGTGCCGCAATCTCATGTCAGGTCCTCTCCTGCCGAAAACGTCGGGGCGGGCCGGCGACGTCGCCGGCCCGCCCGCGGTCGGATCACTGCCCGGTGCCGTCGACGACGGTCAGGCGGGCGACACGGTGAAGGTGTGCAGCAGCGTGTTCTGGTTCGGCTTGAGCGTGCAGTCGGAGGTGAACGTGCCGAGGCCGGTCAAGCTGCCGTCGGCCCGGCGCGGCGTCAACGTGGTGCTGAAGGCGCCGACCCGGACCGTGGTCGTGCCCGCCTTGGCGAAGGTGACCGGCGCCGTGCCGCCCGTGGCGATGGTGTTGAACGAGCCCGACGTCGGGATGTTCGTCTTGGCCACCACGAGGTTGGCCACGACGTTCTGCACCGCGCCCGCGTTGTCCACCGCGGTGCTCGCGACGGCGGTGCCCTCCACGGTCGTCGCGCCGACCAGCCTGAGCCCGAGGGTGGCGCTCGACGGCACGGTGGCGATGGCGGTCACCCGCGTCCCCGGGACCGGCTGGCCGACCACCGCGGAGTCGGCCAGGTCGGCCACGGTGATGCGGACGGTCATGTCCTGGGTGCCGATCAGCGGGAACGGGCAGCTGTACGCCAGGGTCAGGCTCTTGGTGGCGGCCATGCCGGTGCCCGCGCCGGCGAACGCCACCGATCCGACGACGGCGGTGGCGACCGCGAGTGCACCGATGACCGTACGGCCAGTGAGTTTCAGCATGTGCTTCTCCTCGTCGAGAGCAGTGCGGAAAGCAGGGTGTTCGGTGTGCGGCGGAAGGCTACTCGTCAGTAAAGTAGCTTTGTCGCGCACGCTGGGCAAGTATTTCTTTCACGTTTTCCCCGGCTGTGTCAGAGGTGCGACAAAAGCGCCGGAAAGAGTTGTCACCCGCATGACAAATCATCGCCCGGTGCTTGTCCGGACCGGCTGGGGAAAGTAGTTTCGAAGAATGAGCGGAGGTGGGCGGTGAGGATCGCGGTGGTGCTGGCCGCCGTCGCCGCGCTGCTGGGCGCGACGCTGACCCCGACGTGGGAGGTGCGCCACGCCGAGGTGCGCGTGCCGAGGCCCGCCGCCGGCATCGTGGTCAACTACCAGGTGGACGGCGTGAGCCGGATCTTCAAGCTCCAGTCCGACCTCGTGATCGGTCCGGGCACCCTCAAGGCCGAGATCGACCTCGTCAACGGCACCATCGTCGGCGACCTGTGGCTGCCGCCCAGCGACGGCTACTTCGTCGTGTTCGGCTTCGTGCCCACCACCGCGCGCACGGACCTGGTCCCGGTCGCCAAGGTGACCGGGACGATCAAGGACGGTGACGTCAAGGCCAACGCCAAGCTCGACATCGGGCTCGGTGACGTCGTGGTCGACGCCCAGCCGCTGGACGTCGGACCGGCGTGCCGGACCGTCGAGGCCGCCTCCATCGACCTCGAAGGGCCGTTCGAGCTCGCGAAGATGCGGATGAAGGGCGTCTACCCCATCCCGCCCTTCGGCGGCTGCCAGGGACGGGAGCGGCTGGACTCGCTGCTGACCGGCCTGATCTCCGGGCCGGGCAACACGCTCGACCTCACGCTGACCTTGCTCCCGGGGATCCCGTGAACCCCGGCGGGCCGGCGGGCCCGAGCCGCCCGGTCCGCTCGGTCGAGCCGTTCAGCAGCCGCAACGCCCGCAGCGCGATGCCCATGTCGAACAACGCGTCGGGGTCGTGCAGCTTCGCCCCGAACAGCTCCTCCAACTGCCGCAACCGGTAGCGGACCGTCTGCGGGTGCACGGCGAGGCTGGAAGCGACCTCCGGCGCGCTGCCCCGCGTCTCCACCCACGCGGTCATCGTCTCCCGCATCCGCTGCTGCTGCTTCGGCGTCAACCCCTCCAACGGCGCCAGCGTCCGCTTCACCAGCTCGTGCACCAGCTCCTCGTCGCCGAGCAGCAGCAACGTCGACAGGTGCTCGGTGGTGTCCACCATCGGCTTGTCCGCGATCACGCCGGACTGGATCAGCGTGATGGTGCGGCGCGCCCAGCGCAGCGACTGCCGCGCCGAGGTCAGCGGCACGACCGGGCCGACCGCCGCGCGCCACCCGCCGAGCTTCTGCTCCAGCGCGACCAGCTGCCGCTCGGGGTCGGTGAGCAGCAGGCACGGCTCGCTGCCCTCCAGGTCCATCAGGATGTCCTCGTGCAGCGCCGGTATCGGGAGCTGGTGCTGGTCGGTGCGCCGTTCCAGGGCCACCACCAGCACCTTGTCGGGCAACGGCCAGTGCGCCGCCTCGGCCAGTTCCACCAGCGCGTTCGGGTGGTAGCCGGGTTCGCCCAGGAGCAGCTCCAGCAACCGCTTGCGCCGCCGCTGCAACGCGCCCGCGTGCCGGGCCTGCGCCTCGGCGTAGCCCTCCATGGACCGCAGCGACAGCTCGTCGATGTAGGCGAAGATCGCCTCGGCGATCAGGCACATGGTGGCCAGCGGCACGCGTTCGGTCTGGCCGAACTCGGAGATGCGCCGCCACGCCACCCGCGCCCCGATCCGGTACGCGGTCTGGAGCAGGTCGAGGCTGCGGCCCGCGCTGACCTCCAGCTTGCCCAGCAGGCGGAACAGCTTGGCCCGGTCCTCCCGCTGCGCGGTGGGGTCGACCATCCGGTCGATGAACTGGTGGATCGCCTGTTCCACCCCCTCGACCACCACTTGGCCGAACATCCCCTCCAGCTTCTGCGAATACTCGGCGATCTGATCCTGGATTTCCCGGACCATGTCCACCGCCACGTCGCCGGCCCGGGCGCGGAACTTCGGCGCGAGGTCGGCGGGCAGTTGCTCCCACAGGTCCGCGTTCCCGATGAGCGGTAACTCGGAGGCTCGGACTTCTCCGGTTCTGTTCATGCTGTTCGCCCACCACCAAACGGTTAGGTGTGATTCCGAACACTGTATTTTTGATCATGAAAAGTTGTCAACCGGGACGCGCTCCCATGACAAAGTCGCCGCTGTTGTCGTGCGCCGGATGACAAGAACGGCGCTAGCGCAGCCCGCGGCGCAGCACCTTCCCGGTCTCGGTGCGCGGCAGCGAGGTCATCAGCACGACCTCGCGCGGCACCTTGTGCCTGGCCAGCCGGTCGCGGACGAAGAGCTTCAGCTCCTCCGGGTCCACCCGCGCGCCGGGCACCGGCACGACGAACGCCCGCAGCCGCTGCCCGAACTCCGGGTCCGGCACGCCCAGCACCACCGACTCCCGCACCTGGTAGTGCGTGGCCAGCAGGTTCTCCACCTCGCCGGGGTAGACGTTCTCGCCGCCCGAGACGATCATGTCGTCCTCCCGGCCGACCACGAACAGCCGCCCGTGCCCGTCGAAGTGCCCCAGGTCGCCGGTGCCGACCAGGCCGTCGATCGTGTCCTTGCCGCCACCGCCGGAGTAGCCGCTGAACCGCAGCCCGCTGCCGACGAACACGCGGCCGACCACGCCCGGTTCGGCGATCCGGCGACCGCGCTCGTCGTAGACGGCCACCCGGCACGTGCGCGGCGGGCGACCGACCGTGCCCGGCGCCGCGCGCAGGTCCTCGGGCGTGGCCACGGTCGCCACCGCCACCTCGGTCGAGCCGTACAGGTCGTAGACCACGTCACCGAACCGCCTGGTCGCCTCGGCGGCGAGCGACGCGGGCAGGTCGGCCCCGGAGCTCAGCACCACCCGCAACGCCGACAGGTCGTGCGACTCCAGCTCCAGCGGCCCCAGGTCGAGGATGCGCCGGAGCATGGTCGGCACGAGCATCAGCGCGGTGGCGCGGTGCCGCGCGGCCAGCTCCACGGTCCGCCTCGCGTCGAACCTGCGCGTCAGCACCACCGCCGAGCCGAGCGCCAGGCCCAGCACCAGGTGCGCGAAGCCGATGCCGTGGAACACCGGCGCGGCGATCAGCGTCACCTCGCGCGTCCGCAGCGGGACGCGGTCCAGGAAGTCGACCGCGGCGAACGCCGAGCGCAGCTCCCGGTGCGCGCCCTTGGGGGTCCCGGTCGTGCCGCTGGTCAGCAGCACGACGCTGCCCGGCCGCGCCGGGCGTGGAGGCTCGCGGTCGGGTGCGGAGCCGACCAGCGCGTCGAAGTCGTCGGTGCGCAACCGGGTCACGGCGGGCGGCACCTCCACCAGCACGGGCGCGAAGTCGGCGTCGTGCACCAGCGCGACCACCCGTTCGCGGCGCACCACGTCCGCCAGCTGCGGCGCGGCGAACCCGGTGTTGAGCAGCAGCACCCGGGCGCCGAGCCGGGCGCACGCCAGCATCGCCTCCACCGGGTCGCGGTGGTTGCGGCACAGCACGGCCACCACCTGGCCCGCGCCGATGCCCGCCGCGTGCAGGGCCCGCGCCACCGCCGTCGACCGCTCCCGCAGCTCGGCGTAGGTGCACGGCCCGGTCTCGTCGATCACCGCGATGGCCTCGGGGTGGTGGCGCGCGGCGCGCAGCACCGACCCGAGCAGCGGACCCCACGCGCGCACCTCGACCAGCGACCGCAGCGCCCGATCGGGTCGGTGCGCTTGGACCATTCCGGCGCGGTGGAGCACCCGAACGCAGTGCGGCAGATGTGACACGCGTGCACCCCCGAATCTCGACAACGCCAATCATTGGTAGCCGCAACGCGGGCCGGGGCGCCAGCGCCCGATCGGGTTTGTGCAGCGACGTGAGTGGTCCGCGACCGGTTTTTGTCACGTGCTTGACAAGCCTTTTCGGCTTCTTGTGCGGTGGGACGCCCGTCAGTAACGTACTCGTCGGTAACGTCATTTCGGCTATTCACACCACCAGTGCGGAGAATACCCGTGGCATTGCGCCGTCGCCTGCTGGGGCTGCTGTTCGCCGCCCTCCTGGTCGCGCTGTGCGGATTGTCCGTCGCGGCGTACCAGAAGGTGTTCACCTCGCGCGTGACCGTGCTCCTGCGCACCGACCACGTCGGCAACCAGCTCCAGGCCGACTCGGACGTGAAGCTGCTCGGCGTGCTCGTCGGCGAGGTGCGGGCGATCCGCTCGCGCGGCGACGGCGCCGAGGTGGAGCTGGGGCTGCGCCCGGAGCAGGTGGACCGCATCCCGGCGAACGTGTCCGCCCGGCTGCTGCCGAAGACGCTGTTCGGCGAGCGGTTCGTCAGCCTCGAACTGCCCGACGACCCGGAGGGCGCGCTCGGCGACGGCGCGGTGATCGAGCAGGACCGCACGTCCGGCGCGGTCGAGCTGGAACGGGTGCTCGCCGACCTGCTGCCCACGTTGCAGGCCGTGCGGCCGGACAAGCTGTCCGCCGCGCTGACGTCGATGGCGCAGGCGCTGGACGGGCGCGGCGCGACCCTGGGGCAGGCGATCGTCGACCTCGACACCTACCTGCGCGAGCTGAACCCGCAGTTGCCGGTGCTCAAGGACGACATCACCAAGTTCGCCGACGTCGCCGGCGTGTACGCGGACGCGGGACCGGACCTCGTGCGCGCGTTGTCGGACGCCACCGCGGTCAGCCGCACGATCGCCGAGCAGCGCGCCGACCTCGACGCGGTGTACGCGAGCCTCACCACCGCGTCGGCCGACCTGACCGGGTTCCTCCGGGCCAACGGCGAGACGGTGGTCGCGCTGGCGGACCGGTCGCGGCCGACGTTCGAGTTGTTCGCCACCTACTCGCCGGAGTTCGGGTGCGTGCTGGGCGCGGTCAACGCGCTGCGGCCGCGGATGGACCAGGCCCTGGGCAAGGGCACCGACCAGCCCGGCATGCACGTCGAGTTCACCGTCGTGCCGCCGGGGGAGCGGTACGTGCCCGGGGTCGACGACCCGGCGCACCGCCGGGGCGGCGCGCCGCACTGCCCGGCCGGTCCCGTCAGCGCCGTCACGCCGGACCGGGTGCCCGAGTGGGCGGGCCTGCTGATGGGAGCCCGATGAGGAACGTCGCCGCGCCGCTGACCAAGTTCCTGGTGTTCGTCCTCGTGACGGTCGCCGCCACCGGCTTCCTGGCGGCGACCATCGCGGGCAGCCAGGTCGGCGCGACCGCGGTCTACACCGCCCGGTTCACCGACGTCACCGCGCTGGCCGAGGGCGACGACGTGCGCATGTCCGGGGTGAAGGTCGGCCAGGTCGAGTCCCTGGAGCTGGTGGACGACGAGCTGGTGGACGTCGGGTTCTCCGTCGCCGACGGCCGGTCGCTGTCCGCCGACGTCACCGCCACCATCAAGTACCGCAACCTGGTCGGCCAGCGCTACATCGCGCTGGAGCAGCCCGCCGGCCGGGTCGGCGCGACGCTCGCGCCCGGCGACCTCATCCCGGTGGAGCGGACCACGCCGGCGCTGGACCTGACCGTGCTGTTCAACGGGTTCAAGCCGCTGTTCCAGGCGTTGAACCCGGAGGACGTGAACAAGCTGTCGCACGAGATCGTGCAGGTGCTGCAAGGCGAGGGCGGCACGGTGGAGAGCCTGCTCGCGCACACCGCCTCGCTGACCTCCGCGCTGGCCGCCAAGGACGACGTCATCGGCAAGGTCGTGGAGAACCTGAACGCGGTGCTGGAGACGGTGAACTCGCGCGACGACCGGTTCGGCGAGCTGCTGACCTCCATGCGGCAGCTCGTGTCCGGGTTCGCCGCGGACCGGGAGCCGATCGGCAACGCCATCACCGGCCTGGCCGCGTTGAGCGACAGCACCGCCGCGCTGCTGGAGCAGGGCCGCCAACCGCTCAAGGACGACATCGCCGCCCTCGGGCTGCTCGCGGGCAACCTGGGCGACGCGCCCGAGCTGGAGCCGTTCATCCGGAACCTGCCGGTGAAGTTCGAGTCCATCGGCCGCACCGCGTCCTACGGCTCCTGGCTCAACTTCTACCTGTGCTTCGCCTCCTCGCAGGCGCCGCCCGCGCCCGGCGGACCGCCCGTCGGCATCCCCGTCACCGAAGCGAGGTGCCACCGATGACACCCAGAGGGGTGCGGAGCCGGCCGGTGCTGCTGGGAGCCGTCGGCCTCCTGGTCATCGCGGTCACCGCCCTGCTCACGTTCTTCCTGGAGGACCTGCCGTTCTTCGGCGGCGGCGCCCGGCACACCGCCGAGTTCGCCGAGGCGGCCGGCCTGCGCGTGGACGACGAGGTCCGCGTCGCGGGCATGAAGGTGGGCACGGTGACCGACGTCGGGCTGCGCGACGGCCGGGTGCTGGTGACGTTCCGGGTCAGCGGCGTCGAGCTGGGCAACCGCAGCCGGGCCGAGATCCGCATCAAGACCCTGCTCGGGCAGAAGTACCTGGCGCTGGACTCCGAGGGCCGCGACCCGCTCACCGAGACCATCCCGGTCGAGCGCACCACCTCGCCCTACGACGTGGTCGAGGCGTTCAGCGGGTTGTCCACCACGGTGCGCGGGATCGACACCGACCAGTTGGCGCAGAGCTTCCAGGTGCTCTCGGACACCTTCCGCGACTCGCCGGCGCACGTGAAGCAGGCGTTGGACGGGCTGTCGTCGCTGTCGAAGACCATCTCCTCGCGCGACGAGCAGCTGGCGTCGCTCATCGAGGGCGCGAACCGGGTCAGCGGGGCGCTGGCCGAGCGCAACGAGGACTTCGCCGCGCTCATCACCGACGGCAACCTGCTGCTGGAGGAGATCGGGCGTCGCCGGGACGCGATCGCACGCCTGCTCGACGGCACGCGCGCGCTGTCCCGGGAGCTCTCCGGCCTGGTCGCCGACAACAACGAGCAGTTGCGGCCCGCGCTGGAGCAGCTGGAACGCGTCACCGACGTGCTGCGGAACAACCAGGACGGGCTCAACCGCGGGCTCGCGCTGGCCGGGCCGTACTACCGGGTGCTGAACAACTCCCTGGGCAACGGCCGCTGGGTGGACACCTACCTGTGCGGGCTTGTGGTCGACCCCGGCGCGCGGCGCGACTGCCCGACGGGAGGCCGCTGATGTTCGCGCCCACGCGTGGCCGTCGCCGGCTGGTCCTGGTGCTGGCGCAGGGGTTCGTGCTCGTGCTCGTGGCGACGATCGCGGTGTGGTGGGTCTTCCTGCGGCCCGCGCCCACCCGCGTCGCCGCCTACTTCACCGCCGCCGTCGGCGTCTACGAGGGATCGGACGTGCGGGTGCTCGGGGTGCGGATCGGCCGGGTGGTCGGCGTGCTGCCCGAGGGCGGGGCGGTGCGGGTGGACCTGGAGCTCGACCCCGGCGTGGACGTGCCCGCGGACGCCCGCGCGGTGGTCGTGTCGCCCAACATCGTGGCCGACCGGTACGTGCAGCTCACGCCCGCCTACACCGGGGGTGACCGGATCGCGCCCGGCGCGGTGATCACCAGCGCCCGCACCGCGGGCACGGTCGAGCTGGACGAGCTGTACTCCAGCCTGGACACGCTGCTGACCGCGCTCGGCCCGGACGGCGCGAACCGCGAGGGCGCGCTGTCCGACCTGCTGACCACCGGCGCGGCGAACCTGGACGGCTCCGGTGCGGCGCTGGGCGAGTCGATCCGGCAGCTCGCGGACGCGGCGAAGACGTTGGCCGGGTCGCGCGACGACCTGTTCGGGACCGTGGACAACCTGCAGTCGTTCACCTCGATGCTCGCCGCGAACGACGAGCAGGTGGGCCGGCTGGCCGACCAGCTCGCCGACGTGTCCGGGTTCTTCGCCGCCGAACGGGACGACCTCGGCGCGGCGCTGGGCGAGCTGGCCACGGCCCTGGAACAGGTGCGGGGATTCGTGCACGACAACCGCGACCGGGTGAAGTCCAGTGTGGAGGACTTGGCCGTGCTGACCGGGACGCTGGTGCAGCAGCAGGCGTCGCTGACCGAGATGCTGGAGGTCGCGCCCGTGGCGCTGCACAACGTGGTCAACGCCTACGACCCCGCGACCGGGACGCTGACCGCGCGGGCCAACCTGAACGAGTTCGTCACCGACCTGCTGAGCGTGCCCGGGGGCGTGCGGTGAGGCGGCTCGCGGCGGTGGCGCTGGTGCTGGTGCTGACGGGGTGTTCGGCGATGCCGAGCGCGTACGACCTGCCGCTGCCCGGCGGCGCGGACCTCGGTGACCGGCCGTACCGGGTGACGGTCGAGTTCGACGACGTGCTGGACCTCGTGCCCCACGCCGGGGTCAAAGTGGACGACGTAGCGGTCGGCAAGGTCGAGGACATCGCGTTGTCCGAGGACGGCTCCACGGCGCTGGTGCGGGTCGCGGTGCGCGGTGACGTGCTGCTGCCCGCGAACGCCCTGGCCCGGCTGCGCCAGTCGAGCCTGCTGGGGGAGAAGTACGTGGAGCTCGCCTCGCCGCCGCAGCGGTCGGCGTCGCCGCTGGTGGACGGCGCGGTGATCCCCGTGGCGCGGACCAACCGCAACCCCGAGGTGGAGGAGGTGTTCGGCGCGTTGTCCATGCTGCTCAACGGCGGCGGCATCGCGCAGATCCAGGACATCTCGCGGGAGCTGAGCGCGGCGTTGTCCGGCAACGAGGCCGCGGTGAAGTCACTGCTGTCCACGCTGGACTCGTTCGTCGGCGAGATGGACTCGCACAAGGGCGAGATCACGCGCGCCCTCGAGGGGATGGACAAGCTCGCGTCGGCGCTGGAGTCCCGCAAGGACGACATCGGCGAGGTGCTGGACGGGCTGGAACCGGGCCTTCGCGTGCTGCACGAGCAGCGCGGGCAGCTCGTGGGGCTGCTCGACGCGTTGCGCGGGCTGTCCGACGTCGCGGTGAGCACGGTGGACCGCAGCCGGGAGGACCTGGTGGCCGACCTGCGGGCGTTGGAGCCCACGCTGCGGCGGCTGGCCGAATCCGGGCAGAACCTGCCGCAGTCGCTGGAGATGCTGCTGACCTTCCCGTTCACCGACGCCGTGCTGGACGGCATCAAGGGCGACTACCTCAACACCTACCTGACCCTGGAACCCGGAGCGCGCTGATGATCACTCGCCGGATCAAGGCGCAGATCGCGCTGTTCGCGGTCATCGCGCTGCTCGGCGTCACGTACGTCAGCGCGAAGTACGTGGGGCTCGTGGTGGTGGACGACGGGTACGTGGTCCGCGTGGAGCTGGCGCGCACGGGCGGTCTGTTCACCGGCGGCGAGGTGACGTACCGGGGCGTGCCGGTGGGGCGGGTCGGGCCGATCCGGCTGGGGGACGGGCAGGTCGAGGTCGAGCTGCGCATCGCCGCGGGCGCGCCGCCGATCCCGGTGGACCTGGAGGCCGTGGTCGCCAACCGCTCGGCGGTGGGCGAGCAGTACGTCGACCTCCGGCCGCGCCACGACGGCGGGCCGTACCTGGGCGACGGCTCGGTGATCCCGCGGTCGCGGACCTCGCTGCCGCTGCCGGTGGAGCAGGTGCTGACCAGCCTGGACGACCTGGCGCGCTCGGTGCCCGTCGAGTCGCTGCGGACCGTGGTGGACGAGCTGGACCAGGCGTTGCGCGGCACCGGGCCGGACCTCCAGGTGCTGCTGGACGCGACCACGCAGTTCATCGCGACCGCGAGCGCTCACCTGCCCCAGACCACGCGGCTGCTCAACGACTCGGCGGGCGTGCTGGCGACCCAGCTCGACCACTCGGCGGCGATCAACTCCTTCGCCGACAGCGCCTTGCAGGTCGCGTCACGGCTGCGCGAGTCAGACGGCGACCTGCGGCGGCTGATCGCGGCGGCGCCGGGCGCGTCGGCGGAGGTGAGCGCCCTGCTGCGGGAGTCCGGCCCGAACCTCGGCGTCGTCCTGGCCAACCTGCTGACCACGGCGGACGTGCTGGTCACCCGGCAGGGCGCGCTGGAGGAGGTCCTGGTGACCGTGCCCGACGCGGTGTCGGTGGCCGCCTCGGCGGTCGGGTCCGGCCAGGCGCGGTTCGGCCTGGCCCTGACGTTCTTCGAACCGCCGCCGTGCGAGGCGGGCTACGAGACCACCCCGCGCCGCGGCGGCCTGGACACCTCGGCCGGTCCGTTCAACACCGACGCCGCCTGCACCCTCCCGCGCGGCTCCGCCACCGGCGTCCGCGGCTCGCAGAACGTCCCGCGCTAGTCGTCCGGGTCCTCGGTTCCGGCCAGGATGGCCACCACCTCGCCCGGGAGCTCGAACCCGACCAGTTCCACTCCGCTGAACACGGGAGTCAGCACCGGCGTGACCCCTCGCGGGACGAGGCCACGACTCTGCAACATGCGGGTGATGCGGTGGACCGGATCGGTGAAGTCGTGCGGTATCCCCCCGAGGTAGGCCCCGCTGGATGCGATCGCGTTGTTGTCGATGTGCCCACCCAGTCGTGCTGCCTGGCGGATGACCTGGGCGTGCGGCCGTTCCTCGAAGTCGAGGAGGCGGAGCAGCTCCGCCACGCCGGTGGCCGACCAGGTCGCGCTCTCCTGGCTCTCGCTCACCCGGGCGACGTCGTCGACCGACTCGGTGCGCACCTCGACCTCCAACGCGGACGCCCGCCGGAGCAGGTCGACCGGGCGCATCATGTAGAGCTGCCTGCCGGCCGTGGCGGCGAACTCCTCCACCAGCTCCACCCGCGGTCCGAGGAACTCCGACCGGTAGCGCCACCACCAGTCCTCCTTCTCGTCCCCGGTCACGAACAGCAGGTCGGTGTCGCGCCGCGCGGCCTCCTGCACCGCCTGCGCCCACACCAGGTAGTCGCCCGCCGCGCCCTCGGGCAGGGCCGAGTCGTCCTTGCCCGCGTCGAGGTACCCGGGCGGCTCCTTGGCCGCCGCACGCCGCTTGCCCTCCTGGACCAGCGCCTTCCACTGGCTGTGATCCGGTTGCGCGCCGACCTTGCCGCGCAGCAACGCCTCCAACCGGTCGAGCACCGGTTCGCGTCCCGGCACGCCCGGCGAGTCGGGCGACGGCGGGGTGTGCGACCTGATGGCGGCGACCAGCTCCTGGTGCAGCGCGGTCACCTTGCGCACGAGGTCGTCGCGGACCGCGTCGGCCAGCGCCGTGGTCTTGGCCCACTGGTTCAGCGCGTCGTCCGCGGCCCGCTGCTGCTTGGCCAGGGCGGAGAGCACCTGGTCGGTCGCCGCCGCGCGCCCGGCCAGCACGGTGAGCCGGTTGCGCCAGAACTCGCGCATCACCTGGTGCGGTATCCACAGCCGCTCGCCCACGCGACGGAGGAGGCCCAGCAGGTCGTCCCGGGTGGCCTCGGTGTAGCGGTAGAGGTTGAGCAGCACGTTGGCGTCGACCACGACCAGCGCGGACCGCAGCGCGTCCGCCTGCTCCTCCTCGGAGGGGCGGCGGTAGCCGGGGAAGGCGTCGTAGATGCCCGAGTTTCCGTCTGCCTGCTCGACCATGTCCGGTAGATCGTCACGCGGGCGGCCGGTGTTTCAGGCGGGGGAGACGTAGAACCAGACGCCGTCCTCGCGCACGAAGCGGCTGTTCTCGTGCAGCTCGTCGCGGTGGCCCTGCCAGCGGTAGTGGGCGCGGAACTCGACCGTGCCGGTCGTCTGGAACGGCGTGCCGCCGGTGTGCGAGAGGACTTCCAGGTGCGTCCAGCGCTGGTCCGGGTCGAGGTCCAGCGAGGCCGGGCGGGTGCTGGGGTGCCAGGTGGCCAGCAGGTAGTCCTCGTCGCCCACCGCGAACGCGCTGTAGCGGGAGCGCATGAGTGCCTCGGCCGTCGCCGCCTTGCGCCGCCCCTGGTGCAGCGGCCCGCAGCACTCGTCGTACGGCTCGCCCCGGCCGCAGGGGCACCGGCCGGCCTTCCCGGTCCCGCCCGTTCCCGTGCCGCTCATTCCGGCCGGTCGCACGCGGTGCGGCCGGAGCGGTCGTAGCGCACCCACGCCAGCGCGTTCTCGGCGTCCCGGTCACCGGCCGCCGCCTCCGCCGACAACGACGCGTGCACCTGGTAGCGCAGGTCCGCGGGCACGGCGGGGTTGGTGAGCAGGTTCGCGCGGATCACCGGGCTCGGGTCCTCGGCGAGCGCCGCCAGCGCGTCGGCGGGCGCCGACGGGTCGGTCGACAGCGCCTCGCGCACGGCGGCGGACATCGGTTCGGTCACGGGACCAGGATAGGAGAGGAAGCGGCCCCCCTCCCGTTGACTGCCAGTCGGGGAGGGGAGCCGCTTCGAGGGCCGGCTACGGCGTCAGCCGCACGCCACACCGTTCAAAGTGGGAGAAGTGAACGGTGGGGTACCGCCGCTGAAGCTCGCGTTGTACCCGATGGTCGCGGTACCACCGGTCGCGAGTCCGCCGTTCCAGGCCGCGTTGCCGACGCGGACGATGTCGCCGCCGTCGGTCCACGTCCCGTTCCAGCCCTGGGAAACGGTCACACCGGGCGCGGAGAACGTGAGGGTCCAGCCGTTGATCGCCGGTCCCCGGTTCTCGATGACGATCTCGCCGGTGTAGCCGCCCGACCACTGGCTCACCACGCGGTGCGTCACCCGGCATCCGTCCCCTGGAGGCGGAGTGGTGGTCGTGGTGGTCGTGGTCGTGGAAGTAGTAGTGGTGGAAGTGGTGGTCGACGTCGTGGTGCTGGTGGTGGTCGACGTCGGGCCGGCTGCGATGGCCAGGTCGTAGGCGCGTTGGGGCACGAACTGGCCGGCCTGGGCGATGCAGCCGTCGGCTTCGCCGGGCAGCTTGACCCACAGGAACGCGGCGATGCGGGAGTCGCCGGTGTTGGTGGTGCTGGGTGTGCCGATGGCGCGGCCGGCGGGGTCGCACCACTCGGTGCCCAGCGGGCCGTTGCCGTTGCGGCTGGTGTCGATCACCGCGGTGAGCCGGCCGTCGCCCAGGGCGTTGAGGATGTTCTTGGTGTAGGCGACCTCGTCGGAGGTGCGCCGGTAGTTGGACACGTTCGAGGCGATGCCGTCGGCGCTGTTGGAGACGTCGGCGCCGCGCAACCGGTTGGCCGCCTCCGACGGGGTCAACCACGCCGAGTTGCC
>NZ_JBIVUG010000020.1:0-90207 GCF_044757065.1 Actinosynnema sp. NPDC091369 | reverse complement strand
CCGCCGCGTACGGCCACTTCGGCCGCACCGACGTCGAGCTGCCGTGGGAGAACACGGACCGCGCCGACGCCCTGCGCGCCGCCGCCGGCGCCTGATCCCACCACCAGTCACACCGAGCAGGGGTCCCCGACCGGGGGCCCCTGCTTCGTGGTTCCGGCGGGTCGCGACCGCACCGCGCCGGTCGACGCGCACCGCGACCGGGTGGAGGAGGCCGCGATCACCCGGACGTGATCTTGCGCAGGTCGAACACCTGTTCGACAATGGGGGCATGGTGTCACGATCGGCAGCCCGGGTCGCGGGTGCCCACCGCGGTCTCTGGTAGACCTCCACCCGTGGCGGGCAAGGCGACGACCAGGCGCGGGGAGCGGGTGCCCGCCGCCTCGCTGCCGGTTGCCCGCGTGTGCGTGGACGTGCCGCTGGCGCACCTGGACCGGCCGTTCGACTACCAGGTCTCCACCGAGCAGGACGCGGACGCCGTGCCCGGCTGCCGGGTGCGGGTGCGGTTCGCGGGCCAGCTCGTGGACGGCTACCTGCTGGAGCGGGCGGAGTCGTCGGAGTACGGGCGGAAGCTGACGTTCCTGGACCGGGTGATCTCGCCGGAGCCCGTGCTGTCGCCGGAGGTGGCGGAGCTGGCGCGGGCGGTGGCCGACCGGTACGCGGGGTCGCTGATCGACGTGCTGCGGATGGCGATCCCGCCCCGGCACGCGCGGGCCGAGGCCAAGCCCTCCCCCGAGCCCGCGCCGCCGCCACCACCGCCGTCGGACGAGGGGTGGGCGCGGTACCCGTTCGGGTCGAACCTGCTGGACGCGCTGCGGTCCGGCCGGGCCGCGCGGGCCGTGTGGCAGGCGCTGCCCGCCGAGGACTGGCCCGCCCGGCTGGCCGAGGCGGCGGCGTCGGTGGCGAGCTCGGGCAAGGGCGCGCTGGTGGTCGTCCCCGACCACCGCGACCTGGCCCGGCTGCACCGGGCGTGCGCGGCGCTGGTGGGCGAGGCCGCCGTGGTGACGCTGTCGGCCGACCTCGGGCCGTCCGAGCGGTACCAGCGGTGGCTGGCCGTGCGGCGGGGGTCGGTGCGGGTGGTGCTGGGCACGCGGGGCGCGGCGTTCGCGCCGGTGCACGACCTCGGCCTGGTCGCGGTCTGGGACGACGGCGACGACCTGCACTCCGAGCCGCGGATGCCGTACCCGAACGTGCGCGACGTGCTCGTGCAGCGCTCGCACCTGACCGGCGCGTCGCTGCTGGTCGGCGGCTTCGCCCGGACCGCCGAGGCGCAGCTGCTGGTGGACAGCGGGTGGGCGCACGAGGTGGTCGCGGCCCGCGACACGCTGCGCGCGGTGGCGCCGCGGGTGGCCGCGGTGGGCGAGAGCGACTGGCAGGAGGTCAAGGACGCGGCGGCGCGGTCGGCCCGGCTGCCGTCCATCGCGTTCGAGGCGGCGCGGGCCGCCCTGTCGGCGGACACGCCGGTGCTGATCCAGGTGCCGCGGCGCGGGTACGTGCCCGCGCTGGCGTGCGGCCAGTGCCGGTCGCCGGCCCGCTGCCGCCGGTGCGCGGGTCCGCTGGCGCTGCCGGGCGGCTCGCAGGACGGCGTGCCCAGGCCCGCGTACTGCCGGTGGTGCGGTGCGACGGAGGCGGCGTACCGCTGCCCGAACTGCGGTTCGCGCAGGTTGCGCGGCCAGGTCATCGGCGCCCGCCGCACGGCCGAGGAGCTGGGCCGCGCGTTCAGCGGGGTGCCGGTGCGCACGTCGGGCGGTGACGAGGTGCTGGCCGAGGTGCCCGGCGGTCGGGCGCTGGTGGTGGCCACGCCGGGCGCGGAGCCGCTCGCGGAGGGCGGGTACGGCGCGGCGCTGCTGCTGGACGGCTGGGCGCTGCTCGGCCGGGCCGACCTGCGCGCGGCGGAGGAGGCGTTGCGCCGGTGGATGACGGCCGCGGCCCTGGTCCACGCGGCCGGTCGGGTGGTCGTGGTCGCGGACTCGTCGCTGGCCCCGGTCCAGGCCCTGGTCCGGTGGGACCCGGTGTGGCACGCGCGGCAGGAGCTGGCGGCGCGGGCCGAGCTGGGGTTCCCGCCCGCGGTGCGGATGGCGACCGTGGACGGCGCGCCGGACGCGCTGGCCGGCGTGCTGGAGGAGCTGCACCTGCCGCCGACGGGGGAGGTCCTGGGTCCGGTGCCGCTGTCGGAGGACAAGGAGCGCGCCCTGGTCCGGGTGTCCAGGACCGACGGGCGCGCGCTGGCCGCGGTCCTGGGGGAGGTGCTGGCCGTGCGCAGCGCCCGCAAGGAGCCGGACGTGGTGCGGGTGAAGCTCGACCCCCTCGAAGTCCTCTGACGCGAACCCGACACGGCGACTCCCGGGTGGTTCTGCTCCGCGCCGAGGTGGAGTAGAAGGGAATGATGCTCCGGTCGACTGTCGCCAGCGTCCTCGCATCACTCCTCGTCGCACCACTCCTGCCCGCCACCGCTTCCGCCGCCGACGCGCCGCCGCGCGTGCCCGAGGCCGTCGGGTTCGGCGGCGTGGTGTCCAGCATCGACCCCGACGCCTCGCAGGTCGGCGTCGACGTCCTGCGCCGCGGCGGCAACGCGGTGGACGCCGCGGTCGCCGTGGCCGCCGCGCTGGGCGTCACCGACCCGTTCTCGGCCGGCATCGGCGGCGGCGGGTTCTTCGTCCACTACGACGCCCGCACGCACCGCGTGTCCACAGTGGACGGGCGGGAGACGGCGCCCGCCTCGGCCGGGGCGGACCTGTTCGTGGAGGACGGCGCGGCCATCCCGTTCGCCGAGGCGGTGACCAGCGGGCTGTCGGTGGGCGTGCCGGGCACGCCGCGCACGTGGCAGCAGGCGCTGCGCCACTGGGGCACCTGGTCGCTGGACCAGGCCGTGCGGCCCGCGGAGGAGCTGGCCCGGCGCGGGTTCACCGTCGACCCCACGTTCCACCGGCAGGTCGCCGACAACGCCGCCCGGTTCGCGGACTTCACCTCGACCAGCGCGCTGTACCTGCCCGGCGGCGCGCCGCCCGCGGTCGGCAGCACGTTCCGCAACCCCGACCTCGCCGACACCTACCGCGAGCTGCGGCGGCACGGCGTGTCGGCGTTCTACCGGGGTGAGGTGGGCCGCGACCTGGTGGCGGCGGTGCGGCAGCCCCCGGTGGCGGCGGGCGCGACCCGCGAGGTCCGGTCCGGCGACCTGACCGAGGCCGACCTGGCCGGGTACGAGGCGCCGCTGCGGGAGCCCACCCGGACGCGGTACCGCGGCTACGACGTGGTCGGCATGGCCCCGCCGTCGTCCGGCGGCACGACGGCCGGCGAGGCGTTGAACATCCTGGAGACCGCGGACCTGTCCGCCGAGACGCCGGTCCAGTACCTGCACCGGTTCCTGGAGTCGACCCGGCTGTCGTTCGCCGACCGCAACCGCTGGGTGGGCGACCCGGCGTTCGTCGACGTGCCGACGCGGGAGCTGCTGTCGCAGCGGTTCGCCGACAGCCGCGCGTGCCTGATCTCGCCCACGGCCGCGATGACGGGCCCGGTCGCGCCGGGCGATCCGCGCGACCCCACCCCGTGCGCCGCCGGCGGCACGCCCGCCGCCACGCCGTACGAGGGCACCGACACCACGCACCTCACCGTCGCCGACCGCTGGGGCAACGTGGTCGCCTACACGTTGACCATCGAGCAGGAGGGCGGCAGCGGCATCGTGGTGCCCGGCCGCGGGTTCCTGCTCAACAACGAGCTGACCGACTTCTCGTTCACCCCGGTCACGCCGGGCGTGCCGGACCCGAACCTGCCCGGCCCCGGCAAGCGCCCCCGCTCCTCGATGACGCCGACGATCGTGCTCCAGCACGGCAAGCCGGTGCTGGCGCTGGGTTCGCCCGGCGGCGCGAGCATCATCACCACGGTCGTGCAGGTGCTGACCCAGCGCCTCGACCGCGGCCTGCCCCTGGTGGACGCGATCGCCGCGCCGCGCGCCTCGCAGCGCAACGCCGCCACCACCCAGGCCGAGGCCGCGTTCCTGGCCGGTCCGGAAGCCGAGCCGCTGCGCGCGCTGGGGCACCGGTTCACGTCGACCGGCGAGATCGGCGCGGTCACGGCGGTGGAACGGCTCCCCGACGGCCGGTGGCGCGCGGCGGCGGAGACGTCCCGGCGCGGCGGCGGCGCGGCTCGGGCGGTGTGGCCGACCCCGTGACGTGGCGGTGTGGTCCCACCCGCCCCCTGGTCGGGTGGGGCCGCTCCGGGCTCACTCCAGCGTGACGGTCTCGACCACCCGGTTGTCGTGGTCGAGCACGCGCACCTGGAAGCCCTTGGTGAGGCTGCGCGCCGTCAACGGCGGCTGGTCGTCCAGCCGGACGGCGAACGTGCCGCCTTCGAGCACCGCCGACGCGGTGCGGCCCGCCACGTCGACGACCTCCAGGCCGCCGACCTTCGCCGCGTCCACCGTGCCGCCGAGCAGCACGACGGACTTCGCGGTGTCCACGCCGCGGCCGGTCCAGTGCCACAGCCGGAACAGCGCGGTGCCCTGCGGCGAGGTGACCCTCTCGGGGTCCGCGCTGCCGCCCCGACCGTGGTAGACCTGGCAGTACGCGGTCCGGCCGGTGTCGTCGCGCATCACCAGCAGCACGTCCACCGCGGGGGCGGTGGCCGCGCCCGCACGCCAGCGCGACGGGTCGCCGACCCACTCCTCGCCGTCCTGCATGGAGGACTCCAGGCACTGCGCCACGTGCGGATCGCCGGGCGGCATGGCCTCCCGCCGCACCGACCACGCCTCCTGGGTCGGCAGCGCCTGCGCGTCGACCTGGACGCGGACCGGCCCGGCCGGCGTGGTGAACGTCAGCGTCATCCACGCCGCGGTCTGCGGGATGACGAACAAGTCGTCCACCAGGGTGACCGTGAGCGGCACCACCGCCCCGGTTCGCGCGTCCGTGGCGACGTCCACCCGGTCGGCCGTGCCGGCGCGGCGGCCGATGAGCACACCGCTGCCCGACCTCCACAGCAACGACGCCGGACCGTCGAGCGGGACGGGGCCGACGCCGGGCTTGGCGTGCGTGATCGCCGTGTGGGTGATCTCGCAGAACCGGTCGTCCCCCGCCACGAGGACCCGCGCACCCGCCAGGTGGAGCGTGAACCGCACGTCCGGCCGCTCGAACCCGCACCGCGCCGCGTCCTGCTCGGTCGCGTTCCGCTCGACCACGACGGTGGAGCGGCCGCCCGTGATCGACCGGTACGGGGACGAGGACGTGGTGCTGGTCGGCGGCGTGCCGGCGGTCGTGTCGCCCTGCGTCGACTGGACGACGACCACCCCGCCCGCGGCGAGCACGGCGACGGCCGCGGCGGTGGCCAGCGGCGCGCGCAGGGCGCCCCCGTGCCGCGGCTCGGGCGCGCCCGCACCGCCCAGTACCCGGCGGCGCAGCCGTTCCCGCACGTCATGCGGCATGGGGCGGCGTCGGGGCAGGTTCGGCGAGGTCATCTCCGGCTGGCTCATCGCTCCTCCGCGGCACGCAGTCGGGCACGGGCCCGCGAGATCCGCGAGCGCACGCTCACCTCGGCGACACCGAGCACCTCGGCGGCCTCGGCGGTGGACAGCTCACCCAGCAGGACCAGCTCCACGGCCTCCCGCTCGGCCCTCGGCAACGTCCTCACCACCTCCAGGACCCGGCGTAACGCGCGGTCGTCGTCGATCGAGGCCACGACGCTCTCCGCGTGGTCGGGCACCACGTCGTCGTCGGGCACCCGGCGCATCGCCCGGCGGAACCGGCCGAGGCGGCGGAACTCGGCCCGCGCCAGGTTGCCCGCCACGGCGTAGAGCCAGGGCAGCGCGCTGTCGTGCACGAGGGTGATGTCGGACCGCCGCCGCCACGCGGCGAGGAACGTGGCGGAGGTCAGGTCCTCGGCGAGCGACCACGACGCCGTCAGCCGGTAGGCGTGGTTCCACACCGCCTCGGCGTGCCGGTCGAACAGCACGGCGAACGCCGCCTCGTCCCCGCGCGCCCACAGCTCCGCGTCGGTGTCGGTCACCCGTGCTGCCCCCTGCCGGCCCGATGTCGCAGCAGTCATGCCTGTAGGTAGCCGCAGCCGCCCCGGCGTTGCAGCCGACCTCATCCCGCGGGATGAGGTCGGTCCGCTACCGCGAGCCGACGCCCGCCGACGACCCCGGCGCGCACGCTGGGAAGCGCACGACGAGCAGAGGAGCGGACATGACCACGATCACCATGACATCCCCGGCGACCGCGGTGGTGACGCCGGCCGTGACGGCCGTCCGGTTCCTGGGGCACTTCCTGGCCGCGCTGGTCGGCGTCACCTTCCTCGGCCGTGACCTGGAGCACTGACCGGGCTTTCGTAGACTGGAACCTCCCCAGGCTTCGAGGAGTGCGCGTGACGGTCCAACCGATCCGGCTGTTCGGCGACCCGGTGCTGCGGACGCCCGCCGTCGAGGTCACCGACTTCGACGCGGAGCTGCGCAAGCTGGTCAAGGACCTGTGGGACACGATGAGCGACGCGGGCGGCGCGGGGCTCGCCGCGCCGCAGCTGGGCGTGGGCCTGCGGGTGTTCACCTACCACTGCGACGGGTTCGCCGGCCACCTGGTCAACCCGACGTTCGACGTGGTCGGCGAGGAGGAGCAGGACGGCCCGGAGGGCTGCCTGTCCATCCCCGGCATGTCGTGGGACTGCCGCCGCCACCGGCACGTGGTGGCCAAGGGCTGGAACATGCACGGCGAGCCGATCGAGGTCGAGGGCACGGACCTGCTGGCGCGCTGCATCCAGCACGAGACCGACCACCTCGACGGCGTGCTGTTCCTGGACCGGCTGGACGACCGGACCCGCAAGGAGGCCATGCGGGCGATCCGGCAGCAGTCGTGGTTCGACGGCGGCGTGCCCACGATCAAGCAGTCACCCCACCCCTTGTTCGGTGCTTGATCGCCGCTGCTCCGCAGACGGCGGCTCGGTCGCCTGGAAGTCGACCTCGCGGGGCAGCCGGTCCAGCGGCGCTCTTCTAGACTTGCGGTCTGCGGTCGCGCAGGAGATGCGAGGAGAGTGCGTGTTCGTCCAGAAAACCAGGCCGTCCCGGTGGAGTCCCGACGTGCGCAGCGGGGGGATCTGACATGCGGCTGGTCTTCGCGGGCACGCCCGAGGTCGCGTTGCCGTCGTTGCGGGCCCTGCTCGCGTCCGACCGGCACGAGGTGGTCGCCGTGGTGACCCGGCCCGACGCCCCGGCCGGGCGCGGTCGGCGGGTGGAGCGCTCCCCGGTCGCCGCGCTGGCCGACGAGCACGGCATCGAGGTGCTCACCCCCGCCAAGGCGTCCGACCCGGTGTTCCAGGCGCGGCTGAAGGAGCTGGAGCCGGACCTGTGCCCGGTGGTGGCCTACGGCGCGCTGCTGCCCGAGTCCGCCCTGGCGATCCCGCGCCACGGCTGGGTGAACCTGCACTTCTCGGTGCTGCCCGCCTGGCGCGGCGCGGCGCCGGTGCAGGCGTCCGTGCGGCACGGCGACGACATCACCGGCGCGACCACGTTCCGCATCGTCAAGGAGCTGGACGCGGGCCCGGTGTTCGGCGTGGTCACCGAGCGGGTGCGCGAGCGCGACACCGCCGGTGAGCTGCTCGGCAGGCTCGCCGAGTCGGGCGCGAAGCTGCTGCTGTCCACTGTGGACGGCATCGCGGACGGCACGCTGCGGCCCGTGGAGCAGTCCGGGGAGGGCGTGAGCTACGCGCCGAAGGTCACCGTGGACGACGCCCGGCTGGACTTCGGCACGCCCGCCGTCGCGATCGACCGGGTGGCCCGCGCGGTGACGCCGGAGCCCGGCGCGTGGGCCGAGTTCCGCGGTGAGCGGCTCAAGCTCGGCCCGGTGCTGCCGGTCGAGGCCGACGAGCCGCTCGCGCCCGGCGAGATCAGGGTGGAGCGCAAGCGCGTGCTCGTCGGCACGGCCACCGACCCGGTGGTGCTGGGCGAGGTGCAGGCGCAGGGCAAGAAGCGGATGTCGGCGACCGACTGGGCGCGCGGCGTCCGGATCGAGGCGGGGGAACGGATTTCATGACCCAGAGGTCTTCACGTCCCTCCCGCCCGCAGCGGGCGCACCCGCCGCGCGGGCGCACCGGCCCGGTCCGCCCGCCGGTGGACGACCCGGCGCGGCAGGCGGCGCTGGACACGTTGCGCGCGGTCCGGCAGCGGGACGCCTACGCGAACCTGGTGCTGCCGGGCATCCTGCGCGAACGCCGGATCACCGGGCGTGACGCGGCGCTGGCGACCGAGCTGACGTACGGGTCGCTGCGCGCGCAGGGCCTGCTGGACGCGGTGCTGGCCGCGTGCACCGACCGGCCGCTGTCCGAAGTGGACGGTGCGGTGCTCGACGCGCTGCGCCTCGGCGCCTACCAGTTGCTGCGCACTCGCATCCCGGCGCACGCGGCGGTCGCGTCGACGGTCGACCTGGTGCGCGCCGACCGGGGTTCGGGCGCGGCCGGGTTCGCGAACGCGGTGCTGCGCCGCGTGACCGGGCAGGACGAGGCGGCCTGGGTCGAGGAGGTCGCGCCGGACGAGGACACCGACCCGATCGGCTACCTGGCCATGGCCAACGCGCACCCGCGGTGGATCGCGCAGGCGTTCGCCGAGGCGCTGGGCACCCGGGGTGAGCCGTTGCGGGAGGCGCTGGCCGCCGACGACGCGCGGCCCGCGGTGCACCTGGCTGCCCGACCCGGCGAGTGCAGCTCGGACGAGCTGGCCGCGATGACCGGCGGCGAGGTGGCCCCGTACTCCCCGTACGGCGTGCACCTGGACGCCGGTTCGGGCGACCCCGGTGACCTGGACGCGGTGCGCGAGCGGTTGGCGGCGGTGCAGGACGAGGGCAGCCAGCTGTGCGCGGTGGCGTTGAGCAGGGTGCCGGTCGAGGGCCGGGACGAGCGGTGGCTGGACCTGTGCGCGGGGCCCGGCGGGAAGGCCGTGCTGCTGGGGTCGCTGGCCCGGCTGTCGGGCGCGTCGATGGACGCGGTCGAGAAGGCGCCGCACCGGGCGGACCTGATCCGCAAGGCGGCGGGTGACCTGCCGATCACCGTGCACGTTGCCGACGGCCGGGAGTCCGGGCTGGAGGAGGGCGGGTTCGACCGGGTGCTGGTCGACGCGCCGTGCACCGGGCTGGGCGCGTTGCGGCGTCGGCCGGAGGCGCGGTGGCGGCGGCAGCCGTCGGACGTCGCGCCGCTGGCGCGGTTGCAGCGCGAGCTGTTGACGGCGGCGTTGTCGCTGGTCCGGCCCGGTGGTGTGGTGGCGTACGTGGTGTGCTCGCCGCACCTGTCGGAGACCGTGGGCGTGGTGGCGGACGTGGTGCGGCGGACCGAGGTCGAGTGGCTGGACGCGCGGGAGTTCTTCCCCGGCGTGCCCGACCTGGGTGACGGGCCGTCGGTGCAGCTGTGGCCGCACAAGCACGGGACGGACGCGATGTTCTGCTCGCTGCTCAGGCGACCCGTGTGAGCGGTGCGGTGTGCGCGTGATCGGTGAGGACGTGGCCGGTGAAGGCGTGACGGGTGGGGGCGTGGCCGGGGCGCGGGTGTTGGGTCTGGTCGCCTCGGCGGCCGGTGGGGTGGAGCGGTGGTTCGTGGACGGGCTCGCCCGGCCGTTGGCCGGTCGCGGGTGGCGGCTCGCGGTCACGTTCACGCCGTCGGTCGCCCGGTGGTTGGAGCCGCAGGTGCCCGACGTGGCGGCGTTGACGGACCTGCCGGTCCGGTGGACGCCCCGGTTGCCGCACGAGCCCAAGCCCCACCCCGTGCCGGACGCGTTCGTGTTCGCGCCCGCGACGGCGAACTCGCTGGCCAAGCTCGCGCTGGGGATTGCCGACAACCAGGCGCTGACCGTGCTGTGCGAGGCGTTGGGCCGCCGCGCGCCGATGGTGGTGCTGCCGCAGCGGTCCGACGACCAGGCGGCGCACCCGGCGTTCGAGGGCCACTTGGCCGTGTTGCGCGCCGCCGGGGTGGTGCTCGCGACCGATACCGCGTCGGTGTTGGGCGAACTGGATCGGGTGGCCCGCTCGTCGCATTAGGTGAAAATCGCGGTAACGGCGAAACCGGCTGAATTGACAGCCAGTCGAGATGCGTAGCAGGCTTGATTGTGTCGAAATTGTACGGCCGGGATCGTGAATGGGCTTCGGTTCTCCGCTTCCTGTCCGCGCCCGGTGGCCTGCTGGCCATCGACGGCCCGCCGTGCTCCGGAAAGACCTCCTTGCTGCGTGAAGCGGTCGCCGCCGCCCGTGGTCGCGGCCGTGCCGTCGTGCTCGTGCCCGGTGCCGGGGCGGCGCGGTCGACCGAGGTGGTGGATGCACTCGATCGGGTGAAGATCGAACGGGTGCCGGCGGTGGTCGCGGTCGACCAGGCACACGAGGACCCGGCGGCGCTGCTGGAGTTGCTGGCGTCGCTGGAGCCGGCGGGCGCGTTCGTCTCGGTGGTGGTGGCGTTGTGCGCCGATGCGGCCGGGGCCGAGGTCCAGCGGGCGTTGGCGCGGGGGGAGGTGCTCCGCCTCGGACCGCTCGACGACGACGCGGTGGCGCGGGTGGTCGCCGACCTGGTGGACGCGGAGCCGCACCCGGACCTGCTCGCGCTGACGGCGGGCGCGGGCGGCAACCCCCGGCTGGTCGTCGAACTCGTGGCGGGGCTGCGGGAGGAAGGGCGGCTCGACGTCACCGACGGCGTGGCCCGGCCGCGCGGCCGGTGGCTGCCGCGCCGGGTCGGGGCGGCGGTGCGGGGCCAGGTCGAGGCGATGTCGGCCAGGGCCACCCAGGTGCTGCGGGTCGCGGCCGTGCTCGGCCGGTCGTTCCTGCTGCGGGACGTGGCCGCGATGATGAACGAGACCACCGGCGCGTTGCTGCCGGCGGTGGACGAGGTGCTGGTCTCCGGGCTGGTCGTGGGCGCGGAGGAGCGGCTGGAGTTCGGGTCGGACCTGGTGTGGCGGGCCGTGGTGGACTCGATGCCCGGGTCCGTGCGGCACGCGCTGCGGCACGACGCCGAGGTGCTGCGGGCGGCGTCGGCGCAGGTGCGCCCGAGTCCGGAGAGGTGCGAGGAGGGTGAGGAGGAGCAGGGCGCGGTCGCGGTGAGCGGGGTGCGGTCGCTGGCCGCGAACGGCAGGCTCGGTTCCGCCATCGCGCTGGCCCGGCAGAGCCTGGCGGGAGGGGTGTCGGCGGGCGCGGGCGCGGAGCTGCACGTGGTGCTGGCCGGGATCCTGCTGGCCGACGGGCGGCCCGCCGACGCGGCGGCCGAGATGGAGCACGTGCTGAGCACGCCGGGCGTGCCGGGGCCGTTGCACCGGCTGGCGGGGGCCGGGCGGCTGCTGTCGCTCTACTTCGCCACCGGGAGCCGCGCGGGTGCGCACGCCATGTCGGTGCTGACGACGCGGGACCGGGAACCGGCGGACGCGGACGTGGTGATGGCGGCGACGGTGCACTCGTGCCTGGAGTGGAACGCGGGCCGGCTCGCCGAGGGCATGTACTGGGGGCGCGAGTCGACGCGCTGGGAGCTGGACCGGCCCACGGCGTGGTGGCAGTCGCAGTCGGCGGTGTCGTACGCGTTGAAGCTGTCGGCGCTGGGGGAGTTCGAGCGGGCCGAGCGGTGGGTGCGCGAGGGCGTCGCGTCCGACGACGAGGCGGTGAAGGCCGGCGCGCCGACCGCGCGGACGATCGCGCGGGCCAGGGTGCTGGTGCAGGCGGGGAAGTTGGCCCAGGCCCTGGCGGCGGCGCGGCGCGGGTTGTCGACCGCGCGCGACCGGGGGCTGCGGCTGCTGGTGCCGCTCGCGTCGACCGTGGTGGCGACGGTGGCGTTGCACCGGGGCGAGACCGCGGTGGCGGCGGAGCACGTGCGCCGGTACCGGGCCGACCTGGCGGCGGGTGAGGCGGTGCTGCACTCCGGGCAGTACGACTGGGTGGAGCTGCTGCTGGCGCACGCCCGGGGTGGGGCGGAGCGGGTCGTGGAGCTGGCGTGGGAGCGGGTGGGGGAGGCTGGCGCGGTCCTCCGGATGCTGGTCGAGGAGCCCGGCGCGGCGGCGTGGTTGGTGCGGCAGGCGGTCGCGGCGGGGGACGGCGGGTTGGCGCGGGAGGTCGTGGGCGCGGCGGAGGGGCTGGCGGCGACGAACCCCGGGTTCGAGGTGGTGGCGGTGGCGGCCGGGCACGCGCGGGCGTTGCTCGAACGGGACGCGGAGCGGTTGGCGGAGGTGGCGCGGCGGCACCGGCACCCGTGGGCGCAGGCGAACGCGAACGAGGATCTGGCGGGGGTGCTGGCGGAAGCGGGGGACGTGGGGAGGGCTTCGGCGCACACGGCGGTGGCGTCGCGGATCTTCGAGTGGATGGGGGCGGAGGGGGACTTCAAGAGGGAGGCCAAGGGGGAGGTCAAGGGCGAGGAGTGGGGTGTGTTGTCGGGGGCGGAGCGGGAGATCGCGCGGCTGGTCGGGGTGGGGTTGACGAACCGGCAGGTGGCGAAGCAGTTGTTCCTGTCGCCGCACACGGTGAACTACCACCTGCGGGGGATCTTCAGGAAGCTCGGGATCAGTTCGAGGGTGGAGTTGGCGAGGGTGGCGCACGAGCACGAGCACGAGCAGGAGGGGGCTGGGACGGAGGCGTCGTTGTGAAGGCTGGCGCCGGCAGCTCGGGGGCGGGGCGGTTCAGGGGTTGAGTCCGGCTCGATGTGACACGGGCCCCTTACGGGCACTCCAGGCTGGTCGAAGCCATGTCACATCGAGCCTTGTGGGCTGGTTGCGGGTTCGATGTGGGTGGGTTGTGGTGGTCAAGCGCCCAGGGCGTCGGTCATCGGGTTGGTGGTGGTGTCGGCGAGGAGGAACTTGACCTCGTCGGTGACGCGGCGGATGTCGGCGGGGGCCACGACGGCGCAGTGGACGCCGCGTGCGGCTACTTCGACGGCCAGGCACTCCGTGTAGGTGACGGCGGCGGCTCGTGACGCGGCGTAGGCGGCGATTCCGGAGCGTGGCACGGCGACGACGTGGGCGGGGACCATGATGATGGTGCCCCGGCCCCGGTCGACCATTCTGGTGGCGACGGCGCGGGAGACGTTGAACACGCCGTTGACGTTGACGGCGAAGCTGTGCGACCAGTCGTCGTCGGTGATCGAGAGGACTGGGCCCGGGTGTAACGCGCCCGCCATGGTGACCAGGGCGTCGATCGCGCCGAACTCCCGTTCCACCTGGTCGACGAGGGCGTCGACGGCGGCGCTGGACGTGACGTCGATCTGCCTGCCCGCGATCCGCAGGCCCTGTCCGTGGAGTCGTTCGACCAGGTCGGCGAGTCTCGCGCCGTCGCTGTCGACGGCCGCCACCAGTGCGCCCTGCCTGGCCAGTGCTTCGACCACCTCCGCGCCCAGTGGTGAACAGGCGCCGGTGATCAGTGCGATCTTGTGACGGAATTCGGCATTCATCCCCAGTGCTCCCCAGTTGCTGCCCCCCGGTGAACGTAATGGCCGGCACACCGGCTGGGGAACTACCCGCGTGAGTAGTCGGAAAGCGAGGGGTGAAATATGACTCCCGGGCAGGTCCGGGCAATCGCGGAAGCCTAGACTCGGCAGCCGTGGTCCACCAGCCGATGATCGCCCCGAGCATCCTGTCCGCCGATTTCGCCCGACTCGCCGACGAGGCCGCGGCCGTGGCGTCGGCCGACTGGTTGCACGTGGACGTCATGGACGCGCACTTCGTGCCCAACCTGACCATCGGGCTGCCGGTGGTGAAGTCGCTGCGCAAGGCGACCGACCTGCCGCTGGACTGCCACCTGATGATCGACGATCCGGATCGCTGGGCGATCGGGTACGCGGAGGCGGGCGCGTACAACGTGACCGTGCACGTCGAGGCGGCGGAGGACCCGGTGGCGTTGGCGAAGGACCTGCGCGCGGCGGGGGCGAAGGCCGGGTTGTCGTTGAAGCCCGGCACGCCGTTGGAGCCGTACGTGGACGTGCTGAAGCACTACGACACGTTGCTGGTGATGTCGGTGGAGCCCGGGTTCGGCGGGCAGTCGTTCATGGCCGAGGTGCTGGACAAGGTGCGGGTGGCGCGGCGGTTGGTCGACACCGGGCACCTGCGGTTGGTGGTCGAGATCGACGGCGGGATCAACGCCGACACGATCGAGCAGGCGGCCGAGGCCGGGGTCGACTGCTTCGTGGCCGGGTCCGCCGTGTACGACGCGGCCGATCCCGGCCTCGCCCTGGAGCGGCTGCGCGAGCAGGCGGCGCGCGTCCGGTGAACGTGGACGAGGCGATGGCGCTGGCCGTCGCGGCGAGTGAGCGGGTGCGGGGGACGACCAGTCCGAACCCCCCGGTCGGGTGCGTGGTCCTGGACGCCGGTGGCGAGCTGGTCGGCGAGGGCGCGACCCGGCCGCCCGGCGGGGCGCACGCCGAGGTGGTGGCGCTGGCGCAGGCGGGGGAGCGGGCCCGCGGCGGGACGGCCGTGGTGACGTTGGAGCCGTGCGCGCACCACGGGCGGACACCGCCGTGCACCGGGGCGTTGCTCGACGCCGGGGTGGCGCGGGTGGTGTTCGCGGTGGCGGACCCGAACCCGAAGGCCGCGGGCGGGGCGGACGTGCTGCGGGCCGGCGGGGTCCTGGTCGAGGGCGGGCTGTCGCGCGAGGTGGTGGAACGGGGGCCGTTGCGGGCGTGGCTGCACTTCGCGCGCACCGGGCGTCCCCACGTGACCTGGAAGTACGCGGCGAGCCTGGACGGGCGGGTCGCGGCCGGTGACGGCACGAGCCGGTGGATCAGCTCCCCGCAGTCGCGGGCCGAGGTGCACGAGTTCCGGGCGAAGGTCGACGCGATCGTGGTGGGCACCGGGACGGTCCGCACCGATGACCCGAGATTGACCGCGCGGGCGGCGCGTCCGGGGCAGGATGGGGTCAGGCAGCCGCTGCGGGTCGTCGTCGGGAAGAGCGACCTCCCGCCGGGTGCCCGTGTGCTGGACGACGAGGCGGAGACGATGCACCTGCGGACCCACGACCCGGACGTGGTGCTCGGCGCGCTGGCCGCGCGGGGCGTGGTCGACGTGCTGCTGGAGGGCGGGCCCACCCTGGCGGGTGCGTTCACCGCGGCCGGCCGCGTCGACCGGGTGCTCGCCTACCTCGCCCCGAAGTTCCTGGGCGACGGTCCGCAGGCGCTGCGGGACGCGGGGGTGTCGACCGTCACCGACGCTGTGGGATTGGTCGTGGAGCAGGTCAGTATGTGCGGGCCGGACGTGCGGGTCTCCGCCGTCCCCGCGCGTTGAGGAGGAACGGTGTTCACCGGGATCGTCGAGGAGTTGGGTGAGGTCGTCGCCGTCGCCGACCTGCCGGACGCGGCCCGCGTCACCATCGCGGGCCCGCTGGTGACCAGCGACGCCAAGCACGGCGATTCGATAGCGGTCAACGGCGTGTGCCTCACCGTGGTGGACGTCGCCGACGGCGCGTTCACCGCGGACGTGATGCGCGAGACGCTGACCCGCAGCAGCCTGGCCAAGGTCGCCGAGGGCGACGCGGTCAACCTGGAGCGCGCCGCCGCCGTCGGCCAGCGCCTGGGCGGCCACATCGTGCAGGGCCACGTGGACGGCACCGGGGTGGTGCTGGCCCGGGAGAAGGCCGAGCACTGGGAGGTCGTCCACATCGGACTGCCGCCGGGCCTGGCCCGGTACGTGGTGGAGAAGGGCTCGATCACCGTGGACGGCGTGTCGCTGACCGTGGTGTCGGTGTCGGAGAACCAGTTCACCGTGAGCCTCATCCCGACCACGTTGGAGCTCACCACCCTCGGCCGGCGCGTTCCGGGCGACCACGTCAACCTGGAGGTGGACGTGCTCGCGAAGTACGTCGAGCGGCTCGCGCTGCCCCACCTGCGCGCCGAGGAGGCCCGGTGAACGACTTCGCCGACATCGAGCGGGCCATCGCGGACATCGCCGCGGGCAGGCCGGTCGTCGTCGTGGACGACGAGGACCGCGAGAACGAGGGCGACCTCATCTTCGCGGCCGAGAAGGCGACGCCGGAGCTGCTGGCGTTCATGGTCCGCTACACGTCCGGGTACGTGTGCGTGTCGCTGACCGAGAGCGACTGCGACCGGCTGGACCTGCCGCCGATGTACCACACGAACCAGGACCAGCGCGGCACCGCGTACACCGTGACCGTGGACGCCCGGGAGGGCGTCTCCACCGGCATCTCGGCGGCGGACCGGGCGCGGACGATCCGGCTGCTGGCCGACCCGGACGCGGGCCCGAAGGACTTCAACCGGCCCGGTCACGTGGTGCCGCTGCGGGCGCGCGACGGCGGCGTGCTGCGCCGGGCCGGGCACACCGAGGCCGCCGTGGACCTGGCCCGGATGGCCGGGCTCGCGCCGGCGGGCGTGCTCTGCGAGATCGTGTCGCAGAAGGACGAGGGCGACATGGCCCGCCGCGACGAGCTGGAGGTGTTCGCCTCCGACCACGACCTGGCGCTGATCACGATCGCCGACCTGATCGCCTACCGGCGGCGGGTGGAGACGCAGGTGGAGCGGGTCGCCGAGGCGCGCATCCCCACCGCGCACGGCACGTTCACCGCGGTCGGCTACGACAGCAAGCTCGACGGCATCGAGCACATCGCGATGGTCTACGGCGACCTGGGCGACGGCGAGGACGTGCTGGTCCGGGTGCACTCGGAGTGCCTGACCGGCGACGTGTTCGGCTCGCTGCGCTGCGACTGCGGCCCGCAGCTGGACGCGGCGCTGGAGGCGGTGGCCGCGCAGGGGCGCGGCGTCGTGCTCTACATGCGCGGGCACGAGGGCCGCGGCATCGGCCTGATGCACAAGCTGCAGGCGTACCAGTTGCAGGACAGCGGCGCGGACACGGTCGACGCGAACCTGGGGCTGGGGCTGCCCGCGGACGCGCGCGACTACGGCACCGGCGCGCAGATCCTGTGCTCGCTGGGCATCAAGTCGATGCGGCTGCTGACCAACAACCCGGCCAAGCGGGTCGGGCTGGAGGGCTACGGCCTGACCGTGCTGGACCGGGTGCCGCTGCCGATCTCGCCGAACCCGGAGAACCTGCGGTACCTGCGCACCAAGCGCGACCGGATGGGGCACGAGCTGCACCAGCTCGAGCAGTACGAGGCGCTGTCGCAGGGCGGCGCGGTGGTGTCCACCACGGAGGGAGCGGAATGAGCGGCGAAGGGCGACCCGAGGACGTCGTCCCCGACGCGGCGGGCCTGACGCTGGGCGTCGTGGCCACGCGCTGGCACACGAAGATCACCGACAACCTGGTCGAGCGGGCGCTGGCGGCGGCGGCGAAGGCCGGTGTCGCGTCGCCGACGGTGGTGCGGGTGGCGGGCGCGGTCGAGCTGCCGGTGGTGGCGCAGGAGCTGGCCCGCACGCACGACGCCGTGGTGGCGCTGGGCGTGGTGATCCGGGGCGGCACGCCGCACTTCGAGTACGTGTGCGACGCGGTGACGGCCGGTCTGACCAGGGTCGCGCTCGATGAGTCGACACCGGTCGGCAACGGTGTGCTGACCACCAACGACGAGGACCAGGCGCTGGCGCGCGCCGGGTTCCCGGACTCGGTGGAGGACAAGGGCTTCGAGGCGTGCGTGGCGGCGTTGGACACCGCGCTCGTGCTGCGCGGGCTGCGGGCGGGCTCGTGAGGACCGCCGTGGCTGCCGACGTGGTCGAGTTCCGGCCGAAGAGGATCCGCGTGGTGTCGTGGGTCAGCGCGGTGTTCCTGGTGGCGGTGTTCACCGTGGTCGGGCTGCTGCTGGGCGACACGCCGACCGGCGTGATCTTCCGGACGTCCGACCAGGTCGCGATGGTGTGCCTGGGCGTGCTCCTGGCGTGCGGCATGCTGCTGCTGACCAGGCCGCGAGTGCGGGCCGACGCCGAGGGCGTGGAGGTGCGCAACGTGGTGACCGCGCACCGCTTCACGTGGCAGCAGGTGCTGCACGTGTCGTTCCCGGACGGCGCGTCGTGGGCCCGGTTGGAGCTGCCGGACGACGAGTACGTGTCGATCATGGCGATCCAGGCGGTGGACCGCGACCACGCCGTGGCCGCCGTCCGCGCCCTGCGCGACCTGCACCGCTCCGCCACCTCCTGACCCGCGAGTCCTGCGTTCGGAACGCACGGGTCCACCGTTCGCGTAAGGGCTGATCGTCGTGGTGCCGTTGGGGGAGACCTGTCCTCCAACGGCACTCTTGTAGGGGTTCGGGCCCCTGCCTAGGTTCGGGTGATCGACGAGCTTGGGGGTCCGCACATGCGCAGACGTTCACTCCTGACCGGTGCCGCGGCCGTGGCGGGCGCGGTGGCGCTCGGCTTGAACCCGGTGGCGCGGGCCCAGCGGCCCGGCGCGTCGGACGTGCCCGACCTGAACCTCGGCGACTACCCGGTGGTGGGCCGGGTGCGGGCCCGCCGGGCGATGGAGCACCTGCGGGTGCTCAGCGAGCGGATCGGCCAGCGCATCGGCGGCACCGAGTCCGAGCACCGGGCCCGCGACTACCTCGCTTCCGTGCTGCGCGACCTGCGTTACGAGGTGACGTTGCAGCCGTTCGCCGTGCCGGACAAGTACCTGTCGCAGCTCACCGTCGGCGGCGACACGTGGCACGCGGGCGCGTCCCGCTTCGGCGCCCTCGGCGTCACGGCGTCCGGTCCCGTGGTGGACCTGGACACCGGCGCGTCGCTGCCCGCCGACCTGACCGGCAAGGTCGCGCTGCTGGTGAACGTGCCGACCGGCTCCACGGCGGTGCTCGACGCGGCACGGCTGGGCGCGGTGGCGGTGCTGGTCGGCCGGGTGTCGACCCCGCCCGCGGGCAAGACCGGCGCGTTCTCGCCGACGTTGACCGCGAACGTCACCGTGCCGGTGCTGGGCATCGCCCAGGTGCACGTGGAGCGGCTGCGGGCGGCCGGCGCCGTCGCGGTGACCGTGTCCACCACCCACCTCGCGGGCCTGACGTCGTACAACGTCCTCGCCGAACGGCCCGCGACGTTCCCGGGCCGGGACAACGGCGTGGTCATGGTGACCGCGCACTACGACAGCGTGCCCGGCTCGCCCGGCGCGAACGACGACGGCAGCGGCACGGTGCTGACCCTGGAGCTGGCCCGCGTGCTGCGCCACCTGCCGACGCACCGGGCGCTGCGGTTCGCGCTGTGGGGTTCGGAGGAGCAGGGCCTGCTCGGCTCCCGCCACTACGTCAACCAGCTCGCGGACGCGGAGGCGGCGCGCATCGCGGGCGTGTTCCAGAACGACATGGTCGCCACCAGCCACGGCCCGGCGACCGCGTACTGGCTGCTCTCGGTGGACGGCGGGAACAACGCCACCACCGCCGAGGTCGCCGCCGCGGCCGCCCGCCTCGGGTACGGCGCGCAGGTGCACGGCCCGGTGCCGCGCGGCAGCAGCGACCACGTGCCGTTCCACGAGCGCAAGATCGCCGCGGCGAACTTCAGCTGGCGCGGCGAGGGCGGCCCGCACGAGCTGGAGCCGCTCTACCACACGCCCGAGGACACGATCGCGCAGAACGTGAGCCCGGACCGCCTCCAGATCTCGCTGGAGCTGATCGGCGCCGCCGCCTACCGCCTGGCCCGCACCCGGGCCTGAACGGTCAGGTGTCGCCGGCGGCGCGCAGCAGGCGTTCGGCGGTGGCCCGGAGGTGGCGTCGCAGCTCCTCCGGGCCCTCCACCTCGAAGTCGACGCCGATCATCGAGATCCACGACCCGACCTCCTCCAGCGAGGGCGTGCCGACGGTCAGCCGGGTCCGCTCGTCGTCGATCCGCTCCAGGTGCACCGCGGTGTAGGAGGTGCGGGCCGCGACCACGTCGTACGGCGCGTGCATGATCAACCGGGCTTCGTGCTGGTACGGCGCCACGGACAGCTGCCGCGACACGTACGACGCCAGGTCTTCCGCCGGTGGCTCGCGCGGCGTGAAGCGGGCTCCCGGCGTGGGCTCCTCCTCGATCCGGTCCACCCGGAACGTGCGCCAGTCGTCCTTGTCCACGTCCCACGCGACCAGGTACCACCGCCGCCCGGTGTGGGCCAGGCCCAGCGGCTCCACGTGCCGCTTCGTGCCGCCGTCCCGCCCGGCGTAGGGGAACCGCAGCCGCTGGTGGTCGCGGCACGCGATGGCGATCGCGGTCAACGTGCCCGCGTCCACCTGCGTGCCGCGCGTCGGCAGCGCCACGGTGTGCGCCTGGAGCGCGTTCACCCGCCGCCGCAGCCGCGACGGCAGCACCTGCTCCAGCTTGGCCAGGGCGCGCACCGACGTCTCCTCGATGCCCGCCACGCCGCCGCCGGCCGCCGTGCGCAACCCGACGGCGACCGCCACGGCCTCGTCGTCGTCCAACAACAACGGGGGCAGCTCGGCCCCGGCGCCCAACTGGTAGCCGCCGGACACGCCCGGCGCGGCGTTGACGGGGTAGCCGAGGTTGCGCAGCTTGTCCACGTCGCGCCGGACGGTCCGCACGTCCACGCCGAGCCGGTGGGCGAGGTCCGCTCCCGTCCAGTCGCGGCGGACCTGCAACAACGACAGCAGCTTGAGCAGACGGGCCGAGGTTTCCAGCATGAGCCGCAGTCTGCCGGCCATCGCGGACGGGAACGGTCCTCGTTTCAGCCCCGACGTGCTCCTTCCGGCCACACGACCACGACGGGCACGCCCGACGCGCGTGCCGTCTCCACGACGTCCGCCGTGCCGCCGCGCCCGTCCGGCGGCTGACCGTCCCACACGGCGATCAGCAGCTCCACCGACGCGAGCATCCGCTCGTTCGCCATCACGTACGCGTGCCGCCCGGACAGCTCGTTGGGCAGCACGCTGACCACGTGCGCCTGCGCCAGCAGCTCGTCGTAGTCCGCCCGCTTCTCCGGTCTCAGCTTCTCCCGGTAGTCCATCGCGGGCAGCACCACCTCGACCCGGCCGCCCAGCTCCAGCACCACCCGCGCGAACAGCTGGTCCGCGCCCGGCGCCAGGCAGGTCACCCCGACCAGGGATGACCCGCCCGCCGCCTCGGCCTCCAACGCCGCGCGGATGGCCTCGCGCACGGCGTCGACGCAATCGGGCGCCAGCTTGCTGTGCCCGGTGACTCCCACCCGCATCACTAGGCCGTCCGCACCCCGCGGATCGCGTCACGGGTGTCGCGCACGACCGCCAGGTCGCGGTGCCGCTCGGCCTCCTTGGCGAAGTCCTGGAGCTTGCGCACCACCCGCCCGGACGCCAGGCCCGCCGCCGTGGGCAGCACCTGCTGGATCAGCCCGCACGCCTCCTCGGGCTCGCCCGCCACCATCTTCGTGCGGGCCAGCCCGATGACGTCGAACGCCCGGTTGCGCACCCTGGCCGGGTCGCGCAGGTCCAGCGCCCGCCGGATGTGCTGCTCGGCCATCGGCGCCTGCTTCGGGTCGTGCCCGGCCAGGTCCCGCATCCGGGCACCGATGACCCCTTCCAGCTCCGCCTCGTCGAACGAGTCCAGCCACCACGGGTCCGAGCCGGGTCGCCGCTGCGCGAAGCTGTCCTGCGCCTGCCCGACCGCCCGGTGGAACTCCCGCACCCGACCCATCTGGGCGTAGGCCCACGCCTCCCGGGTCAGCAGGAGCGCCTGCAACGTCGGGGTGGCGTTGCGCCGGGTGCCGTACTGGCCGAGCTGGACCAGTTCTAAACCGTCCTCGGGGCGGCCCAGGTCGAACATCTGCCGGGCCATCGCCGCCAGGCACAGCGCGGCGAACGGGTCGTTGCGCCCGGCTTTCGCCATCCGCACGCCCAGCACGTAGTACCGCTGCGCGGCGTCGTGCATGCCCGCGTCCCACGACATGCTCGCCGCGACCTTGGACAGCTCGGCCCCGATGAAGAAGGCCCGTTCCGTGGTCGGGCCCGCCGGTGCGCGCGACAGCCGCTCGGCCAGTTCCTCCAACTGCCCGAGCACCGCCTTGCGCGCCAGCCCGTACCCGCCTCGTCCGCCCCACCCGCGCAGCCCGTCGGCGACGCGCTGCAACGCCGCCAGCTCCTCTTCGCTGATCGCCGCGCTGGACGACCACTTGGACAGGGGCTGCAAGGGGTGCAGCCACCGCTGCAACGGTTCGACCAGTGCGGGACCCATCGCCACCGCGGCGGCTCCGGTGAGCGCCGCTCGTCTGCTGATCGCCAAGTCGTTCCTCGCCGTCTCCTCGACCGATCTGGCAATGCTCGACGCGTCCCACGCCGCGCCGAGCACATCGGGCGGGGCGCCGCGATCGGCGTCCGCCTGGCTTGGGATTCCGACGCGGTCGAACCACAGCCGGTCGGCCGGGACGCCGAGCGCCCGCGCGAAGTGCCGCAGGCGGTCGATCCGGTCGATCGGGTTCTCACCGGTCTCGTACCGCGACAGCTGAGCCTGGGAGATACCCAGCCAGGACGCCATGCGGTCCTGGGTGACGCGGCTGACGTGCTGGGGGTGGTGCCGGTAGGCGGCGAGGAGGGCGCCCATGTTCCGGTCGGCGAACGCGGCAGCCATCGTCTCGTGGTCCCAGAAGTCCCCGGGGACCTCGGGTGGTCCGTAGAGCTCGGTCCGCGCGTTGCGGCGACAACGCTGGCAGAGCCGGTCGGTGTTGTCGGCGGCGATCAGCGCCCCGCACGTCGGGCATGCGCGCCTGGTACTGGCTGCTCTTCGAGCTTTCCGTTCCATGGCTCGCTCCCGTCACTGAGCGTGCTCACCAGTGTATAGAGATGTGATCAGGAGTCCATGCATTTGGTGCATAAGGCGGGGTGGACCCCTGGTCGGACGCCGTGTGACGCCGGGTGGTGGATGAACGGCATCCGTCCGGTGCATGGATCCGACCCGATAACGGTGTGGTGGAACGCCCCGATCGGCCGGAGGCTGCGTGGTGTGCCAGTGCCGGGTCGACCCCGCGGCCCGCGCACACCGCCCACTCCACCCGACCGGGGAGGGACTCCCGCCGATGAGCATCACCGCCGCCACCACCGCAGACAACGGCCCGCGATTCGGACCACGCGACCGCGCGCACCAGCAGGCACTCGGTGAGGCGATCGCGGGTTACCGGCTGCTGGGCTGGAAGGTGTCCGTGACCGAGCAGGGGGTGTTCTTGCCGCTCGGCCCCGCCACCACCGCCCTGGCCATGCCCGCCCGCATCGGCTCGCGCGTCCTGGCCGACCTCAAAGCCCGGATGCTGGCCGGCCCCGTCACCGTGATCCCGGGCCCGCGGGAGCACTGGATCTTCCTCGCCGAGCTGGTCGCCCTGCTGCCCACGCACCTGAAGGCGCCCGCCGAGGTCCAGTTCGTCCGCTCGCCGCAGCGCATCGCGCTGCCGCCCACGATGACCCGGTACGGGTCGCTGAGGTGGGCGAACCCGCCGTCGCACTCGCGGCACTGGTTCCCGCCGTTCACGGCGGTGCTGGCGCTGGCCCGCACGGCGGTGGCCAAGGACCAGTAGGCGAAGATGGGCGGGTGGACCGACGGACGCTGCTGTGCGGACTGCTCGCCCTGACCGCCGGTGTGCCCGCGGCCGCGTGCGGCTCGGGCGCGCCGACGCGTCGACCCGGTGTCGGCTCGGCCCGCGCGGGTGACCGCCTGGCCGGGCTCACCGACGTCCCGGTGGGGTCCGGGGCGCTGGTCGACGTCGGCGGCGACGGCCAGTTGTTGCTGGTCAGGCCGTCGCAGACGGAGGTGCGGGCGTTCAACCCGGCCTGCCCGCACCAGGGCACGACGGTGAACCCGCCCGCCGCCGGCACGATCAGCTGCCCCACGCACCGCTCCGCGTTCGACCCGACGACCGGGGCGGTGCTGTCCGGCCCGTCACCGCGGGGCTTGGCGGAGGTCGCGGTGACGGTGTCCGGGCCGGACGTGTTCCTTTCCTGAAGATCCCGTCTCACGTGCTGGAGTGTTGAACCCCGCTTCACGTGGTGTCGTATTGCCTGTGTGCCCGAACGACCACCCACCACGAACAGCGGAGGACCTGCGGTGAGTTCAACGGAGAACACGGGGATGTCCCGGCGCTCGGTGCTGTGCGGCGTGCTCGTCGCGCTGGCGGTGCCGGGCGGCCTGGCCGCGTGCAGCAGCGGCTCCACCCCGAGCGGCACGACGACCGGCGGCGCCACGCCCGGTGGCGGCACGGCACCCGGCGGCGGCACCACCCCGGCCGGCCCGCCGATCATCGCGGCGCTGGCCGACGTGCCCGACGGCGGCGGCCTGATCGCGGGCAACCCGGCCGACAGCAAGCCGCTCGTGCTGGTCCGCACCGGTGACACGGTGAAGGCTTACGACGCCACCTGCCCGCACCAGGGCACCGCGGTGTCGCCGCCGGAGAACGGCGTGATCACCTGCCCCAACCACGGCAGCACGTTCAACGCGGCGGACGGCGCGGTGACGAAGGGCCCGGCCACCACGGGCCTGAAGGAGGTCCCGGTCAAGGTGGCGGCGGGCCAGGTCGTGCCGGCCTGAGCGCGAGCCCGGCCGGGCCGCCCCCCGGCCGGGGTGCCGCCGGCGGACCGGACCGACCCCGGCACAGGTCGGTCCCGGCGAGCCTGTCGGTGCCCACACGTACCCTTTGCGTGTGGCCGACCCGTCGACCTATCGCCCTGCGACAGGCACCATCCCCGAAGCCCCCGGCGTCTACAAGTTCCGCGACGCCGGCGGTCGCGTGGTGTACGTCGGCAAGGCCAAGAGCCTGCGCCAACGCCTGAACTCCTACTTCGCCGACATCGCCGGGCTGCACCCGCGCACCCGGCAGATGGTGACCACCGCCGCGAGCGTCGAGTGGACCGTCGTCGGGACCGAGGTCGAGGCGCTCCAGCTCGAGTACAACTGGATCAAGGAGTTCGACCCGCGGTTCAACGTCCGCTACCGGGACGACAAGTCCTACCCGGTGCTGGCCGTCACGCTGCACGAGGAGTTCCCCCGGCTGCACGTCTACCGCGGCCCCCGCCGCAAGGGCGTGCGCTACTTCGGCCCGTACGCCCACGCCTGGGCGATCCGCGAGACGCTGGACCTGCTGCTGCGGGTGTTCCCGGCGCGCACCTGCTCGGCGGGCGTGTTCAAGCGGCACGGCCAGATCGGCCGCCCCTGCCTGCTCGGCTACATCGACAAGTGCTCGGCGCCGTGCGTGGGCCGGGTCAGCGCGGACGAGCACCGCGACATCGTCGAGGACTTCTGCGACTTCCTCGCGGGCCGGACGGACTCTATGGTGCGCCGGCTGGAGCGGGAGATGACCGCCGCGGCCGAGGAGCTGGAGTTCGAGAAGGCGGCCCGCCTGCGCGACGACCAGGCCGCCCTCAAGCGCGCCCTGGAGAAGCAGGCCGTCGTCCTCGGCGACGGCACGGACGCCGACGTGGTCGCGTTCGCGCAGGACGACCTGGAGGTCTCGGTCCAGGTCTTCCACGTGCGCGGCGGCCGGGTCCGCGGCCAGCGCGGCTGGGTGGTCGACAAGGTGGACGAGACCGGAGTGACCGGCCTGGTCGACCAGTTCGTCACCCAGTTCTACGGCGAGCAGGTCGAGTCGGCGCAGGCCAGCGGGGTCGAGTCGGCGCCGGTGCCGCGCGAGGTGCTGGTGCCGGAGCTGCCCGACGACGCCGAGGCGGTCGAGAAGTGGCTGTCGGAGCTGCGCGGCGGCCGGGTGGTGCTGCGGGTGCCGCAGCGGGGCGACAAGCGGGCGCTCATGGAGACGGTGGAGCGCAACGCCAAGGAGGCGTTCCAGCAGCACAAGCTGCGCCGCGCGGGCGACCTGACGGCCCGGTCGGCGGCGTTGCAGGAGCTCCAGGAGGCGCTGGGCCTGGACACGGCGCCGCTGCGCATCGAGTGCACCGACATCAGCCACGTGCAGGGCACGGACGTGGTGGCGTCGCTGGTGGTGTTCGAGGACGGCCTGGCGCGCAAGTCGGAGTACCGGCGGTTCGCCGTGCGCGAGGGCGCGGAGCAGGGCGACGTCGGCTCGATCGCCGAGGTGGTGCGGCGGCGGTTCCAGGCTTACCTGCGGGACAACAAGGACACGGGCGGCGCGACACCGGGCATCGACCCGGAGACCGGCAAGCCGCGCAAGTTCGCCTACGCGCCGAACCTGCTGGTCGTGGACGGCGGCGCGCCGCAGGCGCAGGTAGCCTCCGACGTCCTGGCCGAACTCGGCATCACCGACGTGGCCGTGGTGGGCCTGGCGAAGCGGTTGGAGGAGGTGTGGGTGCCCGGAGAGCCCGACCCGGTGATCCTGCCGCGCACCAGCGAGGCCCTCTACCTGCTGCAACGGGTGCGCGACGAGGCGCACCGGTTCGCGATCGCCTACCACCGGCAGAAGCGGTCCAAGCGGATGACGACCTCCGCGCTGGACGAGGTGCCCGGCCTGGGGCAGACGCGCAAGGCCGCGCTGTTGAAGCACTTCGGCTCACTGAAGAAGTTGCGTGAGGCGAGCATCGAGGAGATCAGCGGTGTGCCCGGGGTGGGCCGGCGCACCGCGGAGGCCGTGCACGCGACGTTGAGCACGGCCGGTACCGAAGAGGGCGTCGGCTGAGCCGACGATCAGACGGGAGCACAAGTGAGCGCACCGGCCGGCGAGAAGTCCGGCATCGAAGTCGCGGTGGTGACGGGCCTGTCCGGGGCGGGCCGCAGCACGGCCGCGAAGTGCCTGGAGGACCTGGGCTGGTTCGTGGTGGACAACCTGCCGCCCGAGCTGATCGCGACCATGGTGGAGCTGGGCGCTCAGGCCAGGGGCGCGATCACCAGGGTCGCGGTGGTGATGGACGTGCGCAGCCGCGCGTTCACCGAGGACCTGGCGGCGGTGATCAAGGACCTGGACGCGCGCGGCTACAAGCCGAAGGTGCTGTTCCTGGAGGCCACCGACGACGTGCTGATCCGGCGGTTCGAGTCGGTGCGGCGCGGCCACCCGCTGCAGGCGGACGGCAGGCTGGCCGACGGCATCGAGGCCGAGCGGGTCCTGCTCACGCCGCTGCGCGAGGAGGCCGACCTGGTGCTGGACACCTCGGCGCTGTCGGTGCACCAGCTGCGGGCCAAGATCGAGGACACGTTCGGCACCGAGTCCGCGACCCGCACCAGGGTCACCGTGCTGTCGTTCGGCTACAAGTACGGCCTGCCGATGGACGCCGACCTGGTGATGGACGTGCGGTTCCTGCCGAACCCGTTCTGGATCCCGGAGCTGCGCGAGCAGACCGGCCTGGACGGCGACGTGCGCAACTACGTGCTCACGCAGGAGGGCGCGGAGGAGTTCCTGGACCGCTACCACGAGCTGCTGCGGCTGATCGGCGCCGGCTACCGGCGCGAGGGCAAGCGGTACCTGACGCTCGCGGTCGGCTGCACCGGCGGCAAGCACCGCAGCGTGGCCATCTCCGAGGAGCTGGCGGGCCGGCTGGCCAGCGAGGACGGCATGGCCGTCAAGGTCGTGCACCGGGACCTGGGACGCGAGTGAGCTTCAGAGCGGTCGCGCTGGGCGGTGGGCACGGGCTGCACGCCACGCTCACCGCCCTGCGCCGGGTGACCGACGACGTGACGGCCGTGGTGACGGTCGCGGACGACGGCGGCTCGTCGGGGCGGTTGCGCCGCGAGCTGGGCCTGCTGCCGCCCGGCGACCTGCGCAAGGCGATGGTGGCGCTGGCCGGGGCGGACCCGTCCAGCGCGTTGTGGGCGACGCTGTTCCAGCACCGCTTCGGCGGCACGGGCGCGCTCGCCGGGCACGCGGTGGGCAACCTGGTGCTGGCGGGCCTGCTGGAGCAGCTCGGCGACCCGGTCGCGGTGCTGGAGGAGGCGGGCCGGCTGCTCGGCGTGCGCGGGCGCGTGCTGCCGATGTGCACCGAGCCGCTGTCGATCGAGGCCGACGTGACCGGGCTGGACGACGACGCCGACGTGGTGCGCCGCATCCGGGGCCAGGTCGCGATCGCCACCACGCCGGGGCGCGTGCAGCGCATCCGGCTCTACGGGCCCGGCGGTCCGGGCGAGGCGCCGCGCGGCTGCGCGCAGGCGGTGGAGGCGGTGCTCGCGGCGGACGTGGTGGTGCTCGGGCCCGGCTCGTGGTTCACCAGCGTGCTGCCGCACCTGCTCGTGCCCGAGCTGCACGACGCCCTCGTGCGCACGTCGGCGCGAAAGGTCGTCGTGCTCAACCTCGTCCCCCAACCGGGGGAAACCGACGGCTTCTCGCCGGAGCTGCACCTGGACGTGCTGTGCGAGCACGCGCCCGCGCTGCGGGTGGACGCGGTGATCGCCGACGTCGACGCGGTGCCCGTGCCGGACCGGCTGCGCCGGGCCGCCGCAGCTCTGGGCGCTGCGGCGCACCTCGCGCCCATCGCCGTGCCGGGCGCGCCGGACCGGCACGACCCGACCGCGCTGGCGTCGGCCGTCACGCGGGCGTTGGCCGGCCCTGGTGACGGGACCGGTGGGGCGTCGAGTACAACCCTCCAGGAAGACCGGACGAGCAGGGGAGGCGAGGCGCCGTGGCGATGACGTCGGCGGTGAAGGACGAGCTGAGCAGGCTGGCCGTCTCCAAGACCTGCTGCCGCCGCGCGGAGGTGGCCTCGCTCCTGCGGTTCGCGGGCGGCCTGCACATCGTCGGCGGCCGGGTGGTCGTCGAGGCGGAGCTGGACCTGGGTTCCACGGCGCGGCGGCTGCGGCGGGAGATCCACGAGCTGTACGGGCACCAGTCGGACGTGTTCACGATCACGTCCAGCGGTCTGCGCAAGGGCACCCGGTTCGTGGTGCGGGTGGTCAAGGACGGCGAGGGCCTGGCCCGGCAGACCGGTCTGCTGGACCCGCGCGGACGCCCGGTGCGCGGCCTGCCCGCCCCGGTCGTGTCGGGCGGGGTGTGCGACGCGGAGGCGGCGTGGCGGGGCGCGTTCCTGGCGCACGGCTCGCTGACCGAGCCGGGCCGGTCGTCGTCGATGGAGGTGACCTGCCCCGGCCCGGAGGCGGCGTTGGCGCTGGTCGGCGCGGCCCGGCGGATGGGCATCGGCTCCAAGTCGCGCGAGGTGCGCGGCGCGGAGCGCGTGGTGATAAGGGACGGCGACGCGATCGGCGCGATGCTGACCAGGCTCGGCGCCCACGACAGCGTCCTGGCCTGGGAAGAGCGCCGGATGCGCCGCGAGGTCCGCGCCACCGCCAACCGCCTGGCCAACTTCGACGACGCCAACCTGCGCCGCTCGGCCCGCGCCGCCGTCGCCGCCGCCGCCCGCGTCCAGCGGGCGCTGGAGATCCTCGGCGCCGAGGCACCGGACCACCTGGCCGCCGCGGGCGCCCTGCGCCTGGCCCACCGCCAGGCGTCGCTGGAGGAGCTGGGTCAGCTCTCCGACCCGCAGATGACCAAGGACGCCGTCGCGGGCCGCATCCGCCGCCTGCTGGCGATGGCGGACAAGCGGGCCAAGGAACTGGGCATGCCCGACACCGAGTCCGCGGTGACGGCGGACATGCTCGACGCCGAGGTCTGACCGGGCCGGCGTCAGCGCAGCCCGAGGGCGGTCACGAGCGGGTCGACCAGGGACCGGACGTAGGTGTCGGTGAGGTGGTTGTCCCGGTAGACGACCACGTTGCCCACCACGGCGGGACAGCTGTCGGCGCGGCAGATCCAGTCGGTCAGGTCGACCACCCGCACCCCCGCCAACCCGCCCGCCGCCTCGGCCAACGGGTCGGTCGACGAGCCGACCGCCTTCGCCCGCGACGTGTCGCAGTCGGCCGGGCGGTCCGGGTGGCGCTCCAGGCAGGGCACGACGGGGTCGGCCGGCCTGGGCAGGCCGCGGATCACGGCGACCGGGATGTCGGCGTCGGCCAGCGCGGCGAGCATGGTCCGGTAGCCCTCGACGGCGCGCTCGGGCGACTCCCAGGTCCAGTTGAGGTCCGCGCGGTAGGACTCGGGTGACATGGCGGCGGTGATCACCAGGTCCGGGTGCAGGCCGCGGATCAGGTCGAGCTTCCGCGCGTTCTCGTCCGAGCAGATGGTCAGCGGCGTGCCCGCGTCGGACGGCGGCACGGACGTGAACGGGCAGCCGTTGCGCACGATGACCTTCACCCGCCACAGGCCGGCGCCCTCGAGCCGGACGAACTCGGCCAGGGCGCTGCTGAACTGGGCGGCGTGCGAATCACCGACGATGACGATGGTCTTCGGGGCCGCGGGATCGCCGTACATGCACGACGTGAGCCCGGCGGTCATGTCGTAGATGTTGCAGTCGCCCGGCAGGTCGCCGAGCGGCCCGTCCTGCGCGGCCACGGCCGGCGCGGGCGCGAGGGCGACACCGGTCGGCACCGGGTGCGGTCGGCTCGGGTCGAGGGCCAGCGCGCCGGGGTGGTCGACGTCGATCACCGCCCGGTCGCGCAGCGCGGCCAATGCCGACTCGGCCGACACCCACCCGCCCGCCGCGACCGCGGCGGTCACCGCGATCATCGCCACGCCGGTCCCGTAGGTGGTGCGCCTGCGGACGGGTTTGCGTTGCCGGAACGGGTCCTCCACGAACCGCTTGGACAGCGCTGCCAAGACCAGGCTGAGGGCCCCGGCGAGCACGACCTGGTTCCGGTCCAGCACCTGGCGCTCGGTGATCTCCAGCAGGAACACGATCACCGGCCAGTGCCACAGGTACAGGCTGTAGGAGATGTCACCGACGTAGGTCAGCGGCCGAACGCCCAGCACGCGGGCCAGCGAGTCGTCCCGGGCGACCAGCATCGCGAGGGCCCCGAGCGTGGGCAGCGCCGCGACCCAGCCGGGGAACGCCATGGCGGTGCTGAACGAGAACGCGCTCACCAGCACAGCGGCCAGGCCGCCCCAGCCGAGCAGCAGGCGCGCCGCCGCGCCGAGCCGCACCCGGTGCAGCGCCATCGCGGCCAGGCCGCCGACGCCGAGCTGCCACATCCGCGTCGGCGTCACGAAGTAGGCCGCGCCCGGGTCGACCGGCGTGTACCAGACCGAGAACGCGAACGACGCCGCCGTGATCACCGCGACCGCGACCACCGCGCACCGCACCGGGCCCGCGCCCCGGCGTGCCGCCAGGACGGCCGCCACCAGCAGCACCAGCGGGATCACCAGGTAGAACTGCTCCTCGACGGCCAGCGACCAGAAGTGCTGCACCGGTGACGCGCCGACGGTCGCGTGCCCGTAGTCGTTCGACAGCACGGCCAGCAGCCAGTTCTGCGCGTTCACCGCGGAGAACACGACCTCCCGCAGCACGACCGGCCACCGCGACTGGGGCAGCACCGCGAGCACCGCCGCTGTGACGGCCAGCAGCACGACGGTGGCGGCGGGCAGCAGCCGGCGGATGCGGCGCGCGTAGAAGGCGAGCAGCCCGACCCGCCCGGTGCGGCGGATCTCGCCGGTGAGCGTGCCGATGATCAGGAAGCCGGAGATCACGAAGAAGACGTCGACGCCGACGAAACCGCCGGGCAGCCGCGCGGGGCGCAGGTGGTAGCAGACCACCAGGCCCACGGCGAGCGCCCGCAGGCCCTGGATGTCGGCCCGGACCGCGGGGCGGCTCGGGGCGCGGGTGGGCGCGACAGACGGTTCACCGGTCACCAGCGCCACTACCCACCGCCAAGGTCGTCGAGAAAAGCGGCGCAGCTTAACCCGATGGAGTGACGCTGGCGGTAGTCCGTTGAGCGAAGCGTTACCACTTCCGGGCGGATCTGTGGCCGGCTTTCGCGATCAGGTGGTCAGGGTCATGCCGGGCCCGTCGTCGGCCAGGGCCGTTCGGCAGGGGGCGGGTTGGGTCCTCCGGAGCCCGACCGGTGACTTCAGCCCTGCGACATCCCGTTGATCGAAAGCGACGTAGAGGGCAGGAAGCAGTCGTCCCGTCTCCGCGGAGGTCGTTCGCCATGAAGAACCACAGCAGGACTGTCGCGGTCACCGGTGTCGTCACCAGCGCCGTGCTGGCGCTCGCGGGCGCGGCGCAGGCGTACATTCTGGCTTCGGCGCCACCACCGAGACCGGCACCACGCCCGTCCTCGGCGGCCCGTGCCCCGGCAACGAGGGCCACGAGGGCACCTGGACGAGCGTCGAGCAGGTCGACGCCTCCGGCGGCCTCTACACCTACTACGGGCTCTCCTCCGCCCTGCTGACCCCGACCGCCTGACCGACCCCCACGCGAGTCGAACCCCCAGACCCCGAGAGTCGAACGCTCAGACCCCGAGAGTCCTACGTTCAGGACCCCTGAATTCAACGCTCGGAACGCCACCCTCCGTCACGGAGCGCACAGCCTGCGCCCGGCCACCGAGAGTCATACGCTGGGAACCGGAACCCCCGGCGGCGAGACGCGTCGCAGCCGCACTCCGGGGTCACGAAGCCCCGTGGACCGAGTTACCGTCAGGTAACAAGCCGGTCAAGCTGGATTTTCTTGTTCGATAAAGAGATCCTGGTGGTCCACGTGACCAGGGACGCAGGCCGGAGGCTAGGCTGGCTCTCGGCTGCCTGGTCAGCCCATGACTGCACGCCCCTGGCGGTCAACGCCAGTCGAGTACCGAGGAGACTCACCGTGACGGTTCGCGTAGGTGTCAATGGTTTCGGCCGCATCGGTCGCAACTTCTGGCGCGCCGTTCAGGCCAGCGGGCACGACATCGAGATCGTCGCCTTCAACGACCTCGGTGACGTCAACACCATGGCCCACCTGCTCAAGTACGACTCCATCCTCGGCCGCCTCGACGGCGAGGTGACCGTGACCGACGAGGGCATCGCGGTCGACGGCAAGGTCATCAAGGCCCTGGCCGAGCGCGACCCGGGCAAGCTGCCCTGGAAGGACCTCGGCGTCGACGTCGTCGTGGAGTCGACCGGCTTCTTCACCGACGCCTCGGCCGCGCGCAAGCACGTCGACGAGGGTGGCGCGAAGAAGGTCATCATCTCCGCCCCGGCCAAGGGTGAGGACCTCACCGTGGTGCTGGGCGCGAACGACGACCAGTACGACGGCTCGCAGACCGTCATCTCCAACGCCTCGTGCACCACGAACTGCCTGGCCCCGCTGGCCAAGGTGCTGCACGACAGCTTCACCATCGAGCGTGGCCTCATGACCACGATCCACGCCTACACCCAGGACCAGAACCTGCAGGACGCGCCGCACAAGGACCTGCGCCGCGCCCGTGCCGCCGCGCTGAACATCGTGCCCACCAGCACCGGTGCCGCGAAGGCGATCGGCCTGGTCCTGCCCGAGCTCAAGGGCAAGCTCGACGGCTACGCCCTGCGCGTGCCCGTGCCCACCGGCTCGGCCACCGACCTGACCGTCACCGTGGGCCGCGAGGTCACCGTGGACGAGGTCAACGCCGCCTACAAGGCCGCCGCCGACGGCCCGCTGAAGGGCTACCTGCGCTACAACACCGACCCGATCGTGTCGGCCGACATCGTCACCGACCCGGCGTCCTGCATCTACGACGCGCCGCTGACCAAGGTCATCGGCAACCAGGTCAAGGTCGTCGGCTGGTACGACAACGAGTGGGGCTACTCGAACCGCCTCGCCGACCTGGTCAACCTGGTCGCCAGCAAGCTCTGAGCGAAGAGGCGGAGCACTCGCTGTGAAGACTCTCGACGATCTGCTCAGCGAGGGTGTCTCGGGTCGGCGCGTCCTGGTGCGCGCCGACCTGAACGTCCCCCTCGACGGCGACCGGATCACCGACGACGGCCGCGTCCGCGCGTCGGTCCCCACCCTCAAGGCGCTCGTGGACGCGGGCGCCCGCGTCCTGGTCGCCGCCCACCTGGGCCGCCCCAAGGGCGAGCCCGACCCCAAGTTCTCCCTCGCTCCCGTGGCCACGCGGCTCGGCGAGCTGCTCGGCCTGCCGGTCGAGATCGGCACCGAGGCCGCCGGTGACGGCACCGTCGTGCTGCTGGAGAACATCCGCTTCGACGCCCGCGAGACCAGCAAGGACGACGCCGAGCGCGCCGCCCTCGCCGACGAGCTGGCCGCCAAGGCCGACGCGTTCGTCTCCGACGGGTTCGGCGTCGTGCACCGCAAGCAGGCGTCGGTCTACGACGTCGCCCAGAAGCTCCCGCACTACGCGGGCGGCCTCGTGCTGGCCGAGGTCGAGGTGCTGCGCAAGCTCACCGACGACCTCCAGCGCCCGTACGTCGTCGTGCTCGGCGGCGCGAAGGTCTCCGACAAGCTCGGCGTCATCGCGAACCTGCTCACCAAGGTCGACCGGCTCCTCATCGGTGGCGGCATGGCCTACACCTTCCTCAAGGCCCAGGGCCACGAGGTCGGCGGCTCGCTGCTCCAGGAAGACCAGCTCGACCAGGTCCGCGGCTTCCTCGCCGAGGCCGAGAAGCGCGGCGTCGAACTCGTGCTCCCGGTCGACGTGCTCGCCGCCACCGACTTCGCGCCCGACGCGGAGTTCGAGGTCGTGGCCACCGACGCCATCCCCGCCGACCGGCAGGGCCTGGACATCGGCCCGGCCACCCGCGAGCTGTTCGCGGCCAAGCTCGCCGACGCCAAGACCGTGTTCTGGAACGGTCCGATGGGCGTGTTCGAGTTCGAAGCCTTCTCCGGCGGCACCCGCGCGGTGGCCGAGGCGCTGGTCAAGAGCGACGCGTTCACCGTGGTCGGCGGCGGCGACTCGGCCGCGGCCGTGCGCGCGCTGGGCCTGCCCGAGGACGGGTTCTCGCACATCTCCACCGGCGGTGGGGCGTCCCTGGAGTACCTGGAGGGCAAGGAACTGCCCGGCGTGTCTGTGTTGGAGGCGTGATGGCCCAGCGTCAGCCCCTCATCGCGGGCAACTGGAAGATGAACCTCAACCACCTCGAGGCCATCGCCCTGGTGCAGAAGATCGCCTTCTCCCTCCCGGAGAAGTACTTCGCCAAGGTCGAGGTGGCGGTGCTGCCGCCGTTCGTCGACATCCGGTCCATCCAGACCCTCGTCGACGGCGACAAGCTGCTGCTCAAGTACGGCGCGCAGGACCTCTCGCCGCACGACTCGGGCGCCTACACCGGTGACGTGTCCGGCCCGATGCTCGCCAAGCTCGGCTGCTCCTACGTCACCGTGGGCCACTCCGAGCGCCGCGAGTACCACAACGAGGACGACGCGACCGTCAACAAGAAGGTCAAGGCCGCCCTCAAGCACGGCATCACGCCCATCTTCTGCCTCGGCGAGCAGGTGGACGTGCGCGAGGCAGGCGGGCACGTCGAGCACTGCACCGAGCAGCTCGTCGCGGGCCTCAAGGGCCTCACCGCCGAGCAGGTGCGGGACGTCGTCGTGGCCTACGAGCCCGTGTGGGCGATCGGCACCGGCAAGGTCGCCTCGTCGGCCGACGCGCAGGAGGTCTGCGCGGCCATTCGGGTCAAGCTCGCCGAGCTGTACGGCGAGGACGTCGCTTCGGCCGTTCGAGTGCTTTACGGCGGCTCGGTCAAGTCGGGCAACATCGCCGAGTTGATCGCGCAGAAGGACGTCGACGGCGCCCTTGTGGGTGGTGCGAGCCTGGATGCGGACGAGTTCGCCAAGCTGTGCGCGCTCGCCGCGGGCGGCCCTCTACCCTGATGTGATTGACACGCACCTTACCCGCGGTGGTCCACGGTCGGCAGTCGACCGGGTACTCTGTGGCGTCACCTGCCTGACAGCGAGGAAGAAATGATCCTGTTCCTGCAGATCCTGTTGATCGTCTCCAGTCTGCTGCTGATCCTGCTCGTGCTCCTGCACCGCGGGCGCGGCGGCGGTCTGTCCTCGTTGTTCGGCGGCGGTATGCAGTCCAGCCTGTCCGGTTCCAGCGTGGTGGAGAAGAACCTCGACCGGCTGACGTTGTTCGTCGGCGCGGTCTGGGTCATCGCCATCGTGGGCATCGGGCTGTTGATGAAGGTCAACTGACACAGGTCGGCGGGCGCCGACGGCGTCGGCCGACACGGACACAGGGAAACCACGTGGTGGGGGTGTGAGGGTCGATGGCTGGTGGTAACGCGATTCGCGGTACCCGCGTCGGCGCAGGCCCGATGGGCGAATCGGAGCGCGGCGAGTCCGCGCCCCGACGTCGGGTGTCGTACTGGTGCGCGAACGCGCACGAGTCTCGGCCGTCGTTCGCGGTCGAAGCCGAGATCCCGGAGAACTGGGACTGCCCCCGGTGCGGTCTGCCGGCCGGGCGCGACGAGCAGGCTCCACCTGCTCCGCCGCGCAACGAGCCGTACAAGACGCACCTGGCGTACGTGAAGGAGCGGCGCTCCGACGCGGACGGTGAAGCGATCCTCGAAGAGGCGCTCACCAAGCTGCGCAAGCAGCGCGAAGAGCCCTAGTCAGGCTCTGGCGACAACGGCACGACGGCCCCCGCGGAACTCCCGCGGGGGCCGTCGCACGTTCTGCTCCTCGCACGTTTCGCGCCTCGGCCGGCTCGGTGCGACCTAGCGCTTGGCGAACAGGCCCGCGAACTGGCGCCGGACCAGGATCGCGCCCACCAGCACGAAGAACACCAGGATCACCAGGGTGGACGACGAGCCGCCCGTGGAACTGGTCAGCGCCACGTCGACGCTGCCCACCAGCACCACACCGCAGTCCGCCCGGATCACGTGGCGGCCCGGCTGGATCATGGTGAACTCGACCCTGGTGCTGAACGTGCCCGAGTCGTTCGCCGTCGCCGTGCCGACGTCCTCGCCCAACGCGCTGAGCCGCACCGGCGAACCCGGGTCGCAGCCCGTGCCCGTGGCGGTCAACGGGTCACCCGGCTGGATGTTGTCCTTGTCCAACGTCAACGCGCCGTCACCGTCGTACGGCGTCACCGACGTGGTCGTGGCCGGCGCGGAGCTGTCCGTCGTCGTGGTCGTCGTCGTGGTGGTGGTAGTGGTCGTGGTGGTCGGCCGGGTCGTCGTGGTGACCGGAGGGCGCGTCGTCGTCGTGGTCACCGGGGCGTCGGTGGTCGTGGTGACCGGGGGAGCGGTGGTGGTCGTGGTCGGCCTCGACGTCACCGTGAAGCTGTCCGACGGGTTCGACGTCGCCGCGCACACCGGCCGCGCCGTGACCCGGTGCCCGCCCACACCCGCGTTCGCCGGCACCGTCGCCGTGGCCGACCCCGCGCCGCGCCCCGAGTGCCGGCCGCTGCCGACCACCGTGCCGCCGTCCCACAGGATGCGCACGGTGTAGTCCGAGCAGTCCGGGTCGAGGTACACGCCGGTCCAGCTCACCGTGAACGAGCTCCCCGGCGGACCCGAATCCGGGTTCGCCGTCGCGACGCCCTGCTGCTGCGCCGATACCGGTGCCGCGACAAGCGCCGTAACGGCACACGTCAAGGCACCGAGTAGAGCTAGTGTTCCTGCCGATCGCATACCGACTCCCGGACCAGTCCGCTACCCACCGACGAGGTGCCCCTGTGAGACGCATTATGAGCAGCGTCGGTTTACTGCTCCTGTGCGGGATCTTCCTCGGCGTCGTCCCCGCCCACGCCGCCGAGGGCGCGGTCACCATCGACGCCACGGTGGACGGAACCCCGATCGGCGACGACGAGCTGCTGCTCGACCCGGCCCGCTCCTCCCTCATCACCGTGACCGTCCACAACGGAACGAACACGGTGCGCCACATCAAGACGATCCGGCTGTCCGGCACGGCGCTGGCGTTGACGTTCTTCTCCTACGACACGACCGTTCCGTTCGACGTGCCGGCGAAGCAGAGCGTCACCCGCGGGTTCGTGCTCGACCTCGGGCAGCTCGGCGGGCAGGCGACCGGCCTGCTGCCGACCGAGCTGGAAGTGCTCGACACCAACCGGGAGCTGGTCGCGGCGATCGGCGTCACCGGTGACGTCCGCGGGTCGATGTGGTCGGTGTACGGGGTGTTCGGGTTGGCCGTGTTCGGGTTGACGGTCCTGGCGTGGGCGGGCGCGCTGGTCGCGCTCGCCCGCCGGCGGCTGCCCGCGAACCGGTGGCAGCGGGCCATGCGGTTCCTGCCCGCCGGCGTCGGCACCGGGCTCGTCGCGGTGATCTCGCTGTCCGTGCTGCGGATCATGCCGCCCTCACCCGCCGCGGAGATCCCGTTCATCCTCGGCGCGGCGGCGGCCGCGTTCGCCCTCGGCTACCTGACACCGCACCCGGACGTGGACGACTTCCCCCGCGACCCCGAGAGCACGCAGCGCATCACGCGGCCGTTGCCCGGCGGTGTCGCGTGACGGTGTCGGCGAACGTGGTCGCGGCGCTGCCGCAGTACGACGTCGGCGCCGAGGTCGGGCGCGGCGGGATGGGGGTCGTGTACGCGGCCGTGCACCGGCCGCTGGGACGGGCGGTGGCGGTGAAGCGGCTGCCCGGCGTGCTCGCGTCGGACGAGCGGATGAGCGCCCGGTTCGCGCACGAGGCGCGGCTGCTGGCGCGGCTCGACCACCCGCACATCGTGCCCGTGTACGACTACGTCCAGGACCGCGGCGAGCACCTGCTGGTGATGGAGAAGCTCGACGGTGGCACGGTGTGGTCGAAGTTCACCGGTTCAGGTGTCACCCCGGCTACGTCGTGTGCCTACGGGCTGGCGATGCTGTCCGGGTTGCACGCGGCGCACGAGGCCGGGGTGCTGCACCTGGACGTGAAGCCGAAGAACCTGCTGTTCACCGCCGGCGGGGTGCTGAAGGTCGCCGATTTCGGGATCTCGCAGGTGGTGAGCGAGGGGGCGACGCTCGTGACGCACGGCGGGCAGGTGCTCGGGACACCCGCGTACCTGGCCCCGGAGCAGGCGCTGGGCAACCCGTTGAGCCCGGCGGCCGACGTCTACGGCGCGGCGACGGTGCTGTACGAGCTGCTGAGCGGCCGGTTGCCGTTCGACAGCGGGGGTGGGGCGCTGGCGATGATCCAGCGTCACGTCTACCACCAACCCCGCCCCCTGACCGAGGTACCGGATCCACTCGCCCGGGTGATCATGCGGGGGATCGAACGCGACCCCGAATCCCGCTACCGCAACGCGGAGACCTTCGCCGTCGACCTGGCCACCGCCGCTGCGGAGGTCTTCGGCCGGGACTGGCTGCTGCGCCTGGGCACCCCGATCCACCTGACCCCGCACGTCGCCGCCGCCACCACCCGCCCCCACCCCACCTCCCTCACCGTTCCTTCCACCACCCTCCCCTCTCCCGGTTCTTCCTCCCCGACCTTCGCCTCGCCCAACCACCACTTCCCCCGGGACACCCTCAACCTCCCCGTCCGCGCAACCCTCACCGACACTCCACCCCCGCCGGTGCACCTGGGCGCACAAACCCTCGTCCCCGCCGCCCAACTCCTGACCGCCCCGAAACCGACCCGCTGGCTCGCCTTGGCCGCCGCCCTGACCGGGGCCCTGATGCTCGCCCTGCCCTTCACCGTCCCGGGCCGCGCCCTGCCAGTCCACGCCGCCGACCTGACCAAGCCGCTCTCCCTGGGCCACGGCAACCCCACCACCGCCCACCTGACCGTGACCGCCGCCGGCATCACCCTGGCCGACGTACCCGCCGTCACCACCGCGCCGACATCCCCCGACGCCACCTCTCCCGACGCCCCCACACCCCCGCCGTCACCGCTGACGTTCGAGCTTCCGGGCGCGAGTCGGTGGATCGTGGGCGGCGCGGCGGTGGCGACGGTGACGTCCGACGGCCAGTCCGCCGACTACTCCCTCCAGCCACTCACCCACCCGCTGATCAGCATCATGGGCGCGGGCAGCGCGGTGCTGCTGCTGTTCACGCTCGCGTACCTCGAGTCGATCCTGCGATCGCTGCGGCGGCGTCCGGTGAGCGCGGCAGCGGGATCGGGGGCGGGATCGAGGGCAGGCACCGGCGCGGTGGTCGTGGCAGCGCCGTTGGGGTTCGGGCTCGGCGTGGCCGTGTGGCTCCTGCCGTCCGTGCTGCTGCGCCACACGCCCGACCTGTGGCCGGCGCTCGTCTGCGGCGGGCTGGGTGCGGTGGCAGCGGTGTGCACGGCGGTGGCGGCCCGGCGGTCGGCGTTGCGTTGACGGCAGGCTCCCGGCTCGGCGGCTCGCGTCGACCCTGACCGCTGGTGTTGGACCTGACGGCTGATCCTGAGCCTGGCGTCGACCTGGCGGCTGACCCGATAGGGGGACCGGGCGGGTCAGGGTTCCAGGGGTCTGACCAGGGGGAACGTTACCTTGACGGCGAAGCCGCCGCTGTCCGTCGGGCCGGCTTCGAGTTCGCCGTCCAGCAGTGCGGCGCGTTCGCGCAGGCCCACCAAGCCATGACCGCCACTGGGCAGCGTCACGCCGTCCACCGACCCCTTCGGAGCCTCGTTGCGCACCTCCACGCACAGGTGATCGGCATCAGCGACCACCACCACGGCCGTCGGAGCGCCGCACGCGTGCTTGCGCACGTTCGTCAACGCCTCCTGCACCGTCCGGTAAGCCGCGCCCGACACCGGGGCCGGCAGGTCGGCCACCGGACCCTGGACGGTCAGCGTCGCCGGGATGCCCGCGGAGCTCACCAGTTGCGCCAGGTCCTCGATCCGGGGTTGCGGTGAGTCGTCGCCGTTCGTCGTCCGCAGCACGCTGACCAGCTGCCGCAGCTCGTCCAACGTCCTCGTGCTCAACATCCGGATCGTCCCGGCGACCTGCTTGGCGTTCGGATCGGCCGCCGCCACCCGCAGCGCACCCGCCTGCATCGCGATCAGGCTCACCTGGTGCGACACGACGTCGTGCATCTCCCGCGCCAACCTCGCCCGCTCGTCCGCCCGCACCGCGTGGGCGTGCAGCATCCGCTCCCGCTCCCGGCTCGCGGCCAGCTCGGAGATCCGCGCCGACAACTCCTCCCGCGCGTGCGCCAGCAACCCGATCGCGATCGGCATGCCCGCGACGATGCACCCGTAGATCGCGTTGTGCACGTGCGTCTTCCAGTCGAGCCCCATGAACTCGTCCGGCGGCCACACGAAGAACCGGCTCAGCCACACCAGCGCGGCCCCGACGTAGGTCTGCGCCGACAGCAGCTTCTGCCGCGCCAGCACCCCCAGGGCGATCATCGCGGCCAACTGCGCCCATCCGGCCAGGAACCCGGGCACGGTGATCAGCACGACCAGGAACGGGAACCGCCGGCACAGCGCCACGGCCACCACCGAGATGGCCGACAGCACGTAGTTGTAGCCCTCGGCCTCGGGCACGACCCGCAGCCACACGTCCAGCGCCGAGATCCCGACGGCCGCCACGTCGAACGCCAGCCGCCGGTGCCGCCCGGACAGCCGGCCGAGCACCCGCCCGAACGACCCGAGGAAGGCAGCACGCCGCACCCGTTCGGTCGGAACGCCGTTGACCCGACCGCTCGGCAGCCTCTCGACAGCGTTGCCGGCCAGGGCCCGACCTCCTGTGTCAGCTATCCGCCGGTCCTCACCGTACTGCGCTGTCATCACGCTTGGCATGACCCGCCTTTCCGCCCCGACGTGCGTCGATCCACCCGCTCACCCTTCGAGATGCTCTGACTACCGGAAAGGGACGCCCGGCGCCGCACAAAATTGCGAGCGCGAACGTCCGGTCAGCGGACAACGTGCGTGGAGACCGGACCCGAGTGCGCCAACTCACCCCGGAACGCCGACTGCCGCCGCGCCCGGGAGGGCGACGGCGGCAGTGGAACCCGTGGGCGGTCAGGCCGAGGGCGGGGCGAGCGGGTCCGGCACCTCGGCGGCGGCGGCCGTGTCGAGCAGCCACAGGGTGCGGCGCAGGCCGCGAGCGCCGGCGGCGGGCAGCGCGGACTCGTCCTCGTCGGTCAGGCCGGTGGCCACGGCGGCGGCCTTGGCGGCGCCGGTCGTGATCAGCCAGACCTCCCGCGCCGCGCGGATCGCGGGCAGGGTGAGGCTCACCCGGGTCGGCGGCGGCTTGGGGCAGTCGCGCACCGCGACGACCGACCGCTCCCGCTCCCGCACGGCAGGCGACTCGGGGAAGATCGAGGCCACGTGCCCCTCTTCCCCGACACCGAGCAGGCACACGTCGAACGACGGCACGGAGCCGTCCGGGCCCGCGGCGGCGGCGAGCACGTCGGCGTACGCCGCGGCGGCCGCCTCCGGGTCGTCGCCGAACCGCCCGTCCGACGGCTCCATCACGTGCACGCGCTCGGCCGGCACCGGGACGTGGTCCAGCAACGCCTCGCGCGCCTGGGTCTCGTTGCGCTCGGGGTGCCCGGAGGGCAGGAACCGCTCGTCGCCCCAGTACAGGTCGACCCGGCTCCAGTCCACCGCGTCGCGGGCGGGCGTGGCGCGCAGCTGCTCGAGCACGGCGATGCCGGTCCGCCCGCCGGTGAGCACGAGCGACGCCGACCCGCGCGCGGTCTGCGCGTCCACCAGGCTGGTCACCAGGCGGGCGGCCGTGGCGGCGGCCAGCAGCACGCCGTCACGGTGCACCACCACCTCGGGACGGCTCACGAGCCCGCCTTCGCCTTCGGCGCCTTCGATGCGGCCTTGGGAGCCGAAGCCTTGGGAGCCGAGCCCTTGGCGGTCGAAGCCTTGGCGGCCTTCGGACCCGCGGCCTTCGCGGCGGCGGACGTCTTCGCCGGGGCCTTCGCGGGCTTGGCGTCCGCCTTGCCGTCCGCGGCGGCCTTGCCCTCCACCGAAGCCGAAGCCGAAACCGGAGCCGAGGTCGAAGCCGGAGCGCCGGCACCACCGTCGGACTTCGCCTTGGCGGCACCGGACGCGGCACCCGACGCGGCGCGCGCGGGCTTGCGGGTCGCGGTGGCGGCCTTGGCCGGCGTCCGACCGCGCACCACCTTGCCCAGCGACCGCAGCGCCGCCTCGTACACCTCGTCCGGGTCGAGCCGGCGCAGCTCCTCGGCCAGGCAGTCCCGCACCTGGCGGCGCTGCAACGCCACCCGCCGCTCCGGCTGGCCCGGCTGCGTCAACGTGCCGACCTTGCCGTCCGGGCGCGACAGCTCCACCACGCCGGACCGGCGCTCCAGCCGCACGTCCACGATCCCCTCGCCGCGCGTGGCCCGGGCCCGCTTCACCGGCACCCGCAGGCACCCGGCGAGCCACGCGGCCAGCAGGTCGGTCGACGGCGAGTCGCTCTCGCCGCTCACCTCGGCCTCGGTGACCTTCTCGTAGGGCGGCAGGTCGAACGCCGACGCGAGCATGGCCCGCCACAGCGTCAACCGCGTCCACGCCAGGTCCGTGTCACCGGGCGTGTAGCCGGTGCGGCGCTGCTCCAACGCCTTGATCGGGTTCTTCTCCGCCGCCGCGTCGGTGATCCGGCGCTGCGCGAGCTGACCGATCGGGTCCTGCGCGGGCACGGCGGGCGCCTCGTTCGGCCACCACGCCACCACCGGGGTGTCCGGCAGCAGCAGCGGCACGACGCACGAAGCGCCCTCGTTGGCCAGCTCGCCGTACAGGCGCAGCACGATGACCTCGGACGCGCCCGCGTCACCGCCGACGCGGATCTGCGCGTCGAGCCGGGGTGCGGCCTTGCGCGCACCGCGCGCCACCACGATCACGCGGCACGGGTGCTCGCGGCTGGCGTCGTTGGCCGCGTCGATCGCCTCTTCGGTCTTGGTGCCGTCGTCGGTCACGATGACCAGCGTCAGCACCCGGCCGAGGGTGACCGCGCCGCCTTCCTCGCGCAGCCGCACGAGCTTGCTGTTGACCTGCGACGTGGTGGTCGAGGGCAGGTCGATGATCACGGACGCCTCCAGTGCCTGCCGGTGCGGGCCAGCATCTCGTCCGCCGACGCCGGCCCCCAGGTGCCTGCCTTGTACTTCTCCGGCGCGCCGGTGGCGCTCCAGTGCTTGATCACGGGGTCGAGGATCTCCCAGGACAGCTCGACCTCGTCGTTCTTCGGGAACAGCGACGGCTCGCCGAGCAGCACGTCCAGCAGCAGCCGCTCGTAAGCCTCGGGGGAGGACTCGGTGAACGCGTGGCCGTAGCCGAAGTCCATCGTGACGTCCCGGACCTCCATCGAGTTGCCCGGCACCTTGGACCCGAACCGGATGGTCACGCCCTCGTCCGGCTGCACCCGCACCACCAGGGCGTTCTGCCCCAGCTCCTCGGTGGAGGTGTCGTCGAACGGCAGGTGCGGCGCGCGCTTGAACACCACGGCCACCTCGGTGACGCGGCGGCCCAGGCGCTTGCCGGTGCGCAGGTAGAACGGCACACCCGCCCAGCGGCGCGTGTTCACCTCGCAGGTGATGGCCGCGTAGGTCTCGGTGACCGAGTCCTTGGCGAACCCGCCCTCCTCCAGCAGGCCGGGCACCTTCTGCCCGCCCTGCCAGCCGCCGGTGTACTGGCCGCGGGCGGTGGTCTCGTCGAACGGCCCGATCGACCGGGTCGCGGAGAGCACCTTGACCTTCTCCGCGCGCAGGTCGCTCGGCCGGAACGACACCGGCTCCTCCATCGCGGTGAGCGCGAGGAGCTGGAGCAGGTGGTTCTGGATCACGTCACGCGCCGCGCCGATGCCGTCGTAGTAGCCCGCGCGACCGCCGAGGCCGATGTCCTCGGCCATGGTGATCTGCACGTGGTCGACGTAGTTGGCGTTCCAGATGGGCTCGTAGAGCTGGTTGGCGAAGCGCAGCGCCAGGATGTTCTGCACCGTCTCCTTGCCGAGGTAGTGGTCGATGCGGAACACCGACTCCTCGGGGAAGACGTCGTTGACGGTCTTGTTGAGCTGCTTGGCGCTGGCCAGGTCGTGGCCGAACGGCTTCTCGATGACCACCCGCCGCCACTGGTCGGGCTTGTCGGTGGGCGGCGTGGCCAGGCCCGCGCGCTTGAGCTGGTTCACCACCGTGGTGAACGCGCTGGGCGGCACCGACAGGTAGAACGCGTGGTTGCCGCCGGTGCCGCGCTCGCGGTCCAGGTCGGACAGCGTCGCGGCGAGCGAGTCGAACGCGGCGTCGTCGTCGAACGTGCCCTGCACGAAGCGGATGCCCTCGGCGAGCTGGTCCCAGACCTCCTGCCGGAACGGCGTGCGCGCGTGCTCCTTGACCGCTTCGTGCACGACCTGCATGAAGTCCTGGTCGGCCCAGTCGCGGCGGGCGAAGCCGACGAGCGCGAAGCCCGGCGGCAGCAGGCCGCGGTTGGCCAGGTCGTAGATGGCGGGCATGAGCTTCTTGCGCGACAGGTCACCGGTCACGCCGAAGATCACCAGGCCGGAGGGCCCGGCGATGCGCGGCATCCGCTTGTCCCGCGCGTCGCGCAGGGGGTTGCGCTTGATGGACGAGGTCACGAACCGTCCTCCTGGATCGCTTCCACCAGCTGCGCGAGCCCGGCGACGCGGTCGGTCAGGTGCAGCCGCAGCACCGGGCGGCCCCGCTCGGCCAGCACCTGCCCGTCGCCCAGCGCCTGCGCCAGCTGCAACGTGCTGAGGTCGTACGGCCTGCCCGGCACGTCCAGGTTCTGCTCGGACGCCCCGGTCAGCTGCAGGAACACGCCGTTCTGGTGGCCGCCCTTGTGGTACTGGCCGGTCGAGTGCAGGAACCGCGGGCCCCACCCGAACGTGGTCTGCAGGTGCGAGCGCTGCGCCAGCTCCGGGCGGACGAGGGCGAACGACGCGTCGTCGACCCGGTCCAGGTAAGCCTGCACGGACAGGTAGCCGTGCTCGGGCGCGGCGGCGACGAGCGCCTGCAACGCCTCGGCGACCGTCTTGACGTCCGACGGCAGCCAGCCCTCGCTGGGGAAGACCTCGATCGGACCGTCCACGAAGGCCGGCTCGGCCGACGACGCGGCGGGGGAGTCCAGCAGGGACCGGGCCGCCTTCTTCGCCGCCTCGACGTCGGGCTGGTCGAACGGGTTGATCTCCAGCACCCGGCCCACCAGCGCGGTGGCGTACTCCCAGACCAGGAACTGCGCGCCGAGCGTGCCCTCGACCGAGAGCGTCGAGGAGCCGGTGGCCGGTCCGATCGCGACGGTCGTGGCGTCCGTGCGGGCGTCCACGAAACCGGGCGCGCCCGGACCCTCCACCACGACGGGCAGCAGGCCGGTGCCGTTCTTGCCGGTCGACTCGGCGATCAGCTGCTCGGCCCAGTCGCCGAACCCGGCGATGCCCGAGCCGGTGTCGGCGAACACGACCTTCTCCGCGCCGTGCGCGTGCGCCACCGCGAACGTGGCCGCCAGCACCACGGCCGGGTTGTCCGGCGAGTCGGCGGACACCAGCGGCGCGGCCGCCGCCGCCTCGTCGAGCAGCGCGCCGACGTCCGCGCCGGCCAGGCCCGAGGGCACCAGGCCGAACGCGGTCAGCGCCGAGTAGCGGCCGCCGACGTGCGGGTCGGCCAGGAACACCTTGCGGTAGCCGGCCTCCCGGGACGCCGCCTCCAGCGGCGAGCCCGGGTCGGTCACCACGACGATGCGCGACGCCGCGTCGATGCCCGCCGCGGTGAACGCGGCCTCGAAGATCCGCCGGTGGCTGTCGGTCTCGACGGTGCCGCCCGACTTGGACGACACCACCACGACCGTGCGCTCGAGGTCGCCCGCCAACGCCTCGGCCACCTGGCCGGGGTCGGTGGTGTCGAGGACCACCAGCGGCACGCGGGCGGTGCCCGTGATCACCTCGGGCGCCAGCGACGAGCCGCCCATGCCGGCGAGGACCACGCGGTCCACGCCTTCGGCGAGCAGCTCGTCGCGCAGCGCGGTGATCTCCGCGACCAGCGGGCGCGACGTCTCGTGCAGCGTGGTCCACGCCAGGCGGATCGACGCCTCCGGCTCCGCGTCGGGACCCCACAGGGTGGCGTCCCCCGCGGTGAGCCTGCTCGGAGCCGAATCCCGGACCAGGTCGCCGATCACGGTGTCGACCTGGTTCTGGTTGGGTGTGCGGACGATCTCCACGGAGATCACCTCGGTCATGTCAGTCCTGTCCCGTTCTCGGCTGTCTCAGCCCTTGGCCTGGTTCAGCTGTCCGGTCACCGTGTCGAGCAGTTCGGCCCACGACTTCTCGAACTTGTCGACGCCCTCGGTCTCCAGCGCGACGAACACGTCGTCGAGGTCGATGCCGACCTCGACCAGCCCGTCGAAGACCTCCTGCGCCTCGGCCGCGCGGCCGGTGACCTTGTCGCCCTCGATCTTGCCGTGATCGGCGACCGCGTGCAGCGTCTTCTCCGGCATCGTGTTGACCGTGTCGGCCACCACGAGCTGGTCCACGTACCGGGTGTCGGAGTACTGCGGGTCCTTCACGCCGGTGGACGCCCACAGTGGACGCTGCGCGCGGGCGCCCGCGGCGGCCAGCGCCTCCCAGCGCTCGCCCCGGAACACCTCCTGGTACGCCGCGTAGGCCAGCACCGCGTTCGCGATGGCGGCCTTGCCGCGGAGCCCGGCCGCGGCGGGCGTGCCCAGCGCGTCCAGCCGCTTGTCGATCTCGGTGTCCACGCGGGACACGAAGAACGACGCCACGGAGTGGATGCCGCGCAGGTCGTGGCCGTTGGCCTTGGCCTGCTCCAGGCCCGCGACGAACGCCTCCATCACGTGCCGGTACCGCTCGACGGAGAAGATCAGCGTCACGTTCACGCTGATGCCCTCGGCGAGCACGCGGGTGATCGCGGGCAGGCCCTCGACCGTGGCCGGGATCTTCACCAGCAGGTTGGGCCGGTCCACGGCCTTGGCCAGGTCGAGCGCCTCGGCGACGGTGGCCTCGGTGTCGTTGGCCAGGCGCGGGTCGACCTCGATCGACACGCGGCCGTCGACGCCGTCGGTGGCGGTGTAGAGGTCGCGGAACAGGTCGCACGCGTTGCGCACGTCCGTGGTGGTGATCTCGCGCACGGCGGCGTCGGTGTCGGCGCCGCGGGCGGCGAGCTCGCGCACCTGCTCGTCGTAGACCGAGCCGTTGGACAGGGCCGTGGCGAAGATCGTCGGGTTCGTGGTCACGCCGACGACGTGCTGCTCGGCGATCAGACCGGCCAGGTTGCCGGTGTTCAGCCGCTCGCGGGACAGGTCGTCCAGCCAGATCGACACGCCCGCGTCGCTGAGCGCGGCCAGTGGATTGGTGCTCATCTCGTCAACTCCCCTGAAGTCTCTACTTGGTCCGGCCGAGCGACCGGCGGGCCGCCGCGACGACGTTCTCCGTCGTGAAGCCGAACTCGCGGAACAGCGTCTGGTAGTCCGCCGACGCGCCGAAGTGCTCGATCGAGACGATCTCGCCCGCGTCGCCCGCGAACCGGTGCCACGGCTGGGCGATGCCCGCCTCGACCACGACGCGCGCCTTCACCGACGACGGCAGCACCTGCTCCTGGTAGCCCTTGTCCTGCGCGTCGAACCACTCGACGCTCGGCATGGACACGACCCGGACGGCGACGCCCTCGGCCTGGAGCACCTTGCGCGCCTCGACCGCGATCTGCAGCTCCGAGCCGGTGGCGATGAGGATCAGCTCGGGCTCCTCGTCGCCCTCCAGCACGTAGCCGCCGCGCGCGACGCCCTCGACGGCCTTCTCCTTGGTGCCTTCCAGCACCGGCAGGTTCTGCCTGGTCAGCGCGATGCCGGCGGGGCCGGTGGGGTTCTCGATCACGGCACGCCACGCGGCGGCCGTCTCGTTGGCGTCACCGGGGCGCAGCACGGTCAGGCCCGGGATCGCGCGCAGCGCGGCCAGGTGCTCGATCGGCTGGTGCGTCGGGCCGTCCTCGCCGAGGCCGATGGAGTCGTGCGTCCACACGTAGGTGACCGCGGACTTCATCAGCGCCGCCAGGCGGACCGCCGGCCGCATGTAATCGCTGAACACCAGGAACGTGCCGCCGTACGGGCGGGTCGGGCCGTGCAGCGCGATGCCGTTGAGGATCGAGCCCATGGCGTGCTCGCGGACGCCGAAGTGCAGCGTGCGGCCGTACGGGTTGGCGCTCCACATCTTGGTGGAGATCGACTCCGGGCCGAACGAGTCGACGCCCTTCATCGTGGTGTTGTTCGACTCGGCCAGGTCGGCCGAGCCGCCCCACAGCTCGGGCAGCACGTCGCGCAGCGCGTTGAGCACCTCGCCGGACGCCTTGCGGGTGGCCACGCCCTTCGCGTCCGGCTCCCACGACGGCAGCGCCTCGGCCCAGCCCTCGGGCAGCTCGCGCGCGACCAGGCGGTCCAGCAGCGCCTTGCGCTCCGGGTTGGCCTGCGCCCACGCGTCGAACGAGCGCTGCCACTCCGACTTCGCGGCCTCGCCCCGCTTGATCACCGCGCGGGTGTGCTCCAGCACCTCGTCGGCGACCTCGAAGGTCTGCTCCGGGTCGAAGCCCAGGATGCGCTTGACCTCGGCGACCTCGTCCGCGCCCAGGGCCGCGCCGTGCGCCGCGCCGGTGTTCTGCTTGTTCGGCGCGGGGAAGCCGATGATGGTGCGCAGCAGGATGAACGACGGGCGCTCGGTCTCGGCCTTGGCGTTCTCCAGGGCCTCCTGGATGCCCTTGACGTTCTCGCCGCCCTCGACGACCTGCACGTGCCAGCCGTACGCCTCGTAGCGCTTCGCGGTGTCCTCGGACAGCGCGATGGTCGTGTCGTCCTCGATGGAGATCTTGTTGTCGTCGTAGATGACGGTCAGGTTGCCCAGCTTCTGGGTGCCCGCCAGCGACGACGCCTCGGACGTCACGCCCTCCTCGATGTCGCCGTCGGAGGCGATCACGAAGATGTGGTGGTCGAACGGGCTCTGCCCGGCCGGGGTGTCCGGGTCGAACAGGCCGCGCTCGCGGCGCGCGCCCATCGCCATGCCGACCGCGGAGGCCAGGCCCTGGCCCAGCGGGCCGGTGGTGATCTCCACGCCGTTGGTGTGCCGGTGCTCGGGGTGGCCGGGGGTCTTGGAGCCCCACGTGCGCAGCGCCTTGAGGTCGTCCAGCTCCAGGCCGTAGCCGTTGAGGAACAGCTGGACGTAGAGCGTGAGGCTCGAGTGGCCCGCGCTGAGCACGAACCGGTCGCGGCCGATCCAGTCGGCGTCGGCCGGGTCGTGCCGCATCACGCGCTGGAACAGCGTGTACGCCAGCGGCGCGAGGCTCATGGCGGTGCCGGGGTGGCCGTTGCCGACCTTCTGCACGGCGTCGGCGGCGAGCACGCGGGCGGTGTCCACCGCGCGCGTGTCGAGGTCGGTCCAATCTTCGGGCAGGTGGGCTTCGGTCAACCGGGCGATGTCATCGGTGACGGACACTGACTTCCAGCTCCAAACTCACTAGGCGGCGGTTGTGACGGCCGGCGTGAACTTAATCGATCCCGTCAGGCCCGATCCGCGGCTACCAAGGTCCGCCGACCAGCCTAGTCCGCCGAGCGGACCCTCGTACCACTCACGCTCTGTGGGTGTACGCACAGGCGTGATGAGTGCGTTCAGGGAGTACCCGAACGGGCTGCCCGGGGAACGCGCGGTTACGATCTGCAGCATCCCCCGACCTGTTGAGGAGCGCGACGCCATGAGTGCCGTCACCGAGGCTCCGGCGCGGTCGCCCCGGCAGGTCGTCGGCGCCTACGTGGCGCTGACCAAGCCCCGGGTGATCGAGCTGCTGCTGATCACCACCATCCCGGCGATGCTCCTGGCCGCCCGCGGCCTGCCGCCGCTGTGGCTGATCGCGTGCACGCTGGCGGGCGGCACGCTGGCCGCCGGCTCGGCGAACGCGCTCAACTGCTACGTCGACGCCGACATCGACTCGGTGATGAAGCGCACCAGCGCCCGGCCGCTGGCCAAGGACGCCATCCCGCCGCGCAACGCGCTGATCTTCGGCATCGTGCTGGGCGTGGTGTCGTTCGGGTTCCTGTGGCTGACCACGAACCTGATCTCGGCCGTGTTCGCGGTGGCCACGATCCTGTTCTACATCTTCGTCTACACCCTGGTGCTCAAGCGCCGGACCTCGCAGAACATCATCTGGGGCGGCATGGCCGGCTGCATGCCGGTGATCATCGGCTGGTCCTCGGTGACCGGCACGGTGGCGTGGCCCGCGCTGGTGATGTTCGGCGTGATCTTCTTCTGGACGCCGCCGCACACGTGGGCGCTCGCGATGAAGTTCAAGGAGGACTACGCGCGGGCCGGTGTGCCGATGCTGCCGGTGGTGGCGACGGCGCAGCAGGTGACGCGCCAGATCGTCATCTACTCGTGGATCACGGTCGTCTGCACGCTGCTGCTGGCCCCGGTGACGTCGTGGATCTACGTGGCGATCGCGGCGGCGTCGGGCGTGTGGTTCGCGGTGTTCGCGCACCGGCTGCACGGTGTCGTGCGGCGCGGCGGGTCGACCAACACCATGAAGTTCTTCCACATGTCGAACCTGTACCTGATGCTCGTGTTCTGCGGCTTGGCCGTGGACGCGGTGATCGGGCTGCCGGTGCTCGGCTGGCCGTTCTGAGCTTGATGCACTTTCCGCATATTTGCGGATAGCTAGCCTGATCGCATGGTCGTGCAGGGGGATGGGCCGCCACCCGATCGGGGAACGTTCGACAAGGCGACGGTGGACCGCTGGCAGGTGTTCGGCGGCATGGCGGGCGTCGCCGGCCTGCTGCTGTCCGTGGTCGGCGGCATCAAGGACCAGGTGCCGCTGTCCCTGGTCGCAGCCGCCGTGGTCACCCTCGTGGGTGTCTGGCTGCTCTACCGCTGGGGCCGCCGGCCACACCAGCAGTTGACCAAGCACTTCGTGGTGCCGGTGCTGCTGACGGTGGTGGGCGCCGCCACGGGCGGTGTGCTCGGCGGCCTGGAGCTGCGCCCCACCCCGGGCACCGCCCAACCCGGGACCACTACGACGACCACCACCACCACGACCGTCGCGGCGCAGGTCGGGACCGACCCCACGACGACCACCACGTCCGCCGCGGCGTCGACGACCGCCACCGTCCAGACCTCGCTCGCCGCGGGCCAGGTCCGCGCCGGCGAGGTGACCCTCAACTACGACTACACCATCGACTTGGACCCGAACACCGAGGACAACGGCGGTGTCGACGCCAAGACGACGCAGCGGACCGACCTGAAGTACGAGGGCGGGTTGCGCGCCGCGCACATCGTCCTGGTCAAGGAGAAGCTCGCCGAGCTGCCGCCCACGCACCAGGAGTGCGCGGCCGCCACGGCCGTGGACGACTACATCAACAGCGACATGGTGGGCGAGGGCGCGTCCTTCTGCGTGAAGACGACGGAGGGCCGCTGGGCCGGCTTCGTCGTGGTGGACGTCGATTCCTACCGGTGGGTCAAGTTCGAGGTGGCCGTCTGGGAGAAGCCGGCCTAGGAGACCGCCGACAGCAGCTCGTTCACCGTCGGGTCGTCCAGCGACTCCACGATGCACGACCACAGCTCCAGGTTCGCCGTGGCCCACCGCGAGTAGGTGGCCGCCGCCTCCGGGTCGTAGAAGTAGTACCCCTCGTCGTGCTTGCCCCGCTGCTCGCCGACGATCTTGTGCGCCAGCTCCCTGAGCGTGATCCCGTTCTCCTCCAGGTACCGGGGCGCGAGCACCACCGGCGTCACCGGCAGGGCCTTGAACAGCGTGTCCGCGTCGGACAGCGCCTGCGCCTCCGGCGAGATGTCGCGGTGGCGGGTGCGCATCTCGGCCTCTTCGACGATCGCGTCCACCCGCGCCGCGACCTCGTCCGGCACGCCCGCGCGCGCCAGGATGTCCAGCCGCAGCCGCCGCCCGTCCACCGGCAGCGAGTTGCGGCGGACCATGTAGTTCACGTCGTGGACCAGGGCGGCCACCTCGACCAGCGCCACGTCCGAGGAGTTGCGCCGGGCGAAGTGGACGGCCTTGTCCCGCACGAAGCTGACGTGGTGCCAGCCGTGGAACTGCAGTTTCGCGGCCAGGTCGCGGCACAGCCGCCAGACCTCGCCCTCGACCTCGGAGATCGCCTGCGCCGTGACTGCCTTCGTGACAGTACTCATTGGACCCTCCCGTGCCGGGTGGGCCGATGGTAGGCGCGCGCGATGATCCTTGGCGCGGATTACAGGTTGTTGGTCAGGTCCTCCAACCTCGCCTCGACCGGCACGTGCCGGTGGCTGGTCCGGGTGTCGGGGTCGTAGCTGAGGCTCCACGGGCTGACCGCGCGCGACTTGACCAGGAACGTCATCGTGTCGTCCGTGGCCTTCGGGATGCGGTGGAACTCGTGGGCGAGCATCGTGCCCGAAGCGCCCTCGGTGGCCTCGGCGCTGCGCAGCAGGGTGGCGGACACGATCCGCGTGCCGTCGTCGGCGACGTCCGCGGTGAAGCGCTCGTGCAGGTAGGAGCCCGACAGGATGGTGGTGCAGAAGTGGTAGCGGTGGTTGTGGACGGAGTCGGCGTACCCGGGTCGCCAGTCCCGCTGCGGCTTGTACTCGTGCAGCCAGAACGTGAACGGCTCGGCCGGCTCGTCCCGCAGGCACCACGCGAAGTGGGTCGTCGTCTCGCGGGATCTGGCCACGACTCGCATCTCGTCCTGCGGTGAGAGGGCGCGCAGGTGCCCGCGCAGCCTCTCCCGCAGGCCGGGTCGGCCCGCCCACTCCCGGAAACGCCTCTCGACGTGTCCCCAGTGGTCGACGACAGGGGGGTCGGCCACGGTGATGAGCGTGGCGAGCTCCGCGAGGGCGGAGAACCCGGTGAACTCGGTGAGCACGACTATCAGCTCCCCAACTGAGCGGAGGCGGAGAATTCTTTGCGGAATCGGTGGAACTTCTCCTCGAGGGATCGGAACCCGTCCTCGGTGAGCGGGTTCCCGGTGATCTTCTCGAACAGGGCGAGGAAGTCCGCCCGACTGGTGCCCGGTGTGATGACGACGTGGAGCCCTGCCTTGGAATTGCTGATGCGCAGGAACTCGGCGCGTTCCATCCCGTAGATGAACGAGCCCTCCGCGAACCGCACCGTGCGCGGGTACAGGCGGATGACGCCCGCGCTGGTGTTGCTGTAGAGGGTGAGCCACACGCTGTCGTCGAACAGCTCCAGCCGGTCGAGCGGCGGGTCGGACACGATCGTCAGGTCGATCCGCGAGCACCGGCCGCGGGCCAGGAACAGGCCGACCAGGCCGATGGAGATCTGCTCGCGCAGCCTCGCCGCGATCACGTCGTAGTCGCCGTCCGCGCCTTCGTTGCGCAGCAGGTAGCGCGCCCGGCCGCTGATCGCGTCGTCGTCGCGCGGATCGGCCAGCACGGCCCTGAGCTCGCACTCCGACTGCGACAGCAGCAGCCTGCCCGCCGCGTACCGGCCCGCGAAGCCCCGGAACACGTACAGCCGGGTCCGTTCCAGGTCCTGCATCATGACCTGGTTGAACGCCGGGTCGGGTCGCGCGGTCGGCTCGAACACGTGAGTGGGGAAGAACTCGCGGTCCAGTGCCCGGTACTCGGCGGTGAGGTCCCGCAGCGCCCTGCGGCTCTCCTCCACGACCGGTGTGACCAGCGCCCGCTGCGCGGCCGAACTGGTGATCAGCGTCTGCCCGAAACCGACCACGGCGGAGATCAGCGTGCCGGTGCCGACCGACGTCAGGAACGTGCGCAGCGCTCCTTGATCCATTGTGCTGGAAATGGCCAGACTGCCGCCGGAAGTGACGACGAGGGTCAGCAGGAGCAGACCTGTTCTGGTCCAGAACAATTGCTGTAACAGGTTGCTGCGGACGCCCTTGGGCTCCGCGGACACGGGGTCACCTCCTTGGTGGGCACTCGATCGGCCGAATGCTCTCGGTATACGATCAAGTGCGCGGAGTTACTGTACGCGCGAGTACGCAACTGCGGTAGCGGTAATTAGTGGCACATTTGCGGATTGTTTCGTAGATCGACAGCAGCGCACCGTGATCGGCGTTGGGCTGCTGGTGGGGCCCCGGCGCGCCGCGCGGGCGTGAACCCTAAGCTCGGCAACCATGCGTACTGTCGGCCGTACGGCCCTGGCTCTCGTCTCCCTGTTGTCCGCCGGTCTGGCGCTGACCGCGTGCACCGCTAGCGACCGGCCGTCCACCCTCACCAACACCCCGTCCGCGACCGCCGCGCAGCCCGAGGCGCAGGAGCCCACCGAGGCCGACCTGCCCGAGCCGAGCGGCCCGCCGTGCGAGGTGGCGCAGTACCAGGTGACCGGCGCGGCGGGCGAGAAGCCCACGATCACCGTCCCGACCGGGTGCAAGCCGCAGGACGGCCTGGTGGTCGAGGACCTGGCCGAGGGCACCGGTGCGGAGATCAAGCCGGGCTCCACCGCGCAGCTGCACTACGTGCTGGCCACTTTCCGCGACCAGCAGACCCGTGAGGCGTCCTGGGACAGCGGGCAGCCGTTCGAGCTGAAGAACATCGGCCAGGCCAACGTCATCAAGGGCTGGAACGAGGGCCTGATCGGGCTCAAGGAGGGTGGCCGCCGGCTGCTCGTCGTGCCGTCGGACAAGGGCTACCCGAACGGTCAGGGCGACATCCAGCCCGGCGAGACCCTGATCTTCGTGGTCGACGCGGTCAAGGTCGAGGGCTGAGCCGCACCCGCGGCTTCACCCGGACGTGAGGAAGGGCGGTCCCGCACCGGGACCGCCCTTCCTCGTGTCGGAGCTCGGGACGCGGGGGTTCAGGGCACGAGCAGCAGCTTGCCCGTCGTGCGACGGCCTTCCAGGTCCTCGTGCGCCCGCCGCGCCTCGGCCAGCGGGTAGCGCCCGCCGACCCGCACGGTCAGCGCACCCGCCACCACGGCCTCGAACAGCTCGCCGGCCCGCCACTCCAGCTCCTCGCGGGTGGCCACGTGCGCACCCAGCGACGGCCGGGTCAGGAACACCGAACCCGCCTGGTTGAGCCGCAGCGGGTCGAACGGCGGCACCGCGCCGCTGGACGCGCCGAACAGCGCCAGCACGCCGCGCGGCTTGAGGCTGGCCAGGCTTCCGTCGAACGTCGTGCGGCCCACGCCGTCGTACACGGCCGCGACGCCCACCCCGTCGGTGAGCTCGCGCACCACGGGCGCGAAGTCCACCCGGTCGTACCGGATCACCTCGTCGGCACCGGCCTCGCGCGCCAACGCCTCCTTTGCCTCGGTGGACACCGTGCCGATCACGCGCGCGCCCCGCGCCTTGGCCAGCTGCACCAGCAGCAGACCCACGCCACCGGCCGCGGCGTGCACGAGCACCGTGTCGCCCTTCTGCACCGGGTACGTCGACGCGACCAGATAGTGCGCGGTGAGACCTTGCAGCAGCAGCGCGCTCGCGGTGTCGTCGTCCACGCCGTCCGGCACCGGCACCGCGTCCGTGACCGGCACCACGGCCTGCTCCGCGTAGCTGCCGAGGGACTGGGACCAGGCCACGCGGTCGCCCACCGCGAAGCCGGTGACGTCCGGGCCGACCGCGCTGACCCGGCCCGCGCCCTCCAGCCCCGGCCCGAACGGCAGGGCCAGCGGGTAGCGGCCCTCGCGGTGGTAGCAGTCGATGAAGTTCACCCCGGCGGCGGCCACGTCCACCAGCAGCTCGCCCGAGCCCGGCGACTTCGCCTCCACGTCGGTGAACTCCAGCGCTTCCGGCCCTCCGGTCGCGCGCACCACCACTGCCTTGGGCATGTGTTCGTCCTCCTGTCGCGATGTCCCTACGTCAGCACACCAACCGCCGCGGCGGCCGGCCTGTTCCGCTTCTCACCCACCGAGAGCGACCCTGCGGGCCAGCCCGAGCGGCAACGCGCCCGCGCCCGCGATGGTGTCGTGGAACTCGCGCAGCGACCCGCTGAACTCCGACCGGATGCGCTCGATCTCCAACGCGCCGGTCAGGTACGACGGCGCCTGCGTCGGCCACGCGCAGTACCGGCTGACCTCGCCGGCGGCCGTGCCGGGCGTCAGCGACGCCTTCGTGGTCATGAACTCCTCGGCCTCCTCGACGCCCATGTCGCCGCAGTGCAGCGCGGTGTCCACGATCATCCGCGCCGCCCGGAACAACCGCGCCTCGACGTGCGCCAGCTCCTGCGCGCGCGCCTTGTCCGCGTCGCCGACGACCTCGGGCGTGAAGTAGCCGTGCTCGCGCAGCAGCTTCTCCGCGTACAGCGCCCAGCCCTCGGCGAAGTACGGCGTCCGGAACACCTTGCGCACCGGCCGGTCCTGCGCGGCCAGCCACGACAGGTGCCAGTGGTGGCCGGGGTACGTCTCGTGCACGGCGATCGAGACCAGCTGGGCCCGCGAGTTCGTGCGCAGCCGCTGGGTGGTCTGCTCGGCGGTGAACCCGTCCGGCGGGAACGGCACGAAGAAGTGGCCCGTCCGCTGGTCGGTCAGCGACGGCGGCGACATGTAGGACGCCACCGCCAGCACCGGGCGCTGGAACGTCGGCGAGGGCACCACCCGGCACTGCTCGCCCTCGGCGAAGGTCACCAGGCCGTGCTCGGCCAGGAAGTCCCGGGCCCGCCGCGTCTCCGCCTCGTACTCGGCGCGCATCGCCTCCGGCGTGGGCGGGTGGTCGTCCTGGAGCGCCGCCATCACCGCGTGCCAGTCGTCGGTGCCGGCCAGCTCGCGCATCTCGGCGTCCAGCTCGGCGTAGGCGGCCCGGCCCCGCTCGTGCAGCTCGGCCGCGCCGTAGCCCAGCACCTCCTGCTCGCGCAGCAGCGTCGAGTACAGCGCCTCGCCCATCCGCCAGTCGCCCCCGGCGCGCCCGGCGAACTCGTCCAGGAACGCGGCCAGCTCGTCGAACGCCCGCGCGGCCGGCTCGGCGGCCTCGGCCAGCTCCGCCCGCAGCCCCGGGTCGGACACCTCGGCGGGCAGCGTCGCGGTGAGGAACGCCCGACCGGTGCGCGCCTGGTCGGCGGCCCGCTCGACGATCCTCGGCGCCGCCAGGTCCGGGTCCAGGTTCGCCCGGCACGCGGCCAGCACGGCGGGCACCTCGGCCAGCCGCTTCACCACGCTCGCCACCAGCTCCGGCTCCGGCCGCAGCCGGTTGAGGAACGCGCTGAACAACGGGTACAGCACCGCGGTCGTGTAGGTCGACGGGTCACGGCGCCACGCGGGCCACGTCGCCTTCGCCCGCACGCCGCGCAGCACCGACACGACGAGGTCGCGGTCCACCGAGCCCTGGAGGTCGTCCGCCCCGACCGCGGCGAACCGGTCGAGCCACGCGTCCGCGCCGCGCTCGTACTCGGTGAACGCGGTGGCGCTGAAATCGCCGAGGGTGTGGTCGTGGGCGAGCGAGCCGAGCATCGCGGCACTGCCCGGGTTGCGGTCGAAGTGCCACGCGAGGAACTGTTCGACCAGGTGGGTGAGCTGTGGGGTATCCGTCACGACCCGCAAGCTACCCCGCGACCGGTCGACCCGGGAGCCGCCGCAAATTCCGTTGGGAGTTGCCTGTTGACGCTTTAAGTTCACCCCGTCACAGGGGGAGGTAATGGTCGTGAAGCACAACAGCCCGGAATTCGCCGAGATCGCCCGGCGCGCCACGATCCTGCGCACGCAGGTGGGCTCGGGCGTGCACGGCACCGCCATCGAGGGCACCGACGACCGCGACGAGATGGGTGTGTGCGTCGAACCGCCGGAGTTCGTGATCGGGCTGCGCCGCTTCGAGCAGTACATCCACCGCAGCGCCGAGGAGCGCACCGGTGTGGTGAACACCCCGTCCGGCCCCGGCGACCTCGACTTGGTGACCTACTCGCTACGCAAGTGGCTGCGGCTGGCGTTGCAGGGCAACCCGACCGTGCTGCTGCCGCTGTTCGCGCCCGAGCACGAGATCGTCTCGATCACCGACCTCGGGCGTGAGCTGCGCGACAACGCGGACATGATCGTGTCGCGGCTGGCCGGGCGGCGGTTCATCGGCTACCTGCGCGGCCAGCGCAGGCGCATGGTCGACGGCACGGTGGCCCGGCGCGTCAACCGGCCGGAGCTGGTCGCGCGGCACGGCTACGACACCAAGTACGCCGCGCACATGGTGCGGTTGGGCGTGCAGGGCGTCGAGCTGCTGGAGACCGGCCGGATCACGCTGCCGATGCCCGAGCCGTGGCTGACCTGGATCCGCGACCTGCGGCAGGGCAAGCACACGCAGGAGGAGGCGATGGACGCGGCCGCGTCGCTGGAGGCCCGGCTGGAGGAGCTGGTCCTGACCTCGTCGCTGCCCGAGCGGCCCGACCAGGCCCGCGCCGACAAGTGGCTGGTCGAAGCCTACGAGTCGGTGTGGTCGACGGTGTGGTCGGCGGCCTGACCGAAGGTCGTGAGTGCCGTCACGTGCGCGCAAGTTACCGACAGGTTCTAGTCTGGCCGACGTGGCAGACGACAAGAAGATCGGGCGTGCGGTGAAGACGGCGACGGCGTTCGTGGCCGCGCACGGCAAGCCCGCCCGCGCCGTCGTGGAGAACGTCGGGCGGGCGGGCGCGCGGGTCGTGCTGGTCGGCGACGACGGCGCCATGGGCGACGTGGTGCTGCCGGACGTGGCGTCGGCGGAGGCCGTGGTCGAGGCGGTCGCGGACCTGGAGCGGCACGAGTGGGACCGCGAGACCACGGCCGCGGTGAAGATCGGCCCGGCGCACCGGCGCAAGATGGCCGGCCGGTGAAGGTCCTCTTCGCCACCTGCGACTCGCTGCCCGCCGGCGACGGCGACGACGACGCCCTGCTGGACGCGCTGGCCGACGTCGGCGTGCAGGCGTCGTGGACGGCGTGGGGCACGCCGGTGCAGGCCGACCTGGTCGTGCTGCGGTCCACGTGGGACTACACCGAGCGGCTGCCGGAGTTCCTGGCGTGGTGCGACGCCGAGCCCGCGCTGGTGAACCCGGCACCGGTGGTGCGGTGGAACACGGACAAGACCTACCTGGTCGACCTGGCGCGGCACGGCGTGCCGGTCGTGCCGACGGCGGTGGCCGGGCCGGGCTTCACCGACTGGCCCGACGGCGAGTTCGTGGTGAAGCCGACCGTCGGCGCCGGTTCCCGGGGCGCGCTGCGCGTCGCGGCGGGCGACCACGGGACCGCCGCCGCGCACCTGGCCGCCCTCGGCGTGCCCGCGCTCGTGCAGCCGTACCAGTCGCGGGTCGACTCGGCCGGCGAGACCGCGATGGTGTTCCTCGGCGGCCAGTACTCGCACGCGTTCACCAAGGGCGCCATGCTCACCCCGGACGCGGAGTACGACGAGTCCGGCCTGTACCTGGTGGAACGCCTGTCCGGCGCGACGCCGTCACCGGCTCAGCGGCGGGTCGCCGAGGACGTCGTGGACGCCGCCGCCGAGCTGACCGGCCTGCGCCGCCACGACTTCCTGTACGCGCGGGTGGACCTGATCCCGGGCGCCGACGACGCGCCGCTGCTGCTCGAACTGGAACTGGTCGAACCGTCCCTGGGCTTCCGCCAGACCGACGCCACCGCCCCGCTCCGCTTCGCCTCGGCGGTCCGCGCCGCCCTCGCCCGGCGGTAGGTCACCGACGAACGACGAACGCCGGAGCACGACGCGTGCTCCGGCGTTCGACGCGTCACCGCGCTACTTCAGGCCCGAGCCGATGCCCGTCAGCGACCGGACCTCCATCTCGGCCTGCTTGACCGGGTCGGACTTCTCCTTGCTCAGGACCGTGCCCAGGTAGCCGCACAGGAACGAGAACGGGATCGAGACCAGGCCCGGGTTGCTCAGCGGGAACCAGGCGAAGTCGACGTCCGGGAAGATCGAGGACTTCGCGCCGGACACGGCGGGGGAGAAGGCGAGCAGGAAGATGCACGACCCGAGCCCGCCGTAGACCGCCCACAGCGTCCCCGGCGTGTTGAACCGCTTCCAGAACATCGAGTAGATGATGGTCGACAGGTTCGCCGACGCCGCCAGCGCGAACGCCAGCGCGACCAGGAACGCCACGTTCTGCCCGTTCGCCGCGATGCCGCCCGCGATCGCCAGCAGACCCACGACGATCGCGGTCAACCGGGCGACCCGCACCTCCGACCGCGGGTCGGCCTGGCCGCGCTTGATCACGTTCGCGTACACGTCGTGCGCGAACGACGCCGACGCCGTCAACGTCAGACCGGCCACCACGGCGAGGATCGTCGCGAACGCCACCGCGCTCACCACGCCCAGCAGCACCGCGCCGCCGACCTCGTAGGCCAGCAGCGGCGCGGCCGAGTTCTCGCCGCCCGGCGCCGCCGCGATCTCCTTCGACCCGACCAGCGCCAACGCGCCGAACCCGATCACCAGGGTGCACAGGTAGAACGTCGCCATCATCCACGTCGCCCACACCACCGAGCGGCGCGCCTCGCGGGCGTTCGGCACGGTGTAGAACCGCATCAGCACGTGCGGCAGCGACGCCGTGCCGAGCACCAGGGCCAGCGCCAGCGAGATGAAGTCGAGCCGGCTGGTCGGCGTGCCGCCGTAGCGCACGCCCGGCTCCAGCACCTCCGGCCCGAGCGGCGTGTTCCGCGACGCCGTCTCCAGGATCGCCGACAGGCTGAAGCCGAACTTGCCGAGCAGGAACACCGACATCAGGGTCACGCACATGATCAGGAAGACGGCCTTGATGATCTGCACCCACGTGGTGCCCTTCATGCCGCCCAGCAGCACGTACAGCACCATGACGATGCCGACCACCGCGATGATGATCGACTGCCCGACCTTGCTGTGCACGTCCAGCAGCAGCGCCATCAGCGCGCCCGCGCCCGCCATCTGCGCGATCATGTAGAACAGCGAGATCACCAAGGTCACGTTGGCCGCCGCGGCGCGCACCGGGCGCTGCCGCATCCGGAACGCCAGCACGTCCCCGAGGGTGAACCGGCCGGTGTTGCGCAACCGCTCCGCGATGATCATCAGGCCGAGCAGCCAGGACACGACCCAGCCGATCGAGTACAGGAACCCGTCGTAGCCGTTGACCGCGATGCTGCCGGAGATGCCGAGGAACGACGCGGCGGACAGGAAGTCACCCGACAGCGCGATGCCGTTCTGGGGTCCGGTGAAGCTGCTGCCCGCGGCGTAGTAGTCCGACGCGGTGGCGTTGCGGCTGCCCGCCCGGTACACGATGTAGAGGGTGATCAGCACGAAGACGCCGAAGACGCCCAGGTTGATCGCGGTGTTGCCGCCCATCAGGCCCGGTCCTCCGCGGTGAGCGAGCGGACCGCGTCGACCTGCGGGTCGAGCTTGTTCCGCGCGTAGCGCGCGTACGCCAGCGTCAGCGCGATCGTCGTGACGAACTGCAGCAGCCCGAACAGCAGGCCGAGGTTGATCACGCCCCACACCGGCGTGCCCATCAGGTCCGGCGCGTACGCCGACAGCGCGACGTACCCCAGGTACCACAGCAGGAACCCGCACGTGACGGGCACCACGAAGATCGTGATCCGCCGGCGCAGCTCGCGGAAATCGGCGCTCGCCTGAAGCGCGACGAAGTCGGGGTCGCCCGCTTCGTCGACCAACAGGGGCGTGCCCGGGTCGTCGAAAGTGGCGAAGCCGCGCCCGCCGCGGGCGGGTCTCGAATCCGTCGGAGGCAGGATCGCCTTCGTCATCAATCCTCCACGGGGATTTGCCTCGCCGCGCACGCGGATGCGCGGGCCGGCGGCGAGCGCTCAGCGTAACCGCGTTGCGCCGCCAGTCAACGACGTGCCGCCAACGGTCGTGTCACCGCTGCTCAGTCGATGCCGGACCGTTGCCTCCGGCGACGTCCCGGACACCCCTGGTCGTCACGCTGCGCCGATCGGATGAGGACCTACCGCAAGGTCGTTGTCCCGCGCCTGTCCACCACCTACTATCCGCCCAGCAACATCCACGCTCGTCGGTCATCAATACGTCGACGTCGTTCAACTTCGAAACAACTACGGACTTTCCGGGGCTTGTCTGGTGACTGGCGACAACAACGCGCGCGGGCAGTGGTGGAGTGCCGTCGCCGACTGGCGGAATTGGCGTCTGCCGGTCAAGCTCGCCGCCGTGCTGGCGGTGCCCGTGCTCGTCGCCGTCGGCGCGGGCGTGGTGCAGATCCGCGGCTACGTCAAGAGCGCCGACGCCTACGCCTCGATGCAGCGCGTCGTGACGCTGCGTGCCGGCATGGACCCGTTGATCGCGGGCGTGCAGGCCGAGCGCGCGTTCGCCGCGCAGCGGGCCGAGGGCTCCGGGGTGGCCGAGAAGGAGTTCCGCGAGCTCACCCGCGTCACCGACAACGCCGCCGCCGGCGTGCGCAACCTGATGGAGCGCACCACGACCCTCGGCGAGGTCGCCAACGCCCGGTTCCGCGACGCGGCCGTCCAGCTCGACGGCCTGCCCCAGCTGCGCGAACGCGTCGTGTCGGGCAGCGTCGACCTCGAAGGCGCCATCGGCGGCTACACGGTGGTGGCGCGCGCCCTGCTCGACTTCGACCAGGCCATGGTCGGCGACTTCGGCGACCCGGCGCTGTCCGGCACCGCGACCGCGCTGCACAACCTCGCCATGGCGGGTGAGCAGGTGTCCTGGCAGCACGCCACCGTGCTGGCCGGCATCAGCCGCGGCAGGCTGACCGACAACGAGGTCACCGCGCTGGAGCAGTCCTACACCCGCCAGCAGGACAAGCTGGCCGACTTCTCCGCCGTCGCCACGCCCCAGCAGCAGGCCGACTACCGCAGCACCGTCTCCGGCCAGGACGTCGACCTGCGCAACAGCCTGTTCCAGCAGGTCCGCACCAACTCCGGCGCGGTCGAGCTGCTGGTCAAGGCCGACGCGTGGAACAGCGGCTCGGAGGCCACCCTCAAGCAGCTGGGCGTGGTGCTGCGGTCCCTGGAGGGCCAGTTGACCTCCGCCGCCGGCCGGTTGCAGGACGCCACCAGCGACCGCGCGGGCGCGGCGGCCGTGATCCTGCTGGCGTCGATGTTCGCCGCCGCCGCGGTCGGCTTCGTCGTCGGCAACTACCTGTTGCGGTCCCTGCGCGCGCTGCGCACCGCCGCGCTGGACGTCGCCGAGCACCGCCTGCCGACCCTGGTCGCGCAACTGCGGGAGAACGCCGCGCACGACGTCACCGTCGAGCCCGTGCCCGTGGACACGAAGGAGGAGCTGGGCCAGCTCGCGCGCGCGTTCGACGCGGTGCACCGGCAGGCCGTCAGCTCCGCCGCCGAGCAGGCCGACCTGCGCACCGGCATGCGCAACGCGTTCATCAACCTGTCCCGCCGCAGCCAGGGCCTGGTGGAGCGGCAGCTCAAGCTCATGGAGGAGCTGGAGCGGCAGGAGGAGAATCCCGAGCAGCTGGCGAACCTGTTCAAGCTGGACAACCTCGCCACCCGGATGCGCCGCAACAACGAGAACCTGATGGTGCTGTCCGGCAGCGACGTGGCCCGCCGCTTCACCCGGCCGGTGCCGCTGGGCGACGTGCTGCGCGCCGCGGCGTCGGAGATCGAGCAGTACCAGCGGGTCGTCGTGCAGACCACGCCGTCGGTGGAGGTCGTCGGCTACGCGGCGGGCGACCTGGTGCGGCTGGTCGCCGAGCTGCTGGACAACGCGACCACGTTCTCGCCGCCGCGCACCCAGGTGATCGTCGGCGGCCGGCCCCGGACCGGTGGCGGCGTGCTGGTCGACGTGGTCGACCTCGGCGTCGGCATGTCCGAGGAGGACCTGGCGCAGGCCAACCGCCGGATCACGCTGGCCGCGTCGGAGGACAGCGGCGAGCTGCCCGTGTCCCGCCAGCTCGGCCTGTACGTGGTCGGCCGGCTCGCCGGTCGGCACGGCATCGAGGTGGTGCTGCGCGAGCAGGGCGACGGCCTGCGCGCGGTCGTGGCGCTGCCCGCCGAGCTGGTCCGCGCGACCGGCCCGCTGTCGGCCCGCCCGGTGCCCGCCCAGGCTTCGATCCCGACCGCCGGTCCACAGCCCGCACCGCCGCGCAACGGCGTGCCGCACCCCGCGTCACCGTCGACGGGCCCGCAGCCGGCCCTGCCGCACCACTCGACCGGCCCGCAGCCGGTCCTCCCGCCGAACGGCGTGCCGCACCACTCGACCGGCCCGCAACCGGCCCTGCCGCCCACCGGCGTGCCGCACCCCGCGTCGCCCTCGACCGGCCCGCAGCCCGCCCTGCCGCGCGCCGGCCTGCCGCCGCAGCCGGTCCTGCCACCCGCCGTACCCCTGAAAGAGGACGGGTGGAGCCCGTTCCGCGGGCGCACGATCGACCCGCCCGCCACCACACCGCCCGCCACCCCGGCCCCCGCGCCGCGGCGGACGGCCTCGACCTGGTTCGGCGGTGCACCGGTGCCGCCCGCACCGGCGGAACCGGCGCGGCACCGCGCCGCGGACACCCACGCGCGCGGGGAGGCGCCCGTGAACGACAAGCCCGTGAACGACATCCCTGCGGAACTGCCCAAGAGGCAGCCGCGGACCAATCTGGTGGCCGAACGGCCGAGTGCACCCGACGCGGTGGCACCCGTACGGAGGGATCCGCAGGCGACACGCGGGTTCCTCGCCAGCTACCAGACCGGTATCCGGCAAGGTGTCCGGGGATCCGGAGAGAATCGAGCTGGGCAGGAGAACGGATGAGCACGCAGAAGTCGCGACAGGTCGACCAGTTCGGCTGGCTGGTGAGCAACTTCGCCGATCGCGTGCCCGGGGTGGCCCACGCCGTGGTGATCTCGGTGGACGGCCTGCTGCTGACCGCGTCCAACGGACTGCCCGACGACCGGGCCGACCAGTTGGCCGCGATCGCGGCGGGCGTGGCGAGCCTGACCGAGTCGGCGGCGAGGTGCTTCGACGGCGGCGGCGTGTTGCGCTCGGTGATCGAGATGCAGTACGGGATCATGCTGCTGATGTCCATCCGGGACGGCTCGTGCCTCGCGGTGCTCGCCGCCCCGGACGCCGACGTCGGCCAGGTCGCCTACGAGATGACCGTGGTCGTCGACCAGGTAGGCCAGCTCCTGACCCCGGAGCTGCGCGCCCAGCTCCACGGCGTGAAGCGGATGATGGCCCGCCCGTCTGCGTGAGGTGGTCATGGACCGGAACGAGGAGCCAGGGGCGTCGGACGAGACGTTCGCCGCCCTGCTCAACGGGTTCAGCCTCGACTCCTCCCGCCGTCGCAAGCAGGAGAAGCCGAGGTCCGAGCGACCCTCCGCCCCGACCGGCGACAGCCGGGACGACCGGGACGCGGGGGACACCAAGCCCCACCGCCCGGTCTTCGACGACGAGGACGACTTCGAGTACCCGCGCGAGGAGGCGGCCTCGATCGTCCGCGCCTACTCGTGGACCGGTGGCCGCACGACCTCGTCGTTCCAGCTGGAGATCGAGACGCTGGTGTCGGCGGTGGACTGGGACTACCCGGGCGCGATGAAGTCCGAGTACCACGAGGTGATCAACCTCGTGGCCAGGCCGCGGTCGGTGGCGGAGATCGCCGCGCTGCTGCGCCTGCCGCTGGGCGTGGCCAAGGTGCTGCTGGGCGACATGGCCGAACGCGGCCTGATCGACGTCCACGACACCGCGTCCACCGACGGCGCCCAACCGGACCTGGGCCTGATGGAACGCGTCCTCGCCGGCCTCCGCCGCCTCTGACCCCGAGAGTCGAACACTCAGGACCCGAGAGTCGAACACTCAGGACCCGAGAGTCCTACCTTCGGAACGCGTGAGTCCTACCTTCGGAACACCCGAGTTGAACGCTCGTGCACGGCGCGCCGCCTTTGCGTGATGATCAGCACACGACCTATCGTGGCTTCAGTGCCGACCGAAGTGTCGGCGTCGAGCCGAGGGGGTCGGATGAGCGTCGGACGGGAAACGCGGCTGTCGGCGTGGATCGAGCGGTTCGCGGCGCACTTCGCCGAGGAGGGCATCCCGCTGATCGGCGGGCGCATCCTCGGCTACCTGCTGGTGTGCCAGCCGACGGAGCGGACCGCCGCCGAGCTGTCCCAGGAGCTGGAGGCGAGCAGCGGCTCGATCAGCACCAACCTGAAGTTCCTGGTCAACGCCGGTCTGGTGACCAAGCGCACCCGGCGCGGCCGGCAGGCGGCGCAGTACCGGATCAACGAGAAGCGGTGGGTCGACCTGATCCAGCGGAAGCTGGACGCCCTGGTGAGCGTGCGCGAGCTGACCGAGTCCGGGATGCGGCTCATGAGCGGCGACCCGGAACGCGCGATGCGGCTGCGGACCGTGGACGACCTCTACACGTGGCTGGCGACGGAGCTGCCCGCGGTCTGGGAGCGCAGGCCCTCGTCGTCGCGCTGAGCCGGTACCTGACCCCGTTCCCGGGTCGACACCCACAGGGCGGCGGTGGCCACGACCACCGCGCCCGCGCCCAGCACGTGCAGCGAGACCAGCACCTCGGGCACACCGGTCCAGTACTGGACCATGCCCAGCGCGCCCTGCGCCAGCACCACGCCCACCAGCGCGTAGTACGGCCGCCGCGGCACGGGGTGCCCGCGCAACGCGAAGCCGAGCGCGATGAGCATGCCGAGGAACAGGAACAGCAGGTCGGCGTGCAGCTGCGACAGCGTGTCCACCGGCAGGTCCAGGCGCGGGGTGGCCGCGTCACCGGCGTGCGGCCCGGCGGCCGTCACGAACGTCCCCGCCAGCAGCAGGAACCCCAGCGTCACGGCCTGCACGACCTGGAGCTTCAGCAGCCCGCGCGGCACCAGCGGCCGGGCGGGCTCGTCACCCTCGCCCAGCGCCGCGACCAGCAGCACGGCGAACCAGACCAGCAGCATCGACACCAGGAAGTGCACGCTCACCGTCCACCACAGCAGCCCGGTGAGCACGGTGAACCCGCCGATCACGGCCTGCGCCACGACCCCGCCGAACTGCACGAGCGCCAGCACCACGACCCGCTTGCGCCGCGGCCGGTGGAACCACGCCGCCAGCACGCACAGCCCGGCGATCACGCCGACCACACCGGTGAGCGTGCGGTTGCCGAACTCCACCCACTGGTGCAGCGACGCCACCTCGGGGTGTTCGACCGGCACGAGGCTGCCCTCGAAGCACTGGGGCCAGGTGGGGCAGCCGAGTCCCGACCCGGTCACCCGCACGATCGACCCGGTCACCGCGATGCCGCCTTGGGCGATCACGACGGCGATGGCGAACGCGCGTTGGAACGTGCTCAGGAAGGCGGTGAACCAGGATGGAACGGACACGTCCCGATGGTAGGTACCACTAGCTGAGAACCGCCGCCCGGGGGTCAGCTGAGCTTGGTGGTCCTCATCGCCAGCGCGCCGGCGGCCACGCCCCACACCACCAGCACGGCGACGTGACCGGGGCTCGGCGCGGTCCCCTCGACCACGGCGTCGTGCAGGGCGAGCGCGAGCGCGGCGGACGGCAGCGCGTCCACGACGGTCGCCAGCCACCCAGGCAGCGCGTCCACGCCGAGCGCGACGCCACCGATGAGCAGCAGCGCGAACCACACGATGTTGGCCAGCGCGAGCACGATCTCCGCCCGCAGCGCGCCGCCGAGCAGCACGCCGAGCGCGCCGAACGACAACGTGCCGAGCACGATCAGCAGCACCGCCCACAGCAGACCGGTCACCGGCGGTAGCCGCCAGCCGAGCAGCAGCGCGACCACGGCGATGATCGCGACCTGCACGGCGACCACGGCCAGCGCCGCGACGACCCGCCCGGCGACGAGCAGCCAGCGGGGGAGCGCGGTCGCGGCGAGGCGCTTGAGCACGCCATAACGACGGTCGAAACCCAGCGCAATCGCTTGCCCGGTGAACGCGGACGAGATCACGGCCAGCGCGAGGATGCGCGCGGTGGCCGAGCCGACGCGCGGGTCGGGCACCGGGATGACGTCCATGAGGCTCATCGCGACCAGCAGCGCCACCGGGATGAGCACGGTCAGCAGGATCTGCTCGCCGTTGCGCAGCGTGAGCACGGCCTCGGTGCGGGCCTGGGCGAGCAGCATCCGGCCGAGCTTCCCGCGGCCGGGCGCGGGCGTGAACGTGCCGGGCGCGAACGAAGGCGAGTCGGTCACGAGCGCAGCTCCCTGCCGGTCAGCTCCAGGAACACGTCCTCCAGGCTGCGCCTGGCCACGGTCAGCTCCTCGGCCAGCACGCCCTGCTGGGCGCACCACGAGGTGACCGTGGAGAGGACCTGCGGGTCGATGTGGCCCTGCACGAGGTAGGTGCCGCGGCTGGCTTCACGCACCTGCAACCCCTCGGGCAGGGCGGCGCGCAGCAACGTCAGCTCCAGGCCGGGCCGGGCGCGGAAGCGCAGCTGCCGGTCGTCGGCCTGGTGCTCGGTGAGCTCGGCCGGGCTGCCCTGGGCGACGACGCGGCCCGCGTCCACGATGACGACGTGGTCGGCGAGCGCTTCGGCCTCGTCCATGAGGTGCGTGGTGAGCAGCACGCTGACGCCGTCCGCGCGCAGCGCCGACACCAGCTCCCACACCAGGCGGCGGGCCTGGGGGTCCATGCCGGCGGTCGGCTCGTCCAGGAACACCAGCTCGGGCCGCCCGACGAGCGCGCACGCCAGCGACAGGCGTTGCTGCTGCCCGCCGGACAGCCGCTTGTACGGGGTGCGCACGGCCGACGAGAGCCCGAGCACGTCCAGCAGCCACCGGGGGTCGAGGGGGTTGGCGGCGCACGCGGCCACGAGGCGCAGCATCTCGTCGGCCCGCACGCCGGGGTAGCCGCCGCCGCCCTGCGGCATCACGCCGATGCGGGGGCGCAGCCGGTCGCCGTCGCGCCGGGGGTCGAGCCCGAGGACGCGGACCTCGCCGCCGTCGGCCGCCCGGAACCCCTCGCACACCTCGACGGTCGTCGTCTTCCCGGCGCCGTTGGGGCCGAGGAGCGCGAGGACCGTGCCGGTGTCCAGGGTGAGGTCGAGTCCGTTCACCGCGACGGTGGAGCCGTAGCGCTTGACCAGCCCCGACACTTCCACGGCAGGGTGCTGGGGGTGCGGGCTCACGACGGGGAAGCCTAGGGCGTGGCCTGCCCCACCCCGGTGGTGGGGTCAGCCCCACCAGGGTTCTCCGGGTGGCTTCAGGGTCGTCTCGGGGGTGTTCCCGATATCTTCGGTCGTCATTGCGGACGAAGATTTTCCTCGTGGTGGAGATCCGGGGGAAAACGCGGACGGCGGTGTTGCCGCTGGTTGTCGTGGGGTTGGTCCTGTCGCTGTTCCCGATTGTTTACCTGCACGTGTCGTCGGTCGGTGAGCTCAGCCCGGTCGCGCACACGATCAGCGATTACATCTTCGTGGACAACGGCAGCGGGCTGCTGGCCGTGACCGCGCTGACGCTGGCGGCGGCGTCGATCGGCCTGCTCGTCGCCCTGGTGCGGTCGGGTCTGCCCAGGCGGGGGCCGGTGGCGGTGCTGATGGGGCTGTGGTCGGCGGGCCTGGCGGTGGCCGCGGTGTTCCCGACCGACCCGACCGGCACGCCCACGTCGTTCTCCGGCGCGGTGCACCGGTACGCGGGCGCGGTGATGTTCGCGAGCCTGCCGCTGGCCGGGTGGCTGATTTCCCGGACGTTCCTCTCCAATACCGCTCTGCGTCGTATTTCCGTCGCCGCAGGCATCACTTCCGTGGCATTCATGGTCAGTCACGTCTCGGTGGTGTACCCGGGTGACGGCGCGGTCGTGCTGGGTCTTTTCGAACGCGTTTTGTTCGCGTTGCTGTACGGCCTGCTGTTCGCCCTGGCCTCCGCCGTCCTGCGCCGCGAGGAGGCGTCATGACGTGGCTCGCCGTCCTGCTCGCGGTGCTCGGCGCCGTGTTCTTCGCCTTCGCCGCACGCCTTCAGCACGACGCCGTGCGGGCGAGTGAAGGCGCGTTGAAGGTCTTGGAGCTGCTGCGCAGGCCGCGGTGGCTGCTGGGCCTGGTGCTGCTCGTCCTCGGCGCCGGTGTGCACGCGGCGGCGCTGGGGATGGCGCCGTTGAGCGTGGTGCAGCCGGTCGGCGTGGTGGCCATCGGCATCACCGCGGTCCTCGACGGTCGCCGCCGCGAGCTGCCCGCGGTCGCGTGGACCACGTTCGGCGTGGGCGCGTTCGTGCTCCTGGCCGCGGGCAGCGCCACGTCCACCGCGGTCGTGCCGGAGGCCGAGGTGAAAGCGGCGCTGCTGGCGCTCGGCCTGATCGCGGTCCCGGGCCTGGTCGGCGTGCTGTCGACCCGCCCGGCGGTGCGCGCCCTCGGCTTCGGCGCGGCGGGCGGTGTCGCCTACGGCTTCGTGTCCGTGCTCATGCGGTCGGTGTCCCAGGACGTCCAGCAGGGCGGCCTGGCGTGGTCGACCGCGCTCTCGGCGGCGGGCATCGCCGCCGCCCTCGTCGTCGGCGGCTGGTTCATCCAGCACGCCTACGCCAGCGGACCGCCGCACGTGGCGGTCGCCTGCCTCACCGTGGTGGACCCGCTCGTGGCCGTCGGCATCGGCGCGGGGCTGCTCGGCGAGGCGACCCGGACCAGCCCGCTCGTCGGCGCCGCCCAGGTCGGGTGCGCCGTGATCGCCGTCGGCGGTGTCGTCGCGCTGGCCCGCACCCGAACTCTTCCCGCAGTACCCACCAGATCGGAGACGACAGTGACCAACGGACGCGCCATGCGGATCGTGATCGCCGCGGAGACGTTCCCCCCGGACGTCAACGGCGCGGCCCGGTTCGCGCACCGCCTCGCCACCGGGCTCGCCGGCCGCGGCCACGACGTGCACGTGATCTGCGTGTCGCCGGACGGCGCGGCCCGCACCGAGCGCGCCGACGGGATCGCCGTGCACCGGGTGCGGTCGCACCGCACGCCGTTCCACCGCACGTTCCGGGTGGGGCTGCCGTGGCAGGTGCGCAAGGACGTCGGCTTGCTGCTGGAGGAGCTGCGGCCGGACCTGGTGCACGTGCAGGCGCACTTCGTGGTCGGCCGGCACGTGCTGCGGCAGGCGGCGGCGTCGGGCATCCCGACCGTGGCGACGAACCACTTCATGCCGGAGAACCTGTTCGGGCACGCGCACGTGCCGGCGTGGTTGCAGGGCATGGCGTCGCGGTGGGCGTGGCGGGACCTGGGGCGGGTGTTCGGCGTGGCCGACGTGGTGACCGCGCCGACGCCGCGGGCCGTGCAGCTGCTGCACGACAACGGTTTCCCCGAACGCGCCGTGCCGGTGTCGTGCGGCATCGACATCGACCGGTACCGGTCGCGGCGTCCCGTGCGGCACACCGACGCGCCGACCGTGCTGTTCGTGGGGCGGCTGGACGAGGAGAAGCGGGTGGACGAGCTGCTGCGCGCCCTCGCGCTCGTGCCGCGGCTGCACGCCGAGATCGTGGGCGACGGCTCGTGCCGGGCGGAGTGGGAGCTGCTGGCCCGTGACCTCGGCATCACCGACCGGGTCCGCTTCCGCGGCTTCGTGAGCGAGTCCGAGCTGCTCGACGCCTACGCCTCGGCCGACGTGTTCTGCATGCCGGGCATCGCCGAGCTCCAGAGCCTGGCCACGATGGAGGCGATGGCCGCGGGCAAGCCGGTGGTGGTGGCGGACGCGATGGCGTTGCCGCACCTGTGCAAGCCGGGCCGCAACGGCTGGCTGTTCACGCCGGGTGACGTGCGCGGCCTGGCCGACCGCCTGCACGCCGTGACCGTCGACCCGACCGTCACCGCCCGCATGGGCGCCGCGTCCAGCGACATGATCGCCGCGCACGCCATCGACACCACCCTGGAGACCTTCGAATCCCTCTACTCCCGCGCCCTCGGCCTGCCGACCCCCTCCCGCACCCCCGCCCTCGCCGCCTGACACCCCCCCGCGAGAGTCCTACGTTCAGGTCGCGAGAGTCCTACGTTCAGAACACCCGAATTCAACACTCAGAACGCGAGCCCGAGGCCGCAGCTCTGCTGAGCGTTGAATTCAGGGGTCCTGAACGTAGGACTCTCGCGGCGCGAACGTAGGACTCTCGGGTTAGTCGAGGTCGGAGCCGGTGGTGGAGCGGTAGGCCGCGCGGTGGGCGACGCGGTGGCCGGTGGTGGTCAGGCGGGGGTGGCCGGAGTCGTCCAGGTCGGTGAGGAACTTGAACAGCATCCCGTGGCCCTCCAGCCGCTTCAGCAGCACCGCGCCCACGTCGTCCGGGTCGAAGTCCAGGATGGACAGCTGCTCCACCAACGACGTCGCGATGGTCCGACGAGCCCGCAACGGCACCCACCACGTCGTCACCAGCAGCAGCACCAAGCCGAACGCCAAAGCCGTGCCCAGCACCGCCTCCCACCCGGTGAACCGCAGCGAGAACACCTGCACCACCGCGGCGACGATCAACAGCACGGACCCGTACACCGCGGCCCACCCGGCGGTCGCGGACGCGGGCGGCTCGGCGGCCTCCGTGTCCCACACCCCGTCCACCTGCCGCCACCGCCGCAGCGAACTGCCCAGCACGTACGACGTCACCCCGCCGAACAGGATCGCGACGGCCGTCCCGATCACCACCAGCGCCGGGCTCAGGTCGTACAGCCGGTACCGCACCACGGCCCACACACCGGCCACGATCGCCGCCGCCACCAGCACCCGCAGCAGCAGCCGCGGCTTCAGCCGCACCTTGCCCAGCACGGCCAGCGGCGTGCCCACCGGCGCGGGCAGGCTGCCGATGACCAGCAACCCCACCACGACCAGCAGCACGCCACCGACCGCCACCATGCCCGTCACGGCCTGGTCGCCGGTCTGCCCGGACGCCAACGCGTCCCGGGTCCGGTCGATCGCCACCGTCACCAGCGGGATCACCGGCGACAGCAGCACCAGCCCGTGCAGCAGCGTGCCCGACCGCAGCGCCGCGTAGCCGAACGCGGCCAGCAGCGTGCCGCCGCCGAACGCCGCCGCCGGACCGACCGCCCACGGCGGCAGCAGGTCGAACAGCGACAGCACCAGCAGCGCGCCGCCCAGCGCGAACCCGAGCAGCCCCAGGAACTGCGCCAGCCGCCCGCCCCTGGTCAGCCCGGTGATCGTCCAGTACGGCAGCAGCGCCGCCCCGCGCAACGTCCTGGTCAGCGGTTTCGCCGTGCCCAGCCCGGAGTTGTCGCTGTCGGCCACGGTGATCGCCACCGCCGCGGCCGTCGCCGCCGTCCGGATCACCTGGTCGCTGCTCGCCTCCTGCACCAGCGGCTCGCGCCCGATGCCCGCCCGGTCGAACGCGCTCAGCCCCCGCACGCCCACCTCGACCCGTTCCGCGTCCGTGCGCACGGGCAGCCGGGACAGCAGCGCCGCCTGCTCCTCCAGGAACAGCTCGCCGCGCGAACGCCGGTCCGCGCCCTCGTGCCGGTCGGCCAGGATCGCCGCGCGCAACGCGGGCAGCTCCTCGCAGATGATCCGGGTGTGCAGGCCCCACGCCGCCAGCTCGGCCAGCGCCGCGCACGTCGGCGGGTGGTCGCCGTCCGGGTTCGCGTAGACCGCGCCCAGCTCGTCCTTCGCCCGCCGCACGTACGGCGCCAGCTCGTCCGGCACGCCGTCGCCGAACAGCGCCAGCACCAGCTCGTCCACCTTCGCCGCGGCCCGTTCGACGGGGTCGCCGCCACCGCCGGTCAGGCGGTCCACCCGCAGCAGCCGCTTCGGGTCGAACACCACCTTGCACAGCATGGTCGCGCCGTCGAGCCTGCCCCAGATCCAGTCGTTGACCCGCCAGGACCGCTTGAGGAACCCGGAGAACCGGTTCAGCGACGCCCCGCCGGCCTTGTCCTCGGCGGTGAGGCTGTACTCGGCGAACGCGTTGCGCGTCTGGAGGCTGATCTGCACCAGCTCCACGGCCTGGTCCAGGCCGCCTCGGGTGTCGTCGGCCAGGCACGTCGTGGCGACCTCCAGAGCCAGCGCGCGCGACAGCAGCAGCTCGCCCGCCACCAGCCCCGCGTCGGCCTCGGCGTCGGTGCGCGGCTCGGTCAGCAGCCGGTGCCACGACCGCAGCTCGCCCACCCGCAGCTGCTCGTCGTCGAGCTGGTCGAGGATGTCGTGCGCGTCACCGAGGACGCCCGCGATCCGGTCCACCTGCTCCCGCACCCGCCGGCCGACGCCGTCCGGCTCGTCCAGCATCTTCGCGGCGAACCGGCGGACCCGCCGCTCCCAGTACTCCTGGTCCAGCTCCTCCGCGCGGCCGGTGGTCCAGTGCTCGTCCAGCTCGATCCGGGCGGCGCGGAGCTTGGCCCGCACGTCGAACAGGTTCGTGCGGGCCAGCGCGAGCCGCTGGGCGTCCGGCATCACCCAGACCAGGCGCTTGAGCACGTCCATCGCGGCGGAGGCGAGCCGTTCGGCCATCGTGACGCCCCACGGCCAGCCGTGCTCGGGCAGCGCGGCGGGCTGGGGCCGGGTCGGCACGTACGGCAGCTTGCTGTGCTGCGCGCGGTACTCGCGCTGGGCGGCCTCGGCGGCCGCGCGGACCCGTTCGAACGTCCAGCCGGCGGCGTTCGCGCCCGGCACCTCGAACTGGCGGGTCGTGACGTCGCGGGCGGCGTGCCGGATGCGCACGTCCTCGTAGTGGTCGTGCAGGGTCTCGGCCAGCGCGTACAGCTTCCCCGTGACCGAGCCGCCCGACGCCAGCCGGTCCAGCAGGGCGTTGCGCCCGCCGCGGCGTGAGGCGGCGTTGCGGTTGTGCTCCTCGATGCGGTCGACGTAGGTGCGGCCGCTCTGGCTGGTCAACGCGCCGAGCAGCTTGCCGCCGGTGGCGATGGTGCTGGGCAGCGCGCCGTCCACCGGGGCGACCGGCTCCACGACCGCCTCGGGGGCGTGCGGGAACACCAGCAGCATCACCCGCCGCACCGGGCCCTCGGCGGGCATCCGGTCGATGGCCTCCAACGCCTCCTTGGTGGGCGTGTTGACCAGGACGCCGCCGTCGACGGCGTAGCGCGACCGGTTGTCGGTGTCGTTGGCCCAGGAGGCGACGTCGGCCATGTTCGGCTTGTCGCCGTCGGGCGCGCCGGGTGCGACCGGGATGAACGACGGCTCGAACGCGAACGGGAAGGACGCGGACGAGCGCGCGGCCAGCGCCAACCGGTCGACCAGCGTCGGGAGCCGGTCGGCGGCGAAGTCGTCCCGGCCGTCGGGGTCGCGGCGGAACGAGAAGCTGCCCTGGTGGGTGGCCTGCACGAGGGTCTGGCCGAGGTCGTCGTGGTGGACCGTGGGCACGCCCGCGAGCAGCGTCGTGGTGATGCGCAGGTCGACCGGGCGGTCCTCCTGCGGGGCGAAGTCGGTGGTCAGGCGTTCGAGGGCTTCCCGGAGCCGGGGCAGGAAGAACTCGTCACCTCGCAGCAGCGACACCGGCTGGCCGCGGAACGGGGTGCGCAGCAGCTGTTCCATGCGCCCCTGCTCGGCCCACAGGTCACGCAGCCGTTCGAGCCGGGCGTTCGCGTTGACCTGGGACAACGCCAGCGCGGCCCCGTTGATGCCCCCTGCCGACGTGCCCGTGATGACGTCCGCGCGCGCCGTGCTGCCGACCATGTCCAACAGGTCCGCGTACGGGCCGTCACCCCTGGTCAGCCGGTCGAGCTCGAGCACGACCCCGCCCATCCACACGGCGAGGCTGACACCCCCGTTGAGCACGACGGCGAACCGGATCTGCTCCCTGGGCACGTCCACCATCACGCCCTCCTCCCCGCGGCCCCCGATCCTCCCGCACCCCCTACCTCGCCCACCGCCCCTCCCCAGTTACACCCCGCGAGAGTCCTACACCCAACGCGCGAGAGTCCTACGTTCGCGACCCCCGAATTCAACGCTCAGCGCAGGCCGGGCTAAGTGCCGCAGCGTTCTGAGTGTTGAACTCGGGTGTTCTGAACGTAGGACTCTCGCGTTCCGAACGTGGGACTCTCGCGGGTCAGGCGGAGCCGGGGAGGGGGTCGCGCTTGATCAGGGGGACGACCTGCTTGCGGGCGACGAAGAGGCACACGCCGAACGCGATCAGGGCGGCCGTCACGGCCTGCGGCACGATGTAGGCGCGGCCGTCGAACGCCGAGCCCGTCGGCGGCAGGATGACCGCGATCACGGCGCTCGCGGTGGTGGCGAAGACCCGGAACCGACGCGCCAGCACGGCCGTGGCCAGCGGCAACGCGGCCCACAGCACGTACCACGGCTGCAACACCGGCCCGAGCACCAGCACCGCGCCCAAGCCCGCGCCCAGGCCGTTCATCGCCTTGATCCGGCCCCGGAACGCCTTCCACAGCAGCGTCGCCACGATCACCACCGACACGGCCTGCGTCACGATCCGCATCAGCACGATCACCGACTCGGTGTGGTTGCCCAGCCCGAGCAGCAGCCCCAGCCCGCCGCCCATGAACCCCATCGCGGTCGGCGGGGACATCCAGCTCTTCACCGTCCCGGCGACGTTCAGCGTCTCCACCCAGCCGAACCCGAGCCCGGTGCCCACGCACGTCCCGACCATCACCACACCCGAGATGACCAGCAACAACAGCGCCGCCCGCACCAGGTCGGAGAACCGCCCGCCCCACCGCCGCGCGATCATCACGCCGAGGAACCCGAGCGCCAGCGCGGCCGGGATCTTCACCGCCGCGCCCATCGTGATCATGGTCGCCCCGAGCACGATCCACAGCAGCTCTTCGCGCGTCGTCGGCGCGCCGGGCGTCACCGGCATCTTCCGCAGCGCCAGCTCCAGCCCCACCAGCATCAGGCCGATCGCCAAACCCTCGTTGTGCACGCCCACGACCAGGTGGAACAGCACCAGCGGGTTCGCCGCGCCCAGCCACAGCGCGCTCACCGGCGGCACGCCGAACCGCCGCGCCAGCCGCGGCAGGGCCCACACGATCATCGCCAGCCCCAGCAGCCCCAGCAGCCGGTGCAGGAAGATGCCGGGCAGCACGCTGTCGCCGGTCACCATCGAGATGACCCGCCCGGCGGCCAGGAACAGCGGCCCGTACGGCGCGGGCGTCTCGCGCCAGATGTTCGGCACGTTCTTGGTCAGGTCGTGCTCCACGCCCAGCGCCGTGGCCGGGCCCAGCTCGTACGGGTCCTGCCCGTTGGCCGCGATCTGCGACTGCGCCAGGTAGCTGTAGACGTCACGGCTGAACATGGGCAGCACGAACACCAGCGGCGTGATCCACATCAGCAGCGTGCGGTCGAGCTGGCTGCGCGTCACCAGCCGGGGGCGGCCCGGCCGGGCGAACCGGCCCAGCCACAGCCACGCCGACACGATGAGGAACATGCCGGTCCACACCGCGCCCATGGACGCGCTGGGCATGCGCACGAACAGCCCCAGCAGCGGCGTGCCCGGCAACGGGCTGAACACGGGCGCCGCGCCGGACCCGAGGGAGCCGACGGCCACCAGCAGCGCCCCGACGGTGCCCCAGCGGCGGATGACGTCGAGTTGTCGCCGTTCGGGCGCGTCGAGGGGTGCTGCCTCGCCGATCTCGCTCCGGTTCGCCATCACCATTCCGCCCGCCGCCACGTCCCGAAGGGTAGCGACCGGCCTGGTCGCGTGACTCGGGTCACCCGACACGGGCCGATCTTTGCGACCGCACGCGAAATACGCAACACTGGTGTTGTGAAAAACGCCGGGATCGAATCGACCGCTGTGCCGTCCGGGCACGACGGCCGTACCCGGCACGCCGTCGCACGGCTCCTCCTGGAGCAGGGCCCGGTGACCGCGGCCTCGGTCGCGGAGCAGCTGGGCCTGAGCCCCACGGCGGTGCGCCGGCACATCGACGCGCTGGTGGCCGACGGTGAGGCGAGCAGCAGGGAGGCCCCGCGCCGGGGCCAGCGCGGTCGGGGTCGCCCGGCCAAGCTGTTCCTGCTGACCGAGCAGGGGCGGGCCCGCTTCGGGCACGCCTACGACGACCTCGCCGTGGCCGCGTTGCGGTTCCTCGCCGAACAGGGCGGGGAGGAGGCGGTACGGACCTTCGCCGAACGACGGGTGTCCGCATTCGTCGACCGGCACCGCGCGGCCATCGTCACCCAGCCCGACGCCGCGGACCGGGCCAAGGCCCTCGCGGTGGCGCTGACCAGGGAGGGCTACGCTGCCTCGGCGCGCCACGTGGGGGCGGGCGAGCAGCTCTGCCAGCACCTGTGCCCGGTGGCGCACGTAGCGGCGGAGTTCCCGCAGCTGTGCGAGACCGAGACGGCGGCGTTCGCCGACCTGCTCGGCACGCACGTCCAGCGCCTGGCCACCATCGCCCGCGGCGATGCCGTGTGCACGACGCACATCCCGAACACACCCCGGATCCCAGATGGAGGGGAGCCCGCATGACTGCCGCTGCCGAGCAGCGCACCACCACAGCCCCGCTCACCCAGGAAGAGACCCTGGCGAGCATCGGCAACTACGAGTTCGGCTGGGCCGACTCGGACGTGGCAGGCGCGAGCGCTCGCCGGGGCCTGAACGAGGAAGTCGTTCGGGACATCTCGGCGAAGAAGAACGAGCCCGAGTGGATGCTGGACTTCCGGCTGAAGGCGCTGCGCCTGTTCGACCGCAAGCCGATGCCCACCTGGGGTTCGGACCTGTCGGGCATCGACTTCGACAACATCAAGTACTTCGTCCGGTCGACCGAGAAGCAGGCGGCGACCTGGGACGACCTGCCCGACGAGATCAAGAACACCTACGACCGCCTGGGCATCCCCGAGGCGGAGAAGCAGCGCCTGGTGTCCGGCGTCGCGGCCCAGTACGAGTCCGAGGTCGTCTACCACAAGATCCGCGAGGACCTCGAGGAGCAGGGCGTCATCTTCCTCGACACGGACACGGGCCTGCGCGAGCACCCGGAGCTGTTCAAGGAGTACTTCGGCTCCGTCATCCCGTCGGGTGACAACAAGTTCTCCGCGCTGAACTCCGCAGTGTGGTCGGGCGGCTCGTTCATCTACGTGCCGAAGGGCGTGCACGTCGACATCCCGCTCCAAGCCTACTTCCGGATCAACACCGAGAACATGGGTCAGTTCGAGCGCACGCTGATCATCGTCGACGAGGGCGCCTACGTGCACTACGTCGAGGGCTGCACCGCGCCGATCTACTCGTCGGACTCGCTGCACTCCGCCGTCGTGGAGATCATCGTCAAGAAGGGTGGTCGTTGCCGCTACACGACCATCCAGAACTGGTCGAACAACGTCTACAACCTGGTCACCAAGCGCGCCAAGGCCGAAGAGGGCGCGACCATGGAGTGGATCGACGGCAACATCGGCTCCAAGGTCACCATGAAGTACCCGGCCGTGTTCCTCATGGGCGAGCACGCCAAGGGCGAGGTCCTCTCGATCGCGTTCGCGGGCGAGGGCCAGCACCAGGACGCGGGCGCGAAGATGGTCCACATGGCGCCGCACACGTCGTCCACGATCGTGTCGAAGTCGGTGGCGCGCGGCGGTGGCCGCACCTCCTACCGCGGCCTCGTGCAGGTCAACAAGCGGGCGCACCACTCGAAGTCCACGGTCAAGTGCGACGCGCTGCTGGTGGACAACATCAGCCGCTCGGACACCTACCCCTACGTCGACGTCCGCGAGGACGACGTGTCGATGGGCCACGAGGCCACGGTCTCGAAGGTCTCCGAGGACCAGCTGTTCTACCTGATGTCCCGCGGTCTCAACGAGGACGAGGCCATGGCGATGATCGTGCGCGGGTTCGTCGAGCCCATCGCGCGCGAGCTGCCGATGGAGTACGCCCTCGAGCTGAACCGCCTGATCGAGCTGCAGATGGAAGGGGCCGTCGGCTGACATGGCCGTCACCACCGAACAACAGCAACACGGCCTGACGGCCCACTCGCACGGTCGCGCCGAAAAGACGGGCACGGCCCCGGTGGCCTCCCGAGCGGACCACTTCACGTCGTTCGACGTGAACGCGTTCGAGGTGCCCGGCGGTCGCGAGGAGATCTGGCGCTTCACCCCCATGAAGCGCCTGGCGAACCTGCACAACGGCGCCGAGGCGACCGGCACGGCGACCGTCGAGGTCACCGCGCCGGAGGGCGTCGCGGTCGAGACCGCGGCGCGCGGCGACGAGCGGCTGGGCAGCGCGGGCACCCCCGGTGACCGCATCGCCGCCCAGGCGTGGTCGTCGTTCACCGAGGCCACCGTCGTCACCCTGCCCGGTGACGCGAAGTCCGAGCCGACCACGATCACCGTGACCGGCGCGGGCGCGGGCAAGGTCGCCTACGGCCACCTGCACGTGCACGCCAAGCCGTTCGCCGAGGCCGTCGTCGTCATCGACCACCGCGGCTCCGGCGCGTACGCCGACAACGTCGAGTTCGTCGTCGGCGACGGCGCGCACCTGACCGTGGTCGCCATCCAGGACTGGGCCGACGACGCGGTGCACGTCTCCGCGCACCACGCCAAGCTGGGCCGTGACGCCACGTTCAAGCACACCGTCATCACCCTCGGCGGCAACGTCGTCCGCCTCACCCCGGTCGTCACCTACACCGGGCGCGGCGGCGACGCCGAGCTGCTCGGCCTGTACTTCGCCGACGCGGGCCAGCACTTGGAGCACCGCACCTTCATCGACCACGCGGTGTCCAACTGCCGCAGCAACGTGGTCTACAAGGGCGCGTTGCAGGGCGAGGACGCGCACACCGTGTGGATCGGCGACGTGCTGATCCGCGCCGCGGCGGAGGGCACCGAGACCTTCGAGCTCAACCGCAACCTGGTGCTCACCGACGGCGCCCGCGCCGACTCGGTGCCGAACCTGGAGATCGAGACCGGCGAGATCGAAGGCGCGGGCCACGCCAGCGCCACCGGCCGGTTCGACGACGAGCAGCTGTTCTACCTGCAGGCCCGCGGCATCCCGGAGGAGCAGGCGCGCCGGCTGGTCGTGCGCGGGTTCTTCCACGAGATCCTGCTCAAGATCGGTGTCCCCGAGGTGCGCGAGCGCCTGGAAGCCGCCATCGAGGCGGAACTCGAAGCGGTGGGCGTGTGATCAGGGTGTGCTCGCTGACCGACCTCGACGACCGCAAGCCCGCGGCGTTCGAGGTCGGCGACGAGTACACCCCGGTCGTGCTCGTCCGCGACGGCGACGCCGTGCACGCGCTGCGCGACCTGTGCTCGCACGCCGAGGTCGCGCTCAGCGAGGGCGAGGTGACGCGCAAGGGCGTGGAGTGCTGGCTGCACGGGTCGTGCTTCGACCTGCGCACCGGCCGCCCGTCCTCGCCGCCCGCCACCGAGCCGGTCGACGTGTTCGCCGTCGAGCTCCGCGGTGGTGACGTCTACGTGGACGTCACCACGGCTCTGAACTGACTTTCGCTCGCAACACCAGGAGAACGAAGCACCAATGGCCACTCTGGAGATCAAGGACCTGCACGTCTCGGTCAACACCGACGACGGTGCCAAGGAGATCCTCAAGGGCGTCGACCTGACGATCAAGGCAGGCGAGACCCACGCGATCATGGGCCCCAACGGCTCGGGCAAGTCCACCTTGTCCTACGCCATCGCCGGGCACCCCAAGTACGAGATCACCTCCGGCAGCGTGCTGCTGGACGGCGAGGACGTGCTGGAGATGACCGTGGACGAGCGCGCCCGCGCGGGTCTGTTCCTCGCCATGCAGTACCCGGTCGAGGTGCCCGGCGTCTCGATGTCGAACTTCCTGCGCACCGCGGCCACCTCCGTGCGCGGCGAGGCGCCGAAGCTGCGCCACTGGGTCAAGGAGGTCAAGGAGGCGATGTCCGACCTGGACATCGACCCGGCCTTCGCGGAGCGCTCGGTCAACGAGGGCTTCTCCGGCGGTGAGAAGAAGCGCCACGAGATCCTGCAGCTCGGCCTGCTCAAGCCGAAGATCGCGATCCTGGACGAGACCGACTCCGGCCTGGACGTCGACGCGCTGCGCGTCGTGTCCGAGGGCGTGAACCGGTACAAGGGGTCCAGCGAGGTCGGCGTGATGCTGATCACGCACTACACCCGGATCCTGAAGTACATCTCGCCCGACTTCGTGCACGTCTTCGCAGGAGGCCGCATCGCCGAGTCCGGCGGCCCGGAGCTGGCCGACAAGCTCGAGGCCGAGGGTTACGTGAAGTACATCGGCAAGCAGGAAGCCGCCAGCATCGGCTGACGTTGCACCTGTCGTGCAACCGTCCGTGAACACGTATCGAGAGGAGGCGTCGGAGCAGTGACCACCACCGCTACTCCACTGGACGTCGTAGGCGTCCGGGCGGACTTCCCGATCCTGGGCCGCACCGTGCGGGAGGGCAAGCGGCTGGTCTACCTGGACTCCGGCGCCACCTCGCAGCGGCCGAGGCAGGTCCTCGACGCCGAGCGCGCCTTCCTGGAGACCGCCAACGCCGCGGTCCACCGCGGGGCGCACCAGCTGGCCGAGGAGGCCACCGACGCCTACGAGGGCGCGCGGCAGAAGATCGCCGACTTCGTGGGCGTGCAGTACGGCGAGATCGTGTTCACCAAGAACGCGACCGAGGGCGTGAACCTCGTCGCGTACGCGATGGGCAACGCGGCCACCGCCGGTCCCGAGGCCGAGCGGTTCCGCATCGGCCCCGGCGACGAGATCGTCGTGACCGAGATGGAGCACCACGCGAACCTTGTGCCGTGGCAGCAGCTGGCCGCCCGCACCGGCGCCACGCTGCGCTGGTTCGGCGTCACCGACGAGGGCCGGCTGGACCTGTCGGGCATCGACGAGCTGATCACCCCGAAGACGAAGGTCGTCGCGTTCACCCACCAGTCCAACGTGCTCGGCACCGTCAACCCGGTGCGCGTGCTCGCGGACGCGGCCCGCGCGGTGGGCGCGCTCACCGTGCTGGACGCGTGCCAGTCCGTGCCGCACGGCCCGGTCGACTTCAAGGCCCTCGGCGTGGACTTCGCGGTGTTCAGCGGCCACAAGATGCTCGGCCCGTCCGGCATCGGGGTCCTGTACGGCCGCCGCGAGCTGCTGGAGGCCCTGCCGCCGTTCCTCACCGGCGGATCGATGATCGAGATGGTCCACATGGCCAAGTCGACGTTCGCCCCTCCGCCCGCGCGGTTCGAGGCGGGCGTGCCCATGACGTCGCAGGCGGTGGCTCTGGGCGCGGCGGTGGACTACCTCAACGCCATCGGCATGGACCGCGTCGCCGCGCACGAGCACCAGCTCACCGAGGCGGCGCTGCGCGGCCTGTCCGCGATCCCCGGCGTGCGGATCGTCGGCCCGCTGGACGCGGTGGACCGGGGCGGCGCGGTGTCGTTCGTGGTGGAGGGCATCCACGCCCACGACGCCGGCCAGGTGCTCGACAGCCTGGGCGTCGCGGTGCGCGTCGGCCACCACTGCGCGTGGCCCCTGCACCGGCGGATGGACGCCGCCGCGACCGTGCGGGCCAGCTTCTACCTGTACAACACGGTGGACGAGGTGACCGCGCTGGTCGACGCCGTCCGCGAGGCGCAGAAGTTCTTCGGCGTTCGATGACTCACGGGTGGGCTTGATGCAGTTGCAGCAGATGTACCAGGAGATCATCCTGGACCACTACAAGAACCCGCACGGCCGCGGCCTGCGCGACCCGTACGACGCCGAGTCGCACCAGATCAACCCCACGTGCGGCGACGAGGTGACGCTGCGGGTGTCCCTGGACGGCGACACCGTGCGCGACGTGTCGTACGACGGGCAGGGCTGTTCCATCAGCCAGGCGTCCACCTCGGTGCTGACCGACCTGGTGGTGGGTCGGCCGCTGGGGGAGGCGTTCGAGAAGATGGACGCGTTCGTCGAGCTGATGCAGGGCCGTGGTCAGGTGGAGCCCGACGAGGACGTCCTGGAGGACGGCATCGCGTTCGCGGGCGTGGCGAAGTACCCGGCGCGCGTGAAGTGCGCGCTGCTGGGCTGGATGGCGTTCAAGGACGCGGTGGCACGCAGCGAGGGAGCAAAGGCATGACCGCCGAAGAGGACGTGGTGCGCGGCATCGAGGGCATGCCCGAACCGCCCGCGCCGAAGGCCGACGTGGCCGCGGTGGACGACGTCGAGGAGGCCATGCGCGACGTCGTCGACCCCGAGCTGGGCATCAACGTCGTGGACCTGGGCCTGGTCTACGACATCCGCGTGGACGAGGAGAACGTCGCGCTCATCGACATGACCCTGACGTCGGCCGCGTGCCCGCTGACCGACGTCATCGAGGACCAGACGCGGTCGGCGCTGGTCGGCGGCGGTGGCGGCGGGATCGTCAACGACTTCCGCATCAACTGGGTCTGGATGCCGCCGTGGGGCCCGGAGAAGATCACGGACGACGGTCGCGAGCAGTTGCGCGCCCTGGGGTTCACGGTCTGACCCGGACCGGGCACAAAGCGGGAAAAGCGTCCTCGCCGGTCCGGCGAGGACGCTTTTCCCGCTTCCGACCCGTGTCGAACCCGGGACCGTCACCGGGCGTAGACGCGCTCCACGAACTCCGCGATCTGCGACTCGTCCAGGTGACGGGCGAGGTCCGCCTCCGACACCATGCCGACCAGGCGGTGGTCCTCGATCACCGGGAGCCTGCGGATCTGGTTGTCCTCCATCGTCCGCAGCACGTGGGACAGGTCGTCGTTCGCCTCGACCCAGTGCAGGTGACCGGACATGTCACCGGCCCTCATGGACGCGGGGTCACGACCCTCGGCCACGCAGCGCAGCACGATGTCGCGATCGGTGATGATGCCGTGCAGCCGGTCGTCCTTGCCGCAGATCGGCAACGAGCCGACGCCCAGGTCGCGCATCATCGTCGCCGCGTCGAGCAGGCTCTGGTCCTCCTTGATGCACTGGACACCGGAGTTCATGATCTCCCGTGCGGTGGTCATACCGAACCTCCTTCGTTCGCGTACGACAAGGGTGCCCCTGCCCGCCGGGCCCACACCTCAGGTCTGCGCCACGAGCATCTCGACCACGTCCACGAGCGAACCGCGCCGCCGGAACGCCCGTCGCTGCCGCACCGCGCCCGTGCCGTCCAGCAGCACCCGGTCCACGCCGTCGACCACCAGGTCCTCGTCGCCGGCCGCGCGCAGCGCCGGCCGGGTCCAGTCCACCAACGCCCGCGCCATGTCCGCCGCGGGCACCAGCCGGCCGCTGCGCGGCTCGATCCCCGCGCCGTCCAACCCGTCGCGGGCCGCCCGCCACAACGCGGTCCGCAGCACCAGGTCGGGCACGCGCTGCGCGGGCGCACCGGCCAGCGCCGTGACCGCGATGGCCCGCACCAGGGCCGCCAGCACCACGGCCTCGTCCACGGTCGCCGCCACGTCGCACACCCGCAGCTCCACGGTCGGGTGACGCGCCGACAGGCGCACGTCCCAGTAGACCATCGCGGGGTCCAGCGCCGCCCCGCCCGTCCGCAGCACCCGCGCCCACCGGTGGTAGTCCTCCGCCGACTCGAACCACGGCGGCGCGCCCGCCGACGGCCACGGGCTCCACGCCAGGTAGCGCCAGCTCGCGTACCCCGAGTCGCGGCCGTCCGAGAACGGCGAGTTCGCGCTGATCGCCAGCAGCACCGGCAGCCACTGCCGCAGGTGGTTGCTGATCAGCACCCCGGTGTCCTCGTCCGGGATGCCGATGTGCACGTGGCACCCGCAGATGGTCAGCCCGTCGATCAGCGACCCGTACTCGGCGGCGATCGTCCGGTAGCGGTCGGACTCGGTCAGCGGCGGCGGGTGCAGGCCACCGAGCACCGGCGTCCCGGTCGCCACGATCCGCGCGCCGTGCGGGCCGGCCAGCGCCGCCAGCGCCCGCCGCGCCGCCAGCAGCTGCTCCCGCACCTCGGTCATGCTCAGGCACACCCCGGTGGCGCTCTCCACCTGGTACAGCGTCATCTCCTGCTGGAGGTCCAACGCGGAACGGACGCCGCCGAGCACCGAGCCGGCGAGCGGCACCAGCACGCCGGTGTCCGCGTCGACCAGCAGGAACTCCTCCTCGACCCCCACCGACAGCGGCAGGTCCGAGACGGCTCGGGGAAGCGGTAGGGCGGTGACCTCGCTCACCAGGGACCTCCCGACGCTGGGTAGTCCGCCTGATGCTATGAGTAACCAAACGGGCCGCACATGCGGCTTTGCGGTGAACTTTCCTAACCTACCGCCAGATGCGGACCGCCGCGCAGCACGTCGACGTGGTCGCTGCCCGGCCGCCCCAGCACCCAGCTCGTGCCCCGCAGCGACTTCGCGTGCTCCTTCAACGGCGCCAGCAGCCGCGACACCTCGCGGTAGGACCCCACCGACCCGGCCGCGCAGATCAACGTCGCCAACGACAACGTCACCCCGCGGCCCTCCGCCTCGAACGGCGCGTCCAGCACCCCCGCGGCGAACGGCACGATCTCGTTCAACCCGGCCACCACCAGGAAGTCGTCCCCGCCGACGTGCCCCACCTGCACACCGGGGTGCAACGCCGCGCCGTCGGTCAGCGCCCGCCCGATCGCCCGGATCAGGTCGTCACCCGCCGCGAACCCCACCGAGTCGTTGACCCGCTTGAACGCGTCCACGTCCAGCCACGCCACCGCGAACAGCTCGCCGCCCAGGATGCGCCGGTCCACCTCGCGCGCGATCGAGTCGCTGCCCGGCAGCCTGGTCAACGGGCTCAGCGCCGCCGCCTGCTCCACCTTCATCTCGGCCACCCCGCGCACCACGTCCGCGACCCGCACCACGCCCAGGCAGCGGTCATCGTCGTCCACCACCACCAAGTCGTCGTTGGTGCGCTCCCGGTTGGCGTGCGCGACGACGTCCAGCAGCTCCAACGCGCTCGACTCGGCCCCGATCAGCTTCGGCCTGTCCGCCAACCGCGCCGCCTCCCGCTTGGCGTGCAGCGCGTGCCCGAACGGCCCCGTCACCGCCAGCAGGAACCGGTTGCGGTCCACCGTCCACCGCGGCCTGCCCTCGCCGTCCACGAGCACCACGCCGCTGACCGTCGGCTGGTTCGCCAGCACGTCGCGCACCTCCTCGGACGTCGCCGAGTCGGGCAGCGTGGTCGCCGGGTGCAGGAAGTCGGTCACCCTCGGCCCCGCCTGGCGGCGCAACGGCGCGGTCATCGTGCTGGTGACCGCCTCCGGGTCGTTGACCTCGCTCAACACCGCCGCGATGGTCGCGTCCACCTTCGGCCGGCGCTGGGGGCTCGCCAGCAGGTTGCCCTGCGCGAGCCGCACCCCGAGCCGCCGCAGCGCGGCCAGCTCCGCCTCCGTCTCCACGCCCTCGGCCACCACCTGCGTGCCCGTGTGCTCGCACAGGTGCTGCAACGCCTGCACCATCGCGTACCGGGCGGCGTCGGCGGGCAGCGCCACCACCACCTCGCGGTCCAGCTTGACCACCTCGGGCCGCACCTCGGCCAGCAGCGACAACGGCGAATCGCCCTCGCCGACGCCGTCCAGGCCGATCCGGAACCCGTCCCGCCGCAGCCGCTCGATGCCCTTGACCAGCAGCCGTCGCGGCGCGCGCGAGTACGGCGTGCCGACCTCGACCACCAGGTCGGCGGGACCGCGCCCGACCTCGCGCAGCGCGCCGTACAGCGGGGCCATCAGCTCGGGCTTGTCCGCGATGGTCAGCGCGAGCAGGTTGACGTGCAGCGGCACGCCCAGGCCGTGGTCGGCCGCGTGCCGGACCGCGCGGCACGCGAGGGCCACGTCGGTGTTGGCCAGGTACCCGGCGCGGAACGCCATCCGCAGCAGGTCCTGCACGGTGCCGTCGTGCGGTCGGGCCAGCGCTTCAACCGCCACGACCCCTCCGGTGTGGAGGTTGAACAACGGCTGGAAGGCGAAGCGAACGTCATCCAGCAAGGCGGGCACGCGGTCGATCGTGCCCGGTCGATCTTCTTTTGCCGAGACCGTTAACCGACTGTTCTCGCACTTTTGGCCGATTGCACAGGGAATGCCAGGCGACCTCGCATAACCCAGGACGCCGAGCCGAACAGCCGGAGCATCGCCCGCACGGTTCCGCGCAGGTCATCGTGCCCGCCGAGGTAGGCGCGTTGAAGAGTGCCGGACAATTCGAAAAAGCTGTTGAAGAATTCCGGCACCTCGTCCGGCGGCAGCGCGAGCAACGCCGCCAGACCCCTCAGCCGCAACGCGCGCACCGCCCGTTCCGCCGCCGACCGCTTCACCTCCCGACCCCGCGCCAGCGCGTCCGCCACCACCGGCGCCCGCTGCAGCGCCACCGCCACGCTGTACCCGGTCGCCGGGTGCACCCACCCCGCCGCCGCGCCGAACGCCCTGTCCCGCGCCCGCCCGTCCAACGGGATGCGCACCCTCTCCTCACCCCGCGGCACCGCGACGTCCTGCGCGGCGAGGCGGGCGTGGAGCCGGAGCCGCAGCTCGGCCAGCGGCAGACCCGGCCGACGGGCCAACGACGTCTCCTCCAACAGCACCTCGTCCGCCGACACCGGGATCGCGTAGAGGAACGTCGGATCGCTCGTCGTCGCCGCCGGGGGCCTGCGCCAGTCCATGATCACCGCTTCGTCCGGGCCGACGAACGGCGTCGCCGACGCCGCGGGCACCACCACACCCACCGCCGTCTGCGCCGCGCGACCACCCATCGCGCCGGTCGCGTCCACCACCCGCCCGGTCAGCACCCGCCCGCCGGCCAACGTCACCGACGTGGCCGTCCGGTCGACCACCCGACCCGCGACCACCCGCACCTCGTCCGGGAGCCGCCGCAACCCGACGTTGTCGAGCACCGCGTAACCCCTCGGGATCACGTGCTCCGCCGTCGTCACCGCGCGCGCCCTCGACGTGCTCACCGCGACCGGCGCGTCCTCCGGCAACTCGTCCACCCACGCCGCGTACGTCGCCCGCCACGGCCGCGCCGGGTTCGGGTCGACCACCGTCGTCCCCAGACCCCGCGCCGCGCACGCCCGCGCCAACGCCCGCCCCGCCGGCCCGCCGCCGACCACCACCACGTCCATTCAGCGCTTCTCCGGGGGCTTGGGCAGCAGGTCGCCCAGCACCATCGGCTGGTACTGCGCGACCACGTCCGCGAGCTGCGCCACCGTGCGCTCGATCGCCGCCCGCGCCGCGTTGCGCTCCGCGATCACCGCCGACAGCAGCAGCGCCGTCAACACGGACGTGCCGTTGAACGCCTGCAACGTCACCATCCGCACCACCAGCTCCAGATCCGCGAACGGACCCGTGGCACGCGCCGCGCCCCGTGCGGCCAGGGTCGTCGCGATCAACGCGCACGGCGCCGTGCCCAGGTGCTGGAAGCGCAGCGCCGCCCAGATGAGGAACGGGAACACCAGGTACATCAACCGCAAATCGTGCGTGCTCGCCACCGCCATGACCACCGCAGTGCTCACGACCAGCCCGACCGCCTCCACCCACCGGCGCAGCGGGTGGTGGCGCAGGCGCAGGGAGCGCAGCGCCAGCACGATCGGCACGAACACCAGCACGCCCAGCGCGTCACCGGTCCACCACACCGTCCACGTGGACCAGAACAGCGAGCCGCCGATCACGCCCGTCAGCAGCAACGTGCCGGAGCCGATCGTCGCGCTGACCGCCATGCCGACGAACCCGCCCAGCAGCACCAGGGCGAGCGCGTCACGCGTGCGGTCCATCTCCGGGCGGAAGCCGGCTCTCTTCAACAACAGGTAGGCGACCACCGGTGCGAGCGTGTTGCCGGCCGTGATGAGGACGGTGGTGCCGAGGTCGGTCAGCGTGGAGTTCGTCGTGAACGCGCCCAGCGCGACACCCGGCCACATCCTCAGCCCGCCCAGCAGCAGCGCGAGCACCGCGACACCGGTCGGCGGCCACAACGGCGTCACCTGGTCGTTGACCAATGCCTGGAGGAGACCGAGCTGGGCACCCACGTAGTAGCAAGCCGCGACCACGAGGACGTGGAACGCGTACCGGCCGAGCCGAGGGGAGAGCTGCACCGGCCCAGCATCCACCGTCCTGGGGAAGCGCACCACGCCTAGCTGCGGAGACGCGGTAAGCGACCCCCCGATTTGTCTCCGCGCGGGCCGGGGTGTAACTTTCTCTCTGCCAGCGCGGAACGGGCCGGAGAGAGACCGGAACGGAGCGCGGCGAACACAAGCCCCCGGGACAGAATCAGCAGCACAGAGTGCTGCCTCGGTTCCGGACGGTAAGACAAAGTGAATGCGAAGCGAGTTTGTCGCGGAGCCGAGAAGCCGAAACCGGCCGATTTGACACCGCGAAAACGAACGAGCTAAGCTTCAGCCAGAACGAAA
>NZ_JBIVUG010000019.1:9680-97976 GCF_044757065.1 Actinosynnema sp. NPDC091369 | reverse complement strand
CTGACTTTCGGTTATCCACAGATCCCCATCGTGTCCACGGTTTTGTCGGACCGTTCGCGTAGCGTTGAAAACAGGGATCCCCTGGGCGGGGACCCTTCCGAAGGCACGGCGTTCGACGCCGGGTACTGGGTGCGGCAAGCACGGGAAGCCGTGCGGTTCGAGGATGCCGTGGACTGGTGCCGGGCCAACGGGGTGACGACGTTCCTGGAGATCGGGCCCCACCCCACGCTGGTGCCGACCGGCGTGATGCGGCGCGACCACGACGAGCCCGAACGCGTCCTCGCCGCCCTCGGCCAGCTCTGGGAGCAGGGCGCGGACTGGCGGCCGGCGGCGCCGCGGACCCACCTGGACCTGCCCGCCCACCCGTTCCGGCACGAACGGTTCTGGCTGGTGCCGAGCGCCCCGGCGGACGTGGCCGGGGCCGGGCTCGACGCGCTGGACCACCCGTTGTTGCGGGCGGCGGTGCCGCTGCCGGACGGGCAGGGAGTGGTGCTGACCGGCGTGCTGGCGGCGACCGCGCACCCGTGGCTGGCCGAGCACACCGTCCTCGGCACGGCCCTGCTGCCCGCCACCGGGTTCGTGGAACTGGCCCTGCGGGCAGGCGGGCAGGTCGGCTGCCCGGTGCTGGCCGAACTCGTCCTCGAAGCGCCGCTGCCGCTGCACGACACCGCGCACGTCCGGGTCGCCGTCGGCGCGCCGGACGCCACCGGCCGACGACCCGTCACCCTCCACTCGCGCACCGCCGCCGACCCGGACGACTGGACCCGCCACGCCACCGGCGTCCTGGCCACCGAACCGGCCACCCCGCCCACCGGACCCACCACCTGGCCACCCGCCGGCGCGACCCCGGTCGACATCTCCACCCTCTACGACACGCTCGCCGACGCGGGCTACGACTACGGACCCACGTTCCGGGGCCTGCGCGCCATCTGGCGGCACGGCGACGAGCTGCACGCCGAGGTCGCCTTCCCCGCCGACCACGCCCACCTGTCCGGCTACGGCCTGCACCCGGCCCTGCTGGACGCGGCGATCCAGCCGCTCACCCTGCTGACCGGCATCACCGCCGAGGTCGACGGACCCGGCCAGGGCCTGGCCCGGCTGCCGTTCTCGTTCACGGGCGCGTCGATCACCGGCACGGCCGCCACCCTGCGGGTCGTCCTGTCGCCCACCGCGCCGGACACCTACGCGGTCCGCGTCACCGACACCGCCGGCACACCCGTCGCCACCGTCGACTCGCTCGTGCTGCGGCCCGTCGAACTGGGCGGCCTCGCCGTCACCCGGCACCCGGACTCGCTGTTCACCCTCGACTGGACACCGCTGCCGGTCACCGACGCGCCGGACGTGACGGCCGAGTTCCGCGAGCTCACCGCCGCCGGCGCGGACCCGGTCGAGCAGACCCACGCCCTCACCCGGCAAGCGCTCCACGACGTGCAACGCGCGCTGGCCGACGGCACCCGCCTGGTGATCGTCACCGAAGACGACCTGCCGTCCTCGGCCGTCCAGGGCCTGGTCCGCAGCGCGCAGACCGAGCACCCCGGCCGGTTCCTGCTGGTCGACCACGACGGCACGGAGGCGTCCCGCCAAGCGCTCCCGGCCGCCGTGCGGACCGCGTTCGCCGAAGCCGAACCGCACCTGCGGCTCCGCGACGGCACGGCCCTCGTCCCGAGGCTGACCAAGTCCACCGAGGACACCACGCCACCCCGGCTGCGCGGCACCGCCCTGATCACCGGCGGCCTGGGCGTCCTCGGCGGCCTCACCGCGCGCCACCTCGTCACCGCGCACGGCGTGCGGCACGTCGTCCTGGTCGGCCGTCGCGGCGACGCGACCCCGGGCGCGACGGAACTCCGGGCCGACCTGGCCGAACTGGGCGCGACCGCCACCGTGGCCGCGTGCGACGTCGCCGACCGGGACGCGCTCGCCGCGCTCCTGGCCACGGTCGACGACCTGCGCGTGGTCGTGCACACCGCCGGGATCGTGGACGACGCCGTGACCGCGAGCCTCACCCCCGACCGGCTGGACGCCGTGCTGCGGCCCAAGGTCGACGCCGCCTGGCACCTGCACGAGCTGACCCGCGACCTGGACGCGTTCGTGCTGTTCTCGTCCGCGGCGGGCGTGCTGGGCAGTCCCGGGCAGGCCAACTACGCGGCGGCCAACTCGTTCCTCGACGCCCTGGCCCGCCACCGGCACGCGGCCGGCCTGCCCGCCGTGTCGCTGGCGTGGGGCCAGTGGGCGCAGGACAGCGGCATCACCGGCCACCTGACCGCGGCCGACCGGCTCCGGCTGGCCCGCGCCGGCCTCCCCGCGCTGCCGACCGACCGGGCGCTGGCGCTGTTCGACCTCGGCCTGGCGGCCGGCCCGCCCGTGCTGGTGCCCGCCCACCTCGACCCGGCCACGGCCCGCACGCCGCTGCTGCGCCGCGGGCGGGCACACCGCGCCACGGCACCCGCGGTCACGCCGTCCGACCTGATCGGACGCCTCGCCGCACTGGCCGAACCCGAGCAGCGCGCCCTGCTGCTCGACGTGATCAACACCCACAGCGCGGCCGTCCTCGGCCACACCACGCCGCTGACCGCCGACCCGCAGCAGGCGTTCCGCGACCACGGCGTGGACTCGCTGACCGCGATCGAGCTGCGCAACCGGCTCAACGCGGCCACCGGCCTGGAGCTGGCCGCGACCGCCGTGTTCGACTTCCCCACACCCGCCCAGTTGGCCAACCACCTCTACGGGCAGCTCCGCGGCACGGCCAACCGGGACCCAGGGCCCCTGGAAACCCTGCTGCGCAAGGCGATCGACGTCGACCGCGCCCGTGACGGCCTCGACCTGCTGGCCACCGCCGCGCGCCTCGGCCCGCTCGCCGACCGCCCCGACGTCACGCCGGTCAAGCTCACCACCGGGTTCGTGCCGCCCGCGCTGGTCTGCCTGCCGTCCGCGCTGGCGTTCACCGGCGTGGAGGAGTACTCGCGGTTCGCCGCCGCGCTGGAGGCGATGCGGGACGTGGTCGCCGTGCCGCTGCCCGGCTTCACCGGCGGCCCGCTGCCCGTCACCGCCGAGGCGCTGGTGGACGCGCTGACCGACGCGGTCGCCGACGCGGTGACGGGGGAGTTCGCCCTGGTCGGCCGATCGGTCGGCGCGTGGCTCGCCCGTGCCGTCGCCGGCCGCCTCGAAGCCCGGGGCGCGACGCCGGCCGCGCTCGTGCTGATCACGCCCGCCGACGACCCGGGCGCGGTGCTCGCCGGCGTGCTCGACCCCGAGCACCAGGTCCACCCCGTCGACGACGACCGGCTCGTCGCCATGGGCCGCTACCTGGACCTGGCCCGGCAGTGCGAGCCGGCGCCGACCACCGCGCCGGTGCTGCACGTCGGCACCGCGCACGAACGGCCACCGTCCGGGCAGGAGTCGGCGGTGGTCGCGGGCGACCACTTCTCCGTGCTGGAACAGCACTCCGCCGCCACCGCGCTGGCGATCAGCAGCTGGCTCACGGACTTCCGCGGGTACGGCGCCGGGTTGTCCGAACTGAGGGAAAGGGACGTCCATGATCTGGGATGACGTGTTCATCGGCGGCACCGGCCGACACCTGCCGCCGCGCACGCAGGCGACGGACGCCGTGCCCGACACCGACACCATGCGCCGGCTGCTGGCGCTGTCCGACTTCACCTCGTTCACCCGCAGCGACGACCTCACCGAGCACGCCATGGCGGTGCGGGCGGCGATCGGCGCGCTGCGGCAGTCCGGGCTGACCGGCGCGGACATCGCCATGGCCGCCTACGCCCAGATGGACCACCAGGACCACATGGCGTCCTCCTGCCACCTCCAGCGCGTCCTCGGCCTGGGTCACGCCCTGGTCTACGAGGTGGAGGCCACCAGCAACGGCGGCTCGGCCGCGCTCCAGGCCGCCGCCGCCCACCTGGTCGCCGACCGGTCCGCCACCGCCACCCTGGTCACCGCGACGGCCCGGTTCCTGCCGCCGCGCTGGGAGCGCTGGCAGCCCACCGTCGGCATCTTCCTCGCCGACGGCGCGGCGGCGGCCGTGCTCACCCGCGACGGCGGCCGGGCCCGCCTGGTCGCCACCGCGAACAGCTCCGCCACCCAGATGGAGGTGCTGGCCACCCCGTCCATCCCCGACCCGCTGGGGCACCGCAACCGCACGCCCATCGAGGTCACCGGCCTCGCGCCCTACCTCACCCTGATGAGCGAGGCGCTGGTGAGCGCGGTCGAGCAGGCCGCCAAGGAGGCGAACGTCGCGATCGCCGACATCACCCGGTTCGTGATCACCGGCCTGGGCCTGGCGCAGCTCCAGGTGGTCGTGCTGGAACCGCTCGGCATCGACCTGGACCGCACCACCTGGCCGTTCCTGCGCGAGCTCGGCCACGTCGGGCCGTGCGACCAGCTGCTCGGCGTCGACCACCTGCTCAACGACGCCGACCTCAACCCCGGCGACACCATCATGGTCATCGGCCTGGGCATGGGCTCCCGCTTCACCGCCGCCCTGCTGGAGGTCACCGAGCCGCCCCGGCGCGGCGCGACGTTCGTGGAGCAGGCCGTCGAGGTCCCGGCCGTCGAGCGGTACACCATCGACCCGGCCGGCGGCGACATCTTCGGCGAGGCCGCCCGGCTGCGCGAGCGCGGCCACACCACACCGGTCGAGCTGCCCGGCGGTGTCGGCGCGTGGGCGGTGACCGGCCACGACGCCGTCAAGGCCGTGCTGCTGGACCCGAACGTCTCCAAGGACGCCAACCGGCACTGGCCCGCGTGGCGCAACGGCGAGATCCCGCCCGACTGGCCGTTGATCATGTGGGTGGCGATGAAGAACATGTTCACCGCCTACGGCGAGGACCACGCCCGGCTGCGCAAGCTGGTCGCCAAGGCGTTCACCGCCCGGCGCGTCGACGCCCTGCGCCCCCGGATCGAGGCCGTCACCGCCGAGCTGGTCGACCGGCTGGCCGCCGTGCCCCGCGGCCAGGTGGTCGACCTGCGCGCCGAGTTCGCGTTCCAGCTCCCGATCCGGGTGATCAGCGGCCTGTTCGGGCTGTCCGAGCGGACCGGCGCCGACCTGCGCCGCCTGGTCGAGGCGGTGTTCAGCCTCGACGCCGACCCCGACGGCGTGCAGGGCGCGTCCGCCGAGCTCTACATGCTGCTCAAGGGCCTGGTCGCGGAGAAGCGCGCCGAGCCCGGCGACGACCTGACCACCGACCTGATCGCGGCCCGCGACGAGGACGGCAGCCGGCTCGGCGAGCAGGAGCTGCTGGACACGCTGCTGCTGACCATCAGCGCGGGCTTCGAGACCACGGTCAACCTGCTCGACAGCGCCATCCACGCGCTCGCCACGCACCCGGCCCAGCTCGATCTCGTCGCGACCGGGACGAGCACCTGGGACGACGTGGTGGACGAGACGCTGCGCTGGCAGGCGCCCGTGCCGAACCTGCCGCTGCGGTACGCGGTCCAGGACGTGGAGGTGGACGGCGTGCCGATCGCCCGGGGCGACGCGATCCTGGTGTCCTTCGGCGCGGCCGGCCGCGACCCGGCGCGGCACGGCGCGAACGCCGAGGAGTTCGACCTGACCCGGCCGTCCCGGCGCGACCACCTGGCGTTCGGCCACGGCGTGCACCACTGCCTGGGCTCGCCGCTGGCCCGGATCGAGGCCACGGTGGCGCTGCGTGCGCTGTTCGAGCGGTTCCCGAACCTTCGGCTCGCCGTGCCGCCGGCGGAGCTGGAACCGTTGGGGTCGTTCTTCACCAACGGGCACAAGACGCTGCCCGTGGTGCTGGAGGAGGACTGAGATGGCGCACTTCGCGTTCGTCAGCGCGCCCGCCGCCGGGCACGTCAACCCGACCCTGCCGCTGGTGGAGGAGCTGGTCCGGCGCGGCCACCGGGTCAGCTACGCCACCGGGCCCGCCACCGCCGACGGCGCGGCGCGGGCGGGCGCGACACCGGTCGTGCTGCCGTCCGAGCTGCCGCCTGACCTCGACGCGCGCGGCGAGTTCACCGCCGACCAGCTCGCGGTGACCCTGAACCACTTCCTGGACGACGCCGAGGTGTCGTTCCCGGTGCTGGCCGCGCACTTCGAGGCCGACCGGCCGGACGCGGTGTGCTACGACTCGGTGACCTTCACCGGGCGCATGCTGGCCAACCTGCTCGCCGTGCCCGAGGTGGCGCTGGTGCCCACGTTCGCGGAGAACGAGCGGTTCTCGGCGACGCAGGTATACCTGCCGCCGTCGTTCGACCACCAGCACCCGGAGCTGGTCGCGGCGATCGGCCGGATGGCGCGGTTCGCCTCCGGCTTCACCTTCCTGGACGACCCGAACCTCATGTTCGGCCACGTCGCCCCGACCAGCGTGGTCTTCGTGCCGCTCGCGTTCCAGCCGTCCGCCGAGACCTTCGACGACCGGTTCCACTTCGTCGGGCCGTCCCTGGGCACTTGGCAGCAGGCCGAGCAGTGGTCACCGTCGTCGGACTCGCCGGTGCTCCTGGTGTCGCTGGGCACCGTCTTCAACTCCCGCCCCGACTTCTACCGGGCGTGCGCGGAGGCGTTCGGCGACGGCCCGTGGGAGGTGGTCATGTCGATCGGCGACCTCGACCCCGCCGCGCTCGGACCGCTGCCCGCGAACGTCACGGCGCACGCCCGCGTGCCGCAGGTGGCCGTGCTGCGGCACGCGTCGGTGTTCGTCAGCCACGCGGGCATGAACTCGGTGATGGAGTCGCTGTACCACGGCGTGCCGTTCGTGACCGTGCCGCAGATCCCGGAGCAGCGGGCCATCGCGGCCCGGGCCGCGGAGCTGGGTTTGGGCGTCACGCTGGAGGACCTGACGCCGGACGGGTTGCGCGCGGCGGTGTCGGCGGCCGACGCCAACCGGGCGGCCGTCGAGGCGATGCGCGAGGTGGTCCGCTCCGCAGGCGGAGCGCCCGCGGCGGCGGACGCGATCGAGAAGCTGGTGGGCTGAACCGGCGCCGGTGGTCCCCGACCGGGACCACCGGCGCCGGCCGTCACGGCTTGGGGGAGAGCGCGAAGAACCGCCGCTGCCACAGCGACACCAGCTCCTCGCGCACCTCGTCGGTCAGCGTGCCGGCCAGCGCGGCGACCGTGCTCTCCCCGTCCGCCGCCGCCAACAGGTCGAACACGGTGGGCGAGACCTTCGCCGACGGGCCGAACGAGTAGTCCAGGTAGACCTCGCCGGTCACCTCCTCGCCCGGCCGCCAGTCCTGCCGCAGCCGGGTCATCGGGCGCACCGCCGGCACCAGGTCGTCCAGCACCGCCGCCACCGGTCGCCGTCGCCGCACCAGGAAGTCCTCGACCACCAGCACGTCGATCTCCGTGGTGAGGTAGGTGGTGACCGCGTCGTGCACGGACTGCACGATCGGCTCGGCGTTGTTGTTGAACGACGTGTTGAGCAGCACCGGCGTGCCGGTCAGCTCGCCGAACCGGGTGATCAGCTCGTGGAACCGCGCGTTGGCCGCGGGCGTGACGACCTGCACCCGTGCCGTGCCGTCCACGTGCGTGACCGCGCCCAGCTCGTCCCGCCGGTCCGCAAGCACGTGCACCACGAACGACATGAACCCGTGGTCGGCCGCGGTGGCGGTGAGGTCGAAGTAGTCGGCCGCCGCTTCCGGCGTCACGGCCGGCGCGAACGGCCGGAACCCCTCCCGCTTCTTCACCATGGCGTTGATCCGGTCCCGGTTCCGCGCGGGCCGCGCGTCGGCCAGGATGCTGCGGTTGCCCAACGCCCGCGGCCCGAACTCCGATCGTCCGTGCGCCCACCCGACCACCGCGCCGCCGGCGAGCAGCTCCGCCGTCGCGCCCACGACGTCGGCCGGGCGTTCGACCTCGACGATCCCGCCCCAGGCGCGCAACTGCCGCTCCACCTCGTCGGACGTGCCCAAGTCGGGGCCGAGGCTCGCGCTCACCAGCCGCTCGACGCGGGTGTGCGGCCGGCTCAACCGGGCCGCGGCGACGATGGCGGCACCCTCCGCCGCGCCCGCGTCGTGCGACGACGGGTGCACGAAGACCTCCTCGAACAGGCCCGACCGCAGGATCAGCCCGTTGAGGCTGCTGTTGTGCGCGACGCCGCCGGTGAAGCACAGCCGCTTCGCGCCGGTCTGCCGCGCCCAGTGCGTGATCACGTGCATGGCCAGCACTTCCAGCGTCTCCTGGAGCCCGGCGGCGAAGTCCTTGTGCTCCTGCGTCACCGGCTCGCCCGCGCGCCGGGACCGGAAGCCCACCTCGTAGAACGGGGCCACGGTCGGGTTGATGTCCGGGATCGGCGGCGTCATGTCGTACTCGCCGTCGGGCCGCAGGGTGTAAAGGCTGCGGAACTGCTCGCGATAGGTCGCCGGGTCGCCGTAGGGCGCCAACCCCATCACTTTGTACTCGTCGCCGAAACCGTAGCCGACGTGCCCGATCGCCTCCTGGTAGAGCAGCCCGAGCGATTGCGGCACCGAGTACGACTTCAGCTCCCGCATTTCACCCGACCCGGCCAGGTGGACCGTGGTGGACACGTTCTCGCCGCGACCGTCCATCACGACCACCAGCGCGTCCGCCATCCCCGAACGTGCGAACGACGACCAGGCGTGCGCGAGGTGGTGCCGGGTGAACAGGATCCGGTCGGCGGGCACGTCCCAGTCGAAGTGCTCGCGCAGCCGGTCCCGGAGCAGGTCGACGCCCCAGCGCACCGGCTGGGCCGGCGTGGCGACGTGGAAGTTGCCCAGCCCGAGGTCGACCAGGTCGCGGTCGAAGTAGTAGCCGATGGCGTCGACGTCACCCGGTGCCGCGCCCGCCAGGTCGAGGCAGGCGCGAATGGCGCCGGCCGGGAACCTGTTCGTCTTCTTGATCCGGTTGAACCGCTCCTCCTCGACCGCGGCGACGAGTTCGCCGTCGGCCACCAGGCACGCGGCGGCGTCGTGCATGTAGGACCGGTACAACGCCGGCAGCAAATCGAAATGACCGCTTATGCCCAACGTCAGCATGCCGCCCCACTTCTCGAGCCGGTAATTCGTGTCATCACCGAACCACGGTCGCCCGGAGCGCTGTACCGCTGATCGGTCGGATTGTTCGACAATGCCTATTCTGGCACCGGTGGAATGGTTGCCTGTCAATTGTGATTACCGAACTGTGAACGGGCTCACCGGTAATCGGAGCCGTGTGGGCGATATGTCAAGGTCACTTTCGGATCGGATAGCTTGTACCGCTGCGCGAGTCGCTGATCGTGCGTGCTTCGAGCGCCACTGGACGTGCGGGACCGCAGGACACTACAGTTATATGTAGCGGACCGCCGCGCCGGTCGTCAGTGATCAACTCCGAACGGAGGCTCCATGACTCGCCTCTCCCGTCCGCTCCGCCTAGGACTCTCGGTGATCCTGGTGGCGGCCCTGCCGGTCGCCGCCGGTCCACCCGCGTCGGCGGCGCCGACGCGCGGCCAGGTCGTCTTCACCGAGATCGCGCTGCCCGGCACCGCGCTCGACCAGTACCGGCGCACGCCGTCGCCCGAGCACTGGAGAAGCGTGGCCAACCTCCAACGCCCGTTCGTCACCCTCGACGACATCGCCAAGGAAGGCGTGCACACCCACGGCGTGCCCGGCGTGGTGCTGTTCGACTACGACAACGACGACGACCTGGACCTCTTCGTCACCAACGGGCCCGGCAGCCCCAACAGCCTATTCCAGAACCAACTGGAGCAGACCGGCCGACTGGACTTCGTGGACACCGCGGCCACCGCCGGCGTCACGCTGACCGACGTCGACGTCAACGGCGCCTGCGCGGGCGACGTCGACAACGACGGCGACACCGACCTCTACGCGCTCGGCCGCAACGCCGCCAACCACCTGCTGCGCAACCGGGGCGACGGCACGTTCACCGACGTCACCGCCGACGCGGGCGACCTCGCGGCGGGCACGCTCAGCCACATCAGCTGCACGATGGCCGACATCGACAACGACGGGCTGGTGGAGATCGCCGTCGCCAACGCCTACGACATGACCACGGCGCTGCCGATCTTCCGCGTCCCCTACGCGCTGAACCAGCCCAACCAGCTGTTCAAGAACGTCGACGGCCGGCGCTTCACCGACATCAGCCTCAGCTCCGGCTTCGCGCCGGTGACGGTCGACGGCGTGGTGCCCGACCCGCCGAAGGAGGAGATCACCTGGTCGGTCAGCGCGGTCGACTACGACCAGGACGGTGACACCGACCTGGTGACCTCCAGCCACCAGGCGCTGGTGCAGCCGAAGAAGTACGGCGGCGAGGACCGCGGCTTCGTCCGGTTCTACCGCAACGACGGCACGGGCCACTTCGAGGACATCACCATGCGCTCCGGCCTCGCCGAGTGGGGCGGCTGGTCCGGGACCTCGTTCGGCGACTTCAACTTCGACGGCACGGTGGACGTGTTCGCGGCCAACACCGGCGACTACATGAAGCTGCCGGTGCCCGGACTGCCGCACCAGTACGGCGACCAGAGCAGCCGGTGGTTCCTCCAGCGACCCGACGGCACGTTCGTGGACGTCCGGCGCGGTTCGGTCCCCACGCCGCGCACCGACAACGGCGACGCCGACCCGACGCTCGGCGGCCTGGGCACCACCCCGTGGGCGTGGGGCACCTCGACGTTCGACTACGACAACGACGGCGCCACCGACGTCCTGCTCCACGGCAGCATCGACGGCATGAACCTGGTCACCGCCGACAACCCCGGCACGCTGCTGCGCAACAAAGGGCCAAACGCGCTGAGCAAGGGCTTCTTCCCGTCGTTCGACTACGACAAGGCCGCGCTGTCGACCACGGACCACACCAAGCGCAGCGTCACCGGCATGGCCGTCGGCGACCTGGACCGCGACGGCTTCACCGACATCGTCAGCGCCGCGCAGTCCCTCAAGGTCGGCGCCACCACCAGGTACAAGGACGAGGTGCAGTTCGACTGGGACGGCGTGTTCGACGAGGAGGCGGCGTTCCTCAAGGTCTACCAGTTCGACGGGTCGGTGTTCCGCCCGACCGGCGCGCACACGGTCGAGGGCGACCTGTCGGTGGAGATCAACGGCGGCAACGGCAACGGCTCGGCCACCGTGCGCACGCTCGGCAGCGTCGGCACGACGCCCGCCGGCAGGGTCAACCGGGACGGCATCGGGGCGATGGTGAAGTTCACGCCGAAGAACGGCACCCCCGCGTTCCGGCCGGTCACGGCGGGCTCGTCGTACGCCTCCCAGGACTCCGTCGAAGGCACGTTCGGCATGGGCGCGGCCACCACCGGCACCGTCGAGGTCCTGTGGCCGGGCGGCGTGCGCAACAAGCTGTACGACGTGCGGGCGGGCGAGCGCATCACGTTCCCCGAGATCCCGTGCAGCTACGACGACCGCTCGACGTCCCGCTACCAGTACGCGGCGTGCGTCGCCGAGGCGTTGGAGGACGTCGTCGCCGCCGGTCACGTGACGCGTGCGCAGGCGTGGCGGTTCTTCGCCGGTTCGATCCGGGCGTTCAACGACGCGCGGTAGCCGACTCGCGACCCGGTGGCCGAAGCCCGGCCACCGGGTGCGTGCGGTCAGCGGGGTTCGGTGACGAGCGACCCGCCGGTCGCCTCGGCCCAGTCGCCGGGGCCACCGGTCAGCACGGCCAGGTCGCGGTGACCGGCGCGGAGCAGCACGCTGGCCGCGCTCATCGCCCGCTCGCCGTGGCCGCACATCACCACCGTGCGCCCGGCGGGCACCCGGTCGACGTGGTCGCCGACCGCGCCGAGCTCGACGTGCGCCGCGCCGGGCACGTGGCCCGCGTCGTACTCCGCCCGCTGCCGCACGTCCAGCACCGCGGCGTGGCCGAGGTCGGCCGCCCCCACCAGGTCGACCGACGCCGTGGGCCGACCCGCGTCCGCCCAAGCCTCCGTGCCGCCGGCCAGCTCGCCGACCACGCCGCCGCAGCCGATCTTCGCGGCCTGCCACGCGATCTCGTCGGCGTCCTGGTCGGGGTTCCGCACGACGACCAGCGGTCGGTCGTCCCCGGTGAGCCAGCCGAGCCACGACGCGAACGCCGGCCGCAGGGGGATGGACAGGGCTCCGGGAACGTGCCGCGCGGCGAAGTCCGCCACCGGCCGCACGTCGACGACCTCCGCGCCCGCGGTGACGAGCGACTCGACCGCCGCCACGTCCAGGGCGGGCAGCGCCGGATCGGCCTTCAGCAGGTCCGGGCCGCGGCGGTTGATCTCCGGGAGCCGTCGGAAGTACGTGGGGTGGCTGCCGAGCGAGTCCAGCAGGGTGGTGGCGAACGCGTCCTCGTCCTCGATGGCCAGCAACGGGTTCGTCGCCTTCTCCCGGCCGATGGTGCTGGTCCGCTCCGCGCCGGGCACGGCGGAGCAGAACGAGCCCGCGCCGTGGGTCGGCCACACCGCCACGTCGTCGGGCAGCCGGGCCAGCCTGCGCAACGAGGCGTGCTGGGCGCGGGCCAGGGGAGCGGTCCGCTCCGGCGCGACGAGGTCCGTGCGCGCCGCGGTGCCGACGAGCAGGGAACCGCCGGTGAACACGCCGAGCGGGCGGGCGCCGTCCAGCAGCAGGTACGCCAGGTGCTCGTGGGTGTGGCCCGGTGTGGTGAGCGCGCGCAGCCGCAGACCGCCGAGGTCCACTTCCTCGTCGTCGTGGAGCCCGACGTGCGGGAACTCGCGGTGGCCCGCCGCCGAGGCCAGCACCCGCGCGCCCTCGGTCTCGGCCAGCTGCCGCGCGCCGGAGACGAAGTCGGCGTGCAGGTGGGTCTCGGCCGCGAACGCCAGGGTCAGCCCGCGGCGTCGGGCGGCGGCCCACGCCGCGCGCAGGTCCAGGCTCGCGTCGACGACCAAGCCGCGCCCGTCGCCCAGGTCGACCAGGTACGCGGAATTGCCCAACCCCTCGTCGACCAGCGGGACAACGTCAACCGTCGCCATGGTGGCCTCGCCCCTCCCGGTCGTGCCGTCGGCGGGCCCACGATATCCGCTCGGCGCACCCGCTACACGGGCCGCGAGAGACGGGCAGATGTCGTAATGCCGGGCAGAAAGCTTCAACCTGATATAGCTCGGTGCTAGCGTGGCGTGGGTCGTGCTCGTCTTCCGGTGGGAGGCCGCAATGCTGTCGGACAACGGGGTCGCGGCACGGACCGCGCCGGACGACGGTGGTGTCGGCCGTCGGGCGGTACTGCTGGCGGGTGCTGCGACAACGGCTGCGGTTGCGGTGGGATCGGGATCGCCGGCCCAGGCGGAGACGATGCTCCGCGCCTTCGACCCGGGCGACTGGGCTTCGGTGCGCCGGGAGTTCGCGTTGAGGTCCGACTACGCGCACTTCGCCGCTTTCATGCTCGCCTCGCCACCGCGTTCGGTACGTGAAGCGATAGCGTCCTTTCGTGATCGACTGGACAGCTCGCCCGCGGATTTCCACATGGGTGTCGCTGACTTGGAGTACAGCGGACGGGTGCAGGCCGCACTCGCGCGGTACGCCGGAGCGATGCCGGGCGAGATCGCCCTGACCGACAGCGCGACGATGGGCATCGGCCTGGTCTACGGCGGCCTGCGGTTGCGGCCGGGCGACGAGGTGCTCACGACGCCCCACGAGTTCTACTCCACGCACGAGAGCCTGCGGCTGAGGGCGAGCGCGCACGGCGTGCGTGTGCGCCAAGTGCCCCTGTACACCGATCCGGCCGCGGCGTCGGCGGAGGAGATGACCGACCGGCTGCGGCGCGCGGTGACCGGCCGGACCCGGGTCGTGGCGTTGACCTGGGTGCACTCCAGCACCGGCGTCAAGGTCCCGATCCGCGCCATCGCCGACGCGATCGGCCGGATCAACGCCCGGCGCGACGAGCGGACCCGCGTCCTGCTGTGCGTGGACGGCGTGCACGGGTTCGCCGCCGAGGACGTCGACGTCCCCGACCTCGGCGCGGACTTCTTCATGACCTCGACCCACAAGTGGCTGTTCGGCCCGCGCGGCACCGGCTTCGTGTGGGGGCGGCCGTCGGCGTGGCCGTCGGTGGACACCGTCATCCCCAGCTTCTCGGTCCCGGCGTTCACCGGGTGGCTCACCGGCCGGCCACCGGTCGGCGATCCCGGCACGCTCAACACGCCAGGCGGCTATCACTCGTTCGAGAACCGCTGGGCGCTGCCGGAGGCGGTCGCCTTCCACGAGGCGATCGGCCGGGCCAGGGTGGCCGAACGGGTCCGCAGCCAGGTGGCGCGGCTGAAGGACGGCCTCGCCGGGCTGCCCGCGGTCCGGGTCGTCACGCCGAGGTCGGCGGAGGTGTCCGCGGGCATCGTCTGCTGCCGGGTGGACGGCGTGGACGGCGAGGAGGTGGTGGGCCGGCTCCTCGCGGAGCACCGCATCGCGGCCGGGACCACGCCGTACCGCGAGTCCTACGTCCGGTTCGGCCCGAGCATCGTCACCGACGACGACGAGGTGGACCGGCTGGTGCGGGCCATGGCGACGTTCCGCTGACGCGGGCGTCGGCGCGTCACGTGGCGAGCGGCAGGTCCGCGAGCTTCCACTCCAGGATGCCGTCGGCCAGCCGGACGGCCGCGCGGCCGTTGGCGAGCAGGGTCCGCACCGCGTCGTGGGCGAGCACGCAGTAGGAGCCGCGGCAGTAGGCGACCACCGTGCTGTCGGCCGGCAGGTCGGCGAGCCGGTCGGCCAGTTCGCGCAGCGGCACGGACAGCGCACCCGGGATGTGCCCCGCGTCGTACTCCTCGCGTGGCCGCACGTCGATCACCGTGACGTCGCCCTGCTCGATCCGCTCGAGCAGTTCGTCGCGGGTGAGCTGCTCGGTGTCCTCCGGGCCGAGGTAGGCGGAGCGGGCGCGGTCGACCCCGGCCAGGTGCCCGGACGCCACCTCGCGCAGCTGTGCCCACAGGGCCATGACGTCCGTGCCGGCGAGCCGGTAGAAGACCTTCGTCCCCTCGCGGCGGGTCGACACCAGGCCGGCTTGCTTGAGCACCTGGAGGTTGTTCGACGCGGTCGTCAGCCCGATGCCCACGGTGGTGGCCAGCACCTCGACCGACCGCTCGCCCTGGGCGAGCACGTCGATCATCTCCAGCCTCTTCCCGCTGGCGAGCGCCTTGCCGACCTGGGCGAACGCTTCGAACAAAGCCGCCTTGTCGGCCGGATCGCCCACCTTCACGTCCTCCATGAATCCATAGACTACATGGTTGTGGGCACAATGGTCGAACACTCAACTTCGGCCGTCCGCCGGCCCTGGCCGGGCCCGGTGCGCGGGGCCCATTCGACTTCACCAGACGCTAGTGATCGGACCTCGTGCGGGCAAGTCCACGAATGGCCGATTTCCCGCTCTATCGCAGGTAACGGGTCCTGTTCGGGGGGTGTAGGTGCGATGCTTGACTACAAACTTAGGTAGTAGTGTACTGGGCTGACGTTCGCACCGTTCAGAGGGAGACACGGATGCCACACGTCACGATGCCCGCCGAGGCGTTCCCCGGCACGCCCGGCCTGATGCAGTACCGGATGGAGACGGGCACGCCGCTCAGCGAGCTCGCCGAGGTCCTGCTGCGCAACGCGAACTCGCTCACCCGCTCCGAGCGCGAGCTGATGGCGGCGTACGCCTCCTCGCTGAACGACTGCTTCTTCTGCACCACCACGCACGGCGAGATGAGCGCGCAGCAGAGCGACGACCCGGACGCCAGGGCCCTGGTGCGCAAGGTGCTCGCCGACCTCGACAGCGCGCCCGTGTCGCCCAAGCTCAAGGCACTGCTGCGCATCGCGGGCGCCGTGCAGGAGAGCGGCCGGGCCGTCACCCCCGACCTGGTCGCCGTGGCCCGCGAGCACGGCGCCACCGACACCGAGATCCACGACACCGTGCTCATCGGCGCGGCGTTCAGCATGTTCAACCGGTACTGCGACGGCCTGGCCGCGGTGGTGCCCGAAGACCCGGCGTCCTACGTCCCGATGGCGGCCATGATCATCCGCGACGGGTACAGCATGTGCGCGCGCGGCCACTAGCCCGTCGTCCCCCCGCAACCCCGTGAAACGAGGTAGTCGTGGTCGTTCGCTTCGCCCGTGCGGTCGCGCTCGCCGCACTCCTGGTCGCCGCGCACGCCGCACCGGCGGGCGGCGAGCCGGCCGGGTTCGCCCCGGTCGACCGGAAGGGCCCCCGGCTCGGCGTGCCGGTCGAGCGGCTCGACGCGAGCCTCACGTGCACCGGCAACGTCCGACGGGCCAGGACGACGCCCGTGCTGCTGCTCGCCGGCACCGCGGTGAACACCGACCAGTACTTCAGCTGGAACTGGAAGCCCGCGCTGACCAAGGCGGGGATCCCGTGGTGCGCGTCCGACGTGCCCGTGCCCGACGCGGCGAACCAGAACCTGGACGACATCCAGGTGCGCGCCGAGTACGTCGTGCACGCCATCCGGACGATGCGCGCGATGGCCGGCCGCCGGATCAGCGTCATCGGCCACAGCCAGGGCGGGGTGGTGCCGCGGTGGGCGCTGCGCTTCTGGCCCGACGTTCGCCCGATGGTGGACGACGTCATCGCCCTGGCGCCCACCAGCCACGGCACCCCGCTCGGCACGCGGATCTGCTCGGCGGACTGCCACCCGGCGATCTGGCAGCAGCGGGTGCCGGCGAACTTCTACCGGGCGCTCGACTCCCACCAGCAGACGTTCCGGGGGATCTCCTACACGGTGATCCGCTCGGACTTCGACCCGATGGTCCCGCCGGAGGCCGCCGACCTCACCGGGCCCGGCGACATCACCAACGCGCGGATCCAGGACGCGTGCCCGGCCGACACCGCCGACCACGACGGCGTCGGCACGGTGGACGCGGTCGCGGAGGCGCTGGCCCTCGACGCCCTGCGGCACCGGGGACCGGCGGACCCGGCCCGGCTCGACCCGGCGGTCTGCGCGCGACCGCTGATGTCCGGGGCGAACCCCGCCACGCACGAAGCTGACTTCACTTGGATGAAGCAAGTCCAGAACCAGAACTACCTGCGCGCGCCGATCGCGGAGCGGGAACCGGCGCTGGCCTGCTACACCTCGGCGGCCGGGTGCCACCGGCCGCGCGCCGGCGACTCGTGACCGGAGGTCGGCCGGTCGACCGGGAAGCGCCATCCGGGTGAACCCTGCCGCGATCCCGTGCCATCCCGGCGCGGCAGGGGTTTTGTTCACTACGATGCAGTGTCCACTCACACCTGGAAGGGGAGTTTCGTGGGGAAGCCGTTGGCCTACTTCGAGATCACGACCACCGATGACGCCGCCAAGCTGCAGGAGTTCTACCGCGACATGTTCGACTGGCAGGTGAACGTGCTGCCGCAGATGGGCGGGTACGGCCTGGTCGACACCGGTGTGGAGGGTGGTGTCGGCGGCGGCATCGGCCCGGCGCAGACCCACGCCGGCGTGCGAGTCTACTTCCACGTCGACGATCTCGAGGCCGCGCTGGCGAAGGCGGAGAGCTTGGGCGGCAAGGCGGTCATGCAGCCCATGAAGATCTCCGACGAGTTCGGCAGCTTCGCGGTGTTCACCGACCCGGACGGCAACGAGATCGGTCTGTGGGACCGCCCCGGCGTCCAGGGCTGACAGCGGGCAACCCCGCGATCGGGCCGGTGCGCCGCACCGTCCGGTCGCGGGGTTTTTCGTGTCCACAGTGATCAGTCCACACCGGACTTCGCGGACCGCGGGCGTGCGCGGGCGCCCGGCGGCCGGATCGCGGTCGTCGGTTCAGGCGTGGCCCTGCCCGGTCGTCAGCCCGGCGGCGCCCTCTCGGAGCCTGGTCCCGGCTTCACGCCCACCTCGACGGGTAGCCGCAGGAAGCTATCAAGATATATAGTGAGCGACCACAGTGGATCGAGCGCTTGGCGGTGGTCATGTCGCACGAGGCTTCACCGGTCGCCACCCGGACACCACGGGGCGTCGCCGCCACCGTGGCCGCCCTCGGCATCGCGTCGTTCGTGGTCATGGTCGACTCGACCGTCGTGCAGGTGATGCTGCCGAACCTGATGGGGGAGTGGGACGCCGGCCTGGCCGGTGTGCTGTGGGTGGCCAACGCCTTCACGCTGGTGTACGGCGTGCTGTTGCTGCCCGGAGCCCGCCTGGGCGACATGGTCGGCCGCCGCGCGATGCTCGTGACCGGCCTCGTGCTGTTCCTGCTCGGCTCCGTCCTGTGCGGCTCGGCGTGGTCGCTGCCCGTCCTCGTGGCGGGACGCGTGGTCCAAGCGGTCGGCGGTGCGCTGCTGATCCCGCAGACCCTCGGGATGCTGGCGACGGTGGTCCCGGAGCACCGGCGGGGCCTGGCGTTCGGGCTCGTCAGCGCCTCGATGGCGCTGGCCGCCATCACCGGGCCCGTGCTCGGGGGGATCGTGGTGTCCTCCGCCGGCTGGCGCTGGGTGTTCCTCGCGAACGTGCCGGGGTGCGCGCTGGCGCTCGCCGCCGTGGCCTGGGCCCCGACGACCTGGGAAGCGAAGCAGGCGCACGAGCTGGACGTCATCGGCGTGCTGCTGGTGATCGCCGGGCTCGGAGCCGTGGTGTACGGCTTCATCGCCGGCGGGCGGCAGGGGTTCGGCGGCGTGGTCCCCGCGGTGTTCGCGGCCGGTGCGGTGCTGATCGCGGCCTTCCTGCTGTGGGAGCGGCGCCGGGCCGAGCCGCTGGTGCCGTTGGGCCTGTTCCGCGTGCGCGGGTTCCCGGTCGCGCTCGGGCTCGGCGTGCTCCAGTTCGTGCTGATGTCCGGCGTGATGCTGATCGTGACGCTCAAGGTGCAGACCGCGCTGGGCGGCAACGCCTTCCAAACCGGCGTCGTGCTGCTGCCCATGGCGCTCGCGGCCGGCGTGGTGTCGCCGTTCGCCGGGCACGCCACCGACCGGTGGGGCGGGCGTCCGGTCATCATGCTGGGCTTCCTCGTGCTGGGTGGCGGGCTGGCCGGGCTCGCCGTCGTCTCGTCGGCGGTCGGGACCGCGGCGCTGCTCGCGCCGCTCGCCGCGGTCGGGGCCGGGGTGGGGCTGCTGATGGGGCCGATCAGCACGGAGGTGGTCGCCCACCTGCCGCGGGAGCTGGTGAACACCGGGTCGGGCGTGCTCACCACGAGCAGGCAGATCGCGGGCGCGCTGGGCGTCGCGGTCGTCGGCGCGCTGCTCCAGTCGGCGACGTCCGGGTCCGGGTTCGTGCCGGCGGAGCGGTCGGCGCTGGCCGTGCTCGGGGTGCTGGCGGCCGTCGCCGTGGTCGGCGCCGCGTTCCTCCCGGCACGCCGCCGCGCGGTGGGGGCACCGGACCCTGGCGCTCGGTCCGGTGCCCCCGACGCGGGGTGATCAGCCGGTCGTCCGCGGCACGGCGGTGGCGGGCACGTCGGCCGCCGGCGCCGCGTGCGCGCGCCGGACCATCGCGCCGACACCCACGCCGACGGCGCACAGCACGGCGAGCGTGACGAACGCCGGGCTCAGGCCGGACACGAACTCGGCCGGGGTGCGGTAGCTGCCGTTGCCGGCGAAGACCGCGGTCGCGATCGCCACCCCGAACACCGCGCCGACCTGGCGGAACGTGTTGCTGGTGCCCGAGGCGATGCCCGCCTGCGCCGGCTCGACCGACCGCATCACGGCGGTCGTCACGGTCGGGAAGGCGATGGCGATCCCGAAACCGGTGACGAACAGCGGACCGATGATCGTGCCGTACCCGCTGGTGTCGGTGACCAGCAGGCCGATGAGCAGCAGACCGACCGCCTGCAACCCGAGCCCGAGCATGATCAGCGGCCGTTCGCCGATCCGGTCGGCCAGGCGGCCGGTCACGGGGGCGATGAACAGCGCCACGCCGGTCGCGGGCAGCAGACCGAGGCCGACGCTCATCGGCGTCTTGCCCAGCGCGAGCTGGAGGTACTGCGCGGTGAGGAAGCCGAGCGCGAAGATGCCGGCCATCAGGATGAACCCGGCCACGCACCCGGCGGTGAAGCTGCGGTTGGCGAACATCCGCATCGGCATCATCGCGTGCGCGGCACGGCTCTCGTAGACGACGAACAGGACCAGCGCCACCACGCCGCCGATCAGGCCGACCAGGACCCACGTCGAGGTCCACCCGGCGGCGTTGCCCCTGATCAAGCCGGCGGCCAGGCCGAAGACGCCGAGCGTGGCCAGGACCAGGCCGATCGGGTCCGCCTTGGCCTGGAACCGCGCGCTCTCGGCCACCTTGGCCCCGGTCAGGGCGATGATGGCGATGCCGACCGGCACGTTCAGCCAGAAGATCCACTGCCAGGCCAGGCCGTCCACGATGGCGCCGCCGACGAGCGGGCCCGCGGCGACGGCCAGCCCGGTGAACGCGCCCCAGATGCCCAGGGCCTTGCCGCGCGCCTGCGGCGGCGTGACGTCGGTGATCAGCGCGAGCGCCAGCGGCACCGCGATACCGCCGCCGATGCCCTGCACGACCCGCGCGGTGATCAGGAACTCCACGGTCGTGCTGAGCGCGCACGCGGCCGAGGCGAGCGTGAACACCGCGATGCCGATGATGAACAGCCTGCGCCGCCCGAAGCGGTCACCGAGCGTCGACCCGGTGAGGATCGACGCCGCGAACGCGAGCTCGTAGGCGTTGACCGTCCAGCCGAGCCCTTCGATGCCGGTGCCGAACTGCTGGTGCAGCGTGGGGAGCGCGGTCGTCACGACCAGGGCGTCGAGCCCCACCAGGAAGGAGGAGAGGGAACCGAGGATCAGGGTCCAGCGCTGCAACGCCGGACCGGCGCCGGTGGTGCCGGTTGCTGCCATGGTGGATTTCACTTTCTCGTGTCGCGTTCTGCGCTGCCGCGGTCGATCGGGCGGGCCGTGCCGGTCGGGAGTCGGGTGGACGTCCCAAGGACGAACGGCGAACGTGGAACTCGACACCGGCGGGGGAGAATTTTTCGCCGGTTTCCCCCGGCCCGGGAGGATGGTCGCTGACCAGGTCGTTCACCCGGTGAACAGGGCTCGCGGCCGGGCGTGCCGGTCGCCGCGCCGAGGTGGAACCCAGGGGTCCTGAACGTTCGACTCGGGGGTCCTGAGTGTTCGACTCGGGGGACCTGAACGTTCGACTCGCGGGACCTGAGTGTTCGACTCGCGGGAGGGTTACCGGTCGGCGGCTTCGGCCAGTTCGGACAGCCGCTTGGTGAGGAAGCGCCGGTCGGCCGGGTTGGTGGCCAGGTCGTGGGCGCGCAGGTATGCCTGTTCCGCCTGGTCCGCACGACCGAGCCGGCGCAGCAGGTCCGCCCTGGCCGCGTGCAGCAGGTGGTAGCCGTCCAGGCCCTCGATCCGGTCGACCAGCGCGAGACCGGCCTCCGCGCCGTCCTTCATCGCCACCGCGACCGCGTGGTTCAGGGCGACGACCGGGGACGGCGTCACCTCGAGCAGCTCCCCGTACAGCTCGGCGATCACCGGCCAGTCGGTCGCCTCGCTGGACGGCGACTTCGCGTGCTCGGCCGCGATGGCGGCCTGCAACTGGTAGGGGCCCGGCATCTCCATCCGGGCGGCACGGCGGAGCAGGCCGACGCCCTCGGCGATCTGCGCCCGGTCCCACCGGGCCCGGTCCTGGTCCTCCAGCAGCACGATGTCGCCGGTGGTCGTGTAGCGCGTCTCCCGGCGCGCGTCGGTCAGCAGCATCAGGGCCACCAGGCCCAGCGCCTCGGGCTCGTCGGGCATGAGGGTGGCCACCAGCTTGCCCAGCCGCAGCGCCTCGGCCCGCAGCTGGTCGTGCTGCGGCGTGCCCCGCGGCGCGGTGTAGCCCTGGGTGAAGACCAGGTAGACGACGGCCAGCACGGAGGCCAACCGCTCGGGCAGCCGGTGGTCGGGCGGCACCTCGAAGTTGATGCCCGCGTCGCGGATCTTCCGCTTGGCCCGCACGAGCCGCTGCGCCATGGTCGGCTCGGCGACGAGGAACACCTTGGCGATCTCGGCGGCGGTCATCCCGGCCACGGCCTGGAGGGTCAACGCCACCCGCGCGTCCATCGACAGCGCCGGGTGGCAGCACGTGAAGATCAGGCTCAGCTGGTCGTCGCCCACGCTGACCAGCCGGTCCTCGCCGGTCCCGGTCATCGTGACCACGGTGCCCGGCCCGGGGTCGTCCAGGGCCGCGGTCACCTGTCCGGCGCGCGGGTGGTGCGCGCGGCGGATGCGGTCCACCGCCCGGTTGCGCGCGACCGTCAGCAGCCACGCCACCGGGTCGTCCGGCACCGCGGTCGGCTCCCACCGCCGCAGGGCCATGGCGAACGCGTCCTGCAACGCGTCCTCGACCAGCTCGAAGTCGCCGACCGCCCGCACCAGCGCGGCGAGCATCCGACCACGGTGCTCCCGGTACACCCGCTCGACGACGGTGGCGGGTGAGCGGTCGGTCATTCCGAGACGGCCGCCGATCGCGCGGCGAACTGCGGCACGTTCCAGCCGGGGATGTCGTCCATCGGGCGGACCTCGACCGAACCCTCGTACGCCATGGGGCACAGCGCGGCCAGCTCCAGCGCCTCGTCCAGCCCGGGGCAGTCGAGGATGCAGAAGCCGCCCAGCTGCTCGTAGGTCTCCGCGAACGGTCCGTCGGTCATCAGCGTGCGGCCCTCGCGGACCCGGACGGTGGTGGCCGTGTGCACCGGCTTCAGCGGACCGGCGGTCACGAACGCGCCGCGCTTGCGGCACTCCTCGGTGAAGGCGTTGGCCCTGCTCAACGCGCCCTCGAACCGCGGATCACCCGGCTCGGGGCGGTCGCAGCCGTAGAACAAGAGCATGTAGCGCATGACGGGACTCCTGGATCGGGCTCCGGTCGACCGGGCGGTCGGGTGGCCACACGACGCCGTGCCCCTCGGATTCTGCCCCAAGCCCGCCGGTCGGTCACCGGGTGCGCCGATGCCGTCACCGAGCGGGTGAACGCGGTGACGGCACCGACGCCGGTCGAGCGCTACCGGGACTCGGTGTACGCCCGGCGCGCGCTGTTGACGAAGCGGCTCGCGTTGTCCGCCGAGATCCGGCCCGCCGCGACCAGGGCGTTGACCGCGTTGTCGACGCACGTCCGGTACTGCGCGCCGGTCATGGTCGTGGTGGTGAAGCTGCACGGGATCTCCGGGACCGTGATCCGCTCACCCGCCCGGACGTTGTAGAGGCGGTTGCGCACGCCTCCCGGCCACAGCACCTCCACCACGCCGGAGCTCGCCCGGCCCAGGCCGAACGTGCCCTCGAACGCGTCCTGCGAGGCGAAACCCGCACCGCCGAGCACGGGGCGCAGCGCGCTCGGGCCGTCCGACGGGGTGAACTTGACGACCGCCCCGACACCGTCGCGGTTGACCCTCGCACCCGCCGTGAGCCCGACGCTGCCCACCGCGCGCACGGTGACCGATTTGTTCCCGTTGCCGCCGCTGACCTCCACCGACAGGTCGCCCTCGACGGTCGTGCTGCCGGTCGGCACCAGGGTGGTGGGGTCGGAGGCGGTCGGCCGGAAGATCTGGATGATCGCGGCGTCCCGGTCGAACGGCGAGGCGAAGTCGAACGGCACCACGTCGCTGACCTTGACCAGCTGCCCCTCTTTGAGGGACTGGGCCACGCTCACCACGTCGACGAAGCCGTTCTGGTCGAGGTCGCCGGTGGCCATGCCGATCACCGTGCGCCTGCGGTGGTTGGCCGTGGCGCGGGTGAAGACGTCGTCGAACTCGAAGGACGGGTAGAACGCGCCCGCGCCCACCTGCGGCCCCTTGTTGCGCAGCAACGCGCCGGCGTTGTCGGCCGTGACGTTGCCCATGCCGTCCAGCGCGCCGTGGTAGAGCACGTCGGTGGAGCCGTCGTTGTCGTAGTCGAACGCCGACGAGCTCCAGCCCCACGGCGTGGCGTTGAGGCCGCCGAGGTCGGGGTCGGCGCCGTTGACGGCGGGCAGGTGCAGCGACGACCGGCGCGGGTCGGCGAACGTGCCGTTCGGGCGCTGCAGGAACCAGCGGCTCGACGAGTCGCCGAGCTGGCGGGGCATCTGCGGCAGCGGCACCGCCATGTAGTCGCCGCCGCTGCTGCCGAACACGTCGAGGGTGCCGTCGGCGTTGAAGTCGGCGAACGCCAGCCCCATCCACTGGCCCGGTTCGCCCAGGCCGACGTCGAAGGTGACCTCGTCGAAGTACCCGTCGCCGTCGTTCTTCCACAGCCGGATGAAGCCGCGGTCGTGCCCGCCGTGCTTGGCGATCCGGTAGGCGGCCTGGTCGCTACCGGTCATCAGGTCGACGTCGCCGTCCTGGTCGTAGTCCACGGCGGCGATGGCCCAGGTGATGTCGTTGAACGGCCCGGTGCTGTCGGGCGGCACGTCCCGCACCTCGACGTGCGCGAAGCCGGAGGGGGCGCTCACGTCGGTGAACCGCAGGCCGTCGACGTTGCGCAGGAGCTGGTTCGGCTGGTTGTAGGCGTACGGCACGGCGAAGATCGCCAGCGCGTTCTTCATGTCGAAGGCGTTGGCGATGGCGATGTCCAGCAGGCTGTCGCCGTTGATGTCGCCCATCGTGCAGCTCGCGTGGCTGAAGGTCCCGGCCGTCGCGTCGCCCGCGGCCGCCGTGACGTCGCCGAACGTGCCGTTGCCCCGGTTGAGCAGCAGGCGGTTGCCCGCGTTGCGGCCCAGCACGTAGAGGTCGGTGTAGCCGTTGTTGTCGATGTCGCCCGCGCAGGCGCCGTTGGAGTCCTGGTCGGTCAGCGACGTGCCGGTCCAGGGCGCGAAGTCCACGAAGCCCACGCGGCCGGTCTGCTTGAGCTGGTTCTGGTAGAGGCTGTTCGCCCGGCCGGGGCCGTTGGTGACGTAGAAGTCGAGGTCGCCGTCGTTGTCGTAGTCGAGCACCACCACACCGGGGATGCCGTGGCTGAAGACCGGTTCGGCGGCGAAGTCGCTGAACTTGACCGAGGGCCGCTGGCGGTTGACCACCCGGACGGCGTGCTCGGGTGACGGTATCCGGCGGTAGGTGGACATGGCGGTGCCGGGTAGCGCGAGCTCGGTGAAGGCGACGCCGCCGAGGGATGCCGCCGCGCCGGCGGTGGGCGCCGCGAAGGTCGACGCGAACGTCAACACGACCACGGACAGGGTGAGCCGGCGCGAGCGCGACATGGGTGCCATGAAGCCTCCTGACGTAGGTCGCTAACACTAAGGATAGTTTTCTCTGTAGGCAATCTCTGACTCGCTGGCCATCCGGCGTAGTTTCTACTGCGCTCAACGGGTGTGCGTCGGCTGGTTCCGCGCATCCGGACAGTCGAACAGCTGCCGTCGCCGTCGCAATCAGGCAGGTCAGGTGGGCAATGTGTGGTACTGGGCATGGTCCCATCGAGTGAAGGCTGTTTCAGACATCTTGTTATCCATGGATTACGGTGCTAGACAGCTAGGCGCAGGTCAAGGGCACTGACGATCACGTTTCATGTAGTGAAATTGCGCGCAGCCGGGGTCGCTGGGGGAATCGTGGAAGAGCCTGTCGCCTTACCCGTGCCGACCGCGGTCCGGAGGGTCCTCCGCCCGCCGCGGCTGCCGCTCGCGCTGGCCGACTTCGGCCGCCGGGGCTTCCGGACCGATCGTCCGGCGGCCCGAGAAGTCCTCGAGACCCACGCGCGCAGCTTCCTGACCGGCTTCAACACCGCGGCCGGTGGGTGGCGTGCGCCGCACACCGCGCTGGACCGGCTGCCCGCCGAGGAACGCGGCTTCGCGTACGAGGGCGCCGGGATGTTCGCCCGGATCGCGGACCTGGCGACCGCGGGCCGGGCACGTGCGCTGGACCGCCTGCTGGCGGGCCCCGGCGACCGGTACGCCCACCTCGTGCACGTCGGCGCCGGCTGGCCGTTTGCCGCGGCACGCCTCCCGGTGCGGCTCCCGCCGCCCCGAGCCCCGCTGCTGCGGTGGCTGGCGCTGGACGGCGCCGGGTTCGCGGCCACGTTCTTCGGCGGCGCGCGGGCACTGGCCCGCCGGTGCCGGGACGTGAGCACCCCGGTCGCCGAGGTCGAGGTCGCCGGCTGCGGGCGTGCCCTGTGGTTCCTGGAATCCGGCGACGCCACGGGCGTCGCCCGGCGGATCGCCGACGCGCCCGCGCCCGCTCGCCCGGCCCTGTGGAGCGGGATCGGCCTGGCCTGCGCCTACGCCGGGGCGACGGACGAAGCCGGGCGCGCCGCGCTGGTCCGCGCGTCGGGGCCGCACCTGCCGCACCTCGCGCAGGGCGTGGCCTTCGCGGCGGCGGCCCGGGTGCGCTCCGGGATCGTGCCGGAGCACACCGGCGCGGCCTGCGCCCAGGTCCTCGGCGTCGACACCGCGCGGGCCGCCGCGTGGACCGACGTCGCGGCGGAGGGCTTGACCGACTCCCGGCACGTCCACGCCTACCTCCAGTGGCGAGCCCGCGTCCGCGCGCTCGCCGCCCCCGTCTCGCCCAGTTAGGGAAGGGGTCGTGCGTTCCATGCCCAAGACCTTCCGCGGGGCTGTCGCCGCCGCCGTCATGTTGGGTTCCTGTGCCGCGCTCGGGGCGATGGCGGTCCGCCCGAGCCCGAGCCACGACGAGGTGGCCGCCCGGTCGGCGGCCTTCTCGTTCACCACCGAGCTGCTGAACACCGCGCCCGCCCGCGCGCACCGGGAACGGTCGGTCGCACCCGCGCTGCGCGGCATCCGCAGCTGGATCTCGGCCGTCGGTGCCGCCGTGGCGGCGACCGACCTGCGCGGCCTCGGCCGACCCGGCGACGTGTGCCTGGTCGACCCGAGGGACGACTCGGTCACCGTGCGGCCGGCGCCGGGCGACGCGCAGCCGTACCCGCCCGTCCGGCTGTCGGCGACCGGTGTCGCGTGGGACGCCACCATGGCGCCGATGGGCTGCGTGCCCGCGGACCTGGACGAGGACGGCGACCTGGACCTGCTCGTCTACTACTGGGGCCGGTCGCCGCTGCTGTTCGTCAACACGTCCTCGGCCACGTCCGTGCCGCGGCCCGACACGTTCCGGGCGCAGGAGCTGCTGCACCCGATGGAGGTGTGGAACTCGACCGCCCTCAACGTCGGCGACGTCGACGGCGACGGCCACCTGGACGTGCTGGTCGGCAACTACTTCCCGGACGGCGCCAAAGTGCTCGACCCGGACGCCACCGACGACGACCGCATGGCGATGCAGGACTCGATGTCCCGCGCGCGCAACGCCGGCGTCAACCGCATCCTGCTCACCGAGCCGCGCGGCGTGGACGTCGCGCCCGAGCTGGTGGACGCGGGCAACGCGCTCTCCGAGACCGCCGCGGCGTCGTGGACGCTGTCCATCGGGCTCCAGGACCTCACCGGCGACGGCCTGCCGGAGATCTACCAGGCCAACGACTTCGGGCCCGACCAGCTCATGGTCAACGAATCCCGGGTCGGCCGCGTCCGGCTCACCGAGGTGACCGGCGACCGCGACCTCACCACGCCGAAGTCCGAGGTGCTCGGCAACGACTCGTTCAAGGGCATGGGCGTGGCGTTCACCTACGACCGCGGCAGCCGGTTGCCCACGATCGTGGTCAGCAACATCACCACCCCGTACGCCCTGCACGAGAGCAACTTCGCGTTCGTCCCGGACGGCGACCCGCGCGAGCTGGCCGACGGCCGGTTCCCGTACCGGGAGCGGAGCGAACGGCTCGGGCTGGCCAGGGCAGGCTGGTGCTGGGACGTCAAGGCGGGCGACTTCGACAACGACGGCGTCGACGAGATCCTCCAGGCCAACGGCTTCCTCAAGGGCGAGGTGGACCGCTGGCCGTTGTTGCAGGAACTGGCGATGGGCAACGACGAGCTGGTGCGCCACCCGTGGGCGTGGCCCGCGTTCGGCCCCGGCGACGACCTGTCCGGCCACGAGGCGAACCCGTTCTGGGTGCGGGGGCGCGACGGCGTCTACACCGACCTCGCGCGGCCCGTCGGCATCGCCGAGCCGGACAACAGCCGCGGCTTGGCGCTGGCCGACGTCGACGCCGACGGCGCGCTCGACGTCCTGGTCGCCAACCAGTGGGAGGACTCGGTCCTGCTGCGCAACCGGAGCACCGCGGCCGGGAGCGCGAACCTGCGGTTCGTGCGCGCCGCCACCACACCCGGCGGACCCGAGGTGCAGGCGCTCGGCGTGCAGGTCGAGCTGCACCACCCCGAACGACCCCAGCGGGCTCAGCTGTACCCGGCGAACGGGCACGCGGGCGTCTCCGCCGCGGAGATCCCCCTGTCCCTGCCCGACGACACCCCGACCCCGGTCACCGTGACCTGGCGCGACGCCTCCGGCCTGCACGAAGCCCGGGTCGACGTGACGCCCGGCCGCTGGACCGCGGTCCTCCACGGCGACGGAACGGTGGCACTGCGATGACGACGACAGCTCCGGCCGATGCCCACCCCGTCGCCGCGACGCGGGGGACCGGCGCCCCGCCGACCCCGCTGACGCCGGAGGCCCGGCGCGAGAAGGCCCTGATCAGGTTCGCCCTGTCCATCACCGTGTTCAACCTCGTCGGCCACGCCCTGCTCGGGTTCGAGCAGTCGCCGATCACGCCGATCGCCACCGTCCTGGCGAGCTACGCGGCGGCGGTGCTGTTCGAAACGCTCGACGCGTGGGCCCGGGGTCGGGCGCCGCAGTACCTGGGCGGGACCAGGCAGCTCGTCCTGTTCCTGCTCCCGGCGCACATCGCCGCGCTGGCGTGCGCGATGTTGTTGTGGGGCAACGCCTCGCTGTGGCCCTACCTGTTCGCGGTGACCGTGGCCAACGCGAGCAAGTACCTGGTGCGCCTGGAGGTGCGCGGCCGGCTGCGGCACGTGCTCAACCCCTCGAACACCGGAATCGTGGTCACGCTGCTGCTGTTCCCGTGGGTCGGCATCGCGCCGCCCTACCAGTTCACCGCCAACGTCGGCGGCGCGCTCGACTGGGCGATCCCGTTCGGCGTCCTGATGCTCGGCACGATGCTGAACGCGAAGCTGACCGGGAAGGTGCCGCTGATCCTCGCGTGGGTGCTGGGCTTCGTCGCCCAGGCGGTGCTGCGCTGGGTGCTGCTGGACCACCACCTCGTGGGTGCGTTGGCGCCGATCACCGGCGTGGCGTTCATCCTGTTCACCAACTACATGATCACCGACCCCGGCACGACGCCGGTGGCCACCCGCGGTCAGGTCGTGTTCGGCCTCACCGCCGCGGCCGTGTACGGCGTGCTCGTGGTGTCGGGGGTCGTGTTCGGGCTGTTCTTCGCCCTGGTGATCACGTGCGTCCTGCGGGCGGGCGTGATCCTGGCGGCACGGCACGTGCCCGTTCGCGCGCGGGCCACGGCGGGGGTGGCCTGATGGACCGGCCGCGCATCGCGATCGTGGGCATGGCGTGCCGCTACCCCGACGCGGACCGCCCCGAAGAGCTGTGGCAGACCGTGCTCGGCCGCCGCCGCGCGTTCCGCGGCATCCCGGAGAGCAGGCTGTCGTCGGACTACATCGGGTCGCCCGACGACCCGGACCGCACCTACGTCGCGCACGCCGGCCTCCTGCGCGACTGGGAGTTCGACCGGCACCGCTTCGGCGTGCCCGGACCGCTGTACCGGGCCACCGACCAGACGCACTGGCTCGCGTTGCAGGTCGCCGCCGAAGCGCTCGCCGACGCGGGTTTCCCCGAGGCCGAGGGGCTGGACCGGGAGCAGGCGGGCGTGGTGCTGGGCAACTCGTTGACCGGCGAGTTCACCCGCGCCCACCAGCTGCGGCTGCGGTGGCCGTTCTTCCGCCGGACAGCCGCCGCCGCGTTCGAGTCAGCCGGTGCGGACCCCGAGCGCGTGGCGGGTGCGCTGACCGCGTTGGAGGAGATGGTCAAGCAGCCGTTCCCGGTGCCGGGTGACGAATCGCTCGCCGGCGCGCTCGCGAACACCATCGCCGGCCGGATCTGCAACCACTTCGACTTCCACGGCACCGGGCACACGGTCGACGGCGCGTGCGCGTCGAGCCTGCTGGCGGTGGCCACCGCGTGCCGGGCGCTGGTGTCGGGCGAGCTGGACTTCGCCCTCGCGGGCGGGGTCGACCTCAGCCTGGACCCGTTCGAGCTGGTCGGCTTCGCGCGGCTGGGTGCGCTGGCCGTCGACGAGATGCGCGTGTACGACGCCGACCCGACCGGGTTCCTGCCCGGTGAGGGGTGCGGTGTGGTGGCGTTGATGCGGACCCGGGACGCGGAACGCGCGGGCCTGCGCGTCTACGCCGAGATCCTGGGCTGGGGCATGTCCTCCGACGGCGCGGGCGGGCTGACCCGTCCCGAGGCGTCCGGGCAGGCGCGGGCCGTGGCCAGGGCGTACCGCCTGAGCGGGGTCGACCCGAGCGCCGTCGACCTGGTGGAGGGGCACGGCACCGGCACCCGGCTCAACGACCTGGTCGAGCTGACCGTGCTGCGCTCGGCGCTGGCCGGCCGCACGACGCCCGCCGTGCTCGGGTCGGTCAAGGCGAACATCGGTCACACCAAAGCAGCCGCGGGGGTCGCCGGTCTGATCAAAGCGGCCCTCGCGGTGCACCACCGCGTCCTCCCGCCGACCACCGGGTGCACGACGCCGCACGAACTGCTGCGCGGCCCCGGCGTGCCGCTGCGGGTGTCGGCCGAGGCGGAACCCTGGGAGAGCCGGACCCCGCACGCGGCGGTGTCGGCCATGGGGTTCGGCGGTATCAACACCCACGTCGTCCTCGGCGGGCACCACACCGGACCGCACGCCGGGCTGAGCGCCGACGTCAAGGCTTGGAGCGCACCGCGCCCGGCCGACGACGTGGTGGTGCTCGGCGCGGGCTCGGCCGGGGAACTGCTGGCGGCACTCGACCACCTCGTCGACCGGGCCCCCGCGCTGAGCTCGATCGAGGTGCACGACCTCGCCGCCACGGCCGCGGGCTCGGCGGCCCACCTGGCTCCGGTGCGCTGCGCCCTGGTCGCCCGGACACCCGCGGGCCTGGCGGACGTCGCCACGAGGGCTCGCGCCCGGCTGGCTGGGAGCGTCGGTGCGGGTGCGGGTGAGGTCGGCGCGTCGGCCGCTGCTGGTCCCGGCTCCGTCGTGGCGGATGACGCGGGGTTCGCCCTCGGGTTCGGCGCACCCGCCCGCGTCGGCCTGCTCTTCCCCGGCCAAGCGTCACCCGTGCGCGCCCAACTGCCCGCCTGGGCCACCGCGCTGCCGGTGCCCGCGCTCCGACCGGACCTGCGGGTCGAGGACGGTGACGTCGACACGGCCGTGGCCCAGCCGGCGATCGTCCGGCAGTCGCTCGCCGGACTCGCCTGGCTCGCCACCACCGGCTGCGCGCCGGTCGCCGCCGCGGGGCACAGCCTCGGCGAGATCGTCGCCCTGGTCTGGGCGGGAGCGTTGACCCCGCGAGCGGGTCTGGACCTCGTCACGGTGCGGGCCGAGCTGATGGCCCGCCACGGCCTGCCCGGCACCACCATGGCCGGCCTGCGCACGGACGCCACGACGGCGGCGGCGCTGATCAAGGAGACCGAGGCGACCATGGCGGCGTTGAACGCGCCGCGGCAGACCGTGATCGCGGGGCCGGCGGCGGACGTCGCCGAAGTCGTGGAACGGGCGCGGGCGCAGGACATCCCGGCGACCCCGCTGCCCGTCTCGCACGGCTTCCACAGCGCGGCGATGGCACCGGTCCAGCCGGAGTTCGAGGTCGCTCTGGCGCGCACCGACTTCGCGCCGCTGCGCCAACCGGTCTTCTCCACCGTCACCGGCGAACCGGTCGAGCGGCCCGCCGACCTGCTCCTGCGCCAGCTCGTGGCACCGGTGCGCTTCCAGGAGGCGCTGGAACACCTGGCGCAGCACAGCGACCTGCTGGTCGAGGTCGGTCCGGGCACGACTACCACCGGCCTGGTGCGCGACAGCGGCATCGCGGTGCCCGTCGTCGGCATGGACTGCGGCGGCGACCCGCGACGCCACGCCCTGGTGGTCGCCGCCCTGGTCGCGGCGGGGGTGCCCGCCACCACGACCTGGTACCGCGACGGCCGGCACCGGCGGTTCGACCTCGACCACCCGGCCGCGTTCCTGACCAACCCGTGCGAGACCGTGCCCACGACCCCGTCCTCCGCGCCGCCGCAGACCCCGCCACCGCCGCAGCCGCAAGGTGAGGCCCTGACCGTGCTGAGGGAGCACCTCAGCCGCAGCCTCGAACTGCCCGCCGAGCGCGTCGCGGCCACCTCCTCGCTGCTCACGGACCTGCACGTCGGCTCCCTGCAACTGCTCGACCTGGTGACGACCGCCGCCGACCTGGTCGGCCGGCAGGCGCCCAGCCCGCACGACGTCATGGCGAACCCGTCGGTCGGCGACATCGCCCGCATGATCGAAGCCTCGCCGCTCAAGCGCACCAGGCTCGACCGGGGACGCGGACTGCGCCCGTGGGTCCGCGCCTTCACCCACCACTGGACGACCCACACGCCGGACGACCCGCGGCCCGCCGAGCCGGTCGACTGGGTCCGCTACGCACCACGCCTGCGCGCACCCGACGGCCCGCCGGCGCGCACGTCCGCACCGAACTCCGCGCGACGCGGCCTCGTGGTCGAGTTCGGCGACGCCGTCGAAGTCGTGCACGAGGTCGGCGCGCTGGCCGCCGCCATCGAGCGCGTCGAGCTCGAACGGCCGGACCTCCTGGTCGTGCTGCACGACAACCACCCGGCCGCCGCCGCGCTCGCCCGCAGCGTCGCCGTCGAGCGGCCGGACTGCGCGGTCACCGTCGTGGACCGCCCGGCGCACCACGGGTTCGACCTGGACCTCGCCGCCCGTGGCGGCTACCTCGAACTGCGCCTCGGGCGGGACGGCCGCTACCAGCGACCGGTCACCGAAGCACGCCCTGCCGGCGAGGGCGCCGCCGCGCCGCTCGCGCCGGGTGACGTGTGCCTGGTGACCGGCGGCACCACGGGCATCACGGCGCGCTGCGCCGCCGTGCTCGCCGAGCGGTTCGGCGCGACCCTGGTCTTCCTCGGCCGGACGCCCGCCGACGCGCCCGCCGTCCGGACGGGGCTCACCCAACTGCCGCAGCGGATCCGGGTCCACTACGTCCAGTGCGACGTGACCGACCCGGCGGACGTGCGGGCCGCCGTGTCGGCCGCCGCGACCTGCGGGCCGATCCGCGGCCTGCTGCACGGCGCCGGGGTCAACGAACCCCGGCCGCTCGGCGCGGTCACCGACACCACGCTCCGCGCGACCGTCTGGCCCAAGGTCACCGGGTTGCGCCTGCTGCTGGAGAGCGTCGGCCGCCACGCCACCCTCGTGCTCGCCTTCGGCTCGGTCATCGGGCGGATGGGGATGCCGGGCCAGGCCGAGTACTGCGTGGCCAACGACTGGATGCGCGCGGAGGTCGAGCGCTGGGCCGCGCGCCACCCGGGTTGCCGCACGCACGCGGTGGAGTGGACCCTGTGGTCCGGTGTCGGCATGGGCGAACGCCTGGGCGTCGTGGACCGGCTGCGCGGGCAGGGCATCGACCCGATCACCCCCGAGGCGGGCGCGGCGGCCCTGGTGGCGCTGCTCGCGGACCCCGGCACGCCGGTCACGGTCATGCCGGCCGGCCGGTTGCCCGCGACGCCGACGCTGGTCCTGCGCGAGCGCGGCGAGCGCGGCCTGCGCTTCACCGAGGAGGAGACGGACGGCACGCCCGGCGTCGAGTCGGTCGTGCACGCCGGGCTCTCCCTCGGCACGGACCCCTACCTGGACGAGCACCGCGTCGACGGCACCCCGGTGCTGCCCGCCGTGGTCGGGCTGGAGGCGATGGCGCAGGCGGTGGCCGCGGTCACCGGCGCGGCGCGGCGGTGGTCGTTCGAGCGGGTCGCCCTGACCGCGCCGGTCACCGTCGCCGAGCGGGGCACACGGACGTTGCAGGTCGCCGCGCTGGCGCGGGACCGGGGCGACGGGGTCGACGTGGCGTTGCGCGACGACGCCGACGGATACGGGGCCATCCGCTTCTCGGCGGAGTCGCGCACCGCCACGTCACCACCCGACCGCGTCGCCGTGCCGTCACCGCCGGCGCGCGCCGAGGGTCGGCACCCGTTCTACGGACCGCTGCTGTTCCACACGGGCCGGTTCGAGCGGCTGGTCCGGTTCGACCACCTGACCGCGTTCGAGGTCCGGGCCTGGGTGCGCGCCGACGACCACGCCCGGTGGTTCTCCGACTTCCACAGCGGCCGACTGCTCCTCGGCGACCCCGGCGCGCACGACGCGAGCGTGCACGTGCTGCTCGCGTGCCTGCCGCACCGCAAGGCGCTGCCCGTGGGCGCGGACCGCGTCACCGTGTGGCGCAGGCCGGACGGGCTGCTGCGGGTGCACGCCGTGGAGACCCGGCACACCGACGACGAGTACTGGTTCGACGTGGACCTGCTCGACCCGAACGGCGACGCGGTCAGCCGGTGGGAGGGCCTGCGGCTGCGGGCCGTCGGCCACCGCCCCTGGAGCGGACCCCTGCCCGCGCCGCTGGTCGGCCCCTGGCTGAGCAGACGGCTGTCCGAGCTGGGCGTCAGCGACCGGGCCGGGCTGACCTCCGTCCGGGACGGTGGCGACGACCGGTTGGTGGCACTGGACCCGGCGGTCGCGGTGCACGCCGAACCGGTGCACGCCGAACCCGTGCACGCAGGGCCGGTGGCAGCGCTGTCGGCGGCGCTCGCGGCCCGCACAGGGGAGGACGTCACGGCCGCCGACGCACGGGCGCGGGCCGTGCTCGGGGCGTTGGGGCTGTCCAAGGTCGACGAGGTCGACGAGGTCGACGTGGGGGACGCCCTGGCCGACGGGCTGGTGCTGCTCCGCCACCGCGGCCGACGCGTGCTCAGCGCCGCGCCCGCCGCGGCGTCGCCCTCCGGACCGGCTCTCGCGGTCGCCGTCGCGGTCGCCGAGCACCCATGACGGCCTACCTGTACCGGCACCGGGTGACGTTCGACGAGACCAACGTCGTCGGCAACGTCTACTTCGCGCACTACCTGCACTGGCAGGGGCACTGCCGCGAGCGCTTCCTCGCCGACCACGCGCCGGCCGTGCTGGCCGCGGTCGGCGCGGGGGAGCTGGTGCTGGCGACGGTGTCGTGCGGGATGGAGTACTACGCGGAGACGTTCGCGCTGGACGAGGTCGAGGTGGCGATGACCCTCCGCGACTCCGGCGGCAACCGCGTGCTCATGGACTTCGACTTCCGCGTGGCCGGCCGGCTGCGCGCCCGCGGGTCGCAGGTCGTCGCCTGCCTCCGGCGGACGGCCGCGGGCACCGAACCGGTGCCGCTGCCCGCCGAGCTGGCCCGCGCGCTGCAGGCTTACCGCGCATCGGAACGGGACGGGCGTTGACCGGCATTCCTCGCCGAGTCATCTTGAAGTGATCGCTGTTCGCAGCGCGATCGTTCGTCAAACTTCCTTGTGCAGCAAGTCTTTCCTGTGTCGGTGGAATGCTGCCCGAGCATTGACTTAGAAAAAGCATAGTGATGTACTCGGTACGAGAGTCACCCCAAGGAGGATCGATGACCGCGACAGCAGAGGCGTCCACCGGAGCCGTCAAGCTCGACACCGCCGCGTTGCTCGACGCGTACCGCGCGCAGATCACGCCGGCGGCGAAGGCGTTCGTCGAGGGCCGGATGTCGGCGAACGAGCTGCGCAGCCGGTGGCTGCCCTACTTCCAGGGCCCGTTCACCGAGTACGAGCTGGCGGTGCAGGCGGCGTGGCGCGACGCCTACGGTCCCGACCACGGCATCGAGCCCGGCCCGCCGCACGCCGACCCCGCGTACGCCGAGCAGCTCAAGCACTTCCCCGTGACGATCTCGCACAACAACCTGGAACGCCTGGTCGACGTGCTGGCGGTCGAGCTGGGTGACCGGACGGCGAGCGCGACGGTCACGCCGGAGCGGGTCATCGACTTCGCGTACGTCATCGACGCCCTCGACAGGTTCATGGCTTCACTCGTCCTGACCTCGTGACGGCGCGGAAGCCGTGCGCCGCTCGGCGTGCGGACGACATCTCGTGAACAGGAGTGGCATGGACAACAACGGCATCCCCGTCAGCGTCATGGAGATCCTGAAATCGGTCGGAGCGGTGAGCGGCGCGGACGGTTCCGCGCTGTCCAACGCCGAGGTCGTCAAGGGCCACGACCTCGCGTGGGGCGGTCCGGGCAACCTCTACACCATCCGCCCGTACACCCTCAGCCCGGCGGCGCTGGAGGTGTTCACGGTCCGTGAGCGCATCCACGTCAGCATCGACGGCCTCGGCGAGGACCTGGTCGACCTGCACGGCGTCGGCGTCTACCGCCGGCACGAGCCGCGCATCGGCGCGGAGGGCGCCGACGAGCTCACCTGGACCACGGCCACCATCGGCGCGCAGTTCCTGTCGCTGCAGGTGGTCGGGGACAGCGAGGTCTTCGGCCAGGTCCGCGTGACCAACACGCCGTGGAAGCGGGAAGGCGCCACGGTCGCGCCGGCCCAGCCGGGCGGCGGCAAGGTCACGCCGCTGAAGAACTGCGTGACGCTGCTGTTCCCGCGGTTCGAGATCGAGAACCTGGGCGCGATCGTCGACACCGGCGACGCGCCGGTGGCCGTCGAGTCGCGGGTGAACATGGTGCCCCCGATCGGCGACGTGTCCCGCACGTCGCACGGTTACGCGCTGTACGACGGCAGCCGTCAGGTCGGCACGCTGATCGCGGCCGACCTGGAGATCGGGGCCCTGCTGCACCACATCCCGATCGAGACGGCCAAGGACCCCGTCGAAGCCTACGCGGTGACCTCGGTCTAGGAACCCGCGGATGGGTGACTCCACGGTCGGGTGGGCCCGGACCAACCTCGGTGCGGGCCCGCTCGACTCCTACGCGTTCCTGGTGGAAGCCTCGCTCGGGCACCGACCGATGACCTACCTGTTCGCCCGGTCCACGAGCGCGGGCGACACCGGGGCGGCACGGGCCGTGACGGTGCTGCTGGTGCTCGGCCCCGCGGCCCTCGCGGGCACCCGGGTGACCATCGAGGAGGTCCTCGGCGCGGAGGCGGCCGAGGTGACCACGTTCCTGACCACGATGCGCGCGCCCAAGGTGATCACGGCCGCGCACGTGTACGAGTGCCTGCCGCTGACCGACGTCGGGTACGTCGACCTGATGGCGTGGTCGCACCCGCCGGCCGGCGACGTGGACGACCGCGTGTCGCCGTGGAGCCGGTGGCACGACCTGCCGGGCTGCACGACCCGCGTGTCCAAGGCGGCGCACGGCTACGAGGTGGTGGAGACCGTCAGCGACGAACACGGCATCCCGGTCGCGCGCAGCACCGTGCTCGACGGCGAGGAGACGCGCCGGTGGGAGGCGCTGGAGCTCGGTGGCGCCGAGTGGGACCACCTGCCCGTGCGCATCCGGGTCTCCCGCCCGCGCACCGGGCACTGGACGTCGTTCGAGCGGACGACCGAGCCCCGGCCGGTGCCGCCGGAGCTGCTGGCGGCGGATTCGGCGACGCTGCGCGACGCGGTCGCGAGCCTGGTGGGGGGATGAGGGCGTGACGACGGTCGTGATCACCCGCAGGGCGGTCCAGGTGGTGCTGGCGCTGGTCGCGCTGGGCGGTTCGGTGGCGTTCGCGCGGGTCCGGCACCGCGGGCGGTGGCGCGAGCACGCCGCCGAGCGGGTCGCCTCGGTGGTGGAACGCCTCGGCGGCGCGTTCCTCAAGGGCGGTCAGTTCCTGAGCACGCGGCGGGACCTCGTCGGCCCGACCCTGGCGCACGCGCTGGGACGCCTCCAGGACGACGTGCGGCCGATGCCCGCCGCCGACGCGGTCCGGGTGGTGGAGCGCGCGGGCGTGGGCCACGCCGACGCGGTGCGCCGGGCCGTGCTCGCCGGACCGGTGGCGAGCGGTTCCATCGCGTGTGTCTACCGGGTGGTGCTGCCGGACCGCGTGGTGGCGCTGAAGGTGCGCAAGCCCGAGGCGGTCCGGCAGATCACCGCGGACACCCGGATCATCCGGGGCCTGGCGCGGGCGCTGGCGCTCGTGCCGGTGTTCCGCGGCGTGCCGCTCGGTGACATCGCCGACCAGCTGTGCGGCTGCGTGCTCGACCAGCTCGACTTCGACCGGGAGCGGCGCAACCTGCGCCGGTTCGGCGAGCTGACCGCCGACCTCGACGCCGTCACCGTCCCGGGGGTGGTGGACGGCATGTGCGGCGACGGCGTGCTGGCCATGGACTTCCTCGACGGCCTGGACCGCAGCCCCGACGCCGGCCCGGAGTTGGCGGCGGCCGTGGAGACGCTGGTGCGAGCCATGTACGAGTCGATGTTCCTGCACGGGTTCGTCCACGTCGACCTGCACCAGGGCAACGCCTACTTCCGGCCGGGCGGCGACGTGGTCGTGGTCGACTTCGGCTTCGTCTACCAGCTCGGCGACTTCGCCCGCACGAAGTTCACCGCGTTCTTCGCGGGCATGATCGACGGCGACGGCGCCGGGTGCGCCGACACCCTGCTGTCCACGGCGCGGGCGGTGTCCGGTGCGGCGGACCTGGCCGGGTTCCGCCGCGACGTCGCCGACCTCGTGCGGCGCAACTGCGGGCGGGCCGTGCGGGACTTCAGCCTGCCCCGGTTCGCCGCGGCGCTGTTCGACCTCCAGCGCCGCTACGGCGTGCACGCCGACCCGGAGTTCACGTTCCCGCTGCTGAGCCTGCTGGCGCTGGACGGCGTGGTCAAGCAGCACCACCCCGAGATGGACTTCCAGCTGGAGGCCGCGCCGTTCGTCATGGCCGGTCTGCTCGAAGCGGGCGGGTCGGCCTGACGCCGGGGTCGGGGACTAGGACAGGCCCAGCATGCGGGTGCACCGGTGGATGACCTCCGGGTCGCCGTCGACCTTGATGTCACCGGTCACGATCGCGTCGAACGGGGTCAGCATCCGGGCGCCGATGCGGACGAACGTGTCGGCCGCGCAGGTGATCGTCAGGTCCGGCACCGGCACCGAACCGGGCGAGAAGGTCACCGCGCCGCCGCGCACCTCGATGGCGAAGCTGTGCTCACCGACCCGGAACTCGTAGGTCTCGTCCACGTCCGGGATGCGGTCGTGGTCGACCATCGCCTGCAGCGCCAGGAAGCCCCACTCGTCGCGCACCGCCTTCTTGGCGTCGCTCTCCCGCAGGAAGCCCATGCCCCACTTGGCCAGCGCGAGCACCGGGCCGCGCAGCTCCTCGCCCAGCTCGGTGAGCTGGTACATCTTGCCGCGCGAGTCGCCCTCCACGGGCAGCTGCCTGATCACCTCGTGCTCGGTCAGCATCTTGAGCCGGTCGGCGAGCAGGTTCGGCCCGATGCCCGGCAGGTTCTCCAGGAGGCTGTTGAACCGCGTCGGCGCGATGAGGAGCTCGCGGATGATCAACAGCGTCCAGCGCTCGCCGATCACGTTCAGGCCGCCCGCCAGGCCACAGAACTGGTTGTAGTCCCGCCGGACGTTCATGGTGCCGCGCCTTCCGTCGAAGGTAGCTGTTGAGACTGATAGTAGCATCGCGTCGTGGCCACTGGCCGCCCGCCCTGCTCCGTCAGGACCAGCGTGCCGGGCAATACTGGCTCAGCCTCTGTGAACGTGCGTTTGTCCAGGGCTTTTCGGGCAGGGACGAGGGCTGTCCGGAACGCTCGTCGACCCTGTTGACGCCATAGTCGATACACTACTATGAAGTTATCTGCTGAGTGTATCCGGCCGGCGAAGCGTGGCGCACGGGCACGGCGCGCGGCGGGGCCGTCGGAGACGCGAGTGCCGACCGGCCCGCGCGGTGGAAGCGGCATCCGGCGGTCCCGATGGGGGAGGAACGCCATGCGGCGTGTTGTGCGAGCGATCCTGTTATCCGTGGTCCTGGTCCTCACGGCGGCGTGCGGCGCGGGAGCCGGCGCCCAGCCGGACGGGTTGCGCATCGGCGCGATCCCGGACCAGGACCCGCAGCAGCTCCAGCGGATGTACGGGGTGGTCTCGGACTACCTCCGCGACCGGCTGGGCGTGCCGGTGGAGTACGTGCCCGTGCGCGACTACGCCGCGGCCGTGGCCCAGTTCGAGCGCGGCGACCTGGACCTGGTGTTCTTCGGTGGACTGACCGGCGTGCAGGCCCGGACCAGGGTGCCCGGCGCGGTGCCGATCGCCCAGCGGGACGTCGACGCCCGGTTCCGCAGCGTGTTCGTGGCCGACGCGGCGGCGGGCATCGAGCCGTTCACCGAGGTCGCGGGCCTGGCCGCGCTGAAGGGGCACTCGTTCACCTTCGGCAGCGACACCTCGACCTCCGGCCGGCTCATGCCGCAGCACTTCCTCACCCGGGCCGGGGTCTCGGTGGCCGACTTCGCCGGCGAGCCGGGGTTCTCCGGGTCGCACGACGCCACGCTGAAGCTGGTCGAGTCGGGCGCCTACCACGTGGGCGTGCTCAGCGCCTCGGTCTGGGACAAGCGGGTCGCCGAGGGCAAGGTCGACACCGCCGAGGTGCGCGAGGTCTTCCGCACCCCCACCTACCACGACTACCACTGGCTGGCCCGGCCCGACCTCGACGACCACCGCGGCCAGGGGTTCACCGACCGGGTCCGCGACGCGCTGCTCGGCTGCGACGGCAGCGACGACCGGGAGAAGCAGGTGCTCGACCTGTTCGCGGCGGGCGGTTTCGTCGCCGCGGCGGTCGGGGACTACGCGGAGATCGAGGCCGTCGCCGGTCAGCTCGGATTGCTGCGCTGACCCCCGTGGCAGGCGACCGCGTCTTCGAGTTGCGCGCAGCTTCGGTCCGCCTCGGCGGGGCGGACGTGTTGTCCGACATCGACCTGGAGATCGGGGCGGGCGAGCGGGTGGCGCTCATCGGCCCGAGCGGTGCGGGCAAGACCAGCCTGATCAGGCTGCTCAACGGCACGGTGGCCGCGACGCGCGGACGGGTGCGCGCCCTCGGGTGCGACTACCGCGCCGCGTCCACCCGGAAGGTCCGCGCCGCGCGGCGGCGGATCGGCACCGTGCACCAGCACTTCGACCTCGTCGCGCAGCTGCGCGCGGTGCACAACGTCAACGCGGGCAAGCTCGGCACGTGGCCGTTCTGGAAGGCGGCGCTGTCCCTGGTCCGCCCCTTCGAGGTCGCCGGCGCCGAGGCCGCCCTGCGCCGCGTCGGCATCGGCGACAAGCTCCGCGAGCGCACCGGCGACCTCTCGGGCGGCGAGCAGCAGCGGGTGGCGATCGCCCGGGTGCTCGCGCAGGAGCCGGAGGTGATCCTCGCCGACGAGCCGATCGCGAGCCTGGACCCGGCGCGCGGGCGGGAGGTGGTGGACCTGCTGTTCGCGATCGCCGCCGAGACCGGGACGACGCTGGTGGCGAGCCTGCACGACCTCGACCTGGCGCTGGGCCGGTTCGACCGCGTCGTGGGGCTGCGGTCGGGCCGGGTCGTGGTCGACGCGAAACCGGCCGACGTGCGCGACGCCGACGTCGCCCGGCTGTTCCGGACCGACCCGGGCGGCGGGTCGTGACGCTGACCGCCGGGGCGGCCGTGGAGGAACGCGTCGGCTGCCTGCCGCCGTCCGCCGTCCCAAACCGGTCGCCCCGTCCCGCCGGGTCCGGGAGGCGCCGGCGGTGGTGGCTGGTGGCGTGCGCGGCGGCCGTCGTGGCGTCGGCGCTGCCCGTGGCGCTGGACGGCGACCCCGTCGTCCGGGCGGACGGCCTGCGGCAGCTGGTCGAGTTCTTCGCCGCGGCGGTCCACCCCCGCGCGGACGGCGCGTTCCTGGCGCTGGTCGGCGCGTCGACCCTGACCACGGTGGCGTACGCGGTGCTGGGCACTGCGGTCAGCCTGGTGATCGGCCTGGTCGGCGGCGTGCTGACGTCCCAGGTCTGGTGGCGGGCCGACGCGCCGGCCCGGCGCACGCGCGACGTGGTGGCGTGGGGCCTGGCCCGCGTCGCGCTGGTGGTGCCGCGCGGCGTCCACGAGGTCATCTGGGGGCTGGGCCTGCTGATCGTGCTGGGCCGCAGCCCCGTGGTGGCCGTGCTGGCGATCGGCATCCCGTTCGGCGCGGTGACCGCCAAGGTGTTCTCCGAGCTGCTCGACGAGACCGACCGGGCCGCGCACGACGCGCTGCTGGCCGCCGGCGCGCGCAAGTCCTCGGCCGTGCTCTACGGCCTGCTGCCGCCGGCGTTCGGCGACCTGGTGTCGTACGCGTTCTACCGGCTGGAGTGCGCGATCCGCAGCGCCACGATCCTCGGCCTCGTCGGCACCGGCGGCCTGGGCACGGAGTTGCTGGACAGCTTCCACGCGCTGGTCTACCGCGAGATGTGGACGCTGCTCTACGCGTTGATCCTGCTCAGCGCGCTCGCCGACGGGTGGAGTTCGCTGGTGCGGTCGAGGCTGTCCGGATCGGCCGGCCGGCGGCACGGGTCGGTCCGGAACCGGGACGCCGTGGTGGTGGGCTCGATCCTGCTCGCCGCGGCCCTCGCGGTGGCCTCGGCGTGGTGGGTGCGCCTGGACCCGTCCGTGCTGTGGAGCGACCGGTCGCTGCGCCAGGTCTCGATGCTGGCCGCGCAGGTGTGGCCCCCGGAGCCGGTGGACGGCGGGGTGGCGGAGCTGCTGCGGCTGTCCGGCGTCACGCTGGCCATGTCCGTGCTGGCGATGGTGATCGCCTTCGCGGTCGCCGCCGTGCTGGCCGTGCCCGCGGCGGCGCTGCCCCAGCTCGACCGCGGCGCGGCGGCCCGCGCCCGACGCCTGCCCGCGCTCGTCGCCGCCCGGCTGGCGATGATCGTGCTGCGGGCGGTGCCGCCGCCGGTGTGGGCGCTGCTCGCGTTGTTCGCGTTCCACCCCGGCGTCGTGCCGGGCGCGGTCGCGCTCGGGATCTACACCGCCGGTGTGCTGGGCCGGCTCATGGCCGAGGCGGTCGACAACCTCGACGGGCGGCCGTTGCGGGCGTTGAGCGCGCTGGGAGCGCCACGCGGGCAGCTCGTCTGGTACGGGGTGCTGCCCGCCGCGGCGCCCAGGTTCGCCGCCTACAGCCTGTACCGGTGGGAGGTGACCGTCCGCGAGACCGTGGTGGTCGGCGTCGTCGGCGCGGGCGGCCTGGGCGTGCTGCTGCACCACCAGCTCAACAGCTTCCACTTCGCGCGGGCCGCCACCATCGTGGCGACGATCGTGCTGCTCACCCTGGTGGTGGACTTCGTCGGCGCGGCGGCCCGCCGGGCCATCCGGTGACCCGGCGCCGCCCGTCGGCGCCGGGTCGTGCGGGTCAGGGCGACGGGACGCCGTCGAAGAACCGCGCCGCCTTGGCCCACGCGTTGGCGCCGACCTGGCGGCCCAGGACGCGGCCGTTCTGGTTGGCGTCCTGGAAGTGGATGCCGCCGTAGAGCCGGGAGAGGCCGTTCTCCGCCTCGGCCTCGGTGAACGTCGACCAGCTGAGCGTGATGTCGTGCGCCGGCGTCCGGCCGGGTTCGACCTTCGACGACCCGGCCGGGTAGATCAGCGTCTCGCCGTAGGCGTCGCTGCCGGTGAAGCTCTTCAGCACCTCGGCGGCCGCGGCGCCGAACGTGCTGTGCCCGGAGACGAAGTCGCCGAACGAGGGCGTCATCAGGAAGTCCGGCTGGTAGGGCAGCCACGTGTCGCCGTTGATCAGCTGGGGCCCGGTGCCCGCGCGCGACCACGAGGGGATCTGCTTGTTCCGGTTCAGGTACCGGATCGCGGTGATCGGCCGGACCGAGTCGTACTCGTACTTGACGCCCCAGCACGCGATGCTGGCGTCGAAGATGGCGTTGGCGACGGCGAACAGCATCTTGGCGTCGTCGTCGACGGTGTGCGCGTCGCGCGTCGAGACGTACTGCCCCACGACCAGCCACCGGCCGGGCGGCCGGGGCGTGCCGGGGAAGTCGTCGGCCCAGTACTCGGAGATCACCTTGCGCCGGTCGTTGAGGTTCGCGCCGTAGTCGATGAGCTGCTGCGCCTGCTGCTCGAAGCGGACCGTGCCGTGGCGCGCCGGCTGCGCCAGCCCGGCGGTGAACTGGTTCCACGAGCTCATCGCGAACGGTGTCACGTGGCGCCACTGCGCTCCGACCCCGGCCTGGGTGACCACCTGGTCGCCGACCACGTAGCTGAGCGGCTGCCAGCGGCTGGGGTCCTTGAGGGTGTTCACCGCGAGGGGTTGGGCGATGTCCATCGGCAGGTTCACCGGCGCGTAGCCCGTGTAGTCCGAGTAGGGGCCCGGCGCGATGTCGCCCAGCTGGTTGGAGCCGTCGCGGTGCCGGTAGTCCAGCACCGCGTCGCACGCGCGCCTGCCGATCCAGGCCGGGATCGTGGTCGAGGTGAGCCGGTAGCCCAGGGCGGCCATCAGCGCGTCGAAGTCGGCCTTGTACTCCGGCCACAGGTCCAGCGCGGCGGTGTAGGCGGCGTAGCTGATCGCCTCGGCCTTGTTCGCCGCCGTCCGCTCGGCCGCCGGGCGGCGCAGCCCGTTGCCGAACATCGTCCCGGCGGCGCGCGAGTCGTAGGCGGCCCACGCGTCGTAGACGCACGTGTGCAGCACGGCGTAGGCGCGGGCCACCATCGGCGGACCCATGGTGGACTTGCTGATGGCCGACATCCCGGCGTTGCTCCACTGGAGGACGACGTTCGGCGGTTGGAGGGCCTGCGCGTTCGGTGGCGTGTCGGCGGCGGCGGGCGCCAGTGGCAGGCCCACGGCCAGCACGGCGGCCAACGCCACCGTCGTGGCGGGGCGCGATCTGCTCGGTCGGGATCTCATCTTCCGCTCCGGAGGTAGGCGGCTGGGGTGGTCGACGGGGTCGCGCGGGGGCCGTGGAGGCGCGAGGACGGACGACGAGCGTCGTCAAGTAGATATATGAAACGTAAGCAGCCTGTAAGTTGTAGCAGCGTGCGACGACGTGTCACAAGTTCGTGGAGTGCGCTTTCACGCGTACGGCCTAGCCGGAGTGTTCGGACAAGTACCAGGGGTGGTCGCGTGGTAGTGCTGGAGTCCCGCGCTGGTCGGCCACCGGGTGATCCGATCGAGGTTGCCCCAAGTGGCTAAGTGACTCTGAAGTGTGCCGGGTGACCCGATTGGCGGCCGGACGGCATTCGCGGCAATTGCCGACCCTGGACACGGTGAGGGCCCGTGGATATTCTGCCAATGATCCATTTATTGCTGGAACAGTGTTTGCCGGGCAATCGAGCGGCATCCCGTCGCCTTTGCCCCGACGGAGGAGATCGCCGCGATGACTCTGTTGATGGGCGCGGTCGCGTACGACCCGAAAGTCGTGACCATCTGGGGCGGGTTCCGCTCCTGGCTGACGGCGCGAGGGCTCCCGTTCGACTTCGTGCTCTACTCGCACTACGAACGCCAGGTCGAGGACCTGGTTTCCGGAAAGCTCCACGCCGCGTGGAATTCGCCCCTGGCGTGGTTACGGGCGCAACGGCTGGCCCGTTCGTCCGGCCGCGAGGTCCGCCCGCTCGTCATGAGGGACACCGACCGCGACCTGCACTCGGTCATCCTGGTGCGGGCGGATTCGGCGTTCGAGAAGGTGGCCGACCTCAAGGGCCGCACGGTGGCGCTGGGCGCGGTGGACTCGCCGCAGGCCACCCTCGTGCCGCGGTCGTTCCTGCGCGAGGCCGGCCTGACACCGGGCGAGGACGTGACCGTCGAGCGGTTCGACGTCGGCGTCGGCCTGCACGGCGACCACATCGGCGGCGAGCGGGACGCGGCACGGGCGCTGCTCGCGGGCGAGGTCGACGCGGCGGCCATCATCGACGTCAACCACCTCCAGTTCGGCCGGGAGGGCACGCTGCCGCCCGGCCGCACGCGGGTGCTCGCGCAGACCCCGGCCTACGACCACTGCAACATGAGCGTGGTCGACACCGCGCCGGCGGACCTCGTCGACAGGTTCGGCGAGCTGCTGCTGTCGATGTCCTACGCCGACCCCGAGGTCCGCCCCCTGCTCGACCTGGAGGGCCTGAAGATGTGGCAGGAGGGCCGCGCCACCGGCTACTCGCTGCTGGAGACCGCCGTGGACGAGGAGGGCTTCTACGACGCCCAAGGGCGCGTCACGGCGGAGGAGTACCGGCCATGACGACCCCACCCGGCATCGTCGACCTCGGGCACCTCGGCTTCGAGCGCGGCGCGCACCTGCTGGTGCAGCAGGGGCTGAAAGACCTCCGGCCGGGTCAGGAGCTCGGCGTCACGGGCGGCGACCCGGCGCTGGTCGTGCACCTGGAGGCGTGGTGCCGCCAGCACGGGCACCGCGTCCGGCACGCCCTGGACACCGATTTCGGCGTCCGGGCGTGGGTCGTGCGCGGTCAGGCGGACCTCGACCGCTGGGCGGGGGCGCGCCGGGCGGGCGGCCCCGGCCCGGACGGCATCGTGGAGCACCCGCCCTCGGACTGGGGGCTGGCCGCGCGCGGCGCGCTCATCGAGAGCGGGGGACCGCGCACGCCCTTCGACATCACCCACCGCGACCTGGTGTGGGCCGAGATCGCGCCGTCCCTCTACCGCCACGCGGCATCGGTGCAGTGGAACCCGGACACCGAGGTCGGGTGGGACGCCGACTTCACCCTGGCGCCCGAGATCGAGGCCGCGGTGGTGCAGGTGATGACCTACCTCATCGAGAACGAGCAGGCGGCGCTGGTCATCCCTGCCCAGCTGCTCGCCCGCGTCCACCCGCACTTCCGCGAGGTGCTGCAACTGCTCGCCGTGCAGGCGGCCGACGAGGCGCGCCACATGGAGGTGTTCACCCGCCGGGCGCTGCTGCGCGGCGGCGAGATGGGCACCTCGTCGGTCAGCGGCCGCGAGTCGCTGGCCACCCTGCTCGGCGAGGCCGACTTCTCCATGGCGTCGTTCCTGCTGTCGGTGCTCGGCGAGGGCAGCTTCCTGAACCTGCTGGAGTTCCTGGACAAGAACGCCCCGGACCCGGTCACGCGGCAGGTCACCCGCCTGGCCCGGCGGGACGAGGCGCGGCACGTCGCGTTCGGCGTCGCCCACCTCCAGTACCAGGCCGAACTGGACCCGTCGCTGCGCCCGCGCCTGCGGGCGGCCGTCGAACGCCGGTACAGCGCGCTCGTCGACACCTCCGGGTTGAACCAGGACGTGTTCGACTCGCTGGTGATCCTGGCGGCGGGCGAGTGGACGCCCCAGGCCATCGGCAAGGGGTACGACGCCGTGATGAAGCTGCAATCCGAAATGGACGACGGACGACAGCGGCGCCTGGTGCACCTCGGCTTCCCCGGTGACGAAGCCGCCGACCTGTCCGCTCTGCACACGCGCAACTTCATGTAGGACGGCGGGTGGCCCGGCCGCGGCCACCCGCCACGCTCGCGATCACCCGGTTGTCCACTCCTCTTTGGAATACGGTAGAACTTGGCCGAGCAGTGGCGCTCGCCCCACTGCCGGACGCGAGGAGGACGCCGTGGACGCGGCCGAGGTGGTTCCGCCCGTCGACGACCGGCCGGGTCCGGGAGACCGGCCGGCCGTCACCGCGCCCGCGCCGGAACCGGCCGCATGAGCCCGGCGGACCTCCGCCTCGGCATCCGCGCGAACCTCGCCCAGTTCACCCTGCTCGTCGCGGTCAACGCGCTGGTCGGCGGCGTGCTCGGGCAGGAGCGCACGGTGCTCTCGCCGCTGGCGGAGCAGACCTTCCACCTCACCGGCTACACGTTCCTGCTGACCTACGTGCTGGCGTTCGGGCTGACCAAGGCCGCGACCAACTACGTCGCGGGCACGTTCTCCGACCGGTACGGCCGCAAACCGGTGCTGCTGACCGGGTGGCTGTTCGCGATCCCGGTGCCGCTGCTGCTGATCTGGGCGCCCTCGTGGGGCTGGGTCGTGGCCGCCAACGTCCTGCTCGGCATCAACCAGGGTTTGACCTGGTCCACCACCGTGATCATGAAGATCGACCTGGCGGGCCCGTCGCGGCGCGGCCTCGCGATGGGGTTGAACGAGGCCGCCGGCTACCTGGCGGTCGCCGCCACGGCCGCAGCCACCGGCTACCTCGCCGCCCGCTACGGGCTGCGGCCCGCCCCGTTCCTGCTCGGGCTCTCCTACGCGGCGCTGGGGCTGGGCCTGTCGCTGGTCCTGGTGCGGGAGACCCGCGACCACGCCCGGCTGGAGGCGTCCCGGCACACGGCCCGCGCCGACGGCCGCCACGACCACCTGCACGCCGGGCTCACCGACCGGCAGGTCTTCGCCCACACCAGCCTGCGCGAGCCGGCGCTGTCGGCCACCAGCCAGGCCGGCCTGGTCAACAACCTCAACGACGGCCTGGCCTGGGGCCTGTTCCCGATCCTGTTCGCCACCGCCGGCCTGTCGGTCGCCCGGATCGGCGTGCTGACCGCCCTCTACCCGGCGGTGTGGGCGGTCGGACAACTCCTCACCGGTCCGCTGTCGGACCGGTGGGGCCGCAAGGGGCTGATCACCGCCGGGATGCTCACCCAGGCGGCGGCGCTGGCCCTGACGGCGGTCGCCGGCACGTTCGCCGCCTGGGCGGTCGCGGCCGTGCTGCTCGGCGCGGGCACGGCGATGGTCTACCCGACGTTGCTGGCCGCCATCGGGGACGTCGCGCACCCGTCCTGGCGGGCCCGCGCGGTCGGGGTGTACCGGCTCTGGCGTGACGGCGGGTTCGCCGTCGGGGCGCTCCTGTCGGGCGTGGTCGCCGACCTCGCGGGCGTGCGCGCCGCCGTCTGGGTGGTCGCCGCTATCACCGCCGCGTCCGGCGTGGTCGTCGCGGCGCGCATGTACGAGACCCACCCGCGCGACACGGGACGGCGGCGCTCGGCGTCCTAGTCGAACAGGGGCATGCCGCACAGTGCGCGGCCGAGGAAGTCGTGGATGGCGTCCGTGGTGGGCGCCATGACGGTCGCGGCACGGGCGTCGCGGACGTAGCGCTCCAGCCCGCCCTCCTTGCGGAACGCCGCACCGCCGCACACGCGCATGGCCAGGTCGGTGACGGCGATCGCGGCTTCCGACGCCGCCGCCTTGACCTCCAGCACCCGCAGCGTCGCGTCCTCCCGCCCGGTCTCGATCGCGTCCACCGTGTCGCGGAGCAGGGTGCGCGCCTGGTCGGCGAGCAACCGCATCTTCGCGATGTTGGCCCGGGTGACCGGCAGGTCGGCCAGGCGGCTGCCGAGGTGCTCCAGCCGCGCGGTCGTGACGTGCTCGACCGACTTCCCGATCGCGGACTCCATCAGCCCCAGCGAGACGGCCGCGCTCATGACCTGGAAGTGCGCGAGGACGACGCTCAGCATGATCCCGTCGCCCTTGCCGTCCTCGCCGAGCAGGGCCGCGCGGTCGACCGCGACGTCCGCGGCGGACACGGGCCGCGACGCGTTGCCGCGCAGGCCGAACCCGTCGAACGTCCCGCTGGAGTCCAGGCCCGCGGCCGTCGAGGGGACCAGCCACAGCGTGCTGGGCCCGTCGGCGGCCAGCGGCTTGCTCGACCAGACGTAGGAGTCCGCCTCGCCGGCCGAGGTCACCCAGCTCTTGCGGGCGTTGAGCAGCACGCGGTCGTCGGAGGTCTCGGTGGCGGTGGACAGGGGAGCCCAGAAGTGGCTGCGCGACCCGGTCTCGGAGAACGCGAGGGTGCTCAGGTGCTGACCCCGGGCGATGGCCTCGCGCGTCTCACGCGGGCCGAACGCCTCGATGACCGCCGTGGCCGCGTAGTGCATGCAGACGATCATCGCGGTGGAGCCGCACGCGCGGGCGAGGTGCTCGACCACCTCGGCGGCCGCGCGCAACCCTCCGCCTTGTCCGCCGACCTCGGTGGCGCTGATCAGCCCGAGCAACCCGGACTCGCCGAGGGCTTTCACACCGGCACGCGGAAATGTGCCGGTCGAGTCGACGTCGGCGGCATTGGGCGCGATCGTGTCCGCGATGATCGGGGTGAGGACGTCGAGGTGCGGACTGGGGGTCATGTGCGATACCTCCGCGATTTCCTGCTCTGAGGCGAAATTCGCGCGCGAGTCGACGCCGGCTCATATCCGCCGATGTGGTGAGGCCGTTTCGCAGTACTCGTAAAACATTATTCCATTGACCCCTGGAGTAGTATACGAGCAGTCAGATGCCGTGCAAGCGGCGGAACGGGTGAACGGCGAAGTGCGCTTTTGTAGTCCTCAGTGGACGGAGTGGAGCGACCCGAGGGGGGCGGTCGGGTCGGGAAGCCCGACCGCCCCCCTCGGTGCGGACGGTCAGCTCCACCGCTCCAACCACGCGCGTTCCTCGTCCTGCTTCTCCTGGTGGAACTCGGGCGAGGGGTCCATCAGGGTGACCGACGGCGCGGGCGGTGCCAGGAAGTTGCCCACGCCCTTGGCCGCCAGGTGCCCGCCGATCTCGACGTAGCACGAGCCGTTGCCCTCGAAGTACGGCTCGGGCGCGTCGTGGCCGAGGTGGCGTGCCACCCCGTTGGCCACGACCTCCGACTCTCCCTCGGCGAAGACCGCCGCCTTGGGCAGGGGCTTGCCGTTGGGCAGCGTCAGCGCGGAGCAGTCGCCCAGTGCCCAGACCCCGGGAACGGCGGACGCCAGCGTGCGGGGATCGACCGGTACCCACCCCATCGGTCCCAGCCCGGTGTCGCGCACCGGGGCCGGCGCCTGGTGCGGCGGCACCACGACGAGGAAGTCGAACGACTCCCGGGTGCCGTCGGCGAAGGCCAGCTGCTTGGCCGGCACGTCGACCAGGTCGAGGCTCTTGCCGGGGTGGAAGCCGATCCCGTGCTGGTCGAGCATCCCGACGAGCGCCCTGCCGACCTCCGGCCCGGCGACCGGCATGGGGAACGGGTCGGGGGTGAAGGCGTCGACGGTGACCGACCCGCGCACGCCCGCCTCGCCGAACAGGTCGGCGGCGAGCAGCGCGCCCTCGAACGGTGCGGCCGGGCACTTGAACGGCACGCCCGCGACCACGAACGCCACCCGGCCGGAGTCCACTTCGGACAGTTGCCGGTGCAGCCGCTCGGCCCCGTCGAGGGTGTAGAACCCGCCCGCGATCCCGACTTCCTCCGCCTCCCTCAGCCCGGGCACCCGGTCCGGGGCGAGCCCGGCCCCGAGCGCGATCACCAGCGCGTCGTAGGCGATCGAGCCGCCGTCGGTGTGCACGTGCCGGGTGCCGGTGTCGATCGAGCGGACCTCCGCGGTCCGCATGTCGATCCCGGCCAGCGGTTTGGGGCGCACGTGCACCTGCTCGGGGGTGCGCCACCCGCGCATCACCCACAGCAGCGACAACCCCAGCACTCCGTCGAACGAGCGGTCCACCAGCACGATCCGGTCGTGCTCGGGCAGCATCTCCCGCAGTCGGGTGGCGGTGGTGAGTCCTCCGACGCCCGCTCCGAGGACGACAACGGTCTTGGCCACGGTCTCGTTCCCCATCTCAGACGTTGATGACCTTGTCGGCCCACACGGTCCACTCGGCCAGCTCGGCCATGCCGGAGCGGTGGCTGCCCGGGACCAGCCGGTCCTCGGCGATGGCGCGGGCGTCCATGCAGGTGCCGCAGTTGCCCACCACGCCGCCCTTCTCGGTGAAGCCCTTGAGCATCTTGGCGAGGTTGTAGAAGCCGTTGGGGGTCTTCTGGCCGTCGGCCGTGGCGGCGACGGCGTCGGCGAACATGAAGACCTTGACCTCGTGGTTGCCGTCGGCGTCGATCAGCTGGCGCGCCCACCGGATGCCGTTGTAGGTGCGCTCGGTGCCGTAGGGCGGGTCGTGCAGGACGATCAAGAACCTCATCGGTGTCTCCTGGTGGTCGCCGAGCTCAGTCCACTAATCCACTGAACAATGGATTAGTATAGGATCGTCGACGACGGGCGCAAGCTCTGTCGGGAGCAACAGGAGGTGCCGACCGGCTCTACGGCGTCAGCGGCACGAGCCGGTGTTGAGAGCGTCCAGGACCGCCGTGTACGCGGGCTTCTTCGCGCCCGTGCCGTCGAACAGCAGCGGCGTGGCCGACGCGCGCCACGAGTCGCTGTCGCGGACCCCCCACACCGTGATGCCGGTGCACCGGCTCACCGCCAGGCACGCCTGCACGACGCGTCGGTAGCTCTCCGCCTGGGCCGCACCGGAACCCTCCACGTCCAACTCGGTCAACTGCACGTCCACGCCCAGGTCGGCGAAGTTGCGCAGCGTGGTGGCGAAGTCGGTCGGCACGGGGTGGTAGGTGCCGAAGTGGGACTGGAGGCCGACGCAGTCGATCGGCACGCCGCGGGACCTGAAGTCGCGCACCATGCGGTGGACGGCCTGCGTCTTGGCGTGCGCCCAGTTCTCCACGTTGTAGTCGTTGTAGCAGAGCTTCGCGGCGGGGTCGGCCGCGCGGGCGGCGCGGAAGGCCGCCTCGATCCAGTCGTCCCCGGTGCGCTGGAAGTTCGAGTCGCGGCGCGCTCCGGTCGTGCCGTCGGCGAACGCCTCGTTCACCACGTCCCAGGAGTGGATCCTGCCCTGGTAGTGGGACATCACCCCGGTCACGTGGTCGAGCATGGCCTGGCGCAGGGCCGAACCTCCCAGGCCGGCGAGCCAGGACGGCTGCCCGGAGTGCCAGAGCAACGTGTGGCCGCGCACCCGCTTGCCCTGCCGCACGGCGTGGTCCACCACCCGGTCGGCCGCGGTGAACGTGAAGCGGCCCTGCTGCGGTTCGGTGGCGTCGAGCTTCATCTCGTTCTCGGGCGTGACCACGGCGAACTCGCGATCGAGGATGCCCGCGTACGTCGGGTCGGACAGCTTGTGGCCCTGCACGCCCGCGCCGAAGTACCGGCCGCTGCGCTCGGCGGCCGAGGCGAGGGTGGTCGCACCGACCTCGGCGGCGGCCGGGCCGGCGGGGAGCAGGGTCGCCGCGATCAACGACGCGGTGATGAAGGACGTTGACAAGGGCTTTCGCACTTCGACGGTCCCCTTCCGAGGCGGTGGCGCTCCACCATGGGTGCGCGCCACCGCGTCGGGCAACGCTTATCGAACCTTTTCGCAACCACTGCGGCCATCCGTGAGCCGGTGGCGACCATTCGGCCGGACCGGTTCGGTCCACGCGGCGCAGCGCGTCGGCGAGGACGGCGGTGGCCGACCGCGTGAGCACCGCGATCCCGGACGCCGCCCGTCGACCAGCGCGACCTGGAGCCCGGTCGCGACGCGGTCGAGTGGACCGCCGTCCAGCGCGTATCTCACCGGGCGGTCCGGCGCAGCGCGAGTTCGGCGAGCACGGTCGCGCCGTCGGCCAGCAGCGCGTCGTCGAACCGCGCGAGAGGGGAGTGGTTGTCCGTGGTGCCGTCCCCCACGCCGAACGGGATGAACGCGCCCGGGACCCGGTGCAGGACGCGGGAGAAGTCCTCGCCTCCCGGCATCGGGTCGCGCAACGGGCGGAAGCGGCCGGCGAAGAGCCCGCTGATCGTGTCGGCGACGAACGCCGTCTCCTGCTCGTCGTTGACCGTCATCGGGTAGCCGTCGCGGTACTCGACCTGGGCGTGCAGGCCGTGCGCCCGGGCGATCGAGTGGGCCAGCGTGACCACCGCGTGCTCGACCCTGGCCTTGGCCGGCGCGGAGAACGTGCGCACGGTCGCCTCGAAGCGCGCGGTGTCGGGGATGACGTTGCGCTTGGTCCCGGCGTGGAACGACCCCACGGTCACCACCACCGGGTCGAAGATGTCGGACTGGCGGGTGACCGCGGTCTGCAACGCGGTGACGATCTCGCACGCCACCGGGATCGGGTCCTTCGCCCGGTGCGGACGGGCGCCGTGCCCGCCGGCGCCCACCACGGTCACCTCCAGCACGTCACTGGCCGCCATCGTGGTGCCCGGCCGGGCCGAGAACACGCCGTGCGGCACACCCGCGCCGAACACGTGCAACGCGTAGGCGGCGTCCGGCCGGCGGCCCGCCGCGTCCAGCACCCCCTCCGCGATCATCGCGGCCGACCCGTCCCAGCCCTCCTCGCCGGGCTGGAACATGAACACCACGTCGCCCGCCAGCTCGTCGCGCCGGGCGGCGAGCAGGTGCGCGGCCCCGACCAGCATCGCGGTGTGCATGTCATGGCCGCACGCGTGCATCGCACCGTCCACACGGGACGCGAAGTCCAGCCCGGTGCGCTCCTGGACCGGCAACGCGTCCATGTCGGCGCGCAGCAGCACCACCGGTCCCGGCCGCGCGCCGCGCAGCACGCCGGTCACCGAGGTCAGCGCCTCGCCCAGCGACAGCTCCAGCGGCAACCCGTCCAGCGCGGCGAGCACCTCGTCCCGCGTGCGCGGTAAGTCCAGGCCGATCTCGGGTTCGGCGTGCAGCCGTCGCCGCAGCCGCACCAGGTCGTCCTGAAGGGCGGTGGCGTCCTCGTGCACCGACATGGGTGATCACTCCTCGGGATCGTGGCGGGTACTTGCCGAGGATCACGTCGGGTGCCAAGATCGGCGCTCAAATTGGCAAAATCGCTCACCGGGACGGCCCTTGACGCAGGATTCGATCACACCCGACGAGACCGACCTCAGGCTCGTCCACGCCCTGCAGGCCGCGCCGCGGGCGACGTGGCACGAGGTCGGGCGCTCGCTGGGCATCGACCCGGTCACCGCGGCACGCCGGTGGCAGGGGCTCGTCGACGCGGGGCTCGCGCGCGTCACCGCGTACCCCGAGGTGCGGTCGTGGGCCCAGGACCACTGCAACGCGTTCATCGAGGTCGACCTCGAACCGACCGCCCGCCCGCACGCCGTGGAGGCGCTGTCCCGCATACCGCAGATCGTGTCGATCTCGGTCATCAGCAGCGGCCGGGACCTGTTCCTCACCGTGCTGACCCCCGACCTCGCCACCCTGTCGCACGTGGTGCTGCACCGGTTGCACGGGCTGCCCGGCCTGCGCCGGACGCGGACCCACGCCGTCACCACCGTCTACGGCGAGGGCAACCACTGGCGGCTCGGCGCGCTCGAACCCCAGCGGCGCGCGCGGGCCGTCGCAGCGGGCCGGCCGGCCGGTCGTGCCGTCTGGAAGCCGCACCACCGGGAGGTGCTGCGCGCGCTCGACGACGGGCGCAGGCCGGCGGCCGAGATCGCGTCGCGCACCGGCAGGAGCGGGTCCACCGTCCGCCGGTGGCTGGGCGAGATGGTCGACGGCCGGCTGCTGTCGCTGCGCTGCGAGGTCGCCCAACCGATCACCGGGTGGCCGATCGCGGCGACGTTCTGGGCCAGGGTGCCGCCGGACGAGCTGGACGGGACCGCGACCGCGTTGACCGAGCTGCCGGAGGTCCGGCTGTGCGCGGCCGTCACCGGGGCCGACAACCTGGTGATGACGTTGTGGCTGCGCTCGCTCGGCGACGTCCAACGCCTGGAAGCGGAACTGGCCCGGCGGCTGCCGGCGCTCACGCTCACCGACCGGGCCGTGACGCTGCGGGCGGTGAAGCGGATGGGGTGCCTGGTGGACGAAACGGGACGGATCACCGACGTGGTGCCCGTCGACCCGTGGGCGGCTCCGTGACAAAAGCGCCATCGAAGCCCCGACGGGAGGCGTAAATTCGCGCCATGCGCGTTCTTTTCGCCTCCCTCGCGTCGGTGGGGCACACCTATCCGATGGTCCCGCTCGCGATCGCCGCCCGCGAGGCCGGGCACGAAGTGCACTTCGCCGTCGGCGACGAGGTGCACGCGCCGTTGGCCGCGAACGGGCTGCGGCCGTTCCGCCCGGCCGACACGTTCTACGAGATGTACGCCGAGGACCTGGAGCCGGAGCTGGCGCGCCTGCGGCCGGACCTCGTGGTGCACGGGTGGGGAGTGCCGGGGGCGGCCGTCGCCGCGCGCCGGGCCGGCATCCCCGGTCTCTGGCACGGCTTCGGCCGGCTGTTCCCCGAAGGCATCGGCTTCGAGCGGCCGTCGCGGGCCGCGCCCGGTCGGCCGCACGTCGACATCTGCCCGCCGTCGTTGCAGGACAAGGACTTCCTGGCCGACGAGGAGCGCGTCGAGCTGCGCCCGGTCGCGTTCTCCGCGGGGCCCGCACTGCCCGCCCGGGACGTTCACCGCACGTCACAGCCCTTGGTCTACCTGACGCTCGGCACCGCGTTCGGCACACCGGAACTGCTGGCCACCGCCCTCGCCGGACTGTCGGCAGTGGACGCCCGGGTCGTCGTCGCCACCGGCCGCGTGCGGCCGGACCAGCTCGGCCCCGTGCCGGACAACGTGACCGTGCACTCGTGGGTGTCACAAGCCGACCTGCTGCCGCACGTGGACGTCGTCGTGCACCACGGCGGCAGCGGCACCACCCTGGGCGCGCTCGCCGTCGGCGCGCCGCAGTTGTTCCTGCCGCAGGGCGCGGACCAGTTCGCCAACGCCGAGGCCGTCACCGCCGCGGGGGCCGGGGCGCGGCTCCTGCCGGACGAGGTGAGCGCGGACGCCATCGCCGACCACGTCCGGACCTTGGTCCGGCCCGGCGGGCACACCGACGCGGCGCGCGCGATCGCCGAGGAAATCGACCGGATGCCCACTCCGGGTGAAGTCGCCCGCCGACTCCCGGAATACGCGGAACGCGCGTAAAAGGGCCCCTCGACCGAATCGCATTTTTGCGGATTGGCATACTCGCCGGCGTTCGCCGCTCTGGCCTTGGCGCACGGTGCAAGGGGAATGGTGTGGATTCGCGATTCGACGTCCACCAGCGGGCCGAGGCCGCCGAGGGCTCGGTGATCTTCCAGGCCGGCCAGGACCAGTACCTCGTCGGCCGGGACCTGCACCTGCACTACACCGACGGCGTGCACGGGGTGCGGCGGGTGGACTCCGACGCGGCCGGCGACGAGTGCCCGTACCCGGGCCTGGCCGCGTTCGGTCCCGGGCAGGGGCGGTGGTTCTTCGGCCGGGACCGGCTGGTCGCGGAGCTGCTCGGCAGGCTGGACGAACGGCTCCGCGAGGGCGGGCCGCTGGTGGTCGTCGCACCCTCGGGCGCGGGCAAGTCGTCGCTGCTGCGCGCCGGGCTGCTACCCGCGCTGGCGGCCGGCCGGCTGGAGGGCTCGCGGCACTGGCCGTGCCTGCTGTTCACGCCCACCGCGCGGCCGGCGCGGGTGCTGGCCGGGTACCTCGCGGCGGTCGTCGGCACCGAGCCCGACCAGGTGCGGACGACCGAGCCCGAGGCCGTCGTGGCGCTGACCCGCGAGGCGTTGGCGGACCGCGGCGGTGACGAGCCCGCCCGCCTGGTCGTGGTCGTCGACCAGCTCGAAGAGCTGTTCACGCTGTGCGACGACGAGCGCGAGCGCACCGACTTCCTCGACCTGCTGGCCCGCCTGGCCGCGTCCGGCCCGGACGGGCAGCCGCCGGCGGCGCTGGTCGTGTACGGGCTGCGGGCGGACTTCTACGCGTCCTGCGCCGACTACCCGCACCTGCGGTCGGCGTCGCAGGACCACCAGCTGTTCCTCGGGCCGATGTCCGGGACCGAGCTGCGCGAAGCGGTCCTGCTGCCCGCGCGGGCCGTCGGGCTCGACGTCGAGCCGGGCCTGGTCGAACTGCTCCTGGCCGACCTGGGCGTCACCACGCCGGACGACCCGGCCGCCGCAGGCCGCTACGAAGCGGGTCGGCTGCCGCTGCTCGCGCACGCGCTGCGCGCCACCTGGCAGCAGCGGCACGGCCACGCGCTGACCGTGGCCGGTTACCGCGCCACCGGCGGCATCCGGGAGGCCGTGGCCACCACCGCCGAGGGCGTCTTCACCGCCCTGGACGACACGGGCCGCGAGATCGCCGAGGCGCTGCTGCCCCGGCTGGTCGGCGTCGGCGACGGCGAGGTGGGCGACACCCGCCGTCGCGTGCCCCGGTCCGAGCTGTCCGCCCTGGGACGCGACCCGGACGCCGTGGCGGCCGTGGTGGACGCGTTCACCAGCAGCCGGCTGCTCACCCAGGACCAGGACACGGTCGAGATCACCCACGAGGCGCTGTTGCGCGCGTGGCCGCGCCTGCGGGACTGGGTCAACTCCGACCGGGCCGGCAACCTCGTCCGCCAGGAGCTGGAGCAGGCCGCCGCCGGCTGGGACCGGGACCACCGCGACCCGTCCCGGCTCTACCGCGGCGGCCGGCTGGAGACCGCCCGCGCGCTCGCGTCCACCCGCGACCTGCCGCCCACCGCGTCCGCGTTCCTCGCCGAGTCCGTCCGCCGGCACCACCGCCACGTCCAGGCCAGGCGGCACCGGTTCGCACTGCTGGCCGCGCTGGCGCTGATCGCCTCGGTGACGGCCGTGGTCGCGATCCGGCAGGGCGGCGCGGCGCGGGAGGCGCGCGACGCCGCCGTGGAGCACCGCAACACCGCCGTCTACAACCAGGTCACCGCGGAAGCCGACCACGTCGGCCGCACCGACGCGTCGCTGGCCGCGCAGCTCGACCTGGCCGCCTACCGGATGCGCCGGTCGCCCGACCAGGCCACCAAGCTGCTCGCCGCCGCGAACACCGTGCTCGCCACGTCGCTGCCGGTGGGCACGGACAACGTCCGGGCCGTGGCGTTCAGCCCCGACGGGCAGCTCATGGCCACCGGCGCGGAGAACCGCGAGGTGCGGCTGTGGCGCGTCACGGACCCGGCCCGCCCGACGCCGCTGGGCGCGACGCTGACGGACCTGACCGGCGTGGTCGTCTCGCTCGCGTTCAGCCCGGACGGGAAGGTGCTGGCGGGCACCGGCAACGGCGCGACGCAGCTGTGGGGCCTCGCCGACCCGGCCCACCCCGTCGCGCTGGGCCGGATGACCGGCCACATCAGCACCGTCTCGTCGGTGGCGTTCAGCCCGGACGGCCGCACGGCCGCCACCTCGGGCGAGGACAGCACGGTCCGGCTGTGGGACGTGACCGACCCCGCCGCGCCCGCGGCGATCGGCGCGCCGCTGACCGGCCACGCCGACAGCGTCTTCGAAGCGGTGTTCAGCCCCGACGGCCGGACCCTGGCCAGCGTGGACAACGACAACCACCTGCTGCTGTGGAACGTCGCCGACCCGGCGCGCCCCACGTCCCTCGCCGCACCCGAGGACGGCCACACCGGGCCCGTCCTGTCCGTGGCGTTCAGCCCGGACGGGCGCACGCTCGCCACGGGCAGCCAGGACCGCACGGTGCGGTTGTGGGACGTGGCCGACCCGGCGAAGCCCGCGCAGCTCGGCCAGCTCACCGGCCACACCAGCTACATCTGGTCGCTCGCGTTCAGCCCGGACGGCCGGACCCTGGCCAGCGCCGGCTACGACCACAAGGCGCTGCTGTGGAACGTGGCCGACCCGGCGCACCCGGCCCCGCTGGGCTGGTCGCTCACCGGCCACGCCGGTCCGGTGACGGCGGTGGCGTTCCGCCCGGACGGTCGCACGCTGGCCACCGGCAGCCACGACCGGACCGTGCGGCTGTGGGACGTCCCGCGCACCATGCTCACCGGGCACACCGGCAGCGTGGAGGCGGTGGCGCTCAGCCGTGACGGCCGGACGCTGGCCACCACCGGCGTCGACCGCGCGGTCCGGCTGTGGGACACCTCCGACCCGGCCTCGCCGAAGGCGTACGGCACGCCGCTGACCGGGTTCGGCGAGTCGGTGACCTCGCTGTCGTTCAGCCCGGACGGGCGCACCCTGGCCACCGGCAGCAAGGACCACCTCGTGCGGCTGTGGGACGTGGCCGACCCGGCGAAGCCCGCGCCGCTCGGCCAGCTCGCCGGGCACACCGGGTACGTGTGGACCGTGGCGTTCAGCCCGGACGGCCGGGTGCTGGCCAGCGGTGACGACAAGTCGGTCATCCGCCTGTGGAACGTCACCGACCGCACCAAGGCCGTGCAGCTCTCGGTGGCCACCGGGCACACCGGGCACGTGACCTCGGTGGCGTTCAGCCCCGACGGCCACACTCTCGCCAGCGGCAGCGGTGACACCAAGGTGCGGTTGTGGGACCTGGGGAACCTGCCGCCCACGCCGCGGGGCACGACGCTCGGCGGGCACTCCGGTCCGGTGTGGTCGGTGGCGTTCAGCCCGGACGGCCGCACCGTGGCCAGTGGCGCCGAGGACGGCGCGGTCCGGCTGTGGGACGTGGCCGACCCGGACGACTTCAAGGAAGCGGCTCCGGCTCTCAGCGCTCACACCGACACCGTGTACGCGGTCGCGTTCAGCCCCGACGGGCGCACGCTCGCCAGCGCCGGCAAGGACCGGTTGCTGCGGTTCTGGGACCTTGCGGACACGGCGAAGCCCAGGGCGGTCGGCCCCGCCGTGCCCGGCCACACCGACGCGGTGAACGCGGTCGTGTTCAGCCCGGACGGGCGCACCCTCGTCACCGGCAGCAGCGACCGCACGGCGAAGCTCTGGCCGCTCGACGTCGACCGGGCGATCGAGCGGATCTGCGCCACGTCGCGCAACGTGCTGACCGCCGAGCAGTGGGAGGAGCACGTGGGGCAACCGGACTTCGCACCGCCCTGCCCGTGACCCCGACCCCGTCAACCCGATGCCGTGACCCGGACCGGTGAACGCGCGTCACACGTTCCCACCGAGTTCACGCGGCGGAAACCACCGGTGGCGCCGCGCCGACCTACAGTCGCGCCATCCTGGACGAGATCGATCCCTTCATCGGCACGGCGGCGACCTCCCTGCCCGCGGCGCAGGGTCTCGCCGCTACCTGGTGGTGGCCGAAAGCGCAGATCGGCAACACCCACCCGGGTGCGACCTCGCCGCTCGGCATGGTGTCGGCCTGCGCCTACTCCGGGGCCTACCCGACGGGCTACGGCCGGTACACGAAGAACACCGAGGGCCTGCCGGAGGAGATGTTCGACGGGTCGCGGGCGTCCGGCTTCACCCACTTCCAGCAGTCCGGCACCGGCGCGATCCGCAAGTACTACAACTACGTCCGGGTGACCCCGATGGTGCAGCAGCTGGACGCGCTCGGCCAGTCCTGGCCGCTGCACGAGGAGGTCGCCGAGGCCGGGTACTACGCGGCCACGCTCGACACCGGCATCCGCTGCGAGATCACCGTCGGCGCGAAGGTCGCGGTCCACCGGTACACGTTCCCCGAGCACCGCGGCGCGCGCGTGGTGGTGGACCTGTCGTGCGGCGGCCTGGCCATCGACCACGGCCGCACGGTGCCGCTGCGCGCGCACGTGGAGAGCCTGGGCCACGGCCGGGCGCAGGGCACGGTCGTGGTGGAGGGCGTGCCGCTGTCGGTGCACGTCGAGGTCGACTCGCCGGGCTGGCGGCAGATGCTCTGGCACGACCGGCGGCTCATCGAGGGCGGCACGCGGCTCGACTTCGACCGCATCCGGCAGACCACGCTGCGCCCGTTCGGCCTGCTGTTCCTCGGGCCGACCGACGCCGGGCAGACCGTGGAGGTGCGGATCGGCTTCTCCCTGCGCGGCTGCGAGCAGGCCCGGGACAACCTGCACCGCGAGTGCGGGCCGCACCCGCCCGCGTTCGACGCCACCCGCGAGCGCACCGCGGACCGGTGGCGCGACCACGTGGGCCGCGTCGAGGTCGAGGGCGGCACGCCCGCCAGGCGGCAGGTGTTCGCCACCGCCCTGTACCACTCGCTGATCAAGCCGTGCTTCGCCGACGACGAGAGCCCGTTCTGGCCGACGTCCGGGCCGTTCGCGTTCGACGTCTGCACGATGTGGGACATCTACAAGACCCAGGTGCCGCTGCTCGCGGCGATCGTGCCGGACCGGGCGGTGGACCTGCTGGAGTCGCTGGTCCGGGTGTGCGAGGAGGAGGGCAACTTCCCGATCGGCTACCGGATGGCGCGGGGCGCGGACCGGTTCTTCCGGCAGGCCAGCGCCCTGGTGCACACCGCGTTGGCGGACGCGCACGCGCTGGGCCTCGGCGACCTGGACTGGCACTGGGCGTTGGTGCACATGGAAGCCGACCTGCGCCGGCTGTACGGCGAGGACTTCTACGAGCACGGCGTCGTGCACCCGATCTCGCACACCTTGGACCTCGCCTACGCCTACCACTGCACGGCGGGCGTGGCGCGGGCGCTGGGCGACGGCCGCCTCGCCGACGACCTCGCCGCCCGCAGCCGGCTGTGGACCAACGCGTTCGACCCGGCCACGGGCCTGCTGCGCGACTCGTCGTTCTACGAGGGCGGCAAGTGGAACTACTCGTTCCGGCTGCTGCACGACATGGCCGGGCGGATCGCGCTGGCGGGCGGCGACGAGGCGTTCGTGGCGATGCTGGACGCGTTCTTCGGCTTCGGCGCGACCCCGGTGGTGCAGCCCGGCCGGCGGCCCGACCCGGCGGAGATGGCGGTCGGCTACTCGCTGAACCGGTTCGAGGGCCTCAACAACGAGCCGGACATGGAAGCGCCCTGGTCCTACCACTACGCGGGCCGGCCCGACCGCACGGCCGAGGTCGTGCACGCGGCGCTGACCTGGCAGTTCGGCACCGGTCCCGGCGGGCTGCCCGGCAACGACGACTCCGGCGGCCTGAGCTCCTGGTACGTGTGGGCCTCGCTGGGGCTGTTCCCGGTCGCCGGGCAGGGCTTGTTCCTGGTCAACGCGCCCGCGTTCGCCCGCGCCACGCTCCACGTCGGCGACCGGGAGTTCGTCGTGGAGACCACGGGACACCGGGAGACGCCGATCAGCTCCGACGGGCTGGACCGCGCGCCGCCACCGCAGTACGTGCGGTCCGCCCGGCTCAACGGCCGACCGCTGGACGTGGCGCACCTGCGCGCCGCGGACGTCCACGCGGGCGGACGGCTGCAACTCGACCTCGGCCCGGAGCCGTCGGCGTGGGGCCGCCGGGTCCGGCCGCCGTCGCTGTCCGATCCCGCACCGACCGATCCCGCACCGCCCCACCCCTTCGCACCGGGAGCCCGCACATGAGCAGGCCGAACCGCCGCCTCGTCATCGTGGTCCGCGCCGATCCGGTGATCTGCGGCCACTCCGGCGAGGCCCGCAACCTCGCCGAGGTCGCCCTGACCCGCGGCTTCGACGACGTGCGGCTGCTGACGTGGCCGATACCGGCGCTCCAGGCGGCGGGGCTGCCGCTGAAGCCCCTGGACCGCATCACGCCCTACAGCGCGGGCATCACCGTGGAGCGGCCGGAGCCGGTCGGCGACTACCGGGTGCCCGACGGCCGGTACCTGGCCGGGCTCACCGGCCGGTTGGTCGAGCTGCTCGCCGAACCGGTGCCGACCACGTGCCTGTCGATGTACCTCGTGCCGCACACGGCGGTCGTGGGCGACGCCGTGGCGGCGGCGCGGGCGGCCGGGTTCGGGCCCGACGTGCGCACCATCGCCAAGGCGGTCGGCTCCGACGTCACCAACGTCATCCGCTCGTGCCTGCGCGAAGGGCGGTTCGGGGCGGCGGTGGCGCTGTTCACCACGTTCCTGGCCAACGACCGGGTGATCGCGGTGTCGGAGTACACCCGGCAGGAGATCGTCGCCGCCGCCGAGGCCGTCGACGCGCACTGCGGCACGCGGCTGGCCGAGGAGTGCCGGGCGCGGGTCGCGGTGAGCTACCCGCCGATCGACACGTCCGCGTACCTGGACCTCGACCCCGCGCGGGTCGACGCCGCCCTGGCGCGCCGCGGCCTCGACCGCGACGGGTACGTGCTGTTCCTGTCCCGGGTGGCACGCGCCAAGGGCGTGCACGACCTGGTGGCGGCTTTCGCCCGGTCGCGCTCGCGGTCGCGGGTCAAGCTGGTGATCGCCGGGAGCGGTCCGGCGCTGGCCGAGGTGCGGGCGCTCACCCGGGACGACGACCGGGTGGTGCTGCTGTCCGACGTGGACGACGACGAGAAGCCGCTGCTGATGCGCGGCTGCGCCGCCTACGCGCTGCCGACCAGGCCGGAGCCGGACTTCGTGGAGACATTCGGCATCGCGTTGACCGAGAAGATGCTGGCGGGCGGCGGTCCGGTGATCACGACCACCACCGGCGGCACGGGCGAGGCGGTTGGTGGCACGGCCATCACCGTGCCCGCCGGCGACGTCGCCGCCATCGCCGCCGCGATCGACCGCGCGGTGCTGGAGCTGTCGGCCGAGGAGCGCCGGTCCCTGGCCGACCGGGCACGGGCGCACGCCCTGTCGTTCGACCGGGTGCGGGTGTTCGACGACCTGTTCGCCGCCGCGCCCGCCACGGGGTGAACGGGGCCGCGACGCGCGTTTGAACCGGCGGCGCACGGCTACACCTGAGCCATGCCGATCACCGACGTCTTCCGGCGGGTCAGCGCCGCCTACTCCGCCGGCGAGCAGCGCCCCCTGCGGGGATACCTGGCGACCCTCTGCTCCTACAGCGCGCTCGTCGTCGGGGCGACCGCGATCGGCCGGCGGACCGGCGTGCGGCTGCCCGAACGGGTCGCCGTCCGCGATGTCGCGCTGCTGTCGCTGGCCACGCACAAGGCGAGCCGCCTGCTGACCAAGGGCGCCGTGACCAGCGTGCTGCGCGCGCCGCTCACCCGGTTCGACGGGCCGGCGGGCGCGGCGGAGGTGAACGAGTCGGTGCGCGGCGAGGGGGTCCGGCACGCGGCCGGCGAGCTGGTGACCTGCCCGTTCTGCTCCGGGGTGTGGATCGCCAGCGCGCTCACCGCCGGCATGGTGTTCGCGCCGCGGGCCACCCGGCTGGTCGCGACCACGTTGTCCGCCGTCGCCGTGTCGGACTGGCTGCACGTCGTCGACAGCAAGCTCAAGGACACCGCCGACGAGAGCTGACCGCGTGATCGCGCAACTCGCGGGAGGCGTCGAGCCGTCGTCGTTAGTCTGATCATCTGCGACTACGGCGGGGGTGGCGGCATTCAAGGCGACGGTGTCGGTGTGGTGGCCGAGGGGGACGGTCCGGGTGGGGCCGGGACGTCCACGGCGCGCCGGGCGCGCGAGGTGCTGGCCATCGGGCCGTTCCGGCGGCTCTGGGGCGTGACGTTCCTGTGCAGCGTGGGCGACTGGTTGTCCCTGCTCGCGTTGACCGGGCTGGTCACGAAACTGGCCGCCGGGTACGGCTGGGAGGGGTTCGCGCTCAGCGCGGTGGTGCTGACCCAGTTGCTGCCGGGTGTGCTGTTCGCGCCGCTGGGCGGGGTGCTGGCGGACCGGTTCGACCGGCGCAAGGTGATGGTGGTCTGCGACCTCGCGCGCGGCGGGCTGTTCCTGTCGATCGCGCTGGTCGGCACGGCGTGGTGGCTGTTCGTCGCGAACTTCCTGGTCGGCTGCTGCGCGATGCTGTGGATCCCGGCCAAGGACTCGGCCGTGCCCAACCTGCTGCGCCGGCCCGACCAGGTCGACACGGCCAACCAGCTCGGCCTGGTGATGACCTACGGCATCGCCACGGTCAGCGGGTTCGGCCTGTACTCGCTGATCGCGGGCATCCCCGGCTACCTCGGCGTGCGCGACGGCGACCTGGAGTTCCGGATCGCGCTCATCGCCGTGGCCGCGAACGGTCTGCTCTACCTCTCGTCGGCGGTGCTGATCGCGGTGCGCGTCCCGGAGCTGTCCGGTCGGGCCACCCGCCGGGAGGAGCGCGGCGGCCCCGGTTTCGCGGTGATGATGCGCGACGGCCTGCGGCACGCGTGGCGGACGCCGCTGCTGCGCGGCCTCGTGATCGGCATGACCGGCGCGTTCGCCGCGGCCGGCGGGGTGATCGGCAGCGCCCGGCTCTACGCGACCAGCCTCGGCGGCGGCGAGAGCGCCTACGCCACCCTGTTCATCGCGGTGTTCCTCGGCCTGGCGGCGGGCATGGCGACCGCGCCGAAGCTGTCCCGGACGCTGACCTACACCCGGCTTTTCGGCATCACGATCGTCGGCGCGGGCCTGGCCCTGGCCGTCGTGTCGCTCGCGCCGCACCTGTGGTTCGCGCTGGTCGCGGTCGCCGTGGTGGGCGGGTGCGCGGGGGTCGCGTTCCTCACCGGGCTCACCATCATCGGCACGCGGGTCGAGGACTCGATGCGCGGCCGGATGGTCGCGCTGGTGCAGTCGCTGATGAAGGTGGTGCTCGGCCTGTCGACCGTGCTCGGCCCGCTGCTGGTGACCCTGGTGGGCCCGACGGTCGTGACCGTCTTCGACCGCTCGTTCGACGTGGACGCCACCCGGCCCGTGCTGCTGGGCGCGGGAGCGCTCGCGGCCGTCGTCGGCCTGGTGTCGTACCGGCAGATGGACGAGCGCGCCCCTCAGTCCACTTCGGGCGCCCGGTGACGCGGGTCGGCGGTCAGCGCTCGGGACTCCGCCTCGGTCAGCGGCACGTCGTGCGCCGGCGGGCGGCCCGGACCGCGCACCGCGCCGAGGACCACGCGCGGTGACAGCAGGAGCGTCCACAGCGGCTTGGACAGGGTGTAGGCGTCGATCTGGGCCCGGGTGACGGCCGGACGGCCGGTGGCGGCGAGCACGAGCCGGTCGAGGTAGTGCTCCCGGAGGAGGGCGAGCCCGCCGCGCGTGGGCCCGATCGTGTCGGGGTAGCGCAGGTCCTGGGCGACGGCCATCTGCCACGGGTCGTCGATCACGCGCGCGAACCGCCGCTGGAGCCGCCCGGCCGCGCCGCCGCCGAGCCCGTGGCGGGCCAGGCCGTCCCGCAACGCCACCGCCTGGCGTGCCGCGACCGTCATGCCGTGCCCGTACACGGGGTTGAACGTGCAGGCGGCGTCGCCCATCACGACGAACCCGCGGGGCCAGGGGGAGAGGCGTTCGTAGCGGCGACGGCGGTTGACCGTGGCGTGGAACGCGAACGGCCGGGTGAGCGGTTCGGCGGCGCTGATGAAGTCGGCGATGACGGGGTGGCGCAGGCCGCGAGCGAACGCCAGGAACTCCTCCGGCCCGGTTCCCGGCTCACCGCCGCGCGTGCCCGCGAGGCTGACGATCCACCGCCGGCCCTCGATCGGCACCAGCGCGCCGCCCTGGCAGAACCGGGACGTCCTCGGGTCGGCCTGGACGCTGATGCCCGGGAACCCCTCGCCCGCGCCGGGAGGCATGCGGTACAGGCAGGTCGCGTAGACCAGGCCGGAGTCGACGCGGTCGTCGCGCACGGGCGGCAGGCCGAGGTCGGCGAGCCAGGAGTCGGCGTGCGAACCCCGGCCGGTCGCGTCGACCACGAAGTCGGCCTCGACGTCGCGCTCCACGCCGGTGGCGCGGTCGCGCACGCGTGCCCCGGCGACCTCGGCGCGGTCGCCGAGCAGCCCGACCACGTCGGTGGCCTCGGTCAGCTCGACCCGGTCCCGCACCCGTCGTCGGACCGCGTCGTCGAGCAGGGCGCGGCTGCACCCGAGCACGAACCGCATCTCGGCCAGCCGGGGCAGCCAGCCCGACTGGGTGAGCACGAGCAGGCGATCGGGCAGGCCGAGGTGCTGCGCGCCGGCGTCGAGCAGGCTCGCGGTGAGTCCGGGCAGCAGGTCGTCCAGCGCCCGGCAGCCGCCGGCCATGAGGACGTGCGCGTGCCTGCCGTGCGGCACGCCCTTGCGGTCGCCGCCGGTGAAGCGGTCCCGGTCCACGACGGTGACGCGGTCCGCGTGGGCGGAGAGGACGGACGCGGCGAGCATCCCGGCCAGGCCGCCGCCCAGGACCAGCGCGTGGGTGCCCGTCACGTCAGCTCCTCCCGGGCGCGGTCGCCCGGTCCGCGTCGGCCAGCGCGTCGGCCACGACCCGGCCGTCGAACGCCTCGGCCACCAGCACCAGCCAGGTGCGCTCGCCGGCGAACGCGTGCTCGGCCGCGAGAGGTTCGTCCTGGTCGGACGGTGCCTCACCGGTCGTCGTGACGCCACGCGCGCGGGCCGCCAGCGCCGCCTTGATCCACGCGGCCTCGGTCGCCGCCCGCACCTCCTGCTCGCCCGCGCCGTGTTCGGCCGCGCGCCGCGCCACCGCGTCCGCCACCACCGGGTCACGCCCCGCCCGCAGCCGGTGCAGCCAGTCGTTGATCTCGATCACCCGCCAGAACAGCCGGTGCTCGGGGTCGAACCGCTCGCGCGGCGTCACCGGCACGTGCCGCATGGTCGGGTCGACAGCCCGCAGCGCACGCCACAGCGGGCGCAGCGGCGCGTGGTCCCGGACCGCGTCGCGAACCCGGGTCACCCGCTCGCGCCACAGCGTCAGCCGCGGTCCCCACGCGGCGATGCTCGCACCGATCACGACCACCGGCACGGCGAGCGTGAGCGTCCGGGGCGCGGCCACGCCCCACGCGTCCAGCTCCGCGCCCACCCACCTGCCGACGACCGCGACCAGGACGAGGACGGCGTAGACCGATCCGATGAGCACGCCGACCGCGTTGAGCCGCAACCCGCGCCGCAGCCACGGCTGGTCGGGCGGTGTCTCGTCGGCCCACAGCCGGCACAACCGGGCCACGTTGAGCATCCCGGCCAGGTACGTGACGTGGTAGAGCACCAGCAGCTCGGCCAGGTACGGCGTGTCCGCGAACGCCACGGGGAAGTCGCCGTGGTGCTCCTCGTCGGGCGATCCCAGCGCGAACAGCGCGACCACCGCGCCCAGCACGAACGCCGAGGCGACGAGCACCCGCCGGGTCGTCCGCCAGGCCCGCGCGGGCGGGTGCCGCCAGTACAGCAGCATGGCCTGGTTCGCCGCCACGAACGCCACGCCGAAGCCGTACACCAGCAGCACGGACAGGTTCGGCACGCCGGTGAGCCGGTCCACGCCCTGTCCCACGACCGGCGCGAGGAACACGAACGCGGGCGCGGCCGTCACGCACGCCAGGCAGATCGGCAGCACCGCGGGCCGCAGCTCGGGCGGCGCCCGCCGGTACGCCCGGTACTTGTGCGCCAGCAGCGCCAGCACGCCCAGGGCGCTGAGCAGGTACTGGACGTCAGCCACGGTGGCCCCGCTCGGGTACCCGAACGTGTACCAGGCCCGCGTCGCCAGGTCGTCCCCGTCCGGTCGCGCCGGTTCGTGCGGCTGCCGCCCCGCCCGGTCGAGCAACGCCCGGGTCAGCACGCCCGCGACCCGGTCGGCCTCGCGCTCGTCCCGGCGCGACAGGTCGGTGCGGCCCGCCAGGATGCGCAGCATGGCCGGCGACAGGTCCGGGAACAGCAGCCGGCGGCCCTCCTCGGCGTCGAGCCGCGGCGGCCGGTGCCCGCAGAGCATGTGCGCGATCTCGTGCGTCAGGATGAGCAGCCGGTGCACCCAGCTGCGGGCCGTGGTCACGATGATCACGTGCACCTCGTCCTCGGTGACGGCCCACAACCCGCTCGTGCCGCCCGCGCCGAGGTCTTCGAACCGCAGCACGATCTCCCGCCGCATCCGCCGCGCCACCACCTCGCACAGCCGCACGCACACCGCCTCGGTGGTCGCCGACCCGTCGAGGTCCAGTTCGCGGATGAGCCCGTCGCGCAGCTCCCGCAACTCCTTCGCCTTCACCCGACCACCACCAAGGGGACGTCAGCGGGTCTCGTCATCGGCCACCACGTCCGGTTCCAGTGCTTTTCTGATGGCGTCCTCGGCCGCGACGCCGGGGTGCAGCGCGCGCACGAGCGCGAGGAGGATCTTGTTGCGCACGCCGGGCGGAGGGGGTTGTTCCGCGGTGCGCAGGATGACCGTGTTCACGCCGAGCCGGTCCATGGCCAGCCGGGTCTCCAGCTGCTCGTCCACCCGGGCCGCCAGCTCGTCGTCGAAGAAGTACGCGGGCGCGGCGCCGAACGCCTCGGCCAGCCCGAGGACGTGCTTGAGCCTGGGGTTGTCGCTGGTGCCGGCCAGCAGCTCGCGGATGTAGTTGGCCGAGATCGAGCCGTGGGGTCCGCCGCTGATCCGGGCCGCGACCTCCTCCGGCGAGAACGGGCCGCGCTGGGGCGGGTACACGGTGGCGAACAGGTGCTTGAGCGCGCCGCGCCGCCACGCGGGCCGCTCGCCCTCGTGCAGCCGCGTGCGTCCACCCACGAAGCACGCCGGGTGCACGCCCAGGGCGCTGGCCAGGCCCTCGATCGTGCGGCACGTGGGGTTGTCCTTGTCGCCGCGGCGCAGCTGCGAGATGTAGGTGTGCGTGATCTCGCCGCCGTCGAGCCGGATGCGCTCGGCCAGTTCCACGTTCGTGAACCGCGGCCGGTCACCGGGACGCAGGCACAGCTCGTCCAGGATCTCGGCGAAGAGCCGCTGCCCGCCCGCGGTCATGGTCACCCCTCGTACGCACGACTGCTTCACCCCGCAAGCAGTTCCACTGCGGGTGGCAGGGCAGAAGCTACTCCGCACCAGCAGTTGATTCCAGGGTGGGGGCGGCAGTAGCCTGGCCGCGGCGGTTCCACTGCTGTTGGGGGCAGGCGGCGTCGGCATCCTGTGAGAGTGGAACGGTAGAAGGGCCGGCTGCGCGGTGCGGCGAGATCCCGGTGACCACGCCGGTCGTCACCAGGCCCTGCGGTTGTGCCGCCGCCTCCGCCACGGCGGCACGCACTGAGGGGTGCGCAGGGCCGAGGGATCTCGTGGGCGACCGCGGGTCCGTGGGCGAGCGCGCGATCACCCCGGAAAACCCGTCGACCACGTGTCGGGTCCGCCCGGCTCGGCTACCCCGGTGACGTCGGGATCACGCCGAGTGCCGGAGGTGGGCGATGACCAGCCCGGACATCCTGAAGAGCCCGGAGAGCGCGATCGGCCGGGGCGCGGTGGTCGTCGGGTTCGACGGCTCGCAGCGGTCGCGGCAGGCCGCGCGCTGGGCGGCGCGGGAGGCCGCGAGCCGCGGGGTGCGCCTGGTCGTCGTGAACGTGATCCGCGGGCCGTTCCCCGAGGTGGTGGTGACGCCGGTGTCGATGCCGCTGCCGCAGCTGGTCGGCGAGCAGGCGGTGCGCGCGTACACCAAGGACCACCTCGCCGAGCTCGCCGCCGAGTGCGAGCAGGTCGCGCCCGGCGTCGAGGTGGACACCCGCGCGTTCGACGGCCACCCGGCCGCCGTGCTGGCCGAGGCGGGCCGCGAAGCGCTGCTGCTCGTCGTCGGCTCGTCCGGCGCCACCGGCCTGGCCCGGGTGTTCGCCGGCTCCGTGACCGCGGACCTGGCGCACCACTTCACCGGACCCCTGGTGGTCGTCCGGGACACCGAGGACGACGATCCCGAGGACGACGACGGCCGGGTGGTGGTCGGGGTCGACGGGTCCGAGCCGAGCGACCGCGCGATCGAGTTCGCGGTGGACCACGTGGCGCGGCACGGCGGCGTCCTGGTCGGCGTGCACGCCACGACCGGCCTGCCGGTGGACGCGATGGCGCCGGGCGGCGCGTGGGGGCAGGGGCTGGGCCTCGGCCTGGACGTCGAGCAGCTCCGGTCGGCCGCGGACGCCCTGGTCGCCCAGGCGCTGGCCGGCCCGCTCGCCCGCCGCCCGGAGGTCCGGGCGGAACGGGTGGTGTCGCTCGCCCGGCCCGCCCAGGCGCTGGCCGAGCACGCCGAGCACGCGTCGCTGCTGGTCGTCGGCAGCCACGGCCACGGCCCGGTGCGGCGCGCGCTGCTCGGCTCGGTCAGCCACGCCATGCTCCACCACGCGCCCTGCCCGTTGGCCGTCGTGCGCGGCTGACGGTGCCGAGCACCGGGACCCGGATCGGGCGCGGATGGTAGGAAGTCCTGGTGAGTAACTTGGATGACGGGGCCGGGCTGCGGCTCGCGCAGGACGAGGTCGTGTCGCTGGCCAGCGAGTTGATCAGGATCGACACGACCAACACGGGGGATCCGGCCACGGTCGTCGGCGAGCGCGCGGCCGCCGAGTGGGTCGCGGAGAAGCTGGGCGAGGTCGGCTACGAGACCACCTACGTCGAATCCGGGGCCAAGGGCCGCGGCAACGTGATCGCCCGCCTGGCCGGCGCGGACCCGTCCCGGGGCGCGCTGCTGGTGCACGGTCACCTGGACGTGGTGCCCGCCGACGCCTCCGAGTGGTCGGTGCACCCGTTCTCCGGCGCGGTCCAGGACGGGTACGTGTGGGGCCGCGGCGCGGTCGACATGAAGGACATGGTAGCGATGACCCTCGCGATCGCGCGCCGGTTCAAGCGCGACGGCATCGTGCCGCCCCGCGACATCGTGTTCGCGTTCCTGGCCGACGAGGAGGCGGGCGGCCTGTTCGGCGCCAAGTGGCTGGTGGACAACCGGCCCGAGCTGTTCGAGGGCGTCACCGAGGCGATCAGCGAGGTCGGTGGCTTCTCCATCACGCTCAAGGACGACGTCCGGGCCTACCTGGTCGAGACCGCGGAGAAGGGCATCCGGTGGCTCAAGCTGCGGGTGCGCGGCACCGCGGGCCACGGCTCGATGATCCACAACGACAACGCGGTGGCCAAGCTCGCCGCGGCGGTCACCAAGCTGGGTCAGCACCGGTTCCCGGTGGTGCTCTCGCCGTCCGTGCGCGAATTCCTGGCCGGGGTCTCGGAGATCACCGGCTTGGACTTCCCCGAGGACGACCTGGAGGGCTCGATCGGCAAGCTCGGCGCGCTGTCGCGGATGATCGGCGCGACGCTGCGCGACACGGCCAACCCGACCATGCTGTCCGCCGGGTACAAGGCCAACGTGATCCCGTCGGTCGCCGAGGCCACTGTGGACTGCCGCATCCTGCCCGGCCGCGAGGAGGCGTTCGACCGCGAGCTGGCCGAGCTGCTGGGCCCGGACGTGGAGCGCGAGTGGCTGGGCCTGCCGCCGGTGGAGACCACGTTCGACGGCGCGCTGGTCGACGCGATGACCGCGTCCATCACCGCCGAGGACCCCGGGGCGAAGGTGCTGCCCTACATGCTGTCCGGCGGCACCGACGCCAAGTCGTTCCAGCAGCTGGGCATCCGCAACTTCGGCTTCGCGCCGCTGAAGCTGCCCGCCGACCTCGACTTCTCCGGGCTGTTCCACGGCGTGGACGAGCGCGTGCCGGTCGACGCCCTCCAGTTCGGCGTCCGCGTGCTGGACCGCTTCCTGCGCAACTCGTGACAGCGGGGGCGCCGCCCGTCCCGCACGGGCGGCGCCCCCATTCGTCCGACCGCATTATTCGTGGCGGCGACGCCGCGGAATTCGTCCGATCGAATGCAGGTTCCGGCCAATGGCGAGTTCGCCGGAACCACCGCCTCGATACTGCTCGGATCGGTTCCGAGGGGGAACGAGGCGAAGATGAACGATCCTGTGTTCCGCGGTGCCCACGTGTTGCCGTCCGTCATCCGGGACCTCGTGGACCGCCCGAGGTGGAAGCCGCGCCGAGGTCGGGACGGGCTGCGCGGCGACCGCCCGCTGCCGCTGCTGTGCGTGCTCGGCGAGGTCGACGGGAACGACGTGCCGAAGGCGCTGGACCTCCGCCTGGAGGGCACCGACGCCCAGCGCAAGCGGAAGGTGCCGCACGCCCACGTGGACGTGGCGCAGGCCGCGCACACCGCTCGGGAGCACTGGTCCGGGGTCGAGCGGGAGGCGCCGCTGCTGCCGCTGCTCGACGTGCTGCACAGCCGGTTGCCGGCCGACCGCTTCGGCCGCGACAAGCTGCGCTCGTTCCGCCACTACCGGTTGGTCGACTGGCTCAGCGGCCGGCAGTTGCCGCCGCCGCAGAACATCCACGACAACCGCGCGATCGTGCGCGAGCTGCGCGAGTGGTACGCCGCGGCGGACTGCAGATCAGCGACCTCGCCGACTGGATCGCCAAGCTCGACGCACAGCCCGCCGCGCCCGACGCCGCGCACCCCGGCGCGCGTCCCCTGGTCGAGTTCTGCACCGGGCACCGCAGGGTGCGGGAGCGGGTCACCGGCCCCGGCCGGGTGGCGGACTTCGCCCGGCTGCTCGCCGAGTCCGGCGACCACATGCCGTGGCCGGGTGAGCGGATCGGGCTCGCCTACGACGCGGCGAGCCTGTTCGAGGCGGCCGCGCGGGAGAACCGGACCCGGTCCAGGGTGCCCAACCCCGACCCCGCGGCGCCGTCGACCGGCCTGCGCCCCACCGTGCACCGGGCGGCGATCGCCCAGGAGCTGCGCGAGCCCGACGACTTCGAGGGCGCGACCGGCCCGTTCGACTTCGCGCGGTCCAGGACCGGTCTCACCCGACCGCTGGCCATCCTGACCATCTCCGACCTGCACGACCTGGCCGAGGTGCCGAGCTGCGTCTACGAGATCAGCAGGCCGGCCGACCCGGCGGCACCCCGCCCGTGGGGCACGCCCGACTGCTGAACCACCGGCGGCTCAGCTCCGCGCGGCGGGGGAGCGGAGCGCGGCGGCGGACCGGACGAGCGAGGCGACCGCCGGTGAACGGCTGCTCGGCGGCCAGGCGATCACGGTGGTGACGTCCGGCGCGTCGACGACGGGGACCGCGACGTGGTCGGGCCACTGCCACGCGCGGCTGGACGCCGGGATGACGAGCAGCGCCCGGCCGAGCGCGACGAGCTGGGCCAGTTGGGACTGGGTCCGCACCTCCGGCCCGGGACCGTCCGGGTAGGACCCGTCGAGCCGGGGCCACCGGGCGATCGGCAGGCCCGGCACGTCGCGGACCTCCGCCAGCGTGAGCTCGTCGCGGGCGGCGAGCGGGTGGCCGGCCGGCAGGAGCGCGATCTGGCCCTCGACGTGGAGGTCTTCGGTGTCGAACCCGGCGAGGTCGTCGAACGGTCGGTGCATGAGCGCCACGTCGGCCTGCCCGTCGCGCAGCCGCCGCGCCTGCTCGCCGACCTCGCACAGCAGGACTTCGACCGGTGCGGCGCCGGGTTCGGCCGCGTGCGCGTCGAGGAGCCGTTGCAGCAGTTCGTGCGAGGCACCGGCTTTGGTGACCAGCACCAGCGGTCGTGCCGGGTCGGCCGCCCGTCGCGTCCGGCGTGCCGCGGCCGTGACGGCGTCGAGGACGGTTCCGGCCTCCCGCAGCAGCACCCGGCCGGCGTCGGTGAGCGCGACCCCGCGGCGGTCGCGGTCGAAGAGCCGGACGCCGAGCCGGTGCTCGAGTTGGCGGATGGCGCGGGAGAGGGGCGGCTGGGCGATGCCGAGCCGGTCGGCGGCGCGACCGAAGTGCAGCTCCTCGGCCACGGCGACGAAGTACCGGAGTTCGCGGGTCTCGAGGTCGTGCACGGACCGAGCCTACCGCCGTGATACCCCGGAGGTATCACGGCGTACCGGATCGATCTTGGACGGCGGTGCGCGGCCCGCCGAGCATGGGTCGGGTGAACGACACGAAGATCGCGCTGGTCACCGGCGCGAACAAGGGAATCGGTTACGCCATCGCCCGGGGTCTCGGTGCGATCGGCTTCACGGTCGCGGTGGGCGCGCGCGACGGGGCCAGGCGTGAGGAGGCCGTCGAGCGCCTGCGGGCGGAGGGGGTGGACGCGTTCGGGGTGGCGCTGGACGTCACCGCCGACGACAGCGTCACGGCGGCGGCGGGTGTCATCGAGCGGACGGCGGGACGGCTCGACGTGCTCGTCAACAACGCGGGCATCTCCGGCCGGACCGAGGGCGGCGCGCAGGACCCGACGACGCTCGACCTCGACGTGCTGCGCACCGTCCTGGACACGAACGTCTTCGGGGTCGTCCGGGTGACGAACGCGATGCTGCCGCTGCTCCGCCGGGCGCGCAGCCCGCGCATCGTCAACATGTCGAGCAACATGGGGTCGCTGGCGTTGCAGACCGGCCCGGTGATGGCCGCGTACGCGCCGTCGAAGTCGATGCTCAACAGCGTCACGGCGCAGTACGCCCGCCAACTCGCCGACACCGACGTCATCGTGAACGCCGCGTGCCCCGGTTACGTCGCCACGGACTTCACCGGCTTCGCCGGGTCGCGCACGCCCGAGCAGGGTGCCGCGATCGCGATCCGGCTGGCCACCCTGCCGGATGACGGTCCGCGCGGGGGCTTCTTCGACGACGCGGGGGTCGTTCCGTGGTGAGCCGGGGCTCCTGAGCGTTGAACTCATGCGTTCCGAACGTAGGACTCTCGTGTTCTGGAGGTAGGACTCGCGGGGTTGACGGAGGGGCGGGGGTGTTGGCATGGTCTGAACCAGCAGACTGTGAGAGCGCTCTCTCGCCGACTTGCCTCGGGCGTGCGGTTGGCCTGCACCGACCGCGCGCCTCCCTGTGGACAAGGAGAACTGCGTGCTGATGACAACGTTGACAAAGATCGGTGTGACCGCCGCTCTGGTGGTGAGCGGGCTGGTCGTCGCGCCGTCCGCCCAGGCCGCGCCGCCGGCGCAGGCGCTGTCGCCGGGGCTCGTGTCCGCGATGCGGACCGCGTTCGGGCTGACCGAGCAGCAGGTGCTGACCAGGCTCGACCGGGAGGCCAAGGCCACCAGGCGGGCACCCTCGGCGCGGGCCGCGGCCGGGGCGTCGTTCGGCGGCAGCTGGTTCGACCAGGACAAGGGCGTGCTCGTGGTCGGCGTGACCGACACCGCGGCGGCCGACCGGGTCCGGGCCACCGGCGCCGAGGCGCGGTTGGTCGCCCGGTCGGCGGCGGAGCTCGACCGGGTCAAGGACCGGGTCGACGCGCTGTCCGCGGCGGGCGCCGTGCCGTCGGCCGTGACCAGTTGGCACCCCGACGCGCGCAGCGGCGCGGTGGTGGTGGACGTCCAACCCGGCGTGCAGACCGCGGAGGTCGCCAAGTTCTTGGCCGAGGCGCGCAAGCTCGGGCCGATCGAGGTGAACACCGACGGTGTCACCGCGCCCGTGCCGTTCGCCGCCGGCACCGTCGGCGGCGACCCGTACTACACCGGCAACGTCCGCTGCTCCATCGGCTTCTCGGTGCACGGCGGCTACGTCACCGCCGGCCACTGCGGCGGCACGGGCGCGCAGGTGTACGGCTGGGACCGCTCCTGGCAGGGGCAGTTCGCCGGCTCCTCGTTCCCCGGCAACGACTACGCGTGGGTCCGCACCGGCGGCGGCTGGTGGAACGTGCCCGTCGTGCTCGGCTGGGGCACGGTGTCCGACGCGCTGGTGCGCGGTTCGTGGGAAGCGCCGGTCGGCACCTCGGTCTGCCGCTCGGGTTCCACCACGCACTGGCACTGCGGCGTGATCCAGTCCCGCAACGAGACGATCCACTACGCGCAGGGCGACGTGCACCAGATGGCCGGCACCAGCGTGTGCGCCGAGGGCGGCGACTCCGGCGGCTCGTTCATCACCGGTGACCAGGCCCAGGGCGTCACGTCCGGCGGGTACGGCAACTGCTCGTCCGGCGGCCGGACCTGGTTCCAGCCGATCAACGAGATCCTGTCCACCTACGGCCTGACCCTGCTCACCGCCTGACGCCGACCGCGTTCCCGCCCGCCGCGCCGCGGGCGTGACCGAGGGCCCGCCCGGAGTGCTCCGGGCGGGCCCTCGTGCGTCAGGCCAGGGGTAGGAGGGGGCCCGCGGCCTGGGGGCCCGAGACTGTTAGCGCTAACACCCGATGTTCGGCGAACGGGCAGCGCAACAGGATCGGGTCACAGTGGTATCCCGCGTGACGTGGACGTGTCAAGGCATGCCTGTCAAGTAAATTAGCGTTAACAACTTTCGCGCCGGTCAGCCTGTTGCGCACGTCACCGCCGGCCCTCTACGGTGGCCAGTCGAAGCGCTTCGATGGCGTGGGAGCCGCAGGCTGCCCCGGACGAAGGGTCGATCAGTGTCGAGAACCCGTCGCTCGCTGTTGTTCCCGCTGGTCGCCCTGCTGCTGTCGACCCCGCTGCCCGCGCACGCCCAGGAACCGCCCTTCCGCGACCCGGACCTGCCCCGCCCGGCCCGGATCGCCGACCTGCTCGGCCGGCTGACCCTCGACGAGCAGGTCTCGCTGCTGCACCAGTACCAACCGCCGATCCCGAGGCTCGGGATCGGCGCGTTCAAGACCGGCACCGAGGCGCTGCACGGCGTCGCGTGGCTCGGCGAGGCGACCGTGTTCCCGCAGGCGATCGGCCTGGCCTCCACGTGGGACCCGGAGCTGGTGCGCCGGGTCGGCGCGGCGACCGGGCGGGAGGCGCGGGGGTTCCACGCGCGCGACCCCGCGTTCAACGGGCTGAACCTGTGGGCTCCGGTGGTGAACCCGCTGCGCGATCCGCGCTGGGGCCGCAACGAGGAGGGGTACTCCGAGGACCCCCACCTGACCGGCGCCATCTCGACCGCGTTCGGGCACGGCGTGCAGGGTGACCACCCCGACTACCTCCAGGCCGCGCCGACGCTGAAGCACTACGCGGCCTACAACGTCGAGGACGACCGCGTCACCGTCGACTCGATCGTGCCGCCGCGCATCCTCAAGGACTACGACGAGGCCGCGTTCCGGCCGGCGGTCGAAGCCGACGCGGCCACCGGCGTGATGGCGTCCTACAACCTGCTCAACGGCCGTCCGACGCACGTCAGCCACGACCTGGACGGCGTGGTGCGCTCGTGGACCGACGAGGACCTGATGATCGTCGGCGACGCGGGCGGCGCGTCGAACGTCGCGGGCGCGCAGCGGTACTACCCGAACGAGGTCGAGGGCAACGCGGCGGCGATCCGGGCGGGCCTGGACAACTTCACCGAGGACAACCAGGACTCCGCGCCGACCACGACCTCGATCAAGGCGGCGATCGACCGGGGTCTGATCACGGTGGCCGACGTCGAGGACGCCGCGCGGCACGTGCTGTCGATCCGCTTCCGGCTCGGCGAGTTCGACCCGGCGGGCCGCAACCCGTACGCGGCCATCACACCCGACGTCATCGACGCGCCGGAACACCGGCAGCTCGCGCGCCGGGCGGCGGCCGAGCAGGTCGTGCTGCTGCGCAACGACCACCACATCCTTCCGCTGTCCACAGCGGACACCAAGAAGGTGGCGGTCGTCGGCCAGCTCGCCGACACCCTCTACGAGGACTGGTACTCCGGCACCATGCCCTACCGGGTCACGCCGGTGAAAGCCCTCGCGGAACGCGCCGCCGTCACCTCCAGCGAAGGGGTGGACCGGATCAGGTTGCAGGACCTGGCCACCGGCCGCTACGTCACCGCGTCCACCGCGGCAGCCGGCGGGCCGCTCACGGCCACCGAGGCGGCCCCGGGCGACGCGAGCGGGCTCGACGTCTTCGACTGGGGCGAGGGCACGGTCACGCTGCGGGCCGCCGCCAACGGCAGGACCGTGTCGCTGGGCCCCGGCCGCGCCCTGGTCAACGACGCCGTGCAGCCCAACGGCTGGTTCGTCCAGCAGCAGTTCGGGCTCGTGGCCCAGGCCGACGGCTCGGTCGTGCTGGAGTACGCGGGCAACGACGTCACCCAGTCCTGGTTCGGCGCGAACAGGTACGTGGTCGTCGGCGCGGACGGCAGGCTCGTGCTGGGCGCCACCACCCCGCAGACCGCCACGAAGTTCGGCCGCGAGGTCGTGCGCAGCGGCGTGGACAGCGCCGTCGAGGCGGCCAGGGGCGCGGACGCGGCCGTCGTGGTGGTCGGCAGCATGCCGTTCATCAACGGCCGCGAGGACGACGACCGCGAGACCACCGCGCTCCCGGCCGGGCAGCGCGCCGTGGTCGACGCGGTGCGCGCGGCGAACCCGAACACGGTCGTCGTGCTGGAGAGCGGGTACCCGTACTCCGGCGATTGGGACACCGCGGACCTGCCCGCGATCCTGTGGACCTCGCACGCGGGCCAGGAGACCGGGCACGGCATCGCCGACGTGCTGTTCGGCGACCACAACCCGAGCGCCAGGCTGACGCAGACGTGGTACCGGTCCGACGCCGACCTGCCCGACAAGCTCCGGTACGACATCTCGCGGTCCGGCCACACCTACCAGTACTTCACCGGCAAGCCGCTGTACCCGTTCGGCCACGGCCTGAGCTACACGTCGTTCCGGTACTCCCGGCTGGTGGTCGACCGGCCGGTGGTCCGCGCCTCCGGTGAGGTGGAGGTCCGGGTGGACGTGACCAACACCGGGGACCGGGCGGGCGCCGAGGTGGTCCAGCTGTACTCGCACCAGGAGAAGTCGCGGGTCGCGCAACCGATCCGGCGGCTGCGCGCGTTCGACCGGGTGGAGCTGCGGCCCGGCGAGACGAAGACGGTCTCGTTCACCGTGGCCGCGTCCGACCTGTCGTTCTGGGACGTGACCCGGGAGAAGCGGGTGGTGGAGACCGCGCGGCACCAGTTCACCGTCGGCACCCTCCGGCGCGCGGTCAGCGTGCTGGGCGAGACCATCCCGCCGCGCGACCTGCGCCGGACGACGCAGGCGCAGAACTTCGACGACTACTCCGGCGTGACCCTGGTCCCCACCACCAGGGAACGCGGCACCGCCGTCGCCTCGACCGCGCCCGGCCAGTGGATCGCGTTCTCCGACGTCGACCTGGGCCGGTCGTCCCGGGCGGTGACGGCCCGGGTGGCGAACCCGGACGGCCCGACCACCGTCGAGGTCCGCCTCGGCGGACCCACCGGCCGCCTGGTGGGCACGCTCGCCGTGCCGACCACGGCCGACGAGCACTCGTGGACCGAGGTCTCCTCGCCGCTGCGCGGGGCCACCGGAAGGCAGGACGTGCACCTGGTCTTCACCGGGAAGGCCCGGATCGACAACCTCACCGTGGAGGGATCACCCTGATGTCCAAGCGACTCCTGGCGGCCGCCGTCGCGGCCGTGCTGGCCGTGGCCGGCTGCGGTGGCTCGGAGGAGACCTCCGACCCCAACACCCTCAAGCTGTGGCACTACGAGGGCCCGGACAGCGCCATGGGCGTGGCGTGGGCCGAGGCGATCAAGCAGTTCGAGGCCACGCACCCCGGCGTGAAGGTGAAGTTCGAGGAGAAGGGCTTCGAGCAGATCCAGAAGACCGCCTCGATGGTGCTCAACTCCAAGGACGCGCCGGACATCCTGGAGTACAACAAGGGCAACGCGACCGCCGGCCTGCTGTCCAAGCAGGGCCTGCTGACCGACCTCGGCGAGGAGGTCGCCAAGCGCGGGTGGGACAAGAAGCTCGGTCCGGGCATCGACACCACGGCCAAGTACGACGAGCGCGGCGTGATGGGTTCCGGCAAGTGGTACGGCATCCCCAACTACGCCGAGTACGTGATGGTCTACTACAACAAGACGATGTTCGACCAGCAGGGGCTGGCCGCGCCGAAGACGTTCGACGAGCTGACCGCCGCGATGGACAAGTTCGCCAAGGCGGGCGTCACGCCCCTCGCGCTGGGCGGCGCCGAGTACCCGGCCGCGCAGCTGTTCTACCAACTGGCGCTGACCAAGGCCGACCGCGAGTGGGTCGACCGGTTCCAGCGCTACACCGGCCCCGTGGACTTCCACGACAACACGTGGGTCTTCGGCGCGGAGACGTTCGCCAAGTGGCTGCGCGAGGGTTACATCTCCAAGGACTCCGCCGGCGTGAAGGCCGAGGACATGGGCCTGGCGTTCATGCAGGGCAAGAACCCGATCATGGTCAGCGGCAGCTGGTGGTACGGCCGGGTGCAGGCCCAGGTGAAGGACTTCGAGTGGGCCGCGGTGCCGTGGCCGGGCATGACGGCCGGGTCGAGCGGCAACCTGTGGGTGGTGCCCAAGGGCTCGAAGAACAAGCAGCTCGCCTACGACTTCATCGAGATCACCATGTCGCCCGCGATCCAGGACAAGCTGCGCGACGCGGGCGGCATCCCGGTCGCGCCCAGCGCCACGCCCGCGACCGACCCCAGGACCAAGCAGCTCAACGACGACTTCCAGGCGCTCGTGGACGGCGACCGGTTGGCGTTCTACCCGGACTGGCCCGCCCCCGGCTTCTACGACGCGCAGGTGTCGTCGGTGCAGAAGGTGATCACCGGGCAGATCGGCGCGCACGAGGCGCTGACCGAGCTGGCGGACTACTACAAGGAGAACACGGCGAGCGTCGGCAAATGAGCCTGGTCCCCACCTCGATCCGCGACCGCGGGTCGTACCTGCTCTTCCTGATCCCCGGCGGCCTGCTGCTGCTCGCGGTCGTCCTCGTGCCGTTCGGGATGAACGTCGGCATCAGCCTCACCGAGTGGTCCGGCGCCGGCACGCCCGAGTGGGTCGGGTTGGACAACTACGGCCGGCTGATGTCGGACGGCACGTTCTGGGCGTCGTTCCGGCACAACGTCGGCCTCGTGGTGGCGATGGCGGTCCTGCCGACCCTGGCCGGGCTCGTCATCGCCGCCGCCCTGTTCGACTTCATCGGCAAGCACTTCGGGCCGCGGCACGCCGCCGTGCTGCGGGCCTGCGTCTACCTGCCGCAGGTGCTGCCGATCGCGGTGGCCGGGATCGTGTGGAGCTGGATCCTGGCACCCCAGGACGGTGCGCTGAACGAGGTGCTGCGCGCGGTCGGGCTGGACGCTCTGGCGCAGAACTGGCTCGGCGACCCCGACCTGGCGCTGTGGACCGTGATGGGCGTGCTGCTGTGGATCCAGGTCGGCTACCCGGTGGTGATCTTCATGGCCGGGATGCAGCGGGTGGACCCGTCGCTGCACGAGGCCGCCGAGCTGGACGGCGCGTCGTGGTGGGGCCGGTTCTTCCACGTCACCGTGCCGCAGATCCGGCCGGAGATCTTCGTCGTGCTGCTGACCTGCACCATCGCCGCGCTCAAGGTGTTCGCGCCGATCTACGTGCTGACCAGGGGCGGGCCGGGCGGCTCGACCAACGTGCCGTCCTACTACTCGTTCCAGAACTTCTTCGAGAAGACCCAGGTCGGGTACGGCGCGGCCATCGCCACCGTGCTCACGGTGCTGATCCTGCTGCTCACCACGGTGTTCCTGCGGGTGCAGAACCGGGGTGAGCGCTGATGCGGCGGCACGCGGTGCTGTGGTCGATGGTCCTGCTGGCGGCGGTGATGCTGGCGCCGTTCGCCATCGTCGCGCTGAACGCGGTGAAGACGCCGGCGGAGTACTCCACCGGCGGTCCGCTCGACCTGCCCCACGGGGTGTCGCTGGACGGGATCATCGCGTTCTGGGACCGCGTCGACTTCGGCGAGAAGCTGTGGAACAGCGTGGTGATCAGCGGGTCGGTGGCCGTGCTCGCGGTGGTCGTGTCGGTGTTCAACGCCTACGCGCTGGGCATCGGCCGGGTCCGCGGCCGGCTGTGGATCCTGGTGGTGTTCCTCGTCGCGAACACCCTGCCGCAGGAGGCGCTGGTCTACCCGCTGTACTTCCTGGCCAACGAGGTCGGGCTGTACGACACCAAGCTGGCCGTGATCGTGATCTTCACGGCGATCCAGGCCGCGTTCGGCACCTACCTGCTCACCTCGACGCTCGGCGGCTTCCCGCGCGAACTGCTGGAGGCCGCCCGCATCGACGGCGCGAACAAGTGGCAGGCGCTGGTGCGGGTCGTGGTGCCGATCAGCCGGCCGACGCTGGGCGTGCTGTTCGTGTTCTTCTTCATCTGGACGTGGAACGAGTTCTTCCTGCCGCTGGTGCTGCTGATCTCCAACGAGAATCAGACCGTGCCGGTGGCGCTGGGCGTGCTCCAGGGCCAGCGGATGATGGACGCCACCATGACCAGCGCCTCGGCGCTGCTCGGGGTCATCCCCGCGATCGTCTTCTTCCTGATCTTCCAACGCGCGTTGACCCGCGGCATCACGGCGGGAGCGGTGAAGTGATGCCACCGCCGCGGGCGCGGGCCCGCCGCCCGGACCGGGGTGCCGCTGCCGCCCCGACCGGCCGTCGGCACCGCTTACGCGGGCCGGACGGGTCCGGCTCGACGTTTCTTGGCGACCAACAACAAGGCTTTCGCTGATTGGAGTTCGGGTGAAGTTCAGCGACGGGTACTGGCTGCTGCGGCCCGGGGTCGAGGCGGCCCACCCGGTCGAGGTGCGGGACGTCGCCGCGGGGAACGGGGAGGTCGTCGTGCACGCGTCGACCCGACCGATCCGGCACCGCGGCGACACGCTCAAGGGCCCGGCGGTCACGCTGGGGCTCACCTCGCCGATGGCCGACGTGATCGGGGTGCGGATCACGCACTTCTCGGGCGGGACGCCGGAGGCGCCGGTGTTCGCGCTGGCCTCCGACGGCGCGCACGAGGCCAAGGTGGTGGAGGACGACGCGGGCGTGGTGATGACCGCGGGCGCGTTGTCCGTGCGGGTCAACCGGGGCGAGGAGTGGCGGGTCGACTTCACCGCCGACGGTCGCACGCTGACCGGCAGCGGGACCAAGGGCATGGGTTTCATGACCGTGCACGGCACGCACCACGTCCGCGAGCAGTTGGCGCTGGGTGTCGGTGACACCGTCTACGGGCTGGGCGAGCGGTTCGGGCCGCTGGTCAAGAACGGCCAGACGGTCGACATCTGGAACGCCGACGGCGGCACGAGCAGCGAGCAGGCTTACAAGAACGTCCCCTTCTACCTGACCAACGCGGGCTACGGGATCTTCGTCAACCACCCCGGGCACGTGTCGTTCGAGGTGGGCTCGGAGGCGGTGTCGAAGGTCCAGTTCAGCGTCGAGGGGCAGTCGCTGGAGTACTTCGTGGTCTACGGGCCCACGCCCCGCGAGATCCTGCGCAAGTACACCGCGCTCACCGGGCGTCCCGCGCTGCCGCCCGCGTGGTCGTTCGGGCTGTGGCTGTCGACGTCGTTCACCACGTCCTACGACGAGGAGACGGTGTCGGGCTTCATCGACGGGATGCTGGCGCGCGACCTGCCGCTGAGCGTGTTCCACTTCGACTGCTTCTGGATGCGCGAGTTCCACTGGTGCGACTTCGAGTGGGACCCGCGCACGTTCCCCGACCCGGTCGGCATGCTGGAGCGGCTGCGCGCCCGCGGCCTGCGCATCTGCGTGTGGATCAACCCCTACATCGCGCAGCGGTCGCCGCTGTTCGCCGAGGGCAAGGCGAACGGCTACCTGCTGCGCAAGCCGAACGGCGACGTGTGGCAGTGGGACCTGTGGCAGCCGGGCATGGCGCTGGTCGACTTCACCAACCCGGCCGCCCGCGCCTGGTACGCGGCCAAGCTGGACGCCCTGCTGGCCCAGGGCGTGGACTGCTTCAAGACCGACTTCGGCGAGCGCGTGCCGACGGACGTGGTCTACCACGACGGCTCCGACCCGGAGCGGATGCACAACCACTACACCCACCTGTACAACCAGACCGTGTTCGACGTGCTGCGCAAGCGGCGCGGCGACGGCGACGCGGTGGTGTTCGCCCGGTCCGCCACGGCGGGCTCGCAGCAGTTCCCGGTGCACTGGGGCGGCGACTGCGAGGCCACCTACGAGTCGATGGCCGAGAGCCTGCGCGGCGGGCTGTCGCTGGGGATGTCCGGGTTCGGCTTCTGGAGCCACGACATCGGCGGGTTCGAGGGCACGCCGTCGGCGGCGTTGTTCAAGCGGTGGATCGCGTTCGGCCTGCTCTCGTCGCACAGCCGGCTGCACGGCAGCTCGTCGTACCGGGTGCCGTGGCTGTTCGACGAGGAGTCGGTCGACGTGCTGCGCCGGTTCGTGAAGCTGAAGCTGCGGCTGATGCCGTACCTGCACGGCGCGGCGCGGCAGGCCACCGCCGAGGGCGTCCCGGTGATGCGGGCGATGGTGGTGGAGTTCCCCGACGACCCCGGCTGCGCCCACCTGGAACGCCAGTACATGCTCGGTGACGACCTGCTGGTCGCGCCGGTGTTCTCCGACGAGGGCGACGTGTCGTACTACGTCCCCGAGGGCACGTGGACGCACCTGCTGACGGGGGAGACCGTGCAGGGCCCGCGCTGGGTGCGCGACCGCTGCGACTTCCTCACCGCGCCGGTGCTCGTGCGGCCGAACACGATCCTGCCCGTCGGCGCGGTGGACGACCGGCCGGACTACGACTACGCCGAGGGCGTCACGCTCCAGGCGTACCGGCTGGCCGACGGCGACCACGTGACGGTGGTCGGCGACACGACGTTCCGCACCCGCCGCCGCGGCGACGAGATCCGGGTCGAGGTCGAGGGCGCGCCGTCGAGCTGGAGGCTGCTGCTGGTCGGCGCGCGTGCGGTCGACGACGTGGACGGCGGGTCGGTCGAGTCGCACCCCGACGGGGTGCTGGTCAGCGCCGGGAGCGGCGCCCTGACCCTGCGAGGTGTCCGGTGAGGCTGTTAGCGGTCGCGCTCGTGCTGCTCGCCTCGCTCGCCGTGCCGACCCCGGTGTCCGCCGAGCAGCGGCACGAGGTCACCTACGACAGGTACTCGCTGATGGTGGACGGCGAGCGGGTGGTGCTGTGGGCGGGCGAGTTCCACTACTTCCGGCTGCCCAGCCCCGAGCTGTGGCGCGACGTGCTGGAGAAGGTCCGGGCCGCCGGGTTCAACGGCGTGTCGCTGTACTTCCACTGGGGCTACCACTCGCCCTCGCCGGGCGTGTACGACTTCACCGGCGTGCGCGACGTGGACCGGCTGCTGCGGATGGCCGACGAGCTCGGCCTGCACGTGGTGGCGCGACCCGGCCCGTACATCAACGCCGAGACCAGCGGCGGCGGCTTCCCGGCGTGGCTGAAGACGGTGCCGGGCCGGGCCCGGTCCGGCGATCCCGGGTACCGGGCCGCGTACACGGAGTGGTTGAGCCGGCTCAACCCGATCATCGCGCGGCACCAGGTGTCGCGCGGTGGCTCGGTGATCGCCTACAACGTGGAGAACGAGTACGCGGTCAACGTGGACCCGGCCTACATGCAGGACCTCCAGGACCAGGCCAGGGCGGCCGGCATCGACGTGCCGATCGTGCACAACAACTGCTGCGGCGGCGACCTGGCCAACTGGTCGTCCGGCGAGGGCGCGGTGCAGATCCCCGGCGTCGACGACTACCCCCAGTCGTTCGACTGCGCCGCCCCCGGCACGTGGGGCCCGTGGGGCGACGGCGTCACGCGCAGGCTGCGCGACGACGCGCCGGTGTACGCGGCCGAGTACCAGGCGGGCGCGATCGACCTGAAGGACGCCGGGTACGACAAGTGCCGCGAGCTGACCGGCCCGAGCTTCATGAAGGTGTTCTACAAGAACAACGCCATCTCCAGCGGCGCGACGATGTTCGGCTACTACATGACCTTCGGCGGCACGTCCTGGGGCTGGCTGCCGCAGCCGAACGACGTCTACACCTCCTACGACTACGGCTCGGCGATCACCGAGTCGCGGCAGCTCACCGCCAAGTACGGCGAGTTCAAGCGGCAGGGCTACTTCATGACCACGGTCGCGCCGCTGGCCAAGACCGACGAGGCCGCCGCGCCGGTACCCGCCGACCCGGCGGTGCTGGCGCGGGCGCGGGCGAACCCGGACACCGGCACCCAGTTCGTGCTGGTGCGCCAGGCCGACCTCGCGGGTACCGCGGACGTGTCCACGACCCTGGACTGGGCCACCCCGGACGGCCGCTACCAGGTGCCGGTGCGGGTGCACGGCCGGGACGCCAAGGTGCTCGTCGCCGGGTACGACCTCGGCGGCCAGCGGCTGGTGTGGTCGAGCTCGGAGGTCCTGACGCACGTCGAGGCGTCGGGTCGGGACGTGGCCGTGCTGTACGGCCGTGACGGCGAGCAGGGCTCCACGGTCCTGCGCTACGACTCCGCGCCCACCGTGCGGGTGCTCGACGGTCGGGTCCGCAGCTCCTACGACCGCGGCGACCTGCGGCTGGACTACACGCACACCGGCCTGGCGCGCGTGCTGATCAGCGGCGGCGGGCGCAAGCCGGTGCTGCTGATGCTGGGCACCGACGAGACCGCCGCCGGGTTCTGGCGGCAGGACACCGCGGCCGGGCCCGTGCTGGTGCGCGGCCCGTCGCTGGTCCGGTCCGCCGAGGTCAGGGGCGATCGGCTGGTGCTGCGCGCCGACACCGACCGCGCCGGCGAGGTGGAAGTGTTCGCCCCGGTCCGCCACCTGTCGGTCGGCGGGCGGCCGGTCGCCGTGCGGCGCACGGCCGGCGGGTCGCTGGTCGGCTCGCTGCCCGGCCCGGAGCCGGTGCGCCTGCCCGAGCTGACCGGGTGGGAGTACCGCCCCGAGGCGCCAGGCCAGGGCGAGTCGGGCTGGACCGCGGCGGAGAAGACCACCACGGTCAGCCCGATCAAGCCCAAGACGCTGCCGGTGCTCTACGCCGACGAGTACGGCCACCACAACGGCAACGTCTGGTACCGCGGTCGGTTCACCGCCACCGGCGCGGAGAAGACCGTGACGGTCAACGCCATCACCGGCCGGCGCGGCATCTACCTGGTCTGGCTCAACGGCCGCTACCTCGGCTCCGCCGCCGGCGGCACCGAGTCCGACGCCGAGCCGGTCAACCCCGACCCGGGACGCGGTGACTTCGCCGTGCCCGAGGGGTTGCTGGCCGACGGGCAGCAGGCCACCCTGACCGTGCTGGTCGAGAACATGGGCCACAACGACGACTGGACGGCCGACGACGTCCGCCACAAGCAGCCACGCGGACTGTTCGGCGTGGTGGTCGGCGGTTCGACCGCGCCGATCTCGTGGCAGATCCGCGGTTCGAGGCCGATGGACGGCGAACGCGGCCCGATGAACACCGGCGGCCTGCACGGCGAGCGCGCCGGCTGGCACCTGCCCGGCTCCGGCGGCTGGCAACGCCCGCCGGGCGCGCTGACGCCGGGCGTGTCCTGGTACCGCACGAACTTCGGGCTGGACCTGCCGCGCGGGCACGACGTGTCGCTGGGCCTGAGGTTCGAGGACACCACGGCGCGCGGCTACCGGGTGCTGATCTTCGTCAACGGCTGGAACATGGGCCAGTACCTCAACGGCGCGGGGCCGCAGCGGGAGTTCGTGCTGCCGGCCGGCGTCCTGGGCGAGCACAACACGCTCACCTTCGCCGTGATCTCCACCGAGGCGGCGCAGGGAGACCCCGGGAAGGTGAGCCTGGTGACCCTAGGCAACCACCGGACCGGTGCTGCCCCGGGCCGTTAGCCGCGGCGGCAGCAACCGGACCTCGGGTTCGGGTCGGGGGGGGGGGGGGGGGGGGCGCCCGCCCCCCGCCCCCCCCCCCGCGGCGGCGGCGCGGGGGGGGGGAGCCGCCCCCGCGCCCCCCCGCGCGCGCCCGCCCGGGCGGGGGGGGGCCG
>NZ_JBIVUG010000019.1:0-9670 GCF_044757065.1 Actinosynnema sp. NPDC091369 | reverse complement strand
GGCGCGGGGTCCCCCCCCCCCCCCCCGGGCCGGGGGGGCCCGGGGGCGGGCCCCCGGGGGGGGGGCCCCCGCCCGGGGGGGGGGGGGGGGCCGCGGGGGGGGCCCCCCCCCCCCCCCACGGCCAGCCGACCGAGGTCCGCGGCGGGGATGTCGACCGACGACAGCGGCAGCGACTGCGCCTCCGCCAGGTCGGGCGGGCACACGGCCAGCACGGAGATGTCCCGCGGCACCCGCTTGTCGTGCCGGGCCAGCTCCGACAGCAGCGGCCCGAGGATGGCCTCGTTGTGCACCACCAGTCCGGTGACCGGGTGCGGCCGGGACAGCAGGTCGTCCAGGCAGTCCCGCAGGCCGTCGTAGGTGGGCACGCACGCCAGCGCGACGGCCTCGACGGCCCGGCTCGCGGCGGTGGCCCGGAACCCGCTGAGGAACCGGCCGGCGTAGCTCGTGCCGCGCCGGTAGACGGCGGGGGAGGGACCGATGAGCGCGATGTCGCGGTGGCCGAGGTCGGCGAGGTGGTGCACGCAGTCCGCGCCCGCCGCGGTGAAGTCGAGGTCGACGCAGGTCAGCCGGCCGGGGTCGGCGGGCACGCCGATCAGCACCGCGGGCCTGCCCAGCTCGCGCAGCACCGGCACGCGCGGCTCGGCCGCTTCGACGTCCATCACGATGATCGCGTCGGCCAGCGCGGAGGCCACCACCCGGTGCAAGCCCTCCGCGCCCTCGTCCGCGGTCAGCAGCAGCACGTCGTGGTCGTGCGCGCGGGCCTCGGTGACCGTGGCCGTGACGAACTGCATGAGCACGGGGACGTTCAGGTCGGTGCGCAGCGGCACGACCAGGGCGAGCACGTTCGTGCGGTTGCTCGCCAGGGCCCGCGCGCCCGCGTTCGGGCGGTAGCCGAGCGCCCGGATGCTGTGGTGCACCCGGCGCCGGGTGGTCTCCGAGATCGAGCGCTTGCCGGACAGCACGTACGACACGGTGCTGGGCGAGACCCCCGCGGCTCGGGCGACGTCGGCGATGGTGACCATCGGTGGATCATAGTACGGCGGACGGGCCTGCGGTCCACTGTGGACCGGCCGGGGCGGTCGCGCGGGTCGAACGGAATCGTGCCGAACGGGGACTTCGTCTGGGAGCGTTAACATGAGTGTTCCACGTCACACGGCGTCATCTCATATCTTCGCTCAGCTAACAACGTGATCGTTCCTGGTCGACATACCCGGTCGTGGGCCGGCGGCCGAATCGTTAGCGCTAACACAAGCGGGTGTGGACCACGGCCGGAAGCCGTCTGTCCACAGGGGACCGCTCACGGTCGGTGGTCGTCGGCGCTCGTCGGTTCGACACCGTTGCATCTTGACGCGGTGCGCGACCTTGCTGAATCTTGTGTGGTTCTGGTTGAACATGGAGGTTCAGCATGCCGACCCTGCGCGCTCTGGTAACAGTCATGTTCGTTCTAGGAGCTTCCGCGGTCGCCGTGAGCCCGAGCGCCGCCGCCGAGGCACCTCCCGGCGACCTCTACTCCACCTACCTGGAGAACCCCGGCATGGTCGCGGAGGGTCAGGAGCGGCCGCACGCCTACCTGCGCCCGTACGCCGACGTCGACTCGGCCGTTCGCCGCGACGAGCACACCCCGTACACGCAGTCGTTGGACGGCAAGTGGCGGATCGCGATGGCCAAGCGGCCGGAGGAGGTGCCGGCGGGCTTCCACGCCGACGGCTACGACACGTCGGGGTGGCGCGAGGTCTCGGTGCCCCACACGTGGCAGACCGACGAGCTCGACCACCCGATCTTCCGCAACATCGCCACCGAGATCCAGCCGGACGACCCACCCCGCGTGCCGCGTGACGTCAACCCGACCGGGGCGTACGCGCGCGACTTCGACGTGCCCGCCGACTGGACGGCGGGCCGCGCCACGTTCCTGCGCTTCGAGGGCGTCACGTCCGGCTACTTCGTCTGGGTCAACGGCGACTACATCGGCTACGACCAGGGTGGCTACACCCCGGCCGAGTTCGACGTCTCGGCGGCGCTGAAGCCGGGCCGCAACCGCGTGGCGGTGCAGGTGCACCGCTGGAGCGCGGGCGCCTACCTGGAGGACTTCGACCAGTGGCGCTACTCGGGCATCTTCCGCTCGGTCCGGCTGCACTCGACGCCCGCCACCCACATCAGCGACGTGACGCTGCGGACCGACCTCGACGCCGACTACACCGACGCGACGCTGTCCGCCGCCGTCGAGGTGGGCCACAAGCCCGGCGGGCCGACCGGGCCGCACCGCGTCACGGCGAGCCTGCGCGACGCCCGCGGCGCGGAGATCGGCCGGGTCGGCGGTGACGTCGAGGTGACCGAGCAGGGCGGCCGGGTCCACCTGGACATGCCGGTGCGCGACCCGGCGAAGTGGACCGACGAGACGCCGAACCTCCACACCGTCGTGGTCACGCTGACCGGCCCTGACGGCCGCACCACGCACATCACCAGCGAGACCACCGGCTTCCGCGAGATCGAGATCCGCGACAAGCAGCTGCTGGTCAACGGCGAGCGCACGCTGTTCAAGGGCGTGAACCGGGCGGAGACCGACCCCGACCACGGCAGGCACGTGCCGCGGGCGGCGCAGGAGCGCGACGTGGCGCTGATGGAGCAGCTCAACGTCAACGCGGTGCGCACCTCGCACTACCCGTCCGACCCCTACTTCTACGAGCTCGCCGACAAGCACGGCCTGTGGATCGCCGACGAGGTCGACATCGAGACCCACAACCACGAGAACTGCAACACCTGGTGCCAGGCGAACCAGCCCGAGTGGCGGCCCGCGTTCCTGGACCGCCTCACGGCCATGGTCGAGCGGGACAAGAACCACCCGAGCGTCCTGCTGTGGGACACCGGCAACGAGGCCGGCCTGGGCGCGCACCACTACGCGATGGCGGAGTGGCTGGACGCCAACGAGCCGACCCGGCCGAAGTACCACCAGTCCAACAACCCCGACGGCGACGCGCCGTTCGCCGACGTGTGGGGCCCGCGCTACCCGTCGCCGGAGCGGTTCGAGCAGCAGGCCAAGAGCACGACCAAGCCGTTGATCTTCGGCGAGTACGCGCACGCGATGGGCAACAGCCTCGGCAACTTCCGCGAGTTCTGGGACACCATCCGGGCCAACCCCGCCACCCAGGGCGGTTTCATCTGGGACTGGGCGGAGGGCAGCATCCGGCAGGAGGTGCGCATCCTGCCCGACTCGTCCGGCAACAACATCTCCGCGCACCTGTCCGGTGCCCCGGAACTGGTCGACGGCCACCGGGGCAAGGCGCTGTTCCTGTCCGGACTCGACGACTTCGTGGAGGTCTACCGGGACCGCAAGCTCGACATCACGGGCAAGGCGCTGACGCTCGACGCGTGGGTGAAGCCCGCGAAGTGGAGCGGTGACTTCCGCATCGTCGGCAAGGGTGACCACCAGTACGCCCTGAAGATGAAGACCGAGAACACGCTGGAGTTCTTCATCCACAGCGGGACGTGGCAGGCCGTGCAGGCGACCGTCCCGGGTGATTTCCACGGCAACTGGCACCGGGTCAGCGGCACCTACGACGGCACCGCGCTGCGGCTGCACATCGACGGCCGCGAGGTGGCGAGCAAGCCGTTCACCGGGGCGATCGACCCGTCCTCGGCCGAGGTGAACATCGGGCGCGACTTCGAGACGTCGTGGAACGACCCGGCCAGGGTCGGTCGGATGGCGCACGGCGCGGTGGACGACGTCCGGATCTACGACCGCCCGCTCACCCCGGCCGAGCTGACCGCGACCGAACCCGTCGGCGGCGCGGTGCTGGCCCTGGACTTCGACCGGGTCGAGGTGCGCGGCACGCACCTGTCCTACGGTTCCAGCCTGTCCGGTCTCGACGGCCTGGTCAGCCCCGACCGCCACGCGCAGCCGGAGACCACCCAGATGGCCTGGGCGCACCAGCCGCTGCGGTTCTCCTACGCCGACGGCGTGCTGTCCGTGCGCAACGAACGGCAGTTCAGCGGCACGGACGGGCTGGAGCTGCGGTGGCGCGTCAGCGAGGGTTCCCGGGTCGTGACGCAGGGGCGGCAGCCGCTGCGGGTGGCCGCGGACTCGACCGGTGAGGTCGGGGTCCCGACGCCCGCCAACCCGGCCGACCGCGAGCGGTTCCTGACCGTGGAGGCCGTCACCACGGCGGCCGGGCCCACGATCCCCGCCGGTCACGTGGTGGCGCACGACCAGTTCCCCCTCGGCGGCACGAAGGTGCCCGGCCTGGACGCGGCACCCGAGAGCGGTGCCGCCGCCATCACGGCCGACACCGAGGGGGCCGTGACGGCAGCCGCCCGGGGTGTCAGCTACACGGTGGACAAGAAGACCGGCACGTTGTCGTCGGTGAAGGTCCGCGACCGGGAGCTGCTCGCGGGCGGGCCGAAGTTGGACGCGTGGCGCGCGCCGATCAGCAACGAGACGTTCAAGTGGGGTCGCGCGGAGGGGGAGGACTGGCGCAAGGTCGGCCTCGACCGGCTCGCCACCACCGTCACCGACGTCCGGGTAGAGCCGGCCGGCACCGGCGTGCGCGTGGTCGTGGACAGCCGGGTTGCCGCCCCGGACGTCACCGGCGCGTGGTTCGACCAGACCATGACCTACACCGTCGAACGCGGGGGAGTGCTGAAGCTCGGGCACAAGGTCACGCCGCAGGGCGCGATGCGCACCTTGCCGTACCTGCCGCGCGTCGGCGTCTCGCTCGCCGTGCCGGACGGCTACGACCGGTTCGCCTGGTACGGCAGGCAGGCGGAGAGCTACGTCGACCGCAAGGACGGCACCCCGATCGGCGTCCACTCGTCCACCGTGGACGAGCAGTACGTCGACTACCACCGGCCGCAGGACCACGGCAACCACACCGACACCCGCTGGGCGCTGCTCACCGACGGCCGCACGGGCGGCCTGCTGGTGGCCGGGGCGAACGACGTCAGCGTGACGCCGTACGACGACCTGGACCGGGCCGCCTACCCGTTCCAGCTCCAGCGCAACAAGGGGTGGGTGACCCTGCACGCGAGCCACGCCGTGACCGGCGTCGGCGACACCCCGAACCCGGTCCGCGCCCGCAGCCAGGTCCGACCGGACACCACCTACGAGTACTCGCTGACCCTGCGCCCGCTGACCGTCCAGGAGGCCCGCGCGGGTCTGCCCTCGGGGGCGTGACCCCCGGCCGGGTTCGCCGGACCCCCGGAACCGGCGAACCCGGCCATCACGCGACCGCGCCCCAGCGCTGCGGCTGCTCCGCGGTCAGCTCCAGCACCACCCGGTGACGCGACCCCCGGTCACCCCACCGTGCCGCTGCCCGCCGCCGGTGCGACTGCCGCCCGCCACCGGTGCGACCGCGAGCTGTCCACCCGCGCGACCAGGCGAGCGCCACCCGGTTGCGCGGGTGCCGAACCACATCGCACCCAGGGCCAGGTCGTCGGCTCTCAGGCCGCGTCGTCCAAGCGCTGCCGCTGCTCGGCGGTCAGTTCCAGCGCCACCCCGGCGACGGCGTCGTCCAGCTGCTCGACCGTGCTCACACCCACGATCGGCGTGATGTCGAGCTCGCCGCCGGTGAGCCAGGCGAGCACGACCCGGTTGCGGTTCGTGCCGGTCTCGGCGGCGACCTCGTCCAGCACGGCCAGGCGGTTCGCGGTGCCGGCGTGGTCGTACTCGGCGGGCAACGGCTTGTCCGCCCGGGTGTAGCGCCCGCTGAGCAGCGGTGTGTACGCCCACAGCGCCATGTCCGAGTGGTGCTCCAGGTAGTGGACCACCTCGTCGGTGACCGCGCCGAACCGGTGCACGACGGTGGGTCGCGTGCCGGGGCGCGGTTGCAGGTAGGTGTGGTGCTGCTGCACGGCCGTGAAGCCGGTCCGGCCCTGGTCCCGCGCGATCTGCCGGGCCCGTTCCACCTGCCACACGGGGTAGTTGGAGCCGCCGAGCCTGCCGACCACGCCCGCCGCCACCAGCTCGTCGAACGCGGCGACGGTCTCCTCCAGCGGCGTCACCGGGTCGGGCTTGTGCGCCCAGTACAGCTCGACGTGGTCGGTGCCGAGCCGCCGCAGGCTGCCCTCGATCCCGTTCTTGACCACCCCGGCGGACAGCCCCTCGGCCGTCTCCGGGAACTTGCCGGCCTCGGTCGGCTCGCAGCCCACCTTCGTGCTGATCCGCACCCGCTCGCGCACGCCCGGCCGGCTCGCCAGCCAGCGGCCCAGCAGCTCCTCGCTCTGCCCGCCGAACCCGCTCGGGTCCTCCCAGAACGAGTAGCAGTTCGCGGTGTCGATCCAGACGCCCCCGGCGTCCACGAAGCGGTCCAGCAGCTCGAACGACCGGCGCTCGTCGGTGACCGTGCCGAACAGCATCGCGCCCAGGGCCAACTTGTCCATCATGCCCACCACGGTAAGTCGATTCGGCTCGGCGTTACTGTCCAATCCCGTGGTGGTTTCCCAGACCAATTTCGCGTGGGCGACGCTGGTGGACGTCGGCGGCCCGGGACGCCTGCACGACCGCCTGGCCCGCGCGTTGCGCACCGCGATCCGGGACGGACGGCTGGCCGAGGGCGACGCCGTGCCGCCGAGCCGCGCGCTGGCCGAGGAGCTGGGCTGCTCCCGCTGGGTCGTGACGGAGGCGTACGGGCAGCTCGTCGCGGAGGGCTACCTGGCCGCGCGGGTGGGGTCGGCGACCCGGGTCTCCTGGTCGCCCGAGGTGGCGCCGCCCCAGCCCCGCGCCCGGCGTGCGCCGACCCGGCCCGCCATCCGGTACGACCTCGCGCCCGGCCTGCCGGACCTGCGCGCGTTCCCGCGCCGGCGGTGGGCGGACGCGGTCCGGTCGGTCATCGGCTCGGCCGTCCACTACGACCTCGACATCCCCGACCCGGCCGGGCACGCCGAGCTGCGCGGCACCCTCGCCCAGTACCTCCGGCGCTCGCGCGGCGCGGACGCCGACGCCACGTCCGTGTTCGTGTGCGCCGGCGTCACCGACGGTCTCGTCCGCACGTGCCGCGCGTTGCGCGCCGAGGGGATCACGGACCTCGCCGTGGAACACCCCGGCTGGCCGCGGCTGCGTGACGCGGCGGCGAGCGCGGGCCTGCGCGTCCACCTGGTCCCGGTGGACGACGACGGCCTGCGCGTGGACGACCTGGCCCGGACCCCGGCGCGGGCGGTCGTCGTCGGCGCGGCGCACCAGTTCCCGACCGGCACGGTGCTGTCCCCGGCGCGCCGGGCCGGCCTGGTGCGCTGGGCCCGCGAGGTGGACGGCTTCGTCGTCGAGGACGACTACGACGCCGAGTTCCGCTACGACCACCGCCCGGTCGCGGTGATGCAGGGCATGGACCCCGGCCGGGTCTTCCTCCTCGGCACGGTCAGCAAGACACTCTCCCCGGCCCTCGGCCTGGGCTGGCTGGTCGCGCCGGCCGGCGTCACCCCGGCGCTGCGGGCCGCGAACCCGGTCACCGCCGCGCCGCCGGTGCTGGACCAGCTGGCGCTGGCCGCGTTCATCGACCGCGGCTGGTACGACGCCCACCTGCGCGCGGGCCGGCGCCGCTTCCGCGCCCGCCGCGACCTGCTGCTCACCACCCTGGCCGCAGAACTGCCGCGGGCGCGGATCTCCGGCACCGCCGCCGGCCTGCACGTCCTGCTCCACCTGCCGGACGACGCGGACACCCGGGCCACCGTCCACGCCGCGGCCTCCGCGGGCCTGCGGCTGGCGGACCTCGACGACTACCGCGAGAAGGGCTCGCCGGACCGCGCCCTCGTCCTCGGGTACGGCAACATCGGCGACACCGAGATCCCCGCCGCCGTGGCGCTCCTGCGCGCGGCCCTGACCCACTGATCATCACCGTGCGTACCCGATGATCGCGAAACGGTGACGTTACGCTGCGGTCGGGAGGTGGTGCGGGGTGCGGCTGCCGTTTCGCGTGCACGAGTCGGTCCGGGCGGAGTTCGAACGCCGGTGGGCGGGCGTGCGGGCGTCGGTGCTGCTCGGCTTCCTCGGCCCGCCGGCGGTGAGCCTGGTCGTCGCGCTGATCGCGCCGTGGTCGGGCGTGGTCGGGCCCGGGTGGGTGGTGCTCGCGCTCGGCGCCGCCGTGCCGGTGTGGTTCCTGGCCGGACGGGTCTACGTGCGCCGGCCCGGCTGGTGGGCCGGGCTGATCGCCTACACCGGCGCGGCGCAGGCGCTCGGCGTCGGCCTCCTGACCCGGCACGTCCTGCTCGCCCTGCCGACCGTGCTCGCCGCGGCGGCCGCGGGGGCGCTGGTGACGAAGGCGGAAGCGGCGCTGGTGGACGTGTCCGGCGGCGCCATCGCCGGGACCACGCTCGGCGTGCGCAGCGCGTCGCGGCAGGTGCGCAACCCCACCGGGCACCCCGTGCTCGCCCACGCCAACGTGGACGGTGAGGTGCTGCGCTGGCACGTGACCACCGGACCGTCCACCCCGGACGTCTCCGGCGGCGAGCTGCCGCTGCGCGCGATCACCGACGTCCGGGTGGCCGACACGTCCGCCGCGCCGGGCGGCGAGGTGGTCGTGGTCCGCACCGCCGACGCGGAGGTCGAGCTGGTCGTCGGCCACCCGCACGGCTTCGCCGCCCTGCTCGACCGCCGCCTGCGCCTGCTCCGCGACGACGACTGGTCGTAACGGCCGCCGTTGTTACTCGTTGGTCAAGTAGAGGTCCGACGACGGAAGGGGCAGCGGCCATGGCGACCGAACGGTTGCGGCTGGAGGACGGCACGGAGCTGAACGTGGCGCGCAGCGGTCCGCCCGACGCCGAGTTGACCGTGGTGCTCGCCCACGGCTACGCGCTCGACCACCGGAGCTGGCACCGGGTGGTGACCGCGTTGCCGCGGGACGTGCAGGTGATCGCCTACGACCACCGCGGTCACGGCGCCTCGTCGCCGGCGGACAAGGAGACCGCGACCATCGAGCAGCTCGGCGACGACCTCGGTGAGCTGATCGAACGGCTCGCGCCCGAGGGCCGGGTGGTCGTGGCGGGGCACTCGATGGGCGGCATGGCCGCGATGGCGATGGCCGAGCGCCGTCCCCGCCTGTACCGGCAGCGGGTGTCGGGCGTGGTGTTCGTCTCGACCGCCGCGACGGACCTGGCGGAGACGTCGCTGGCGTGGCCGAAGGCGCTGGGCAAGTTGGTGCGGGAGCTGGAACGCGCGTTCGGGCCGCTGGTCCGCGCGGTCCGGGAGAAGATCGAGCCCGCGAAGACCGCGGGGTTGCGCTGGTGGTTGTTCGGCGACGAGCCGCGCGAGGAGGACGTGGACCTCACCGCGGACATGGTGTGGTCGCACTGGCCGGAGACGGTCGCCCTGTTCCGGCCCGCGGTCGACCGGTACGACCGGGAGGCGGCGCTGACCGTCGCGGGGGAGCGGCCGGTGATCGCGGTGGTCGGCGACGAGGACCGGCTGGTGCCCGAGTCGAACGCGAAAGCGCTGGCCGCGGCGGTCGGCGGCGAGTCCGTGGTGGTGCAGGACGCGGGCCACATGCTGCCGTTGGAAGCGCCCGAGCAGGTGGCCGCGCGGATCATGGAACTGGCCGGCTGACCGCCCGGTGTGGGCGGGCGCGGGCCCCCCCCCCCCCCCCCCCCCCCCCCCCCCCCCCCCCGCCCCCCCCCCCCCCGCCCCCCCCCCCCCCCCCCCCCCCCCCCCCCCCCCCCCCCCCCCCCCCAAACCCCCCCCCCCCCCCGC
>NZ_JBIVUG010000018.1:0-101219 GCF_044757065.1 Actinosynnema sp. NPDC091369 | reverse complement strand
GGCTACCGCACCCCGCACGAAGCCCGCGTCGGCTATCGTCAAGGTCTCACCCTCGTGGCATGAAATCCGGTGTCCGGTCATCGGGGACAACCTCACTTTGACAATGCCGAGGCGCGGTGGGCGAAGCCGTTGTTGCTCTGGTACCGCCCGAGCGACCCGGACCGCTTGGTGTTGCCCGCGTTGGACAGCCACACCGGCGAGGTGCCCGAGTTGGACGCGGCGGTGCGGGCGGATCACTGGCTGTTGTTCGGAACCGACGAGGTCGACCCGGGTTGGGGTCACCCGGTCGATCACGGAAGCACGATGCGTCACAAGTTGCGGGAGTTCCTGGCGGAGCGGGTGGTCGGTGTGCGGTTCGACCAGGAGCGCATGGTCAACGGTGACTTCGTGCTCGCGCGCGATGACCTCAACCGTGGGGATCTGACGAAGGTGCAGCGGATTGGGCCGAGGTAGGACCAGGAAGCGGTTAGAAGAAGGTGCCGCTCCACGGGACCTCGGACACCGCGAACAACGCGTCGGCGCGAGCGAGAGCGGTCGGGGCCACGACGTCCAGGCGGCGGGTGGCGGCGAGCGTCGAGAACGACACGTCGCCCAGGTAGGTCGAAGCGAGCACGTCGACGTCCAGCACCAGCTCCGGAGCGTCGTCCACCCGCGTCACGCCGTCCGCCGTCACCCGGTACGACCCCGCGTTCTCCGGCAGGTACGCGTCCCGCACCCCGATCACCACCGGCTCACCGGCCCGGTAAGTCCGAGCCGACAACGCGGCCGGCACGTCCAGCAGGCGCAGCCACGTCTCGTCGGCCTCCTCGGCGACCTGGCACGTCCTCCGGTCACCCAGCAGCCACTCCACCGGCTCGTCCACCGGCCTCGCGGACGCCACCACCCGCCCCACCAGGTCGACCCCGAGCACGAACAGCCACAGGTCGGCCCACGCCTCGGCGTCGCGCGCCCACAGGTCACCGACCGTCAACGTGGTCGGCTTCTCGTCGCTCGAGTCGTGTTCACCCGGCGCGACCTTGAACATCGCGTAACCGTCGGCCTCGCCGGACGCGTCGTACCGCACCGCGAACTGCACGTTCTCCTCGGCCGCCACGCGCCGCACGGTCAGGCCCCACCACGCGGGCCACCGGGCGATGGTGCCGGCACGCCCCGGCGACAGCTCGTCGAACAACGCGCGCGCGATCCGCTCCCCCGCCTCGGCCCCGACCAGCCGCACCCGGCCGACCGGGCGGGTGCGGGGCGCGGCCTTGCGGCGGTCGATGCGCAGGAACCGGTAGCGGGTGGCGACGCCGTAACCGTAACGGCCGTAGATCGCCGTCTCGGACGCGCGGAGCGTGGCGGCCACGTCACCGTTGGACCGCAGTGCCCGCAGTTGCGCCCGTTGCAGCGCGCTGAGCACCCCGCGACGCGTCCAGTCCGCCCGCACGCCGACCCGGCTCACGGCCGCGTGCGGCACTACGCCGCCACCCGGCACGGCCAGGCGTGACGGGAACGACTGGACGGTGCCGATCATCTCCCCGTCGGCGAACGCGCCGAACGTGCGGCCGGGCTCGTACGACTCCTGCACGAACTTCCACTGGTCGTCCGGCGCGGGCGCGTGGTGGAGCGTGCCGCGGAACAGGCTGTGGGCGGTTCGGTACTCGGAGTCGTCCAGCACGCGGACGTCGTGGTCGGTCACCCCCGCATGGTGCACCACGAGTCGCTCGCTTCGCTAACGACTTTGCCCGCGCAACGCCGGAGGCCACCCCCGCAACCAGCGCGGGAGTGGCCTCGGGCACAACGCGGGGCGATCAGCCGGCGGGCTGGCCGACCTCGTACTCGCCGTCCTCGGTCTTCACGGTGATCTTGACCGTCTTGTCCTTGCCGCCGACCTTCACCTTGCACTCGAAGGTCGTGTTCGGCTTGACCTCCTGCTCGGCGGGGCAGGTCGCGCCCTCGACGTCGGAGATCTTGTAGTCGTCCTTCAGCACGCCGACCACGCCGTTCTGCACGGCGGTCTGGTCGAACACCTTCGTGTTGAAGAACCCCGGCGCGACGAACCCGGTGATGCCGACGGCCGCGACCACCAGCACGACGAGCGCCACGACGACCCACAGCACGGCGCTGGACTTCTTGGCGGGCGGCTGCTGGCCGTACTGCCCCGGCTGGCCGTACTGGCCCGGCTGCTGCCCGAACTGGCCCGGCTGCCCCTGCTGGCCGAACTGGCCGGGCTGCCCGTACTGGCCCTGCTGCGGCTGGCCGTACGGGTTGGACTGCGGGTTGTTCGGGTCGTACCCGGCGGGGTACTGCTGGGTGTACGGCTGCTGCTGGGGCTGCTGCTGACCCCACTGCTGCTGCGACGGGTCCGGCTGCCCGTAGGGGTTGGGCTGCTGAGCGGGGAAACCACCCGACGGCGTGCCGGGGTACCCACCACCGTAGGGCTGTTGCTGCTGGCCCCACTGCGGCTGCGGGTCGTTCCCTCCGGACGGTCCGTACGGACTGGTCATGCTCGGCCTCCGACGGTCGGTCTGGACAAGGTCTGGAACGGTCTTCGACGATCTGGACAAGCTGTTCAAGGCTTGCGGGCGCGATCAAACCACAGCCACCCGCGCGGTACCCACCCGCCCCGCAAAGCTTTGTCAAACGGTGGCCATCGCCACCACCCCGCGGCGCAGCGCGTCGACCGCCTTTCGGGCGGTGGCGCCGACCGGGTCGCCGCCGCCGACGACGTCCCGGATCTGGTCCAGAAAGTCGATCACCTGCCGGCACCACCGGACGAAGTCGCCCGCGCCGAGCTCCGCGCCGTTCTCCTCCGCCGCGGACAGCACCTTCTCCAGCGACTCGCCGCGCGCCCACCGGTACACCGCCCAAGCGAAGCCCGGGTCGGGTTGGCGGGTGCGGTCGAGCCGGTGGCGGCGTTCGTCGTCCTCCAGCTCGGCCCACAGCCGCGCGGTCGCGGTCAGCGCGTCGGACACCTTGCCCGGTGGCAGCCGCGCTTCGAGCGGGCCGTCGCGGCGGGCTTCGTAGACCAGGGCGGACACGACCGCGGCCAGTTCGGCGGGGTCGAGGTCGCGCCACACGCCGTGCCGCAGGCACTCGGCGGCCAGCAGGTCGGATTCGCTGTAGAGCCTGGTGAGCCGCTTGCCGTGCTCGGTGACCTCCTCGCCGGGTCCGCTCTCCCCGGCGTGCAGGTAGCCGCGTTCGCGCAGCAGGCCGCGGATGCGGTCGAACTCGCGCGCCAGCGAGTGGGTGGTGGCGGCGACCTTGCGCTCCAGCTGCTCGGTCTCGGCGAGCAGCCGGTGGTAGCGCTCGCCCCAGCGGGCGTGCTCCTCGCGCTTCTCGCAGCCGTGGCACGGGTGGGCGCGCAACGCCCGCCGCAGCGTGGCCAGTTCGGCGTCGTCGTCGGCGTTGGACCGGCGTTTGCGCATCGCGGGGGCGACGATGCCGGTGGCGCGCAACGACGCGGCCAGGTCGCGCCGCGACTTCGGCGACCGGGTGTCGACCTGCTTGGGCAGCCGCATCTTGCCCAGCACCTCGACGGGCATGGGGAAGTCCGCCGACGACAGCCGGCCGGCCCAGCGGTCCTCGGTCACCACGAACGGGCGGGCCTCGCCCAGGGGTTCCAGGCCGGGGTCGATCACCACGGCCAGGCCGGACCGCCGCCCGGACGGCACCGCGATCACGTCGCCCTTGCGCAGCCGTTCCAGCGACTGGGCCGCCTCGGCGCGCTTGGCGGAGGTGTTCTGCCGCGCCAGCGCCTTCTCCCGGTCGGCGACGCGGCGGCGCAGGGAGGCGTACTCCGCGAAGTCACCGAGGTGGCAGGTCATCGCCTCGGCGTAGCCGCCCAGCGCCTCGCGGTTGCGCTCGATGCGCCGCGCCAGGCCGACGACCGACCGGTCGGCCTGGAACTGGGCGAACGACTGCTCCAGGATCTCCCGGGCGGCGGCCGCGCCGAGCTGGTTGACCAGGTTGACGGCCATGTTGTAGCCGGGTCGGAACGACGACCGCAGCGGGTAGGTGCGGGTGGAGGCGAGGCCGCCGACGGCCTTCGGGTCGACGCCGGGTTGCCACACCACGACGGCGTGGCCCTCGACGTCGATGCCGCGCCGCCCCGCGCGGCCGGTGAGCTGGGTGTACTCGCCGGGTGTCAGGTCGACGTGGGCCTCGCCGTTGTACTTGACCAGCTTCTCCAGCACGACGGTGCGGGCGGGCATGTTGATGCCCAGCGCCAGCGTCTCGGTGGCGAACACGACCTTCACCAGGCCGCGGACGAACAGCTCCTCCACGGTCTCCTTGAACGCGGGCAGCAGGCCGGCGTGGTGGCTGGCGATGCCGCGTTCCAGCGCTTCGCGCCACTCCCAGTAGCCGAGGACCATGAGGTCGCCCTGCGGCAGGTCCTTGGTCTTCTCCTCGATGATCCCGCGGATCTGCTCGACCTCGTCGGCCGAGTTGAGCCGCAGCCCGGCCCGCACGCACTGGGTGACGGCCGCGTCGCAGCCGGCGCGGCTGAACACGAAGTCGATGGCGGGCAGCAGGCCGGCGCCGTCGAGCCGCTGCACGATGTCGACCCGGGACGGCGGCTTGAAGCCGGAGCCGCGCGGCGGGCGGCCGCGTTGGTCCTTGTTGTTGCGGTTGCGGCTCCACGGCACGTGGAACCGGGACAGGTCGTCGGTGTGCCGCAGCAGCTGGGGGTTGATGCGGGCGTGCCCGTCGGGGCCCTCGCCGGCGAACAGGTCCAGCATCCGGCCGCCGGCGAGCATGTGCTGCCACAGCGGCACGGGCCGGTGCTCGTCGACCACGACGGTGGTGTCGCCGCGGACCTCGACCAGCCACTCGCCGAACTCCTCGGCGTTGCTGACCGTGGCGGACAGGCCGACCAGCCGCACGGACTCGGGCAGGTGCAGGATGACCTCCTCCCACACCGGGCCGCGGAACCGGTCGGCCAGGTAGTGGATCTCGTCCATCACCACGTAGGCCAGCGTGGTGAGCGTCGAGGAGCCCGCGTAGAGCATGTTGCGCAGGACCTCGGTGGTCATCACGACGATGGGCGCGTCGCCGTTGACCGACGTGTCGCCGGTGAGCAGGCCGACCTTCTTCGCGCCGTAGCGGGCGACCAGGTCGGCGTACTTCTGGTTCGACAGGGCCTTGATCGGCGTCGTGTAGAAGCACTTGCTGCCCTCGGACAGGGCCAGGTGCACGGCGAACTCGCCGACGACGGTCTTGCCGGCGCCGGTGGGCGCGCAGACCAGCACGCCGTGCCCGTCCTCCAGCGCCTCGCAGGCGCGTTGCTGGAACGGGTCGAGTTCGAACGAGATGACCCCCAGGAAGTCGGCCAGCTTGGGCCGGGAGGAGCGGCGGCGGAAGTCCGCGTACGAGTCGGCCGGAGACCGCGAAGTGCTTGACACCTGTCCAGGCTGTCACACGGGACCGACAAAATCGCTTCAGATCCGCACGGGATCCCGGAACACTTCTTTGGTCGACACTGAAGCTATGGAGACCACAAAGGTGGATCGTGCGGCACACTCGTCGGACGTGGAAGCGATCCCGTTGGCGGAAGGCGACCTCAGGTGGGTGTTCCCCGACCTGGTCGAGGTCGGCCCGGTTCTCGCGGTGCTGCGACTGGCCGCCGCCCGGGTCGAGCGGCTGGCCGGTCACCTGGGCAGACCGGGCGCGGGCCTGGTGTTCGACCACCTGCCCGGCGCGCCCTACGCGGGGCTGTCCGCCCTCGCCGAGTTCGAGGAGGTGGCGTTCCGGGTGCGGGTCGCACTGCCCCGCGACCCGCACCGCAACGTGCCCCGGTCACCGCCGCCGTGGCAGGTGGAGGGCGAGATCTCGGTGCGCTGCGATGCGATCCGGGACTGCGGCCGGCACGAGATCGAGACCGTCGAGTCCGCGCACGGCACACCGCTGGACGCGGCCGACGGGGTGCTGGCCATCGCCGGGTGGCTGTTCGAGCGGGGCACGGCGGAGCCGCACGGCTCGTGGCGCAGGCGGGACGTGCTCAGCCGCCACCGGTGACGGCGGTGAGGGCCCCGGGCACGCACGTGACCGTCAACGGCACCGCGCTCAGCCGCTCACCGTCGGCGTAGGCCACCCAGGACGGCCCGGACAGCCGCGCGGAGCGGGCGCGGAGGGTGTGCACGGCGGGGTGGTCCACGTGCCGCCCGGTGCGCAGCGTGGGCAGCATCCGCAGCAGCGTGCGGCGGGGCGCGGCGCGCACCACGGTCAGGTCGAACAGGCCGTCGGTGACCGACGCCTCCGGGCACACCGGGATGCCGCCGCCGTAGCTGGTGGTGTTGCCGACCGCGACCAGCAGGGCGTCCAGCTCCAGCACGTCGTCCTCGGTCTCGACGACCAGCCGGCGCGGTGTGAGCGCCGCCAGTTCGGCCAGGATCGCCAGGTCGTAGCGGCGCGGCCCGGCGGGCCAGCGCATCGCGTTCGCGCGCTCGTTGACCGCGGAGTCGAAGCCCGCGCACAGCACGGTGGCGAACCACGGGCCGCCTTCCACGCGGCCGAGGTCGAACCGGGCGCGCGTGCCGTCCCGCAACGCGGCCACGACGTCGTCCACCGTGGCCGTGCCCAGCGCCGCGGCCAGGTCGTTCCCGGTGCCGGCGGGCACCACGGCCAGGGCGGTGGAGGACTCCGCGCACGCCTGCACGGCCAGGTGCGCGCCGCCGTCGCCGCCGAGCACCACCAGCACGTCGACCCCGTCGGCGACGGCCCGGCGCGCGGCTTCGGCGGTGCCCTCGGCGGTGCGGGCGACGTGCAGGTCGAGCCGGTCGACCTCGGCGCGCAGCCGGTGCGCGACCGTGCCCGCCATGCGCGCGGCCCTGCCCTTGCCCGAGGCGGGGCACACCAGCAGGGCCGCCCGCAGTGACGTCGACATGGTCGCGAAGCCTACAAAGACTTCACTCCATCGAGTGATCAGGTCACGTCGTCGTACCGAACCCGGCCGGGCGCCTCGGGCACCGGGTCGGGCGTGGGCACCGGATCGGGTGACGGCTCTTCGACCGCCGACGGCGTGTAGTCGAAGGGCGCGGCGACGTCATCCGGGAGGTCGTCCAGGCCCTCGGCCTTGCGCCGGCGCGCGACCCGCTTGTCGTGCACCCGGGCGAGCTGGATGGCCACCTCGAACAGCAGCACGAGCGCCACCGCCAGCGCGACCATGGAGATCGGGTCGGTGCCGGGCGTGGCGACGGCGGCGAAGATGAACAGGCCGAACACGATGCCGCGCCGCCACTTGTTCAGCTTCTCGTAGCTGATCACGCCGATCTGGTTGAGCATCACCACGATGAGCGGCAGCTCGAAGCTCACGCCGAAGATCAGCAGCAACGCCATCACGAAGCTGACGTACTCGCCCGCCGTCAACGCGGTGATGAACTGGTCGTCGCCGAAGCCCACCAGCACCGCCAGACCCTGCGGCACGACGTAGAACGCCAGCGTGGCGCCCGCGACGAACAGCACCGAGGCGCACGCCACGAACACGATGGCGATCCGCCGCTCCTTGGCGTACAGACCCGGCGAGATGAACCGCCACAGCTGGTAGAGCCACAGGGGCGCGGTCAGCGCCATGCCCGCCCCCGCGCCGACCTTGAGCCGGATCATGAAGACCTCGAACGGCTTGGTCTGCAGGAGCTGGCAGCCCTGGCCCTCCTGGGTGAGCCGCTGGGTCTCCGGGATGCCGCAGTAGGGGTCGACGACGATGTCACCGAGGTCGGGCAGGCCGAGGATGCGCCAGTCCCACCAGATGAAACCGAAGATCGCACCCAGCGCGATGAACAGCAGCGCCAACCCCAGCCGGTGCCGGAGGTCGTAGAGGTGGTCCTTCAACGACATGGTGCCGTCGGGGTTGCCCCGGCGACTCGTGATCTTGCGGCGCTCCCGGCGCTGGGCCCACCACCGGACCGGACTTGCCCCCACCGTGCGGACCGTCCTTCGGCTCTCGTTGACGCGGCTCTAGTTGGTGTTCTGCTTGTTCTGCAGGTTCTGCGGGGACTGCTCGATGGGCTGGGCCACCTGCGGCTGCACGGGCTGCGCCACGGGCTGGACGACCTGCTGCGGCTGCGCCACCGGCTGCTGGACCACCTGGGGCTGGGCGGGCGGCAGCTGCTGCGGCGCGGGCGCCTGCTGCGCCGTCGTGCCGGGCTGCTGCTGCGGGTCGTCCTCGCTGCGCAGGCCCTTGGTCTCCGCCTTGAGGATCTTCGCCGAGCGGCCGATCGACCGCGCCATGTCCGGCAGCTTCTTCGCGCCGAAGAGCAGAATGATCACCACGGCGATGATGATCAGCTCGGTTGGTCCGAGGTTAGGCACCGTTGTCCTCCTGTCTCCCCCGGTCCACCGATGGTACGCGGGGCTTGCCCTCGCGGGCGTGATCCGGACGCCGTTCGGCGACGGCCACCCCGAGCGCGGCGAACCGCGCCCGCAGCAGACCGGCGCCATCGCCGACCCTGTCACCCACCAGAGTGCTTGCGGCGCGGAAGCGACGCAAGGATCGGATGACTCGGACGCTGGTCAGGACGAGCACGACCACCCCGAGGACGATCGGCGCCAGGATCGGCAAGTACGGCACGGACCCACCGTACTTGCCCTAGGTTGCCGGGAGGTGATCCGCCCGGCGCAATGCCGCATCGGCCTGCCGGGCTACCTCGGCCACCAGGTCGGACGGCTGCTCCACGTGCGCTTCGCCGCCCAGCCCGAGCAGCAGGCGCACCATCCAGGCGGTGTCGGCGTAGCGCATGAGCACCCTGGCCCGGCCGTCGCCGAGCTCGACCAGGCCGTCGGTCGGGTAGTACTCGGCGACCCAGCGGGCGTCCGGTTCGAGCACCAGCACGGCGGTGCGCTGAGACGGGTCCGGCTGGAACAACCCCTCCGACGTGTCGGTGGGCGTGGCGTGCGGCGGCGGGGCGGCGGGCTCGTCCAGCACGTCGACGGCGTCGATCCGGTCGAGCCGGAACAGCCGCACGCCGTCCGCCGCCCGGCACCACGCCTCCAGGTAGCCGCGGCCTTCCACCAGCAGCATCCGCATCGGGTCCACGACCCGTTGGGTGATCTCATCGCGTGACGGGGTGTAGTAGCGCAGGTGCAGCGCGCGCTTGCGCACCACACCGTCGGACACCGTGTCCCGCACGCGTGAGGTCTCGGGCGCTTCCCGCAGGGCCAGACCCACGGCGACGCCGGCGGGCTGCGCCTGGCCGACCGCGGCCTCGATCTTGGCCACCGCGCGCTGCACCGCGTCCTGGTCGGCCACGCCGGGCGTCTCCACCAGCGCGCGCAGCGCCACCAGCAGCGACGTCGCCTCGGCGGCGGTCAGGCGCAGCGGGCGGCTCATGCCCGCGTCGAACGTGACGGTGACCGTCTCGCCCTCGAACGACAGGTCGATCAGGTCTCCCGGGCCGTAGCCGGGCAGGCCGCACATCCACAGCAGTTCCAGGTCCTTGCGGATCTGCTTGGGCGTGACCTCGAAGTCGGCGGCGACCTCGTCGATGGGGATGCCGGGCCGGGCCAACAGGTAGGGCACGAGCGCCAGCAGCCGGGGCAGCCGGTCAGAGGAGGCGTTCACGCGCGCACCCCCGCGCCGCGCAGCGCGCCGAGCAGCTTCTCGCGCACCGTCTTGGCCAGAAGTTCCGGTTCGAGCACCACCACGTCCGGGCCGAAGCCCGCGATCCACCCGGCGGCCGAGTCGGGGAACCGCAGCTCGATCTCCAGCACGTCACCCGGCTCGCCGTCGAACTCGCGGGAGCCGATCACCTTCGCCCGCCGGCGCACGCCCTGGGCGCGGCCGGCCGCCACCCACAGCTTGGCCGTGGCGGGCGGCTGGTCGGCGGTCGGCTGGTTGCGGACCACGAACGACAGCAGGTCGAACCGGTCGGGCCGCTGCACGGAGCCCGCCTTGCCGATCGCGCGGACGTCGCCGACGATCCGGGACAGCCGGAAGCAGCGGGGCGCGTCCCGGTCGCGGTCGTGCCCGACGAGGTACCACCGGCCGCGCCAGGCGACCACGCCCCACGGCTCGACGGTGCGGGTGCGCACCTCGACCGGCACCGGGCGGCGGTAGTCGAACTCGACCACGCGCCCCTCCTGCACGGCCGCGAGCAGCGGCGGGAACGCCGGTTCGCTGGTGCGGACCTTCGGCTCGACCGGCACGTGCACGTCCTGGTCGACGTCCACGCCCGCGGCGCGGAGCTTGATCAGCGCGCCGTGCGCCGCGCCGGTGAACTGCGGCGAGTCCCACAGCCGGGCGGCCAGCGCGACGGCGGCGGCCTCGTCCGGCTCCAGGTCGATGTCGCCGAGCTCGTAGTCCCGGCGGGCGATGCGGTAGCCGTCGATCGCCTCCAACCCCGCGCTGCGGCCTGTCTCCAGCGGCACGCCGAGGTCGCGCAGCTCGGTCTTGTCTCGTTCGAACATGCGGAAGAACGCCTCGTCCGTCGCGGCGTCGGCATAGCCGGGGACGATGGCGCGGATGCGTTCGGCGGTCAGGTACTGCCGGGTCGACAGCAGGCACAGCACCAGGTTGACGAGCCGTTCGGCACGTGCGATGGCCACACCGGAACCCTAACCCCGGACGAACACGCGGTGTCGCCATCCCCGCCGTGAAGGCGGGTGAATGGTCCATTCAGCCGATTGCCGCAGCGTGCGCCGCTTCGGTCACGGGGTCGTGACGCGGACCTGAGCGTTGAACTCAGGGGTCCTGAACGTAGGACTCTCGGGACCTGAACGTAGGACTCTCGGGACTTGAGCGTTCGACTCTCGGGGGTTGGGGGGACGCGCCGGTGGGGGGCCACCGGCGGGTCCGAGGGGAGAGGGGGTTAGGCGCCGATGGCGGTCAGGCCGGCGCGGGCGTAGCGCTCGTCCAGGTCGCCGCTCGGGGCGCCGCCGACGCCGATGCCGGCGACGGGAGCGCCGTCGGAGACGACCGGCAGGCCGCCGGCCAGGAACAGCGTGCCGGGGATGTCGCGGAGGGTGGCGCCCTCGCCGGTCACGCGGGCGGCCAGGGCCGACGTCGGGGCGTTGAACGACACCGACGTGAACGCCTTGCGGCGGGCCGACTCCTCGGTCTGCGGGCCCGCGCCGTCGCCGTGCAGCAGCACGACCACGTCACCGCCCCGGTCCACCACGGCGACGGTGACCCGCTGCCCGTCCTTCTCGGCCGCGTCCAGCGCCGCTCGGGCCGCCTCCACCGCCGCGTCGATCGTGATCGTCGTCGCGGTCCGCACCGCGACCCCGCTGCGCCCGTGCTGCTGGTCGGCCACCGCGTACCCGCCGGCGCCCGCCACGGACAACGCCACCAGCACCGCGATCGTGGTCTTGCGCATCGCCACCCCCTCCTCGGGAAAGCCCTGTTCGTGTCGGGTTCGAGCCTCTCCCCGCCGCACCGCGCCGACCTGGTGGTTCCGGTCGACCCCGGTTCAACCCATCGGTTGACCCCGGGTGCCGTCAGCCGGCCTAGGGTCGGCCCGTGTGGCTGCACCGGGCGATGCACGCGGGCTTCTACGTGCTGTTGACGGCGTCGGCGGCGCGGTACGTCGCGTACCACGGCGTCGCGCCCGCCGTGCTGGTCACCGCCGCCCTGCTGGGCGCGGCCTACCCGGTCGGCGTGCGGTGGAACGCCGCGCTGCCCGCGGTGCTGGCGCTGTGGCTGGGGCTGCTGTGGCTCGCGCCGAGCTTCGGCTGGTGCGCCATCCCGCTGTTCTTCCAGTGCCTGCGGCAGCTGCGCCCGCGCCTGGCCGTGCCGCTGGCCGCGGTGCTGACCGCCGCCGTGGTGCTGGCGCAGGTGCGGCTGGCCGACGCGGTCGAACCGAGCCTGGTGCTGGGGCCGGTCGGGGTCGCCGTGATCACCGCCGCCGTGTTCTTCGACCGCCGCCGGTTGCTGCGCGAGGCCGGCGCGCTGGAGGAGCGGCAGCGGCTGGCCCGGGAGATCCACGACACGCTGGCGCAGGGCCTGTCCAGCATCGCGCTGCTGCTGGAGCTCGGCGACACCGGCCGCGCCCGCGAGGTGGCCAAGGAGAACCTGGCCGAGGCGCGCCGGTTCGTGCGCGACCTCTCACCGCTGGAGGGCCGCACGTTGACCGACGCGTTGCACGCCCTGTGCGACCGGGTCGAGGTGGAGGGCGAGCCGTACCCGCTGCCGGTGCCGGTGGAGGTGGCGTTGCTGCGGGTCGCGCAGGGCGCGCTGGCCAACGTCCGGGAGCACGCCGACGCCACCACGGCCGTGATCACGCTGACCTACCTGGGTGACGCGGTGACGCTCGACGTGTGCGACGACGGCCGCGGGTTCGACCCGGCCTCGCTCCGCCCGGAGCCGGGCCGCGGCTACGGGCTGGACGCGATCCGGGACCGGGTCGCCGAGCTGGGCGGCACGATGACGGTGGAGAGCGCGCCGGGCGAGGGCACGGCGCTGGCCGTGAGCGTGCCGACGCCGTGACCGGGCCGTTGCGGGTGCTGGTGGTGGACGACCACCCGGTGGTCCGGTTCGGCCTGGCCGGGCTGCTGGCCCGCGACTTCGAGGTGGTCGCCGAGGCCGCGACCGGCGAGGACGCGGTCCGCCTCGCCGCCACGCGGGACGTCGACGTGGTGCTGATGGACCTGCAACTCGGCGCGGGCATCGACGGCGTGGAGGCGACCCGGCGCATCCGGGCCCTGCCGGACCCGCCGCAGGTCGTGGTGCTGACCACGTACGACTCGGACGCGGACGTGGTGCGCGCGGTCGAGGCGGGTGCGACCGGCTACCTGCTCAAGGACTGCCCGCCCGACGAGCTGGCCGCCGCGGTCCGCCAGGCGTCCACCGGCCGCACGGTGCTGTCCCCCGACATCGCCCGGCGCCTGCTCCGCCGCCCGCCCGCGCCCGCGGTGACCAAGCGCGAGGTGCAGATCCTCGACCACCTGGCCCGCGGCCTGTCGAACCGGGAGATCGCGAAAGCGCTGTTCATCAGCGAGGCGACGGTGAAGACGCACCTGGTGCGGATCTTCGACAAGCTGGGCGTGGACACCCGGACGGCGGCCGTGCGGACCGCCGTCGAGCTGAAGCTGATCCGCCTCAGCCCTCGGTGAGCATGCCCTCGGGCAGACCCGGCACCTCCGGGCGCAGCCAGATCGGCCGCCAGTCGGGCAGCTCGTGGAAGCGGCGCAGCTCGGCCACGCCCGACAGCCAGCCCGCCCACGCCCCGTACGGCGGCTGACCGGTGTCGAACCCGCTCTGCACGAACGTCAGCCGCGTGCCGCCGTCGGACTCGGCCAGCTCCCAGGTCGAGACCATGCCGCCCCAGTCGATGCCCATCCGCCGGCCGGGCTCGAAGTCGACCACCTTCGCGGGCTCCGGGTTCAGGTCGAACCCGCCCATCGCGACCCGGCCGCCCTCCCAGGCTTCGATGTCGATCCTCGCGCCGAACCACCGCGCGTACTGCCCGGCGTCGACCAGCGAGTGGGCCACCGCGTCGACCGGCGCGCCGATCAGCACCTCGCCGCGCATCTCGGTCGTGGTGAAGTCGACCTTCGGCGTGAGCGGGCGGCCTTCGACGTGGTCGACGAGGTTGGCCAGCGACAGGCACCAGAACGTGTAGAGGTAGCCGAGGACGCTGGTCTCCACCACGGCCACGTCCCAACCCGGGAAGTGGCTCTGCGAGAGCGTGACGACCGTGTCGCCGCCCTCGGCGGCCCAGCCGATCCCGACGGTGGTCTCCTCGCCGCCGACCCGCCAGTCGAACCGCAGCGAGTGCTCGTCCACGTGCCTGAGCGTCTGGTGCGGCGCGTCGCCCCCGGGTGTGAACCGGCCCCAGAACCCGAACCGGTCGGGCAGCTCGACCACCGCGTGCTCGGCCAGCCAGGTGGCCAGCTCACCGGCGTCGGTCAGGGCCCGGCGGACGCGCTCGGGGGGCGCGGTCGTGCGGGCGCGAAGGACCACGGTCTCACTCATCGGTCTCCTCCTTCGGGTAGCACGCCACGGCCAGCCGGAAGGCGTCGCCCTCCGCGCCGCCGTAGCGGGCGAACAGGTCCTGCAAGGTCGTCTTGAGGTCGTCGAAGAACTCCTGCCGCCGGTCGGGGTGCACCCGGATCTCGCCGGACACGCCCAGCGACGGCAGCTCGGGCCGCGTACGGTCCAGGCCCGCGATGTCCGCCTGGACCTGTTCCACCAGGTCCAGCAGGTAGCCCAGGCTCAGCTCGTCCCGGGCACGGCGCAGCCCGAGCCGGCCGACCAGCCCCGGTGACAACCAGTACGAGCGCGCGCTCGCCTGGTACACGCCCTCGTTGATGCCCCGCACGCGCCGTTCGGCCACCTGCGTCACGAGACCGGCTTCCACCAGGCGTTTCACGTGGTAGTAGACCCGCTGCGGGGTCTGGTCGAGCGCGGCGGCGACCTCGGTGCACGACCGCGGCTCGGCCAGTTGCCGCAGCACCTCGATGCGCTGCGGCTTGAGCAGTGCCTCGGCCTGCTCGATCTGCTCCAGGTACAGGACGTCTCTCATCGCAAAAATAACCTTGTACGTAAAAATCTGTTTTGTCAATCGGGCCGGAGAAGACCCCGGGCCACTCGACCCGGGGTCCGCTCGCGCCTATCCCCTGCTCAGCACGCCCGCACGGCCGTGCTCACCCGCCGCCCAGCACACCGCGACGCAGTCGATGGTGTCGAAGCTGCCGGTGTCCAGGGACCGCCACGTCCGGCCGCCGTCACGGCTGATGTCGCTGCCGGTCGGGCCCACGGCCACCACCGCGTCACCCCACCACGCCGCGCCGGACCGGTAGCCGAACGGCGCCTGCGCGGGCCCGTCCCAGGTCGCGCCGCCGTCGCCGCTCCACGCCAGGCCCGCGACCAGCGACGCCGGGTTCTTGTAGTCGCCGCCGACGACCACGCCCTGGCGCGGCGTGCGGAACGCCACCGAGAACACGCCCGTGGACGCCGAGCTGGACAGCGGCGTGTCCGACACCGTCCAGTGCCGGCCGCCGTCACCGGAGTGCAGGACGCGGGCGGTCGCGCCGCCGCCGGTGGCGATCCAGGCGTCCCGCGGCCCGGCCGTGGTCACGCACTGGCCACTGGCCGCGAAGCCGAACTCGCCGGGCAGCGCGGGCGGGAAGTTCTCCTCCGGCACGCGCTGCCACGACCGGCCGCCGTCGTGCGTGGAAAGGACCCGGAACTTCCCGTCCACCGGGTCGCTCATCGCCAGGCCGCGGAACCGGTCGAAGAACGCCATGCAGTCGTAGAACGCGGCCGGGTCGTCGTTGCGGAACGCCAACGACCAGGTCCGGCCGCCGTCCGAGGTGCGGTACAGGCGCGAGGTGTCCGCGGGGCCCGCGGTCAGCGCGACCGCGTGCCACGCGTCGAACGCCTCGACGTCGCGGAAGTCGAGGTCGGCCGCGTCGGGCGGCGTCACGGCCCGCCAGGACGCCCCGCCGTCGGTGGTGCGCAGCACGGTGCCCTTGCCGCTGGTCCACGCGACGTGCGAGTTCACCGCCGACACCGCGCGGAGCCGCACGTCGACACCGGTGGGGTGGAGTTCCCAGGACGCCTGGTGCGCCTGGGCGGGAGGTGCGGCCAACAGCGACGCCGCGGTGGCCGTCGCCAGGAGAAGGATCTTCATGGGGTGTGAGCCTCACGAAGATCCCCCGCCCGGCATACCGCTAGAGAGACGAGATCAGCCGCTCCACGCGTTCGTCCACCGCGCGGAACGGGTCCTTGCACAGCACGGTGCGCTGCGCCTGGTCGTTGAGCTTGAGGTGCACCCAGTCGACGGTGAAGTCGCGGCCCGCGGCCTGCGCGGCGGCGATGAAGTCACCGCGCAGCTTGGCCCGCGTGGTCTGCGGCGGGGTGTCCTTGGCGGCCTCGATCTCGCCGTCGTCGGTCACCCGTTCCACCTGGTCCTTGCGCTGGAGCAGGTCGAAGATGCCCCGGCCGCGCCGGATGTCGTGGTAGGCGAGGTCGAGCTGGGCGATGCGCGGGTTGGACAGGTCCATGCCGTGCTTGGCCTGGTAGCGCTCCATCAGCCGGTACTTGATGGCCCAGTCGATCTCGCGGTCGATCTTGGACAGGTCCTCGGCCTCGACCGCGTCCAGCGTGCGGCCCCACAGCTCCAGCACCCGTTCCGCCATCGGGTCGGGCGCGCGCTTGGCCACGTGCTCCACCGCGCGCTCGTAGTACTCGCGCTGGATGTCCAGCGCCGAGGCTTCCTTGCCGCCCGCCAGCCGCACGGTCCGCCTGCCGGTCAGGTCGTGGCTGATCTCGCGGATCGCGCGGATCGGGTTGTCCAGGCTGAAGTCGCGGAACTGGACGCCCTGCTCGATCATCTCCAGCACGAGGTTGGCGCTGCCCACCTTGAGCAACGTGGTCACCTCGGACATGTTCGAGTCGCCGACGATGACGTGGAGCCTGCGGTAGCGCTCGGCGTCGGCGTGCGGCTCGTCGCGGGTGTTGATGATCGGGCGGGAGCGGGTGGTGGCGCTGGACACGCCCTCCCAGATGTGCTCGGCCCGCTGCGACAGGCAGTAGACCGCTCCGCGCGGCGTCTGGAGCACCTTGCCCGCGCCGCAGATGAGCTGCCGGGTCACCAGGAACGGCAGCAGGACGTCGGCGATGCGGGAGAACTCCCCCGCCCGCGCGACCAGGTAGTTCTCGTGGCAACCGTAGGAGTTGCCCGCGGAGTCGGTGTTGTTCTTGAACAGGAAGATGTCTCCCCCGATGCCCTCGTCGGCGAGCCTGCGCTCGGCGTCGACGAGCAGGTCCTCGAGGATCCGCTCACCAGCCTTGTCGTGCGTCACGAGCTGGGCGAGGTCGTCGCACTCCGCCGTGGCGTACTCGGGGTGGGAGCCCACGTCCAGGTAGAGCCGAGAGCCGTTGCGCAGGAAGACGTTCGACGAGCGTCCCCACGAGACGACCCGGCGGAACAGATAACGCGCGACCTCATCCGGGGACAGCCTGCGCTGCCCGTGGAAGGTGCAGGTCACCCCGAACTCAGTCTCAATGCCGAAGATCCGCCGCTGCATCCCTCAACAGTAGGCGCATTCGGCGCTTTCCTCAGTGATCCAATCGGGCGTCGCACCGTTTTCGCGGATAACGTTCTCGTGTGCTCCGACGAGTGAACCGCCTGGACCTGGCCGTGATGAGGCGTTCCGGGGCGTTGCGCGCCTCCCCGGTGGACGAGGGGATGAAGAAGTTGTCGCGCGCGGCCAACCACAGCGCGTTGTGGCTCGCGGTCGCGGGCGTGCTGGCGCTGCGCAAAGGGGTGACGCGGCGTGCGGCGCTGCGCGGGCTGGCGGCGATCGGCGGCGCGAGCTTCAGCGCCAGCCTGGTCGCGAAACGCCTGTTCCCGCGCCGCCGACCCGCCGCCGACCTGCTGCTCGTGCCCCGGCGGCTGACCAAGCGCCCCACGTCGTCGTCGTTCCCGTCCGGGCACGCGGCGTCGGCGGCGGCGTTCACCACGGCGCTGGCCATGGAGTCCCCCGTGCTGGCCGCGGCGGTCGCGCCGGTCGCCGCGGCGGTCGCGTACTCGCGGGTGCACACAGGCGTGCACTGGCCGTCGGACGTGGCCGCGGGCACCGCGATCGGGGTCGGCGCGGCCCTGCTGACCAGGCGTTGGTGGCCGGTGGGGCGCACCGAGCCCGCGTCGGCGCGCGAGCACCAGGAGCTGGAGGCGCTGGTCGACGGCGAGGGCCTGGTGGTCGTGGTGAACCCGAGCGCGGGCCTGGGCGGGACCGACCCGACCGCCGAGATCCTGCAGGAATGGCCGAAGGCCACGATCGTGGGAATCGAGGATCTCGACACGGTGATCGCCGATCACGCTCCGCACGCACTGGGGGTGGCGGGCGGTGACGGGTCGGTGGCCGCGGTCGCGGCGCTGGCGGCGGCGCACCGGTTGCCGCTGGTCCTGGTGCCCGCGGGGACGCTGAACCACTTCGCCCGGGACGTCGGCGTGCGGGGGCTGGACGACACGGCACGGGCGGTCGCGGACGGCGACGGCGTGCTGGTGGACCTGGCGGCGGTGTCCGTGGACGGCTCCGGCCCCCGCTGGTTCGTCAACACCGCGAGCCTCGGCGGATACCCCGACATGGTCCGGATGCGGGAGCAGTTGCAGGACAGGTGGGGCAAGTGGCCCGCCGCCGGCATCGCGCTGGCCCGCGTCCTGCGCACGTCGCGCCCGCTGCGGGTCGAGCTGAACGGCGAGCCGCACCTGGTGTGGATGCTGTTCGTCGGCAACGGCCCGTACCGACCCAAGGGCTTCGCGCCGACCATGCGCCCGGCCCTGGACGCGGGCCTGATGGACGTCCGCTACATCCGCGCCGACACCCGGTTCTCGCGGGCCCGGTTCTTCCTCGGCGCGCTGCTCGGCTCGCTGCACCGCAGCCGCACCTACCGGCACCTGGAGACGCGGTGGCTGGACGTGCGGCTGCTCGACGGCGAGGTGGCCATCGCGACGGACGGCGAGGTCGGCCCCACCGGGTCGACGTTCGAGTTCCGCTCCCGGCCGGCTGCGTTGGCCATCTACCGCCCGCTCGAATAAGGTTGACGCAGTCAACAGTTCAGTTGAGGGAGTCAACGATGACGGTCGCCGACGTGCGCGCGTTCAACCGCTTCTACACCGGCGTGATCGGCGTGCTCGACCGCGGCTACCTCGATTCCCCGTACTCGCTGACCGAGGTGCGCGTGCTGTTCGAGCTGGCCGCGGGCCCGTGCGAGGTGCCCGACCTGCGGACCGCGCTCGGCCTGGACGCGGGCTACCTCAGCCGCATCCTGAGCCGCTTCGACCGCGACGGCCTGGTCACCCGCACGGCGTCCGAGCGCGACTCGCGCCGCCACGTCGTGGCCCTCACGCCGCACGGCGAGTCGGTGTTCGCCGGGCTGAACGCCCGCTCGGACGCCGAGATCGGCGCGCTGCTGGACCGGGTGCCGCCGTCGGACCGCGCCGAGCTGGTGGCGTCGATGCGCAAGGTGGAACGCCTGCTCACCGGCAAGCCCGGGTCGTACCTGCTGCGACCGCTGCGCCCGGGCGACCTCGGGTGGGTGGTCAACCGGCACGGCGTGCGGTACGCGGAGGAGTGCGGCTTCGACCAGAGCTTCGAGGCCCTGGTGGCGCGGGTCGCGGGCGAGTACGCGGAGCACCACTCCCCCGACCGCGAGGCGGCGTGGATCGCCGAGGTCGACGGCGAGCCGGTCGGGTCCGTGTTCTGCGTGCGGGTGGACGACCGCACCGCCAAGCTGCGCCTGCTGCTGGTCGAGCCCGCCGCGCGCGGCCTGGGCATCGGCGCGCGACTGGTGGACGAGTGCCTGCGCTTCGCCCGCCGGGCGGGGTACGCGCGGGTGGTGCTGTGGACCGTGGCCGGGCTCGCCGCGTCACGGCACATCTACGAGAAGGCAGGCTTCCGCCTCGACACCAGCACCCCGGAACGCCTGTTCGGCCGGGACGTCGAAGCGCAGACCTGGTCGCTGGACCTGTGACGGCGCGGGCGGGCGTCCCGACCGCCACCGGCCGGGACGCCCGCCCGGGTCGTCAGGACTTGTACCAAGCCTGGTTGGCCCAGCCGTTGCACGTCCAGACCTGCACCCGGCTCCCGTTGTGCGTCGGCGACGACACGTCCAGGTCCAGGCAGCGGCCGTCGTGCCAACTCACGATCTCGCCGTTGGTGTACATCGTCCACTTCTGGTTGTCCCACCCGTTGCAGTCCCACACCTGCACCCTGGTGCCGTCGTGCGTCGGCGACGAGACGTCGGCGTCCAGGCAGCGGCCGTCGTGCGTGCTGCGGATGGTGTAGTCGTCGTAGTAGGTCCACTTCTGGTTGTCCCAGCCGTTGCAGTCCCAGATCTGCACCGCGGTGCCGTTGTGGGTCGGCGACGACACGTCCGAGTCCAGGCAGCGCCAGTCGTGCGTGCTCTGGATCGGGGTGTGCGCGGTCCGCGCGGTCGGGGCGCCGGCCGACGCGCCCGCGGGCGTGGCGGTCAACGCGGCGAGCAGCAGGCCCAGCACCGCGAGCAGCTTCGTCAGGTGACGCATTCGATCCCCCCAAAGGTCGACGGGTTCGAACCGTCCCAGGGAGCACCTCGGGCTGGGCAGCACAGGGTGAGATATCACCGTGTGATTGCGCGGTTCCCTTCCGTAACACTCCCCTGGGTGGCAGGCGATTCCCAGTCGGGGGGACTTGTCATGGAACGAAGAGTCGGATGGGTCGCGCGCGTGCCGGACAGCCTGTGGTCGCGCCTGGAGGTCGTCGCCGCGCTGGAGGCGCGGGACATCGCGAGCCTGCTGGTCCTGCTCCGGCGCTACGCCGGGTACAGCCAGAACGACCTCGCGGGCGTCACGGGCATCGCGCAGGGGCGGATCAGCGAGTACATGCGCAGACGGCGGCTGCCCACGCTGGACACCATCGAGCGGATCGCGGACGGCGTGGGCATGCCGCCCGACTGCCGTCGACGACTCGGGCTGGCGCCGGAACCGCGCTGACCCACGTCGGTTCGACATGGTCGAACGCCTTCGCGCTACAGTGATCGCGTGCCCGGACCCATCCAGTCCATCGAACGGGCGGCCGCGGTGTTGCGGCTGCTGGCCAGCGGCGCGCGGCGGATGGGGGTCGCGGAGCTCGCCCGAGCCCTGGAGCTGCCCAAACCGACCGTGCACGGCATCCTGCGGACGCTCCAGCTGGTCGGGTTCGTCGAGCAGTCGCCCGACACGGGCAAGTACCAGCTCGGCGCGGCGCTGTTCCACATCGGCAGCAACTACCTCGACGGCAACGAGCTGCGCACCCGCGCGTTGAACTGGTCGGACTCGCTGGCCTCGCGCAGCATGGAGAGCGTCCGCATCGGCACGCTGCACGAGAACCAGGTCCTGGTCGTGCACCACGTGTTCCGCCCGGACAACTCGCGCCAGGTCCTCGAGGTCGGCGCGCTCCTGCCCGCGCACGCCAGCGCCCTGGGCAAGGTCCTGCTCGCCGACGACCCCGTCGGCCTCGGCCTCGCCGACGACGAGCCGCTCAAGGCTTACACCGCCGCCACGATCACCGGCCTCGACCGGCTCGGCGACGCGTTGGAGCAGGTCAGGCAGCGCGGCTGGGCGTCGGACGTGGAGGAGCTGGTCGAGGGCGAGGTGTCGCTGGCCGCGCCCATCCGGGACCGGCGCGCGGTGACCGTGGGGGCGGTCGGGATCTCCGGGCCGGTCGAGCGGTTGTGCGACGCGCACAAGCAGCCGCGCACCGACCTCGTGTCCTACGTCCGGGAGGCCGCGCGGTCCATCTCGCGCGAGCTCGGCGCCATCCCCTGGTAGCGCGGCGTTCCGGAAGGGTTGACATCTTGTGAGCGTCGGCACAGGATTCACGCGCACCGTACGACATTGTCGAACGGCATTCAGGCCAGAGAGGGCGCGTGGATGACCAACCAGTCGATCTTCATCGGTGAGTTCCTGGGCACCGCACTGCTGTTGCTGCTCGGCAACGGCGTCGTCGCGGGCGTGGTGCTGGCGAAGTCCAAGTCGAACGGCGCGGGCTGGGCGGTGATCACGTTCGGCTGGGGCTTCGCGGTGCTCGCGGGCGCCTACGCCGTCGCGCCGCTGTCCGGCGCCCACCTCAACCCCGCCGTCACCGTCGGCCTGGCCATCCACAACGGCGACTGGGCCACCGTCCCCCTCTACCTGCTCGCCCAGCTCCTCGGCGCGTTCACCGGCGCCGTGCTGTGCTACCTCGCCTACCTCGGCCAGTTCCGCGCCAACACCGGCGAGGTGCTCGGCATCTTCGCCACCGGCCCCGAGGTCCGCCACCGCGCCCAGAACCTCACCACCGAGGTCATCGCCACGTTCGTGCTGGTGTTCGTCATCCTGGCCACCGGCCAGACCAAGGGGCTGGAGACCTCCGGCACCGGCGTGCTGATCGTCGCCCTGCTCGTCGTCGGCATCGGCATGTCCCTGGGCGGGCCCACCGGCTACGCCATCAACCCCGCGCGCGACCTCGGACCCCGGCTCGCGCACGCCGTCCTGCCGATCCCCGGAAAGGGTGGATCGGACTGGGGATACGCCTGGATCCCCGTCGTCGGTCCCCTGATCGGCGGAGCATTGGCCGGGCTCGTCGACATCGCCGTCTACTGAGGAGCGTCCCGTGAGCACCTACTCCACCCGATCCTTCGTGGCAGCCATCGACCAGGGCACGACCTCCTCACGCTGCATCGTCTTCGACCACGGCGGCGCGATCGTGTCCGTGGCGCAGAAGGAGCACCGGCAGATCTTCCCCAGGCCCGGCTGGGTCGAGCACGACGCCGAGGAGATCTGGGCCAACGTGCTCGACGTCGTGCACGGCGCCCTGCAGAAGGCGTCGCTGACCGTGCACGACCTGGCCGCCGTCGGCATCACCAACCAGCGCGAGACCACGCTGGTGTGGGACAAGGCCACCGGCAAGCCCGTGCACAACGCGATCGTCTGGCAGGACACCCGCACCGACCAGCTGGTCAAGGAGCTCGGCGACCAGAACCGGTTCCGCGACAAGTGCGGCCTGCCGCTGGCCACCTACTTCTCCGGCCCCAAGGTCCGCTGGCTGCTCGACCACGTCGACGGCCTGCGCGAGCGCGGCGAACGCGGCGAGGTCCTGTTCGGCACCATGGACACCTGGCTGATCTGGAAGCTCACCGGCCGCCACGTCACCGACGTCACCAACGCCGGCCGCACCATGCTGATGAACCTGGAGACGCTGGACTGGGACGACGAGCTGGTCGACGCGATCGGCGTGCCGAAGGCGATGCTGCCGGAGATCCGCTCGTCCGCCGAGGTCTACGGCACCGCGACCGGCACGCTGGACGGCGTCCCCGTCGCCTCCGCCCTGGGCGACCAGCAGGCCGCGCTGTTCGGCCAGACGTGCTACTCCCCCGGCGAAGGCAAGTGCACCTACGGCACCGGCAGCTTCCTGCTGGTCAACACCGGCGACAAGCCCGTGGTCTCGGAGAACGGCCTGCTCACCACGGTCGGCTACAAGATCGGCGACCAGCCCGCCGCGTACGCGCTGGAAGGCGCGATCGCGGTGACCGGGGCGCTGGTGCAGTGGTTCCGCGACAAGATGGGGCTCATCGGGAGCGCCCCCGAGATCGAGACGCTGGCCCGGTCGGTCGAGGACAACGGCGGCGCGTACTTCGTGCCCGCGTTCTCCGGCCTGTTCGCGCCGCACTGGCGGTCCGACGCGCGCGGCGTCATCGCGGGCCTGACCGGCTACATCGACAAGGGCCACATCGCCCGCGCGGTGCTGGAGGCGACCGCCTGGCAGACCCGCGAGGTCGTGGACGCGATGAACGCCGACTCGGGCGTGGAGCTGACCACGCTGAAGGTCGACGGCGGCATGACCGCCAACAACCTGCTCATGGGCTTCCTGTCCGACGTGCTCGACGTGCCGGTGGTGCGGCCGATCGTCGCCGAGACCACCTGCCTGGGCGCGGCCTACGCCGCCGGGCTCGCGGTCGGCTACTGGTCGGACACCGAGACCCTGCGCGAGAACTGGCACAAGGCCGCCGAGTGGCTGCCGACGATGGACGCGAAGACGCGTGACAAGGGCTACCGCAAGTGGAAGAAGGCGGTCGAGCGGACCGTCGGCTGGATTGACGAGGACGACAACGATGAGTGAGCAACGGGCCAGGGCGCGCGAGGCGCTGGGACACGGCGCCTTCGACCTGGTCGTGATCGGCGGCGGCGCGCTGGGCATCGCCACCACGTGGGCGGCGGCCCGCTCGGGCCTGCGGGTGGCGCTGGTCGAGGCGGGCGACTTCGCGGGCGCCACGTCCAGCGCGTCGTCCAAGCTCGTGCACGGCGGCCTGCGGTACCTGGCGATGGGGCCCGGCGCGGTGCCGATGGTGCGGGAGAACCACGCCGAGCGGCGCGCGTTGGGCGACCGGCTGGCCCCGCACCTGGTCCGGCCGCTGCCGTTCCTGGTGCCGGTGTACCGGGGCGGGCCGCACTCGCGGTCCGTGCTCGGCGCGGGGGTGGTGCTGTACTCGGCGCTGTCCGGGTTCGGCGACGGCGTGGGCAAGGTGCTGTCGGCGCGGCGGGCCGCGGAGTACGTGCCGCACCTGCGGACCGAGGGCCTGCGCGGTGCGGCGCTGTACCACGACCACCAGATGAACGACGCGCGCGTGGCCATCACGGCGGCGCGCGCGGCGGCCGAGGCGGGCGCGGTGCTGCTGAACCACGTCGAGGTGGTCGGGCTGCGCAAGCGCGGGTCGGCCGTGACCGGCGTCGAGCTGCGGGACAAGGTCGACGGCGGCGAGTTCGGGCTGGACGCGTCGGTGGTGGTCAACGCCACCGGGCCGTGGCTGGACTCGCTGCGGCGGATGGAGGACCCGGCGGCGGCGCCCAGCATCCGGCTGTCCAAGGGCGCGCACCTGGTGCTGAGGACCGACGCGCCGTGGCGCGCGGCGATGACCATCCCGGTGGACGACGTGCGGGTGTCGTTCGCCATCCCGTGGGAGGGGCAGCTGCTGCTGGGCACCACCGACGAGCCGTACGAGGGCGACCCGGCGGACGTGCGGTGCTCCCAGGCCGACGTCGACCAGATCCTCGGCGAGGCGTCGGTCGGCATCTCGGCCGCGGCGCTGGACCGGTCGCGGCTGGCGTACGCGTTCGCCGGGCTGCGGGTGCTGCCGGGCGGGTCGGGCGACACCAGCCACGCCAAGCGCGAGACCGTGATCACGCGGGGCCGCGGCGGCATGATCAGCGTGGCGGGCGGCAAGTGGACCACGTTCCGGCGGATCGGCGCGTCGGTGCTGGCCCGGGTCGGCGAGGCGCTGGGGCGGGACCTGGCGCACGCGTTCGACGGGGTGCCGGCGGCGTTGCCGGGCGCGGCGCTGCCCGAGCGGGTGAGCGCGCAGCTGGGCCGCGAGCTGCCCGCCGTGCCCGACGACGTGCTCCGGCACCTGGCCACGCACTACGGGACGGTCAGCCACGAGGTGCTGGCGCTCGCGTCGGACGACCCGTCGCTGCTGGACCGGGTGCACCCCGACGGGCCCGACATCTGGGCGCAGGTGGCGCACGCGCAGCGGTACGAGTGGGCGACCGAGGTGGACGACGTGCTGCGGCGGCGGACCACCGTCGTGGTCCGCGGGCTGGACACGCCGTCGGTGCGCGAGCGCACCGGGCGGCTCCTGGCGCGGGCGACCGCGTAGTCCGTCGCGCAGGTCCGGCGGGTGGTGCCGGTGGGGGTCCGCATACTCGACGCATGCCCTTCACCAGCACCACCCACGTGCGCTGGCCGGACGTCGACCAGAACGGCCACATGCGCACCACCGCGTACCTGGACGCGGCCGAGGACAACCGGATGCAGTACTTCGCGTCCGCGGGCTTCCCGGCCGCCGAGTTCGCCGCCCGCCGGATCGGGCCGATCTCCCACGGCGACGACATCCGGTACCGCGCCGAGATGCGCCTGCTCGACCCGATCGTGGTGGAGCTGCGACTGGACGGCCTCGCGTCGGACGGCGCGCGGTTCCGCCTGCACAACAAGGTGATCAGGGCCGACGGCCGGACCGCCGCCACCATCGTGACCACCGCGGGCTGGCTGGACCTGGACGCCCGCCGGCTGACCGCGCCGCCCGCCGACCTGCTCGCCGTGCTCGGCGCGCTGGACCGCACCAAGGACTTCGCCGAACTGCCCTCGCCCCTGGCCCGCGCCTGACGTGACGCGAAAGGGGCACTCACGCGTCGAGTGCCCCAGCCGCTCCTTCACCTGCGGCGTGCGACGAGCGCCAGCACCCCGAGCAGACCGATCTGCCCGGCGACCAGAGCCACCGCGGCCCACGTGGGGAAGTCCGGTGGGACCACCCGCAACGTGAGCACCGGACACACCACGGCACCCGCCGCCGCCACGGCGACGACCGCCGCGTCGAGCAGGCGGGACGTGTGGGCGGCGGGGACCGTCGCCTCCACGAGCAAGCCCGACTTCTCCAGGCGTATCCGGGCCGCGCGGGTCGGGTCGCCCCACCCCGCGGCCGGATCGGACCCGACAGGCTCCGGGTCCGGTCTCACTTCACCCATCCGTTGCACCTTCCTTCCACATGACCCCCACCGGCGGCCGGGTTCTCCCCCTCGGATTCCAGCTGCCGGTTCTGCATGTGGACTGCGGGTGCGTGCTCGGACGAGCGCCCTCACCGTACCGCGCCGACTGCGCGCCACAACAGTTCCTGCAAAGATTCGCCACCGGAAATGTGGTCTTTCGGTGGTCCGGGGACTAGCCTTCGGGTCATGTCGTCGACCGAGCGACCCGCCGTGGCGGATCGGGTGAACGTCGCGCTGACCGCGGAGGCGGTCGAGGCGCTGGGCAAGCTCCAGGAGCGGACCGGGCTGAAGAAGGTCGACCTGGTCAACCGGGCGCTGCTGATCTACGAGTTCGTCGACTCGGAGCTGCGCGCGGGCAACCAGGTCGTGCTGCGCGACCCCGAAGGCCGCGACCAGCTCGTCAAGATCTTCCTGTAGCACGACCGGAGGCCCCCGACGTGGCGTCGGGGGCCTCCGGTCGTGGTGGGAGCTACGCCTTGTCGTCGTTCGGCGGCAGGTTCACGTCCGTCACCGGCTTCTTCTTGCCGTCCTTGGCGGGCGGCTCCTCGGCGGGCGCCGGCTCGTCACCGGGCAGCAGCGCCGCCAGCGCCGCCCCCGTGATGCGGCGGAACGCCCGCCGCGGCCGGGAGCGCTCCAGCACGGCCACCTCGAGCTTGCCGCGGTCGAGGAGGTCCGGCTTGCCGTTGCCGGTGGTGGTGCTGCCCGAGCTGAGGGCCTTCACCGCCGTGCCCACGGCCTCGGCCAGCGGCTGGCCCTCGGTGTAGGCGTCCTTGAGGGCGGTGCCCGTCGCCTCGGCCTGACCGCCCATCACGACGTACTGCGGCTCTTCCACGATCGAGCCGTCGTAGGTCAGGCGGTACAGCGTGTCCTGCTCCGGCTCGGTGCCGACCTCGGCCACGCAGATCTCCACCTCCAGCGGCTTGATCTGCTCGGCGAAGATCGAGCCCAGGGTCTGGGCGTAGACGTTCGCCAGCGAGCGGCCCGTGACGTCGCGCGGGTCGTTCTGGTAGCCGCGGATGTCGGCGAACCGGATGCCCGCCTGCCGCAGGTTCTCGAACTCGCTGTAGCGGCCGACCGCGGCGAACGCGATGCGGTCGTAGATCTCGGACACCTTGTGCAGGGTCGCGGACGGGTTCTCCGCGACGAACAGCACGCCGTCGGCGTACCGGAGCACGACGACGCTCCGGCCTCGGGCGATGCCCTTCCGGGCGTACTCCGCGCGGTCGCGGAGGATCTGCTCGGGTGAGGCGTACAACGGCATCGTCACTGCTGCGGCTCCCGGGCTCGGCGGATGCGGGTGGGGATGGGGGTCGACACGGCGCTCAGCCCGCCGGCCTGGCCTTGCGGCCCTCGACGACCGACTCGGCCAGCGTGGCGGTGTCGGCGTCGGGCAGGTGGACCGCGCCGTCGGCGGTGATCGTCACCACGACCGGGTAGATCTTGCGGATCACGTCCGGGCCGCCGGTGCCCGAGTCGTCGTCCGCCGCGTCGTACAGGGCCTCGATCGCGGTCCTGGTGGCGGCCTCGGCGTCCGCGTCGGGGTCGTAGAGCTTCTTCATCGCCGACTTCGCGAACAGCGAGCCCGAGCCCACGGCCTGGTAGCCCTGCGACTCCTCGTACCGGCCGCCGGTCACGTCGTAGGAGATGATGCGGCCCGCGCGGTCGGGGTCGGGCGCGTCGGTGTCGAAGCCCGCGAACAGCGGCACGACCGCGAGGCCCGCGAGCGCCGCGTCCAGGTTGCCCTTGATCATCGCGGAGAGCCGGTTCGCCTTGCCGTCCAACGACAGCGAGACGCCCTCGATCTTCTCGTAGTGCCGGAGCTCGACCGCGTAGAGCCGGACGATCTCGACCGCGATGCCCGCCGTGCCCGCGATGCCCACCGCCGAGTAGTCGTCGGTGATGAACACCTTCTTCATGTCGCGCTGGGCGATCACGTTGCCCATCGTGGCGCGCCGGTCGCCCGCGATCACCACGCCGCCCTTGAACGTCAGGGCGACGATGGTCGTGCCGTGCGGAGCCTGCACCGCGCTGCCCTCGGGCAGGTGGCGGCTCGACGGCAGCAGTTCGGGAGCCTGGGCGCGGAGGAAATCGGTGAACGACGACGACCCCGGCCTGAGGTAGGCCGGGGGCAACGACGCGGCCGGGTAGTGCCCGGTCGAGCTGTGGTCCATGTGTGCGTTCTTCTCCTGTCCCGCCGGCGGCTTCTTACTCGCCGCCCTTTTGCACGTACGCGCGGACGAAGTCCTCGGCGTTCTCCTCGAGCACGTCGTCGATCTCGTCGAGGATGGCGTCGACGTCCTCGCCGAGCTTCTCGCGGCGTTCCTGGCCGGCGCCGGCCGCGCCGTCGCCGTTCTCGTCGCCGTCACCGCCGCCTTGGCGCTGAACCTGTTCCTGGGCCATGTCGACCTCCCGGTCTTCGGGTCCTGCGAGTTAAACACTACCCACCAGGCACGACATCCTGTGCCCGCCACTCGGGTCTGTTGATCAGCCCCTGGTGAGCGCCTCCACCAGCTGCTCGGCCGTGTCGGAAGCCTCCAGCAGGGCTCCGACGTGCGCTTTCGTGCCGCGCAGCGGTTCCAGGGTGGGGATCCGGACGAGGGATTCACGACCGAGGTCGAAGATCACCGAATCCCACGAGGCGGCGGCCACCGAAGTGGGGTAGCGCTCCAGGCAGCGGCCGCGGAAGTAGGCGCGCGTGTCCTCCGGCGGCGCGAGGATGGCCGCCCGCACCTCCTCCTCGCTGACCAGGCGTTTCATCGAGCCGCGGGCCACCAGCCGGTTGTAGAGGCCCTTGTCCAGTCGCACGTCGGAGTACTGCAGGTCGACCAGGGACAGCCGGGGCGAGCCCCAGGCGAGACCGTCCCGCGCCCGATACCCTTCGAGCAACCGCAGCTTCGCCACCCAGTCGAGGCGGTCGGCGCACTCCTGCGGGTCGCGGGCCAGGGCGTCGAGCACCTCGCCCCACACCCGCAGCACGTCCCGGTCGCCGTAGCCCTCCTGCTCCACGAACGCGGAGGCGCGCTCGTAGTAGGCGAACTGGAGGTCCAGGCCGGTGAACTTGCGGCCGTTGGACAGCTCGACCTTGGTCTTGAGCGTCGGGTCGTGGCTGATCTGGTGCACCGCCCGGACCGGCTCCTGCAGGCGCAGGTCGTCGAACCGGCGGCCGGCCTCGATCATGTCGAGCACCAGCGACGTCGAGCCGCACTTGATGTAGGTGGAGTACTCGGCCAGGTTCGCGTCGCCGATGATGACGTGCAGCCGGCGGTACTTGTCCGCGTCGGCGTGCGGCTCGTCGCGGGTGTTGATGATGCCGCGCTTGAGCGTGGTCTCCAGGCCGACCTCGACCTCGATGTAGTCCGAGCGCTGGGACAGCTGGTAGCCGGCCTCCTCGCCCGCCGCGCCGATGCCGACGCGGCCGGAGCCGACGACGACCTGCCGTGACACGAAGAACGGCGTCAACCCGGCGATCACCGCGGTGAACGGCGTGCTGCGCTGCATCAGGTAGTTCTCGTGGGTGCCGTAGCTGGCGCCCTTGCCGTCGACGTTGTTCTTGTAGAGCTGCAGGCGGGGCTGGCCGGGGACGGTGGCCGCGCGCATCGCGGCCTCCTCCATCACCCGCTCCCCCGCCTTGTCCCAGATCACCGCGTCGCGGGCGTTGGTGACCTCGGGCGCGGAGTACTCGGGGTGCGCGTGGTCGACGTAGAGGCGCGCGCCGTTGGTGAGGATGACGTTGGCCGCGCCCAGGTCCTCGACATCGCTGTCGCCCGGGTGGCCGCCGGGGGTGCCGAGGTCGAAGCCGCGCGCGTCGCGCAACGGCGATTCGACCTCGTAGTCCCAGCGCGCCCGGCGCGCCCGCGGTATGTCGGCGGCCGCCGCGTAGGCCAGCACGACCTGTGTCGAGGTGAGCACCGGGTTCGCCGTCGCGTCACCCGGCACCGAGATGCCGTACTCGACTTCGGTTCCCATGATCCGCCGCATGTACGCAGACTACGACCTTCCACCGGCACACCGCCCGAACCAGGGTCACGTTTCAGCCGGCCGCGAGCCCGGCGGCGGGCCCGATCCGGGACGCGCCGCGGGCCGGGCCGAACGCGGCGAGCACCGCCAGGACCACCACGCCCGCGCCGCCGACCAGCAGCGGGGCCACGGCCGCCGTCGGCCACACGAACACGCCGACGGAGGCCAGCGTCAGCTCGGCGTAGACGAGGCCGAACACACCGCCGCCCAGCACGCCGACCAGCGCCAACAGCACCGCTTCGGCCACCACGCCCCCTTGCAACCCGCCCTTGGTGACGCCCAGGGCGCGGCGCAGCGCCAGCTCCTTGCGGCGCTCCTGCACCGAGATCGTCAACGCGGTCCCGATACCGGTCACGGCGACCGCGACGGACAGCCCCAGCAGCACCATCAGCATCACGATCCCCAGGTCGAGGTAGCGCTGGTTCTGCGCGCTCGTCTCGGCCTTGGTCTTCACCAGAACGGTGGGCGAGTCGGGCAGCGCGGCCCGCACGCCCGCCTGGTAGGCGGCCGGGTCCGCGCCCGGCGCGAACGCCACCAGCACCTTCGTCGCGGGCGCGAGGTCCGGGTCGGCCAGCAGCACGTCGGCGTCGTCCAGCACCGAGCCGGTGAACGTGCCGACGAACGTGGCCGTGCGCGGACCGCCGGGCAGCCCCTGGACCGTGAACGGCTGGCCGAGCCGCGCGCCGAACCGCTCGGCGTACCACTCGTCGAGCATGACGGTGCCCGGCCCGAAGTCCTTCGCGTTGACGTCCTGCCTGGTCAGCCACTCGCGCATGGGGTCGGGGTCGGCGCCGAGGACTTGCGTCGGGATCGTGCGGCCCTCCTCGTCGGCCTGGTCGACGTCGACGCCGTGCACCACGACGGTCGTCGCCGCTTCCGGCCGGTTGGCCGCCGCGCCCACACCGCCGTCCAGCGCGCGCCCGCCCGAGTCCGCCACCACCGCGTCGGGCTGGGGCTCGTTGCTGAACTCGTCCTCCATGCGTTGTGCCGAACCCACCGTGACGGCGAAGAACGTGACCATGGCGGCGGCCAGGAGCAGCGGCATCGCCACCGACGCGGACCGCTGCGGCACCCGCCGCACCTCGGCCGCGGCCAGTTTCCACTGCGCGCCCCCGAAGCGGCTCGCGACCGAGCCGAAGATCCGGCCCAGGGCGGGCACGACGACCGGTCCGAGCACGCCGAACAGGCCGAACACGGCGGTGATCCCGGAGAACAGGACCAGGAAGATCGCCACCAGCGAGCCCTGCGCGAGCACGGCCAGCGCGCCCATGAGGCCGGCCGCGGCCACGAGCACGATGCCGAAGATCCGCCGCCGGCGCACCACCGCCTGGTCGGGCGTCTGGCCTTCGGACGTCCGCAGTGCCGCGAGCGGCGAGATGCGCGCGGCGGCCAGCGCGGGCCGGACGGCGGCGAACGCGCTGAGCGCGGCGGCCGTGACGACGCCGATCACGGTCTGGCCGACGGTGGGCAGCAGGGCCGGGCTCAGCTCGACCGCGCCGAGCATCGACGACAGGCCGGTGGCGTCGAACAGCCTGGCCAGCAGCCAGGCCACCGAGCCGCCGAGCACGGCGCCGACCAGGCCCGCGGCCACGCCGGTGACCAGCGCCTCGACGAGGTTCGACCAGACCAGTGGGCCGCGGTGCGCGCCGAGGCAGCGCAGCAGCGCGGTGTGCCGTTGGCGCTGCGCGTAGACGGCCCGGTAGGTGGCGGAGGCGACGAAGACGGAGGTGGCCAGCGCCAGGATGCTGAACGGCAGCAGCACGGCCGCCAGGCTCTTGTCGGACGGCTCCGCGGCGATCGCCGCCCGGGTGTCCACCCTCTGACCGTCGCCCACCACCTGCGCGACGGCGTCCCGGTCGCCGCCGACGACGTAGATCGCCTCGACCCGGGGTTCGCCGCCGAGCTTCGCGGCCAGGCCCTCGCCGACCACGATCACCGGCTCCTCGCCGACCGATCCGCGCTTGGTGATGCCGCGGACGACGACGTCGAGCGGCTTGCCCGCCGCGTCGGCCACCCGGACCGAGGCGCCCGGCTTGAGGCCGTGCTCGTAGGCGGTGACCCGGTCGATCGCGATCTCGCCGTCCGGGCCGGGCGAGCGGCCCTCCAGGATCGGCACGCGGTGCAGGTCCGCGCGGTCCGGCTCGATGTCGGCGGTGGCCCGGCGGTCGCCCGCCCGGCCGCCGTCGAGCAGCAGGTCGGCGCGGACCTCGCGGATCGGCTGCGCCACGGTGACCCCGGCGACCCGCGCCACCCGCTCGACGGTCGCCTGGTCGAGGACCGCGCCGCCGTACACGGGCGGGCGGACGACGAGGTCGACACCGGCGGGCACAGTGGGCGCGCCCTCGTCGGTGGCGCGGACCATGGCGTCGCTGAGCATCAGGGCGGCCAGCAGGCAGGCGATGCCGACGACCAGGGCGACACCGGGCAGCACGGCGCGGCCGGGCCGGTTGCGGAACTCGGCGACCGCGAGCCGCAGGGATGTGGGCACAACTCCTCCTCGTGACGCGAACGCCACGACGGTAGGAACCGGCGGCATCGGCAGGCGTCGGCCCGAGGTAGCACGGAGCGGTACTACCTGGGGAGGATCTTCACGTGGAACACGTAGTGGTGGTCAACCCGGACGGCACGCCCATCGGCACGGCGACGCGCGCACGGATGCGCGCGGAGGGCCTGTGGCACCTCTGCGCGGTGATCGTCGTGCGGTCCCTGGACGGGACGCGCCTGTACGTGCACCGGCGCACCGACACCAAGGACGTGTACCCCGGGCTGTACGACCCGACGTGCGGTGGGGTGGTTTCGGCGGGTGAGACGCCCGACGAGTGCGCGGTGCGGGAGCTGGCCGAGGAGCTGGGGGTCGTGGCGGCCCCGGAGTTCCGGTTCAGCACCCCGTTCGTGGACGGAACCATCCGGTACGTCGCCCACGTTTACGAGGTGCGCAGCGACGGGCCGTTCACCCACCAGCCGGAGGAAGTGGCGTGGGGTGGCTGGCTGGGCGTGGACGAGGTGCGGGTGTTGGCGGAAGACCCCGGGTGGCCGGTCGTGCCGGACGGCCGGGTCCTGATCCGGGAGTGGTTGCGATGGGCATGATGTTCGCGATGTCGATCCCCGGCCTGGCCGTGCTGCTGGTCGGCCTCGCGACCGGTGAGCGGGTGCTGCGGTGGGTGCGCCGACGCAAGGGTCATCACCCGGTGGTGTCGGCCACCGCCTTCGACGAGTTCACCACCGTGTTCCAGGGCGGCAAGCACATCGAGCTGCGGCAGCGCGAGGTGACGCGGATGCTCGGCGAAGACGAGGAGTCCGGCGCGCCGCCGTACGGGCCCGTGGACCTCGACTCCGGCGCCGTCCGGCTCACTCCCAAGCCAGCGACGCCCGAGTAGCCCAGTACCGCTCGGCGGGCTCGGCGCAGTCCGCGAGCTCGTCGGGGTCCAGGTCCACGTCCCGTGCCCGCAGGTTGGCGTGCAGCTGGTCCGGGCTCGCGGCGCCGGAGAGGACCACGTCGGCCCACGGCTGCGCCCGCACCGCGGCCAACGCGATGGCGTCCGGGCCGACGTCGTGCTTGTCGGCCAGCTCGCGCACGCGCGGCGGCGGGTCGACCGCCAGCCTGCCGTTGGCCAGTCCCTCCTTGACGAACACCTCCGCGCCGGACTCCCTCGCGAACGCCAACGCCGGTCCCACCGACGTCTCCAGGACGTTCCAGGTCGACTGGACGCTGTCGAACAGCCGCCGCCCCTCGACGGTGAGCTCCAAGGCCCGCCGCACCGTCTCGCCCTGGTGCGGGCCGGACGTGGAGAAACCGAGGCGCACCCCCGAGTCCCGCAGCCCGCCCAGGGCGAGGAGCAGGTCCGGGTCGCCGAACAGCGGGCTGTCCGACGTCAGCGAGTGCACGTTGTAGAGGCCGACGTGCGCCCCGAGCAGGTCCTCGGTCTCCCGCCACTGCCGGGTGAACCGCTCGACCGAGTGCTCCTTGACCTCGTGGGTGTCCACGTCGCGCCGCCAGTCGGCGACGTAGGCGTAGCCCCACTTGCTGGACACCTGGACGTCCTGGTGGCCGCGGGCGGCCAGCCACTGCGCCAGGAACTCCTCCGCCCGGCCGTAGGACCGGGCCGCGTCCACCCTCCGCACCCCCGCCGCGTAGGCCGCGTCCAGGACGGCGTGGCACTGCGCGCGCATGGCGTCCACGTCCCGGTGTTCGGGCAACGCGTGCTCACGGCCGAGGTTGATGTAGGCGGGCCGACCGAGCGCGGCCAGGCCAAGGGCGAAGTCGGACACGCCCGCCACCGTAACCGCCACCCCCGCCGGACGCCCGCCTACCGCCCGTGCGGCCTGGGTCAGGCGTCGCGGCGGAGGAGGGTCAGGGCACCCGCGCCCAGGGCGAGCACCGCGTAGGCGACCATCACCAGTCCGGCTTGGACCGGCGACAGGGGCGCGCCCGACATCTCGCCGGACAGCTGCGGGGCGAGGGACGGCGGCATCACCGAGTACAGCCGGCCGTTCCAGGGTTCGGGCAGGATCAGGGTGAGCGGGGGCAGGACGAACAGCAGGGCGCACAGGGTGACCACCGTGCCCGCGGTGGAGCGGAGCACGAAGCCCAGGCCCAGGCCGAGCAGAGCCATGAGGACCAGCGACGCGGTGTTCGCCAGGAGGGTCGGCACGGCGTCGCCGAACGCGGCGTAGGCCGAGATCGGTTCCGGACGGTCGCCGGTGATCAGCTCGCCCGTCCCGGACGCGACGAAGGTGGTCGTCAGGCCGATCAGCAGGGACGCGCCGGCCACCACGACGGTCTTGGCCAGCAGGTAAGCCTTGCGCTGCGGCACCGAGACCAGGGCTGTCCTGATCATGCCGCTGCCGTACTCGGTGGTGATCGCCATCGCGCCCAGCACGCCGAGGCAGAACTGGGTGAACGGGACCACCATCGCGCTCGGGTCGGCGGACCCGAACTTCTGCTGCAAGTCCGGCGGCGAGGTGTCCCAGTCGGCCGTCATCAGGTACGACACGAGCGCGCCGCCGAGCAGGCACGCCGTGATGGCCAGGAGGATGTAGGTGGTCGAGCGGACGGAGCGGAGCTTCAGCCACTCCGAGCTCAGGACGTCGGTCATCGGGGGTCTCCTTGGGTGCTACGCGCTGCTGTCGGTGAGGTAGGTGTTCGCCGGGCGCGGGGTCGGGTCGGTGGGTTCGGGGCGTTCAGACCCAGGAACAGCGGGGCTGCTGCTTGGACGCGGGTTGCTGCGGCGGCGAGGGCATGGGTGCCGCTCGGGGCTCAGGTCGGCGATGTCCGGCGCGGACAGGCCCGTGCTCGGCACGGTGTGGGCGGGCGGAGTCGCGGACCGTTGCGGGGGACGACCGCCCAGGCAGGCAGCCTTGGCAGACGCGCCCGGCGAAGGCAGCCCGGCCGAACACGAGAAGTCCGCAGGTTGAGCCGGCGCGGAGCCGACGGTGATCACCCGGGCAGCCACCGGAGCAGCCCGGGTGAACGGGCATACCGGTACGGCGGTGGCCCCGGCGGACGTCAACCAGGCGGCGGAGGACGCTCCGGGAGGTCGGGTGGGGGAAGGCCGGCGCAGGACCGGCCCGGTGCCGGCGGGCACCCGAGTGCCCCACGAAGGCAAGCCCGACAGGACCGCTGTCATCGGGTGATCACCCCGCCCGGCGGCAAGCAGGCCGCGAGGAGAAGTCGGGCAGGTGACGACCGCGGAGCCCGGCGCACGACCGGCGCGCTGTGGGCGGGCACGTGAAGGCCCCGCGAAGGCAGGCGCGGCAGGACGGCACCACCCGGCGGACCGCACGCAGGCCGTAGAGGAGACGCCCACGAGAGGTCGGGTGGGTGACGACTGGGAGGCCCAGGGCAGGGGTGGTGGGACGGTGGTCGACGGGTGACCGCCCCGGCGGACCGCGGAGGACGCGCCTGGCGAAGTCGGGCGGGTGAAGCCTGAGGGACCGGTGCAGGGCCGGTGCGGGGGGGGGCGGGAGCCTGAGTGCCCGGCGAGGGTAGGCGCGGCAGGGCGGTGGTCATGGGTGGCCGGTCGTGGGTGACCAGGTCGGACACGCCGTGGGTGGCTTTCGGGGATGTGTGGCGTCGGGATGGCGAGGGAGGGTCTTCCAGGTGCGGGGTCGGCGCGGCGACGGGGTCGGTGCGGGTGGGCGCTGAGGTGGCCGGAGGGTGAGGTGGGAGGGCGGTCATCCCGTGGTCTCCTTGGAGCGGTACTCCACGCTGTCCTCGGTCAGTTCGAGGTAGGCGTCCTCCAGGGACGCGCTGCGCGGGGTCAGTTCGTGGATCGGGACGCGGTGGTGGGCGGCCAGGGTGGCGATCTCCGGGGCGTCCAGGCCCTGGACCAGCAGCGCTCCCGCCTCGGTGCGGGTCGTGGCGCCGGCGGTGGCCAGGAGTGGGAGCAGGGTGTCCGGGGTGGGGGTGCGCACGAGCACGTCCCGCTTGAACTTCTCCTGGAGGTCCTCCATGGACGCCTCCAGGATCAGCCTGCCCCGACCGATCACGATCACCCGGTCGGCGGTCAGGGCCATCTCGCTCATCAGGTGGCTGGACACGAGCACCGTGCGGCCCTCGCGGGCCAGGCCGCGCATCAGGTGCCGGATCCAGCGGATGCCCTCGGGGTCCAGGCCGTTCACCGGCTCGTCGAACAGCAGCACGCCCGGGTCGCCGAGCAGGGCCGCCGCCACGCCGAGGCGCTGCTTCATGCCCAGCGACAGCGAGCCCACCCGTCTCTTCGCCACCCCGGCCAGGCCGACCTGCTCCAGGGTCGCGACGACCCGGCTGTCCTTGATGCCGTTGCTGCGGGCCAGCACGCGCAGGTGGTCGTAGGCCGACCGGCCGCCGTGCACCGCGCCCGCGTCGAGCAGCGCGCCGACCTCGTGCATCGGTCTGCGCATCCCGGCGTACCGGCGGCCGTCGACCAGCGCCTCGCCACTGGTCGGGCGGTCCAGGCCGAGGATCGCCCGCATGGTGGTGGACTTGCCGGCGCCGTTGGGCCCCAGGAAACCCGCCACGTAACCGGGCTTCACCTCGAACGAGAGCCCGTCCACGGCCCTCGTGGCGCGGTAGCGCTTGGTCAGTTGCCTCACTTCGATCATGGGGAGGAGCTTGCCGGGGCGGGGCTCGGGGCGGATCGGACCAAGGTCTGCGATTTCGGGTCGGACCGTGGTCCGACGTCACGCACCGCCACGCCGATTACCGTGCCCCCGTGACGTCGCGAGTCCTGCGGATGCTGCCGAACGCCCCCCTGTACGCGCTGGACACGGCCATCGCCGTCGCCCTGGTCGTGGTCTACCTGGACTTCGCCCGGATGAGCGGCGCGCCGGCGTGGCTGGGCTACCCGGTGGCGCTGCTCGTGGGCGCGCCGCTGGCGCTGCGCCGCAAGCGGCCGGTCCTCACCCTGGGCATCGTGCTGGTGGCGCAGAACGTCGCCACGCTCGCCCACATCACGCTGGAGCCCTACAGCGCGACCGCGTTCGCGATGTACATGGTGGCCACCACCTGCGCGCAGCGGGTGGCGGTGGGCTCGCTGGTCACCGCGCTCGGCGTGTCGTCGGCGACGGTGCTCGTCAGCGAGCCGTGGCCGGACTCCTTCGGGCTGTCCGTCTTCCTCACGGTGATCGTGTGCGCCGCCTGGGCGCTGGGCCGCACCACCCGCATCCGCCGCTCCTACCACGCCCGCCAGGCCGCCGAGGCGTCGTCCAAGGCCGTCGCCGAGGAGCGCCTGCGGATCGCCCGCGAGCTGCACGACGTGGTCGCGCACAGCCTGAGCCTGATCACGGTCAAGGCCGGTGTCGCCGCGCACGTGGCCTCGGCGCAGCCCGAGCAGGCCAAGGAGGCGCTGGAGGTCATCGAGCAGGCGTCCCGCGGCACCCTGGTCGAGATGCGGCGGCTGCTGGGCGTGCTGCGCTCGGAGGACGCGCGGGTCGAGCTCGCCCCCATGCCCGGCATGGACGACCTGCCCGACCTGGTGACCCGGGCGTCGCTGGCCGGCGTGGAGGTGTCGTTGACGGTCACCGGGTCGCTGCCCGACGCGCTGGGGCTCACCGTGTACCGCCTCGTGCAGGAGTCGGTGACCAACGTGGTCAAGCACGCGGCGCCGGCCCGCTGCGAGGTGTCGATCGCCGTCGGGGACGATTCGGTGCGGGTCCACGTGGTCGACGACGGACCGGGGGAACGGGTGTTGGCCGGTGGCGGCGGAGGGCACGGGTTGATCGGGATGAGGGAACGGGTGGCGGTCTACGGCGGCACGTTCTGGGCCGGTCCGCTGGCCGACGGCGGGTTCGCGGTGCGCGCCGAGGTGCCGCTGTCGTGATCGACGTGGTGATCGTGGACGACCAGGCGCTGCTGCGCGGCAGCTTCCGGGTGCTCGTGGACTCCGCCCCCGACCTGCGGGTCGTCGGCGAGGCCGGCGACGGTGCCGAGGCGGTGTCCGTGGTGCGCTCGACGTCCCCGGACGTGGTGCTGATGGACGTGCGGATGCCCGGTGTGGACGGCATCGCGGCCACCCGCGAGATCGGCTCGTTCAGCGCCGCCCGGGTGCTGATCCTGACCACGTTCGACCTGGACGAGTACGTCTACTCGGCGCTGCGGGCCGGCGCGAGCGGGTTCCTGCTCAAGGACACTCCCCCGACCGACCTGCTGGCCGCGATCCGCGTGGTGGCCGCCGGCGACGCCCTGCTGTCACCCTCCGTGACCCGCCGCCTGGTCGCCGAGTTCTCCCGCACCCCTCCGCCTCGCTCGATCCGCCTGGAGGGCGTCACGGAACGTGAGCAGGAGGTGTTGTTGTTGATCGCCCGAGGGTTTTCCAACGCCGAGATCATGGACGAGCTGCACCTGTCCGCCGGCACGGTGAAGACCCACATCGGCCGGCTGCTGCACAAGCTCCAGGCCCGCGACCGGGCCCAGCTGGTGATCGCCGCCTACGAATCCGGCCTGGTCACCGCCCGCGCCTGACACCCCCGCAACGCGGAAGACCCGCCCGGCGCGTCGTCCGGGCGGGTCCTCCAGGCGGGTTGTGGCAGGCAGTGCGGTGTTACAGGTACTGACCGGTGTTCGTGGCCGTGTCGATCGCCCGACCCGACTCCTGGTTCTTGCCGGTCACCAGCGTGCGGATGTAGACGATCCGCTCGCCCTTCTTGCCCGAGATCCTGGCCCAGTCGTCCGGGTTGGTCGTGTTGGGCAGGTCCTCGTTCTCGGCGAACTCGTCCACGATCGCGTCCAGCAGGTGGCGCACCGACAAGCCCGGCTGCTTGGTGTCCAGCAGGCTCTTGATGGCCGCCTTCTTCGCGCGGTCGACGATGTTCTGGATCATCGCGCCGGAGTTGAAGTCCCGGAAGTACAGGACCTCCTTGTCACCGTTGGCGTAGGTGACCTCCAGGAAGCGGTTCTCCTCGGACTCCTCGTACATCCGCTCGACCGTGTGCTGCACCATGCCGTCGATGCAGGCCACCGGGTCGCCGCCGAACTCGGCCAGGTCGTCGGCGTGGATCGGCAGGTCGGGCGTCAGGTACTTGTTGAAGATGTCCTTCGCGCCCTCGGCGTCCGGACGCTCGATCTTGATCTTCACGTCGAGCCGGCCGGGCCGCAGGATCGCCGGGTCGATCATGTCCTCCCGGTTGGAGGCGCCGATCACGATCACGTTCTCCAGGCCCTCGACGCCGTCGATCTCGCTGAGGAGCTGGGGCACGATCGTGGTCTCGACGTCGGAGGACACGCCGCTGCCGCGGGTGCGGAAGATCGAGTCCATCTCGTCGAAGAACACGATCACCGGGGTGCCCTCGGAAGCCTTCTCGCGGGCCCGCTGGAAGATCAACCGGATGTGCCGCTCGGTCTCGCCCACGAACTTGTTGAGCAGCTCGGGGCCCTTGATGTTGAGGAAGTAGCTCTTGGCCTCGCGGTGGTCCTCGCCGCGCGCGGCGTGGACCTGCTTGGCCAGCGAGTTCGCCACCGCTTTCGCGATGAGCGTCTTCCCGCAGCCGGGAGGGCCGTACAGCAGCACGCCCTTGGGCGGGCGCAGCTTGTACTCGCGGAACAGGTCGGCGTGCAGGAACGGCAGCTCCACGGCGTCGCGGATCTGCTCGATCTGGCGGTAGAGGCCACCGATGTCCTCGTACCGGACGTCGGGCACCTCCTCCAGCACCAGGTCCTCGACCTCGGCCTTCGGCACGCGCTCGTAGGCGAAGCCCGCCTTCGAGTCGACCAGCAGCGAGTCGCCCGCCTTGAGCGGCGAGTCCATCAGCGGCTGGGCGAGCCAGACGACCCGCTCCTCGTCGGCGTGGCCCACGACCAGGGCGCGGCCGATCGAGCTGTCGGCCGTCTCCGAGGCCAGCACCTCACGCAGCGTGCAGACCTCGCCGGTGCGCTCGAAGTCGCCGCCCTCGACCACGGTCAACGCCTCGTTCAGGCGCACCGACTGGCCCAGGACCAGCGACGACGTCTCCACCGCCGGCGAAACCGAGACCCGCATGCGGCGGCCGGAGGTGAACACGTCCACCGTGCCGTCGTCGAACCGGGCCAGGAACACGCCGTAGCCGCTGGGCGGCTGCGCGAGGCGGTCCACTTCCTCGCGCAGCGCGAGCAGCTGGCTCCGCGCTTCTCGAAGGGTGTCGATGAGCTTCGTGTTGCGCTCGGTCAGTTGGCTGACGCGCTCCGTCGCCTCCGCCAACCGCTGCTCCAGCAGGCGGACGTGTCGTGGGGATTCCGTCAACTTGCGGCGCAGCAACGCGATCTCGTCCTCCAGGAACCTGATCTGCGCTGTCAGCTCACCAGAGTTGTTGCCCTTGTTCAGCTCGCCACCCTCATCGGGCTGGCTGCCGGGATGACCGTGCTGCATGTCGGCACCCTCCTCCCGTGTTCGTACGACAACGGTACCGGCGATCACCGACAAAAGCCGCCACCCAGCGGGTTCCCGGGCGTCGTGTGATCACACAAACCGCCCGCTCGGCCGGATCAACTGCTCCATACCGGTGTCTGCCGGAACCTCCTACCCGCTACCGTGCGTCCCATAACGAGTCCCACGCGCGTAGTCCGGGCAGTGTCCACTGCCACCAGCGGAAAGTTCTAGGAGAACGTGATGTCCGTCCCGCCGCAGCAGCCGGGTCCCTACGGTCAGCAGCCGGGTCAATTTGGCCAGCAACCAGGCCAATTCGGCCAGCAGCCGGGATACGGCCAGCAGCCCGGCGGGTACCCCCCGCCACCTCAGGGCTTCCCACAGGGTGGGCAGCAGCCGGGCTACGGCACGCCGCCCGGTGGCTACGGGCAGCCGCAGCAGCCCGGCCCCGGCCAGCAGCCCTACGGCCAGCCCGGCCAGTTCAACCAGCCCGGTTACGGCCAACCGGGTGGTTTCGGCGACCCCTACGGCGCGCCGCCGAAGAAGAGCCCCCTGCCCTGGATCCTGGGCGGGGTCGGCGCGCTGGTCGTGATCGGTGTCGTGGTCGTGCTCGTCATGACGATGGGCGGTGGCAGCAACGGCACCGCCAAGGACGCCGCCGACAGCTACGTCGCCGCGGTCAACTCCCGCGACTTCGACAAGCTCAAGACGCTGACCTGCACCGAGAAGCACGGCACGATCGACGACATCAAGAAGGCGACCGACCCGGGCGCCTTCGCCGCCGAGCTGGAGAAGCAGCTCGAGGACCTGCCGCCGGAGTTCAAGAAGCAGGTCGAGGAGGCCCAGGCCGCGGCGAAGGACATCAAGGTCAACCTGACCGTCGACAAGGTCGAGGAGACCAGCGACACGGCGGCCACGGCCACCGTCTCGGTGAAGTTCAGCGGCGTGCCCGACAGCATGAAGGAGTACGTCAAGGACGACACCGACACGCTGCCGTTCAAGAAGACCGACGACGGCTGGGTGGCCTGCCCGAACAGCTGATCGACTTCAGTCCCGGCGAACGGCCCCGCACCCGAGGTACGGGGCCGTTCTCGCTGGTCAGCCCTTGGACGGGCGGCGCTGCGGCCGGGGCGGCGTGACGCCGTCGGCCAGCCTGCGGGTGGTCAGCAGGAACGCGGTGTGCCCGATCATCCGGTGCTCCGGCCGCACGGCCAGGCCCACGACGTGCCACGGCCGCACGAGGGTCTCCCACGCGTGCGGCTCGGTCCAGTGCTGCTGCTCCCGGATGGCCTCGGTGACCTTCGACAGCTGCGTCGTGGTCGCCACGTACACCACCAGCACGCCGCCCGGGATGAGGCTGCGCGACACCGCCGGCAGCACGTCCCACGGCGCGAGCATGTCGAGCACGACCCGGTCGACCTCGCCCTCGTGCTCGGCCACGTCGCCCACGGTCAGCGACCAGTTGCCCGGCCGCTCGCCGAAGAACTGCTCGACGTTGCGGATGGCGTGGTCGGCGTGGTCCTGCCGCACCTCGTAGGACGTCACGCTGCCCTTCTCGCCCACCGCGCGCAGCAACGAGCAGGTCAGGGCACCCGACCCGGCGCCGGCCTCCAGCACCCGGGCGCCGGGGAACACGTCGCCGTACATGACGATCTGGGCCGCGTCCTTGGGGTAGATCACCTGGGCGCCGCGCGGCATCGACAGCACGTAGTCCGACAGCAGGGGCCGCAGCGCCAGGAACGACGTGCCGCCGACGGAGACGACCACGGACCCCTCGGGCTGCCCGATCAGCTTGTCGTGCGGCAACGCGCCGCGGTGCGTGTGGTACTCCTTGCCCGGTTCGAGCACGATCGTGTAGTGCCGTCCCTTCGGGTCGGTCAACTGCACCCGGTCTCCCGGCTGGAACGGACCACTGGCGGTGCTCACCGCGGCGAACCTCCTGCTTAAACGCGTGTCAACAGCGCACGATGGTCGCACGGGGGCCACGCACCGCCCGTAGCGGCCTACCCCGCGACCCGCGCCGGTCACTCGCCCCGGTCGCCGACCTCTTCCCTGGTCCGGCCGCCCTTCGCCAGCTCGGTCACGCTGTGGTACACCGGCCAGCCGACCAGCCAGATCCCGCCGACGAGCGTCATGGTCGCCATCTGCCCCCACAGCGCCTGCGTGCGCTCCGGCGTGCCCACCACGTACATCAGGAACAGCATCACCGAGCACGCGATGGCCCAGGCGATGGCGAACTTGCCCCACTCGCGCCACTCGTAGCGGATCTTCGCCATGCCGTGCTTCGGCGGCTTCACGGGCGGCGGTCCGCCGGCGAACCGGTGGGCGACGCGCTGGTCGGCCCACCGCAGCATGCTGTGCCCGAACGCCACGCTCACGCCGAGGTAGATCGCGGCGAGCCCGTGCACGCCGGTGGCCTCGCCACCGGACCTGAGGTCGAACACGGTCGCGACGAGCAGCACCACGTCGACCACCGGTGTGCAGACCAGCAGCACCGCGCCCAACCTGGGCTTCCGCAGCACGTACCGGACCAGCAGCCCCGCGCCCAGCACCACCCAGAACCCGATCTCGCACGCCACGATGAGGACGACCAACGGTTCAACCACGATCACCATGCTGCCGGTGGCGCGCTCCTCGCGCGTCGTCGGGCCGGCCGACCCCGGGTCATCAGTTCGTAGGACGCCACCGGTGCCGCCCTGTGCTGTGATGACGGAGTGGAGCTGCGCCCCAAACGCCGAGACGTGCTGGTCGCGGTGGCCTTCTTCACCGCGGGCCTGCTGATCCACCGGCTCGGCCTGGACCAGCTGATGGGCAGCCGGGACGGGCAGGCGCCCCTCGGCACGCGGATGGCGATCCTCGCGGTGGCGTGCGCCGGGCAGGCGTTCCGCCACCGGGCCCCGGTGGTAGCGGTGGCCGTGGTGGGGGCGGCCACGGCGGCCGACGTCTACCTCGGTCTCAGCGCGCCCATGATGATGGTGTGCATCGACGTGCTGTTCGTGGCCGCGCTGCACGGGCCGCGCAGGCTGCACCAGGTGCTCGTGGGCGTGGTGGCGGCGGTGACGGTCGGCATGACGGCGACCGCTGCGGCGGCGGTCGGCTGGCGGGAGTCCTTCTACACCGGGTTGCAGGTGTTCTCGCTGCTCGTGGTGCCCGTGTGGTGGGCGACGAACGTGCGCCGGCACCGGGAGGGCGCCGAACAGGTGGCCCGCATCGCCGAGCTGGACCGGCGGGCCGCGGTGAACGCCGAGCGCAACCGGATGGCCCGCGACCTGCACGACGTGGTGGCCGGGCACATGTCGGCGATCGCGATCCAGTCCGAGGCGGTGCTGTCCCTGCGCTCGGGCGACCCGGAGACCGCGCGCACGGTGCTCAAGTCGGTGCGCGAGAACAGCGTGCGGGCGCTGGCCGAGATGCGGACGATGATCGACGTGCTGCGGGCCGACGAGCCGGAGGACGAGCCGGTGGCGGTGCGGCTGGCGGACGTGGGCAGGCTGGTCGAGTCGGCCGCCGCGGCGGGGCTGGACGTGTCGTCGCGCGGCGCGGACCCGGGCGGGCTCCCGGTGGGCGTGGACGTCGCGGCGTACCGGATCGTGCAGGAGGCGTTGACCAACGCGGTGAAGCACGCGCCCGGGGCGCGCACGTCGGTGGTGCTCGAACGGCAGGTCAGGCGGTTGGTGGTGGTCGTGCGCAACGAGGTGGTCGACGGGGCGCGCGGCTCGGGGACGGGAACGGGGTTGGTGAGCATGGCCGAACGCGCCCACCTGGTCGGCGGGGTGTTCTCCGCGGGCCGCGACGGCGACGGCGACTGGGTCGTGCGGGCGGAGTTCCCGCTGTGATCCGGGTGGTGGTGGCCGACGACCACGCGGCGATCCGGGCCGGGCTGGTGATGATCCTCGGCGACGCGGACGGCGTCGAGGTGGTCGGCGAGGCGGCGGACGGCGCGGAGGCGGTGCGGCTGGCCAAGCGGCTTCGGCCGGACGTGGTGCTGATGGACATCCGGATGCCCGGGGTGGACGGCATCGAGGCGACCCGGCAGCTCAGCGGCGTGTGCGAGGTGCTGGTGCTGACCACGTTCGACCTGGACGAGTACGTGCGCGGCGCGCTGCGGGCGGGCGCGGCGGGGTTCCTGCTGAAGTCGGTGGAGTCGTCCGCGCTGGTGGAGGCGGTGCGGCAGGTCGCGGCCGGTGACGGTGTGCTGGCGCCGAGCGTGACGCGGCGGGTGATGCGGGAGTTCGCCTCGGCCGTGCCCCGGTGCCGCCCGGCCGGGTTGGACGCGCTGACCGACCGTGAGGTCGAGGTGCTGCACTGCCTGGGCGAGGGACTGTCGAATCACCAGATCGGGCGAAAGCTGCACATCGGTGAGACGACGGTGAAGACGCACGTGTCGCGGGTGCTGACGAAGCTGGACCTCCGGTCGCGGGTGCAGGCGGCGATCCTGGCCCAGGAGGCGGGGTTGCTCGGCGGCCCGGACGGACCGGTCAGCGGCGGTTCAGGGCGGCCTTGAGGTCTTCGCGGCGCAGCACGCCCGCGGGCCGTCCTTCGAGGTCGACGACCAGGTACTCCCAGGCGGCGGTGCCGTGCACGCGGTCCACCACCTCCGCGCCGGTCTCGTTCTCCAGCAGCACGGTCTCCGGCCGGATCGGCACGGCGGCCTGCTCGGCGGGCGCGTGCGGCGAGGTGCTGGCCAGGCGGCGCGCCAGCTCGCGGTCGAGCAGGCCGGCGGCGACGCCGTCGGCGCGGACCAGCACCACGCCCCGGCCGGCGGACGCGGTGAGCGCGCCGGACACCGGGCTCTCGGCGGGCAGCTGGAGCACGGGGCGGACCAGCTGGCCGAGCGTGAGGCCGTCGGGCCAGGTGCTGCGGCGCTCGGCGGTGAACTCGCCGCGCGCGCCCGCCAGCACGAACCAGGCGGTCAGCAGGCACACGCCGAAGCGCAGCCAGCGGTCCTCGGCGCCGTCGAGCACGCCCCAGACGGCCCACACGACGAGCAGCGCGGCCACCACGCCGCCGCCGACCACGGCGGCCTTCGTGCCCGCCGAGCGGCGGCCCGTGACGGCCCACACGCCCGCGCGCAGGATCCGGCCGCCGTCCAGCGGCAGGCCCGGGAGCAGGTTGAACACGGCGACGGCGGCGTTGGCGAACGCGGTCTGCGCGATCAGCAGCCACACCGCGTCGGGCTCGGGGATGGCGGAGGCGGCCAGCGCGAACGCGCCCGCCAGGACGATCGAGACGATCGGGCCGGCCGCGGCGATGGCCCCTTCGTGGCCGGGGCGGGTCGGGGTGCGCATCACCTCGGACACGCCGCCGAGCAGGAACAGGCGCAACCGGCGCACCGGCAGGCCCAGGCGCAGCGCGACCAGGCTGTGGCCGAGCTCGTGGGCCAGCACCGAGAGGCCGAGGAAGACCGCGAACGTGGCGGCGAGGAGCACGCCGGTGAGACCGCCCGCGCCGGGCGCGATGCGGCCGACCAGCGGCGCGTACAGCACCACGATGGCCGCCGAGCCCAGCCACCACGAGGGCGCGAGCAGCACGGGGATGCCGGCCGCGCGGAACAGCGGCAGCCCGCCGTCCCGGCCGACCTGCCGTCGCCAACTCCCCGTCGTCGCCACGTGCCGAGCCTAGGCGGCCGGGTGTATCAAGACTGTGTTGGATCAGGGTCGGACCGGGCGGGTTCGCCGATCGGGGCGGGTTCGCCGATCCGGGCGCGCAGGCCGTCGAGGATGAGGTCCAGGCCGAACCCGAGGGCCTCGTCCTCGCCGCTTTCGGCCGCCTCGGCCAGCGCGGCCTTCACCGCGGGGTAGCGCTCCCCCCGCTCGCGCACCACCTCGACCAGGATCGCGCCGAACTGCGTCCCGGTGTCGCCGCCCGGTGTCGTCGCCGCCTGCTGGGCGATGCCGCGCACGTGGCCGGCGAGCACGGCCAGCACGTCCATCCGCGCCGCGCCGCCCAGGCCGGTGCCGTCGAGCAGGGCCAAGGCGGCTTCCATCCACGCCAGCTCGTTCGGGCCGACCACGCGCGGACCCGTGGTGGCCTCCAGCACCCACGGGTGCCGCAGGAAGCCGGGCAGCAGTGCCAGCGCCCACGCGCGCAACCGGGCGCACCGGTCACCGCCGCCCAGGTCGGCGGGCGGCGTGCCCATCGCCAGGTCGGCCATGAGGGCGACCAGCTCGGCCTTGCCGGGCACGTAGCGGTACAGGGACATCTTCGTGAAGCCGAGCTCGGCGGCGACCCGCTGCATCGACACGGCGGCGAGCCCCTCGGCGTCGGCGACGGCGATGCCGGTGCGGGCGATCACCTCGTGCGTGAGCGCGGGCTTGGGGCCGCGACGGGGGCCGGGACGGTCGCCCCACAGCAGGTCGAGGCTGCCCGTCAGGTCCATCGCCACCTCCGGTGTTGCCGCCGCGAGAAAACTGTGTCTACCATACACAAATAGAATTGCTTCCGATGGACACAGTTTGGGGCGGACATGGCGGGCGAACGGGTGCTGGTCTCCGGCGCGAGCGTGGCGGGTCCCGCGCTGGCCTACTGGCTGGCGCGGCACGGCTTCGAGCCGACCGTGGTCGAGATCGCGCCGGCCCTGCGCGGCGGCGGGGCGGCGGTCGACTTCCGCGGCGAGACCCACCTCACCGTGCTGGAGCGGACTGGTGTGCTGGACCGGCTGCGCGAGGTGCAGACCGGAGGCAGCCCGATGACGTTCGTCGACGAGCGCGGCCGGACGCTGCTCCACCTGCCGGCGGACTTCGCGGGCGGCGACGTCGAGGTGCTGCGCGGAGACCTCGCACGGGTGCTCCACGAGCACGGGAAAGAACAGGTGGACTACGTCTTCGGCGACTCGATCGCCGCGCTGGACGAGACGCCCGACGGCGTCGACGTCACGTTCGCATCCGGCGCGCAGCGGACGTTCGACCTGGTCATCGGTGCGGACGGCATCCACTCGAAGGTGCGCGCCCTGGTCTTCGGGCCGGAGGAGGAGTTCGTCAGCCACCTCGGCTACTACGTCGCGACCTGGGCGTTGCCCGCCGGGTTCGACCGCGCGCCGGTGAGCCACAACGCGCCGGGCAGGCTCGTGTCCTTCGGCGGACGGGGCGCGTTCGTGGTCTTCAAGTCGCCGCTCCTGGCGTACGACCGGCGTGACGTGGCCGCCCAGCGACGGCTGCTGGTCGAGGCGTTCGACGGCATGGGGTGGGAGACGCCCCGCCTGCTGGCGACCTTGGAGCACACCGAGGAGCTGTACTTCGACTCGATCAGCCGGGTCGACGTCACCCCCTGGTCACGGGGCCGCGTCGCGCTGGTCGGCGACGCGGCGTGCGGCGCGACCATCGGCGGGATGGGCACGGGCACGGCCGTGGTCGGCGCGTACGTGCTCGCGGGCGAGCTGGCCGCGGCGGGCGGCGACCACCGGGCGGCGTTCCGGCGTTACGAGGACCGGATGCGCGACTACGCGCGGCGGTGCCAGAAGGGCGGGGACCGCACGGGCAGGTTCCTGGCGCCCGGCAGCGCGTTCGGCCTGCGTGCGCGCAACGGCCTGCTGGGCAACCGGTTCCTGCTCGCCCTGATGCTCAAGGCGGGCAAGGACATCACCAGCAAGATCGACTTGCCGGACTACGCCCCCGCCGCCGCGTAGCACCGCGCGGTTCGGACCCGATCTTGTCGGGGGGTTGGCCTAGGGTTGCGTCCCATGGCAGTGCCGACGATCACCGAGCGCCCTGTTCGCAGGCCAGCGCTGTCGCCCTCCCGCGCGGGCGACTTCAAGCAGTGCCCGCTGCTCTACCGCTTCCGCGCCGTCGACCGGCTGCCCGAGAAGCCGACCAGGGCGCAGGTGCGCGGCACGGTGGTGCACGCGGTGCTGGAGGACCTGTTCGGGCTGCCCGCCGCCGAGCGCGTGCCGGAGAAGGCGCGGGCGCTGGTCGGCCCGGCGTGGGAGCGGGTGCGGGCCGAGCGGCCGGAGTTCGCCGAGCTGTTCGCCGAGGGCGACCCCGAGCAGGAGCAGTGGCTGGCGTCGGCGGAGGAGCTGCTGGAGGGCTACTTCGGCCTGGAGGACCCGCGCCGGTTCGACCCGGACGCCCGGGAACTGCTGGTGGAGTGGGAGCTGCCGTCGGGCGTGCTGCTGCGCGGGTACGTCGACCGCGTGGACGTGGCGCCGACCGGCGAGATCCGGGTGGTCGACTACAAGACCGGGGCCGCGCCGCGCGAGGTCGGCGAGGCCAAGGCGCTGTTCCAGATGAAGTTCTACGCCCTGGTGCTGTGGCGGCTGCGCGGCGTGGTGCCGCGCCAGCTGCGGTTGATGTACCTGGCCGACCGGCAGGCGCTGGCCTACCAGCCGGACGAGGCGGAGCTGGCCCGGTTCGAGCGCACGCTGGAGGCGATCTGGGACGCGATCCTGCGCGCGGCGAAGTCCGGCGACTTCCGGCCGAACCCGAGCAGGCTGTGCGACTACTGCGACCACAAGGCGCTGTGCCCGGCGTTCGACGGCACGCCGCCGCCGTACCCGGGCTGGCCGGAGCCGGACGCCGGGGTGGAGACCCCGCTGGACCGGGCCGACTGACGGGGGTCTCGCGGGTGGACGCGTTCTACGAGCAGCTCGACGCCGACCGGTTCGCCGCGACCGGGCACACCACCGGGCCGTGGGGCAACGACAGCCAGCACCTCGGGCCGCCGTCGGCACTGCTGGTGCGGGCGCTGGAGCGGTGCGCGCCGCGGCCGGGCGCGGTGCTGTCGCGGGTGACGTTCGAGGTGCTCGGGCCGGTGCCGGTGGCGGAGCTGACCGTGACCGCGTCGGTGACGCGGCCGGGGCGTTCGGTCGAGCTGCTGACGGCGGAGCTGGCGCACGAGGGCCGTCCCGTGCTGCGGGCCGGCGCGTGGCGGATCGTGACCGCCGACACGACGGCGGTGGCGGCCGGCGCGGGCGGGCCGCTGGTCGGGCCGGCGCGGTGCGCGCCCATGGCCGTGCCGGAGCACTGGCGGGGCGGCTACCTCGCGGCCACGGAGTGGCGTTCGGTCGACGGCGGCATCTTCGCGCCCGGTGACGCGGTGGTGTGGGCGCGGGCGCGGGTGCGCGTGGTGGCCGGCGAGGAGCCGAGCGCCGCGCAACGGCTGTTCACCGTGGCCGACTCGGCCAGCGGCGTGTCCAGCCGGCTGGACATCCGCACCTGGTACGCGATCAACACCGACCTGACCGTGCACCTGCACCGCGAGCCGGTCGGCGAGTGGTTCGCCCTGGACGCGACGACCGTGATCGGGCCGTCCGGCGTCGGCGTGGCGAGCAGCGTGCTGCACGACGAGCACGGCCCCGTGGGGCGCAGCGCCCAGTCGCTGTTCGTGCGGGAGCGCTGACGGTCGCCGCCGGCGCGGGACGCGAGCACCATGGAGGGGTGAGGTTCGCCGACCGCTCCGACGCCGGCCGGGTGCTCGCCCGAGCGCTGGCCGGGCAGTCGTGGACCGACCCCCTGGTGCTCGGGCTGGCGCGCGGCGGCGTGCCGGTGGCGTTCGAGGTCGCCTCGGCGCTGGGCGGTGAGCTGGACGTGGCCGTGGCGCGCAAGATCGGCGCGCCGGGGCACCCCGAGTACGGCATCGGCGCGGTCACCGCGGACGGCGAGCCGATCTTCGACGGGGAGGCGCTGCGGATGCTCGGCCTGACCCCTCGGGACCTGGCGGGGACGTGCGAGGCCGAGCGGCGGGAGGCCCGGCGGCGGCTGGAGCTGTACCGCGACGGCCCGGTCCGGTTCGAAGGGCGGGACGTGCTGGTCGTGGACGACGGCCTGGCCACCGGCGTCACGGCCCGTGCCGCGCTGCGCGAAGCCCGCGGGCAGCGGCCACTCCGCCTGGTGCTGGCCGTGCCGGTGGGCGCGGCGGACGCGGTGCGGGCCCTCGGCGCGGACGCCGACCTGGTGGTCTGCCCGCACCCGCGGGTCGACTTCCGGGCCGTCGGCCGGTTCTACGCCCACTTCGAGCAGACGACGGACGAGCAGGTGGTCGACCTGCTGCGCCGCCGTCAGGGCGCGCGGTAGTGCTCGACGGTCGGGAACGGGTCGTAGAAGTGGTGCAGCAGCGCCTTCCACCGCGGGTACAGCGGCCCCTGCCGGAAGCCGACCGTGTGGTCCTCCAGCCGTTCCCACTCCACCAGCAGCAGGTAGCGGGACGGCTGCTCGACCGAGCGCCGCAGGTCCAGCGAGAGGAAGCCGGGCGAGCGCGCGATGACCTCGCGGGCCTGCCCGAACGCCCGCTCGAAGTCCGCCTCCAGGCCGGGGCGGACGTCGAGCGCGGCGACTTCCAGGATCACAGGTGCTTGTAGACGTCTTCGAGGGTCAGGCCGCGGCCGAGCATCAGCACCTGCACGCGGTACAGCAGCTGGGAGACCTCTTCGGCCAGGCGCTCGTCGGACTCGTGCTCCGCGGCGATCCAGACCTCGCCCGCCTCCTCCAGCACCTTCTTGCCCTGCGCATGCACCCCGGCCTCCAGAGCCGCGGCGGTGGCGGAGCCCTCAGGGCGGGTGCGTGCGCGTTCGCTCAGCTCGGCGAACAGCTCGTCGAAGGTCTTCACGGGGTCTGATCCTCCCATCCCCCGAACGGCCGCAGGAACCCAGGTCAGGCCCGGACCGGGCGGACGGCCCCCGCCGGCGCGGGCACGGCCGGCGCGGCAGAGCGGACCGGGACGGCGGTGCACTCGACCGACGGCGTCACCCCGCGGACGCTAGATCCCGTAGTGCGGGCTGGTGAACGGCCACACCTCGGCGATCCACCTCGGCACGAACGCGTCCAGCGCGCGCTCCAGGTCGGTGCCCACGCGGTCGTCCACGACCCACCACGAGATCTGCGCGTCGTCGGTGCGCTCGGGGTCCTCGACGGGGTCGATGTAGACGCACCCGTACAGCTCGGTCTCGTCGGCGTTGAAGAGGGCGTAGTTGAACGACTCGTGCGCGTCCTGCTCGCGTTCGTGCCGGGCGAGGTCGACGCGGTCGTGCTCGTGGGTCATGTCGGCGGGCGGCCAGCCCCACTTCTCGCCGTAGAGCGACCACAGCCGCTGCCGCGAGCCCATCACGGCGGGGTAGTCGACGTCCACATCGGACTCGCGGATGGGGCGCAGGTGGTGCCCGCCGTCGAGCGGCACGCGGGTCGGGTGGGCGAAGTCGGTGGGGAGCCACGGCATGGCGCGGATTCTGCGCGGGCCGGACCGGCGTCGCCACCGAAAAACCGGTGGCGCGACGTTCGCCACACCCAAGACACTGCCCCGGTGACCGATGGGCTGGTGCTGCGGACCGCGCGCCCGGAAGACCTGCCGCAGATCGGCGCGCTGCTGGCCGACCGCGGCGAACCGGCGGACGCGGTCGACCACCGCCTGGTCGTCGAGGACCCGGACGCGGGCTGGGAGGCGTGCGCGGTCGTCGTGGACGGCGACGAGGTCGTGTCCACCGCGACCCTGCTGGACGAGACGCTGGTGCTCGACGGGGTGGGGATCCCGGCGAGCCAGGTGGAGCTGGTCGCCACCGACCGCGCCTACGAGGGCCGCGGGCTGGTGCGCGCGCTCATGGACTGGGCGCACCGGCGTTCGGCGGCACGGGGGCAGCTGGTGAACGTGATGCTGGGCATCCCGTACTTCTACCGCCAGTTCGGCTACACGTACGCGATCCCGATCTCGGCCACCCGCCCGGTGACCGGTCGTCCCGACGGCGGTGGGCACGTGCTGCGCCGGGCGGGCGTCGAGGACATCCCGGCGATGACTCGGTTGCAGGACGCCGAGCAGGCGCGGGCCGACCTGAGGATGCCGCACTCCCCCGCCCTGTGGCGGTGGCTGGTGGCGCGGGACGGCAGCACGGAGTGGCTGGTGGAGCGGGACGGCGTGCCCGTCGCGACCGGTCGCACCACGCCGCCGGAGGAGGGTGTGCGGCTGTGCGAGGTGGCCGCGGTGGACGAGGCGGCGGCGCACGCGCTGCTCGCGCTGACCGGGGCCGAGGAGGTGACCGAGCGGCCGGGGTCGGTGGCGGGTGCGGCGCTGGACCCGTTCCTCGGGCCCGCGCCGGAGGAGGCGAACTCCTACTACGTGCGGATCGGTGACCCGGTGGCGTTGCTGGAGCACCTGCGGCCGGTGTTCGGGCGGCGGCTGGCGGAGGGTGGTTTCGGCGACGGGCAGGGCGAGGCGGTCGTCTCGTTCTACCGGTCGCACGTGCGGCTGCCGTTCGAGGCGGGCGAGGTGGGGCCGGTCGTCGCGGGCGGCCGGATGCAGTCCCCCGGCGCCGCGGGAGGCGCGGGCGTCGCACCGGACATGCTGGCGTCGCTCCTGTTCGGCCCGCACGGCATCAAGGGCCTGACCGCGCGGTTCCCGGACGTGTACCCGGGTCCGAACGCCGACCTGATGCACACCCTGTTCCCGCCGGTGCGCGGTGACCTGATGACGTTCTACATGCCGTAGGTGGCGAACTCGACGCCCATCGCGACGCCCGCGAGCACGAGCAGCGCGCCGGCGGCGGTGAGGGCGCGGCGGTAGCCGGTGGTGCCGAGGCGGCGGCGGCCGCGGGCGACGAGCAGGGCGATCACCACCTTGCCGCCGACCAGGGTCAGGTAGAAGCCGAGCAGGAAAGCCACGCCGGCGGGAGGTGAGGTGCGCCAGGTGGTGATGGTGAGGGGGCCGAGCGCGGTCGCCCACGCGATCCACGGGTGCGGGCTGAGCAGGTTCACCAGCACGGCTCGGCGCAGGGCGAGAGCCCCGGGATTGTCGGACCCCGTTGGTAGGGTTGAATCCAGGGTTCCCCTGGGCGGCGACCCCTGCGAAGCGTGGCGGTCGGGCGGTGGGGGCGGTCCGGTCAGGGAGGCGGAGCGGGCGTCGCGGACGGTGTGGATGCCGCTCCACACCACGAACACCGCGCCCACGACGCCGAGCACGCCCAGGGCACGGGCGGGCAGGCGGTCCAGCAGGAGCAGGGTCACCACGACCACGGCGGCGTCGGAGAGCAGGGGTGCGCAGGCGGTCAGGGCGCCCGACCGCCATCCCGAGCGCAGCGCCGACGTCACCACCAGCACCAACAGCGGGCCGGGGCTGATGCTCGCGGCCAGGCCGAGGGTCAGTCCCCACCCCAGTGCGTCCACGGCGGCAGACTAGGTCACGTGTCCGAGTTCGCCCGAGTCCTGGCCACCCTGCGGCAGATCCGCGGCCTCAGCCCCTTCTTCGCCCTCGACGTCGGCCGGCCCGACGAGAGCTGGCACGACGGCGCGGCCCTGTCCGACGGCCCCGCCCTGCCCGACGCCCTCGACCGGATCGCCGCCCGCTACCGCACCCGGGAACGGCGGGTCGCCGCGTCGCTGTTCTTCCTCGGCTACTCCGCGCGGGTGCTGAGCCCGGTCGTCGCCGCCCGCGCGGTCGGCGGGGTCGCGCCGGACGTCCGACCCGGCAACCTGTGGTGGCGCTACGCCCCGGACGGGCTCCAGGTCCGGCTGAAGGACCCGGTCGCGGGCGTCGGCATCGGCGAGTCGGTGGACCCCGTGGTGGAGGCCGTGCACGCGGTCACGCCGGTGGCGCGGGGCCTGCTGTGGGGCAACGCCGGGTCGAACGTGGCGGGCGCGCTGCGCACGGTCAGCCGCGGTGGCGTCGACTGCGCGGCGTTGGCGGACGAGCTGTTCGCCGAGCCGCCGCTCAAGGGCACCGGCGAGTTCATCCCGTTCCCCGGCGAGGTGGTGTTCCGGCGGCGCAGCTGCTGCCTCTACTACCGGCTCGACGGGGGCGGCACGTGCGGTGACTGCCCGCTGCCCCGGCGGTGACCGCGTGACGAGCACGACAACTCGTCTGGTCGGTTGTGCCGGCCGGCGATCGACATCTACGGTTCGCAGCGCCGCAGTGGACGGGAAGCCGGTGTGAATCCGGCGCGGTCCTCGCCACTGTGACCGGGGAGCCAACCCGCCGAGAACGTCACTGGTCGCGCGCAGCGGCTGGGAAGACGCGGGGACGGCGTCGATCCGGGAGTCAGGAGACCGGCTGCGGCACGAGTTGTTGTTGACCTTCCACGAGGTATGGAGGAGGCCGTCATGACGAGCCCCGCGCACCCCCTTTCCGTCCCCATCCCCAAGTGGGCCTACGCCGTCGCACTGGTCGCGTTGATCGTGACCTGGCTGGTCCTCCAGGAGAACGGCATCGCCCTCGGCCACGCCGCCGAGACCGTGCACGAGTTCTTCCACGACGGGCGCCACGCGCTCGGCGTCCCGTGCCACTAGGCGCGGCGACCATGTCGACGCACAAGGGCCTGACCTACAAGGGCCTGCTGGCGCGCGGTGTCGGCGCGGGCGCGGTGTCCGGGTTGCTCGCGGGCCTGGTCGGCGTGCTGGTGGTCGAAGCGCCGATCCGGGCGGCGCTGGCCGTCGAGCAGGCACGGCCCGCCGAGCCCGGCGGCGGTCACGAGCACGGCGAGGTGTTCAGCCGCGGCACGCAGGTGGTCGGCGGTGTGCTCGCCGCGGTGGTGGTGGGCATCGCCGTCGGCGCGTTGTTCGCCACCGCGTACGCGGGGTCCCGGCGCTGGTTCACGACCCGGGCGCCGTTCGTGCGGGCGGTGGCGCTGTCGGCGGCGGCCTTCGGCGCGGCGGCGGTGCTGCCCGCGGTGAAGTACCCGGCCAACCCGCCCGGGGTCGGCGCCGCGGACACGGTGGAGTACCGCACGGTGCTCTACCTCGGGCTGATCGCGGCCGGGTTGCTGGTCGCGGTCGGGGCGAGCTTCCTGGCCTCCCGGCTGGGCCACCTGTCGCCGCCGGTCCGGTCGACCGCGGTGGCGCTGGCCGCGGTGGCGGCGGTGGTCGTGCTGCTGGTCGCGTTCCCGGCCACGCCGGACGTCGTGCCGTCCGACGTGCCGGGTGGCGTGCTGTGGGAGTTCAGGCTGGCCTCGCTCGCGGAGACGGCCACGTTGTGGCTCGGGCTCGGCGTCGTGTTCGGCCTGCTGGTCGACCCGGCGACGCGGCGGGCGGAGGTGTCAGCGGTCTAGCAGCGGGGCGAGCGTCTCCCACCGCACTCCCACCAGGGACTCGCGGAACACGCGGCGCTCGCCCTGCTCCACCGGCACGTCGCACGGCACGACGAGCACCGTGCAGCCGGCCGCCACGGCGGACGCCACGCCGGTCGGCGAGTCCTCGACCGCGACGCAGCGGGTCGGGTCGACGCCGAGCAGCCGCGCGGCTTTGAGGTACGGGTCGGGCAGGGGCTTGTTGCGGCGGTCCACCTCGTCGCCGCACACCGTGACGTCGAACAGGTCGCGTCCGATGGTGTCCAGCGCGACCTCGGTCAGCTGCCGTTCGGTCGACGTCACCAGGGCCATCGGCACACCGGCGTCACGCACGGCGCGCAACGCGTCCCGGGCGCCCGGCCGCCACGGCAGCCCGGCGCGGAACAGCTCCTCGGTGCGCCTGCTGATCCACGCCGCGCCGTCGACGAGGTCGGAGTCGGTCGGCACGACGCCCGCTTCGGCGAACAGCAGCCCCACGGTTCGGGCCGTGCTCGACCCGACCATGGCCTGCCTGGTCGCGAGCGACAGCGTCCCGCCCAGCTTCTCCACGAACTCGTTGAGCGGGATGTCCCACAGCTTCTCGGAGTCCAGCAGCGTGCCGTCCATGTCCCACAGCACCGCGTCGACCGTCATATGCACCTTTCGAGTGATCATGGGCGTCCCAGGCGGGTCACCTGTTCGGCGTAATCATCCCGCAGTGGTGTGAACGGATCCCGACGACGTCACGCCCGGGCCGCGGCAGCCGTGCGGCACTGCCTCGAGTCGACCGGCCGAAGATCCCGCCGCACCGCCTTGGACTGGGGAAACACCCGGGAGGAGGCCGCCGGGCCGGGGCACCGCGCCCCTCGTGCCGCCGTCGGCGACGACGTGGTCGGCCGGTGCGCCGGGTGGGGGCGGCGTGACACGAACCGACATGCGCCAAGCCTACGGCGTCGGGTGCGCGGCGGTGGTCGTAGTCTGGCCGCGTGACCGATCCGGACCAGGCCGCCCAGACCCCCTTCGACCCCAGCGAACCGCTCAACAACCCGATCATGGTTGCCGCGTTCGAGGGGTGGAACGACGCAGGAGACGCCGCCAGCACGGCGATCGAGCACCTGCAGCTCACGTGGGACGCGACGCCGTTGGCGGAGATCGATCCGGACGACTACTACGACTTCCAGGTCACCCGGCCCACCGTCCGCCTCGTGGACGGTGTCACCCGGAGGGTGGAATTCCCGACGACCCGCCTGTCGGTGTGCCGCCCGCCCGGGTCGTCGACGGACGTGGTGCTCGTGCACGGGATCGAGCCGAACATGCGGTGGCGGAAGTTCGCCTCCGAGCTGCTGGGCCACATCGAGGACCTGGGCGTGACCACCGTGGTGACGCTCGGCGCGCTGCTGATGGACACGCCGCACACCCGGCCGGTGCCGGTGACGGGGACCGCGTACGACGAGGCGGCGGCGGCGAAGTACGGGTTGGAGCGGTCCCGGTACGAGGGGCCGACGGGGATCGTCGGCGTGTTCCAGGACCTGTGCGTGCAGGCGGGCGTGCCCGCGATCTCGTTCTGGGCGGCCGTGCCGCACTACGTCTCCCAGCCGCCCTCGCCGAAGGCGACGCTCGCGCTGCTGCACCGGGTGGAGGAGGTCCTGGACATCGAGGTGCCGCTCGGCGCGCTGCCCGAGCAGGCCGAGGAGTGGGAGCGCACGGTCAGCGAGATGGCCGACGAGGACGAGGACGTGCGCAACTACGTGCGGGCGCTGGAGGAGCGCGGCGACGCGGAGATCCAGATCACCGAGGCCAGCGGTGACGCCATCGCGGCCGAGTTCGAGCGCTACCTGCGCCGTCGCGGCCGGGGTCCGGGTCGGGGCCCGACGGGGATGTGACGCGGGCCCGGCCCGCACCACCGCGGTGAACGACGGCCGGGCGCGGGTGCCGCCGGTCACAGGTCCGCGAGCCGGCGATGTCCCGGGTGCGCGTGGGCCAGGAGGTCGGCGAGGGTCCCGCGCTGCGCCGGGCTCAGGCGCGGGACGGTCCGGTCGAAGTCGTCCTGGTCCTTCGGCCGGACGTGCTTGGCCTTGAACAGCAGGACCAGTTCGGGCGCCAGGTACGGGACGCCGTCGTCGGTGTGGCGGATGACGTCGCGGTAGGGCAGCCGGATCGTCTCGTCGTGCCGGCAGATCCAGGTGTCGCCGTCGTGCGGTTCGCGGAACACGTCGAGCAGGTAGTCGCCGGTGCCCGGGTCGCGCAGCCAGGTCTGGTGCGTGGCCGCCAGCGCCTCCGGCGTGGCGTCCTCCCAGATCCGGCCGCCGCCCACGGCGTCGAAGGCGTACCCGGTGAAGCGGGCGCGGAGCTCGGGGAAGCCGGCGGCCGGGATCGCGATCTCGATGTCCCCGTGCGGGCGCGTGCGAGCGCCGTGGAACAGGTCCAGCGCCCAGCCCGCGACCACGCACCAGGGCGTGGCCGGCCCGGCCAGTCGCGGTGCGACGGCGCTCGGGGTCCAGCAGGACGCCCACCTGGCGTCGAGGGCGGCGATCCCGGCGGGCGACAGCTCGACGCCGCCACCGGGCGGTTGCTCGGTCACCGGGAGAACCTATCGGCGGGCCGGTCGCGGATCACCGGGCGGCGAGGGGCGGAGGTCCGGCGTCCCCCTCGTGGTCGGGTCGGACGGCCTCGGTGGTTAGGTCGCTCCCCGTGGACGACCTTCGTTCCCGCGTCCGGGTGACGGCGTTGTACGCGGGCGGGTTCCTCGGGCCCTTCGGCGGCGCGATGACGGCCTCGGTGCTGCCCGAGGTCGGCGGGGACTTCGGGGTGTCGGCCGGGACGGCGGCGGCGACCTTGACCGGGTACCTCGTGCCGTTCGCGCTGCTCATGCTGGTGTCCGGCACGTTGGGCGAACGGTGGGGCGCGCGGCGGACCGTGCGCGTCGCGTACGTCGTGTACGTCCTGGCGTCGGCGTTGTGCGCGGTCGCCTGGTCGTTCCCGGTGCTGATGGGCGGGCGGGCCGTGCAGGGGGCGGCGAACGCGTTCACCACTCCCCTGCTGCTGGCGGCGATCGCGGCGGTGACGCCGAAGGCCCGGTTGGGGCGGGCGCTGGGCGTGTTCGCGTCCATGCAGGCCGCCGGGCAGACGTCGGCGCCGCTGCTGGGCGGGGTGGCGGCCGAGGCGTCGTGGCGGTGGGCGTTCGTCGGCGCGGCCGTGGTGGCGGGCGCGTTGGCGGTGGTCGGGCTGCCCGCCGACCCGCCGCGCGACGCCGCGCGGCCCCGGCTCCGCAGCGCCTGGCGGCCCCGGACGTTGCGAGTGGCGGCGGTGGGGTTCGTGGGCTGGGGGTGCCTGGGCGGGGTGTCGTTCCTGGTGGCCCTGCGCCTCGGTGACGCGTTCGGGTTGGGCGCGGGGCAGCGGGGGCTGGTGCTGACCGGTTTCGGGCTGGTCGGGATCGGCACGGCCCGGCTGACCGGGTGGGCGATCGACCGGTTCGGGCCGCGGCGGTGCGCGCTGTCCGGCGCGGCCGTCGGCGGGGTGCTGCTGGTCGGTGTCGGGCTGGTGCCGTCGCTGGTCGCGGTCGGGGCGCTGTGGGCGGTGGCGGGCGCGTTCAGCCAGGCGGTGATCGTCGGGCTGAACGCGCTGGTGCTGTCCTCGGACGACGCCAACCGGGGCGGGGCGGTGTCGGTGGTGCAGTCGTGGCGGTTCCTGGGCGGCGCGGCGTCGCCGGTGGCGTTCGTGCCGCTGTACCACCTGGACCCGGCGAGCGCGTTCCTCGTGCCCGCCGGGCTGGTGCTGGCCGTGCCGCCCGTGCTGCTGCTCGGCCGGTCCGCACGGCGGTGAGTCAGGTCCGGAGGCCGGCCGGGACGTCGAGCGCCACCAGCGCCAGCACGCCCGCCGCCAGGTAGAGCGCGGCCTGGGCGTTGAGCAGCGCGGACAGGCCGAGCACGGGCGTCAGCGCGCCGGCGAGCACCATGCCGAGCGCCTGACCGCCGTCGTAGAGGCTGACGAACGTCGCCAGCACCCGACCGCGCACGTCGTCGGGCGCGTGCAGTTGCAGCACCGACATCATCCCGGCACCCGCGATCACCCCCGGCACGCCCACCACCACGAACGCGGCCAGGTAGAACACGAGCGCCGTGGTCACGTGCGGCCCGTTCCAGCCCACCGCCGCCACCACCGCGAAGCCGACCAGCGACACGCCCAGCAGCCGTCCGGGCGCGAGGCGGCGCGCGAGCACCCCCACGAGGAGGCCGCCGAGCAGCCCGCCGACCGCCTGGACCCCGCGCAACAACCCCACCTCGGCCGCTCCCCCGCCGAGCCGTTCGGTCACGAACACCACGAACAGCACCACGAACAAGCCCTGCCCCGTCGCCATCAACGCGACCACGCCCACCATCGGCCGCAACGGCCCGCGGATCTCGCGCACGCCGTCGAGCCAGGCCCGCCACGCGGGTTCACCCGCCGGGCGCACCGGGTCCGCGGTGCCGAGCGCGGCCAACAGCGCCGCCGCGAGCAGGAACGACGCCACGTCCACCAGCACCACGCCCGGCAGCCCGGTCCACCCGAGCACCAGCCCGCCCAGCGACGCGCCGACCAGCCGGGCCAGGTTGGCGTTCAGCCCGACCAGCCCGTTGGCCGCCGGCACCTGCTCGCGCGGCACGAGCGTCGGCAGCAACGCGTTCTTGGCGGGCTCGAACAGCGCCGCCAACCCGGCCTGCACCGCCGTGACGACGTTCACCAGCACCAGGTCGCCGGTCAGCAGCGGCAGCAGGGTGACCGCCTGCGCGAGGCTGACCAGCAGCATCAGCCGGCGCCGGTCCCAGCGGTCGGCCAGCACCCCGGCCAGCGGCGAGAGCGCCAGGCTCGGCAGCAGCGCCACCACGAACGTCGTCGCGGTCGCCGCCGCCGAGCCGGTGCGCTGGTAGACGTACACGGGCAGCGCGACCAGCAGCACCCAGTCGCCGATCTCGGAGACGAACCCGGCGATCCACAACCGGCGGAACGCCGGCACCCCCAGCGGGCCGGTCACCGCGGGAACGCCCGGATGCCGACGTGCGCGGGCAGCGCGCCCTCGGGCACGTCGCGGCGCACCGGCGCGAGGTACGGGCGCAGGACGTCGTCGATCCTGCCGAGCAGGTCGGACAGCTCCTCCGCGGTCACGGTGACCGCGTAGCCGTGCAGGGCGGAGGCTTCCAGCCACTCGCGCGGCAGCTCGTGCTGCCGTTCCAGGAACCGCCGCACGAGCCGGTTGTCCTCGTCGAGCCCCAGCGCGATCAGCGCGTCCTGCCGGCTGCGGACCTCCGGGTCGTCGGCGAACGCGCCGACGTCGTATCCGACCGAGGTCGCCCGCCACGGCCGTTCCCGCCCGTCGCCCGCCTCGGCCCGCTCGACGAAACCGGACTTCGCCAGCTGCCGCAGGTGCCAGCTGCAGTTGGACGCGGTCGACCCGACCGCCTCGGCGCACTCGCTCGCCGTGCGCGGGCCGACCGCGAGCAGGTGGTTGAGCAGCGACACGCGCAGCGGGTGCGCCAGCGCCTTGAGCGCTTCGGCATCGGTGACCCGTCGGGGCCCTGGGAGGTCCATGGCCCCGACGGTAGACCTGAAAGAACTCTTTCGAAAGTCTTCTTTCAGATTGTCAGCCGACGTCCCGCCGGCGGAACCCGACGAAGCCGACCACCACCAGCACCACCGCGACCAGCGTCAACCACACCAGCGGCGCCGCGGTGACCTCGACGCCCGGCACCTTGGGGATGTGCGTGAACGGCGAGAGGTCCATCGCCCACTGGTCGAGCCGCAACAGCGGCCCGAGCTGGCCGAGCACCAGGAACACCACGATCACCGCCCAGCTCGCCGACGACCACCTCGGCACGAGCGCGAACAGCGCCAGCGCGAGGCCAGCGACCACCCACACCGCCGGGACGTGCGCCAACGACGCGCCGACCAGCCGCACGACCTGACCGCCCACGTCACCCACCCGCGCGCCGTGCACCAGGCCCGCGCCCGCACCCGCCGCGGCCAGCACGACGGCCGTGCCGACGGTCGCGAACAGCACGTGGCCGCCGACCCACGCGAACCGGCTGACCGGCGTGGCCAGCACCGGCTCCGCCCGGAACTCCGTCTCCTCGGCGCGCAGCCGCAACGTCGACTGCACCACGTAGATCGCGCTGAACAGGGCGATGATGCCGAGGATCGACGCCAGGTAGACGTCCACGATCGCGCCCGTCCCGCCCATCTGCGAGATGATCCTCTGCAACGCCGGGTTGGCCTCCAGCATCTGCTCGACGCCGCGCGCGACCGACCCGTAGACCGCGCCGAGCACGAACAGGCTCAGCGTCCAGCCGATCAGCGTGCCCCGCTGCAACCGCCAGGCCAGGCCGAACGCGCTGCCCAGCGAGCCGGGCGCGCGGGCCGGGCCGAGCCGGGTCGGCACCAGGCCGCCGCCGAGGTCCCGCTTGGTCACCAGGACCGACGCCGCCGCGATCAGCACCGCGAACAGCGCCACGGGCAGCACCAGCACCCAGTACCGGTCGCCCGCGAACGCCCTGGTCCGCTCCAGCCAGCCCAACGGGGACAGCCAGGTCAGCCACGTCGGGCCCTCGTCGCCGGCCGCGTCGCCCACGGCGCGCAGCAGGTAGGCGACGCCGAGCACCCCGCCGGAGATCGAGTTGGCCGTGCGGGCGCTCTCGGACAGCTGCGCGCTGACCGCGCCCACACCGGTGAACACCCAGCCCACCGACGCGAACGCGAGGCCGAGCGCGAACGACCCGGACGCCGACTCGCCCAGCCCGGTCAGGCCGAGCGCGACCAGCAGGCCGATCACCGTGCTCGCCAGCAGCGCCACCACCACGGCGGCGGCCAGCGGCGCGTGCCGGGCGACGACGGCCGAGCCGATCAGCTCCAGCCGGCCCGTCTCCTCTTCCGCCCTGGTGTGCCGGGAGACCAGGAACATCGCCATCAGCCCGACCAGCAGCGCGCCGAACACGCCCCACCGCCAGGCCACCACGCCGCCGGTCGTGGACGCGTCGTACAGCGGGCCGAGCATCGCCAGGAACGCGGGGTTGCCGCCCGCCGTCGCGCCCAGCTGCTGCCGCGACTCGACCGAGCCGTACAGCTCGCCCACGGTCGAGGCGGTGGACACCGTGATGCCGACCAGGCCGACGACCCACACGGTCAGCAGCAGCCGGTCGCGGCGCAACGCCAGGCGCACCAGCGAGCCGAGGCCGGTCACGACGACACCGCCCCCTCGGTCGCGCCGGCGGGCAGCTCGTCCTCGTAGTGCCGCAGGAACAGCTCCTCCAGCGTGGGCGGCTGGCTGGTCAGCGTGCGGACACCGCTGCCGACCAGCGCCCGCAGCGCCGCGTCCAGGTGGTCGGTGTCGACCTCGAACCGCACCCGCCGCCCCTCCACCACCAGGTCGTGCACGCCCGGCAGCCCGGCCAGCCCGGCGGGCGCGTCGACCAGCTCGGCCGAGACGCTGGTGCGGGTCAGGTGGCGCAGGTCGGCCAGCGTGCCGGTCTCGACCGTGCGGCCGTTGCGGATGATGCTGACGCGGTCGCACAGCGCCTCGACCTCGGCCAGGATGTGGCTGGACAGCAGCACGGTCCGCCGCCCGCGCAGCTCGTTGACCGCCTCCTGGAACACGGCCTCCATCAGCGGGTCCAGCCCGGAGGTCGGCTCGTCCAGGATCAGCAGCTCCACGTCCGAGGCCAGCGCCGCGACCAGGGCCACCTTCTGCCGGTTGCCCTTGGAGTAGGCGCGGCCCTTCTTGCGCGGGTCGAGCTCGAAGCGCTCCAGCAGCTCGGCGCGGCGCTTCTCGTCCAGCCCGCCGCGCAGCCTGCCCAGCAGGTCGATCACCTCGCCGCCGGTCAGGTTCGGCCACAGGCTGACGTCGCCGGGCACGTAGGCGAGCCTGCGGTGCAGCTCGGCGGTGTCGCGCCACGGGTCGCCGCCCAGCAGCGACGCCGAGCCGGCGTCGGCGCGCAGCAGTCCCAGCAGGACCCGGATGGTGGTCGACTTGCCCGACCCGTTGGGGCCCAGGAAGCCGTGCACCTCCCCCTCGTGGACGGTCAGGTCCAAGCCGTCCAGCGCTCGTGTCGGGCCGAACGTCTTGACCAGGCCCGACACGGATATCGCAGCAGTCATGCCAGGCAAGCTACAGTCATTTCACAAAGTGGTGAAGTTAAGGAAGCGTATAAACTGCCCTTCGTTCAGGGGACCACGAAGGGATGATCCGGCGGTGACAGACGTGGGCGAGCGTGACGAGCAGGCGGTGCTGCGCTTCATCGAGCGCTTCGGCGCGGTGTTCGCCGAGTCCGGCATGCCGCGGATGCCGTCACGGGTGTTCGTCGCCCTCCTGGCCACCGACTCCGGCGAGATGACCGCCGCCGAGCTGGCCGACCTGCTGCGCGTGTCGCCCGCCGCGATCTCCGGCGCGGTCCGCTACCTCGCCCAGATGAACCTGGTCAGCCGCGAGCGGGAGACCGGTTCGCGCCGCGACCTCTACCGCGTGTTCGACGACGTCTGGTACGAGGCGTTGTTCCGCCGCGACGAGATGTTCCGCCGGTGGTCCGGCCCGCTCAAGGAGGGCATCGGGGTGCTCGGCCCCGCCACGCCCGCGGGCAGGCGGATCGCCGAGACGCTGATGTTCTTCGAGTTCGTCCACGCCGAGCTGCCGAACCTGCTCAAGCACTGGCGGTCGTACCGGGACGGGCGACTGGGCGCACCGGACTCCGCCGACCGGTCCTGACGGCCCGTACCGATCGATCCCGATTCGACCTAGTTACGACTATCGGCGCTACTGGGCCGTCGGTTTTGTCCCGACCATGCATGTGACCAGGTCGCACCACCCCGTTCGCGCGGACGTCCCATCCCCTGCACCGCCCGGCCGACCGGCGCACCCGCCCGGCACGGCCGCGCAGCCCTGCCCCAAAGGGAGAACCCTGACATGGGAGACGCCCGAACCACCAGAAGACTGGCCGTGCTCGGCCTCGCCGCCGTGTCGGCCGCCGCGCTGGCCCTCGCGAACGTCGGAGTGGCGGCGGCCGAGGGCACCGTGCTCGGCGCGGAGCGCGCCGACGCCGTCCCCGGCTCCTACATCGTGGCCCTGAACGACTCGGCGTCGCCGAGGTCGGCGTCCGCGTCGGCCGCGTCCTCGCTGGTCGACACGTACGGCGGCCAGGTCCGCGCGACCTGGCAGCACGCGCTCAACGGCTTCCACGCCACCCTGTCCCCGGCGCAGGCCCGGCGCCTGGCCGCCGACCCGCGGGTCGCGTTCGTCCAGGCCGACCTGCCGATCTCGGTCGACGCCGTCCAGCAGAACCCGCCGTCGTGGGGCCTGGACCGCATCGACCAGCGCTCCCTGCCGCTGGACAGCGCCTACAACTACTCGACGACCGCGAGCAACGTGCGGGCGTACATCATCGACACCGGCATCCGCACCACCCACTCGGACTTCGGCGGTCGCGCCACCTGGGGCACCAACACCGTCGACACCAACAACACCGACTGCAACGGCCACGGCACCCACGTCGCCGGCACCGTCGGCGGCACGGCGCACGGCGTCGCCAAGGGCGTGCAGCTCATCGCGGTCAAGGTCCTCAACTGCGCCGGCTCCGGCACCACGGCGGGCGTGGTGAGCGGCGTCGACTGGGTCACCCGGAACGCGGTCAAGCCGGCCGTCGCGAACATGTCGCTGGGCGGCGGCGTCGACACCGCCCTGGACACCGCGGTGCGCAACTCCATCGCCGCGGGCGTCACCTACGCCGTGGCGTCGGGCAACTCCAACGCCAACGCGTGCAACTACTCCCCCGCCCGGGTCGCCGAGGCGCTGAGCGTGAACGCGTCCACCAACACCGACGCGCGCGCCTCGTTCTCGAACTTCGGCACCTGCACCGACCTGTTCGCGCCGGGTCAGAACATCACCTCGGCGTGGATGACCAACGACACCTCCACCAACACGATCAGCGGGACGTCGATGGCGTCGCCGCACGTCGCGGGCGCCGCCGCGCTGTACCTGGCGGACAACCCGACCGCGACCCCGCCGACGGTGAACGCGGCGATCGTCGCCGCCGCCACCTCCGACAAGATCACCAGCCCGGGGACGGGTTCGCCGAACAAGCTGCTGTTCACCGGCACGGCGACCCCCGGCGGCCCGGCCGTCACCAACCCGGGCAACCAGTCGACCGTCGTGGGCACCCCGGTCAGCCTCCAGCTCACCGCGAGCGGCGGCACCGCGCCGTACACCTTCTCGGCCACCGGCCTGCCCACCGGCCTGTCGATCAGCTCCTCGGGCCTGATCAGCGGCACGCCGACCGCGGTGGGCACGTCCTCGGTGACGGTGACCGCGACCGACTCGGCGTCGCGCACCGGCAGCACCACGTTCTCGTGGGCGATCACGTCGACCGGCGGCGGTTGCGACCCGGCCACCAACGGCACGGACGTGACGATCGGCGACAACTCCGACGTCAGCAGCCCCATCTCGCTGACCTGCGCCGCCAACGCCTCGGCCACCACGACCGTGCAGGTCGACATCGTGCACACCTACATCGGTGACCTGGTCGTGGACCTGGTCGCGCCGGACGGCACGGTCTACAACCTGCACAACCGCAGCGGCGGCAGCACCGACAACATCAACCGCTCGTACACCGTGAACGCCTCCTCCGAGGCGGCTGCGGGCACCTGGAAGCTGCGCGTCCGCGACCAGGCGCTGTTCGACACGGGCTACCTCAACAGCTGGACGCTCGACGTCTGAGCGTGACGTGACCGGCGGGGCCGCCCCACTCCGGGACGGCCCCGTTCGCGTGACGCGACACCCGTGGGCCACGATGGGTCGCCGAGGGATGGTGCCGGGTGGGTGGGACTTCTTCGTCTCGTACACGAGCGCGGACCGGGCGTGGGCGGAGTGGATCGCCTGGGAGCTGGAGCACGACGGCCACCGCGTGCTGGTGCAGGCGTGGGACTTCGTGCCGGGTTCCGACTGGGTCGACCGCACGCACGAGGCCGCCCGGGGCGCGGAGCGGACGGTCGCGGTCCTGTCGTCGGCCTACCTGTCGTCCGCGTACGGCCGGGCGGAGTGGCAGGCGGCGTGGCGCGGCGACCCGCTGGGTGAGCGCCGCAAGCTGCTGGTGCTGCGCGTCGAGGACTGCGCCCGGCCGGGCCTGCTGGGATCGGTGACGTCGGAGGACCTGTTCGGGCTCGGTGAGGTCGCCGCCCGGCAGCGACTGCGGCAGGCCGTGCGCGGTGTGCTCACCGGACGCGCCAAGCCCGCCGCCGCCCCCGCGTTCCCCACCGCGTCACCCCGCTTCCCCGGCGTGCTGCCGGAGGTGTGGCACGTCCTCACCGCACAACAACACCCACTTCACCGGCCGCGCCGAGCAGTTGGCGGCGCTGCACCGCACGTCCGCCACGGTGTCGGTGCACTCCGTGCGGGGCATGGGCGGGATCGGCAAGTCGCAGTTGGCGATCGAGCACGCCCACCGGCACGCGGCGGAGTTCGACGTCGTGTGGTGGGTGCCGTCGGAGCAGCCGGCGGCCGTCCCCCAGCACTTCGCCGCCCTGGCGTCCGCGCTCGGCCACACCGCCCCGGGCGACCCGGTCGCGGCGGTGCACGCCGTGCTGCGGCGACGCCGGCGCTGGCTGCTCATCTTCGACAACGCCGAGGACCCCGGAGACCTGCGCCCCCACCTGCCGCAAGGTCCCGGGCGGTCGATCATCACCACCCGGCGGGCCGGCTTCGACGTGCTGGGCGAGGTGGTCGACCTGGACCTGCCGGACCGCGCGGACAGCACGGCGCTGATCGGCCGACGCCTGCCGCACGCGACGCCCGCGGAGGCCGACGCCCTGGCCGACCTGCTCGGCGACCTGCCGCTGGCGATCGAGCAGGCCGCGGCCTACCTCACCACCACCGGTGTGCCCGTGGCGGCCTACGCGGACCTGCTGCGCACCCGTGCCGCCGAGATGCTCGCGGAGGGCCGGGTCGTGGGCCTCGACGAGACGCTGGCCTCGCTGTGGGACCTGTCGCCGGCCACGCTCACCGACCGGAACCCGGCCGCGCGGCACCTGCTCGACGTGCTCGCCCACCTCGCGCCCGAACCCGTGCCGCTGGGCCTGTTCACCCGCAACCCCGACCTGCTGCCCACGCCCCTGGACGACGTGGTCACCGACCCGATCGCGCTCAACCGCGCCGTCGGGGCCCTGGTCGACCACTACTTCGTCCGGCGCACCGGGGAGCACGTCACGGTCTTGCACCGGCTGCTGGTCCGACGCTCGATCGCCATCATCGACCCGGTGCACGGGCCGGACCACCCGGGATCGGCGATCCACTGGGAGCTGCTGTCGGCCGTGCTGCGCGACCTGGGCGACGACGACGGGGCCGAGGCCGCCCAGGAGCGCGCGCGACGCCTCCGCGAGAGTTAGAGCTCCACGCCCAGCAGCGAGTCCGCGGCGGCGCGGAAGAGCGTCGGGCCGGTGTGGTCGGAGCCGCCGGTGGAGATGGCTTCAACCGCCCACGCGTCCATCGCCGCGAGAGCGCGCGGGGTGTCGAGGTCGTCGCTGAGGTGGTCGCGCAGCCGGGCCACGGTGTCGGCGGCGCTCGGGCCCGTGGACAGCGACGCCGCCAGGCGCCACTTCGCCAGCCTCGCCTCCGCCTCGGCCAGCAGGGCGTCGCTCCACGGCCGGTCGGTGCGGTAGTGGCCCGCGAACAGGGCCAGCCGCACCGCGTTCGGGTCGACCTTCTCCGCCCGCAGCTTGGACACGAACACCAGGTTGCCGCGCGACTTGGACATCTTCTCGCCGTCCAGGCCGATCATGCCCGCGTGCACGTAGTGCCGGGCGAACGGGTGCTCCCCGGTGACCGCCTCGGCGTGCGCGGCGGAGAACTCGTGGTGCGGGAAGATCAGGTCCGACCCGCCGCCCTGCACGTCGAACGACGTGCCGAGGCGGTTGAGCGCGATGGCGCTGCACTCGATGTGCCAGCCCGGCCTGCCCTCACCCAGCTCCGACGGCCACGACGGCTCGCCCGGCCGGGCCGCGCGCCACAGCAGCGCGTCCAGCGGGTGCCGCTTGCCCACCCGGTCCGGGTCGCCGCCGCGCTCGGCGAAGAACCGGCCCATGGTCTCCAGGTCGTAGTTCGACTCGTAGCCGAACCGGCCGGTCGCCGTGTGGTCGAAGTACACGTCGGGGTACTCCGGGTCGTCGACCCGGTACGCCGCGCCGCCCGCCAGCAGCTTCGCGATGACCTCGACGACCTCGGGGATCGCGTCGACCGCGCCCACGTAGTCGCGCGGCGGGAGCACCCGCAGCGCCACCATGTCCTCGCGGAACAGCGCGGTCTCGCGCATGCCGAGGACCACCCAGTCGTCCTGGTCGCGCTCGGCCCGCTCCAGCAGCGGGTCGTCGATGTCGGTCACGTTCTGCACGTAGTGCACGTCGTGGCCGTTGTCCAGCCACACCCGGTGGACGAGGTCGAACGCCAGGTAGGTGGCCGCGTGCCCCAGGTGCGTGGCGTCGTACGGGGTGATGCCGCAGACGTACAGCCTGGCGGTGGCGCCGGGAGCGGTCGGGCGCACCTCGCCGGCGGCGGTGTCGAACAGGCGCAACGGGCGCGGCTCCCCCGCTACCCGCGGGACAGGAGTGGATGACCAGGTCTGCATGTCAACGACCCTAGCTCGCGGGCGGGACCGGGGACGAAACGTCCGCTTCGCGGGAAGTGCGGGCGTACCCTCGTCGGCAGGGGACGTGGGAGATGGTCGCGATGATCCTCGACATCGTCATCGGCGCGTTGGGCGTGGTCGCGCTCGGGCTGGCGGGCAGCGCCCGCATCGTCAAGCAGTACGAGCAGGGCCTGGTGTTCCGCTTCGGGAAGGTGCGGCCCGCGCTGCGCGGACCGGGGTTGACCATGGTCGTGCCGGGCATCGACCGGCTGCGGAAGGTCAACCTGCAGATCGTCACCCAGCCCATCCCCGCGCAGGACGGCATCACCCGCGACAACGTCACGGTGCGCGTGGACGCCGTCGTGTACTTCAAGGTGGTCGACGCGGTGCGGGCCGTGGTGACGGTCGAGGACTACCGGTTCGCCATGCTCCAGGTCGCGCAGACGTCGTTGCGCTCGATCATCGGCAAGAGCGAGCTGGACGACCTGCTGTCCAACCGCGAGCGCCTCAACCAGGGCCTGGAGCTGATGATCGACAACCCGGCGGTGTCCTGGGGCATCGAGATCGACCGGGTCGAGATCAAGGACGTGGCGCTGCCGGAGAGCATGAAGCGGTCCATGTCGCGGCAGGCCGAGGCGGAGCGGGAGCGGCGGGCCCGCATCATCACCGCCGACGGCGAGTTGCAGGCGTCGAAGAAGCTGTCCGAGGCCGCCGCCGCGATGGCCGCCACGCCCGCCGCGTTGCAGCTCAGGCTGCTCCAGACCATCGTGGAGGTCGCGGCGGAGAAGAACTCGACCCTGGTGCTGCCGTTCCCGGTCGAGCTGCTGCGCTTCCTCGAACGGGCGACGGGTTCGATAGAACAGCAGGTCAGGGTCCCGGAGCAGGGCTGAGCGTTTGCCCCGGGCCGCCGGCGGGGGGACGATGTGGTCTGGCTCACGTCGTCGGGACGAGGGAGGCGGCATGACCGCGCTCAAGCCGGAACCCGTCATCACCCACCCGGGTGCGGCCCGACGACGGCCGAAGGGCGCCGTGCTGCTGGGCCTGTTCCGCACCACCGACCCGAAGCAGATCGGGCTGCTCTACCTGAGCACGTCGTTCGTGTTCTTCATGGTCGGCGGCGTGATGGCACTGCTCATCCGGGGCGAGCTGGCCCGGCCGGGGCTGCAGTTCCTGTCCAACGAGCAGTACAACCAGCTGTTCACCATGCACGGCACGATCATGCTGCTGCTGTACGCGACGCCGATCCTGTTCGGCTTCGCCAACTACATCCTGCCGCTGCAGATCGGCGCGCCGGACGTCGCGTTCCCCCGGCTCAACGCGTTCTCGTACTGGCTGTTCCTGTTCGGCGGGCTCACCGTGATGGCCGGGTTCCTCACGCCCGGCGGCGCGGCGGACTTCGGCTGGACCGCGTACACGCCGCTGAGCAGCGCGGTGCACGCGCCGGGCGTCGGGCCCGACCTGTGGATCATGGGCCTGGCGGTGTCCGGCCTGGGCACGATCCTCGGCGGGGTCAACATGGTGACCACGGTGTGCTGCCTGCGCGCGCCCGGCATGACCATGTTCCGGATGCCGATCTTCACCTGGAACATCTTCGTCACCAGCATCCTGATCCTGCTGGCGTTCCCGATCCTCACCGCCGCCCTGATGGGCCTGGCCGCCGACCGGCACCTGGGCGCGCACGTGTTCGACCCGGCCAACGGCGGCGTGATCCTGTGGCAGCACCTGTTCTGGTTCTTCGGCCACCCCGAGGTCTACATCGTGGCGCTGCCGTTCTTCGGGATCGTGAGCGAGATCTTCCCGGTGTTCAGCCGCAAGCCCCTGTTCGGCTACAAAGGACTGGTCTTCGCCACGTTCGCCATCGCGGCGCTGTCGGTGGCGGTGTGGGCGCACCACATGTTCGCCACCGGCGCGGTGCTGCTGCCGTTCTTCTCGCTGATGACGTTCCTGATCGCGGTGCCGACCGGCATCAAGTTCTTCAACTGGATCGGCACCATGTGGAAGGGGCAGCTGACGTTCGAGACGCCGATGCTGTTCAGCATCGGGTTCCTGGCGACGTTCCTGCTCGGCGGGCTGACCGGCATCATCCTGGCGTCGCCGCCGCTGGACTTCCACGTCACCGACACGTACTTCGTGGTGGCCCACTTCCACTACGTGCTGTTCGGCACGATCGTGTTCGCCACCTACGCGGGCATCTACTTCTGGTTCCCCAAGATGACCGGGCGGATGCTGAACGAGCCGCTGGGCAAGCTGCACTTCTGGACCACGTTCCTGGGCTTCCACGGCACGTTCCTGATCCAGCACTGGCTCGGCAACCTCGGCTTCCCCCGCCGCTACGCCGACTACCTGGAGAGCGACAACTTCACCTTGCTGAACACGATCTCCTCGATCGGGGCGTTCCTGCTGGGCGCGTCCGTGCTGCCGTTCGTGTGGAACGTGCTGCGCAGCTACCGGTTCGGCGACCCCGCCGAGCGCGACGACCCGTGGGGCTTCGGCAACTCCCTCGAATGGGCCACGACGTGCCCACCGCCGCGGCACAACTTCACCGAGCTGCCGCGCATCCGGTCCGAGCGGCCCGCGTTCGAGCTGCACTACCCGCACATGGTGGAGCGGATGCGCGACGAGTCGCACTTCTCCCTCCGGCCCGGCCGGCACCACGTCGAGCCCGACGCCACCACGGAGAAGGCGCTGGCCTCGACCGAGCGGGAGCGCGAGACCAAGGACGAGGTCAAGGACGACCGCAACGACTGAGACCCCACGCCCGGTCGAACGCGGCCAGCAGCTCCCGCGCGCCGTGGGGGTTCGCGCCCAGGTGCCGCCGCACGCGGGCCAGCGTGTCGAAGCCGCCGTGCCCCGGCTCCAGGCCGCGCGCGCTGCGCCGCTCGTCCAGCCGTCCGTCGAACACGGCCAGCACCGTGGCCAGGTACTCGACCGTCACCACCACGTCCAGCCGAATCGCTTCAGCCGACGCCCCCACCTCGGTCGACTCCAGAACGGCCGCGTAATCCCGCAGGCGGGAAAGGTCCGTCGGCAGCTCGTCCAGCACCGGGAGCAACACCGCGCCCGCGTGCCGGTCGGGTGTCCGGAGGAGCCGGCCGGCCGCCGCCCGCGTGGTGCGCGTCAGCAGTCGGCGTACCAGCCGGGCCGTCACGTCGGCCAGGTCACCGCCCTCCGCCGCCATCACCTCCACCACCCGCACCAGCTCGCGGGCCAACCCACCGGAGAACACGTGGGCGAGCGCGGCGAACTGCTCGGGCAGGTTCACCACCCGCCGGTGGAGCACCGTGCGCGCTTCGGCGAAACCGAGGTAGTCGACCCGCACCACGGCGTCGAACGCGCTGTCGAACGCGCTGCGCACCCCCATCGCGGCCAGCTCGAAGTCGCCCAGGGCGTCCTCGGACACCGACACCAGGAAGAAGCAGTTCGGCACGTCGAACACGGCTTTCAGCTCGTTGAGGAACCGCTGGGCCTGCTCGCCGTCGCCGATCCGGTCCAGCTCGTCCACCGCGACGAGCACCTTGCCGCCCGCGCCGCCGACGACCTCGGCCGTCTTGCGCAGGAACCAGCGGAACTCGTCCACCAGCTCCGGGTGGTTGAGCGGCACGTCGTCGCGGGTGACCGACGTCCGACGCTTGACAGCGGGCTTCACCACCCACGACAGGTCGAAGCCCGCCTCCCGCTCCACCGTGCGGCGCCGCACGTACCGGATCCGTTCGCGCTCACGGCGGGCGAGGACGCCCAGCTCGGCGGGCGTGATCCGGGCCTCGGACCACCGAGGCCGCTCGGGCTCGACGTAGCGCAGGTACCACGGCCGGCGCGGTGGCTCGGCCGGCGCGTACCGCTCGGCCGCGTCGCACAGCTTGCCGAACAGGTGCACCAGGAACTCACGCGGGTCGTAGCCGACGGGCGCTTCGACCTTCACCGCCAGCGCGGCGGTGCCGCCGTCGTCGAGGTAGCGACCCTCGCACCACCGCTCCAGCAGGGTCGTCTTGCCCGCGCCACGCGGTCCGGCCAGCGCGAAACTGCCCTGGTTCCGGCTGAGCAGGCGGCGCAGGTCGGCGGTCGCCGGCGTTTCCACGTCCACCACGGTGCCGAAGTCGACCCAGCTGGTCGCACCGGCCAGCCGGGTCGAGTACACCGGTCCGGGGCTGTTGGCCACGAGCGCGGCGGCCGGCAGCACCCCGCGTCGGTAGACCTGCTCCACCCAGGTGTCGAAGGCGCCTTGGGCCTCGGCCGCGCTGGCCCCGTCGTCCTGGTACGCCAGGGTGACCGCGCCGACGGTCCCGACGACGACGGCACCGACGAGCACGGCGATCCCGATCCCGATGCCGTCGTCCTCGCCGAACAGTCGGAAGCCCAGCCACGGCCCGGCGGCGGCGGCGGACACCGCCACCGCCGCGATCGGTGCGCCCGCCCACCGCTTGGGCAGCCGCAGGCTCCCCCACCACAGCAGAGCGGCGACGGCGAGGAACGGCAGGTGCCACCCCGGCGTGACCAGGTCCGCCGCGAGCCACGCAGTCACGAACGGGCCGAGTGCCGCCAGCGCGAACACCGGCCCCAGGCAGACGAACGCTCCTGCGCGCAACGCCGCGCCACCCAGCGCGCGCCGCACGGTGTCCAGGTGCTTTCGCCGCGCCTCGGCGTAGTGCTCGCCCGCCTCGTGCGCCGGCGCCAGCACGTCGTCGCGGTGGTCCACGACGTGCCGGCGCAGCCGTGCGGCGACCTCGGCGCTGAGCGCCAAGGCACGCTCGGCCTCCCCGGCGAGCCGCGCCAGCACGGCGGGTGGTGTGTCGTCGGTGTCCCAGGGCCGCGCGGTGGGTGGCGGTGAAATGGTCATGCCGATCATGATCGCTCAGGCGACGGCGATTCCCGGTCGGAACGCGGACAGCGGTGGTGAATCCTCGGGCCTCCCAACGCACCGGCGGTCCTGGTCGACGATCCGCGGTGCGCGCGCCCGCGCGCCCGGTCACCGCGTCATGAACGGCGCTTGCGGGAGCGCAGGTAGTCGGTCACCACGGCCGCGCCCAGCCCGTCCTCGTCCGGCGCGACGACCCGGCCGCCCGACCGCCGGGCCACGGCGTCCACGAACCTGGTCAACCTCGGGTCGTCGCCCAGGCGGAACACCGTGATCGACGCGCCCAGCCGGGCCAGCGCGTCGACCTCGACCAGGGTCTTGCCGATGGTCCGCGGCAGCGGCGGGTAGTGGAACTCGGCGTCGCCGGTCGCCTCCAGGTGCGCGGTCGGCTCGCCGTCGGTCACGACCAGCACCACGGGCTGCGCGTCGGGGTGCTTGCGCACGTGCCGACCGGCCAGCAGCAGCGCGTGGTGCAGGTTCGTGCCCTGCTCCCACACCCCTTCCAGCGCGGTGAGCTGCCCGATGTCGACGGTCTCGGCGTGCCGGCCGAACGTGATCAGCTCCAGCGCGTCGGTGCGGAACCGGGTCCGCACCAGGTGGTGCAGCGCCAGCGCGGTGCGCTTCATCGGCACCCACCGCCCGTCCTGCACCATCGACCAGGACGTGTCCACGCACAACGCGACCGCCGCGCGTGACCGCTGCTCGGTCTCGCTCACCTCGACGTCCACCACGTCCAGCTCGACCGGTCCGCCCGCCGACCGCAGCACGGCGTTCGTGACGGTCCGCGGCACGTTCCACGGCTCGGTGTCGCCGAACCGCCACGGTCGCGTCGACCCGGTCAGCTCACCGGCCGCGCCGGCCGACGAGTTGTCCCGTTGGCCCTGCTCCCTCGCCCGGTCGAGCACGCCGCGCAACGCCGTCTCGCCCAGCTGCCGCAGCGCCTTCGGCGTCAACCGCAGCGAGCCGTCCGGCGCGCGTTCCAGCAGGTTCTGGGACCGCAGCTCGCGTTCCAGCTCGGCCAGCCTGCGCGCGTCCACGCCCGCCTCCGCGCCGAGCTGCCGGACCAGCGCCTCCACGTCGATGTCCTCGAGCCGCGCGCCGGGGTAGGACTGCGAGAGCTGCTCGGCCAGCGCGTCCAGCTCGGCCAGGTCCGCCATGGCCTGCGCGCCCTCGCCCAGCCCCAGCGGGTTGTTCCCGCGGAACCGGGCCGAGCCGTTCCAGTCCTCGCCCGGCCGCAGCCCTTGCAGCAGGCTGTCCAACTGCGACAGCTGCGCGCCGACGCCGGAGTCGCCGAAGGCTTGCTGCGACAGCGCCGACAGCTCCTGGCGCTGCTGCTCCGACATCGAGTTCATCATGCGCTGGGCGGCGGCGGACCGGGCGGCCAGCGCGTCGATCAGCTCGTCCACCGACTTCGGGTTCTCCGGGAAGAACTCGCCGTGCTCGCGCATGAACCGCTCGAACCGCTCGGCCGTGTCCTCGCCCGCGGCGTGCGCGGCGAGCAGGTCGTTCAGGTCGCCCAGCATGGCCTGGATGCGCTGCACGTCCTCGGGGCGGACGTTCTCCATGGCCTGCTTCATGCCCTGGAACCGCTGGTCCATGAGCTCGCGGCCGAGCAGGGTGCGGATCTTCTCGTAGGACTCGCGGGCCTGCGGCGAGCGCCAGTCGTACTCGGCCAGCTCGCTCACCGCCGCCGCGGTCGACTGCGGCAGCGCGTCCAGCCGGGCCTCGCGGAACCGCGCCTCGTCGTCCGGGTCGGGGAACAGCGCGGCCCGTTCGGCGCTCAACGCCTCCTCCAGCAGCCGCTGGATCTCCTGCAACGTGCCGTCGAGCCGGTGGCGGCGGGTGAGGGCGGCCCGCTTCTGCCACAGCCGCGCGGTCAGGTCGTCCAGGCCACGCGTGCCCGGCAGGCCCCGACGCAGCAGCTCGCGCAGCGCCGAGGCGGGCGAGGCACCCTCCATGACTTCGCGGCCCAGCTCGTCCATGGCCGCGCGCAGGTCGGTCGGCGGGGCGAGCGGGTCGGGCCCGTCGACGTACCGGCCGTACCGGTAACTGCTCATCCGTACACCTGTCGGTCGTCGTCGCTGCTGTCCTTCGACAGCTGACGGGTCAGGTAGAGCGATTCCAGCGCCAGCTCGACGGCCGACGCGATGCGGCCCGCCGGGTCCTTGGGGCCCGCGCCGACGCGCTGCGCCACGTCGTGCAGCACGGGCAGCTCCGGCAGCGCGGCCAGCAGGTCGCCGGGGTGCACGCGTTCACCGGTGGCCACCGGATGGCCGTCGGACACCAGCTCGGCCAGCGGCCGCAGGTCGACGCCCGCGAACGTGGACCGCGCCGTGTCCGCGACGGCCCGGCGCAGCAGGTGCACCAGCACCTCCTGCTCCCGGCCCTCCTCACCGGCCTCGAACTCGAGCTTGCCGCGCAGCACCTCGGGCACCGAGTCCAGGTCGACGGGGCGCGCGATGGGCGGGTTCTCGCCGATCAGGGCGCTGCGGCGCAGCGCGCTCGCGGCCACCGTCTCCGCCGCCGCGACCGCGAACCGGGCCGACACGCCGGAGCGCTGGTCGATCGAGGAGGACTCGCGCAGGTGCCGCACGAACCGGGCGATGACCTCCAGCAAGTGGTCGCCCACCTCGGCGACCAGGTGCGCCTCCTGGCGGACCAGGTCGACCTCGGCGCCGATCTCCAGCGGGTAGTGGGTGCGGATCTCAGCGCCGAAGCGGTCCTTGAGCGGCGTGATGATGCGGCCGCGGTTGGTGTAGTCCTCGGGGTTGGCGGTGGCGACGAGCAGGACGTCCAGCGGGAGCCGCAGCGTGTAGCCGCGGATCTGGATGTCCCGTTCCTCCATCACGTTGAGCAGCGCGACCTGGATGCGCTCGGCCAGGTCGGGCAGCTCGTTGACGGCGATGACGCCGCGGTGGGAGCGGGGCAGCAGGCCGTAGTGGATGGTCTCCGGGTCGCCGAGGCTGCGGCCCTGGGCGACCTTGACCGGGTCGACGTCGCCGACCAGGTCGCCGACGCTGGTGTCCGGCGTGGCGAGCTTCTCGGCGAACCGCTCGTCGCGGTGCTTCCACGTCACGGGCAGGTCGTCGCCGAGCTCGGCCGCGCGGCGCTTCGACTCGGGGGTGATGGGGTCGAGCGGGTGCTCGTTCAGCTCGGCGCCCTCGATCACCGGGGTCCACTCGTCGAGCAGGCCGACGAGGGTGCGCAGGAGCCGGGTCTTGCCCTGCCCGCGCTCGCCGAGCAGCACCACGTCGTGCCCCGCGAGCAGCGCCCGCTCCAGCTGCGGCAGGACGGTGCGGTCGAAGCCGACGATGCCGGGCCACGGGTCGCGGCCGTCGCGGAGGGCGGCCAGGAGGTTCTCCCGGATCTCGGCCTTGACCCCGCGCGGCGCGTAACCGGCCGCGCGGAGGGCGCCTGCGGTGGTGGGGAGGTCAGAGGTCACCCCACCGAAGTTACGCACTGACGGCCCTTCGGTCGACGTGGAGCGACTCCACCTCGCGTTTTCCGCCGGAACTCCCCGACCGGACCGGAATTGTCGGACCCCTCTGGGAGAATGAGAACAGGGGCCCCTGGGCGGGGACTCCGGCGAAGCGTTCCCGGGTCAGCGGGCCAGGGTGAGCAGTTCCGTTCGGGTCGCCTCGTCGTCCAGGTAGGAGGTGGCGATCATCGGGGCCAGGGCGCGGCACCAGTCGTGGAGGCGGTCGGGGTCCAGGGAGGCGGCGGTGGCGACGGCGGTGGCGCGGGTCGGCACGTCCCCGTGGCCGGCGGCGGTCAGGGCGTAGTCGACGACGTCGAAGCACGGGTCGCCCACGCAGGGCCTCGGGTCGATCGCGACCAGCGCGTGGCCGCCGTCCAGGACGTTGCCCGGGTGGAGGTCGCCGTGCAGCAGCACGCGCGGCTGGGTGTCGAGCAACGCCGAGCAGCGCTCCCGGGCGCGGGCCCAGGTCCGCTCGGACACGTGGGCGGCCACGGCGGGGTCGGCCAGGCGGCGGCCGATGCGGGTGAAAGCGTCCTCGCAGCGGGCGCGCAGGTCCGGCCGGGGGTGGCCCGGTCCGGCACGCCGTGCAGCGCGGTGACCAGGTCCGCCCACTGCCCCGGCGCCGGCGGGGTCGGCAGTCCGTCCGCCGGGGTGCCGGGTCGCACGGCGTCCATCAGCAGCACGCCGTCGGCTTCGGCCGGCACGGCGGGCACCCGGCCGGACGGGGCGAAGTGGCGCAGCACGGACGCCTGCGAGGCCAGGAAGACGGGGTCCGGGCTCAGCTTCAGGGCCATCGGCGCACCACCGCGCGAGCACGCCACCACGACCGACGAAGCGCCCGCCGGCATCACGTCGCCCAGGATGAGGTCCCAGCGCGCCGCGACCTCGGCCGCCGGCTCGGGCACCCGTGCGCACCACCCGGCGACCGGGGGGCCGAACCGCTGTGCCAACCGCGCGGTGATCTCGTCGATGTCCACCGGTGCCACGTTAGGAGCGCCGGCAAACGAATAGACGCCCGTAGGCGGCGTCCGGGTGGACGCCGCCTACGGGGTGTGCAGTGCGTTGTTCAGTTGTCAGTCAGCTCGTGGTCACAGCGCCGGGTAGGCGTTGGCCATCAGCTGCTGGAACTGGGCCGAGAACCAGTGGCCCGAAAGCGGCGCGTCGGCGAGAGCACCCGACGGGTTGTTGCCGTTGCGGATGTTGCCACCGTAGGTCGGGTCGCACATCCGGTCGAGGCGCTTGCCCTCGTCGTTCGGAATCTCGCTGGACGCACCGTCGGACTCACCCGGCGGCTTGATCCAGACGTAGGCGTCGATGCTCGGCTTCGGAGCGGCCTTCGGACGCTCACCCAGGCCGGCACCGGCCTGGTTGCACCAGTTGCCCTTCTGGTAACGGCGGTCGATGCGCGACTGGTTCACGTAGTCGTCCGCGTTGGTCGCGGTCGACTTGGCGGTGGGCCGGTTCGGGCCGCCCCAGCCGTTGCGCGAGGTGTCGATCAGCATGCCGATGCCGCTGTCGAAGCCCTGCTTGACCAGCTCGGCGCGCATCGCCGTGGCGAAGCCCAGCTCACCGTTGAAGTCGTTCCAGTCGACCCACTTCGCCTGCTCCTTCACCGGGCGGCCACCGACGACGTCGTCGACCGTCCAGAACGGCTCCTCCAGCGCGGAGTAGTTCGCCGTGTTGGTGGCGAAGCCGTGGACCTTGTCCTTGGTGGCGCCGTTCTTGCCCAGGATGGCCGTGAACTGCTTGGCCGCCGCGTAGAAGTTGTCGTACTCGGGAACCGTGTCGCCCCAACCGATCCAGCCGTGGTGGCCCGAGTCGAGGTAGTTGTAGACGTTCGGGATGTCACCCAGCTTGCCGACGGCGTACGAGACGCCCTCGACGTAGTTGCCGTTCGCCTTCATCGTGTCACAGGCAGGCACGGCCGTGGCGCGCGGAGACACGTTGGTGACGAGGTTCGGCAGCGAGTCGATCTCGATGACCGCGACGATGCGCAGCTTCGAGTACTTCGGGTTGCTGACGATGCTCGTGATCTTGTCGATGTACTCGGTCTTGTAGCGACCGATCTCTGTCGGGCCCAGCTCACCGGCGGAGGCCAGCGCGGCGCAGTCGCGACCGGGCAGGTTGTAGACGACGAACTGGAAGACGAGCTGGCCGTCCGCACGCGCGGCGCGCTGCTTCTCGGCCTCGTCGAGGTGGGCGGCCAGACCCATGCTGCCGGTCGTCGGCGAGCCGTTGCCGTCGATCGCGCTGGTCCGGTCCAGCCACACCGCGGTGGGCTGGTTCGCGATCCGCGAGCCACCCGGCTCGGCGGCGGCGCGAGCCGACCACTGCGGGTTGACGTACACGCCCGCACCCACGTACGGGTTGTCGACCCTCGGACCACCCGGGTTGTTGCCCGTGGTGGTGGTGGTCGTCGTCGAGGTCGTGGTGGTGGTCGTCGTCGTGGTGGTGGTCGTGGTCGTCGTGGTGTCGATCGACCCCGTGCACACCGTGCCGTTCAACCGGAACTGCGTGGGGGCCGGGTTGGACCCGGTCCACGAGCCGTTGAAGCCGGGCGTCACCGAAGCGCCGGTGCCGAGGTTGCCGGCCCAGGACGGGCTCTTGACGGTCACGCGCGTCCCGGACTGGGAGAACGTGCCGTTCCAACCCTGCTGGACCCGCTGTCCGGCGGCGAAGTCCCACTCCAGCGTCCACCCGCCGGAAATGGCGTCACCCAGGTTGGTGACCGTGACGTTGGCGCCGAATCCGCCTTGCCACTGGTTCGTGATCTGGTACGCCACCCGACAACCGGGGGCAGCGTTGGCGGTGGCGGTCGAAGCCACCACCCCGGCAACGGACAGGGCCGCCACCGAGGTCACCGCCAATGCCCCGGTCAGTTTCCGGGAACGTACGAACGTGCGCAGACTCATGCATCGCCTCCTTGCGAGCAACCCGCCATCTGGGAGCGCTCCCAGCGATTTCCCCGAATCGGGATTCGACGCGAGACCGAAACGGCTTCCTGGGAGCGCTCCCAGACGTACGGTAACGCACGACACCTCGTGTTGACGAGGGGTTGACCTGGACATAATCCGTGGCTATACCCGCGCACGAACCCCCGCAGCAGCCCCGTGACCTGCGATGACAGTACTTCGGTCACCGATGGGACGGTAGTGGCGAGTTCAGCCGGAATCGATTCGGAGCGCGAATGGTCGCCGCCCGGATCACCTGTTCAGCCGATTGTCCGCGCGGTTCGGGAGCATGGTCGCCGTCGAATATTCGACAGGGCCGTCCCGACATCGGTCTACCGACCATTTCGAAGATCACCGAACAGTTGTCGAACATTCGACGGCGGTTACCACCTAATGGCGGCCGGCACCCTGATCCGAAAGGACGCGCACCGCTTCGTCCACCGCCGCGAGCCGAGCCCGCCGCACGGCCTCGGACAACGGCCGCAGCGCCTCGTCCCGCGCCCTCGTCGCGGTCGCCGACACCGCTCCGCCCGGCGCGTCGGACGCCGCCACGGCGAGGATCGCGGCGACCTCGGCGGCCCGCTGGAGCACGCGCAGCGCGCGCGACGGCATCCCGGCGGGCCACTCCAGCCCCGAGTGCTCCGCGGACAGCGCGGCGATCTCGGCGCGCACGTTCGGCCGGTGCCGCGCCACGTCCAGCGTCACCAGCGCGGTGGCCGCCTCCCGCATCGCCGACGCCAGGCCGTGCTCGGCCTCGCCGATCGGCACGTGCTCGGCGGCGGGTGCGCCGGGCAGGTCGAACACCGTCCACCGCAGCACGCCGTCGGCCACCAGCTTCGGCACCAGCCCCACGCCCACCTCCGGCAGCACGGCCGCCTGGCCGGCGCGCAGCGCGGACTTGCCGAGGGGGCCGTTGGCGCCGAGTCCGCGCACGTCACCGGGTACGGGGATGACCAGCCGGGCGGTGGTCGCGGACGCGCGGCGCAGCGACGCCAGCAGCAGCGCGGGGCCTACGGGGACCTCGTCGGGGCCGGGCAGGTCGAGCGCCGTCGCGGTGCCGTCGTCGTCGGCCACCACTTCGTGCAGCCCGGCCCAGAACCCCAGGGCGTCGAGGACGTCGTCGGCCGCGGCCGCACCATGCAGCCAGGCGGACGTCCACACGACCAGCGTCGCACTCGCACAAGACACGCCTGCCGAGGGTACGCGGGCCCCGGCGGCGGTTCAGGCCGCCGGGCCGACGTGTTCCACCAGCAGGGAGCGAAACCTCCCGACCGCCTCGGCGTCGGCGAACGCGCGGTGCGGCACGGCGTACACGGCGGTGGTGCCGGTCCGCAGCACGAAACCGCGCGCCGTCTCCACCCAGCCGGGCAGCTCCGCCCAGCTCAGCTCGCTGCGCGCGGCCTCGCCGACCGACATCCGCAGCGAGTGCGCGTCCGCCGTGCCGGTCACCGTCTTCGCGGCGAGCGGGTGGTTGTGGAAGTTCACCGCGGTGCCCACCGGCACGAGTGCGAGGATGATCACAGCGAGCGCGAGCCCGAACACGCCCGCCCACGTCATGCCCAGCACGAGCACCACGACGCCCAGCACGGCGAGCGCCGCAGCGAACCACGGCGCCCACCGGTACAGCGGCACGGCGGTGCGCAGCGCGTCACGCCAGTCCGCGGGCCGGGGCGACCAGCTGAAGTCCACGCTCACCGGGCCGCTCCCGGCCGTTTCGCCGGCTCGCAGCACCGCGTGGCGCAGAACGCGCCGTCGACCGTGCAGCCCAGGGTGCGGAAGTCCGACAGCTTGCGCGCCGGGGCGTCGGACACGTGCTCGGCGACGAGCTCGGCCACGAGCCGGGCGAAGCGCGGGTCGTCGTTGGGCGTGGCCGCGCGGGCGAAGCCCATGCCCAGCTCCTGGGCGCGCTCGCGGGCCTCGGTGTCGAGGTCCCACACCACTTCCAGGTGATCGCTGACGAACCCGATCGGGCACACCACCACGTTGCGCACACCCCTGTCGTAGAGGGCGTCGAGGTGGTCCACGATGTCCGGTTCGAGCCACGGCACCTGCGGCGGCCCCGACCGCGACTGCCACACCACGTCGTGCTCGGCCGCGCCGACGGCCTCGGCGACCAGCCGGGACGCCTCGGCGACCTGCCGGGAGTAGAGGTGGCCGCCGTCCTCGGGCGGTCCGGCGGCCTTGTCCGCCGACACCGGCACCGAGTGCGCGGTGAACACCAGGCGGTGGTCGCCACCGGGCAACCGGGCCGCGGCGGCGCGCACGGCGTCCGCGAACGACTCCACGAACAGCGGGTGGTCGAAGAACTGGCGCAGCTTGACCAGCTCGGGCGCGTCCGGCACGGCCGCGCGGGCGCGCAGGACGTCCTCGTCGTACTGCCGGCACGCGGAGTAGCCGCCGTAGGCGCTGGTCGGGAAGACGAGGGCGCGCCGGACGCCGTCGGCCTTCATCTCGGCCAGCGTGTCCTCGACCATGGGGTGCCAGTTGCGGTTGCCGAAGTAGATCGGCAGGTCGACCAGGCCGCGCACGGCCTCGATCGCGGCGCGGTTGAGCGCGTTGATCGGCGACACGCCGCCGAAGTGCTGGTAGTGCTGCTCGACCTCGTCCAACCGCTCGGGCGGGACGCCCCGGCCGCGGGTCACGTTCTCCAGGAAGGGGCGGACGTCGTCGGGTCCTTCCGGTCCGCCGAAGGACAGCCAGAGCAGCGCGTCGTAACTCACCCGGACATCCTCGCGCCGCCGCCCGGGACCCGCACAACCGGGTCGGCGTGATCGAACGCACGCCGACCCGGTCCGCGCGTCAGAGACCCAGGAAGTGCACGCCGCCGTCGACGAACACCATCGAGCCGGTGGTGGCCGGGAACCAGTCCGACAGCAGCCCGCACACCGACTTGGCGACCGGCTCCGGGTCGTCCACGTTCCAGCCGAGCGGCGCCTTCTCGCCCCACATGGCCTCGAGCTGCGCGAAGCCGGGGATCGACTTGGCGGCCATGGTGCGCACGGGACCGGCCGAGACCAGGTTGACCCGGATGCCCTCCGGGCCGAGGTCGCGGGCGAGGTAGCGGTTGATCGCCTCGAACGCGGCCTTCGCCGGGCCCATCCAGTTGTAGGCGGGCCACGCCTGGCGGGCGTCGAAGTCCAGGCCGACCACCGACGCGCCGCGGCCCATCAGCGGCAGGGTGGCCTTGACCAGCGCCTTGTACGAGTAGGCCGACACGTGCACGGCCGTGGAGACGTCCTCCCAGGGTGCGTCCATGAACGGCGCGCCCAGGCACGAGGGCGGGGCGTAGCCGATCGCGTGCACCACGCCGTCCAGGCCGTCCACGTGCTCGCGCACCCGGTCGGCCAGCGTGTCCAGGTGCTCCTGGTTCTGCACGTCGAGCTCGACCACCGGCGCGGCCTGCGGCAGGCGCTTGGCGATCCGCTCCACGAGGCTCAGCCGGCCGAAGCCGGTGAGCACGACCTGGGCGCCCTGCTCCTGCGCGACCCTGGCCACGTGGAAGGCGATCGACGCGTCCGTGATCACACCGGTGACCAGCAGCCGCTTGCCTTCGAGCAGTCCCGTCACTGAAACCCGTCCTCCGAAATGTTGTGCTCTGGTACTGGTTGGTTCAGTGGCCCATGCCGAGGCCGCCGTCGACCGGCAGCACCGCGCCGGTGATGTAGGCGGCGGCGTCGGAGGCCAGGAAGGTGACGGCGGCGGCGATCTCGTCGGTCGTGCCGTAGCGGCCGGACGGCACCTGGGCGAGGATCTGCTTGCGGCGCTCCTCGGGCAGCGCGTCGGTCATGTCCGTGGTGATGAAGCCGGGCGCGACGACGTTCGCGGTGATGTTGCGGGTGCCCAGCTCGCGGGCGATCGACCGGGCCACGCCCACCAGGCCCGCCTTGCTGGCCGCGTAGTTGACCTGGCCCGCGCCGCCCATGAGGCCGACCACGGAGGAGATGAACACGATCCGGCCGTGGCGCTTGCGCAGCATGCCCCTGGACGCGCGCTGCGCGACCCGGAACGCGCCGGTCAGGTTGGCGTCCAGGACCCGGGTGAACTGCTCGTCGGTCATCCGCAGCAGCAGCGTGTCGTCGGTGATGCCGGCGTTGGCCACGAGCACCTCGACGGGTCCGTGCGCGGCCTCGACCTCGGCGAACGCCGCGTCGACCTCGGTCGAGCTGGTCACGTCGCACTTGACGCCGAGCAGGCCCTCGGGCGCGCCGGACCCGCGGTGCGTCACCGCGACCTTGTCGCCCTGCGCGGCGAACGCCCGCGCGATCGCCAGACCGATGCCCCGGTTGCCGCCGGTGACCAGAACGGACCTCGACACGCTTGCTCCCATCGCTGCTGGTTGATGCGGGCGAGGCTATCCCGTACCCCGGAGTACGCCACCATCGGCCGGAGGTGGATCACAATCGGCCGGTGACCGGTTTCGTCGAACAACTCACCGCCGAGGTCGACGGCGACGTGCTCGCCGCCCCCGGCGACCGCGCGCTGTACTCCGTCGACGCGTCCAACTACCGCCACGTGCCGGCCGTCGTCGTGCGGCCGCGGTCGGTGGACGGGGTGGTGGCGGCGGTCGGGGTGGCCGTCGCGCACGGCGTGCCGATCACGCACCGGGGCGCGGGCACCTCGATCGCGGGCAACTCGGCGGGCGCGGGCCTGGTCGTCGACTTCTCCCGGTACCTCGACCGGGTGATCTCGGTGGACCCGGTCGAGCGCGTCGCGGTGGTGCAGCCGGGGGTGGTGCTGGACCGGCTCAACGACGCCGCCCGGCCGCACGGGCTGGTGTTCGGCCCCGACCCGTCGACCCACTCCCGCTGCACGCTCGGCGGCATGATCGGCAACGACGCGTGCGGCGCGCACTCCGTCGCCTGGGGCAAGACCAGCGACAACGTGCGCGCGCTCGACGTGCTGCTGGCCGACGGCCGACGGTTCGACACCCGCACTCCCCCGCCGCTGGACCTGCCGGCGGTGGACCCGTCGTGGTTCCCCGCGCTGGACCGGCGGGTGTCGGGCTACCGGCTGGACGCGCTGCCGGACCTGACCCGGGCGCTGGTCGGCTCGGAGGGCACGTGCGCGACCGTGCTCGGCGCGACCGTGGAGCTGGTGCAGGCGCCGCCGCGCCGGGTGCTGGCCGTGCTCGGCTTCGACGGCCCGTACGACGCCGCCGACCTCGCGCCGCAGCTGCGCGAGCTGGACGTGCTCACGGTCGAGGGGCTGAACGCGGAGCTGGCGCGGGCGGCGGGCGACGCGCGGCTGCTGCTGCCGCCCGGCGAGAGCTGGCTGTTCGTGGAGACCGCGGAGGACTCGGTCGCGCACCTGGCCGCCGCGCTCGCGCCGCACTCCGTGGTCGTGACCGACCCGGCACGGCAGCGCGCGCTGTGGCGGGTCAGGGAGGACGGCGCGGGGCTCGCGACCCGGATGCCCGACGGCGGCGAGGCGTGGTCGGGCTGGGAGGACGCGGCCGTGCCGCCCGAGCGGCTGGGGGCCTACCTGCGGGAGTTCGACGCGCTGCTGGCCGGGCACGGCCGGCGCGGCATCACCTACGGGCACTACGGCGAGGGCTGCCTGCACGTGCGGATCGACTTCGACTTCCGGCGCGGGCACCGGTCGTTCCTCCAGGACGCGGCGGACCTGGTGGTGGCGCACGGCGGGTCGCTGTCGGGCGAGCACGGCGACGGGCAGGCGCGGTCGGAGCTGCTGCCGCGGATGTACCCGCCGGCCGCGATCGAGGCGTTCGGGCGGTTCAAGGCGGCGTTCGACCCGGGCAACCTGATGAACCCCGGCCGGATCGTGGCGCCCGCGAAGCTGGACGACGACCTGCGGGTGCTGGTGGCTCCCCCGGTCATCCCGACCCGGGCGGCGCTCGCGCTGCGCGCCGACGGCGGCGACCTGGCGGCGGCGACGCGGCGGTGCGTGGGCGTGGGCAAGTGCCTGAACACCTCCGGCGGGGTGATGTGCCCGAGCTACCGGGTGACCAGGGAGGAGAAGCACTCGACGCGCGGCCGGGCGCGGCTGCTGTTCGAGATGCTGAGCGGGCAGGTGGTGCGCGGCGGGTGGCGGTCGGAGGAGGTGCGCGACGCGCTGGACCTGTGCCTGGGCTGCAAGGGGTGCAAGCGGGACTGCCCGGTGGACGTGGACATGGCCACCTACAAGGCGGAGTTCCTGCACCACCACTACCGGGGACGGGTCCGGCCGGCGGCGCACTACTCGATGGGGTGGTTGCCGCTGTGGCTGCGGCTGCGGCTGGTCAACCCGGTGACGGCGCGGTTCGGGCGGTTCGGCGGGGTCGCGCCGGAACGGCCGCTGCCGACGCCGGTGCGGTCGTTCCAGTCCCGGTTCACCCCGGTCGGCGGCGGTGACCGGGTGCTGCTGTTCCCGGACACGTTCACCAACCACTTCGAGCCGGGCATCGGGTTCGACGCGGCGGCGGTGCTCGGTCACGTCGGGCAGGCGGTGGAGGTGCCGAAGGGCGCGGTGTGCTGCGGGTTGACGTGGTTCTCCACCGGTCAGCTCGGGGTGGCGCGGCGGGTGGTGCGGCGGACGGCCCGCGTGCTGCGGCGGTGGACGCGCGACGGCGTCCCGGTGGTGGGGCTGGAGCCGAGCTGCACGGCGTTCCTGCGGTCCGACGCGCTGGAGGTCGCGGGCGACGACCCGGACGTGGTGCGGCTGGCCGGGTCCGTGCGCACGTTCGCCGAGCACGTCTCGCCGCTGCTGGAGCCGGTGCCGGGCGAGGGGCGCGCGGTCGTGCAGCCGCACTGCCACCAGTACGCGGAGCTGGGGCTGGACGCCGACCGGGAGCTGCTGGCCAAGACCGGGGTGGGCGCGTCCCTGCTCGAGGGGTGCTGCGGGCTGGCGGGCAACTTCGGGTTCGAGCGCGGGCACTACGACGTGTCGATGGCGGTGGGTGAGCAGACCCTGTTCCCGGCCGTGCGGTCGGCCGACGGGGGCACGGCGGTCGTGGCGGACGGGTTCAGCTGCCGCACGCAGGTCCGCCACGGCACCGACGCGGAGCCCGTGCACACCGCCACCCTGGTGCGGCGGCGGTTGGGGATCTAGGACCCGGTCCAGGTCGCGACCCGGTACTCCGCGAACCGGCCGTCACGCACGCGCAGGACGTCGTTGCCGGTGGCCAGGCGGGCCTGGTGACCTCCGGCACCAGGGTGGGCAGGCGGTCGTGACCATGGCGTGGCAGGTGCTGCCGGGGGACGGGTCCGCGCCGCGCGCCCGGGACGCGAACCCGGTTGGCCGCCGCGTGCCGCGCCGGTCACCGCGCTGCTCAGCGGCGGGTCTGCTCGGTGACCCAGGCCAGGTAGTCGGCGTTGCCGCCGAGCACCGGCAGCGCCACCACCTCGGGCACGTCGTAGGAGTGCCGCGCCTTGACGAACTCGGTCAGCTCGTCCACCCGGTCGTAGGCGGTCTTGATCCACAGCTGCCACTCGCGGTCGTCGTGCACCTCGCCGTCCCACCGGTACACGCTCCGGATCGGGCCGCCGACCTGCACGCACGCCGCCAGCCGCGCCTCCACGATCGCCTTCGCCAAGGCGCCCGCCGCGTCCTCGCTGTCGGTGGTGGTGATGACCACGACGTGGTTGTCGTCCATCCACCGGAGGGTAGCCGCCGGCCAGCGGAGGTCGGCGGCTCGTGCTCGCCCGTCCGGGGAGCCGCGGCGTCAGCGGGTCGTGCTCGCCCGTTCGGTGAGCCGCGGCGGCAGCAGCGTCAGCGGCGGTGTCGGCGTGCGGTCGAGCTTGGCCATCAGCAGCGCCACCGCGTGGTGGCCGAGCTGCTCGGCCGGCACCGCCACCGAGGTCAGCGGCGGCATCAGCCGTTCGGCCTGGTCGTCCGGGCAGATCGCGATCACGGCGATGTCGTCGGGCACCTTGCGCCCCAACGACCGCAGCACCTCGACCACGGACGGCAGCGCGGCCTCGTTGTGCACCACCAGGCCCGTGACCGCCGGGTGCCGTTCGAGCAGGCCGGTGATGGCGACCCGGACCGACTCGTGGTCGGTCTCGGTCGGCAGCGTCGTCGACGAGACGCCGCGCCGCATCGCCGCCGCGCTGAACCCCGCCATGGTGCGGTGCGCGAAACCGGTGTCGCGCTGGTAGACCGCGCGGGGCGCGCCGACCAGCGCCACGTAGGTGTGGCCCAGGTCGGCCAGGTGGTCCACGCACCGCGAGCCCGCCTCGGCGAAGTCGAGGTCCACGCACGTCAACCCGGCCGCGTCGGCGGGGAAGCCGATGAGCACCGACGGCCGGTCCAGGTCGCGCAGCACGGGCACGCGCTCGTCGTGCATCTCCACGTCCATCACCAGCAGCCCGTCGACCTGGGCGCTGCCCGCCACCCGGCGCAGCCCCGCCGCGCCCTGGTCGGCGGTCACCAGCAGCACGTCGTGGTCGTGCCGGCGGGCCGCGTTGGCGACCGCGACGACGAACTGCATCAGCACCGGCATGTGCATGCCCTCGCGCATCGGCAGCACCAGCGCCAGCACGTTCGCGCGGTTGCTGGCCAGGGACCTGGCGCCCGCGTGCGGGTGGTAGCCCAGCGCCCGCACGCTCGCCTCGACCCTCGCCTTGGTGGCCGAGGAGATCGAACGGCGGCCCGTCAGCACGTACGACACCGTGCTGGGCGCCACCCCGGCGTGCCGGGCCACATCGGCGATCGTGACCATGTCAGCGCACCTCCTTCACGCGCACGCCCGCGGTCTGGGCGGTGAGCACCAACGACGTGCCGTCGAACGAGATCCGGGTGCCCGGCGGCGGCGCGGACCGCGACCCCGGCGCCACGTCGTGGAACGAGATCCACGCGCCTTCGCCGGTGAACACGACCTCGTCGTCCACCAGCCGCACGCCGTCGCAGTCGTCGAAGTCCACCGCCGCCAACGGGCCCGTCCGCGGCCCGATCCGCTCCCCCGGCACGTCCACCACCAGCCGGGACCGGATGTCGCGCGACGACGAACCCGCGCACAGCTCGTACCGCCCGGCCTCCACCACCCGGCGACCGGTCGTGACGTCCCAGTGCCACAGCCGGTCGGTCCGCAGCCGCACCACCGCCGTCCCACCCGGCGCGAGGAACACCCGCTCGAACGACTGGAGCTCGCGCACCGGCCGGCGCACCCGCGAGTCCAGCGCCGACGAGTACAGCTGCACGACCTCCGCGCCCGCCACCTCGCCGGTGTTGGTCACCGACACCGCGGCCACGCCGTCGGCCCACGTGAGGTCGGAGTACTCGAACGTGGTGTAGCTCAGCCCGTGGCCGAACGGGAACAGCGGCTCGCCGGTGAAGTACAGGTACGTGCCGCCCGCGCGGATGATGTCGTAGTCGAAGATGTCCGGCAGGTCGTCGTCGGAGCGGTACCAGGTCTGGGTGAGCCGGCCCGACGGGCAGAACGCGCCGAACAACGCCTCCGCGACCGCCCGGCCCTGCTCCTGACCGCCGTGCGCGGTCCACACGACGGCGGGCAGGTGCCGCTCCTCGCCGTCCAGCGAGTACGGGTAGCCGCTCACCAGCACCACCACCGTGTTCGGGTTGGCCTCGCGGACCGCGCGCACCAGGTCCAGCGACGGCAGCCGCAGCGTGGTGCGGTCCTGGGTCTCCCGGCCGTTGATGTGCGGGTCGTTGCCGAGCACCAGCACGGCGGTGTCGGCCCCCGCCGCCACCTCGGCCGCCGCGGCGACGCCGTCCACCACGCGTTCGATCGCGAACGGAGCGGTGTCCGCGCCGTGGACCTTGTCGCGCAGCACCACGCCCGCGTCGGTCAGCCTCGGCTCGAACAGCTCCCGCACGTCCCAGCCGCCCGGCGCGGTCGCGGTGGCGACCAGCGAGCCGTCCTCGGCCACGCCGAGGTAGCGCCGCGAGCCCACGTCGCGCAGCGTCCACACCCCGTCGCCCCAGTCGAAGCGGTCGAACAGCGCCCGCTCCCCCAGGCCCACGACGCCGCCGCGCACACCGAGGTAGCGGCCGTCCGCCGCGCGCAGCGCGATCCGGTCGACGCCCTCGGCGTAGGAGACCGAGGAGGCGAACTCCTCCAGCCCCCTCCGCACGGTCACCTGGTAGGGCAGCGTGCCGCTGTACCAGTCCTCGAACAGCGCGTCGGCGTGCGTGCCGATCACCGCGAGCTTCGCGCCGCGCGCCAGCGGCAGCGCGGACTCGTTGCGCAGCACCACGACCGCCTGCCGGGCGGCTTCCAGCGCGAGCTCGCCGTGCGTGCCGATCACGTCGGAGGTGATGGCGGCGTACGGGTTGTCGTCGACGGGGTCGAACTCGCCGAGCCGGAACCGCAGCGCCAGCACGTTGCCCACCGCGCGGTCCACCGCCGACCGGTCCAGCAGGCCGTCCTTGATCGCGGTGGTGACGCTCTCGACGGTCAGCGAGGGGTCGGCGTCCTGGTCGGTGAAGCTGTCCACGCCCGCTTCGAGCATCGCCGCGTGCGCCTCGGCGTGCGTCGGCAGGTGCGCCTGCAACCCGGCCACGTTCGACGGCGCGTAGGCGTCGCTGACGACCGCGAGCCCGTTCGGCGCCCAGGTCCGCAGCTCCTGCTCGATCAACGGGCTCAGGTGCGCGGGCCGGCCGTTCACCAGGTTGTACGACGGCATCACCGCGACCGCCGCACCCGCCTCGACCGGGCCGCGGAAGCACGGCAGCTCGTACTCGTGCAGGACGCGCGGCCGCAGGTCCGACGACGTGACGCAGCGGTCGTCCTCGTTGTTGTAGCCGAGGAAGTGCTTCACCGTCGGCGCCGTGCGCAGGTAGCGCGGGTGGTCGCCGCGCAATCCCGTCGCGTACGCCGTGCCCATCGCCGCGGTCACCGTCGGGTCCTCGGAATAGCCCTCCTCGTTGCGGCCCCACCGCGGGTCGCGCAACGGGTTCACCACCGGCGCCCACACGTTCAGCCCGTGCGCCACCGGGTCGCGGTGGTGGAAGCCCCGCGCCTCGACGCCGACCGCCTCGCCGACCCGCCGCACCAGGTCGGTGTCCCACGACGAGGCCAGCCCGACCGGCTGCGGGAACACCGTGGCCGGACCCAGCCACGCCACGCCGTGCACCGCTTCCATGCCCGTGTGGAACCCCGCCAGGCCCAACCGCGGCACGGGCGGCTGGTGCTGGTGCAGCAGCGCCACCTTCTCCTCGTCGGTCAGCCGGCCGAGCAGGTCGGTCACCCTGTCCTCGACCGGCAGACCCGGATCTCGGAACGGCAGCGGGTCCACGGCACACCTCTCGCGGTCGTCGAATTGTTCGAAGGTGCAGCTCACTGAATCGAATCGTTTCGATCGCTGCGACAACGGCGCCGACCGGAGTCAGCTGGCGGGGTGCCAGAAATGTGGCACAGCTCTCTCACCGGCGTCAACACCGAAGTTCCGGAGTTGTGCCACCGGCGAAGTCCACGTCGAGCACAATCGATTGTCGAGACGTTCCACGACACGCCGAACACCCCCCTCACCACGTCGTGAGGGGGGTGCCGGCGACCTTCTTCGGTCTACCCGAACAGCTCCACGTGCAGCTGGAACGCCGTGGCGATCTCAGCTTGCGCCCAGAACCGGTGGTAGGTGAAGGTCGGCGCGGGGCCGCCGTCCAGGTACGCCTGGACCTTCGGCCAGTCCTTGTCCTGCTTGAACATCGAGCGGATGTCCACGAAGGACACACCGGGCTTGATCTGGTCGCCGTTGGGCATGTCGCCCGACCAGCCCGACGGAACGTACGGACCCTCGCGCGTCGTCGAGTTGTAGACGTCGTCGAAGCGGTTGTAGTCCTTGCGCTCCTCCGGCACCGAGATGCCCTTGTCGTCCTTGTGCGCCAGCAGCGCCGTCAACAGGCCCTCACCGACGGTCTTCGCCTGGGCGTTGCCCGACTTGGCCGCGTAGTTGAGGAGCGTCTTGGCGTAGGACGCGGCGATGCCGACGTCCTGGCTGTGGTTGAGCACCGTGACGCGCAGGTTCGCGTTGGCGCCGGGGCTGGTGGCGTTCCAGTTGTCCGGCGCGCCGGTCCACTCCAGGTCCGACGGGATCTGGAACTGGCCGCCGGTGCCGACGGTGGTGTTCGCGATCGCCCAGGGGACCCACTTGTCGAGGATCTTCTTGGCCGCCGCGTTGCCCGTCTTCTCGTACAGGGCCGCCGTGCGCTCCATCTGCCACGCCTGGAAGCCGAACCAGCGGTTCGACGGCGGGTCGCGCCACACCGGGTGCGGGTCGTAGTACATGCCGTAGAACGTCGGCGTGCCCGACGGCGGTGCGGCGTACTGGCCCTCCCAGCTGTTCGTCACACCACCGGCGATGGCGCCGTCGGCGGACTGCAGCCACTGCAGCAGCTCCAGCTGCCGGGTCATCGACGTGGCCCAGTCCTGCTGGCCGGTGGTCGACTTCGGCTTCAACGCGGGCACGTTGGCCAGCGCGTAGGCCGCCAGCGGGTTCTGGTAGCCCTGGTGCGAGGCGCCGTCACCGATGCGCCACGCCCACCCGGCCGACGTGTCGGTCGCGCCACCCCAGGCGTAGTACCAGGACATCAGGTAGTGCGCGCTGTCCTTGCCGGTGCCGGCCGCGCAGCTGGGGCTGGTGCAGTTGCCGATCTTCTTGAAGTACTTGTCGAACATGGCGTAGCGGAGGTAGTCGCCCATCTTGGCGGCCTTCTCCAGCTCGGGCGCGATCTCGGTCGCCTTGCCCTGCTCGGTCGCCCACTCCTGCGCCAGCATGGCCACCTGCACCGCACGCGCGTCGGCGTCCGGGGCGTTGGTGTACTTCCACTGCTTGGCGTAGCTGGCGTCCTTGGTGAACAGGTCGAGGAAGCCGTTGGGGCCACCGTGCGCGAAGGTGTCGCAGGACGGCTGCGGGATGGTCTCCCACACCGACTCCGACGAACCGCGCTGGTAGGTGTTGATGTACGCGGGCGCCGCGTCGGACTCGTCGCCGCACCGGCCGAAGCCGTAGGTGTTGTCAACGTCGAGGAGCCAGTGCATGCCGTAGATGTCGCTGTTGCCGTAGGCGGCCTTCAGCTCGGCCGCGATCGGGTCGCGACCCACCGGCACGCCGGAGTCCAGCACCGACGGGTACTGGTCCATCCGCGGGTGCTCGGGCGCGTACGTCGCGGGCTTGGACGCGTCGTACTTGTCGTTGGTCGGCTGGTCGACCTTGGCCGGGATGATGTACTTCTCCATCGACGCCCAAGCCTTCTTGAACGGCGCCCAGTCACCCACGATCTTGCCGTAGCTGGCCTCGAGCCACAGGTAGTAGCTGAACGCCTCGGACGTGGTCTGGTGACCGTGGTCCGGCGCCTCGACCATCAGCGTCTCGATCGAGTGGTACGGCACCTTCAGGCCATCGGAGAAGGTGCGGAAGTAGCCGCTCGCCGGGTCGTTGATCTTGGCGTAGAGGTCCAGGAACTCCTGCTCGAACGTCGAGGTGTCGGCGCTGGTCTCCTTGACCTCCACCGACGCCGCCGTCACACCGGTGGCGCTCGCGGTGAACGTGGCCGTGGCCAGCTCGCCGCCGTTGGCCGCCGAGGTGACCGTGACGTTCTGCTTGGTCGCCCAGTTGCTCGGCGTGAACGTCAGCGACGCGGGACCGGCCGTGAGGTCGGTGCTGCCGGCCGAACGCGCCACGGCGACCGTCACGTTCGCGGTCGGCGCGGTGGCCAGCGAGACGCCGAAGGTGCCGGTGCCGCCCTGCCGCACGCTCAGCGACGGCGGGCTGACCTGGATCGCCTGGCCCGCGATGACGCGGATGCTGGCGATGCTGGAGTTGCCGATGCCGCCCTTGTCGTCGGTGGCGCGGGCGACGATCGCGTGCTCACCCACGGCCGCGCCGGTCCACGAGCCCGTGTACGGGGCGCTCGTGTCGGTCGCGACGACCACGCCGTCGGCCAGGAACTCGACCTTGGCGACGGTGCCGTCGGAGTCGGCCGCGGTGGCCGCCAGCGGGACCGCCTGGCCGACCTGGAACGACTGCGCCGTGGTCGGCGAGGTCAACGACACCGTCGGGTTGGCGTTGACGTTCGGACCGGTGCACCGGGTGCCGTTGAGGGCGAAGTCCGTGGGCGGCCGGTTCTGGCCGGTCCACGAGCCGTTGAAGCCGGGCGTGACGCTGGCGCCCGTGCCCAGGTTCGGCGACCAGCTCGGCGCGGCCACCGTGACGACGCTGCCGCTCTGCGAGAACGTGCCGTTCCAGCCCTGCTGCACGCGCTGGCCGTCCGGGAAGGTCCACGTGAGGCGCCAGTTGTTGACCGCGTCACCCTCGTTGCGGATCGACACGTTGGCGCCGAAGCCACCCTGCCACTGGTTGGTGACCTGGTAGTTGACCGTACAGGCCACGGCTGCGTTCGCCACCGGCGCGACGAACGGCATAACACCCGCGGCGGTCGCCGCCGCGGCTATCAGCGCGAGCGGACCGGTGCGCAACCGTCCCGCTCTGGTGCGGTACCTCATGCGTCCTCCTCCTGCACGGATCAGCCATTGACCCGCGAGCTTGAAGCGGCGTGGCGGAGAGTGGAGTCGGCACGGGACGCCTGGGCGCGCAGAACGCCCCGTGCCGAGACTGGTGCTAGGGCTCGGTGCCCCAGGTGAGGGAACCGCCGGTGTAGGCGGTCACCCGGTCGAAGTCGGTGAGGGTCGCGCTGACCCGGTAGCTGTGGTCGTCGGCCTGGTTGAAGGTCGACCAGTCGGACTTGGCCACCCGCAGCTGGATGTCGCCGGTGCTCGCGCCCGCGGCGAGCGTGCCCGCGGCGAACGACACCTGGAGGTAGGCGTCCGCCCCCGGCCGGGCGTTGGGCAGCTTCACCACGGTGGCGCGCACGTTGGCGCAACCGACCACCGCCCAGTCGCAGAACACCTGGTAGTTGGCGTTCGCCGTGTCGCCGGTGAACCAGTACCGGAGGGTGATCGCGGACCGGTCGACCGCCGCCGTGCCGCGGTTGACCACCGCCAGCGTCGCGCCGATCTGGTTGGCCGAGGCCGAGCCGCTGCCGCGCTGCTGCACGGCGATCGGGCCGGTCGGGCCGCCGGTCGTCGTGCGGAACGTGACCGCGGTGCTCGCCGCGGAGACGTTGCCGGCGGCGTCGCGGGCGCGGACGGCGAAGGTGTACGCGGTATCGGCGGTGAGGCCGGTCAGCTGGTGGCTCACCCCGGTCGTGGTGGCCGCGACCGTGCCGTCCGGGCGCAGGATGTCGTAGCCCACCACGGCGTTGTTGTCGGTGGAGGCGGTCCAGGTGATCGTCGCGCCGGTGCTGGTGATCGCGGAGGCCGCCAGTCCACCCGGGACGGTCGGCGCCTCGCGGTCGCCGTTGTCCGCCACGGTGATCACGATCGGCGTGCTCGCCGCCGACGCGTTGCCCGCCGCGTCCTTGGCCCGCACCGAGAAGGAGTGCGAGCCGGGCGCGAGACCGGAGAGGGGGAACGTCGGGGTGGCCGTGGCACCTACGACTGTGCCGTCCGCCCGCAGCACGTCGTAGCCGGCCACCCCGACGTTGTCGGTGGAGGCGTTCCAGCCCAGGGTGAAGGTGTTGTTCGGACCGGTGACCGCCCGCAGCCCGGTGGGGACGGTGGGCGCCTCGCGGTCCACCACCGCCGGACCGGGCTCCTTGCCCCACTGCACCGCGCCGTCCTGCACGAGCACCAGGCGGTCGGTCAGCGCGACGGTGTTGCCCGTGCCCAGGCCCTCGAAAGACCAGTCGTTCGAGGGGTCCCAGGAGCCGGCGCTGGTGATGCGGAACTGCACCTCGTGCTTGTGCGCGGACTGGCCGCCCGGGTACACGCCGGGGCACGGCACGTCCACGTAGTACACCGAGCCGCTGTGCTGCTTGGGCGCGCTCGGCGTGCCGCACTGGTTGTAGTTGGTGGTGACGGTGATCTGGTCCGGCGTGGTGGCGCCGTCGAGGGTGAAGTAGTAGCGCAGCGAGCCGTTGAACATCCGGGCGGGCCACGCGGTCTTGTTGAGGACGAACGCCTTGATCTCGGTGAAGCCGGTCGCGCTCTGGTTGACCGAAGCCTGCACGGTCAGCTCGGGGCCGTCGGTGGCCTCCGCGACCGGGAAGTTGGCCAGCGGCGTGCCGCCGTACTCCTGGTAGAGCCGGGCCAGCGCGCCGGTGAAGCCGGCGTTGTAGTCCAGCGCGACCTCGTTGGCGACGAAGTCGGTGCGGTCGTCCTTGTAGGCGTCGTTGTTCGTGCCGGGGCCGCCGACCAGCGCGCCGTACAGGACGTGCCTGCTGGTCACGGGGTCCTGCATGGTGTCGGCCCACGCGCCGTGCGCGGTGCGGTGGTGCGGGTTGCGCGGCGGGTTGGCGCCGAAGCCGACGACGTAGCTGGCGCTGCGCGGGTTGTCGCCGAGCGCGTAGTTGATCTGCCGCACGCCGAAGTCGTGGTAGGTGGCCGCCTTGGCGGCGTCGCGGTCGCGCAGCCAGTCGCTGTAGACCAGCGCGACGAACGCGGTGTTGGCCGCGTACCGCAGCGAGCCCCAGGTGTCGAGGTGCGCCTGGCCGCCCGGCGAGTACCGCACCCGGTTGCCGTTGTAGCCGGTGGTCCAGTAGTCCAGCCACCGGTTGGCGTCGGCGACGTACTCGGCTTCCCCGGTCAGCTTGGCCAGCAGCGCGTAGGCGCCGTAGGACTTGTCGTCCCACGCGATGGTCCAGCGGTACGAGCGCGTGGTGGTCTGCGGCTCGGTGGACAGCTTGGGGTACTCCGCCTTGGCCTTGGCCAGGTAGCTCGCGTCACCGGTGGCGCGGTAGAGCCAGATCGCGCCCCACACGAGCTCGTCCTGGTAGCCGCTCCAGGAGTTGTAGAAGTTCGCCGAGTCGGTGATGCAGGAGCTGTACTTGCCTCGGTAGGTGTCGGCGAAGCTGTAGAGCTGCTTGGCGTGGGTCAGCAACGTGGCCGAGTAGGTCGGGTCGGTCGCCTTGAACACCATCGAGGCCGACGCCATCGCCGCCGCGTACTCGCCCGCGAGGTCGGAGCCGGGGCAGGAGGCGTCCACCTTGTACGCCGGGCGGGCCATCTGCATGACCTCGGCCGCGCCCCACCACTTGTGGTCGTCGTCGCCCTTGCCGACCTGGCCGTACACCACGTTCGCGGACGGGTGCGCCTTGATGATCCAGTCCGTGCCCCACTTGAGGTTGGCCATCAGGTGCCGCAGCTGGCCCGAGCTCTCGTAGGCCGCGCGGTTCTCCACCGCGCCCCACGCCAGCATCGTCATCGTGGCACCGAACGGGAGGCCGAACTTGACGTGGTCACCCGCGTCGTAGAAGCCGCCCGAGAGGTCCAGGCCCACGTCGCTGCCGTCGCGCAACGCCGAGTCGCCGCGCCAGTTCACCCGGTTGTCCGCGGGCAGGTCGCCGGACCGCTGGGCGTCGTAGAACCAGATCGACTTCTGGAGGGCCTCGCCGTAGTTGAACGCGGGCGCGGCCGTCGCGGACGGCTGGAACGGGGTCAGCGTCAAGGCGCTGACCAGCACAGCGAGTGTGCCGGCCAGTGCTCCGGACATGCGTCGTCGCATGCGGTGCCTCCGAGGGGCAGGGCGGTGGAGGTTTCTGGGAGCGCTCCCAGTCGGGGACTGTAACGGCATCGAAACACCGTGAAAAGAGGGTTCAGCCACAAAGGCTTGACAAGTTGGGCTTCGAGGCGTTCCGCCTCTGGGCCGAACGACGGCACGCGCTGAGCCGAATGACCCAGCGTGGGGGAGCGCTCCCAGAAAGTGACCACGGCGCGGTGCTACCTCGCCCGGCAGGTCAGCTCGGGCGTGGACGCCGGGCCGCTCGCGGTGTACCCGAAGGACCCCGAAGCGCCGGGGGCGAGCGTGCCGTTCCAGCCGACGTCGTCCACGGACACCGACGTGCCGGCCTGGGTCAGCTTGCCGTTCCAGAGCGAGGTGATCGCCTGGTCGCCGGACTTCGCCCAGGTGACCGTCCAGCCGTTGAGCCGGGCGGTGCCGGTGTTGGTGACGGTCACGTCGGCCTGGAACCCGCCCTGCCAGGAGGACGTGACGCGGGCGGTGGCCACGCAGCCGCCGGGCGGTGGCGCGGTGGTCGTGGTGGTGGTGGTGCTCGTAGTCGTGGTGGTGGTTGTCGTCGTGGTGGTGGTGCTGGTCGTCGTGCTGGTGGTCGTGGTCGGGCTGTAGCTCAGGCCGAACCCGAGCGGGTACAGGGCCGCCTTGCCGTCACCGGCGTTGATCGGCTGCTGCGAGCCACTGGTCATCCAGGTCACGGGCAGCTTGCCGGTCGGGTTGTGGTCGCCGAAGAGCACGTCGGCCACGCCGCGGCCCTCGGTGCCGGGCAGCCACGACGCGAGCAGCGCGTCCCAGTCGCCCACCTGGTTCGCGATGTCCATCGGACGCCCCGACACCAGCACGACGACCACCGGGACGCCCGCCGACCGCAGCCGGTTGATCGTCTCCAGGTCCTCGCGGTCCAGGCCCAGGCCGTACGGCCGGTCACCCTGGCCCTCGGCGTACGGGGTCTCCCCCACCACCGCGATGGCCGCGGTGTACGAGCCGTCCACCCCCGCGCCGTACCGGTCGTGGGTGATCGACGCGCCGGAGCCGACCAGGTCGCGGATGCCCTGGAGGATCGTCGTGCCGGGGGTGACGTTGCCGCTGCCGCCCTGCCACGAGATCGTCCAACCGCCGCTCTGGTAGCCGATGTTGTCGGCCGACTTGCCCGCCACGAAGTACTTGCCGGACTTGCGCAGCGGCAGCACGCCGTCGTTGCGCAGCAGCACCTGCGACTGCCGCACCGCCTGGCGGGCCAGGTCGCGGTGCGCGGCCGAGCCGACCGTCGAGGTCAGCGACCGGTCGGTGAGCGGGCGCTCGAACAGGCCGAGCTCGAACTTCTTGGTCAGGATGCGGCGGTTGGCGTCGTCGATCCGGGCCGTGCTCACGCGTCCGGCCTGCACCTCGCCCTTGAGCAGGCTGGTGAACCGCTGGTAGTCGGTCGGCACCATGACCATGTCGATGCCCGCGTTGACCGCGGCGGCGACCTCGGCGCCGGTGAACCCGGTCGCGCCGTCGAGCTGGTCGATCCCCGCCCAGTCGGAGACCACGAACCCGGTGAAGCCCAGCTCGGTCTTGAGCAGGTCGGTGATCAGGTAGCGGTGGCCGTGCGCCTTGACGCCGTTCCAGCTGCTGTAGGAGATCATCACCGAGCCGACGCCCCGGTCCACGGCCGCCTTGAACGGCGGCAGGTGCACCGAGCGCAGCTCCTGCTCGCTGATCCGCGCGTCGCCCTGGTCGTCACCGCCCTCGGTGCCGCCGTCGCCGATGAAGTGCTTGGCCGTGGCGAGCACGGAGCTGGGCGTGCCGCCGAGGGTCGCGCCCTGGAGGCCGTCGATGTAGCTGGTCATCGCGGTGGGGATCTCCGGCACCTCGCCGAACGACTCGTAGGTGCGGCCCCACCGGTCGTCGCGCGCCACGCACAGGCAGGGCGCGAAGTTCCAGTCGATGCCGGTGCCCGCGACCTCCTTCGCGGTCGCCTCGCCGATGCGCTCGACCAGCTCCGGGTCGCGCGTGGCGCCCAAGCCGATGTTGTGCGGGAAGATCGTCGCGCCGCGCACGTTGTTGTGCCCGTGCACCGCGTCCACGCCGTAGATCAGCGGGATGCCCAGCGGCGTGGCCATCGCCGCGCGCTGGAAGCCGTCGTACATGTCGGCCCAAGCCTGGGGCGTGTTGGTGGCCGGCGCGGAACCGCCGCCGGACAGCACCGAGCCGATCCGGTAGGCGGCCAGGTCCGAGGTCGACTTGAGCGCGCCGCGGTCGACCTGGGTCATCTGGCCGACCTTGTCGTCCAGCGACATCCGGGCGAGCAGCTGCTCGACCCTCGGGTCGGCCTGGGCCGCCACCTGGGCGGTGGCCACGGGCCGCAGGTGCGGCACGAGCACGGTGGCGGCGAGGGCGACGGCGGCCAGCAGGGCCGTCGTCGCGGCCACCGCGACGGGTCGGGAGGGAGTGCGCGTCATTGCGGTGCCTCCGGGTCGGGAACAGGGCCCGAGAATGGGCTGGGAGCGTTCCCAGACTAGGAATGTCCGGTTTAAAGCACCAGACTTGCGCTTTTCGGAGCAGCGCCACCGCGACCGCACAGCGTAATTCGACAACTTTTTCGACATCAACTTCGAACGCGCCGTGACCCGGATCTCACTCACCCGATCGGACCAGCGCAGGCCAAAAAATGTGACCGACGGTGGCGAACACCGCGTTCATCGGCAGGCGACCGGTCTCAGGTGCGGTTCATCCGGCGTTTTCTTCACGGACCGTATAAACCATCGTGAGCTACCGGCCGATCACGGCCTCTTTTCTTCACCGTTTCCCACTGGCTACAGTCCTGCCACCTGGGAGCGCTCCCAGGTCAAGTCAGCCCCCGTTCAGCACCGACGCTGCGAGGACCCGATGCGAGCACACGACGCCCACGGCCCCGGCCACCCGACCCACGAACCGCGCCACAAGGCCAGGCTGGCGACGGCCGGCGCGCTGTCCGGCGCGTTGGTGGCCAGTGCGGTGGCCCTGGTCCTCGGCGGCGGCGCGACGACCGCGCAGGCGGCCGACTCCGCGTTCTACGTCGACCCGAACACGTCGAGTGCGAGGTGGGTCGCGGCCAATCCCGGTGATT
>NZ_JBIVUG010000017.1:0-157393 GCF_044757065.1 Actinosynnema sp. NPDC091369 | reverse complement strand
GGCTACCGCACCCCGCACGAAGCCCGCGTCGGCTATCGTCAAGGTCTCACCCTCGTGGCATGAAATCCGGTGTCCGGTCATCGGGGACAACCTCAGTGCGAGCTGGAGTGCTTGGTGTGGTCTGCGGTGGTTGTAGTGGGCCGCGTAGCGGTCCAGCACCGTCCGCAGGTGGTGTTCGTTGATGATGAGCAGTCGGTCGGTGGCTTCGCGTCTGACGGTGCCGACGAACCGTTCGGCGTGGGCGTTGGCTCGCGGACATCGTGGTGGGATCTTCACGACCTGGATACCGGTAGCGGAGAAGACTGCGTCGAACGAGGCGGTGAACTGACCGGCCCGGTCGCGGATGAGGAACCGGAAGCTGTCGGCTCGGTCGTCGAGGTCCATGAGCAGGTTGCGGGCTTGTTGGGTGGTCGACGCTCCGTCTGGGTTGGTGGTGGTGCCGAGGATGTGGATGTAGCGAGTGGCGACTTCCATTACGAAGAAGACGTACACACGTTTGAGGGTGACGGCGCAGTCGACGTGGAAGAAGTCGCAGGCCAGCATGGTCGTGGCCTGGGCGCGGAGGAACCGTCGCCATGACATGTCGGTGTCACGCTGGGGTGCGGGCGGTATTTGCAGGCGCTTGAGCACGCGGCGAACCGTTGAGGCGGCTACCCGGTGGCCGAGCTTGAGCAGTTCGCCCTGAATCCTGCGGTAGCCCCAGCCGGTGTTCTCCCGCGCCATCCGCTGGATCAACGCCACGACGGTGTCGTCGACCGGTGGTCTGCCGGTCCGGTTGGGGTAGGTCCACTTCTTCGCCACCAGGTGCCGGTGCCATCGCAGGATGGTGCCCGGCGTCACCAACCGGTGCTCGCGCAGCAGTCGGGGGAGTCGGCGAACCAGCGCAGCGAGCACCGCACGATCGGCCCACTCCAGCCGCGGGCGGGGGTTGGTCCGGCGTAGAACGGCGACCTCGTGCCGCAGTACCAGCAGCTCCACGTCCTTGGCCGCGGAGGACCGGCCGAGCAGAACCAGCCAGTCACCGAGCCGGACGAAGATCAGGTACAGCAGTCGTAACACCACACCCCACGATCATGCCCTGAAGGTCCAGCGTGCGCGATCGTCGCAGCTCGGCATGCCAGTGCAGAGTTCTGGCACCCCACAGGCGTTGCAGGACCATGATTTGGTGGCGCAGCGCCAGGATTTCGGTGTCCTTGTCCCGGTCGCTCATGGGCAGCAGGCGCAGCAGCGCGAACGCGTTGGTCACACCGAGGTAGGCCAGTCGAAGCAGCACGGCCGATCATCATGCCGTGCTGGTCGACGTCACAGCGGATGGCAGCCGTCCCCGCGAGCGCTTGACGTCTCTTGCGTTTATACGTCCTCTACCTGCATGGATGGGGTTCTCGGCAGGCGCAAGGTCTCGGTGCCACCGCAGCACCGTCTCCGGACGGACCAGCAGTCGGAGCTGACGAAGCGCATCGACCGGGAGTCGGTGCAGCAGCGCCGCGAGGAACGCCGGTCGCCGCGAGAGAACCGCGGACGGGCATTGCCCAGTTGGCGCTCCAGGACCGTGAGCTGGTGACGTAGCGCCAGGATCTCCACGTCCTTGTCCCGGTCGCTCATGGGCAGCAGGCGCAGCAGCGCGAACGCGTTGGTCACACCGAGGTAGGCCAGTCGGAGCAGCACAGCCGGTCATCATGCCGTGCTTGTCGCTGTCACAGCGGATACAGCCGTGCGCTGTGAGCGCTTCGATGTCTTTGGCCTTGCACGCCCTCTACCAGCGTGGATGGAGTTCTCGGCAGGTACAGGGTGACCGCGGACGAGGCTTATGGGCAGGCCAAGTACCTGCGGTTCTGGCTGGAGCGGCACAACATAGCCCACGTGGTGGCGACCAGGGTCAACGACACGCTGGTCACCACCGACTTCCGCCAGGTCCGTGCCGACTACCTCGTCGCCGGGCTGCCGGCGCGGGCCTGGCGGCGGTTGTCGGTGGGCGCCGGAGCGCACGGTCCGCGCGAGTGCGACTGGGCGAGGGTGCCACTGCGCATCCTGTGGGAACCGGGCCGCGGGCACTGGCTGCTCGCCCGCCGCTCGATCACCGACCCGACCGACATCGCCTACTACGGACCACGCCGCTCGACCCTGCTGGACCTGGCCTGGATCGCCGGCACCCGCTGGCGCATCGAGGAATGCTTCCAACAGGCCAAGAACGAGGTCGGGCTCGACCACTACCAGGTCCGTTCCTGGCGGGCCTGGTATGCCCACATCACCCTGTCGATGCTCGCCCACGCCTGGCTCGCCGTCACGCGATCCCTTGTGACAAAGGGGGAATCAGCGTCAGCCGCACGGGCATGATCGCCTTCACGTTACCCGAGATCCGACGCCTGTTGATCAACCTGGTGCTACGCCCCGCGACCAGTGTCGAGCACGCCTGGTCCTGGTCGTGTTGGCGCCGACGACGTCAACACCAAGCCCGCCTCAGCCACTACAAACGACGTCGCTACCCACTCACATAAGTGCCGTTGCAGTACTAGGTCGAAGTGCTCCGGCGTCTTCCGGCTGCTGTAGTCCTCGACGTCGATGCTCATGCACAGCCTGCGCCTGCCCTCGGGTAGCACCACCGCGGCCTCTCCCGGCGAAGAAGGCGACAGCGACAGAACTCGTTGCGGCGGAAAAAGAGTTCAGCGGTGGCTCTTCGTCGCGGTCGCGAGGTTCGACCGCATCGTCCTGGTCAGCGGGTGGTCAGGTCCGAGCAGTCGTTCGGCGTCGGCCAACGTCGTCTCGAACAGCGGAATCGCCTGTCCGGTGCGCCCCGCCGACGCGTAGGTGACGGCGAGGTTGTGCCGCGAACTCAGTGTGACGGGGTGGTCGGGCCCCAGCACCCGCTGCTGATCGGCGATGTTCGCCAAGAACAACGTGATCGCCCGATCCGTGTCACCAGCCGCCCGGAGGGCATCGGCGAGGTTGTTGCGCGCGGTCAGCGTATCGGGGTGGTCGGATCCCAGTATTCGCTTGAAGTCGGCCAGGCTCGCCTCGAATAGGTGGATTGCCCGCGGCAGGTCACCCACCGACCGGTAAACCGAGGCGAGGTTGTTCTGTGAGGTCAGTGTGTCGGGGTGGTCGGACCCCAGCAGACGTCGTCGATCGGCCAATGTTGTCTCGAACAGCGGAACCGCCCTCTGCGGATCACCTGCCGACCGATAGGCGAGAGCGAGGGTGTTGCTTGAGCTGAGCGTGTCGGGATGGTCAGGTCCCAGCACTCGCCTGAAGTCGGCGAGGTTCGCTTCCAGCAGTGGAATCGCCCGCTCCGAATCGCCCGACGACTCATAGGAGCGGCCAAGGTTGTGACGTGAGGTCAGGGTGCTCGGGTGATCGGTACCCAGTACTCGCTGTTGGTCAGCCAGGGTTGCCTCCAGCAGCGGGATCGCCCGTCGCAGCTGACCCGCCGACCAGTAGGCGTTGGCGAGATTCACCTGCGCGGTCAGCGTGTCGGGATGGTCGGGCCCCAGCACCCGTCCAACGTCGGCCACGACCGCTTCCAACAGCGGAATCGCCCGTCCCTGGTCACCCGCCGACCGGTACGCGCCAGCGAGACTGCCTCGCCCGGCCAATGTGTACGGGTGGTCGGGTCCGAGTACCCGTTCGGCGTTGTCCAAGGTCGTTTCCAGCAGTGGGATCGCCCGCCGCAGATCGCCTGCCGACCGGTAGGCACCGGCGAGGTTGGCGCCCGCAGCCAGCGTGTCGGGATGGTCGGATCCCAGCACATGTCGTCGATCAGCCAGCGCCGTCTCCAACAGCGGGATCGCCCGCCGCAGATCGCCTGCCGACCAGTAGGCGGTGGCAAGGCTGTCTTGCGAAGTCAACGTTTCAGGGTGGTCGGGCCCCAGTATCCGGCGGCTGTCGTTCAGGATCTCCTCGAACAGCGCGATCGCCCGCTTCGCATCACCCGCCGATTCGTAGGCGTCGGCGATGTTGTGGCGCGAGGCCAGTGTGTCGGGGTGGTCGGAACCCAGCACCCGCCGCCGATCGGCCAGTGCTGCCTCGAACAGCGGAATCGCCCGACCCGGGTCACCCGCCAACCGGTAGGCGCGGGCGAGGTTGTCGGCTGAGCGCATGGTGTGTGGATGGTCGGGTCCGAGCACTCGCCGGCTGTCGGCCAGTGTCGCCTCGAACAGCGGGATCGCCCGGCCCAAATCACCGGCGGACTCGTGGGCGGCGGCGAGGTTGGTGCGCAGGACCAGCGTGTGCAGGTGGTCGACTCCCAGCATCCGCTCGTTGCCAGCCAAGGTGGCCTCCAGCAGTGGAATCGCCCGCCGGGGTGCGCCCGCCAACCGGTAGGCGTTGGCGAGGTTGCCGCACGAGGCAAGGGTGTTCGGGTGGTCGGCACCCATCACTCGCCTGCTGTGAGCCACGTTCGCTTCGAACAGTTCGATTGCCCGGGCCAGATCGCCTGCGGTCTGGTGGGCTATTGCGAGGTTGTTCCGGGACACCACAGTGCGCGGGTGCTCGGGGCCCAGAACTCGTTCACAGCTACTGGCGGCGCGGGCGTGCAGGGCGATGGCAGTGGTGGCGTCACCCTGGCCGTGCAGGTAGCCAGCGAGCACATCGGCGAGATCGCAAACCCGGTCGGTGTCGGCAGCCGGCTCCGAGTGGTCTAGCAGTGCCAACGCGTGGGGCAGTACCGCCTGGAGGACGGGCCAGTCCGCCGGCAGGTGGGGATCGGTTCCGATGACGGCGGTGTTGAGAGCGGTCGTGGTGGCGTGGCAAGCACGAGTGATGTCGTCGGGTCGGCGGTGCGGGTCGGTGGGGTCGGGTGTGCGGGTGACGGCCTGGACCAGGCGGTGCACGCTGATGGTGTCGGCGGTGAGGGTGATCATGCTGTAGGCGGCCAGCCGCCCCAGTGCGTGGAGCAGGTCGCGATCGGGCGCACCGCCGTCGCCGGCGGTGGGCAGGTGACGGGGGATGTCGTCGGGGGCGTACCAGGCCAGTCGACGCAACAAATCCCCGGCGTGCGGGGTGTCGGCGAGCCGGTCGAGAGTGACGCGCCAGACTCGGGCGATGGTGCGCTGGGCATCACCGCCTTCGGCGGTGGCGGTGAACATCCACGCCGGGTACCGCCTCAGCAGCTCCAGGTAGGCAGCGGGGGTGATGAACGTTTGGGCGAGATAGGCGCCAGCCTGCTTGATGGCCAATGGCAGCCATCCCAGCTCCTCGCACAGCCGCCGCGCGTCGGTCAGGTCGGCGTCCGGCCACTGCTCACGCACGATTCGGGCCAGCAGCTCTACCGCTTCCACCTCGGGGAGCACGTCGACGGCCACTGTCGTCGCGCCACTCCAGCCGCCGGTGCGCCGAGAGGTGATCAAAATCGTGCCGGTCCGCACCCGCTCCAGCAGACCGGTGGCGTCAGCCGGGCCGGTGAGGTTGTCCAGCACCAACAGCCACCCGTCGTGGGATGCCAGCCACCGCACCCCCAGTTCGACCCTCTGCTCCAACAGCAGCTCCGCCGTCTGCGGCGCCAGCGCCAGCGCCAGCTCCGCCAAGCCGTTCTCCAGAGCGGCGGGTGAGTCGGCGGTGATCCACCACACCGGGGTGAAACGCTCCGCGCGCCGTTCGACGAACCGGGCGGCCAGGGCGCTCTTGCCCACTCCCCCCAGTCCGTGCACGGCCACGACCACCGCACGTCGGCCGGCCGCGGCCACCGCCTCGTCCAACCGCGTCAGCTCCGTCTCGCGGCCTACGAACGACGCGGGCGCCCTCTCCACGCGCCCCATCCATGAGGGCGCACGCACCGACTCCATCAACGGCACCACCGGTGCGGCCCGCTCCGCACGCACGTCACCGTTGATCGTGACGTCCCGGCCGCCCTAGATCACCGTCGACCCGCCGGACGCCTCGCCGTGTTGCTCCACCGCGGTCGTACCGCTCTCGTCACCGGAGTCGTCCAACATCCACCCACTCACCTGCGCATGGCCACGAGCAGTCCGACGAAATCGGAGAAGACCAATCCCAACCCGTCTGGTATTCCGTCGCAACGCACAACTGCGGACAACCCCGGCGACGCCCTCGCTCTCACCGCACGGTCGACGCCCACCAGCGGTGGACGGCCTCCGTCCCCGCGAGGCATCGCTCGACCGCCTCTGTCCCTCCGACCCGGTGTACGATGGGTATCGCCTCGGCGAGGAAAGCCTGGCAGGAACACAGGTCGAGGCCGGTAAGCAAGCGTCGGAGGTAAAGCCCTGCCGGATCCTGGGCCACGAGGGAGTGGGCGAGCGGGTCGGCGCGGCGGTCACCGGGATCAACCGGGTGCTGGTGTCGTGAGTCCAGCAAGGCGGCCAACTCCAGCACGAGACCTGTGGGGTGCCAGAAGTCGGCCGCATGGTCTGACCTGCGGTTAGGCTGCGGTGGGTTCGTACTCGTTGATCAGGCCGCCGAGGACTGGTCGGCGGCGTGTCGAGGTGTAGCCCGGCTCTGCGGTTGGTGGGTGTGGTCGCGGTGGTGCGAGTTGCAGTGCTCGGTGGGGTCGTCGGTGGTTGTAGTGGGTCGTGTAGCGGTCCAGGACCGCTCGCAGGTGGTGTTCGTTGATGATGAGCAGGCGGTCGGTGACCTCGCGCCGGACGGTGCAGATGAACCGCTCGGCGTAGCAGTTGGCTCGTGGACACCGTGGTGGGCTTTTCACGACCGTGATGCCTGCGCCGGAGAAGGCCGCGTCGAACGAGGCGGTGAATTGGCCGGCCCGGTCGCGGATGAGGAACCGGAGGTCGTCTGCTCAATCTCCGAGGTTCATGAGCAGGTTGCGGGCTTGTTGGGTGGTCCATGCCCCGTCTGGGTTGGTGGTGGTGCCGAGGATGTGGACGTAGCGGGTGGCGACCTCCATCACGAAGAGCACGTAGACCCGCTTGAGGGTGACCGCGCAGTCGACGTGGAAGAAGTCGCAGGCCAACATGCTCGCGGCCTGGGCATGTAGGAACTGTCGCCAGGAGGTGTCGCTGTCGCGCTGGGGCGCTGGCGGTATCCGTAGGTGCTCGAGCACACGGCGCACGGTTGAGGCGGCTACCCGGTGTCCAAGCTTGAGCAGCTCGCCCTGGGGCCGGCGGTAGCCCCACCCGGTGTTTTCCCGGGCCATCCGCGCGGCCAACGCCACAACCGTGTCGTCGATCGGAGGCCGGCCGGTGCAGCCCCGGTGCGTCCGCTTCTTCGCGACCAGGCGTCGGTGCCATCGCAGGACGGTGCCCGGTGTCACCAACCGGTGGTGCCGTAACCAGCCGAGTAGGCGTCGGACCAACGCGGCGAGCACCGCGCGATCGGCCCACTCCAGCCGCGGACCTGGGTTGGTGCGGCGCAGCACGGCGACTTCGTGCCGCAGCACCAGCAGTTCGACGTCCTTGGCCGCGGAGGACTGGCCGAGCGGGACCAGCCAGTCACCGAGTCGGACGAAGATCAGGTAAAGCAGTCGTAGCGCCACGCCCCATGATCATGCTCCTACGGCTGGTTCTGTGCGATCACCGCAGCTCAGCGCCTCAGTGCAGAGTTCTGAGACCCCGCAGGTCCCATGGACGATGCGCTCGCGGTCACCCCATGCGCCCCGCCGCCGACATCGCCCGTCGGCGGCTGTGCCGAGATGTGCGGGGTGTCACGAGCCCCGGCGCCCTCATGCCGACATAGTGTCGGTAAAGTTGCCGACATGATGTCGACAACCCGCCTGGGTCGGTAGCCGATGTTCTTGACGATTCGCGAGCTGGTTTTCGCCCGGAGCCGCTTCGCCTTGATGGGCACCGTGGTCGCGTTGATCGCGATCCTCATGGTGCTGCTGTCCGGGTTGTCCGTCGGCTTGGTCGACGACGGCGTTTCCGGGCTGAAGAAGCTGCCTGTCACGTCGTTGGCCTTCGAGCGCGGTGTGGCGGGCGACGCCGCGTTCTCGCGCAGCGTGGTGGACCTCGGCGCCGTCGACGAGTGGGCGGAGCGCGACGGAGTCACCGACACCGCGCCGTACGGGAACACCCTGGTCAACGCCAAGACCAACGGGGACGTCGACATCGACCTGGCGTTGTTCGGTGTCCAACCCGGTTCGTTCATCGACCCGGAACCGACGCAGGGCAGGCGGTTGGGCTCCGACCCGAACGAGATCGTGGTGAGCGCCACGGCGCTGGACGCGGGCGTCCGGCTCGGCGATGTCGTCACGGTCGACAGGGTCGGCACCGAACTGACCGTCGTCGGCGTGCTGGACGGTCAGCACACCTACGGCCACGTCGACATCGGCTACATCCCGCTGCGCACGTGGCAGGAGATCCGGACCGGGACCGCACCGGGCGCTCAGGCACCGGCACATGCCTACGAGGAGATCACCGCGGTCGCGGTGCGATCCGGTTCCGCGACCGACCTCGCCGCGGGTGACCGCGAGGTGGGGACGATGTCGATGACGTTGGAAGAGTCCTTCGGCGCGTCTCCCGGCTACACCGCGGAGACGTCGACCCTCCGGATGATCCAGGTGTTCCTCTACGCGATCTCCGCCCTGGTGGTCGGGGCCTTCTTCACCGTGCTGACCATCCAGCGCAAACCGGAGATCGCGGTGCTGCGCGCGATGGGCGCGAGCACGCGGTACGTGTTGCGCGACAGCCTGGCCCAGTCGCTGGTGCTGTTGACGATCTCGACCGTCCTCGGGGTCGGCATCGGGGTCGCGGCGGGCGGCGCGATCTCGTCCACGCCGATGCCGTTCTCACTCGACCCTGGGTCGATCGCCGTCGCGGGGCTGCTGCTGGTGGTGCTCGGCATGGCCGGTGCGGCCATCGCGGTACTGCGCATCGTGAAGGTCGACCCCCTCACCGCGCTGGGAGGCAACCGATGAGCGCCGGGCTGTTGTTGGACGAGGTCACCCTCCGGCACGGCGATGGGGAGGACATCACCACCGCGCTCGACGAGGTGACCCTGCGCGTCGAAGAAGGCGAGATCGTCGCGGTGGTCGGGCCGTCGGGGCCGGCAAGTCGAGCCTGCTCGCCGTGGCGGGCGGACTCACCGTGCCCGACGAGGGTCGAGTGTTCGTCGGTGACGTCGACCTGTCGGGCACCGAGCGGGACCGGGCGCGGATCCGTCGGGAGCGGATCGGCTACGTGTTCCAGAGCAACAACCTGATCCCCTCGCTGACCGCCGTCGACCAGGTGCGGCTGCCGCTCACGTTCGGCCGGCACGACGCGGCCCGCGACCCCCTCGAACTGCTCGCCGAAGTGGGTATGGAGCACAAGGCCGGTCGTCGACCCCACGAGCTCTCCGGCGGTGAACGCCAACGGGTCGGCATCGCCCGCGCGCTGGTCACCCGACCGCGCCTGCTGCTCGTCGACGAGCCCACCGCGGCACTGGACCGCCAACGCAGCCACGAGGTGGTCGAACTGCTGGCCAAGGAGACCCACCACCTCCGGATGGCTACAGTCGTGGTCACACACGACCACGACGTGCTGCGCCACTGCGACCGGGTCTACGAGATGGTCGACGGCAGGCTGAACCCGACCCGGCCCGCTCTGGCGTAGCGAAAGGCGACACCCGCCAGGAGGAGAGCATGCCCCGCATCCAGGCGCCCACCGTGGCCGAGCACCGCGCACGGCAACGGCGGGCGATCCTGGTCGCGGCGTACGAGTTGCTCGCGGAGACGGGGCAAGCCCCTTCGCTGGCCGCGGCGGGCGCACGCGCCGGCCTCGCTCGATCCAGCGTCTACCAGTACTTCTCCTCGCGGGACGCCCTGCTGCAGGCCGTGGTCGAGGACACCTTCCCGGCCTGGGCCGCCCAGGTGCGCGCCCACGTCGCCGCGGCACCCACCCCGGCCGATCAGGTGTGGGCGTACGTGGAAGCCAACGTCGCGCTGTTCTCCGGGCCGGAGCAAGCGGTCGCCAAGGCTCTGCGGACCGCCATGGACCCATCGGTGCTGCACGAGCACAGCGCGCGACTGCACGCCCAACTCCGGGAACCGCTCATCCACGCCCTGCGCCTGCTCGGCGAGCCGGATCCCGACCAGATGGCCGAGCTGGTCAACACGACCGTGCTCCGTGCTTCACAGGACATCGAGCGCAATGGCCAAGCGGCCGTACTGTCCCGGCTCGACCGGCTCCTCCGCCCCTACCTGGACGTGAACCGGACCGGGTGACCCTGTGGGGCGTCAGAAGGCGACCACGTGCCCTAACCCCGCGCCTGAGCCGCGACCGTTTCGGTACTCGTTGACGACACCGTCGACCACCTCCGCGAAACTCGCCCGCTACACCGGCTGCGCCCCAATTCCCGTCTACTCCGCGGACCAGGAACGCTTCCGCCTGCACCAAGGCGGCAACCGCAGACTCAACAGCGTCCTCTACACCGCCGCCATCGTGCAGAAACGCCCGGCATCCAGCCGCACAAGCACTCCTGGCACGCCACGAACCCGCCAAGGGCTCACGAGGGGCACGCCGCATCCTCAAACGCCACCTCGTCGACGTCATCCACCGAGCAATGACCACCGACCACATGGCCTGGCACCACCACGTCACCCACTATCAGCCTACCGCTTGACATAGAAGCATCAACGGGCTACTGCGCCAGTACTTCCCCCCAAAGGCACCGACCTCTCCCGCTGGTCCGCCAAGGACCTCGAAGCCGTCGCACTGGCGATCAACAACCGGCGCCGCAAAATCCTCGACTGGAAGACTCCTGCCGAGGTTTTCGAAGAGCAGCTACGCTCACTTCAACAGCCCGGTGTTGCATCGACCGGTTGAACTCACCCAGTACGGCGCCACATCCTTCGCCGACACCTGCCAGGCTGCCGGGGTGACCCGGCCCATGGGCGCGATCGGCAGCTCCGCGGACAACGCCGCCGCAGGGAGCCTCAACGCCTCCTTCAAACGCGAGACGCTGCAAGGCGCCCAGAGTTGGGGCAGCGTCAGGGAAGCACGCCTGGCGGTGTTCGGCTGGGCACATCGCTACAACGCCCGACGACGCCACTCATATCTCGGTCAGACCTCCCCCCGATCGACTACGAGAACAGCCTGCTACCAACACCGGCTACGCTGACCCCAGCCGCATAACCCCGTGTCCAAAATCCGGGGCCAGGGCCCCTCCGCCGCCTGTAACCGAACCTGCTCGCGTTTGGCCCTGCCCCGCTCGGACAGACCACCACCATCCGCGTACTTATCACTCCTGCGTAGACCACCCATCGATCACCACCCCGCAGGACATGCCGAGAGCCACACGATCAACCCTGGTCTTTCAAGATCTGTACCCGCCAGCCGCATCACCAACCTCACCGGGCAGTACAGCTAATCGTTGCATTCCCGCGTGCACTACCGGAGGGTTGAACTGATTTAGCCGCCGCCCAAATGGGTGATTACCTCCTGATTCGCTAGCGCGCCAACGGGGACTCGTTAGATGCTAGTGGACACTGCTTTCCTCCACGTGAAAGAGTGCGGAATGCGCCGACCAATGAAACGTTTTCTAGCCGTAACGATGGCTGCGATACTGGCGATAGGGCTGTGCACCACTAGCGCGATGGCGGAAAGCCGTGTCACGCGCGCCGAGATCCACTGTTCGAGCTTCTCCAATGTGATCATGCCCCACATAGGTCAACAGTACTTCCAGCACGTACCGTCGACTGCCTGGGATTCGTATAACTTCGGTTGCGTCCTGGCCAGGGGTGACCGCAACGTAGGCGTGTTGGCTCTGCAGGAAAGCTTGAACAAGTGCTTCGCGCGAGCCATCGATCAAGACGCAATTTTTGGCACGGAGACTGAAAATGCGGTAAGGTATGCCCAGGGAGAAATCAACAGACTTTACGGTCGACCTGTAGTCGCTGTCGACGGCAGGTTCGGGCCGCAAACCAGTTTTTACTTTATTTACTCGCTGTACGACCACTGGAATGCCGGATTCCAGACGGACATGTGCAAGTATCGCGGAGCATGAACTGTCCGGCCATGCTCGCAAAAGACGACGGCACTCTCACACTATTAGCGGCGATGACTTTTCGAGCGGTACAGGAGCGAACAGCGCCGTTATCGGCCCACCATGGAGAGGTCGAGAATACGGGATAACCAAACGCTGTCGATCGTCGCTCACGGCGGAAGTGCTTGTATTCGAATTTCAATAGCCGATGCCGCGAAATCGCCGTCTCGTCAGCCACTTTCTGATGCGCGTGTAGACCAGAACTCGAGGTTGTGGCGGGTGGTCAGGGTGTCGGGGTGATCGGACCCGAATGCTCGCTCCCGCGCTTCAAGCAGGTCGATGAACGCTTCCACCGCACCTGCCGCGTGTGGGGTGCCAATAGTCGGCCACACGGCCTCAACTGCGCTTACGCGGTCGTGGGTTCGTGCTCGTTGATCAGATCATCGAGGATGGTTCGGCGGCGTCTGGGCGTGTGGACCGCCGGTCTGCGGAGGCTCGTGCTCGGTCTGTCGGTCATGAGTGTCTTTCAGACCCCGTCGCCGCGGTGGCTTCCGGGCCGTTGATCGACGGCCCGGAGGACGGTCGTGGTGGTTGGGCGTTAGGGTGGGGCATGGCCTCTCCTGCTGCGTCGGTGCCGTCCGGTGGCGATCCGGTGGTGCCTGCGGCTGATCCGGTGGCGATCCGGGCTGCGTTGACGCCGATGCTGGTGGCGGAGTTCGATCGTGAGTGGGAGTTGGTGTTGGAGCGGGCCAAGGTGTCGAAGGACTTGGCCGGGATTCGGGATCTGTTGGGCAAGTGGCGGCACATCGCCTACGGCGAGTTGCGTGACCCGGGTTCGTACTACCGGATGTTGGCCAAGGCCGAGCAGGTCCAGCGTCTGGGCGCCAACCCGGACGCGGTGTCGTTGGAGGAGATGAAGGCGCTGCTGCGTCGGCGTCAGGGGCGGGCCGAGTAGCCGGTGTATCGGATCGTGCCCGACGCGGCGAGCCTGGAGCAGGTGGCCGCGCTGCCCGTGGAGGCGCTGTCTGCGTATGCCGAGGTGTTGGCGGTGTTGGAGTTGCAGCCGTGGAACGGCCGTCCGCAGCACGAGGACAATCCCGGCGCGGCGGTGCGGTACTGGAGCTTCGGACCGGACAGGGTCGGTCAGGTCGTGTACTTGATCCTGGAGGAGCAGCGCGAGGTGCACCTGTTGCTGGTGCAGTGGCTGGGCTGATCCTATCGGCTGCGGGATTGCGCTTGCCGGAATGCCGTCCGTGCGAGTTGCGCGGCAGTTCACGACTTCCGGGAGCACTGGGAGCGGATAGTGGGAGCAGAATGGGAGCCGTCGGACGCGCTCGATAGCGCTGAACCGCATTCAACGACTCCCAATGGTCATATTTATCCTGCGGTAATTCTGTTTCCGCTGGTGGAGGCTTTGTTCTGGCTTCATTCACACCGAAGAGGTCACTGGTTCGATCCCAGTATCGCCCACAGTGGTTTTTGCCTGGTCAACGGCTCGTAGACGATCTTCGTCTGCGGGTCGTTGATCGTTCGTGGGAGCAATATGGGAGCAAAAGATCTTGACCACCTTGCTGCTCCGAAGAGGTCACAGGTTTTTGCTCCCGTATTGCTCCCACCGGGCTTGGAGTCCGGCGAGCATGGCGTCGATCATCGGGCGGGTGACGTGGGAGTAGACGCCCATGACGCCGCGGAACTTGTGCCCGATCCTCTTGTGCTGCAGCACCTCGGGCACGCCGTCTTCGATGAGCCAGGTCTTGTGGGTGTGGCGCAGGTCGTGGAAGTGCATGTGCGGCTTGATCGGCGCCCATCCCTGTGGGGTTCCAGAAGTCGGCCGTATGACCTGACCTGCGGTTACGCTGCTGCAGGTTCGTAGTCGTTGATCAGGCCGCCGAGGACTGGTCGCCGGCGTATCGAGGTGTAGTCCTGCTCTGCGATCGGCGGGTCTGGTCGTGGTGGTGCGAGTTGCAGTGCTCTGTGGGGTCGGCGGTGGTTGTAGTGGGTCGCGTAGCGGTTCAGCACGGTCCGTAGGTGGTGTTCGTTGATGATGAGCAGGCGGTCGGTGACTTCTCGCCTGACTGTTCCGACGAACCGTTCGGCGTGGGCGTTGGCTTGTGGACACCGGGTGGGGTCTTCACAACCTGGATGCTCGCGTCGAAGAGGACCGCGTCGAGCGAGGTGGTGAACTGGCCGCCCGGTCTCGGATGAGGAATCGGAGGTCGTCTGCTCGGTCACCCAGGTCCATGAACAGGTTGCGGGCTTGTTGGGCCATGCCCCGTCGGGGTTGGTGGTGATACCGAGGATGTGGACGTAGCGGGTGGCGACCTCGATCACGAAGAACACGTAGACCCGCTTGAGCGTCAGGGCGCAGTCGACGTGGAAGAAGTCGCAGGCCATCAGGCTCGCGGCTTGCGCGCGGAGGAACCGCCGCCAGGAGGTGTCGGTGTCGCGCCGGGGCGCGGGCGGTACGCCTCGGCGCTTGAGCACGCGGCGAACCATTGACGCGGCTACCCGGTGGCCGAGCTTGAGCAGCTCCCCCTGGATCCGGCGGCAGCCACAGTCGGCGTTCTCGCGGGCCATACGCTCGATCAACGTCACGATGATGTCGTCGACAGGTGGGCGGCCCGTGCGGTGGGGGTAGGTCCACTTCTTCGCGATCAGGCGCCGGTGCCATCGAACAAGGGTGCCTGGCGTCACCAATCGGTGCTCGCGCAGCAGTCGGGGGAGTCGGCGCACCAGCGCGGCGAGCACCGCGCGATCGGCCCACTCCAGCCGCGGGCGCGGGTTGGTACGGCGCAGTACGGCGACTTCGTGCCGTAGCACCAGCAGCTCCACGTCCTTGGACGCCGATGACCGGCCAAGCAGAACCAGCCAGCCGAGGACCCGGACGAAGACCAGGTACAGCAGTCGTGGCGCCACGCCTCGCGGTCATGCTCCTACAGCCCATGGTGCGCGATCGCCGCAGGTCGGCGCCTCAGTGCAGAACTCTGGCACCCCACAGGTGCCGCAGCGCCAGGATCCTCATGTCCTTGTCCCGGTCGCTCAGGGGCATCAGGCGTAGCTGCGCGAAGGCGTTGGTCACGCCCCGGTAGGCCAGTCGGCGCAGCACAGCCGGTCATCATGCCGCGTCAGCCGAGGGCGCTGCAGATCTGCGGCCGCACCCAGGAGTGCCTCGACCTCTCACGCTACGCACAGCTTCAACCTGCATGGATGAAGTTTGTCGGCAGGCACAGCGCCGACGCGTGGAGCCCTCGGAACCGCGATCCCGTTCGCCCGCCGGTCGAGGGGGCGGCGCGAGAATGCGAGTTGCTCAGCTGCTTCCGGCAGGGCGGGTCTTCGCCGCTACCCAGGACTCGACACCGTCCAGGAATCGGTCCACCCCGAAGCTGAGCTCGATCGGCAGCGCTTCCCCGTCGGGCCGCTCAGGTCCGGCGTGATCGCTGCTGGTTTCGGCGGCGTGGACGGCCGCTAGTGCGGGGTAGCCGTCCGGGTCGATGAGCTCAGTGAGCGCGTGTGCCAGTTCGGCTTCGTTGTGCGGCGATCCGTCGGCGGCCTTGTGGGCGCTGGTCATGTCCATGGTGATCTGTGCTGTGCCGCGTACGACCGCAGTCAGGTGCAGGGCCGCCGCCCTCGCCTCACCACCCGCAAGCCCGGCCGTCAGCAGGGGCTGCAGCAGGCGATCGAGCCACGCGAGCTGGTTGGGCCCGATCGGTGCGTGGTCGAGCGGCACGCGCAGGAGCCAAGGGCGGGCCTGGAAGCCGGCCCAGAGCGCGCCGACCCAGTGCCGGACCGCGTGCCGGAAGTCCCCTGTGCTGTCGAGCTCGGGTGGTTGCCCGGCCGCGACGTCGGCCACGACCTCCAGCAGCAGGTCCTTGCTCGGGATGTGGTTGTAGATGGACATCGTCGAGTAGCCGAGCTCGGCGGCGATCCGCTGCATCGACAGCGCCTCCAGGCCGTCGGCGTCGGCGATCCGGACGGCCGCGTCCGCGATCTGCGCCACGGTGAGCTTGGGCCGAGGTCCGCGCTGACCACGCGAGCGCCCCGCCCACAGCAGTGTGAGGCTGCGCTGCAGGTCAGAGGTCTTGCTGTCTCGCGTCGTCATCTGCTGCCCCGTCCATGTCGTCTCGTCATTCTAAAACTATGTATGCCGTACGTTCGTATGTATGGTGTACATAGTTTTGTCCCGTCTCAGCACGAACGGATCCCCATGACCCACACGAGGAACGCACCTCCCGCGCCTCCGCTCCGCCGTGCCCAAGCCTGGTGGCGCCGCCCTTGGATCGTGCCGCTTCTGCTGGTGGTCGCGGCATTCCTGACCTTCTCCGTGCCGCCCTACCTGACCCTCGATCCGTCCCTCTCCCGCTTGGAACCGCCGGAAGGCAACCACCTCTACTACACATTGCTGGTCGCGCACGTCTTGTTCGGCACCGTCGCGATGACGACCGCCTGCTTCCAGATCTGGCCCGCGTTCCGCAACCAACACCGGCGCGGACACCGGATCACCGGCCGGATCTACGTCTTCGGCGGAGTGTTGCCCGCGGGCCTGCTCGGGCTGTACATCGGCTGGCACACCGCGGCCGGCCCTTCCGTGCGGGTGGCCAACCTGGTGGGCTCGGTGCTGTGGCTCGTGATCACGAGCATCGCGCTGCGGATGGCCCGCCAACGCCGCTACGGCGACCATCGCAAGTGGATGTCACGCAGCTTCGCACTCACCATGTCGATCGTTCTGAGCCGAGTCATCAACGTGGTGGCCACGATCGCGCTCATGCCGCAGGTAGACACCACCTTCGGCGGCAGCGGAGAACTCATGCAGTACAGCGCCGCGAGCATCGGGGTCTGGCTCAGCCCCCTACTCCTGCTCCTGCTCACCGACTGGCTGCTGGAACGCCGCAAAACCCGGTAGTGCCTCTCGGAGCCCTTTCCGACCTCAACCAGCCGCGAGATGAAGAGCGAGAACGGTTCGGGCAGGTCGGTGATGCGAGTGGGGGGCGCAGCGGAGTCTGCGTCGTAGCCGCCGACTCTTCAGGGTGGAGACAGTGCGTCGCCTGGGACGCGGATGCGGGCATGGGTCGGGTTGACCGCCTGCTGTCCGGGCCTCACCCTGGGCACGCCGGATGCCGTCGTAGGTGCCGCCGGCGACGGCGCGTCCGTTGTCGTCTCATGAACTGGCTGGCCGGTCCGGTCGCGGATGAGGAACCGCAAGTCGTCGGTCCGGTCGTCGAGGTCCATGAGCAGGTTGCGGGCTTGTTGGGTGGTCCATGCCCCGTCGGGGTTGGTGGTGGTGCCGAGGATGTGGATGTAGCGAGTGGCGACTTCCATTACGAAGAAGACGTACACACGTTTGAGGGTGACGGCGCAGTCGACGTGGAAGAAGTCGCAGGCCAGCATGGTCGTGGCCTGGGCGCGGAGGAACCGTCGCCATGACATGTCGGTGTCACGCTGGGGTGCGGGCGGTATTTGCAGGCGTTTGAGCACGCGGCGAACCGTTGAGGCGGCTACCCGGTGGCCGAGCTTGAGCAGTTCGCCCTGGAGCCTGCTGTAGCCCCAGCCGGTGTTCTCCCGCGCCATCCGCTGGATCAACGCCACGACGGTGTCGTCGACCGGTGGTCTGCCGGTCCGGTTGGGGTAGGTCCACTTCTTCGCCACCAGGCGTCGATGCCATCGCAGGATGGTGCCCGGTGTCGCCAACCGGTGCTCGCGCAGCAGTCGGGGGAGTCGGCGAACCAACGCGGCGAGCACCGCGCGATCGGCCCACTCCAGCCGCGGACCTGGGTTGGCGCGGCGCAGCACGGCGACTTCGTGCCGCAGCACCAGCAGTTCGACGTCCTTGGCCGCGGAGGACCGGCCGAGCGGGACCAGCCAGTCACCGAGTCGGACGAAGATCAGGTACAGCAGTCGTGACGCCACACCTCACGATCACGCCCTGGAGGTCCAGCATGCGCGATCGTCGCAGCTCGGCATGCCAGTGCAGAGTTCTGGCACCCCACACGTCAACGGTGCCAAGGACGCCGGCATCGAGTTCCGGGCGGAACTCAAGGACGGCCGCACCGTACCCGTGCGACGCAAGGTCGGAGTCGAAGAGCTCCGCCGGATCTGGAACGTCATCACCGATGACGTGCCCACCATCCCCCAGAACGGCTCGGTCCCGCAGTGAGCTGGTGACGCCGTCGCTCGCAGTTCGGCAGACACCCCTTCGGCCGCATCGACGGAGTCGTCGGCAGGCACCGCGCCCACCCCGCTCGAGCTCTGCCGCAACGCGGATGACCTGTCCCAAGGCACTCTCGACGAGTCCGATGAGTTCCTGCTGCCTGCGGCTCAGCGCGTGGAGGCGAACGGCACGCTGTTCACCGGCTCGGCGGGGAGATCCACAGGGTGCCGCCACAGCCCTCTGGCGCGCAACAGGGGCAGGACCCCTTCACCGAACCAGTAGGCCTCCTCGAGGTGCGGATGTCCGGACAGGATGAACTCGGTGACGCCGGCCGCGTGGTACTCCTCGATGCGCTCGGCGATCTCGGTGTGGCTACCGACCAGGGCGGTGCCGGCGCCGCCGCGCACCAGGCCGACGCCGGCCCAGAGGTTCGGGTAGACCTCCAGGCTGTCCCGGCGGCCGCTGTGCAGGGCGACCATCCGCCGCTGTCCCTCCGAACCGCTGCGGGCCAGTCCTTCCTGCACGCGCGCGATGGTGGCAGGGTCGAGCGCGTCGAGCAGCCGTTGCGCCTCAGCCCACGCCTGGTCGGCGCGGTCACGGCTGATCACGTGCAGTCGCAGGCCGAACCGGGGCTCGCGGCCCAGCGCCGCCGCCTCGCGCCGGATCCAGGCGATCTTCTCCGCGACCTGGTCCGGCGGTTCGCCCCAAGTGAGGTAGACGTCGGCGTGCCGGGCGGCCACCCGGCCCGCGGCGGGTGAGGAGCCGCCGAAGTAGACCTCCGGCACCGGGTCCGGGGTGCGGACCAGCTCGGCGTCCTCCACGGTGAGGTGCTCACCGGCGTGGTCGACCCGCTCACCGCGCCACAACGCGCGCACCACGGTCAGGAACTCGTCCGTGCGCCGGTACCGCGCCTCCTTGTCCAGGAAGTCACCGTAGGCCCGCTGCTCGTGGTCCTCACCGCCGGTCACCACGTTGAGCAGCAACCGGCCGCCGGAGTGGCGTTGGAAGGTGGCCGCCATCTGCGCCGCCAGCGTGGGGCTGACCAGGCCGGGGCGGAAGGCGACGAGGAACTTCAACCGCTCGGTGGACCCGACCAGCATGGCGGTGGCGAGCCAGGCGTCCTCGCACCAGGCACCGGTGGGGGTGAGCGCGGCCTCGAACCCCAGCTGCTCGGCGCTGCGGGCGATCTGCCCCAGGTAGGCGAGGGTCGCCGGCCGGTCGCCACCGGCGGCGGTGGTGGCGACCCCGTGACCGCCGCCGACGAGGTAACGGCTGTCGCCGTAGGTGGGCAGGAACCAGTGGAACGTCAGTGACATGGTGTCCTCGTCAAGGCGTCAAGTGTCGGGTCACGGGGCGGCGAGCAGGGGGCGGCGGGAGTGCAGTGCGGCGGAGAAGCCGTCCACCACGTCGTGCAGGGGCCGCTGCGCCTCGGGGGCGAGCGCGAGCACGTCGTCGGTGGTGGTGATGTGCTTGTCCAGCACGAACCACCCCTGCACGACGTGGTGCGCGCCCAGCGAGGACAGGACCGGCCGCAGCGCGTAGTCGACGGCGAGGACGTGCGCCGGGCTGCCGCCGGTGAGCACGGGCAGGACCACCTTGTCGGCCAGCGCGAACTGCGGCAGCAGGTCCAGCAGCGCTTTGAGCACACCGCTGTAGGCCGCCTTGTAGACCGGTGAGGCCACCAACACGCCGTCCGCGTCCGCCAGCGTCGCCACGACCTCAGCGATGGCCGGGTCGGTGGCGTCGGCGCCCAGCAACGCCTCGGCGGGAAGGTCCCGGACGCGGACCACGCGCACGGCGTGGCCGTCACCCCGCAGCCGCTCGGCGAGGTGCTCGGCCAGTGCCGCGGTGCGCGAGGTCGGGGAAGGGCTCCCGGACAGCACCAGGATCGAGGGCATCGTCCACCTCCGTCAGATCAGGCCGTGGCGCGGCGGCGGTGTGCCGTCGAGCGCGTAGCGGCCGATGTGCTGGACCTTCCAGCGCACCGGGTCGTGCAGGGTGTGCGTGCGGGCGTTGCGCCAGTGCCGGTGCAGGTTCAGCCCGTTCAGCGTCGAGCGGGTGCCCGACACCTCGAACAACGCGCTGCTGGTCTCCAGCGCCACCGGTTCGGCGAACGCCTTCGCCGCGGCGACCGCGATCGACGCGGCCGCCGCGCTCCGGTCGTCCAACGCGGCGCCGGCCGAGTCCAGCGCCGTGCCCGCGGCGACGAGCAGCGCCTCGGCCGCCCGGACCCGCACCTCCAGCTCGCCGAAGCGCTGGACGGTCAGTGGGTCGTCCGTGGCGCGCTCGACGCCCGCCTCGAACCACGGCCTGCTCTTGGTGCGCACGAAGTCGGCTGCCTCCAGCAGCGCCGAGCGGGCCAGCCCGACCTCGATCGCCGCATGCATCGCCTGCGCGCGTGCGCCGTGCAACTGCGGGCCGGTGAACGTCAGGTGGTGCGGGACGACGTGCTCGGCGGGTACCCGCACCTGCCGCAGGTGGACCGTGCCACTGGCGGTGGTGCGCTGCCCCATGCCGTCCCAGTCGTCCACCACCTCCACCCCCGGAGCGTCGGCGGGCACGTACGCGACGACGACCCGGTCGTCGCGGTCCTTGGCCAGCACCGGGATCCAGTGCGCGAGCAGCGCACCGGTGCAGTAGTGCTTGGTGCCGTCGAGCACGAATCCGCCGTCGGGGTGGGGCAGCAGCCGCGTTCGGTAGTCCTGCGCGTGCTTGGTGCCCGCCTCGGACTGGGCGTTGCCGAAACGCCTGCCCGCGAGCACCTCGCGGAAGAAGAACGCGCGCTGCGCGGCGCTGCCCCGCTGCCGCAGGACGTTCACGTAGACGAAGTGGTTCTGCGGGACCTGGGCGATGTTCGGGTCGGCCACCGCGAGCAGCCGGAACACCTCGAGCACCGTCGTCCACGACACGTCGGGCCCGCCGTCCTCGGCCGGGACCGTGATGCCCAGCAGACCCGACGCGGACAGCTCGTCCAGTTCGGCGCGCGGGAGCCGCCGCTGCGCGTCGCGTTCGGCGGCTCCCTCGGCGAAGCGCCCGGACAGCTCGACGGCTGTCCGGACGGCTTCGGCGTCGTCGGTGATCACGTGTACCACGTGGGCTCCGGCACCTCTCCCAGGAGCGCGTACCGCCCGACCTCGGCGCGCTTGTAGGCGATCGGGTCGTGCAGGGTGTGGGTGCGCAGGTTGCGCCAGAAGATGTCGAGCCCGACCGAGGCGGCCGTGGCCCGCGCCCCGGTCACCTCGAAGATCCGGGTGCCGATCTCCAGGCCGGTGTCCACGGCGCGCTGCTTGGCCGCCGCGATGACCACGGCCGCCTCACCGCGCTCCCTCGGGGTCACGTCGTCGGGGTGGGAGTTGATGCGCTCGATGAGGGCCGCGGCGCGTTCGGCCAGTGCCTCGGCGGCCCAGAGCTTGGAGTGCAGGTCGCCGTAGGTGTCGAGGATGTAGAACTCCTCGGAGGCCGAGTCCTTGTTGTCCCCGCCGTAGGGCCAAGGCCGCGTCTTGTCCTTGGTGTAGGAAGTGGCGGTGGACAACGCGCCCTGCGCGATGCCGAGGTAGAAGTTGGTGAACACCAGCTGGATCAGCGGTACGTTGAGCGTGTTGTAGGTGCGCGGCCGGAACTCCTTGTCGACGTAGCCGGCGGCCTGCGCCCAGGGCACCCGCACGCCGTTGACCTCCACGCTGCCGCTCTCCGTGAGCCGCTGGCCCAGGTTGTCCCAGTCGTCGTTGAAGACGATGGCGTCCTGGTGGGACGGTACGATGGCGAAGATGTGCTTGTCCGTTCCCTCCAGCACTCCTTCGAGCACGGTCACGTCGGAGACCTTGCCGCCGGTGGAGAACGACTTGCGGCCGGTGAACTCGATCTCGTCGCCGTGGTCGGTGATGACGAGGTCGTTGTCCCGCGGGTTGACCGCGCCGCCGAAGAACCACCGCTCCCGGGTGGCCTGCTCCTCCACGGCCGCGATCTGCTCCGGTGTGGCGACCAGGCGGGCGGCCCAGAACCACAGGTAGTGGTAGCCGATGAGCTGGCCGATCGACCCGTCGCCCGCGGCGATCTCCCGGATGACCCGGTACGCGGTGGTCCAGTTCTGCCCGCCGCCACCGTGCGCGACGGGGCCGAGGAGGGTGACGAGGCCGGAGTCCTTGAGCAGGGCGACTTCGGCGTGCGGGGTGGCCCCGGCTCGATCACGTGCGACCGCGTCGGTGGCCAACAGGGTGGAGACCTCCCGTGCGCGGGCGATCCATTCGTCGGAGGTGGTGGGTGTGGTGTTCCAGGTGCGCTGCGCGGAGGTCGTCACGGTCGGGCTCCGATCGGCTCGGGGGTGGCGGCGGAGGTGTCGAGGGACGCTTCGAGTTCGCGGACGACCGGCAGGACGTGCTTGCCGAAGTACGCGACTTCTTCCTTGTAGTGCAGGAAACCGAGCAGGAGCAGGTCCACGCCGCGCCGCTTGTACTCCACGATCCGGTGCGCGATCTGCTCCGGCGTGCCGATGAGCTTGGACCGGAAGCCGTCGTTGTACTGGACGAGGTCGTCGAACGCCGAGTCGGCCCACATGCCCTTCTTGTCACCGGTCGAGCTGCCGGCCTGCTGCACGGCGTCCCGGAACCCGTGCACGGCCTCGACATCGGCCTTGGCGACGATCTCCCGCAGCGTTTCGCGGGCCTCGGCTTCGGTGTCGCGGGCGATGAGGAACCCGTTGAGCCCGAAGCGCACCTTGCGCCCGTGCGGCGTGGCGGTGCGGTTGACCTCCTCGATCTGCTCGGTGATGCCGTCGAAGTCCTTGCCGTTGCTGAAGTACCAGTCCGACACCCGGCCGGCCATGGCCCGGGCGGCGGTCGAGTTGCCGCCCTGGAAGATCTCCGGGTGGGCCCGCCCGGGCACTTCCAAGGGCTTCGGCTTCAGGTCGTAGCCGTGCAGCCGGTAGAAGTCGCCGGAGAACTCGGCGGGCTCTTCGGTCCAACTCGCGCGCAGCACCCGGATGAACTCCTCGGCCCGGCGGTAGCGCTCGTCGTGCTCCAGCCACGGTTCACCCAAAGCGGTGAACTCACCCTTGAACCACCCGCTCACCACGTTCACCGCCGCACGGCCACCGGAGAGGTGGTCCGCCGTGGCGACGAACTTGGCCAGCACAGCGGGGTGCCACAGGCCCGGGTGCACCGCGGCGATCAGCTTCAACCGCTGTGTGGCCAGCAGCAGCGCGAGGCTGAAACTGGTGGATTCGTGCTGGTAGGCCGCGCCGTAGCCGGCCATGTAGCGGACCTGGCTGAGTGCGTACTCGAAGCCGTTGTCCTCCGCGAGCACGGCCAGCTCGCGGTTGTAGTCGTAGGACCAGTCGGTGCGTTGCTCGATCTTGCTGACGACGAGGCCACCGCTGACGTTCGGCACCCAGTAGGCGAACTTCAGCGGTTCCCGTTCCCGGTTCTCGGGCACAGTGGAACTCCCGGCTGTGGGATGGGCGAGCGGCGGAACTGCCCGGAAAGGACAGTGCGTGAACGGTGTCGTGGCCTAACGGGGGCAACAGCCCTGGGCGCCGACGCGGACGAAGTCCACGTGCCGGCGCCTGGTCAACACGGTCGGTCGCTGCACGCGTTCACTTCAGCAGCCCGGTGTTACCGGGTCAACGCACACGGTCCGCCTCCCACATCGTGAACGTCGTGCCCGCCGAACGTCGTCCGTGGAGATCGGGTGGCGTGGTGGTGCTCGTTGCGGATGCCGACCAGTCGTCGGCGTCGGCGGATGCCGACCTGGGTCAGCCGAGGGCGCTGCGGACCTGCGGTCGCACCCGGGAGCGCCTCGACCCCCACGCTACGCACGGCTTCAACCCCGTCCCCGACCGGACGCGGGAATGCCCGTTGCGTTGCGAGTGCGGATCGCTTGTCCGGCCTGAGGGATACCACAGTCAGCGCGGAAGGTTCCAGTGCACACGGGGCAGTGGACTGTGGGAGCCAAGTGGGAGCCGTCGAGCGCGTTCAACGCTGTCGGGTTGCATTCAACGGCTCCCATGGCTGCGTTCGGTTGTGTCGGCGGAACGGGACGCCCTGCGGTTGGGTGGCTGTGGATTCGTGCTCGTTCGGGCAGAGGCAGCCGGGGCGACGTCCTGGTCGACCTCGCCGTCCTGACGCTCGGGCGCCGGGAGCACCTCGACGACGTCCCGGTCGAGCACGGCTTCGACTCGTTCTCGTCGGGCCGCGAGGTCGAGGTGCCGGGGTCCCGGCTGTGAGGCCGACCCGTTCAGGACGGCACCGGGCCGCCGTTCCCCGCGTTCCCGGTCCTGGTCGACGCGGGCTCCAGGTCGGCGAGCCGTCGGCGGACGCGCTCGGCGTCGGTGTCGCGGCCCTGCTGGCGGTAGAGGTCCAGCGCTTCCCGCCAGGCCGCGCGAGCCCGGGCGTGGTCGCCGAGCGCGAGGTGGGGGTGGGCGAGGTTGTCCAGGGTGTCGGCGGCCTCGGCGGTGTTGCCGACGGCCTGGTAGAGGTCGAGCGCCTGCCGGTAGTGGTCGACGGCCCGGAGGTGGTGGCCGGTGTGGTGCTCGATCCAGCCGAAGCTGTCCAAGGTGTCCGCTTCACCGTCGAGGTCGTCGTGGCTGCGGTACAGGTCGAGGGCGGCCTGGCAGTGCTCGCGGGCGACCTCGTACTCGCCCAGGCGGGCGGCGTGCCAGCCCACCATGTTGAGGGCAGTGGCCTCCCACACCGGGGAGCCGAGGGCGCGGAACAGGTCCAGGGCGTGCCGGGCGTGGTCGAGGGCCTTGCGGTCGTTGCCGCGCTGCTCCCAGGCCCACGTGAGGGCGTGGTGGGTGTGGGCCTGCTGCGCGAGGTCGCGGTGCTGCCGGGCCAGGTCGAGGGCTCGGTGGAGGTGGTCGATGGCCCGCTCGTGCTGCTCCAGCTCGGCGTGCGCGTGGCCCAGGAGCCGGTGGGCGAGGATGTGCGTGCCGGGGTCCGGTAGGTGGGTGGCGGCCTCGGCCGCGGCCTGCCACACCGCCAGATCGTCGTGGATGTGCCCGCGCAGGCGGTGGAACGTGCCCAGGGTCCACGCGATCTGCCACACCACCCGGTGGTGGCGCCGGGTGACCGCGTCCTGCTGGGCGGCCAGGAGGTGCAGGTGGTGGGCGTCCATCCAGGCCAGGGCGGTCGCCCGGTCGGGCAACGGGTGGGACCGGGTGCCGGGCGCGGGTGGGCTGAGCCGGATCGGTGGGCGGTAGGGGTTCAGCAGGTGGTCGGCGGCGTGGGCGGTGTGCAGGTAGAAGTCGACCAGCCGCTCCAGCGCGGCCTCCCGCGCCGGCTCCGGCAGGTGCTCGTCCGCCGTCGTGGCGTAGGCGCGGACCAGGTCGTGCATCGCGTAGCGGCCGTGCGGGTGCCGGTCCAGCAGCGAGTGGTCCTCCAGCACCCGCAGGCCCTTGCGGGCTTCGGTCGGGGTCAGTCCGGTGAGGGAGGCGGCGGCGGGCAGGTCGATGTCCGGTCCGGGCGCGATCCCGAGCAGCACGAACACCACCCGCTGCGGCGCGGTGAGGTGGCGCAGCGACCACGACAGCACCGCGGGCAGGCTGGCGGTGAGGTCGGTGTCGTGGTCGAGCATCTCCAGACCCGCCTCGCGCAGTTCCGCGGCCAACTCGGCCAGCGGGAGCCGGGGACGGGTGGCGGCGTGCCGCGCGGTGATCGCCAGGGCCAGGGGGTGCCGACCGCACAGCCCGACCAGCTCGTCGATGGCGTCGGGTTCGGCGTGGGTGCGGTGCTCGCCCAGCCGTGCGGCCAGGAGGGCGCGGGACTCCACGGGCGTGAGCACGCCCAGGGGCAGGTGGTGCGCGCCGTGCCGGTCGATCAACGACGGCAGGCTGGTGCGGCTGGTGACCAGCACGGTGCAGGTGGAGTTGCCCGGGAGCAGCGGCACGACCTGGTCCGCGGATGCGGCGTTGTCCAGCAGCACCAGCGCTCGCCGCCCGGCCATCAGGTTGCGGTACAGGACGCCCGGGTCCGACTGGGCCCCGTCGGTGGTGGCGCCCAGGGCGGTGAGGAAGCCGCGCAGCGCGTCGGCCGGGTCGGTCGGCTCCCCGGTGGGGCTGAACCCGTGCAGGTCCACGAACAGCTGCCCGTCGGGGAACCGGTGCAGGTTGCGGTGCGCCCAGGCGAGTGCGAGCCAGGTCTTGCCGACCCCACCCACCCCGCCCACCGCCGAAATCGCCCCTGTGCCGGCCGCCGGGCCGCCCGACGCGGCGGACCCGTGGCCCGGTGCCGCGACCAGGGCGCGGTCGAGCTCGGTCAGCTCGGGCACGCGGCCGGTGAACGGCGTCGGCGCCGCGGGCAGTTGGCGGGGTACCACCGGCGACCGGTCCGCCTCGGGCGAGGCCAGGTCGGGGTCCGCGGCCAGGATTCGGTGGTGCAGCCGCCGCAGGCCCGATCCGGGTTCGGTGCCGAGTTCGTCGGCCAGGCGGGTGCGCAGCCACCGGTACCGGTCCAGGGCCTCGGCCTGGCGACCGGCGCGGAAGAGGGCGAGCATGAGCTGGGCGGCCACGTGCTCGTTCAGCGGGTGCTCGGCGGCGCGGTCGGTCAGCTCGGGCAGCAGTGCGGCGTGCCGCCCGAGCCGCAGCGCCAGGTCCAACCGGTCGGTGTCGGCGGCGAACCGCTCCCGCTCCAGCCCGTGGCGCACCGACGTGACCCACGGTGTGTCCAACCCGAGCAGCGCCTCGCCCCGCCAGAGCCCGGCGGCGGCCTCGGCCAGCTCCAGTGCGCGGACCTGGTCCGTCTCGGCGCGTGCCCGCGCGACCAGCCGGCGGAACCGGTGCACGTCCACCGCTTCCTCGTCGACGACCAGCTCGTACCCGCTGGACCGGTGCACGATGGCGGCCTGCTCGGTGGTCCGCAGGGCCCGGCGCAGGCGCGACAGGTAGCCGTAGAGGGTGTTCCGGCCGCCGGGTGGGACCCGGTCACCCCAGGCCCGGTCGAGCAGCTGGTCGGCCGACAGCCACTGGTTGGCCTCGACCAGCAGCACCGCCAGCACGCACCGCTGCCGGGCGTGACCGAGGTCCACCTGCCGCCCGCCGATCCACGCCTGCACCGGGCCCAACACGCGGAACTCCACCGTCACCGCGGAACTCCCTCTCGCCGACCGGCCCCCGTCATCCCGGTCTAGCAGGGGCTTCGGGCGGTTGCAGGTTTCCCGCAGGTTTTCGTTCGTTCGGTCGAGCAAGGTGGCGGACGTGGCGGCCCGGAACGGCACGAGCTCACGACACGCCGGTCCTCGCCGCACTCCCATCACGGTCACGGAGGACTCCATGCGGTTACGGCAACGAACGGTCGCGCAGGCACCGGGGAGCGGCAGGCGATCGCGACTGGTGCGCGGCACGACGGCTGCGGTCTTGGCCACGGCGATGGTCCTGCCGATGGCGGCTCCCGGCGCGCAGGCGGCCCCGGCCACGGCGTCGCAGTCCGGTGAGGTGTCGGCGACCACGGTGCAGGCGATCATCGCGGCCGCCCAGGCGGCCTACTCGGCGTACAAGCAGTTCGCGAAGGCGGGCATGTCGGTGGAGGAGGCGACCAGGCAGATCCTCAGCGCGATCAACTCGGCCAAGAACGAGATCATCTCCCACATCGACCTCGTCGCCACCGCGCAGGCCAAGGCGTGCGCGCGGGCCGCGATCATCGACTTCGCGGACATCGAGCGGTTCACGCCGGACACGCTCCAGGCGTTCGCCCGCGACGCCACCGCCTGCGTCACCTACATCGACAGCCTGCTCGACGCCGTGGTCGACCCCGGCGCGATCGACCAGCTCGGGTTCGCCCTCGACGCGGTCGGCCCGGTGGCGCTGATCGCCCGCGGGCGCGCCGGCCTGACGACGCAGGGCCTGGCGGACACCCTCGTGCACGGCAACACGACGGTGATCTCCAAGCTCGCGCCGACCTGCAAGGGCGTGTACCGCGAGGGCATGCTCGAGTGGTACGGCTGCACCGCGTACAACGGCGACAAGGGTCAGCACGACACCTCCGTGCAGATCGCCGCGGACCTGGCCACCGCGAACACCAGCCGCCCGGTCGCCAAGACCTCGCGGACAGTCCTGCTGTCCTGACCCGAGGGGTGTTCCCGCCCGCGGCCTTCCCCCCGACGGGCCGCGGGCGGGGGCTTCGGCTGTGCGCCACCGGATACCCGCACCCCGATGGTTCGACATCGCCACGGGTCCGGCAGCGCCGGAACCGCGGCCACCGGGCAGGGAGTGCCCGGTGGCCGCGGTTCGATCCGACCGCGCCTGGGTAGAGGCCCCCGCGACTAGCAGGTGCCGTCGGACTCCTTCAAACCCGTGTTGGCACCCGCTGTGCGGCTGACGACGCTCGGCACGCAGTTGGCCTGGTCGAGCCGGAAGCTGTAGGGGATGCTCACGGTGGTGGTGGACTTGACGTCGGGCCCGGCGGGGTTGGTGTCGGTGCCGGGGCTGGACCACGTCACGTTGTCGAAGATGTTGCCGCTGACGTGCCAGTAGCCGGCCTCGTCGGTGTAGAAGGTGCCGAGGACGTCCTTGGAGTTCTTGAAGTAGTTGTTGTCCACCTTGGCCTTGGCGCCGGCACGCGAGTTGATGCCGGACTCGTTCAGGCTCACGTAGTAGTTGTTGTACATGTGGCCGATGCCGCCGCGCAGCAGGGGCGTCCGCGAGTCGATGTTCTCGTACAGGTTGTGGTGGAAGGTGACGAAACCGTTGGAGCGGTCGCTCTCGCTGGAACCGACCAGCCCGCCGCGGCCGGAGTTGCGCAGGGTGCTGTAGGACAGCGTCACGTACTGGGTGTCGTCCTTCATGTCGAACAGGCCGTCGTAGCCCTCCGACTCGCCGCCGGACGCCAGCAGGGTGGTGTGGTCGACCCAGACGTTGCGGACGTTGCTCTCCATGCCGATGGCGTCACCCCCGTTGGACGTGGGGGAGCCGGACTTCTTGACGTTCCGGATGGTCACGTTCCGGATGATGATGTTGCGCGACTCCCGGATGTGGATGCCCAACTGGTCGAACACCGCGCCGCTGCCGACGCCGATGATGGTGACGTTGCTGATCTGCTTGAGCTCGATCACGCCGGCGGCGGTCGAGCAGCTGTCGCCGGAGACCTTGGCCGTGTTGGCGTGGTTGATGGTGCCCTCGACCTCGATGATGATCGGCGTGCTGCTGCTGGCGCGGCTGCACAGGGCCTGGTGGATCTGCGTTCCCGTGGTGGCCCGGACCGTGGCCCCGCCCTGACCGCCCGTGGTCCCGCCGTTCTGGGACGCGTAACCGGTCGCGACGCCCGCGGGCGGATTCGAGGTCGTGGTGGTCGTGGTCGAGGTCGACGTGGTGGTGGAGGTCGACGTCGAGGTGGAAGTCGACGTGGAGGTCGACGTCGTGGTGGTGGACTGTCCGGTGCACGCCACGCCGTTGAGCGTGAAGGAGGTGGGTACGGGGTTGGAACCCGTCCAGGAGCCGTTGAAGCCCGGCGTGACCGACGCGCCCGTGGCCAGCGAGCCGTTCCAGGACGCGTTGCGCACCGTCACCGCGCTGCCGGACTGGGAGAACTCCCCACCCCACAGTTGCGTCACCTTCTGGCCGGCCGCGAACGACCACTGCAACGTCCAGTTCGACACCGCGTCGCCCAGATTGGTCACCGTGACGTTGGCGCCGAACCCGCCGTCCCACTGGTTGGTGACGCTGTAGTCCACACGGCACCCGACCGCCGCACTGGCATTGGAGCCGGCCGCGATCACCAAGCCTCCGGCCAAAGCCGCCACCGACACCGCCGCGGCAATGCTCGCGGTCCGGCTTCTCGCGCGTTCACCAATGCGCATGCTCATGCGTCGCCTCCTTGCAACAGCACTCGTGGACAGCGGTTACCCAGCGACACCGAACGCCGGCCGACGGGCGGGATCGGCACTGGTCAGCACGTCCTGGGAACGCTCCCAGAAGCATTGCGCAACTGTGCGCAACTGGCAACAATATTCACGTCGGTGAACGATGCCGGTCACTTACCACGCGGTTTTTACCGTGTCCACGGCCATTGTTCCGCAGCAGTGTCGTTCATACTTGTGAACCATTACTCTCCGTGGGTGGCGCCCCTGGAGCGGGCGGGCAGTCGAACACTTGCGTCGAGAACTTCTCAATCGACGACCGAAATGCGACCCCGCGGTCCCCTCCCGTTTTGTCGTCGCTGACTCGATGGCCGACTTGGAGGCGGACGCGGGCCGGGGCGGTCCGGCCGATGTCCACCTCGATCTCTTCCACCGCTGGTCTCGGCCCGCTCGCGGAAGACCTTCGAGGGCCTTCACCGGGTCATCGCGGCCGACGTCGAAGCCCTCGGCAAGGCCGGCATCGACGAGGGCACCCTGCGGGGCATCACCGAGACGGCACTGGCACAGCTTCCGCGTCCACCCCGGTAGCGCACGCCGCTGTGACGATCACCGCGCGCAGCAGGCCGCGGCGGGTCAGGTTTTCGTGGCGATGACCCAGCGGTTGGCGGCCAGCGTGTCGTGGGGCTCGGGGAGCGGTCCGCGTCCGTGGTGGTGGGTGAAGTCGAACGGGGTGTGGACCCGGGTGGTCCAGCCGCGGGCGGTGAGGGCGGCGGCGGAGTCGGGGCGGGGGTCGTCGTCGAACAGGGCGAGCAGGTCGATCCCGGTTTGGGCCTTGGTCGAGGTGTAGACGGGGTTGTGGCGGACCGCGGGGTGTTCCCGGACCAGTTTGACCTCGTAGGCCAGGGTGCTGCCGGGTGCGGACAGCCGGTCCACGGTGTCGACCAGCCGGCGTTCGGCGTCGCCGGGCAGGTACAGCAGCAAGCCTTCGGCCAGCCAGGTCGTGGGCTCGTCCGGCCGGAACCCGGGTAGGAGCCGCGCCCAGTCGTCGCGGAGGTCGGCGACCACCGGGTGGCGGGTGGCGCGCGGGCGTGCTCCGAGGCCGTCCAGGACCTGCTGCTTGAAGTCCAGCACCGGCGCCTGGTCGAGCTCGAACACGACGGAGTCGGGCGGCCAGTCGAGCCGGAACGCCCTGGTGTCCAGGCCGGCGCCGAGCAGCACGGCCTGGCGGTTGCCCGCGGCGAGCACGATGTCGTCCAGCACCCTGGTGCGCAGCCCGAAGTAGCGGGCGAGCCGGCCCCACAGCGGGTTCGCTTCGCCGTCCGGGACGTCGCGCGGGTGCACGGGCCAGTTCGCGGACGCCGGTGCGGCTCGCACGAAGTGCTCGGCGTAGTCGTCGCGGGCGAGGGAGTCCGGGCGGTGGGTTTCGATCGCGCGGGCAGCCGCGACCATGAGCGCGGTCAGCGCGACGCCCTCACCGAGCACCGTTCGTCCTCTCGTCCGAGGGGATCGCACCACGTGTCGGGGCGGTCGTGGGTGGTGGTGCGGGCCCCGTACAGGTCGGCCATGAACCGCGTGGTGTCCTCGTCGCGCTGGAGCAGGCTGGTGGTGCTGTCGACGAGGACCGTGATGTGCCAGCCCTTCTGGAAGGCGGTGCGGGCGGTCGAGTCCACGCACACGTCCGCGTACACGCCGGCGAACACCAGGTGCTCGATGCCCCGCCGGCGCAGGTGTGGCTCGAAGCCGGGGGTCAGGAACGCGTCGAAGCACGCGTGCTTGGTGACCACGAGCTCGCCCGGCGCCGGCGTGACCTTGTGGAACTGCGCGCCCCAGGTGCCCTCGACGCAGGTCGGCGCCCGACCACCGCGGTCGTTGCGACGACGCCAGCTCGGGCCTTGGTGCTCGACGTCGCCGACGAAGCGGACGAACACCACCTCGGTGCCGCGGGCCCGCGCCAGGTCGACCGCGCGTGCGGCGTTGGTCGTCACGGCGTCCAGGCGCGCGGGGTCCTTGCGGTACCGGGTCGCGGCGACCGGTCCGGTGCAGAAGTCGTTCTGGAGGTCCACGACGATCAAGGCCGTCCGGGTCACGATCCCGCCTCCAGCCGCGCTTGCCCGACGCGCCGGTGGGGCAGTTCGGCGAGCAGCGCGTCGACCACGGCCGTGGTCGAGTGCCGCCCACCCAGGTCGGGGGTGAGCACGCCGCGGGCGGTCACGGCGGCGAGCGCCCGTTCCGTCGACTCGATCGCGCCCGCGCCGTCGCAGTGCCGTTCGACGACGGCCGCCGCGGCCCGCACCGTGGCCACCGGGTTGACGGTGTCGCGACCGGTCAGGTCGTCGGCGGAGCCGTGCACGGTCTGGTACTCCACCAGCCCGGCCAGATCGGGGTGCAGGTAGACGTTCTCGGTGCAGCGGTTCTCCTGCTTGTCCTCGCCGTAGCGGTCCAGCAGGACGACGTGCATGATGTCGCCCCACTCGTTGCCGGCCACGACGACCGTCCGCCGGGGTAAGCCGTGCTGGAGCAGGTTCCGGTTCACGGTGTCGGGTTGGCTCAGCTCGATCCGCACCCGGTGGCGTTCGGCCGCGGCGCGCACCCAGTCGTCGAACGCGCCGTCGAGCAGGTGGTGCTTGTAAGCCATGACGATCCGGTCGGGGCCGCCGTCCGGCCACTGCCGCCGCCCGCGCGCCAGGGCGTGGGCGATGACGTCGTCGGTGACCTCCCGGCTGAACTGCATCGTGCGGGTGATCACCCCCGGCGCGTGCCGGTTCTCACCGGTGTAGAAGCCCTGGGCCTCGTCCCGGACGAGCAGCAACGCGGCATCGGGCGACGACCTGGGCGCCGACACCACGTCGACCTTCACCGCCCGCAGCCGCTGCCGGACCAGGTACAGCGACTGCGCGTTGACGGCCGTGCGGAACACCGCGGCGGCGCCCCGCCGGGCCAGTGCCCGGCAGAACCGCTCGTAGTGCCCGGCGTCGTCCTCGGTCAGCCGGCGCATGTCCGCGATCCCGCCGGCCTCGGCGCGCAGCGAGTGGTAGGAGTGGTAGGTCCGGGGTGAGCGGGTGACGGCCGGGGTGACGCCGTGCAGCTGCCCCAGTCGGTGCACCACCCGTTCGAACACCGCCGCCAGCTCGGGGCCGGTACCCCGTCCCACGGCGAGCCCGACTTCCGCCGTCATCCGGCGCTCGGCACCAGGCGGTCACCGGGGATGCCGGCCGCGTCCGGTCGGTAGAAGTCCTTGATGCTGTCCACCCAGACCGACACGGAGATCCGGTCGTCCGGGTCGGGCTCCAAGGCGTCGAAGAGCGCGTCGATGTTCTGCTGCTCGAACCCGATGGCGGACATCAGTGCGGTGAACACGTGCCGCTCGATCAGGCCGTCGCCGTCCGGGTCGCCCAACCGGGCCAACGACCGGGCGAACTCGTCGATCGTGAACTCGAACCGCTTGGGGGACAGCACGATGTCCTCGAACTCGTCCCGGTCGATGCGACCGTTGCGGTCGTCGTCCAGTTCCTCGGCGAGGGTCTTCCAGTAGCGGTGGAACGCCGCGTTCATCGCTTCCTTCGCCGCCGCGTCGGACTGCGGCGCCGCCTCGACCACCCGGCGGGCCATGTCCTCGAAGTCGTTCGCCTCGATCTCACCGGAGCCGTTGGCGTCGAACAAGGCGAAGACGAGGTCGACCCGACTCAGCGCAGCCTGAGGGTGCTTCATGGTTCTTCTCCCGTCGGAAATGACGACGCGCCATCGGGTGGAATCGCGCCGTCGTCCCGCCGCCGTGCCCGGTGGCGGTGTCCCCATGATGTCGAAGGCTGCGCGTGCCTGGTCGAACCACTCGCGTCTTCACTGGAAAGTGTGAATTGTCGGCCGCCGCCCGGGTTTGTTCGAGCGCGGACGTCATCGCCCACGCAACCGCCGGAGAAGGCGACAGGCTGCGCGGAGGACTTGTGAGGGCGGGGTGGTGGCTTTCGGGCGGCGACGTCAGCTCTTGCGACGGCGAGGCGCTGCCGATCGCGGCGGGGTGGACCGCATGTGGTCGCGCACCGGTGCGAGCAGTGCGGCGAGGGCGGTGACGTCGGACGGGGAGAGCGGTTCGAAGAGCAGGCTGCTGACGACCTCGACGTGTCCGGGCAGCACGGCCGCGAGCAGCGCGCGTCCGGCGTCGGTGATGGTGACCGTGACGCTCCGCTCGTCGTCGGCGGATGGCGTGCGTTCGACCAGGCCCGCCTTCTCCAGCAGTCCCACCTGGTAGGTCAGGCCGCTGCGGCTGTAGACGACGCCGTCGGCCAAGTCGGTCATGCGGTGGCTGCCCGTCGGCGAGTCGCCGAGCCGGGCCAGCAGCTGGAACTGCACGTAGCTCAGATCGCCCGCCTCCTTCAGCTGCTGCTCGACCGCGTGGCGCAGCAGGCTGGTCACCTCGACGAGGTCGAAGTAGGCGCCCAGCTGGACGGGGTCGAGCGACGGCGGGGAGTCGGTCATGCGCGCCAGTCTATTGCTTCGAATTTGAAGGATCACGGACCGTCCGGCGGGTGGGGGGCGAGTCGGTGCTCCGGGTCGGGTGCGGCACCCGCGGGGCCACGACGTGCCGCACGTCACTTTGCTTCGAATTCGAAGCAAGCCTACTGTCAGTGCCAGATGCTTCGAGTTCGAAGCAAACCGCGAGGGAGAGTCGCCATGAAGGCAGTGCGTTTCCACGAGTTCGGCGGTCCCGAGGTCCTGCGCTACGAGGACGTCGAGCAGCCGGTCCCCGCGGCCGGTGAGGTGCTGGTCCGCGTCACGGCCACGACGTTCAACCCGGTCGAGGGCAACATCCGCCTCGGCGTCATGCAGGGGCCGATCCCGGTCGACCTGCCGCACACCCCCGGCCTCGACGTCGCCGGCACGGTCCACGCCCTCGGCGAAGGCGTCGACGGCCTCGCGGTCGGTGACGCTGTAGTCGGTTTCCTGCCGATGACCAAGCCCGGCGCCGCGGCCGAGTACGTCCTCGCACCGGCGGACGTCCTGACCGCGGCGCCCAAGGGGATCCCGCTGGCCGACGCCGCCGCGTTGCCGTCGGTGGGCCTCACCGCCTACCAGGCGCTCTTCGACCACGGTCAGGTGGAGGCCGGGCAGCGCGTGCTGGTCAACGGCGCGGGCGGACCGGTCGGCGGCTACGCCGTCCAGCTGGCTAAGTGGGCTGGTGCGCACGTGATCGCCACGGCCAGTCCGAGCAGCGCCGAGGCCGTGCGGACCGCCGGCGCCGACGAGGTCGTCGACCACACCACCACCAGCGTGCTGTCGGCGGTGACCGGGCAGGTCGACCTGGTGCTCAACCTCGCGCCTGTCGACCCGGCGGTCCTGGCCGGGCTGGTCACGCTGGTCCGACCGGGCGGAGCCGTCGTCAACACGACGGTCTGGATGCCCGCGCCGACCGACGAGGACCGCGGCGTGCGCGGCATCGACCTCTACGTCCGCAGTGACGCCGAGCAGTTGGCGAAGCTCGTGTCCCTGGTCGACTCCGGCGCGCTGCGGGTCGACGTGGCCCAGCGCGTGCCGTTGACCGAACTGCCGGCGATCCACGCCCAGGCCGCGTCGGGCGTGGTTCGCGGCAAGGTCGTCTTCCTCGTCTCCGATGTCTGACACGCCATCCGAGAGCCCATGTCGCCGGCCGTGGTGCTGACCCGCGCGGCGCGGGCGTGAATCTCGGTGAGGAGTGTTCGGTCCGATCGTGAGCACTGCACCGTGCCGCACGAAGAGGCGGTCCTCACCGCGGCACTCCGCGCGGTCAGTCCGTCGAACTCCTCGGGGTGTAAACCGTGCCAACTCCCGCACGGTTCACGCCGGCACCTTCACCACCGAAGGACTTGTGCGCCAGCCTGAGCTTCCGGCACGCAGCGGGGGATCCGCTACCGGGGACGGCGGATCTTGATCAGGTCCATGTCGGTGGCGGTGGCGCGCATGTCGCGGAAGTCGACGCCGAGTCGGTCGAGCGCGCGGGAGGCCAGGGCCAGGGCGCGGTCGCGGACGGTTCGGTCGGTGGGTTCGACTTCGGCGCGCAGTTGGACGCGGAAGCTGAAGAAGTCCAGGGTCCGGTCGTAGGAGAGGGCTCCCTGTTCGGAGAAGCCGTTGGTGAGCACGCCGTGCTGGTCGACCTCGGCCAGCAGGCGGGCGCGGGCGGTGTCGTCGAGGTCGGTGAACCTGCCGCGCACCATGACCCGGTAGGTGTGCTCGACCATGTGCAGCCCCTCGTTCGTCCGGCAGTCCCGTGCATGGTGGGGCAGTGGCCGGGCGGATCGCAATCGACTTAACCGGCCGCACGCTTTCCCAGTGGATGAGCGTTCGACCGGGTGGCGGTGGCGAGGAGGTACGGTCCCTCGCGCCGGCCCGGATGCGGCCATGGGGTGTCTGCTCGAAGAGCAGGAAAGGGGACGAGCCGTGCGCCGTCGTACACGCAAGACCGTTGTCGCCGTGATCGCGTTGACCAGCCTCGTCGCGGTGAGCGCCTGCGCGAAGAACTCCGGGGACAGCCCCGCCGGGCCGACCACGGTCGCCGGTTGCGAGTTCGCGACGCCGCCCAGCGCGCCCGCCGCCACCAGCGTCACGGAGAGCACACGGGCCTCCGACGGTGACAAGGTGGACGGAAGCGCGCTGAAGATCGGTCTCGCCTACGACATCGGTGGCCGGGGTGACGCGTCGTTCAACGACCTCGCCGCCGCCGGGTTCGACCAGGCGATCAAGGACCTGGGCGTCGCGAAGGACAACACCCGCGAGCTGTCCGCCGCGCCGAGCGAGGACGAGTCGGTGAAGCAGTCCCGGTTGCGCCAGCTCGCGCGTGAGGGCTTCAACCCGATCGTCGCCGTCGGCTTCGCGTACACCGAGTCGCTGAAGGTCGTCGCGCCGGAGTTCCCGGACGTCCGGTTCGGTCTGGTGGACTCGGCCGTGCCGGGCGCGGCCAACGTCACGCCGCTGGTCTTCGCCGAGCAGGAAGGCGCGTTCCTGGCCGGTGTCGTGGCCGCGTACCAGAGCAGGAAGTGCCACGTCGGCTTCGTCGGCGGCGTCGACATCCCGCTGATCCACAAGTTCGAGGCCGGGTACGTCCAGGGCGCGAAGGCCGCCGCGCCGAAGGTCGTGGTGGAGAAGAAGTACATCACGCCGGCCACGGACTTCACCGGCTTCCAGGACCCGGTGAAGGGGCTGGAGACGGCGAAGGGCCTCATCGACAAGGGCGCGGACGTCCTCTACCCGGCCGCGGGCGCGTCGGGCATCGGCGTCTTCAACGCGGTCAAGCAGGCGGGTGTGCTGGCGATCGGGTGCGACGCCGACCAGTACAACCAGCCGGCGCTCGCGGACACCCGGGACGTGATCGTGGCGTCGAGCCTCAAGCGCGTCGACGTGGCGGTGTACGACTTCGTCCGGGCCGCGGCGGAGGACGACCTGGCTTCGTTGCCGGACGTCTTCGACCTCAAGGTGAACGGTGTCGGCTACGCCACGTCCGGCGGCCGGATCGACGCGAAGCTGCAGGGCATCCTCGAAGGGTTCAAGGCGCAGATCATCGCGGGCACGATCAAGGTCACGGACAAGCCGTAGTCCGTCGGCACGGGAAGTCCCCGCCGGCAGCGCGATCCACCGCCGGCGGGGACTTCGGCGCTAGTCGGCCGCTTCGGCCGGTGGCGTCACGAAGAAGGTGAAGTCCTCGCGGGCCCTGGCGTCGACGGGCAGGGGCAGGCTGATGCGACCGGAGGCCACCAGGGTCCGGATGGTGGGTCTGCTCAGGCCGAAACCCGCCGTGAGCAGCTTCTCGACCCGGATGGGTGCGGGGAGCTCGAACCTCACGACGACCTCCAGCGGGACGGGGTCCTCGTCGGACAAGGCGTAGAACGGCATGTCGGTCTCCAGGTCCCAGGTGCCGCTCCAGTCGAGCCGGTACCCGGACCGGCCGGCCGTCACCGGGTCCATGACCAGGTGCCGGACCAGGGCCGGGTCGTTGTTCTCGAACCGGCGCAGGCGTTCGTGCTCCAGCGTTCGCACGTGGACGCGTTCGTGGATGGGGATCTTGGACGTGCGGCCGCACCCGTCGCAGCCGATCAGCACCCAGACGTCGAGCAGCTTGCCGTTGGCGTTCACGCGGAACTTGTCGGTGGGGTGGTGGCGGGTCGACCGGCACGAGAAGCACGACGTGACGATGGCGGGCAGGCCGAGTTCTTTGACGACCCACAGCGCTTTCCGGTCGGCGCTCTCTGCGGGCACGCGGGAAGAAGGCATGGCTTGGGCAGACTCCAGGGCGTGGGGAGGAGACGCCGGACAGCGCGCTCATGGCGCTGCGGATTGCCTCCTGGAACCAGCGAGGTACGGCCGACGGCCACCGAGGGCGTCGGCCGGGGCGACGTGACCCGCACGTCGCGTTCGTCACTGGTCACAGGTCCATGTGCGACATGATGTTCACCCTGAGCGCGTAAGGCAACGGGTTTTCGTCGTGGAGCCTGCCGTCGGGTGGGACTGGTGATGGGGGAGTGGCGGGCACATGGGCATGACGCTGTCGTTCACGAGGGTGACCCCGGAGGAACTGGACCGGGCGTTCGCGGACCCGGAGTGGGCGCGGGAGCACGTGGCCGACGAGGACGTGCCGTACTGCTTCCTCGAGAAGTCGTGGGCCGGCATCCAGTTCCTGCTGGACGCGGCCGGTGTCCGGGTCGACCTGTACGAGGACGGCGAGCCCGTCGACCGGCGGTCGGCCTTGTTCGGGTGGACCGCCGCCGCGGTCGCCGCGGCGGCGGAGCTGCTGAGCGCCACGCCGTTCGAGGTGTTGGCCGCCCACTACGACCCGGAGAAGCTGAGCGAGCAGGACGTCTACCCGATGAACCACCTGTGGGACGCCGACGACGTCGAGTACCTGCGGGGGCACTACCGGGACCTCGTCACGTTCTTCGAGGAGACCGCCGCGGCCGGTGGCGCGGCGATCCGGGACTTCAGCTTCTGAGGCCCCGCCCCCGGGAGCGGGTCACCTCGCCGCCGTGACGGCCGGTCGGGGTCTGCCCCGGGACACGGCCACGCCGACCAGGCACAGCGCACCGCCCGCCAGCGCCACCAGACCGGGCACCTCGTCCAGCAACGCCCACGACAGCAGCACGACGAGCGCCGGCACCAGGTAGGTCGTGGCGCCGAGCTTGCCGGTGGTCATGTGGGACAGCGCGTACGCCCACGTGTAGAACGCCAGCGCGGTCGGCAGCAGCCCCAGGTACACCACCGCGAACGTGGCGCTCGCCGGGGCGTGGCGCAGGTCGCCGACGAGCTGCCCGCCGAACGGCAGGCACGCGATCGCCCCGACCACGCAGCCGTACGTGGTGGCCTGCAACGCGGACGCGTGCCGCAGCGCGGGCTTCTGCGCCACGACCCCGACCGCGTACCCCGCCGCCGCGACGAGGCACAGCAGCGCGCCCTTGGTCGTCGAGCCGCCGCCGTGGTCGACGAGCCCCACCGCCGCGACACCCGCGAACGCGATCACCAGCCCGGCCAGCAGCCTCGCCGGGAAACCCTCGCGCAGCAGCCACCCCGCCAGGAACGCCACCAGGATCGGGCCCACGCCGACGATCAGCGCGGCCGTCCCCGCGTCCGCGTGCCGCTCACCCCAGTTCAGCGCCACCATGTAGAGCGCGAACCAGAACACGCCGGAGCCGATGACCCCCGGCCACGCGGCCCTCGGCGGCACGCCCACACCGCGCGCCGCGGCGACCGCGCCGAGCGCGATCGCGCCGACCAGCAGCCGTCCCAGCGCCAGCGACCCGGGCTCGAAGTGCTCCCCGGCGTACCGGATGCCGACGAAGGCCGACGCCCACAGCACCATGGTGACCAGGACCGCCGCGGCGGCCTTGGTGGTGACACCGCTCTGCTCCACGGTTCAGCCCCCCGCCATCGCGCGGACGTCGCGTCGGCGCAGCTTGCCCGTCGGCGTGCGCGGCAGCTCGGGCACGAACACGACGTCCTCCGGCACCTTGTACCAGGTGAGGGTCGCGTGCGCGGTGGCGAGCAGGTCGGCGCGCACCCGCTCCGGTGACGCGTCGTCGGCCAACGCCACGAACGCGCGCAGGCTCGTCACACCGGTCTCGCGCCGGGCCGAGCACACCGCGGCATCGCGCACCCCGGGGTGCCGCATCAGCAAGTCCTCGACCTCGGCCGGGTGCACGTTCTGGCCGCCGACGATCTCCACGTCGTCCATCCGGCCGTGCAGCCGCACGTACCCGTCCTCGTCCACGGTCGCCGCGTCACCCGTGGCGTACCAGGAATCCCCGGCGCGCAGGGGCGGGTCGCTGCCCCGTGCCACGCCCAGCGCGATCGACGGGCCCGCCACCTCCAGCGCGCCCTGCACGCCCGGCGGCGACTCCGCGCCTGTCCCGTCCACGATCCGCATCCGGTACGGCGGCAGGACGCGCCCGATCGCGTGGGCACGACCGCGGCCGATCTCGTCGGCCACCAACGCGTGCCCGATCTCCGTGGTGCCGAAGACGTTGAGCAACCGCTCGCCGAGCACCCGACGCAGCCGGGACTCCAGCACGTCCGGCAGCACCTCGCCGGCGACGACCGCGAGCCGCAGGTCCGACAGCAGCTCGTGGTCGGGGTGGCGCAGCAGCCGCGCGTAGAAGCTCGGCTGGCCGTAGAACACCGTCACGCCGTGGGTCTTGACGATCCGCAGCGCGTCGTCCTCGGTGGCGCGTTCCCGGGACAGCACCGTCGTGCCGCCGCGGTGCAGCGGGAAGAACAGCGAGTTGCCCAGCCCGTAGGCGAAGTACATCCGCGACACCGAGAACGTGACGTCGTCCGGCGTGAGGCCGATGACCGACCCGATGGCCTGCTCGTACACCTCGGGGTCGCCGTGGGTGTGGAAGCACAGCTTCGGGTCGCCCGTGGTGCCGGAGGTGAAGACGGCGTAGGCCGGGCTGTCGGACGTGACGGGCGCGTAGGGCGCGTCACCGTCGGCATCCAGCTCGTGCGGCGCGATCCCGGGCGGACCGCCCCAGTCCTCCTCGCACACGACCGCGTCCGGCACCGCGATCGTCAGCGCGCGGCGCACCTCGTCTGGGTGCATGGTCGAGTTCACCGGCACCGCGACCGCCCCGATCCGCAGCGCGCCGAGGAACGCCCACACCACGTCGATGCCGTCCGGCAGCACCAGGGCGATCCGGCTGCCCGGGCCGAGGCCCCGCGCGGTGTAGGCCGCGGCGGCTCGGCCCGCGCCTTCGTAGACGTCGGAGAACCGGTAGGTCTCGGCTCCGACGTGGTAGGCCGGTCGCCCCAGCCAGCCGCGGTCACGCGCACGTCGTGCCAGCCGTTCGACCAGGTTCGCGCCACTGCGCACCGACATGATTCCCCCCGATATCACGTCGAAAGTTGGTCGGCCACGACCTCCCCTGTCGTCGCCGCGTGGACGAGGTTGGCGACCGGTGACGTGGACTGTCAAGCGATGCCGGCCGCCCGGCCGCCCGCCAGGCACACCGCGTCACTCCATCGAGTGAACCCGGTGATTCACCGGGTCGCGTCCGGGAACCGGAAGTCCAGCAGGCAGCGCTGGTCGGTCACCTCGGTCACGCCGTCGAGCTCCAGGCCGTGTGCGGAAGCGAGCGCGCGGAACTCCTCCAGCCGGCGCTCGCGGCCGCCGAAGATCACCAGCATGGTCAGGTCGCTCTCGGTGTCGGCGCGCAGACCGCCGACCGCTTCCACGACCAGGACGCGCCCGGTGGGCCGTGCGGCCTCGGCACAGCGGGCCAGGATGCGGTGGGCGTGTTCGTCGTCCCAGTTGTGGAGGACGTCGACCAGCAGGTACGCGTCCGCGCCCGCCGGGAGCGGGTCGAAGAAGCTGCCCCCCGTCACCTGCGCCCGGTCGGTGAGACCGCGGTCGTCGAACGTGCGACGGGCCTCGGCGGCGGTCTCCTCGAGGTCGACCACGTGGCCGCGCACGTGGGGATGGGCCTCCAGGATGGCGGCGAGCAGGCCGCCCGCGCCGCCGCCCACGTCGACGATCGTGGCGAACCGGGACCAGTCGACACCGGCGACGATCCGGGGGAGCTGGTCGCGGAACCGGCGCGTCATCTGCCGGTCGAACGACTCGCGCAGGTGCGCCTGGTCGTGGATGTCGGTGTAGAAGTCCCGCCCGTACCGGAGCGGGTAGGCCGCCTCGCCGGTGCGGACGCTGTGGAGCAGGTCGACGTGGACGACCTCGCCCCGCCCACCCGCGCGGTCCAGGTGCAGCAGGTCGGTCAGGCGGTTGTCGGCGTCGGCGCGCAGGTTCTCGCCGAACGCGGTCGTCCGGTAGCCGGTCGGGGTGCGTTCCACCAGCCCGAGGGTGGCGAGGTGGCCCAGCAGGAGGTCGAGCGCGACCGGGTCGGCGTCGAGCTCGGCCGCGACCACGTCGACGGGCGCGCCGTCGCCGAGCAGCCGGTCCGGCAGGCCCAACGTCACCGCCACCCGCAGGGCCATCGGGGTGGCCAACCCGGCCATCCGGAGGATCGTGCGCGCATCACTCTCGTCATGTCCCACGACGACCCACTGTCCCAGCAACGTCGACGCGTCACACGCCGAGCCGCGGGCCGCCCGTCCCGCGGGCGCCCGCGGCCCCCGCGCGGAGTCAGGCGATGCCGGCCTCGATCAACTGCTGCCAGATCACACCCTGGTCGACCACCTCGACGCCGAGCTTCTCCGCCTTGGTCAGCTTGCTCGCGCCCACATCGGCCCCGGTGACCAGGTAGTCGGTGTTCGCCGAGACCGAGGTCGCAGTGGTCGCGCCCGCCTTCTCGCAGAGCCGCTGGAACGTGGGCCGCGGCACCTTCTCGCCCGAACGGGGGTCGCTGATCGCGCCGGTGACCACCACCGTCTTCCCGGCCAGCGGCGCGTCCGACGCCACGACGGGCGGCAGGTCCTCCTCCCGCACGTCCAACGACACCCCGTACTGCCGCAGCCGTTCCAGCTCGGGCCGCAACCGGGTCAGGTGCTCGGTCAGCGAGGCCGCGACCTTCGGCCCGATGTCCTCCACCGCGACCAGGCGCTCCTCGTCGGCGTCGGCCACCTCCTCCAGCGAACCGAACCCCGCGCGGCACAGCCGGGTCGCGGTGCCCTCCGACGCCAACGGGATCGCCAGCCCGATCAACGCCCGGCGCAGACCCACGGCGCGGCCGGCGGCGATCGAGTCGATCATGCGCGTCGCGGAGGTCTCACCGATCCGGTCGAACTCCAGCAGCTGCTCCTTGGTCAGCCGGTAGAAGTCCGACGGGTGCTCCAGCAACCCCGCCTCGGCCAGCCGCTCGATCCACACCGGACCCACGGCCTCGATGTCCGCCGCCGCCCGCGACGCCCAGTGGATCAACCGGCGCACCGTCTGCGCCGGGCAGGCGACGTTGGTGCAGAACAACTCCCGGCTGTTGCCCTGCTCGGTCAACCCCTGGCCGCACGACGGACACGCCGCCGGCGGCACGATCTCCCGCTCCGCTCCCGTGCGCTGGGACTCGTCCAGCACGCCCGCCACGAACGGGATCACGTCACCGGCCCGGCGGATCAGCACCGTGTCCCCGATTTTGATCCCGCGCGCCCGGATCACCTCCTGGTTGGCCAGCGTCGCGCGGGTGACCGTCGTGCCGCCCACGAACACCGGCTCCAGGTGCGCCACCGGCGCGATCTTGCCCGTCTTGCCCACGTCCCAGACCACGTCGAGCAACAGGGTCGTCTTCTCCTCGGCGGCGAACTTGAACGCCAGCGCGCCGCGCGGCGAGTTCGACCGGGTGCCCGCGGCGGCGAACGCGTCCCGGTTCGCCAGCCGCAGCACCGCGCCGTCCAGGTCGTAGTCCAGCTCGTTGCGCCGCGCTTCGATGCCCGAGATCACCTCCTGCGCCGCGGCCGCGTCCTCGCAGTGCCGCATGTCGGCCACGGCGAACCCCAGCGCCCGCAACCCCTGCTCCAGGTCGGCCGCCGTCGCGTCCGCCGACGTGTCCAGGTCGAAGGCGAAGAACTGCAACCGGCGCTCCGCGACCGTGGCCGGGTCCTTCGCCCGCAGCGTGCCCGCGGCGGCGTTGCGCGGGTTGATCAGCGGCTTGTCCGGGTGCGCGGCGTTGTAGGCGGCGAACGTCGAGCGCAGCATCACGGCCTCGCCGCGCGCCTCGACCCGGCCCGGCGCGTCCACCCGCTCCGGCACGCCGTCCACCAGGGCGCGCACCAGCGGCGTCACGTCGTCGCCCGTCGTGCCGTCACCCCGGGTGACCGCCCGCGCCAACCGCCCGTCCTCGTAGACCAGCGCCAGCGACAGCCCGTCCAGCTTCGGCATGACCACCACCGGCTGACCGGGGAAGCGGTCGAAGAACGCGGCGACCTGCTCGGGCTTGGTCGCCTTCTCCAACGACAGCATCGGCCGCGAGTGCCGGACCGGCGCGTGCAGCACGGCCGGCGCGCCCACCTGGTCCAGGGGGTTCGGGTCGGGCGCGAGGTCCGGGTGGGCCTCGATCAGACCGCGCAGCTCGTCCTCGATCGCGTCGTACTCCGCGTCCGCCACCAGCGGCGAGCCACGGTAGTAGGCGTCGCGCAGCACGACGACCTGATCGGCGAGTTCCTGGATGCGTTCCCGAGCGTTCACGGCTCACAAGTTACCGGCGACCCCCGACAAAACCCGTGCGCACGGGGCACGGGCGCGCGAATCTCGGTCGCGGAGCCGCCCGATCGGGCCTAACTTCTGCGGCGAGCAGAGGAGAACCGTGGAGCAGATCAGCAAGCGACTGGTGAACTGGGCGTCCATCCTGGACCAGGGCACGCGCGAGCAGGCCGAGAAGACCGCGCGGCTGCCGTTCATCCACCCGCACCTGGCGCTCATGCCCGACGCGCACCTCGGGAAGGGCGCCACCGTCGGCAGCGTCATCCCGACCCTGGGCGCGATCATCCCCGCCGCCGTCGGCGTCGACATCGGCTGCGGCATGATCGCCGTGCGCACCCAGTTCACCCTGGACGACTTCCGGTCCCGCCCGCTCGCGCCGCTGCGCGAGGCGATCGAGGACGCCGTGCCGCTGTCGGCCGGGAAGTACAACACGCGGATGACGGACACCGCGCGCGAGCGCGTCGAGGAGCTCACCCGCCGCGCGGAGGCGGCGGGCTTCGACCCCGGCCGGTACGCGGCCAACTGGGAGTTGCAGCTGGGCACGCTCGGCAGCGGCAACCACTTCATCGAGGTCACGCTGGACGAGACCGGGCGGGTGTGGCTGTTCCTGCACTCCGGGTCGCGCGGCGTGGGCAACAAGATCGCCCAGAAGCACATCCGGATCGCGCACGAGCAGTGCAAGCGGCGGTGGATCGACCTGCCCGACCCGGACCTGGCGTACCTGGTCGAGGGCGAGGACGAGTTCTGGCACTACATCCGCGAGATGCGGTGGGCGCAGGAGTTCGCCTGGCTCAACCGCGAGGAGATGATGGACCGGGTCGTCGCCCGCGTGGCCGAGTGGACGGGCCGTGAGGTGGAGCGCCGGGAAGTGGTGAACTGCTTCGCCGGCGAGACGCAGGTCATCACCCGCACGGGCACGCGTCCGATCGAGGCTCTGGCAGGCGGCGTGCACGAACTGCTCACCGCGGACGGCGAGTGGGTCAAGGCACCTGTCCGGTCGTTCGGGCGGCAGGAGGTCCACGAGGTCGTGCTGGGCCGTTCCGGCGTGATCAAGACGCTCCGCGCCACCGCCGACCACCGCTGGCTCCTGCGGTCGCGCCGTGGGCACGAGTACGAGGCGACGACGGCCGAGCTGAAGCCCGGTGAACGACTCCGGTTCACGTTCCCCCGTCGGCCCGACGGTCTCGCGGTGGACCGCGAGGCGGCGGCTCGTGGGTTCGTGTACGGCGACGGGCACCGCGTCGGCAACCGCTCCTACGCGAACTTCTGCGGCACGAAGGACTTGGCGATGCTTCTCCTGTTCGAAGGGCTCGGGCGTCCGCCCCGCACGTACGGCGCGATGAAGCGGATCGCCGGGCTCCCGGTCGAGTGGAAGACCCGACGGCCGTCACTCGACGCACCCCCGGGCGTGCTGTACGGGTGGCTCGCCGGCTACTTCGCGGCGGACGGTGACGTCGACGCGACCGGCCGGCCGACGCTCGCCTCCGCGTCTCGTGAGGACCTGGAGTACGTGCGCCTGGCCTGCCAGGCCGTCGGCATCGGCACGTTCGGCATCAGGACGCGGATGCGCACCGGCTCCGGCACGGAGCCGACCGCGCTGCACCTCGTCGGCCTGATGCGCGGCGACCTCGATCCGGAGTTCTTCCTGATCGAGGAGCATCGCGCCCGGTTCGTGGCCGGGCGGCACGCTGCCGAGCGCCGTGGCTGGACCGTGCTCTCGGTGCGGCCGACCGGCGAGACGACCGAGGTGTACTGCGCGGTCGTCGACGACACGCATTCGTTCGCGTTGTCCGACAACATCCTCACGGGAAATTGTCACCACAACTACACGGAGCAGGAGACCCACTTCGGCAAGAAGGTGTGGTTGTCCCGCAAGGGTGCGATCAACGCCGAGAAGGGGCGGGCCGGTCTCATCCCGGGGTCGATGGGCACCGCGTCGTACGTCGTGGTCGGGAAGGGCAACCCGGTGGCGCTGAACTCCTCGCCCCACGGCGCCGGCCGCGAGTACTCCCGCTCGGCCGCGCGCCGGGCGTTCGACCGGGACGACCTGCGCAAGGCCATGGTCGGCATCGAGTACCGCGACACCGACGCGTTCATCGACGAGATCCCGGCGGCGTACAAGGACATCGACGTCGTGATGCGTGACGCGGCGGACCTGGTCGAGGTGCGCCACACGTTGCGGCAGATCGTCAACGTGAAGGGCGACTGACCGGCGGGTTGGTAGGGTGGCGGTGAAGATCACCGGAGCAGGAGCGGGGGTTGGTGAATATGGCTGTCGGCAGCCGTCTTCAGCATGCCCTCGCCCGGTGCGCGCGTGGCTGACGCGTGGCCGGGTCATCCCTTGATGACCAGGAGTTTCGAGTGTCTTCATCGTTCATCCCCGAGTTGATCACGGCACGGCTGGAGCTGCGGCCGTGGGTCGCGCGCGAGGTCGGGGCGGTGGTCGGCGGCGAGCGGTTGCCGCACTGGGCCGACGACTTCCCCGCGGAAGGCGACCGGGTGGTCGCCGGGCTCTTCGGTGACCACCCCGAGTGGCTGGGTGGTCACGGTCACCGGTTGGTGGTCGAGCGCGACAGCGGTCTGGTGGTCGGCTCGGTCGGGTTGTTCTGGCCGCCCGTCGACGGCGTCCTGGAGATCGGGTACGGCATCGTGCCGTCACGGCGGGGGCGCGGGTACGCCTCCGAGGCCGCCCGCGCCCTGACCGGGCACGCGTTCACCGCGTCCGGCGTGCACACCGTCCGGGCCGAGGTCGAGTTGTCGAACCCGGCCTCGGCGCGGGTCCTGGAGAAGGTCGGTTTCCGGCCGTTGGACGAGGTCACGGGGCAGGGCACCGCCTCGTACGCGATCACGCGGTAACCGTCCGGCGGGGTCGGTGGCGAGTCGGCCGCCGGCCCCGCGTTACCGCCGACGGGGGAGCACGCACCCCCCGGCTATGCATGGTCATGCAGCGTCGTGCATACTTCTAGTCGTGTCCAAGGTGCTCACTTACCTCCCCGCCGGCGAACACGTCGGCATCGCGTTCTCCGGTGGTCTCGATACGTCCGTGGCGGTCGCCTGGATGCGGGAGAAGGGCGCGGTGCCGTGCACGTACACCGCGGACATCGGTCAGTACGACGAGCCCGACATCGCATCGGTGCCCGGCCGCGCCGAGGTGTACGGCGCCGAGATCGCCCGGCTGGTCGACTGCCGCGCCGCCCTGGTCGAGGAAGGTCTCGCGGCGCTGGCCTGCGGCGCGTTCCACATCCGCTCCGGCGGCCGCGCCTACTTCAACACCACGCCGCTCGGCCGGGCCGTGACGGGCACCATGCTGGTGCGCGCCATGCTCGACGACGACGTGCAGATCTGGGGCGACGGCTCCACCTACAAGGGCAACGACATCGAACGGTTCTACCGCTACGGCCTGCTGGCCAACCCGTCGCTGCGGATCTACAAGCCGTGGCTGGACGCCGAGTTCGTCAGCGAGCTGGGCGGTCGCACGGAGATGTCGGAGTGGCTGCTGGCCCGCGGCCTGCCGTACCGGGCGAGCACGGAGAAGGCGTACTCCACCGACGCCAACATCTGGGGCGCGACGCACGAGGCCAAGGCGCTGGAGCACCTCGACGCGGGCATCGAGATCGTGGACCCGATCATGGGCGTGCGGTTCTGGGACCCCGAGGTGGAGATCGCCACCGAGGACGTCTCGATCGGCTTCGACCAGGGCCGCCCGGTGACGATCAACGGCAAGGAGTTCTCCTCCGCCGTCGACCTGGTGCTGGAGGCCAACGCCATCGGCGGCCGGCACGGCATGGGCATGTCCGACCAGATCGAGAACCGGGTCATCGAGGCCAAGAGCCGGGGCATCTACGAGGCGCCGGGCATGGCGCTGCTGCACGCCGCCTACGAGCGGCTGGTCAACGCGATCCACAACGAGGACACCCTCGCCGCGTACCACACCGAGGGCCGCAAGCTGGGCCGGCTGCTGTACGAGGGCCGCTGGCTGGACCCGCAGGCGCTGATGGTGCGCGAGTCGTTGCAGCGCTGGGTCGGCACGGCGATCACCGGCGAGGTGACGCTGCGCCTGCGCCGCGGCGACGACTACTCGATCATGGACACGACCGGGCCCGCGTTCAGCTACCACCCGGACAAGCTGTCCATGGAGCGGACCGAGGACTCGGCGTTCGGCCCGGTCGACCGCATCGGCCAGCTGACCATGCGCAACCTCGACATCGCCGACTCGCGCGCCAAGCTGGAGCAGTACGCCGGGCTGGGCATGGTCGGCAGCCAGTCGACGCTGATCGGCACGCCGCAGGTGGCGCCGACCGAGCTGATCGGCGCGATGCCCGAGGGCGGTGCCGAGGCCATCGCCTCGCGCGGCAAGGTGACCGACGACGAGCTGCTCGACCACGCCGCGCTGGAAGCCGGCAACGACTGACCGCTACGTGACGCGCGTGCGCCGCTCCCGTCGAGCGGCGCACGCGCGTTTCAACGCTTGTCGGCGCGCGCCAGGTGTTCGTGGACGCCGGTTCGCCGAGGTCGGTCGGCCCGCGGCCCGGCGGGTGGGCCTCACCGCCCGCGCGACCACGGCGAACCCTGGGCGAACGGCAACGCGGGAGAAGTAGCGGGCCGGCCGCCGGTGTGAGACTCCCTGTACCTCGCTCCGAGCGGAAGGCAGGGCGGCATGAACAACTCCACGGTACTCCTCCTGTTCCCGATCACCGTGGCCGTCATCATGCTCGGCCTCGGCCTCACGCTGACCGTCGCGGACTTCCACCGGGTGGTGAAGTACCCGCGGGCGATGGTGGTCTGCCTGGTCTGCCAGATGCTGGTGCTGCCCGCGATCTGCCTCGGCCTGGTCGTCGGGTTCGGCCTGCGGCCCGAGTTGGCGATCGGCATGATGCTGCGCGCGAGGTTCGCCATCCGGATGGAGCGCCCGGTCAAGGTCCTGTCCGTGGTCGTGCTGGCCGTGATGATCGGCAGCGTGATCAGCGGCTTGGGCGAGGAGGTCTTCGAGATTCTCGGCGACATCATCCTCGTGGTGGTCCTGTTCAACCTGTCGGGCATGGCGATCGGGTACTTCGGCCCGCGCCTGCTGAAGGTCGGGCCGCGCGAGTCGATCGCGTCGGCGTTCGAGATCGGCCTGCACAACGCGCCGCTCTCGATCGCCATCGCGATGAGCCCGACGTTGCTCGACAGCACCGAGATGGCGATGCCGTCGGTGACCTACGGCTTCGTCATGTTCTTCACGGCCCTGGTCTTCGGCCTGGTCGTGGCTCGCCGCGCGCCCGCGCCGACCGCCGACCGGGCGGTCACGCCGAGCGGGACGTGACCGCTGCCGGCCGGAGTCCCCTCGCCCGCACCGGGTCCGCGCGCGTCGCGGTCCGGCGCGGGCGCCACGGGCTTCACAAGCCGTGGCGGCGGTCACCCGCGACCAGTTCGGCGACCCGGGCCTCGGACTCGGCGGAGAACGGGCCGCGGTAGGCGGCCACGGCCAGGCGGGTCTCCTCCGCGATCAGGTCGGCGTTGATCTGCGCGCCGGCCGTGGCGCCCGCCGCGGCGGACGTGCCGACCTGCGCGGACAGGTCCGTGACGTTGCCCGCGGCCCACACGCCGGGCACGTCCGTGCGGCCGGTCGGGTCGGCCGGGATGTGCTCGCCCATGCCGGACGGGTGCGGCACGGGGTGCAGGCCCAGCCCGGCCAGGAACCCGGCGCGCGCCACCATCCGCGACCCCACCGCCACCACCTCGCGGCCGACCGTGCGGCCGTCGGCCAGCCGCACGCCGACGATGCGGTCACCGGCGACTTCCACGGCCGCCACCTCGCCCGCCACCACGTCGACACCGCGCGCGGCCAGCTGCTCGGCCTGCTCGCCGGTCGGCGGGTGCGTGTGGGAGAAGAGCGTGACGTCGGCGCTGAGCTGCCGGAACAGCAACGCCTGGTGCGTGGCCATCGGCCCGGCCGCGAGCACGCCGATCGCCTGGTCGCGCACCTCCCAGCCGTGGCAGTACGGGCAGTGCACCACGTCGCGGCCCCACCGCTCGCGCAGCCCCGGCACGTCCGGAAGCTCGTCCACCAGACCCGTGGTCACCAGCAGCCGGCGGGCCCGGACCGCGCGGCCGTCGGCCAGCGCCACGACGAACCCGTCGCCCTCCCGCGTCACGGCGTCGACCTCGCCGGTCACCACGTGACCGCCGTAGTGGCGCACCTCCGCCCGGCCCCGTTCCACCAGTTCGGCGGGCGGCATCCCGTCGCGGGCGAGCAGCCCGTGCACGCCGTCGGCCGGCGCGTTGCGCGGCGACCCGGCGTCGACCACGACCACCGAACGCCTCGACCGCGCCAGCATCAGCGCGCCGTTCAACCCCGCGGCACCGCCGCCGACCACCACCACGTCATAGCTGTCAGCCAGCTGAAAGGTCATCACGACCACCTCCGCGACCACCATGCGCGGAGCGTGGACGGATCGGCAAACCTTGTTGCCGATCCGGCAACAAGGAGGGCCGGCCCCCGGCTCCCACCGGGCCGGCCTCCGGTCAGCGGCTCAGAACGCCACCGTGGCGCAGCCGAGCCGCGGCCCCGCGGTGCCCGCCTTGCCCGGTTCGGTGGCCGTGCGCTGCGCGTGGACCACGACCGACCCCGCCCGGCGGTCGGCGAACCGCCAGGGCACGACCGCGCCGACCACGGCACCGCCCCGTTCGTCGGTGGTGAAGTCGAGCCAGATCTCGTTCTCGGGGTTGGCGTAGGCCGGGTCCACCGAAGGTTGGTTCGGGTCGACCACGTGCTGGTGGTGCGCGCCCGCGTCGGTCGGGGCCGCGCCGCACGGCCGCTGGTGGGCGTGGGCGCCGTAGGTGCGGTGGGGGACCAGGCCGTAGACGCTGAGCAGCGTCTTCGTCGACCGACCCACCGGGGTGGCCACGACCATCACCGCCGCGCCCGGCGCGATCAGCGCCGGGTCGTAGGTGTAAGCCTTGATCGCGGTGTCGGGGGTGGCGAAGCGGGCCACCGTGACCGCGACCCCGGAGCCTCGTGGCGAGCCCCCGGCGACCGCCGGCGTCACCGCCGCCGCGACCAGTCCGCCGATGACCAGGGGAACCAGACGTTTCACAGTTCTGCCTTTCGCGTGGACAAGGCGGCGGCCCACCCGAAGCTAGCACCGACCGCTCGCGCGGTGGCGGCAGTCGCCTGATTCGGGCGCGGGCACCGGCTCGGCTCGTCCACACTGGACGGCGTGCTGCTCACCCTGACCACGACCCACCAGCCGGCCACCGACCTCAGCCACCTGCTGCACAAGCACCCCGACCGGGCCCAGTCGTTCACCACCTCGTCGGGGACCGCGCACGTCTTCTACCCACGGGCGGACGACGAGGAGTGCACGGTCGCGCTGCTGCTGGAGGTCGACCCGATCGCCCTGGTGCGCGGTCCCGGCAGCACGCTCACCCAGTACGTCAACGACCGCCCGTACGTCGCCGGCTCGTTGTTGACCGTGGCGCTCGGCTCGGTGTTCCGCACCGCGATGAACGGCCGCAGCGAGAGCCGCGCGGAGGTGGCCGCCACCCCGATCCCGCTCACCGTGCGCGTGCCCGTCCTGCCCCACCGCCTGGTGGAACGGCTGTTCACCCCGCTGGGCTGGACCGCGGACATCACCCCGATCCCGCTCGGCGACGGTGGCGCCGAGGGCGACGACTCGCGCTACGCCGACGTCACCCTCACCGGCACGCACACACTCTCCGCCGCCCTCAAGCACCTGTACGTGCTGCTGCCCGTCCTCGACGGTGACAAGCACTACTGGGTCTCCGAGGACGAGGTGGACAAGCTGCTGCGCGCGGGGGAGGGTTGGCTCGGCACGCACCCGGACCGCGAGCTGATCACCACCCGCTACCTGATGCGCCGACGCCCGCTGGTGCAGTCCGCGCTGGCCCGCCTGGCCGACGTGGAGGAGGTCGAGCCGGAGGAGCTGGACAACGCGCTGGTCGAGCCGAAGGTCTCGCTGGCCGTGCAGCGGCGTGAGGCGATCCTGGAGCAGCTCGCGGTGGCCGGTGCGCGGTCCGTGCTCGACCTGGGCTGCGGTGGCGGCGCGTTGCTGCGCGCCCTGCTGGAGAACCCCGACTTCACCCGCGTCCAGGGCGTGGACGTGTCCGCGAACGCCCTGGCCACCGCCGCGCGCAGGCTGCACGTGGACACGATGTCGGACCGGCAGCGCGCCCGCCTCACGCTGCGCCAGTCGTCGCTGACCTACGCCGACCCGGACCTGAAGGGCTACGACGCCGCCGTGCTGATGGAAGTGGTCGAACACCTGGACCCGGACCGGCTGCCCGCGCTGGAGCACTCGGTGTTCGCCGTCGCACGCCCGCGCACGGTCCTGGTCACCACGCCGAACGTGGAGTACAACCCGCTGTTCGAGACCCTGCCGGAGGGGCGGCACCGGCACTCCGACCACCGCTTCGAGTGGACCAGGGCCGAGTTCGAGGAGTGGGCGGGCGGCGTCGCGCGGCGGCGCGGCTACACCGTGCGCCACCTGCCGATCGGACCGGTGGACGCCGAGCGCGGCGCGCCGACCCAGCTCGCCGTGTTCACCCTGGGGGAGGACGACTGATGGAGCTCAAGATCCCGGACCTGTGCCTGGTGGTGCTGATCGGCGCCTCCGGCTCGGGCAAGTCCACGTTCGCGCGCCGGCACTTCCTGCCCACGCAGGTCCTGTCCAGCGACTACTTCCGCGGCCTGGTCGCCGACGACGAGAACGACCAGTCGGCGTCCGCCGCGGCGTTCGAGGCGCTGCACTTCGTGGCGGGCAAGCGCCTGGACGCGGGCCGCACCACCGTTGTCGACGCGACCAACGTGCAGCGGTCCGACCGCGCGCACCTGGTCGAGCTGGCCCGCGAGCACAACGTGCTGCCGGTCGCGATCGTGCTGGACCCGCCGGAGGAGGTCTGCCTGGCCCGCAACGCCGCCCGGCCCGACCGCGACTTCGGCGCGCACGTGGTGCGGCGGCACCGCACGGCGCTGCGCAAGTCGTTGAAGCACCTGGGCAAGGAGGGCTTCAAGCGGGTGCACGTGCTGCGCTCGCAGTCCGAAGTGGACGAGGCGGTGATCGTGCCGGAGCGCCTGCTCAACGACCTTCGGCACGAGACCGGGCCGTTCGACGTGATCGGCGACGTGCACGGCTGCCGCGCCGAGCTGGAGGACCTGCTGGTCAAGCTCGGCTACGAGCTGGTGCGCGACGAGGCGGGACGCCCGGTGGACGCGGTTCCGCCGGCGGGACGGCGGGCGGCGTTCGTCGGCGACCTGGTCGACCGCGGCCCGGACACGCCCGGTGTGCTGCGCCTGGTCATGGGCATGGTCGAGGCCGGGCACGCGTTCGCGGTGTGCGGCAACCACGAGCAGAAGCTGGTGCGCGCCCTGCGCGGCCGTGCCGTGCAGGTCAAGCACGGCCTGGCGGAGTCGCTGGCGCAGCTCGCGGCCGAGCCGGAGGAGTTCCGCGAGCGCGTCGTGCGGTTCTGCGACGGGTTGATCGCGCACTACGTGCTCGACGGCGGGGACCTGGTGATCGCGCACGCGGGGCTGCCCGAGCGCTACCACGGCCGCGCGTCGGCACGGGTGCGCGGCTTCGCGCTCTACGGCGACACCACCGGCGAGACCGACGAGTACGGCCTGCCGGTGCGCTACCCGTGGGCGACCGAGTACCGCGGCAAGGCGACCGTGCTCTACGGGCACACGCCGACGCCGGAGGCCGAGTGGGTCAACAACACGATGTGCCTGGACACGGGCGTGGTGTTCGGCGGCAGGCTGACCGCGTTGCGCTACCCGGAGCGCGAGGTCGTGGCGGTCGAGGCGCACGAGGTCTGGTACGAGCCGGTGCGCCCGCTCGTCGTGCCCGAGGCGGAACGGGAGCCGGACGTGCTCGCGCTGTCCGACGTGACCGGCCGCCGGTTCGTCGAGACTGCCCACCGCGGCCGGATCGGAATCCGCCCGGAGCAGGCCGCGTCGGCGCTGGAGGTGATGAGCCGCTTCGCGATCGACCCGCACCACCTGCTGTACCTGCCGCCGACGATGGCGCCGACGGCCACCTCGCGGCGGCCGGACGTGCTGGAGCACCCGGAGGACGCCTTCGCGGAATACCGCAACGCCGGCGTGCGCGAGGTGATCTGCGAGGAGAAGCACATGGGGTCGCGTGCGGTGGTCCTGGTGCGCCGGGACGGGGGAGGCGTGGTCCACACGCGCACCGGCCGCGCGTTCTTCGACCAGCCGTTGGGCGACGAACTGCTGGCACGAGTGCGGGCGGAGGTGACACGGGCCGGGCTGTGGGACGAGTTCGACACCGATTGGCTGCTGCTCGACGCCGAGCTGCTGCCGTGGAACGCGAAGGCGTCCGGGTTGATCAAGGAGCAGTACGCCTCGGTCGGCGCGGCGGCGACGGGCGCGCTCGGCGTCGCGGTGGACGTGCTCGCGCGGGCGGCGGCACGGGGCATCGACGTCGGCGGGCTGCTGGCGCGCACCGAGGGCAGGTTGGCCAACGCGACCGGCTACCGCGACGCCTACCGGCGGTACGTGCGGCCGACCGACGGCCTGTCCGGCGTCACGCTCGCGCCGTTCCAGCTGCTCGCCGCCCGCGGCCGCACGTTCCACGACCGCGACCACCTGTGGCACCTGGACGTGCTCGGCCGCCTGGGCGGCGAGACGTTCACCCCCACCCGGCGCCTGGTCGTGGACACGACCGACGACGAGCAGGTCGCCGCGGGCATCCGCTGGTGGGAGGACCTGACCGCGGCGGGCGGCGAGGGCATGGTCGTCAAGCCGCTGGCGAACCTCGTCCGCGGCGACCGGGGGCCGGTGCAGCCGGGGGTGAAGGTGCGCGGGCGCGAGTACCTGCGGATCATCTACGGCCCGGACTACACCGAGCCGGAGAACCTGGAACGGCTGCGCAAGCGTGCCCTGGGCGCGAAGCGCGCGCTCGCGATCCGCGAGTACGCGCTGGGCCTGGAGGCGTTGGAACGCGTGGCCCGCGACGAGCCGTTGTGGCGCGTGCACGAGTGCGTGTTCGCGGTGCTGGCGCTGGAGTCGGAGCCGGTGGACCCCCGGCTCTGAGCGTCACGGGGCGGCGGGCAGGCGGCGGAGCCTGCCCAGCCGCCACCCCGTCGTCGCCCAGCACTCACCCCAGACCAGGAAGAACGGTGACCACAGCAGCAGGTCCCACCGGGCCGGCACGAGGGCGAGTTCGGCGTGCTCGGCCGGTGGGCGGGTGACGCCGGTCAGCACCAGGGTGTCGCCGACCAGACCGAAACCGGCGACGCCGATCGCCCGGACGATCATGAAGACGCTTAACGCCCAGGCGACCACCCGCAGCAGGCGCGGCAGGACCGTGCCGCGGACGGCGGCGAGCGCGACCACGACGCCGACCGCCGCCGCCCCGGCCGGCACCCAGTGGCTCGTCACGAACAGCGGGTCGCGGGCGAGCAGGCGTTCCCGCAGGTGCGGCGGCAGCGGGTCCTTGTCCGCCAACGCGTTGGCCCCCAACGCCTGGGCGCGTTCATCGAGCCGTAGGCGACCGCGCACAGGGCCGCGCCGTACCGGGCGAACCTCGCCCGGTCAGGCCGCGACACGCCCCGTCGCCTTCACGTAGGACCGGACCATCTCCAGGCACAGCCCGCCGAGCACGAGACCCAGCACGCCGTGGTACCACCGCCAGCCCACGCCCAGGCCGAGGAAACCGTCCAGCACCATGATCCCGGCGCCGCCGACGACGGCGAGCGCCATCACGGTCAGCACCGCCAGCGCCAACGTCCTCGGCACCACGCGCAGCGCCCACGGCGTGACGGTGGCCAGCGCGACGGCCGCGCCCACCACGCCGGACGCGGTCGCGAACCACTGGGCCACGGCCGGGTCGAGGAAGTAGTCCTCGGTCTCGGCGGCCGACACCGGCGGCCCACCGGGGAACCCGAGCCGGGACTGCGCGGCGAACACGGCCTTGCCGGCGGCGTAGCCGAGGAACAGGACCGCCAGGGCGCACGCCGGCCAGCGGCGGCGATCGGCATCAACCATGGCCCGACGATAAGGCCGTGGGCGGCACGCGCGTTCCCGATCATGAGGATCGCGCGACCGCGCGCGAGTGGCTTCTCAGCCGAACGGCCCGAACGGCCCGGACGACCGGGTACGACACCGCCACCACCAGGGACAGCGCCGGCAGCGGCACGCCCAGCAGGGACTGGCCGAGCGCGTAGTCCGCCGCGGGCACGGCCAGGCACAGGGCGAAGGCCCACGGCGGCGCGGTCTTGGGCTTGGCGGGCGACGCCCACGGTGTCCGCTTGAACGGCTTGGCCACCGACAACCACACCTGGCAGGCCAGCGCCGACGCCATCAGCAGCGAGCCGACCCGCATCAGCGTCGGCGAGCCGTCCGGGTGCAGGTTCGGGCTGAGCACGTAGATGCCCGCGTACAGCTGGCTGAACGTGATCACGGCCTTCACGAGCACCCACCAGTGCCGGAAGTAGCCCCAGGCGGTGAGGCCGGACAGCATGAACCCGGTGAACGCCGACGTGGTGGCCATGAACTGGAGCACCTGCACGTCGAGCAGCAGCGCCACCTCGAACGCCGACCGGTCCGGCACGGCCAACGCGTGGTTCACCACCACGAACAGCGCCAGCGCCATGAACATCCAGCCCGTCGACGACACGACGTGCGCCCAGACCAGCAGCTTGCGGCTCACGAGCACCTCCACTAGTAGCCGTACTACGTATAGTACGGCTACTAGTGGAGTGGTGGGTCAGACCCGGCAGGGGCTGCCGCCGGGCTCGGTCGGCTCGATGTTGGCCTTCGCCTCACCGAGGACCACGTCGGTCAGCAGGGTGTCCAGGGCGAACGCCCGCTGCACCACGCTGGTCGACGTCGTCGTGGTGCTGTTGAGCTGCAACGAGCCGATCACCAGCGGGATGGTCAGCGGCGCGCTGCCCACGGCCACCTGGACGCCGTTGATCCGCAAGCTCGCGATCTGCGACGACCCCGCGAACACCGGGTTCAGGTTCGCGTCGCACGTCACCGACGCCGTGGCCTGGATCACGCCGACCTCGATGGTCACCAGCAGGCTGCTGATCCGGGTGTACTCGACCCGCGCGGTCGACACCGCGCCGTCACCGGGCGTCGGCGGCAGGGCCAGCAGGTCGTCCGGTGTCTGGTTGGTCCGCGCGGACAACGCGTTCGCCCGCACGGTCAGGATGCCCGCCGACAGGTTCACGTCGGCCACCTGCGCGAAGTCGTCGACGCACGGCACGTCCGGCGGGTTGGCCCGCGCCACGACGATCCCCGCCAGGTTCAGCGCGGTCGCCTGGCAGGAGAACACGCCGGTCCGCTCGGAGGTCTTGATCCGCAGGTCGGACAGGACCGGGCTGGCGCCGGACGGGCTCGCCGCCAACGTCGCCCGCACCTCGATGTACCGGCCCACCCGGGCGAACTCCACCCCGTTGGACACCGGCGTGAACGTCTCGCCGGCCAGGCCCGCCTCGGTGTCGGACGTGCGCGCCTCGACCGTGATCGAGGTGCCCGGCGGGACGCTGCCCTGCGCCTCGGTGTTCCAGGTGACCGTGCCCCAGGTCTGGCCCGCGACGCCGCCGTCCTGCACCACCGACCACGTGCCGATCGGCGCGGTGATCTCACCGAGCACCGACCCGGTCATGTCGCTGTAGTTGTACGGCCCCGCGCCCGCGCCCAGGTCGACGGTCAGGTCGACCGCGCCGACGGTGAACCCGCCGCCGCCGACCGGACCGGCGTCCGGGTCGATGCGCTGCGCGTTGTCGGAGTTGATGTTGGTGACCCACACCTTGCCGTTGGTGTCCACCGCGACGCCGGTCGGGCCGTTGCCGCCGGGCAGGACCACGTTGCCGACGAACGTGCCGTCGGTGCGCAGGTGGCCGACCGTGTTGGTGCCGTTGTCGAGCGCGTGGGCGACCCAGACGTTGCCCTCCGTGTCGACCGCGACGCCCTGCGCGCGCGGGTGGCCGTGCGGGAAGGTCCCGAGCACGTTGCCCGCGGGGTCCATCTTGACCGTGTTGCCGGAGTTGACCTGGGTGTGCCAGATCTCGCCGGTCACCGGGTCCATGCCCAGGCCGTAGTCGCCGTGCGAGGTGTCCAGGCAGGCCCCCGTGCCGGTGCCCGGCTCGTACCGCAGCAGGTTGGTGCCGTACCGGGCGGACCACAGCGTGCCCGCCTTGTCGACCAGGCCGCCGTAGCCGCCGCAGCCGAAGCTGACCGGCGCGGTCAGCGGCGTGCCGTCCACGCCGGAGATCTTCTGGTGCTGGGTGTTCGAGCCGCCGGTCCACAGGTCGTTGTTGGCGTCCACGGCCACCGTGCGGGTGTTGGTGCCCGCGACCCGGCTGTAGGTGATCAGGCACTCGTCGGCCGCGGTGGTGACGCCGCCGTTGGAGTCCGCGCCGCCCGCGTTGGTCCACGGTCGGATGTCGGTGAGCCCGCGCGAGGTGGCGATCAGGCCGTCACCGTCGCGGTCCACGCAGGTGTTGTAGCCGAACGGGCCCTTCAGGTAGTCGCCGTTCGGGTTGGCGGTGCCGTCGGCGTTCGACCGGGTACCGCCCCGGATCACGCCGACCCGGGTGACCGAGCCCCGGCCGCCGCCCTGCTCGTTCCGGTTCGACAGCCACGTGTTGCCGAGCTTGTCGACGGTGGTGCGGGAGGGGTTGCGGCCCTGGCCGTCCGGCGCGGACAGCCACTCGCCGACGATCTCGCCGGTGTTGACGTCGATGCGGACCATCGTGCCGCGCGCGGAGGCGGCGACGTTGACGTACGGGAAGAACACGGTCTGGCGGTTGAGCTGGAGCTGGTCGTTGTCCGGCGCGTCGTGGTTGACGTCCTGGAGCACGCCCTGGTCGAAGTCCGCGTCCAGCGTGTAGAGCACGTCCTCCCCCGGAACGGGGGCGGCGACGGCCGCCGGCGCGCCGGCGAGGGGGAGCAGGAGCGCGCCGGCAGCGGCGAGCGCCAGAGATCTTCGGGGGTGACGCATGGATCTGCCCTTCTCGGGTGGGATTCGCGGGTATTCGGGCATTTCCGTCACGTGACAACCGGGTGTCGAGGGCGGCTCGGAACGCGTTACCGCTCCCAAAAAATGTGAGTAGACAATTAGGCAAAAATCGGGTGAAAATTTCACGCGCTTCCGAGCGCGGTTCGTTCGAACGGCTCAGCGCGGCGATCCCCACGGTCACTGTCGACCTTGTCGCGTACGCCGAACAGCCCAGGCGGTGGGCCGATCCGGGCCGATCCGGACGCGCTCCTCGTCAACCCTCCGGTCACTCCCGGAACACCCGAAATTCACGCTGCCGGTCGACTGGGTCGCAGTCCGCGCCGGTTGCTTGACAAACGCGCGCGGTGTCCCGAATCCTCCGCTGGTCGACCCGTTTTGGTCGTCTGCGAATAAACCCCGAGGAAGGTTCGACGTGAACTGCACCCGAGTCCTGCGGTCGGTGGGCGTCGGCGTCACCGCGTTGGCGTTGATCACCGCCTGCGGCGCGCCGCCGCCCGGAGACGGCGCCTCGAACGGCACCTCCGCCGCCACCGCGAAGTCCGCCGCCGACTTCGGCGGGATGGACGAGCTCGTCGAGGCCGCCAAGGGGGAGGGCCGGCTGAACGTCATCGCCCTGCCGCCGGACTGGGCCAACTACGGCGAGCTGATCGAGGCGTTCGAGGCGAAGTACGGCATCGAGGTCGACTCCGCGCAGCCCGACGCGTCCAGCCAGGACGAGATCAACGCCGCCAAGCAGCTCAAGGGCGGTGACCGCGCGCCCGACGTGTTCGACCTCGGCCTGACCGTGGCGCTGGCCAACACCGACGTGTTCGCGCCCTACCAGGTGCGGACGTGGGCCGACATCCCCGACGAGCTCAAGGAGCCGTCCGGGCTGTACTGCGGCGACTACGGCGGTTTCATGTCCATCGGCTACGACGCGGCCAAGGTGCCCGCGCCGACCGCGGTCGAGGACCTGCTCAAGCCCGAGTACCGGGGCAAGGTCGCGCTCAACGGCGACCCGACCCAGGCGGGCGCCGCGTTCTCCGGCGTGGTGATGGCCGCGCTGGGCAACGGCGGCTCGGCCGACGACATCGCACCCGGCGTGGAGTTCTTCAAGCAGCTCAAGGCCGCCGGCAACTTCCTGCCGGTCGACCCGTCGCCCGCGACGATCGAGTCCGGCCAGACGCCCGTCGTGATCGACTGGGACTACACCAACGCCGCGCAGACCGCCAAGCTCGCCGGCAAGGTCGACTGGCAGGTCGTCGTCCCGGCCGAGGCGCAGGTCGGCGGGTACTACAACCAGGCGATCAACAAGGACGCGCCGCACCCGGCCGCCGCGCGCCTGTGGCAGGAGTTCCTGTACTCCGACGAAGGTCAGAACCTCTACCTCAAGGGCCTGTCGCGCCCGGTGCGGATGGACGCGATGACCAGGTCCGGCACGGTCGACGCGGCCGCGGCGGCGAAGCTGCCGAAGACGTCGGACAAGCAGGTGTTCCCGACCCAGGAGCAGTCCGACAAGGCCAAGCAGGTGCTGGCCGCCGCGTGGGCGCAGGCGGTGGGCTGACCGGTGGTCGCACCCGTCACCACCGGGGTCGGGAAGGCCGACCGCGCCGCTCCCGGCACCGGCCCCGGCCGCGGTTGGGTGGCCTGGCTGGTCGTGGTGCCGTTCCTGGCCTACGTCGGCACGTTCCTGGTGTACCCGACCGCGCTGGTGCTGGCCGGGGCGTTCCAGGACTCCGACGGCGGGTTCACGCTCGCCAACCTGGCCGACCTGACCCGCGGCCCGTACCTGCGGGCGTTCCTGCGCAGCGTGGAGCTGTCCGCGATCACCGCCCTGCTGGGCGCGGTGCTCGGCGCGCTGCTGTCGTGGGCGGTCGCGGTCGGCGAGCCGGAAGGGCCGCTGCGCCGCGTGGTGGTGGCGGGCGCGGGTGTGCTCGCCCAGTTCGGCGGCGTGCCGCTGGCGTTCGCGTTCCTGGCCACGGTCGGCTTCCAGGGCTTCGTCACGCGGTTCCTGCGCGAGTCGTTCGGCGTGGACCTGTTCGCCGGCGGCGCGTGGCTGTTCGAGCTGCCCGGCCTGACCCTGGTCTACACGTTCTTCCAGATCCCGTTGATGGTCATCGTGTTCCTGCCCGCGCTGGACGGCCTGCGCCCGCAGTGGCGGGAGGCGGTGGACAGCCTCGGCGGCACCGCGTGGACCTACTGGCGGCACGTCGGCGGCCCGATCCTGCTGCCCGCGTTCCTCGGCGCGGTGCTGCTGCTGTTCGCCAACGCGTTCTCCGCCTACGCCACGGCGGCGGCGCTGGTGTCGCAGGGCAGCCCGATCGTGCCGTTGCAGATCCGGGGCTTCCTGACCGGCGAGGTGCTGCTGGGGCGGGAGAACCTGGGCAAGGCGCTCGGCCTGGGCATGGTTGTGGTGGTCTGCGTGGCGATGGGCCTGTACGCGGTGGTGCAGCGGAGGTTCGCCCGATGGCAGCGGTGACCAGGCCGGCCCGGTCGGCCAAGCGGGCCGTCGCCCGGTACTCGATCCTGGTGGTGCTCGGCGCCTTCTTCCTGCTGCCGCTGGTCGCCATGGCGGAGTTCTCCACGCGCGGCGCGGGCGGCACGCGGAGCCTCGCGTCGTGGGCGGCGATCCTGGACGACCCGGACCTGGTCGAGGCGATCCTGGTGTCGGTGCAGCTCGCGGTCGCCAGTTCCCTGGTCGTGCTGGTGCTGCTGGTGCCGACGATGACGTGGATCAGGCTGCGGCTGCCCGCGCTGCGGCGGCTGGTGGAGTTCCTGTGCCTGCTGCCCGTGGCGATCCCCGCGATCGTGCTGGTGGTGGGCATGGCGCCGCTGTACGCGTGGGTGAACTACTTCCTCGGCGACTCGCCGTTGACGCTGACGTTCGCCTACGCGGTGCTGGTGCTGCCGTTCGCCTACCGGGCGATCGACGCGGGCCTGTCCGCGATCGACCTGAAGACGGTGGCCGAAGCCGCTCGCGGGCTCGGCGCGTCCTGGGGCACGGTGCTGCTGCGGGTCGTCGTGCCCAACATCCGGACCGCGCTGATCGGCGCGTCGCTGCTGTCGGTGGCGCTGGTGCTCGGCGAGTTCACCATCGCGTCGCTGCTGAACTTCGACACGGTGCAGGTGCGGGTCAACCTGCTCGGCAAGCGCGACGCGGGCGTGTCGATCGCGGTGTCGCTGCTGAGCCTGCTGTTCGCGTTCGCGCTGCTGTTCCTGCTCTCGTTCATCGGCAGGCGGCGGCGCGCCGCCGCCGTCGGGGAAGGCTGACATGGGGTACCTGCGACTGGACGGGCTGCGCAAGGCGTTCGGCGGCCAGACCGCGCTCGACGGGCTCGACCTGGACCTCGCCGAGGGCGAGCTGGTCAGCCTGCTCGGCCCCAGCGGCTGCGGCAAGACGACCGCGTTGCGCATCGTCGCCGGGTTCGAGACCGCCGACGCCGGTTCCGTGCGGGTGGACGGCCGCGACCTCAGCCGCGTGCCCGCGAACAAGCGGGACATGGGCATGGTGTTCCAGGCGTACAGCCTGTTCCCGAACATGACCGTGACGCAGAACGTGGCGTTCGGCCTGCGGCTGCGCAAGGCGCCCGACCGGGCCGGGCGGGTCGCCGAGCTGCTGGAGCTGGTCGGCCTCGCCCACCTCGGCAAGCGGTACCCGCACCAGCTGTCCGGTGGTCAGCAGCAACGCGTGGCGCTGGCCCGCGCCCTGGCGATCCGGCCGCGGGTGCTGCTGCTGGACGAGCCGCTGTCCGCGCTGGACGCCCGGGTCCGGGTGACCCTGCGTGACGAGATCCGGCGCATCCAGACCGAGCTGGGCATGACCACGCTGTTCGTCACGCACGACCAGGAGGAGGCGTTGGCCGTCTCCGACCGGGTGGGCGTGATGTCGCACGGCCGGCTGGAGCAGCTGGACACGCCGGCGGTCGTGTACCGGGAGCCCGCGTCGGCGTTCGTGGCGCGGTTCGTGGGCGTGACGAACGCGGTGCACGGCGTCGCGGAGGCCGGCGGCGTGCGGCTGGGCGCGTTCCGGCTGGCCACCGACGCGGCGGACGGGCTGACCGGCCAGGTCGAGGTGATCGTGCGGCCGGAGGACATCGCGATCACGCCGCACTCCGGTCCCGCCGACGGCGCCTTGACCGGGGCCGTGCTCACGCAGAGCTTCCTCGGCCCGGTCACCAGGCTGTCCGTGCGGCTCGACGGCGGCGACCAGGTCGTGCGGGTCGACCAGCCGTCCCACCGCGCGGCCGACTTCCCTCCCGGCACGGCCGTCGCGCTGGACCTCGCGGTCGGCAGGCTGATGGTCGTCGCGGCGTGACGGCGGGGTCGGGCGCTACGGCCGGCGCAATTTCGTGAACTTGAGCCGTTCGTCGTCGGAAAGCGCCGAATCGGTCAAAACGCGCACCCCGCGCGCGCCGATCGGCTGGCCGTTCACGGAAGTCACCCAAGTGGTCGGCACGTCGGTGAACAAGGTGACTTCCGGCGTGTCGGCGAAATGGCCGTAACCCAACACCGTCGACCGGCTCACGTTCGGCCCGTTGAGCACCACGTAATCCTGGTCGGCCGCCGTCGGGTCGGTCACCCACGGCACCTCCTCGCCCAGCGTCCAGCCGCCGACGCCGCCGTAGCGCAGCAGGAACGTCCGGGCGTGGTGGATGGTGACCACGTAGTGATGGTCGCAGCCCGGGTCGACCGGGGTGGGCGTGCGGGTGAAGTTCAGGCCGTACGGGACGCCCGCCGCGCGCAGGGTGCGCGAGAACGCGGCCAGGTCGCCGCCGCCGGTGCTGATCGCCCGGGACAGCGCCGACCACGCGCCGGTGGCCGTCTGGTTCGGCAGGCGGGCGCCCGGCCAAGGGTCGCGAATGGTCATGCCGCCCCAGATGAGACGCACGGCCGGGGCGGGCCAGACATTGTCTCGTTCACCCCGGTAGAGGGTCATGTCCGGCATCGGAATACTCCTCGCGAGGAATTCGTGCAGAGGAATCGGTCCCGATCCTACGCGGAGTAGGAGGAAACGCGGACGAATTCACCGCCAAGGAGTACCGGGCCGCGAAAATGCGGTGTTAAAAGGGGGAATATGCAGTGTGCCGGTCACCGGACGGGCAGAGGGGCCCGCCGCTGGCGAGCGGCGGGCCCCTCCGGGTGTCACGACGGTCGGATCGTCCGGGCTAGCGCGGGAACAGGTCCCGGTACGCGCCCTGCGTCTGCACGTTCAGCTCGCCGACGCGGATGAGCTTCGCCGTCGCGGTCCGCGGGTCGCGGATGTCGAGCACGTCGAAGCCCTTGGCCATGTCGGAGGAGAAGATGTAGCCGTTGTAGTAGTACGCCGACCACGAGCCGCCCCCGGCGCCGTTGGGCAGCGGGCCGCGCTCGAACCAGCCGATCTCCTTCGGGTTGCGGGAGTCGGTGAAGTCCCAGATCGAGATGCCGCCCTGGTACCACGCCTGCACCATGATGTCGCGGCCCTGCACCGGGATCAGCGAACCGTTGTGCGCCACGCAGTTCTCCGTGTCGCCCTGGGTCCGGGAGATCTTGTAGTAGGAGCGGAACTCCAGCTTGCGACCGTCACCGCGACCGGTGATGTCGTAGATGCCGTCCGCGCCCCGGGTCGGGCCGATCTTCTCGTTGCAGGTCGGCGCGCCGCCGCCACCGAGCTCGTCGGTGAAGACGACCTTGGTGCCCTCGTTGTTGAAGGTGGCCGAGTGCCAGAACGCGAAGTTCACGTTGTCCTGCACGCGGCTGATCTCGCGGGGCTTCTCCCGGTCGGAGATGTCCCACAGCACGCCGTCACCCATGCAGGCGCCGGCCGCGAGGTCCTTCGACGGGTACACGGTGATGTCGTGGCAGCCCGAGGTGGCGCGGACGTAGCCCTCCTCGATCGTGCCGTCACGACCGGGGTTGCCGCCGTCCGGGAACAGCACGGTCTCGCTCAGCAGCGACGCCGACGCCGGGTCCTTCAGCGGCACCTTGACGATGGAGATCAGGTCGTGCGGCGGCTGGCAGTCCGGGAAGGTCGCGTTCGGGCCGTACGACGAGACGTACAGGTACGCGTTCTTGCCCTTCTTGTCCGGCACCAGCGTGTGCGTGTGCGAACCGCACTTGGTCTCGACCGCGGCGACGTACTTCGGGTTCTTCTTGTCGCTGATGTCGAAGATCTTGATGCCCTCCCACGCGTCCTTGTTGGTCGCGGAGAGCGGCGTGCTGGCGCAGGAGTTGTCGCTGCGCGAGGAGTCCGTGGACAGGAAGAGCAGGTTGTCCTTGACCGAGATGTCGTTCTGCGAACCCGGGCACCAGACCGAGCTCACGATGGACGGCTTGTGCGGGTTGCGCACGTCGTAGATGACGAAGCCGTCGTAGTTGCCGTCGAACGCGTAGCCGTTCTGGAACGCCAGGTCCGACCACGTCGACGACGCGGTGAACGGGGCCGGCTTCGGCAGGTTCGCCAGGTGCTTGACGTTGCGGCTGTTGCGGATCTCGTCGACGCCGGGGATGCCGGCGGCCGGCTGCTCCTGGCTCGACAGCTGCGTCTCGGACAGCCCGGCCAGGTCGGCGTCGTCCGGCGCCGCCGTCGCCTGCGGCGCCCAGGCCACGACCGACAGGCTGAGCGCGAAGGCGCCCAAGACCGCGCCCGGCGTTCTGCGCCGGCGGGTCGAATCGCGTGCTTCCACTTCCAGGTTCCCCTTCCAGCCCACTGCAGGGCCCGCAGTATCACCCGTTCGCAAGGCTAAGGACCAGACCCGATCGTCGGATTTTTCTCCACTTCCGGCAGGTGGAACGTCCGGGTACGTTGACGGCCGACTTGAGTTGTAGGGGGTAGTGGGATGCGGATCGTGTTCGTCGCGGTGTTGGTGGCCGTCCTCGCGGGCTGCACGTCCCAGTCGGACGACCAGCCTCCGATCATCGCGCCGCAGGGGCCCGGCGAGCAAGCGAAAACGTTGGCGCCGGAGGACTTCGGCACCGATCGCTGGATCGCGCCGAGCCAGGCGGACCTGGAATACGTGGCCCGCATGATCGTCCACCACCGACAGGCGCTGGAGATGACCGCGCTGGCGCCGGAACGCGCGCAGGACGAGACCGTGCGCGGCCTGGCGTCGCGGATCCACGACACGCAGGGCCCGGAGATCGCGGCGATGGAGCAGTGGCAGCGGCAGTACGCGGAGAGCGCGCCGGCGCACGGCCACGACGGCGAGCTGCCCGAGGTCGACCACGCGTCCATGCCCGGCATGGCCACCGACGAGCAGATGGCCGCGCTGAAAGCGGCCCGGGGCGCCGACTTCGACCGGCTCTTCCTGCGGCTGATGATCGCCCACCACGAGGGCGCGGTGCAGATGGCCGTCCAGGTGCTGTCCACCGGGCGTGACGTGCGCGTCGAGGAGATGGCCAACGACGTGTCCGTGTCGCAGACCGACGAGATCGACCGGATGAAGGCGATCACCATCCCCTGACCTCCCCCAACGCGTGAGTCGAACGCCCAGGTCCCGAGAGTCCTACGTTCAGGACCCCTGAGTTCAACGCTCAGGAACACCCCTGAGGGTGGATCGGGGTGGTCTACGGGAAGATCAACCGACCGGTTGATGCGAGGTGTGGCCCGCCGTGTGATCCGCCGGGCCGCCGCCGCGACGACGCTGGTGGCATGGCAATCATCGAGGTGGTCGACCTCGTCAAGACCTACGACCGGACGGTCGCGGTGGACGGCGTCTCGTTCACCGTCGACGAGGGGGAGATCTTCGGCATCCTCGGCCCGAACGGGGCCGGGAAGACGACGACGGTCGAGTGCGTGGAAGGGCTGCGCGCCCCGGACGGAGGCACGATCCGCGTCGACGGCCTGGACCCGCGGCGCGACCGGGCGGAGCTGCGCACCCGGCTGGGCGTGCAGTTGCAGCAGAGCGAGCTGCCCGACCGCATCCGGGTCGGCGAGGCGCTGGACCTGTACGCGTCGTTCTACCGCGACCCGGCCGACTGGCGGGAGCTGCTGGCACGCCTGGGCCTGGCCGATCGGGCCAGGACCGAGTACCGCAAGCTGTCCGGCGGCCAGAAGCAACGCGTCTCCATCGCGCTGGCGCTGATCGGCAAGCCCAAGGTCGCCGTGCTCGACGAGCTCACCACGGGCCTGGACCCGCAGGCGCGCCGCGACACGTGGAGCCTGGTCGAGCAGATCCGCGACGCCGGCGTCACGGTCGTGCTGGTCACCCACTTCATGGAGGAGGCCGAGCGGCTGTGCGACCGGATCGCCCTGATCGACGCGGGCAAGGTGGTCGCGGTCGACACCCCGGCCGGACTCGTGTCCCGGGTGGACGGTGAGCAGCGGGTCCGGTTCCGGCCCTCGGCGCCGCTCGACGTGGACCTGCTCACCGACCTGCCCGAGGTCTCGCAGGTCGAGCGGCACGGCCCGCAGCTCGTCGTGACCGGCACCGGCAACCTGCTGCACGCCGTCACGTCGGTCCTCGCCCGCAACCAGATCGTCGCCGCCGACCTGCGCATCGAGCAGGCCGGCCTGGACGACGCCTTCATCCGCCTCACCGGCCGCAAGCTCTCGGAGTAGCAGCATGCTGAAGATCGTCAACACCGAGTGGAAGCTGTTCCTGCGCGAGCCGAGCATGGTCGTGTTCGCCATCTTCTTCCCGACCATCCTGCTCCTGGTGCTCGGCGCCATCCCGGCGCTGCGCACCCCCGACCCGAACTTCGACGGCGTCCGGTTCATCGACGCCTACGTGGGCACGCTGGTGGTGATCGCGCTGGCGTTCCTGGGGCTGAACAAGCTGCCGTCCACGGTCGCCACCTACCGCGAGAAGGGCGTCCTGCGCCGCTTCTCCACCACCCCGGTCCACCCGGCGCGCCTGCTCGTGGCGCAGGTGCTGGTCAACGTGATCGCGGGGGTGATCTCGATCGTGCTGCTCATGGTCGTGTGCCGGGCGGTGTTCGACATCGACCTGCCGCACCACCCGCTCGGGTTCCTGGCGACGTGCCTGCTGGGCATGCTGTCGCTGTCGGCCCTGGGGCTGCTGGTCGCGGCCTGGGCGCCGAACGCGCGGGCCGCCGGCGGGTGGGCGACGGTGGTGTTCATGCTGGTCATGTTCTTCGGCGGCGCGTACCTGCCCCGGTTCCTGATGCCGGAGTTCCTGATCCGCGTCGGCGAGTACCTGCCGCCGGGCGTGGGCGCGTTGCAGGAGTCGTGGCTGGGCGGCGCGCCGGACCCGGTGCAGCTGGGAATCCTCGCCCTCATCACGCTGGCGGCGGGTACGGTCGCGGCAAAGTCGTTCCGCTGGGAGTAGGTGCGCGCGTGAGGGACGATCTCGACGTCTGGGAGAAGCGCCTCGACGCCGTCGGGCACGCCATCCCGTACTTCGTCCTGGTCCTGCCGACGGTCGTCTACCTGGCGACGGGCACCGACCCGTGGCAGGCCGAGGTGGTCAACGTCGCCATCGCGGCGGTCACCGGCCTGTGGATGCTGTGGTGGTTCACCCTGCACCCGGGCTGGCGGTCCCGGACCGGGCTGATGGCGGTGTTCTTCGTCGGCGTCCTGGTCGCGTACGCGGTGCTGGGGCTGCGCGACCCGATCTTCGGGTTCTTCTCCTTCGCCGGGTACGTCTACGCCATCGAGGTGCTGCGGGGCCGCTGGAAGTTCGTGGGCGTGGTCGTCAACGGCGTGCTGGCGGCCACCTCCCTGCACGGCGGTTTCCCGCCGGCCGAGTGGGGCGCGATCGTGATCTACCTGGTCATCGTGCTGGTGATCGTGACGATCGCCTGCACGTTCACCATGCTGGGCCACATCACCAGCGAGCAGTCGCGGCGGCGCAAGGAGATGGTCGCCGACATGGCGGCCATGATGGAGGAGAACGCGGGCCTGCACGCCCAGCTGCTGATCCAGGCTCGGGAGGCGGGCGTGCTCGACGAGCGGCAGCGGTTGGCGCGGGAGATCCACGACACCCTCGCCCAGGGCTTCACCGGCATCATCACGCAGCTCCAGGCGGACGAGAACCCGCCGCGGCACGTCGAGACGGCGTTGCGGCTGGCGCGGGAGAACCTGGCCGAGGCCCGCCGCTCGGTGCACGCCCTGCGCCCGCCCGCGCTGGTCGACGCGAACCTGCCGGACGCGTTGGCCGAGGTCACGGCCGGGTGGACGGACCAGACCGGGGTGGCCGCGTCGATCAGCACGACGGGTGCGGCGCGCGCTCTGCACCCCGAGGTGGAGGTGACGCTGCTGCGTGCCGCGCAGGAGGCGTTGTCGAACGTCGCCAAGCACGCGCGCGCTTCGCGGGTCGGGTTGACGCTGTCGTACATGGAGGACGTGGTGACGCTGGACGTGCGCGACGACGGCACGGGCTTCGACCCGGGGGCGCGGACGGACGGGTTCGGGCTGGTCGGCATGCGCGAGCGGGTGTCCCGCCTGGCAGGCGCGCTGGTCGTGGAGTCCGAGCCGGGCGGCGGCACGGCGGTGTCCGCGTCGGTGCCCGCGATCCCGGCCGAGGTGGCCCGGTGATCCGGGTGGTGATCGTGGACGACCACCCCGTGGTGCGCGACGGGCTGCGCGGGATGCTCGCGAGCGCCGGGGACGTCGACGTGGTGGGCGAGGCGGCGGACGGCGGCGAGGCGGTCGCGGTCGTGCGGGCGCTGCGGCCGGACGTCGTGCTGATGGACCTGCGGATGCCCGGCGTGGACGGCGTCACGGCCATCGAGCGGCTGCGCGGTTGCCCGACCCGGGTGCTGGTGCTGACCACGTACGACACGGACAGTGACGTGCTGCCCGCGATCAAGGCCGGGGCGACGGGGTACCTGCTCAAGGACACCCCGCGTGACGAGCTGTTCCGGGCGGTGCGGTCGGCGGCCAGGGGAGAGGCGGTGCTGTCACCGTCCGTGGCGACGCGGTTGGTGGGTCAGGTGCGGCAGCCCGCGGCGGAGCCGTTGAGCGACCGGGAGGTGGAGGTGCTGGGGCTGATCGCGCGCGGCTGCACGAACCGCGAGGCGGCGGCGAAGCTCTTCATCAGCGAGGCGACGGTGAAGACGCACTTGGTGCACGTCTACGCCAAGCTGGGGGTGAAGGACCGCGCCGCCGCCGTCGCGGTGGCCTACGAGCGGGGGTTGCTGGGCGCCTGACCGCCGGCCAGGTACGCGCGCCAGTCGCCGAGCGCGGTGATGTCGGTCAGCTCGGGGCTGTCCAGGTACGCGTGGCGCAGCACGGTCGCCAACGCGGCGCTGCCGTCCTCCAGCTCGACCACGCCGAGCTCCAGCTGGGGCGGTTCGGCGGGCAGCAGGTGGTCGCGGAGCACGGTCAGCGGCACGTCGTACAGCTCGCCGACCACCCGGCCCGAGCCGGAGGCGTGCATCGCGGGGAACCGGTCGCCCACCGAGAAGTAGCGGTACCCGGGCGTGCTACGGGCGGCACGCAGCAAGGGAGTCCCCCGCAACTGGTGGTGCAGCGGGCCGCCGCGCATGCCGCCGCCGTTCAGGAAGAGCAACGCCATCGGGTGCCTCCTTGCGGATCGGGACGTCGGTCCGGGACAGGGGCAGGCAGCCTCGGTGACGCCGTCGGACGCAGGGAACCTGTCCACAGTGGCGAAGACCGGTCGGGCATCGCACACCGTGACGTGGTACCCGAGGAACTTCCCTTGTCGAGCCACTGCCGAGGCGTGGTCGACGGCGCCGAACACCAGCAGTCGCGGGGCCGTTCCCAGGACTCCACAAGGCAGTTGTCCACAACTTGCGAAGACGTGGGTGCGGTGGCCGGGAATTCCACCCAACCTGTGCCCATGGCCAACCACCTCGTCAACACCACCGGACGCCCCTCCACCGCCGCCTCCAGCGTGGCCCGGACCTCGGGGGTGGCGAGCTGGACGAAGATTTCCAACTCGCCGCCGCAGGTGAGACCGACCGCGAACGCGTCCTCGGTCGAGCACCCGAACCGCGCGAGCCGCGGCTTGCCCGTGGCCGGCACCTCCAGGGCCAGCTCGTACACCGCGCCCTCGACGCACCCGCCCGACACACCGCCCACGACTCACCCGTCCGGGTGGACGGCCAGTGCCGCGCCCACCGGTCGGGGCGCGCTGCCGCGCGCCGACACGACGGAGGCGACGGCGAACGGCCCGGTCCACCCCGGCACCGAAGCGGCCAACTCGCGCACGACACCCTCCCTAGCGCAGGACGGCGGTGAACCCCTCGACCCCGAAGTACAGGACGAACAGCACCGCGATCACGGTCATCAGCCAGCCGACCGAGCGCCACTGGCCCTTGCAGGTCTTGATCACCACGTAGGCGACGAGCCCGGCGCCGATGCCGTTGGTGATCGAGTAGGTGAACGGGATCACCGCGGCCGTGAGGAACACGGGGATCGCGTAGTCGGCGTCCTCCCAGGGGATGCGCCGGCACTGTGCCATCATCAGCCCGCCGATCACCACGAGTGCCGGTGCGGCGGCCTGCGCGGGCACGACCGCCGCGAGCGGGGTGAACAGCAGCGTGGCGGTGAGCATCACCCCGGTGACCACGCTGGCCGGACCGGTCCGGGCGCCTTCGCCGACGCCCGCGGCCGATTCGAGGAACACCGTGTTGGGCGACGACCCCGTGACGCCGCCCGCGACCGCGCCGAACCCGTCGACCAGCAGGATCCGGCCCATGCCGGGCACCTTGCCGTCCCGGGTGAGGCCGGCCTCGTCGGCCACCGACGTGATGGTGCCCATGGCGTCGAAGAACCCCGAGAGCACCAGCGTGAACAGGAAGACCGTCGCGGTGATCGCGCCCGCCGAGGCGAACCCGCCGACCAGGTCCACCTCGCCGAACAGCCCGAAGTCGGGCGCGGCCACCACCGAGTCCGGCACGTCGGGCGTCACCAGGCCCCAGCCGGACACGGCGAACACCGCGTTCACGACCACGGCCAGTGCGGTGGCCACCGCGATGCTGATGAGCACCGCGCCGGGCACGCCCCGGGTCATCAGCACGATCATGAGCAGCAGCCCGACGCAGAACACCGCGATCGGCCAGCCGGTCAGGTGCCCGTCCAAGCCCATCCGGACCGGCACGGTGGAGCCTGCCGCATCCGGCGTCCGCGTCACGAACCCGGCGCTGACCAGCCCGACCAGCGCGATGTAGAGGCCGATGCCGATGGTGATGGCCGTCTTCAGCGGCCCGGGGATGGCGTTGATGATCCGCTTCCGCACGCCGGAAGCGGCCAGCACGACGATGCACAGACCTTCGAGCACCACGAGGCCGAACGCCTGCGCCCAGGTCATGGCCGGCGCGAGCTGGAACGCGACCACGCCGTTCACGCCCAGGCCCGCGGCCAGCGCCAGCGGCGCGTTGCCCACGACGCCCATCAGGACCGTCATCACGCCGGCGGCCAGCGCGGTCGCCGTGGTGACCTGGTCGACGGTGAGGCGCGCGCCGGTGATGTCGGCCGAGGCGCCCAGGATCAGCGGGTTGAGCAATACGATGTAGGACATCGCCACGAAGGTGGTGATACCGCCGCGCACCTCCCGGCCGATGGTGCTGCCGCGTTCGCTGACGCGGAAGAACCGGTCGAGTCGTGTCGTCCGCGTGGGGATGTCATCCCTGAGCCGGGTCATGACGTTTTTCCCATGCCGGTGGGCGCGTTCGGCGGGGCGAAGCCGGCAAGCACGGCCCCGCCGAACGCGTGTGGATCGGTGTGCTCGGTGCTCCGGTCGGCACCCGCGGCCCAGGGCCGCTCCGGTGTGCGCCGCCTGCTCGGGGCCCGCCTGCTCGAGCGCTGCTTCCCGGGCGTGGTCCGGCTAGTAGTCGACGCGGTCGGTCCGCGACAGCCACGCGGCGAACGGCGCGGTGTCCTCGCCCGTGGAGATCTGGTGCACCGGCAGGCTCCACGTCTCGCGGGGCCGGCCGAACAGCTCGTGGAACTCGCGGTCGTCGAACCCGGCCGCGGCGGCGTCGTGCCGGTCGGCGGCGTAGACGACCCGGTCCACCCGCGCCCACAGCGCGGCGGACAGGCACAGCGGGCACGGCTCGCACGACGACACCAGCACGCAGCCGGTGAGCCGGAAGTCCCCGATGGCCCGGCACGCCGCCCGGATGGCGACGACCTCGGCGTGCGCGGTGGGGTCGAGCGTCGGGGTGACCTGGTTGGTTCCGGTGGCGACCACTTCGCCGGCGCGGACGACCACGGCGCCGAACGGGCCGCCGCCGTCGGCGACGTTGCGGGTGGCCAGCTCGATCGACTCGCGCAGCCAGGCGTGGTCGGGGGACACGGACGTGGTCATGGGGTGCTCCTCGGGGCGTGCGCGAACGCGCCGCGGCAGCCGCGGCGGCTGCGACGTGCGGGACGGGGACGGGTGCGGGGATCAGGTGCCGGTGATGTGCTCCGGTCGCACGGGCACGCGGGTCAGGGCGAGGCCGGTGGCGGCGCGGATGGCCGCGACGATGGCCGGCGTGGACGAGATGGTGGGCGGCTCGCCGACGCCCCGCACGCCGTAGGGCGCGTTCGGGTCGGCGAGCTCCAGCACGTCGATGCTCATCGGCGGCATGTCGAGCACGGTCGGGATGAGGTAGTCGGTGAACGACGGGTTGCGCACCTTGCCGCCCTCGACCTGGATCTCCTCCATCACGGCGAGCCCGAGGCCCTGCGCCGACCCGCCCTGGATCTGACCGAGCACGGCCTGCGGGTTGAGCGCCTTGCCCACGTCCTGCGCGCAGTCCAGCTCGACCACCTTGACCAGGCCCAGCTCCACGTCCACGTCCACCACGGCGCGGTGGGCCGCGAACCCGTACTGGACGTGGGCGTTGCCCTGCCCGGTCTCCGGGTCGATGGGCTCGGTGGCGCGGTGCCGCCACTCCACGGTCTCGTCGATCACGTCGTCGCCCAGCAGCCCGGCCAGGTCCACGTCGGCCGGGTCGCGACCGCCGGCGAGCTTGGTCAGCTTCTCCCGCACGGCGGCGCACGCGGCCTTCACCGCGCCGCCGGTGACGTAGGTCTGGCGGGACGCGGACGTGGAGCCGCCGTTGCCGATGCTGGTGTCCATCGGCAGGATCGTGACCCGCTCCACGCCCAGCTCGGTGCGCACGATCTGCTGCATGATCGTCACCAGGCCCTGGCCGACCTCGGCCGCCGCCGTGTGCGCCAGCGCGGCCGGCTCGCCGTTGATCACCTGCAACCGGACGCGTGCGGTCGAGTAGTCGTCGTAGCCCTCGGAGAAGCAGATGTTCTTGATGCCCACGGCGTAGCCGACACCGCGCACCACGCCTTCGCCGTGCGTGGTGTTGGAGACGCCGCCGGGCATGTCCCGCAGGTCGACCGCGGTCGCCAGGGGCGGCATAGGCTTGTCCCGCACCAGCTTCAGCAGCTGCGCGACGGGCGCGGCGGAGTCGACCACCTGGCCGGTCGGCATGACCGAGCCCTCGCTCATCGCGTTGACGATCCGCACGTCGACCGGGTCCATGCCCAGCGCCTCGGCCAGCTTGTCCATCTGCGACTCGTAGGCGAACCCGGCCTGCACCGCGCCGAAACCGCGCATCGCGCCGCACGGCGGGTTGTTCGTGTAGACGCCCCAGCAGTCGACGGTCACGTTGTCCACGTCGTAGGGGCCGACGCCGAGGGTGGCCGCGTTCGCCACCACCGCGGACGTGCTGGAGGCGTACGCGCCGCCGTCGAGGTGGATTCGCGCCTTGACGTACACGAGCTTGCCGGTGCGGTCCGCGCCGTGCTCGTAGTGCAGCACCGCGGGGTGCCGGTGCACGTGGCCGTAGAACGACTCCTCGCGGTTGTAGACCATCTTGGTGGGCTTGCCCGTGTGCAGCGCCAGCAGGCATGCGTGCACCTGCATGGACAGGTCCTCGCGCCCACCGAACGCGCCGCCGACGCCGGACAGCGTCAGCCGCACCTTCTCCAGCGGCAGGCCCAGGGCCGCCGCGACCTGGCTCTGGTCGACGTGCAGCCACTGGGTGGCGACGTAGAGGTCGACGCCGCCGTCCTCGGCGGGCACGGCCAGCCCGGACTCGGGGCCGAGGAACGCCTGGTCCTGCATGCCGACCTCGTACCGCCCGGTGACGACGACCTCGGCTCGCGCGTGCTGGTCGCCCCGCCGCACGGGCACGTGGCGCACGAGGTTGCCGCCGGGGTGCAGCGGCGTGGCGTCCACCGCCGTCTCCATGTCGACGACGGGGGTGAGCACCTCGTACTCGACCTTGATGCGCTTCATGGCGCGCTGCGCGGTCTCGGGGTGGTCCGCGCCGACCAGGGCAACCGGTTCGCCCTGGTAGCGCACGACGTCCTCGGCGAGGACGGGTTGGTCCTTGTGCTCCAGGCCGTACCGGTTCTGCCCGGGCACGTCCTGGTGTGTGAGCACGGCGTACACCCCGGGCACCTGCAAAGCCTCGGTCAGGTCGACAGAGGTGATCCGCGCGTACGGGTGCGGGCTGCGCAGGGTTGCGCCCCAGATCATGTCCTCGTGCCACAGGTCCGAGGCGTAGGCGAACTCGCCGCGGACCTTGAGGTTCCCGTCGGGCCGCTGCGCGTTGGAACCGATGCCACCGGCCACGGCGGAGGTCAGTTCGGCGGGGGTGAGGCTCATCGCGTCCCCTTCAATCGCTCGGCGGCGGCGCGCAGGTCGCGCGCGAGGTCGGTTTCGGAAGCGGTGCGCAGCTCGCCGTCGTCCACCACGGTCCGGCCGCCCACCAGCAGGAGCTTGAGCTTCGGCCGCGGACCGAGGACCAGGGCGGCCACCGGGTCGTCGATGCCCGCGTGGTCGAGGCCGTCGAGCCGCCACACGGCCAGGTCGGCGAGCTTGCCCGGCTCGATCGAGCCGATCTCGGCGTCGCGGCCGAGGCAGCGCGCACCGCCCATCGTGCCCAGCCACAGCGCCTGCCGGACGTCCAGCGCCTTGGGCCCGCCGCGTTGCCTGGCCTGCAACAGGGCCTGGTGCAGCTCTTCGACCATCCCACCGGACTCGTTGGACGCCGCGCCGTCCACGCCGAGGCCGACCGGCGCGCCCGCGTCGAGCAGGTCGCGCACCGGGGCGATGCCGGTGCCCAGCCGGCCGTTCGAGGTGGGGCAGTGCGCGCTGCCGGTGCCGGTCGCGCCCAGCCGCTTCACCGCGTCGGGTGACAGGTGCACGGTGTGCGCGAGCCACACGTCGTCGCCGAGCCAGCCGAGGCGTTCGGCGTACTCGGTGGGCGTGCAGCCGTACTCGGCCTGGCACTGGTCCTCCTCGTCGACCGTCTCGGCGAGGTGGGTGTGCAGCCGGACGCCCTCGGCGCGGGCCAGGTCCGCCGCGCCGGTCATCAGCTCGGCGCTGACCGAGAACGGCGAGCACGGCCCGACGGCCACCCGGACCAGCGCGTCCGGGCCGGTGTCGTGGTGGTCGGCGATGGCCTGTTCGGTGGCCAGGAGCGCGGCTTCGGTGTCCTCGACCAGGTTGTCCGGCGGGAGGCCGCCGTGCGACCGGCCGCGGTCCATCGAGCCGCGGATGGCGTGCAGGCGGACGCCGATGCGCCGGCCGGCCTCGACCAGGGCGGCGAACTGGTCGCCTCCCTCGCGGGGGTGGACGTAGTGGTGGTCGGCGGCCGTCGTGCACCCGGTGGTCGCGAGCTTCGCCAGCCCGGCGGAGGCCGCCGCGTGCGTGATGCCGGCGTCCAGGCCGCGCCACACCGGGTAGAGCGTGGTCAGCCACTCGAACAGCGTGGCGTCCTGCGCGATGCCCCGGGTGGCCCACTGGTAGAGGTGGTGGTGGGTGTTGACCAGACCGGGCGTGACCAGGCAGCCGCTGCCGTCGACCCACGTGTGGGGGCCGGTCGGCTTGGGCGCCTGGCCGGGCCCGACGGCCGTGATCCGGCCGTTCTCGATGACGACGTGGCCGAACGCGTGCTCGGTGCCCGCGGCGTCCACCGTGGCCACCGCGACGCCGTCGAGGATGGTCGGCGTCATCGGGTCGCGCCCTCCGGGTCCGCCTTGCGGGTCGCCGCCAGGCGCACGGCGTCGAGGATCTTCTCGTACCCCGTGCAGCGGCACAGGTTCCCGGCCAGGGCCTCCCGGATCTCCGGGTCGCTCGGCCGCGGCACCCGGTCGAGCAGGTCGTGCGCGGCGACCACGAGACCGGGGGTGCAGAAACCGCACTGCACCGCGCCCGCCTCCACGAACGCCTCCTGGACGGGGTCGAGCCGGTCGCCGTCGGCCAACCCCTCCACCGTCCGAACCTCGCGGTCCTGCACCTGGCCCGCGGCCACCAGGCAGGAGCACACCGGCGTGTTGTCCAGGTACACCGTGCACGAGCCGCACTCGCCCTGCTCGCAGGCGTTCTTCGAACCGGGCAGACCGAGCCGCTCGCGCAGCAGGAACAGCAGGCTCTCGCCCTCCCACACGTCGTCGGCCTGCCTCGGCTCGCCGTTCACCGTCACGTTCACGCGCATGGTCAGGCCACCTTCTCGGAGTAGTCGCGCCAGGCCCAGTCGAGCGTGCGGCGGGCCAGCACGGAGAGGGCGTGCTTGCGGTACGCGGCCGAGCCGCGCACGTCGTCGATGGGGCTCGCGGCCTGCGCCACGAGGTCGCCGAAGCGCCGCTTCACCGAGTCGAGCAGCGGTTTCGGCGACTCCCACTGGTTGGCGGAGGTCAGTTCGGCGGACAGGAACTCCTCGGCGGCCGTCGCACGGCGCGGCGTGGGCGCGGCACTGCCGACCGCCGCCCCGACCCGCTGCCGCTCGGGGTGCAGGGCGACGGCGAACGAGCACACCGCGATGACCATGGCGTTGCGCGTGCCGACCTTCGCGAACTGCTGCGGCGCCCGCGTGGCCGGCACGCGGACCGCCGTGATCAGCTCGTCCGGCTCCAAAGCGTTGCGCTTGACGCCCAGGTAGAACCCGGTGGCCGGGATGAGCCGAGTGCCCCTGGTCGAGGCGACCTCCACGGTGGCGTCCGCGGCGAGCAGCACGGGGTGCGTGTCACCGGCGGGGGAGGCGGCGCCCAGGTTGCCGCCGACCGTGCCGCGGTTGCGGATCTGCGGCGAGCCGACCGTGCGGGACGCCATCGCCAGCCCGGGCAGGCGCTCGCCCAACTCGTCGATGATCCGGCTGTAGGGGACGCCGGAGCCGATGCGCACCACGTCGTCGTCGAGGTCCGAGGCGCGCAGCTCGGCGATCCGGGTCAGGTCGAGCAGGGCGGGCGGGCGGCGGTGGTCGAAGTTCAGCTCCACCATCACGTCCGTGCCGCCGGCGATGGGCACCGCGTCCGGGCGCTGCGCCTTCAGGGCCAGCGCCTCGGCGAGGGTGTCAGGGCGGAGGAAATCCATCGGCTACCTCGGTGGGTGGGGTGCGCGGTGTGTGAGCCAGTACACAGACCGGGGACGGTGATCGGCTACGGCGGGGCGCATGAATCCCAGGCTCCTACGGCGAGGGGATTTGTGCTTTCCTACAAACACGATCGGACGAAGGTAAACCGCCGAGATGACGTCGAGGAGGCGCCCGTGTTGCTGGTTCGGAGCCTGCTCGGGATGCCGGAACTCCGCCTCCGCCTGGTGAGCGGCGCCGACTCGATTGACAGGCCCGTGACCAGGCTCTACGGCACCGAATTGCCGGATCCGGCCCGTTACCTCTCGGGTGGGGAGCTGGTGCTTTCCGGGCTGTTGTGGCACCGGACCGCCGCCGATTGTGAAAAGTTTGTCGCGTCCTTGGCGGCGGCCGGGGTCGCCGCGTTGGCGGCCAGCCCACCGGATGCCGGGGAATTGCCCGCGGCGCTGGTCGAGGCGTGCGAACGGCACGGCGTGCCGCTGTTGGAGGTCCCGGTCGACCTGTCGTTCGCGGCCATCACCGAACGGGTGGTGCTGGAGCTGGCGGCCGAACGGGTGGGCGACGCCGGCGTGCTCCTGGGCCGGCACCGGCGGCTGCTGACCGTGGTCGCCGACGGCGGTGGGCTGTCCGAGCTGGTGGCGGCGGGCGCGGGCGAGCTGGGCGCGCCCTGCTGGGTGCTGTCGTGCACGGGCCACGTCGTCGCCGGGCCGGAGCTGCCGGAGGCGGCGGCGTTCGTGCGGGAGTTCCTGCTGGCCGACCGGCTGCCCAAGGTCGTGCGCGGGACGACGTTGCTGCCGGTGTCCGCGCGCGGCGGGTCGCGGCTGACCTCGTGGATCCTTCTGGTGTCCGGCGACCGCACGCACGACGAGGTGGCCGCCGAGCTGGCCAGCCTCGTCGGCGTGGAGCGGGCGCGCGTGGTGCAGGGCAGGGAGATCGAGAACCGCGCGGCCGGGCCGTTGCTGCGGCAGGTGTTCGCCGGTGGCGACGTCGCCGCGCGGATCGCGGCGGTCGGGTGGGACGCCGACGCGCCGCTGCGGGTGCTGGCCGCGTCGGTGTCGGACGGGCCGGCCGAGCAGGCCGTCGCGCTCGTGGAGGAGGTGCTGGCGTCGGTCACGTCGACGTTCCTGGTGGCCGCCGCGGGCGCGGAGGTGTACGCGCTGGCGCCGTCCGGGGCGTGGACCGACGGGGTGCGGTCGGCCTTGCGGGCGCTGGAACCGGGGTTGCGCTCGACCAGGGTGCTGGTCGGCATCTCCTCACCGGCCGGGCACACGGGGCTGCGCGGCGCTGCGGAGGAGGCGTCGCACGCCCGGCGGCTGGGTGAGCGGCGGACCGGCCGCACGTGCGTGGTGGCGGGGGAGGAGATCGCCCTGCACCAACTGCTGCTGGCCGGCGTGCCGGAGGAGCTGCGCCGCTCCCTGCGCCGCCGGCTGCTCGGCCCGGTGCTGGACTACGACGCCGAGCACGGCTCGGACCTGGTGGGCACGCTGCGGGTGTTCCTGGACTGCTCGGGCTCGTGGACCACGGCCGCGGCGCGCCTGCACGTCCACGTGAACACCCTGCGGTACCGGGTGGGCCGGGTCGAGGACCTGCTGGGCGTGGACCTGTCGGACTTCGCCGAACGGGTGGACCTGTACCTGGCGCTGCAAGCCGGCTGAACCGGCCGGAAGACCGCCGTCCCCGACCAGCCGCCGCGCAGGCCGGGGACGGCGTCCTCCTCACCTCACGCGCTGCCACGGCACCAGCGTCGGACGCTGCCCCGTGGCCAGGAACTCCTCGATCGCGACCGCGAGGTCGGCGACCGGGATCTCGCAGTGGGTGGGGAAGTCGACCCCGGCGTACCGGGGACGTCGGCGCGGGCCCTCGCCGAGGCTCGCCCACGAGCCGGTGATCACGTCGGTGAACAGCATCGCCCCGCGGTCGCCGCGCACGCCGACCCACACCCTGTGGTCCGGGCAGTCGGTGTGCACGAGCGTGGCGTCCTGTGCCGCGGTGAGGCGGTCGAGCAGCCGGCGCACGTCCTCGGTGGCGCGCAGTTCGTCCACACCGGACGTGAAGTTCGCCTGGATCATCGTCACTCCCTGCACCGGCGACCGGAGTTCACGCACTGCACCAGCCGGTTCATGATCTCCTCGGACATGACGTTGGCGAAGTCGTCGTGGTCGGAGAACGGGTTGTGCTTCTCCTGGGGGAACGCGTCGACCGCGTACTGCCCGGCCACTTGCACGTCCCGCGGGATGTCGTAGGTCAGGCTGATCCGCAGCTGCGGCACGGCCTTGAAACCGCGCGGGCACCTGCCGTTCTCGTCCGAGTAGGCGACGTGGTCGCGGTGGTTGGCGCTGTCGGTGTTCTTGCCGTCCCAGCAGCCGGCGAAGTCGTGGACGCGCTTGACCTTGCTGCCCTCCGGGCAGATCGGGTACTTGTCGATCAGCACCTTGTCCTCGAACCCGGTGCAGGTCCACGACTTGCGGGCGTTCTTCGGGCCGTTCGTGGAGACCTTGGCGTCGCCGTACAGGACGCGCAGGAACTGCGGCATCGGCTCGACCTTGCCGACGGGGCTGCCGCGGAAGGTGATGTCCACGACCTCGGGGCGCTGGATCTCTCCCTCGTTGCCGGGCAGCTCGTTCTCGTCGCCGGCGGTCTTGCCGTCACCCTTCTCCGGCGCGTCGGCCTCGGCTTCCCGGGCCGCCTCGGCGATCTTGGCGTCGTTGGCGTCGCCGTCCTTCACCGTGCACGGGGCGAGCCTCCGGAGCCCGCGCGGGCGTTCGGCGACCCGGTCGATCGCCTGGACGATGCGGTCGATCGACGCGGTCCGCTTGTCCCGCAACGGGCGCAGCACCGCGTTGTTGACGAAGTTCGGGTCCTCGACGTTCGCCGCGCCCCTCAACCGGTTGTTGGCCTCCGCGATCTGGTCCTTCATCGCCTGGAGGTTGCGGTCCACCTCCGCCTTGGCCTGACGCGGCACGGTGCGCAGCTTGCGCCGCACGTCCGGGCACTCGACCTCGGCGCCCGCCGGTTGGCCCGGCTCCTCGCCCTCGTTCTCGCGGTCGATCCGGACCACAGGCCAGAAGTAGGCCGACTTGTCACCGTTCTTGCAGGTGGTGTCGGCTTCGAGCAGGCTCTCGTCGGTCGAGTCGGCGTCGGTCGACACGTTGCCCACGTAGTCGTGCAGGTGCTCGGCGCCGTTGCGGACCCCCGGCTGCGCGATGAAGTTGTCCGGGTTGAAGTGGCCGTTCTCGTTGCGGCCGCAGTCCACGGTGAACGTGCCGGTGCTCGCGCCCCGCTGCGGCCGGGGCGCCCGCACGTTGCGCTGCTGCTTCGTGATGTCGACGAACAGGGCGATGTCGGCACCGTCCGCCTGGGCGGTGCCCTGATCGCCGGTGGTGCTGATCGCGACGGCCAGGCCGATCGTGAGCGCCAACCCGGTCACGCCGGCAGTCAGCTTCGTGCGCCGGGAGAAGCGGTGCCGCCCCTGGTTTCGCGTCATGGATGTGTCACCTCGTCGTAGGTACGCGCATGTGAGCGTTGAACCCCGACCGCCGGTGGGCGGTGGACACAGTGGCATACGTACCGCACCCAGTCCGCGACCTGACCGTTACCTGTTCGTTATCTCAGGCGACCCCTATCTTCCATCCCTCCCGGCCAAGCCCTTGGCCACAGGCCCCGATCGTTGCGGGTTCGGCTCGCTGCGGCGAGCATTCCTGCCACTTCTGTGACACTCGGACCACGTTACGTACACGGGGAGGGGTGCACGTTGACGCAGGGCAGGGACAACGTGGTGTCCGGAACGGCCCATGGCCCGGTGGTCCAAGCGGGCAGCATCGGGGAGGTGCACTTCCACGATCAGCGACGAGAGCCGCGCATCCCGTACCAACTGCCGCCCTCGCCCAGGCTGTTCACCAGCAGGTCGAGGGAACTGGCCGCGCTGGACGGTTGGCTGCTGGAGAACGAGGGGCATCCCCTGGTCGTCGTGGTGAGCGGGCCGGGAGGAGTGGGGAAGACCTCGTTGGCGTTGCGCTGGCTGCACGCCACCCGGGCGAAGTTCCCGGACGGGCAGCTGTACGTCGATCTCGCGGCCATGACCGGTGCCGGACCCATGACCCCGGACGAGGTGCTCGAGTGGTTCCTGCTGGCGCTGGGCGTGCCCGCTGCCGACATACCGTGGGGCCTACCGCGAAGACAGGCCGCGTTCCGCTCCCTGACCGCGGACCGGGCGATCTCCGTGCTGCTGGACAACGCGGTCTCCGCGGCCCAGGTGCGGCCGCTCCTGCCGACCTCGCCGCACAGCGCTGCCGTGGTGACCAGCCGGTGGCGGCTCAGCGGCTTGGCCGTCGACGGCGCCCGATTCGTGGAGGTCGAGTCGTTCGACGAGGACTCGTCGCTGGAGTTGCTGGAACTGGCCGTCGGCACGCGCGTCGCGTCCGAACCCGACGCGGCGCGGGAACTGGCCCACCTGTGCGCGGGCCTGCCCATCGCGTTGTCGGTGGTCGGGGCCCGGTTGTCCACCCACCCGCGGCGCTCGCTGTCCAAGGAGGTCGGAGCGCTGCGCGCGGAGCGCTTCGGCACGCTGACCTTGGCCGACGGGGTGTCGGTCGAGGCGGTGTTCGACGTCTCCTATCTCGAGCTGCCACCAGGGCACGCGCGGGCGTACCGCCTCTGCGCCCTGCACCCCGGGGCGTCGTTCGGCGTGGAGGCGGCGGCCGCCGCGGTGGGCGAGCCGCCGGAGGACGTCGAACCGGTCCTGTCGGACCTGGTGGAGAAGAACCTGCTGAGCGAGGTCGAGGACGAGCGTTTCCGCTATCACGACCTGTTGCGGTTGCACGCCCGTCGACACGCGGAGTGGGACTCGGCCGCCGAAGGCGACGCCGCTGTGCGCCGTGTCGTCGAGTGGTACCTGGACCGCGCGGTGGCCGCCGATCTGGCCGTGGTGCCGGACCGGCCCCGCGTCGGACCGCGCTACGAGTCGGCCGACGCGGTATTCGACCACCTCACCGCTGCGTTGGACTGGCTGGAGGTGGAACGCGCGAACCTGGTGATGGCCATCCGCGAAGCGGCCGACCGGGAGTGGCACGCGCTCGCGTGGCAGGTCGCGGAGACCCTGTTCGGCTTCTTCCTCCACCGGCACCACTTCGCCGACTGGATCTCGGCCTTCGAGACCGGGGCGGAGGCGGCGCGGCGGGACCGGCACGCGGTGGCGGAATCCCGACTGCGCATGCAGTTGGCGATCGGCTACCTGAACGTGGGACGGCAGACGGACGCGTCCCGCGCGGCGTCACGGGCCCTGGAACTGGCCTACCAAGCGAGTGACTTCGCCTCGGTGGCCACCGCGCTGCGCCAACTGGGGCGCATCTGCCGCGACAGGGGCGACGTCGAGGACGCGCTGGCGTACTTCCGGCGGTCGCTGGAGGTGGAGTCGGCGCTGGGCAGGCGACGCGGCGAAGCGCTCGCCCACCGCAGGATCGGTGAGGCGCTGACCGATCTGGAGCGGTACGAGGAAGCGGTCGCCGCGCTCACCACCGCCGCGTCGATCATGGCGGAGCTGGGCCAGGTGCTCGAACTGGCCCGCATCCGCACCGTGGCGGCCGTGCCGACCCTCGCCCTGGGACGGGTGGACGACGCGGCCCGTCTGTTGGACGCCGCGTTACCCGTGATGGCGGAGACGGAGTCGCCTGACTACCTGGCCGACGTGTTGCTGTTGTTGGCCGACGTCGCGTCACATCGAGGTGACCGGAAGCAGGAGCACGACCACCTCAAGGCCGCGGAGGTGGCGTACACCCGAGCCGGGCAACCGGTACCCGAACGCGTCCGGTCACGCCTTCCCGAGTAGATGACCACATCGGCCACCGCCACCCACCGCCAGGTGGCGACGCCGTCCTCCGCCACGATGAACCCGTCGCGCGGGCCGCCGACGACCCGCCACACGCCGGGCGCCTCGGCCTGCCACTCACCCGACGACACGGGGCACCGCCGGCGGCGAGACGGGCACCGCTCGTGTGGGCTCGGACAGGCCCATCAGGCGGTACATCGTGCGGCGGAGGATCACGCCGGCCTGATCGGGACAGGAGGTGATCGCCTCCGTCATCCCGGGAACAACCGCGGCGTCGTCGAGCGAAGGGCGGTGTGGGTCGAGCATCGGCGCCCGTCGATACACGAGGTCGGCCAGGCTTCCCTCGCGCAGGAGGCCGTCGGGCAGCGGCACGACCGCCACGGGCTTGCCGATCGCCGCCGCGTACTGCGTGCACGACCCGTGATCCCCGACCACCACGTCCGCCGCCACGACCGCGGCCCGCCAGCCCTCGTCGGGCGGAATGACGAGCAGTCCCCGCGGCAGCCACGCGCGAACCTGGCGGGCGCCGTGCACGCTCCAGGTGTTGGGGTGCAGTACGGCCGCCACCGGCCGGCCGGTGGCCAGGAGTCGTTCGTACAGCTCGATGTGCGCGCCGAACGTCGAGTGCGGCGTCCACGTCGAGCAAACGGTGACCAGTCGCTGGTCCGGCGTCACACCCAACGCCCGGCGGTAGTGCTCGCGGTATGGCGTGCCGGCCCGCATCCGGTCCAGGCAGATGTCCCCGGCGACCACGGCGGCGGATTCGGCCTCGGGGCACGATTCCCGCAACGCGTCGAGCTCGTCGTGATGCGACAACGCGATCGCCGAGGCGACGACGCGCCCGTCGCGGACCAGCTGCTCGCGGGCCAACCCGTGTGTCGGGAGCGCACCGGGCCGTCGTGGCCGTGACCGCGACTTCAACACCCCCGCACCGTGCGGCACGACCAGCACCTCGCCGTGCACCTGGTCGATGCCGCGGAAACTGGCCGCGAGCACCAGGTCGAACCGGTGGCGGGTCGCCTGGCTCCACGGCAGCACGTGACCGCCGAGCCCGCGCACGAACTCGGTCGTCCCGTGCACCGCGCCTTCGGTCGTGAACAGCACCTGCACCCTGTGATCCGCCTCCAGCAGCGGCACCAGGTCCGCCAACCTGGTTCCCGCGACCACGTGCGGCACCACCAGCAGCACCGACTTGCACCCCGCCCTCGTCACCCGGCTCTCCGCGCCCAGGCCGATCGGCCCATTCGTCCACAGGTCTCCGCTCACGTGGCACCTCCGATCAGGTTCGTCCGACCAGTTGCCACGAGAATCGACGACGGACCTGTCGGAGCACTCTGCGGTGATCTTCCGAAACCCTCGAACCGCTGTTCAGGGGGGCTGTTGCACGTGCGGTTCCGCAAACTTGCGGGCTGGTCTGTCAGGTATCTGTCAAACGTCTGTCGGGGCGCTAATAGCGATCTCGCAACAGTAATTGCCACCTGGTCGTGAGGTGCACCAGACTTCGACTGGACGTCAGCGAGGGGTGGCGCTGTGACCTGCTTGTTTTCGATCTTGGGTGAGACGCGAATACGCATCGGCTCCCGGTTGGACAGGAGTTGGGGGACGCCGAAGGCCCGGGGGATGCTCGCTGTGCTGCTGACCGGCCCGGGCAGCTGGTTCACCACTTCCGAACTCGTGGAATGGATGTGGGCGGAGGACGACAAACTGCCCCGGAACCTGGCCCAGACGTTCTACGGCTACTCCGGTCGGATCAGGCATGCGCTGCAATTGATGAACGCCGGCGTGGAATTGGAGAATCGAAAAGGCGGCTACCGGGTGACCGCCCTTCGGGCGAACGTCGACTACTTCTTGTCGGCTCAACTGCTCGACCGAACGCGAGAGGTGGGCGAGCCGCAGGGCACCTTGAAGGCGGTCCGCCGGGCGATGGAGTACTGGGCCGACGACATCCCGCTCGCCGACCTTCCGGGCGAACCGGCGCTGGCGTGGCGCCGCCAAGCGCACGAGAACGTCTGGTTGCCGATGCAGAGCGCTTTGTGCTCCGGTTTGCTGGCGGCCAACGACTTTCGCGGCGTGATCGCGCACGTCGACGGACTGCCGGCCGCCGATTCGGCGTACCTGCCGCTGGTGATGCACCGGCTGCAGGCGATGCACGGCTTGCACTTGCGCAGTGAGATGGACGCCTACTACTACGCGATGAGACGTCGGCTCCAGGACGAGTTCGAGGACGCCGCCGCCGCGTCGCTCAAGAAGTTCTACGAAAGCTTGGCGGAGCCGGCGCAGGTGCGGCTGCGCGGGCCTGCCCGAACGCCGGCTGCGCCGCGACGATTGCCCCACGACGTCGAGGACTTCGTGGGACGGGACGCCTTGCTCGCCAAGATCGACGCCGTGACGGGCTGCGCCGGGGAGGAGCCCCGACCTGGTGTGGTCCTGCTGCACGGCACTGCGGGCGTCGGAAAGACCGCTCTGGCGTTGCACTGGGCGCACAGGGTCGTCGAGATGTTCCCCGATGGCGCGCTGCACTGCGATCTGAAGGGGTTCGCCGCGGACAAGGCGTTGGAGGCCAGCGTGGTGGTCGACCGCTTCCTCGAAGCACTGGGTGTCGACGTGGACCACCTGACCACCGCCGACCGACGGGCGCGGCGACTGGAGTCCACCTTGCAGGACCGCCGGGTGCTGGTCGTCCTCGACAACGTTCGCGGACTGCCGCAGGTGTCCCCGTTGCTCCCGCTGCTGCGTGACTGCACCGTCCTGATCACCAGCCGCAACCGGTTACCCGGTCTGGGGCCCCGCGCCTTCCCCGTGACCCCACTGGTCCCAGCGGAGGCCGCCGGGATGCTCGAAGCCCGGATCGGCGACCGCGCCGTGCGCGACCGGTGGGCGGTGGCAGACCTGGGGGCGCTGTGCGGCGCCCTGCCTCTGGCGATGGAGATCGTGGCCCACCGGATCGCGGCGAGTCCCGGCGCGGCGCTCGCCGAGTTCGTCGCCCAGTTGAAGGACGAGCGCCGGTTGTTGAACCTCGGCAACCACGGTGCCGACGGCGACATCAGCCTGAAGACGGTGTTCTCGTGGTCCTATCGCGCGTTGACCGGCCTCGATCGTCGAGCGTTCCGGTTGCTCGGCCTGCACCCCGGCCCCGACTTGAGCATCGACGCGGTCACCGCCGTGCTGGGCACGACCCGGTCGGCCGCGTTGGACTGCCTCGAACTGCTGACCTCGGCCCACCTCCTCGAACAGCCCGGCCCTCTGCACCGCTACCGCTTCCACGACCTGCTCCGCGACTACGCCGAGGAGTGCGCGCGGGTGGACGAGACGGAGCAGGAACGTGAACTGGCCGAGCACCGGCTCGTCGACTTCTTCCTGCACACCGCGAAGGCGGCGGACTCCGTGGCGTTCTCGTACCGCGCGGGGAAGGAGGTCGATGAACCAGTGGCGGGCGTGCTGCCACTGGACTTCGCCCATGACCGCGCGGCGCAGGACTGGATCATCGAGGAGCGAGCGAATCTCTGCGCGGTGATCGACCTCGCCGCCCGCCGCGGTCTGCATTCCCGGGTGTGTCAGATGGCCCACGTCGTCACGGACATGTTCCGCAGGTGCGGCTACTACGAGGAGTCCCGCGAGGTGCTGACCCTCGCAGTCGGGTCGGCGCAACTGGAGGGTGACGCGGACGCCGAGGCTGCGGCGTATAACGACCTCGGCCTGGTGTGCTTCGAGCAGTCGGCGTTCTTCGAAGCGCGCAAGCACTTCCACCGGGCCCACGCGATGGCGCAGTGGATGGGCAGCAAGCGCGGCACGGCGACTTCGCTGCACCTGCTGGCCCGGGTGGACATCGCCGAGAACAGAGTCGAGGACGGGGTGAGCCGTTACCAGGAAGCCCTGCGTCTCGCCCACGAGGTGAACGACCGCGGGGTGGCGGCGGGCACCCTGCATCGCTTGGGTGTGCTTGCGATGTCCCAGAACAACCGCGTGGATGCGGCGAAGCTCTTCCACCGCGCCTTGGAACTGCGTGAAGAGCTCGGCATCTTGACCGGCCAGGCGGACACCCTCGGCGAGCTGGCTGAGTTGCACCGCCGACAAGGCGAGTTGCGCACCGCCGAGGACTACATCACCCGGGCCGTCCGGTTGCACATGCGCACCAGAGCCCAGGCATTGGCCGCGCATGCCTGTCAGGTCTGGGCAACGATCCATCGTGATCGCGGTGACGTGATCGGCGCCACCCACTGCGCGCGTCGCGCCGTCCAACTCTACGACCGGGTCGGCGACTCCAAGCACAAGGCGGACGCTCTGGTGCTCCTCGGGGAGCTGAGGTGGACGGCGAAGGCCCACGCGGCGGCCGTCGAGGGCTGGGAACAGGCGTGGAAGATCTTCACGGACGCCGGCGATCCTCGCGCTGCCGAGGTGGCGGCAAAGCTCGATCCGTTCGGCGGCGAACGCACCGTGCCCACTGCTCGGAGTTCCCGTTGGTCGGAGGAGCCCTCCGAACTCGGACGTGAGACCCGTCGGGCATGAGTGGCCAACCACCGAAGCGCTGAATAGAGGCCGTCCGCCGGACGGCAACCACTTGGTCACGGCGAAGCAATCGCACAAATACCAAGACGGACGTCCGGCTTAGTAGTCGCCGGAACCGCATTTGTGCGTCTCCCCTGGGTAGGCGGATGAGTTCCGATCAGGGTCCGAGACTGCGAGATTGGGCGAATCTCAGGTATCTCGACACCCTGCGTAACCACCTGTATGGCCTAGTCTTGCGGTGATCGGGTGGACGTGCTCACGGCTCTGTCGGCCGTAGCTGATCACGGAAGACGTACCACTGGGGCGAGCGTCGCTCGATCGTGTGTGCGATCGACAGTATTCCCCTCGTTCGGCCTAAGCAGCATCATTCCACCCGAGTGCCAGCCCTCTGAGAGGCTCTGCCACGATCTGTCCACCTCCGAGGTCGGGACCGGAGGTCAACAACCGGCTACTCTCGAGAAGAGGTAATGACGTTGTTTGACCGCCTGAAGCGTTTCGGCGTGGCGTTCACCCTTATGGGGATGCTCGCAGTGCCGGCCGAGACCGACTACTGGTCGATCGACGCGGTCGACGGCATCTCGGTGGTGGAGGCCGCCTGACGCGTGATCGGGGATCGGGCCCGTTCGAGTGGCGGGCCCGACTCTCCTGCCGGTCGGGTTGCTGTAGAAGCTTCGCCGCGAGCTCGGCGCTCTTCACCTCGGCCTGATCAGTGGGAAACACTCCGGGGCGTCTCACGAGCACGTGCTCACGAGCGAAGAAGGAGTGGTCATGCATCGCACACCCGGTGTGCTGGCCGCCGTGGTGCTGGGGGTTTCCCTGGTCACCGCCGCGCCCGCCACCGCAGCGCAAGCACACCCGTTCCCCGCGCAGTTCCCCCTGCCCGACGGGTTCCTGCCCGAAGGCATCGCGATCGGCGCGGCGCCCACCGCGTACTTCGGGTCGCGGGCCGATGGGGACCTGTTCCGCGTCGACCTCCGCACCGGGCGCGGTGAGGTGTTCAGCCAGGGGCCCGGTACGGCGTCGGTCGGGGTGAAGGTCGACCGGCGCAAGAGGGTGTTCGTGGCCGGTGGTGGGGGTGGGGACGGGCGAGTCGTCGACGCCCGGACCGGAGTGATCCTCAAGTCCTACCGGTTCGCGGCGGATGCGAACACTTTCGTCAACGACGTGGTGATCACCGAGGACGCGGCGTACTTCACCGACTCGCGGAAGGCGGTGCTGTATCGCGTGGCGTTCGGTCGGCACGGGGCGTTGCCCGAGTCGCACAGCGAGATTCCGCTGTCGGGCGACTTCGTGCTCACGCCGGGTGTCAACAACGCGAACGGCATCGCGGAGACGCCCGACGGCAAAGCGCTGGTGATCGTCCAGAGCAACACCGGGCAACTGCACCGGGTCGACCCGCGGACCGGCGTGACGGCCGTCGTCGACCTCGGCGGCGAGGTGCTGACCAACGGCGACGGACTGCTGGTCGAGGGCCGCACGCTCTACGTCGTGCAGAACCGGCTCAACACCCTGGCGGTGTTCTCGCTGGCCAGGGACGGTGCGAGCGGTCGGCTCGTGACCAAGGTCACGGACCCGCGGTTCGACGTGCCGACCACGGTGGCGTCGTTCGCGGGCCGGCTCTACCTGCCCAACGCCCGCTTCACCACGCCGCCCACGCCCACGACGACGTACGACGCCGTTTCGGTGCCGAAGCCGTGAAAGTGAGGGGGCCGGTGTCGAGAAGTTCACATCGGCCCCCTGTTCGGGGCATCACTCGACTAGGTAACCTCATCGTCGCGTCGCGCAAGTGATCGCTGTCTCTTCGTAATAATGATCTTCGAGTGTTACCGTTCCGTCGCCGATCGGGTGAAGAAGAGGCAGCGTTACTAGTGCTGCGCCTGACCTGGCAACGGACGAGGCTGCGGAGCGCTGTGAAGCAGAAGAGCACCACGGAGACGAACTACAAGACGATCCGTTCACGACTCACCGGTGTCGTCGTCGTCCCCAGCATCGTCCTGCTCATCATGTGGGCGCTGTTCTCGTCGTACACCCTGTTCGACGGCTTCTACCTCCGCGCCGTCGCCTCCGGCGTGAAGGACGCGTCGATCCCGGCGGTCCAGACGTTCGCCGCGCTGCAGAAGGAGCGCGAGCTCAGCATGACCGCGCTGAGCCAGCCCGATCGCGGCACCAGCGACCTCGAGGTGCAGCAGGCGGAGACCGACCGCGCGGTCGACGGGATGCGCGCGGCGTTCGACGAACTGGCGTCGCAGGCGCCGCAGGAGATCGTCGACAAGATCAACGCGCTGAACGTGCTGCTCGACCAGCTGCCCCAGCGCCGCGCGGCGCTCGACGCGGGCCGCGCGTCCAAGAGCGAGATCTACACGTACTACAACAGCCTCCTCGACGCCGGTGACGCGCTGTTCAGCGTGCAGGCCCGCGTGGTGCCCGACCACGAGTCGGTCAAGGGCGCCATCACCTCCACCGAGTACTTCAAGGCCGCCGACTGGATGTCCCGCGCGACCTCGCTCGCGTCGAGCGCCCTGGCCGCCGGGTCGTTCACGCCCGAGGAGCACATCGAGTTCGCCAACCTCGTCGGCGCCTACCACTCGTCCTACGACTCGATCGCGCCCTACGCCCGCCCCGAGGTGCGCGAGCACTACCAGTTCATGATCGAGGGCGACCAGTGGAAGCGGCTGATCGAGTTCGAGGGCCGGCTGATCCAGAACGGCCCGAAGCCGTCCAACGCCGGGTCGCTCCAGGAGTGGCAGAACGTCAGCGGCCCGATCTCCGACGAACTGGTCGCGCTGGTCAGCGAGCAGGCGTCCGGCGCGGTCGGCGTCACCATGGCCCGCGGCGAGAGCAAGTTCCGCACCGTGCTGATCGGCAGCCTGGTCGCCCTGCTGGCCGTGATCATCGGCATCCTGATCGCGATCCGCACGTCGAACCGCCTGGTCAACCGGGCCCTGATCACGCGCCTGGCCGCGTTGAAGAAGGACTCGCTGACCCTGGCGCACGAGCGGCTGCCCGACATCGTCGACCGGCTCCGCGAGGGCAAGCACGTCGACGTGGAGGTCGAGGTGCCGCCGCTGGACTACGGCAGCGACGAGATCGGCCAGGTGGCCGACGCGTTCAACGCCGCCCAGTACACCGCCGTCGCCGCGGCCGTGAAGGAGAGCCAGGCGCGCGAGGGCGTCAACCGGGTCTTCCTCGACATCGCGCACCGCAACCAGGGCTTGGTGCACCGCCAGCTGAAGATCCTGGACAAGCTGGAGCGCGAGGAGGAGAACCCCGAGCAGCTCGACGCGCTGTTCCAGCTCGACCACCTCGCCACCCGCGCCCGCCGCAACGCCGAGAACCTGATCATCCTCGCGGGCGAGCAGCCCGGCCGGCAGTGGCGCAAGCCCGTGCGCCTGCTCGACGTGCTGCGCGCCGCGGTCGCCGAGACCGAGCAGTACGTCCGGGTCAAGGTCAACCCGGTGCCCGACACCGCGCTGGTGGGCGCGGCCGTCGCCGACACCATCCACCTGATCGCCGAGCTGGTGGACAACGCCACCGCGTTCTCCTCGCCGCGCTCGCAGGTGCAGGTGCACGCCAGCGAGGTGCCGCAGGGCATCGTGGTGGAGATCGAGGACCACGGCCTGGGCATCAACCCCGAGGACCGCGAGCAGCACAACGCGATGCTGGCCGACCCGCCGGAGTTCGACGCGATGCGCCTGCGCGGGGAGTCGCGGCTGGGCCTGTTCGTGGTCGCCCGGCTGGCCGCCCGCCGCGGCATCCACGTCGAGCTGCGCGACTCGCCCTACGGCGGCACGCTGGCGCTCGTCCTGATCCCGTCCGCGATCGTCGCGGGCCCCACCACGGCGACGGAGCCCGCCGAGACTCGGCAGCTCCCCCGCCGCACCTTCCACGACATCCCGGAGCAGGGCGACGACTCAGTGCGAGACGCCAGGTTTCCCGACAGTTCCCGAGACCTGGAAGGGTTCTGGGCCCAAGCCGAGGCCGCGGCCAACGAACATCCCCTTCCAGAGGTCGAACGACTGAGCGGCGGGCTGGACCTGTCGCAGCGCAGCGGCGAGCTCGAGCTGTCGCAGCGCAGCGGCGAGCTGGAGCTGCCGCAGCGGAAGCGGGCCACGTCGGAGTGGCCCGCCGAAGAACCGGGATCGGCCGCGACCGCCGCCGACCGACCCGAACTGCCACGCCGGCGCCGCCAGCAGAACCTGGCGCCGCAGTTGGTGCGCAACGATTTCCACCCTTCGCCCGAACCGCTCCCCGAGGTCGATCCCGAGAAGTCCGCCGAGAGGGTCCGCAAGGGCCTGTCGGCGTTCCAACGGGGCACACGCGACGCCCGTCGGACACCCGACGACCTCGAACCGTGATCAGCAGTGGCCGGACGACTGGAAACCGGAAAGGCAACCCGATGAACGACATGACCAGCCAGCACAACGAACTGAACTGGTTGTTGGAGGACCTGGTCGGCCGGGTGGTCGGAGCTCGGCACGCGGTGGTCCTCTCGGCCGACGGTCTGCTGCTGGGCCGCTCGCCCGGGTTGTCGAAGGACGACTCGGACCACCTGTCGGCGATGGCCTCGGCGTTCCAGAGCCTGGCCCGCGGCACGGGGCGGCACTTCGGCGGCGGCGCCGTGCGGCAGACCATCGTCGAGATGGAGCACGCCTACCTCTTCGTCACCGCGGCCGGCCACGGCGCCTGCCTGGCCGTCCTGGGCGAAGAGGACTCCGACATGGGCATGATCGCCTACGAGATGAACATGCTGGTCAAGCGGGTCGGCACCTACCTGTCGTCGGCGCCGCGCGGCACGACCGCGGCGAGCCTGCCCGCCGCCCGAAGGTCGTCCTGATGGCCGGCCGCGAGGACTGGTGGTACGACGAGGCGGCGGGCCCGCTGGTCCGCCCGTACGCGATGGTGCGCGGCCGGACCCGGCCGCTGCGACCGGAGCTGCACCTGGTGACCCAGGTGCGCGCGATGCCGTCGCCGTCGGACCCGGACGCGTTGTCGGTCGAGCACATGGAGATCATGGAGCTGTGCCGGCGACCGCTGTCCGTGGCCGAGGTCGCCGCGTACCTCGACGTGCCGCTGGTCGTCGTCAAGGTGCTGCTGAGCGACCTCATCCAACGCGGTGACGTCGTGATCCGAGACCCCTCCCGAGTCCCGCAGGTGCCGGACCGGAACCTGCTCCAGGCGGTGTTGGATGGTGTCCGTGGAATCTGAGCGGCCGGGTGGGGAACTGCTCGTCCCCACCCCAGTGAAGATCGTCATCGCCGGTGGTTTCGGCACCGGGAAGACGACGATGGTCAACTCGGTCAGCGAGATACCGCCGCTGCACACCGAGGAGCTGCTCACCGAGGCCGGTGTCGGCGTCGACGACGTGCTGGGCCTGGAGTCGAAGGAGACGACCACGGTCGCGCTCGACTTCGGCCGCATCACCATCAACCCCGAGGTGGTGCTGTACCTGTTCGGCACGCCGGGCCAGAACCGGTTCTGGTTCATGTGGGACGAGCTGGCCTACGGCGCGATCGGCGCGGTGATCCTGGTCGACACGCGGCGGCTGGACAGCAGCTTCCCGTCGATCGACTTCTTCGAGCGGCGCGGCATCCCGTTCATCATCGCGGTGAACTGCTTCGAGGGCGCGCACAGCTACGAGGTCGAGGAGGTGCGGCGGGCCCTGGACGTGGACGCCGCCATCCCGCTCGTGCTGTGCGACGCGCGGGACCGCGAGTCGGCCAAGACCGTGCTGGTGAGCCTGATCCAGCACACCATGGACCGGCTCGACGCCATGGCGTGAGGTGGTGGGTGACCGGCGTGCCGGTCACCCACCACCCGGCTACACCACCGGTTCGAGCCGGCAGTTGAAGTGCCGCAGCAGCTTCGGCACGTGCGTCAACCGGTACCCCGGCACCCGTTCCGGGTCCTTCGCGATCTCCGCCAGTGTCTCGCCGACGTACTCCAGGTGGCTCTGGGTGTACACCCGGCGCGGGATGGCGAGGCGGACCAGCTCGTACGGCGCGGGCTTGAGCAGCTCGCCCGCGTCGTCGAGCTCACCGAGGTACAGCGAGCCCAGCTCGGCGCACCGGATGCCGCCGGCCAGGTACAGCTCGGTGGCCAGCGCGAACCCCGGGAAGCGGCTCGGCGGCAGGTGCCGCAGCAGGCGCCCGGCGTTGAGGTACACCGCGTGCACGCCGGTCGGCCGCACGCTGTCCACCCCCGCCGCCCGGGCCAGCTCCGCCACGTACGCGGTGGCGTCGGCCCGGGCCCGCAGGTACTCCGGGTCGGTGACCTCCAGCAGGCCCTGCGCCAGCATCTCCAGGTCGCGACCGGAGAGACCGCCGTAGGTGCGGAAGCCCTCGGTCGCGATCAGCAGCAGCTCGCACCGGGCGGCCAGCTCGGGGTCGCGGAGCGCGAGCAACCCTCCCATGTGGACGATGGCGTCCTTCTTCAGGCTGGCCACGCACCCGTCGGCCAGCCGGAACGCCTCCTCCGCGACCTGCCGCGGCGTGTGGTTCTCGTAACCCGGCTCGCGCTGCGTGACCAGCCACGCGTTCTCCGCGAACCGCGCCGCGTCGAGGAAGAACGGCACGCCGTGGCGTCGGGCGAGCTCACCCGCCGCCTTGATGTTGGCCATCGACACCGGCTGCCCGCCGCCACCGTTGTTGGTGATGGTGAGCAGCACGAGGGCGACGTCCTGGGGCCCGGACAGGACGGCTTCCAGCGCCTCCAGGTCGATGTCGCCCTTGAACGGCGCGTCGTCGTCGAGGTCCCGGGCGGCCCGGCACGGCAGGTCGAGCGCCGTGCCGCCGAGGATCTCGACGTTCGCCCGCGTGGTGTCGAAGTGCGTGTTGCTGACGCTGACCTGGCCCGGCTTGAGCAGCGCGGTGAACAGGATCCGCTCGGCCGCGCGCCCCTGGTGGACGGGGAACGCGTGGGGGTAGCCGGTCAGGTCCTGCACCACGTCGTGGAACCGGTAGTAGGAGCGCGCACCCGCGTAGGTCTCGTCACCGCGCAGTCCCGCCGCCTGCTGCTCGGCCGACAGGGCGCCGGTGCCCGAGTCGCTGAGCAGGTCGATCGTCACGTCGGTGGCGGCGAGGTTGAACGGGTTGTACCCGGCGGCGGCCAGCGCCCGCTCGCGGTGCGCGCGCGTGGTGATCGGGATGGGCTCCACGACCTTGATGCGGTACGGCTCCATCGTGGGCATGGGTGCTCCTAGCCTGCCAGGCTGATCGAACGGGGTGAGGCCACGTCGTACGCCTCGGACGAGAGGTAGACCGTGATGCCGGGACGCGGCCTGCCCATGCGCAGCGACACGTGGGCGATCAGGCCGACGCCCTCGTCCAGCGGCCGTCGGGCGATGGTGCGCAGGGCGCTGTCGAACTGGGTGGGGTCCAGGTCGTACTTGGCCATCACCGCGAGCACCCGCCGGCGGGCTTCTTCGTCGTCGGCCACGTAGTCCCGGATCGGCACGTACAGGGAATAGCCGCTGGGCGCGTCGGCGTCGCCGTCCAGGAACGTGTAGCTGGAAATCAGCGGGCGCTTGTCGAACGTTCCGGTGTTGCCGCCGGTGAGCAGGCAGAAATCGGGCACCCTGTCCACATCGACCCCGCGCGCGGCCTTCGCGGCCCGCGTGACGTCCGTTACATCTGCGGCGTGGTGGGAGATGTAGACCTTCACCCGGGCGCGCCGTTGTTCGACGAGGTCGAGCGCGAAGAAGGAATACCTGTCCAGTCCCGGCCGGGTCACCGCGTGCGTCCGCAGCACCGGGAAACCGGCGGCGAAACCGGTCCGGTCCAGACCCTCGCGGACCAACTCCTCGGCGGCGGCTTCGCCACGCACTTCAGGGTTGAAGTACACCTTCACCGCGGGGGCTTCGTCGGGGCGGAACACCAACGAGTACCAGAAGGTGAAATCACGTTCCGGGTCGGCCGGCAGGAACAGGTCCTTCACCGCGTCGAAACGACGGGTGTCGAGGTTCCCGCGACGCTTCATCCGGTCCAGCGCGGCGAGCGCCGCGGCCGTGTTGGCGGCACGGGACGGCCTGGTCGCCGTGGGTTCGACGATGGTGCGGAGCACCGGTGCCTCGCCCGCGGCGAACGCCGTGGAGAACTCCACCGGGGTGTGGTCGTCGGCCACGTCGGACGGCCACTCGGGGCTGGTGGAAACCGGGCGGAGACCGCCGGGCCCGAGCGCGTCCGCGAGCAGTCCCACGGATTTGACGGTGTTTTCCGTGATGCCCAGAGAATGCAGCAGGGCGCTGAGCTGGCGGCCCGTGAAATCGCGTATGGCTACTTTTTGAGGGTCCAAGGCGGGGTTCTCCTCGTGGGGGGCGAGTCGAAAGTTACGCTAGGCGAAGCAATCTTGTCCACCAGGCGGCCGTAGCGTGACGTAGGGCACTCTAAAGGCAGGTCACAGGTCCTGTCGATCAGTAGTCACGAGGACGGGGACGGTAATCAAGACTGCTCCGAACGGCCTATTGACGAGGTCCGCGTCAGTCTTTCGCACTAATCCCGCGCGGCGGTCCGATGACGGATCGTGGCATTTTGTCCCGACGCCGGGCCGAGGTACGGTCGGTCGTTTGCCGGCTAATGCAGTCCACCATTCAAGACGTTGCTGTTAATTGTTCGTGCCGTCCTGCGCGTGACGACGGCGTCCGCCTTGTGGTAAAGCGGCCCGGACACGCGGACGGGGCCGCCGATCACCCGGATCGACGGCCCCGTGCACGCCCGGACCGGGCGCGGCGTCGGTGTCAGGACGCGTAGTTGTGGAACCCGCGCCCGCTCTTCTTGCCCAGCAGCCCCGCGTCCACCATGCGCAGCAGCAACGGCGGCGGCGAGTACAGCGGCTCCTTGAACTCCTCGTACATCGACTCGGCGATGGCCTTGGTGGTGTCCAGGCCGATCAGGTCGGTCAGGCGCAGCGGACCCATCGGGTGCGCGCAGCCGAGCACCATGCCGTTGTCGATGTCCTCGGCGCTGGCGAACCCGGACTCCAGCATCCGGATCGCGGACAGCAGGTAGGGGATCAGCAGGGCGTTGACCACGAACCCGGCGCGGTCCTGCGAGCGGATGACCTCCTTGTGCAGCACCCCGGTCACGAACGCCTCGGCCCTGGCCCTGGTCTTGTCGCCGGTCAGCAGCGACGGCACCAGCTCCACCAGCTTCAACACCGGCACCGGGTTGAAGAAGTGCACGCCGATGACCTGCTCGGGACGGCTGGTGGCCATGCCCAGCTTCATGATCGGGATCGAGGAGGTGTTGGACGCGAAGATCGCGTCCGGGTCCACGACGACCTTGTCCAGCGCCGCGAACACCTCGGTCTTGACCTGCTCGTTCTCCGCGACGGCTTCCACGACCAGGTTCCGGTCGGCGAAGTCGGCGAGGTCGGTGGTGAACCGCAGGCGCTTCAGTGCGGCGTCGCGGTCCTCGGCGGACAGCTTGCCGCTGCGCACACCCCGGCCGAGCGACGAGGCGATCCGCCCCCGCGCGGCCTCGGTGGCCTCCGGGCTGACCTCGGACACCAGCACGTCCAGCCCGGCCCGCGCGCAGACCTCGGCGATGCCGGAGCCCATCAGGCCCGATCCCACCACTCCAACACGTTGAATGTCACTCACGCCCCGATCCTGCCAGGGGCGTCACGGCGGGGCACGTCCCGACTGTGGTTTTCCCCAGTCGACCGGGTGGTGCTCCTCATTACCGGCCGCCGCGGCGGTGCCTAGCGTGGTCCCCGTGATGATCAACACTGCGATCGCCGGCGTGCTGCTGGCCGTGACCGGCACCTTTCCCGCGCTGGACGGGTGGGTGCAGCAGGGGTGGGCGTCCGGCGCGCTGCTGACTGTGCAGGACTCCGCCGGCACCCGGGCGGACGCGGCGGGTGAGGCGTCGGTGGGCGGGCACTTCCGGATCGGCAGCACGACGAAGGCGTTCGTGGCCACCGTCGTGCTGCAACTCGTGGACGAGGGCAGGGTCGGGCTGGACGACCCCGCGGACCGGTACGTCGCCGGCGTGCCCCGGGGCCTCAACGGCGACCGGCCCACCGTGCGCCAGGTGCTCAACCACACCAGCGGCCTCTACGACTACATGCACGAGGAGGGCTACTCGACCAACCGGTGGCGCGGCGCGGACCGGTTCCGCACCTACCAGCCGCGGCAGCTGCTGGACGTGGCGTTCGCCCGGCCGTCCTACTTCGACCCCGGGAAGGGGTGGCACTACTCGAACACCAACTACGTCGTCGCCGGGATGCTGATCGAGCGGGTGACCGGCCGGGCGTACGGCGACGAGGTGCGCTCCCGCATCCTGCGCCCGCTCGGCCTCGCGCACACGGTCGTGCCGGGGCAGTGGCCCGGTCTGCCCCACCCGCACGCCCGCGGCTACACCGAGGTCGACGGGCGACTGGTCGACGCGACGCTGATGAACCCGTCCCTGGACTGGGCGGCGGGCGAGATGATCTCCACCGCCGAGGACCTCGACCGGTTCTTCGACGCGCTGCTGAGCGGCGGGTTGACCAGCGCGGCGTCCCTCGACGCCATGCGGCAGACGGTGGAGGACACCGGCACGATCTTCGCCTACGGGCTGGGGTTGCAGCGGTTCGACCTGCCGTGCGGCCGCTCGGTGTGGGGTCACGGCGGCGAGCTGATCGGCTACCGCACCTACGCCACGCGGGCCGACGACGGCAGGCGGGCGACGTTGTCCTACAACCCGCTGCCCGCCGACGTGCCGGGGGAGGAGGTCATCGGGTTGTTCGGCTCGATCTACTGCTGACGCCCGCCCGGACGTTCGCACCCGTCGGCGACGGCGGGTGCGAACCCGGCGGGAGGGTCAGCCCGTGACACCGAAGTCCTGCGTCCAGTAGATCTTGTTGCTGCCGTCGGCGGTGTGGGCCACGCCGAGGTCGCGCAGTTCGCAGTTCACGATGTTGGCCCGGTGGCTCTCGCTGTCCATCCACGCGCTCACGACCTCCTCCGCGGTGCCCTGACCGGCGGCGATGTTCTCCGCCATCATCCGGAAGTGATACCCCGCATCGGTGGCCCGTTGTGCCGCTGTGCTGCCGTCCGAGCCGGTATGGCTGAAGTTCCCGGTGCGCGCCATGTCGTCGCTGTGCCGCTTGGCCGCCGCCGCCAGCTGGGCGTTGGGCGTCAGGGCCGGGCAGCCCACGGCGGAGCGTTCCCCGTTCGTCAGAGCCAGAACCCGGTCTTCGAGAGTGGGCGCGGCGAGTGCCGGGGCGGCCGTGGACAGCAGTGCCGCGATGGCCGCCGCGGCGGTGAACGCGCTGCGCTTCATGATCGTTCTCCTCCTCGTGGGCGGGACCTCTGCTGTCAAGGGGTTCCCACTCGCGGGAGGACTTGTATTCCACGATCGGTGGAACCGTGATGACGGCGTGTCAACCGACTCCGGGACGTGGGTCGTCTTGGGGGTGGAGGTAACGATGCGCAGTGATCCGCGATCCCCCGAGGGGTTCGCCGAGTTCGTCGCCGAGCGGTCCGACGCGCTGGTCCGCGCGGCCTGGCTGCTCACCGGCGACGCCCACAAGGCCGAGGACCTGGCCCAGGTGGTGCTCGTCCGGTTGTGGGAGCGCTGGTCGAAGGTCGACGAGCCCGCCGCCTACGCCCGGCGCGTGCTCTACACGACGTACATGACCTGGTGGCGGCGGCGGTGGCGGGCCGAGACGCCGTCCGCCGCCGTGCCCGAGACCGTGACGCGGGAGGACGTGGCGGGCGACGCCGTGGTGCGGCTGGCCGTGCGCGGTCGGCTCGCGCGGTTGAGCAGCCGGCAGCGGGCCGTGGTGGTGCTGCGGTTCTTCGAGGACTGCAGCGTGGAGGACGCGGCCCGCGTGCTCGGCTGCTCCACCGGGTCGATCAAGACGCACACGTCGCGCGCGCTCGCCGTGCTGCGGGAGGACGCCATGCTCCGGACGTTGGTGGAAGAGGGGGTAGTGCTGTGAAGGGCCTGCGCGAGCTGTTGGTGGACGCGGTGCCGGAGCTGCCGGAAGTCGACCGGCTGGTGGAGGTGGGCCGCCGGGTGCGGCGGCGGCGCCGGACCCGCGGGGTGGTGGCGTCGGCCGTCGCCGTGGCGCTGACCGCGGGCGCGCTGGCGAGCGCCCAGTGGTTCGGCTCGGCCCGGGAGGAGAGCCCGGCCGCCACCCCGCCGCCGATCGCGGTGACGCCCGTCCTCGACTGCCCCGCCGAACTCGTGGAGCGCCCGTACCCGCCGGTGGAGTCGGCCGAGCCGGTGGCGGAGGAGTCCGCGGTGAACGCCCTGCTCTGCGTCTACGGCGGGTCGACCATCCTGTCCCGCTACGAGATCGAGCACGACGTCGCGACCGTGGTCCGCGCGATGAACGAGCTGGAACCGAGGAAGGCGCACGAGATGGCGAACGTGGTCTGCCCGCTGCCCGCGCGCCTCCAGTACCAGATCGTCCTCGGCCATCCCGACGGGAGTCGGCAGGTGGTCAGGTTCGACATGAACTGCGGCGCGGTGTCCCGCGACGAGGTCCGCCGGTACGGCGACGTCACGCGGCCGTTGGACGCGTTCGCCGCGATCGTCCGCGCCGACGGCGTCGAGGTGCCGTACCCGCGCGCCGGGGGCTGGTGAGCGGTCGGGTGGCGGTGCGAGGCCGCCACCCGACCCGCCGGGTCAGTCCTCGAGCTCCCGCTCGGCCTGGGCGATGGCGGCGAACTCCTCCTCCGGGGCGGCGGCCACCAGGTGGTGCCTGCTGTAGAACCAGAAGTAGGCCAGCGCCACCACGACGATGCCCGCGGTGATGCCGGCGGCCAGCTCGTCCACGAAGAACGTCGCCACGACCGCCGCCACCGCGAGCACCAGCGCCACCCCGGTGGTGACGACGCCGCCGGGCGTCCGGTACGGCCGCGCCAACCCCGGCTCCCGCACGCGCAGCACGATGTGCGACACCATCATCAGCACGTACGACAGCGCCGCGCCGAACACCGCGACGTTGATCAGCGTCGCGCCGCTCTTGAGGATCGCGGCGAGGACGAACCCGATCGTGCCGGGCACGATCAGCGCCAGGTACGGCGTCTTGCGCTTGCCGGTCCTGGACAGCCAGCGCGGCAGGTAACCCGCGCGCGACAGCGCGAACAGCTGCCGCGAGTACGCGAAGATGATCGAGAAGAACGACGCCACGAGCCCGGCCAGGCCCACGTAGTTCACCACCCGCGCGAGCGCGTTGTCGCCGCCGTAGGCCGCCCGCACCGCCTCGGGCAGCGGGTTGCCCGACGACATCAACGCCGCCGAGCCCGCGCCGCCGGGCGCGAACACCAGGATCGCCGCCGCGAACACCAGCAGCGCCAGCATCGCGCCGATGATCCCGCGCGGCATGTCCTTCTTCGGGTCGCGCGCCTCTTCCGCCGCCAGCGGCACGCCCTCGACCGCGAGGAAGAACCAGATCGCGTACACCAGCGCGCCCAGCGCGCCCGTCACCCCGAACGGCAGGAAGCTGCCGTCCCCGATGTCGAACAGCTTGGCCGAGTCGAACCGCGGCACCATCCCGACCACGAACGCGATCAGCGCCACCACCGCGACCCCGGTGATCACGAACATCAGCCGCAACGCCTCGCCGACGCCGAAGAGGTGCACGCCGACGAAGATCGCGTAGCAGACCAGGTACACCGGCCACGAGCTGGTGAGCCCGAACAGCCCCAACGCCTGCACGTAGTCGCCGATGAACACGACGATCGCGGCGGGCGCGATGGCGTACTCGACCAGGATCGCGATGCCCGTCGCGAAACCGCCCAGCGGGCCCAGCGCCCGGCGCGCGAAGCCGTACCCGGCGCCGGCGACCGGCAGCGCGGCGGCGAGCTCGGCCAAGCCGAACACCATGCACGTGTACATGGCGCCCATGAGGATCGTCGCGACCAGCAGACCGCCCCAGCCGCCCTGGGCGAGGCCGAAGTTCCACCCGGCGAAGTCGCCGGAGATGACGTAGGAGACCCCGAGCCCCGCCAACAGCACCCAGCCCGCCGCGCCCCGCTTGAGCTGCCGGTGCTCCAGGTAGTCGCTGCCCACCTTCTCGTACTCGACGTGCTTGGCCATCTGCGCTCCCTAATGGGTCAGACGCGCTCCTTTGCAGGGAGGGTGGCGTGGATCACCTGACGGTGTCAACAGGCACGAGGCGGAGCGGACCCCGCGGCGGGTAGCCCAGCCGGACGAACGCCGGGTGCGCGGCTCTGGTGACCGCGATGCGCAGGGAGTTGTGGATCGGGGAGTACCGGCGCACCGGCACGAAGTGCCCCTGCCAGCCCGGTGAGAAGTGGATCAGCGCGCGCACGGGCGAAGGGATGTCGCCGTCACCGGCGTGGGCGGGCAGCGCGGGTGGTGTCCACTCCTCCCCGTCGTCCCTCGGGTGCCGCGCCGCGTGGGCGCGCACCGTCCCGGCCGCTTCGACGCGGAACCGCTCGTACTCCTCGCGGCCCATCGTCACCACCAGGACGAGCCGTTCCGGCGGCAGCACGCGCATCGCCTCCGCCAGTTCCCACAGCGTGCCCGCGCCCCAGCCCAGGACCAGCACCACGTGCCGAGCCCCGCGCATGAACCGCCGGACCGGCGCCTGCCAGTCCTCGAGCGGGAGGTACACCCGCCACGCGCCGATGTGCGGCACCACCTCGCCGGGTTTGCCGACCGTCACCATGGTCGCGTCCATCCGGGACAAGGCGTCGATCAGCAACTCCTCCTCCGACATTTCCACGATGAAGAGGCTCCGCAGCGCACGCTTGATCGGCGAGAACCGTTGCACGCCGGAGAGCCGGTGGTCCTCGTCGAACGTCCTCAGGTAGAGGCTGTAGTCCACGTCGGCCAGGTCGCCCGGCCGCCGGACGGTCCTGGTCAGCAGCCGCTTCGACGCCGCGAACAGGGAGTTGCCCTGCCTGAGCAGGTGCAGCCCGCACAGCAGCACGCCGACCAGCACGGCGGTCCGCCAGGTGAACTCGCCTTCCAGCACACCGCCGGAGTGCGGCAGCGCGCGCAGGTCCCGCAGCAGGGCCAGGAAGACCAGGACGAACGCGATCGCGCCGGACGACACGCTGACCCAGCCCAGCCGCGGGCTGACGAGGAACAGGTTGTTGCCGTGGCTGACGACGTTCCACGTCATCCGCAGGCACACGACCTCCAGGATGACCATCCAGGTGCTCTGCCTGGTCAGGGACTCGACGCTGATCGGCGGCTCGGTGAGTCCGAGCAGGAACCACGAGCCGGTGAGCAGGAACACCGCGGCGATGAGGGTCGCCACCATCCCGCCCCACACGTACGAACGCCCCAGGGCCGCTGCCGGGTTCGGCGCCAGGTTCGCCTGCATCGACTGCCACGCCCGCGTGTCCACCCGATCCCCCTCCGGTGAGCCGCTGTGGTTGTGGACCGTAGTGAGTCGGAGCCGCGCGCGAGACCGCTAGTCGGGTTGGGTGCGGGTCACCGGATACGGGTGTGGCGGCCTTCACTCGAAGGTGTCAGGATGAGGCGTCCAATGGCTCGCTGTCATACCTTTGGAGGTACTGCGGATGCTCGCCGTGGAGGAGTTGCGCGTGCTCGTGGACGCCGGGGAGATCGACACGGTGCTGGTCGCCGTGGTCGACATGCAGGGCCGCCTCCAGGGCAAGCGCTGCGCGGCGCGCTACTTCGTGGACGAGGTTTTGCCGCACGCCGCCGAGGGCTGCAACTACCTGCTGGCCGTGGACGTGGAGATGAACACCGTCGGCGGCTACGCCATGTCGTCGTGGGACAGCGGCTACGGCGACTTCGTGATGAAGCCGGACCTGTCCACGCTGCGCCGCGTCCCGTGGCACGAGGGCACCGCGCTGGTCATGTGCGACCTGGTCTGGGAGGACGGCGGGCCGGTGGTGGCCTCGCCGCGCCAGATCCTCAAGCGCCAGCTCGACCGGCTCGCCGAACGGGGCCTGAGCGCGTTCGTCGGCACCGAGCTGGAGTTCATCGTCTTCGACGACACCTACGAGGACGCCTGGAACCGCGGGTACCGCGACCTCACGCCCGCCAACCAGTACAACGTCGACTACTCGCTGCTCGGCACGGCCCGGATCGAGCCGCTGCTGCGGGCCATCCGCAACCACATGGCGGGCGCGGGCATGGTGGTCGAGTCGGCCAAGGGCGAGTGCAACCCCGGCCAGCACGAGATCGCCTTCCGCTACACCGAGGCGCTGGCGACCTGCGACAACCACAGCATCTACAAGACCGGCGCCAAGGAGATCGCGGCGCAGCACGGCAAGTCGATCACGTTCATGGCGAAGTACAACGAGCGCGAGGGCAGCTCCTGCCACATCCACCTGAGCCTGCGCTCGGCGGACGGCGAGCCGGTGTTCGCCGAGGGGCGCGGCCGGTCGCGGCTCATGGACCACTTCATGGCCGGTCAGCTCGCGGCGCTGCGCGAGCTGACCTACTTCCTGGCCCCGAACATCAACTCCTACAAGCGGTTCGCGCAGGGCAGCTTCGCGCCGACCGCGGTGGCGTGGGGCAAGGACAACCGGACGTGCGCGGTGCGCGTGGTCGGGCACGGCCAGTCGCTGCGGTTCGAGAACCGGGTGCCCGGCGCGGACGTGAACCCCTACCTGGCGGTCGCCGCGCTGATCGCGGCCGGCCTGCACGGCGTGGACAACGAGCTGCCGCTGGAGGAGGAGTTCGTCGGCAACGCCTACGCCTCCGACAAGCCGACCGTGCCCACCACGCTGCGCGACGCCGCGTCCCTGCTGGCCCGCAGCGAGGTGGCGCGCGAGGCGTTCGGGCAGGACGTGGTCGAGCACTACCTCAACGCGGCCCGGGTGGAGCTGGCCGCGTTCGACTCGGCGGTGACGGACTGGGAGCGCATCCGTGGTTTCGAACGGCTCTAGGGCGCGGCCGCTGATCGGCGTCAGCACCTACCTGGAACGGGCGCGGTTCGGCGTCTGGGACGTGGAAGCGGCGGTGCTGCACCGCGACTACCTCGACTCGGTGGTGCGCGCGGGCGGCAACCCGGTGCTGCTGCCGCCGGTCGGCGAGTGGGACGCCGACAGCGTCGCGTTCCTCGACGGCCTGGTGCTGGCGGGCGGCGCGGACGTCGACCCCGCGCTGTACGGCCGGCCGCGCGACCCGCGCACGGGACCGGCGCGGCCCGAGCGCGACGCCGCCGAGCTGAGCCTGGCCCGCGCGGCGCTCAAGCTCGACCTGCCGCTGCTGGCCGTGTGCCGGGGCATGCAGGTGCTCAACGTGGCGCTGGGCGGCACGCTGGTCCAGCACGTCGAGGGCCACAACCCGGCCCCCGCCGTGTTCGAGCACACCGGGATCGCGGTCGCGCCCGGCTCGGTGCTCGCCTCGGTCGTCGGCCTCGCGACCACCGTGTTCTGCCACCACCACCAGGCGTTGGACGTCCTCGGCGACGGCCTGCGGGTGGTCGCGGGCGCGCCGGACGGCACGGTGGAGGCCGTGGAGCTGCCGGGCGCGCGATTCGTGCTCGGCGTGCAGTCGCACCCCGAGGCCGACACCGAGGACGACCGCTTGTTCGCGGCGCTTGTGGCCGCCACCCGCGACAGGAGTGTGAAGTGACCACGTTCGACGTCATCAACCCGGCCACCGAGGAGGTGGTCCGCTCGGTGCCGCTGGCGACGGTGGAGGAGACCGACGCGGCGATCGCCCGCGCGTCGGCGGCGCTGCCCGCGTGGCGCGCGGTCGCCCCCGGTGACCGGGCCAGGCTGCTGCGCCGGTTCGCCGAGGCGGTCGACGGCGCGGTGGAGGAGCTGGCCGCGCTGGAGGTGCTCAACGCCGGGCACACCATCGGCAACGCGCGGTGGGAGGCGGGCAACGTCCGCGACGTGCTGCACTACTACTCGGCCGCGCCGGAGCGGTTGTTCGGCAAGCAGATCCCCGTGCCGGGCGGGCTCGACGTGACCTTCCACGAGCCGGTGGGCGTGGTCGGCGTGATCGTGCCCTGGAACTTCCCCATGCCCATCGCGGCGTGGGGCTTCGCGCCCGCGCTGGCGGCGGGGAACGCGGTGGTGCTCAAGCCCGCCGAGCTGACGCCGTTGACGGCGCTGCGGTTGGCCGAGCTGGCGCTCGAGGCCGGCATCCCGCCGGACGTGTTCCAGGTGCTGCCCGGCGCCGGGCCGGTGGTGGGGCAGCGGTTCGTCACGCACCCCGACGTGCGCAAGGTCGTGTTCACCGGGTCCACCCGTGTCGGCAAGCAGATCATGGCCGGCTGCGCGGAGCAGGTGAAGCGGGTGACGCTGGAGCTGGGCGGCAAGTCGGCCAACATCGTCTTCGCCGACGCCGACCTGGAACGCGCGGCGGCCACCGCGCCGTACGGGGTGTTCGACAACGCGGGCCAGGACTGCTGCGCGCGCTCCCGCATCCTGGTGCAGGCGTCGGTCTACGACCGGTTCATGGAGCTGCTGGAACCCGCGGTCAAGGCCGTCGTGGTGGGCGCGCCGGGCGACGAGGCCACCGAGATGGGGCCGCTGATCTCGGCCGCGCACCGGGAGAGGGTCGCGTCCTACGTGCCGGCCGACGCGCCGGTGGCGTTCCGCGGGCCGGCCCCGTCGGGTGCGGGCTTCTGGTTCCCGCCCACGGTGCTCGCGCCCGTCGCGCCCGGCGACCGGGCGGCCGTGGAGGAGATCTTCGGGCCGGTGGTGGCCGTGCTGCCGTTCGCCGAGGAGGAGGACGCCGTGCGGCTGGCCAACGACAGCGCCTACGGCCTGTCCGGGTCGATCTGGACGCGGGACGTGGGGCGGGCGCTGCGCGTGTCGCGCGCCGTCGAGGCGGGGAACCTCTCGGTCAACTCGCACTCGTCGGTGCGGTACTGGACGCCGTTCGGCGGGTTCAAGCAGTCCGGGTTGGGCCGCGAGCTGGGGCCCGACGCCCTCGACTCGTTCACCGAGACCAAGAACGTCTTCATCGCTCACTGATTGGGAGAGACATGGTTGTGCGACTTGAGGGCCGGGTTGCCGTGGTGACCGGCGGCGGCAGCGGCATCGGGCTGGCGTCGGTGCGGCGGCTCGCGTCCGAGGGGGCGAAGGTCGTCGTCGCGGACGTCGACGCGGAGTCCGGCAAGGCCGCGGCCGACGAGGTGGGCGGGCTGTTCGTCCAGGTCGACGTGACCGACGAGGAGCAGGTGTCGGCGCTCTACCAGACCACTGTGGACACCTACGGGTCGGTGGACGTCGCCTTCAACAACGCCGGCATCTCGCCGCCCGACGACGACTCGATCCTGACCACGGGCATCGAGGCGTGGGACCGGGTGCAGAAGGTCAACCTGACCTCGGTGTACCTGTGCTGCAAGTACGCGATCCCGCACATGCTGGAGCGGGGCCGCGGCTCGGTGATCAACACCGCGTCGTTCGTGGCGACGATGGGCGCGGCGACGTCCCAGATCTCGTACACCGCGTCCAAGGGCGGGGTGCTGGCGATGAGCCGCGAGCTCGGCGTGCAGTTCGCCCGGCAGGGCGTCCGGGTCAACGCGCTGTCACCCGGACCGGTGAACACGCCGTTGCTGCGGGAGCTGTTCGCGAAGGACCCGGAGCGGGCCGCGCGGCGGCTGGTGCACGTGCCGCTGGGCCGGTTCGCCGAGCCGGAGGAGATCGCCGCGGCGGTGGCGTTCCTGGCCAGTGACGACTCGTCGTTCATCACCGCGTCGAACTTCCTGGTGGACGGCGGTATCGCCGGTGCCTACGTGACACCGCTGTGATGCCGTTGCAGGACGCGTTGTTCCGCCCCGTGCGGGCGGGCAACGCGTTCGAGGAAACGGTGGAGCGGCTCATGCAGGCGATCCGGCTCGGCGTGGTCGGGCCGGGGGAGCGGTTGCCCGCGGAACGCGACCTCGCGACCCGGTTGGGTGTCAGCCGGGTGACGCTGCGAGAGGCGATCCGGTCACTCCAGGACGCCGGGTACGTCGAGTCCCGGCGTGGCCGCTACGGCGGGACGTTCGTGAACTCGCCGCTGCCCGCGCCCGCCCCGGACCGCCGGGTCGACCCCGCCGAGCTGGCGGACGCGGTGACGTTGCGCGCGGCGGTGGAGACCGGTGCCGCGGAGTGCGCCGCCGGTCGTGCGCTGGGACCGGTGGAGCGGCGCAACCTGCTCACCCGGCTGACCGAGTGCCGCGACGCGTCGGTGGACTCCTACCGGCGCAAGGACTCGCGGCTGCACCTGGCCATCGCCGAGGCGACCGGCTCACCGTCGCTGACCGCGGCCGTCGCCGACGCCCGGACCAGGGTCAACGCCCTGCTCGACCGGATACCGCTGCTGCCGCCGAACCTGGCGCACTCGAACGAGCAGCACGAGCTGATCGTGACGCACATCGTGGCGGGCGACCCGGAGGCCGCGCGGCGGGCGATGGCCGAGCACCTGGACGGCACGGCCCTGCTGCTGCGCGGCTTCCTGTCCTGACCTCAGCGCTCGAAGTCGCGTCCCGGCCACCGGTCCGGGCCCCGCTCCCCGCGCTCCCCGCGCTCGCCCCGCTCGTCGAACCGCGAGTGCCCGGGCCGGTCCGCCCCGACGCCGTAGCGCGGGTGGTGGTCCCGATCGGCCAACGTCACGATCCCGCCGCCGAGGACGAGGCCGAGCAGCCCGACGGCGACCAGTTGGGTGGCCCGGTGCCGGACGACCCGACCGAGCGCCGCCCTGCTGTTCGGCGGTGGGTACGGGCCGGGGTTCGGTGCCGGTTGGGCGGCTGCGGCTGCGGCTGACGGCGAGGTGGCCTGGTGGCCAGGGTCGGCTGCGGACTGGTCGGCGGGGGCTGCCGAGTGTGCGGCGGCCGGGTGGCCGGATGCGGGCGGTGCGGTGGTTCGGTGGCCGGCGGGCGGCGGCTGGTCGCCGGGTGCGGCCGAGGGTGCGGCGGCCTGATCGCCGGGTGCGGTCGAGGTGGTGGCCTGGTGGCCGGGGGCGGCTGCCTGGTGGTCGGCGGCGGGCGTCGTGGCGTCGGCGGGTGGGGTGGAGGTCCGGTCCGCCGGTCGGTCGGGGTCGGCGGGTGGCGGTCGGTTCGGGTCTGGCATGGCGGAACTCCTGCTCTCCCGTGCTGGTGACCGCCATGGTGCGTGGTCGACCTGAGCGGATCCTGATCGCCGGCTGTCCGCCGGCTGTGAATCACGCGGCGTCACCAGACAGACCGTCCACCGCAAGTACGGCCGAGAGGACTGACCGGTGTTCCGAGGCGACCACCCCGACCTGAAACGCACCACGGGCCGCGTGCTCCGCCTGGCCCTGGACCTCGGCCACCCGCGCACGGGCAGCGAACACCTGCTGGCCGCGCTCGCCGACGACACCGCCGCGGGCCGCGCCGTCGCCGACGTCCTCGTCCGCCACGGTGCCACCCCCGCCGCCATCCGGCACGCCGCGCACCTCGCCGCGCCTCTCGGGGCCGGCGGCGCCGCCGACCGCACGCTGCTCGCCCCGTTGGGCGTCGACCTGGACCGCCTGCTCGGCCACGGCGGGCCGGCGCTGGACCGCCCGGCCGGCCGCGAGCCGCTGTTCCCGCTCGGCGCGGCGGAGGCACAGCGGCGCTGCGCCCGCCTCACCCCGCGCCTGGACGCCCAGGCGTCCTGCTCGGCCTCCCTGCGCCTCGCCCTGGCCCGCCGCGAGCGCGAGCACCGCCCCGAGCACCTGGCCCTCGCCCTCACCGCCATGGACCCCGGCGTCACGTGGGTGCTCAAGGCCGCGGGCGTCGACCGCGCCGCCCTGCTCGCCGACCTGGCCGCGACCTTCCCGCCCCCGCGCCGCAACCCGCTGCTGAACGCCGAACGCCGGCTCGGCCACCGGGCCCGCCACCGCGCCCTCGTCCGCCGCTACCAGCGCACCACCGGACGCGCCGTGACCTCGGCCGACGCGCTGCCCTCCCTCATCCGCGGCTGAGCGCCCACCCGACCGGGTGATCCGCGGGACACCGGAGCGGCCGACCCGGTGCGCCGGAAAACGACTCGGTGAGCACCGATAACATCAGGGTCGACGGACCTACCCCACACCGAGGAGTCACCGTGTCCCAGCCACGTCCCGCAGCCGCTCTCGCCCCACCGCGCGTGGTGGTGACGGCGGGGACCACCGCGGGGACGGCGGTGCGTGAAGCGGGGCTCCCGGGCAAGGGCCCGGACGCCGTCGTGGTCGTGCGCGACCCCGAAGGCCACCTGCGCGACCTGTCGTGGACCCCGCAGGTCGACGTCGAGGTGGAGGCGGTCGCCGCCGACACCGACGACGGCCGCAGCGTCATCCGGCACTCCGCCGCGCACGTGCTGGCGCAGGCCGTGCAGCAGCAGTTCCCCGAGGCCAAGCTGGGCATCGGCCCGCCGGTCAAGGACGGCTTCTACTACGACTTCCAGGTCGACAAGCCGTTCACGCTCGACGACCTCGCCGCGCTGGAGAAGCGCATGAAGTCGATCATCAAGGGCGCGCAGCGGTTCCACCGCCGCGTGGTCGAGTCGGTCGACGCCGCCAAGTCCGAGCTGGCCTCCGAGCCGTTCAAGCTGGAACTGGTGGACATCAAAAGCGACGTCGACACCGCCGAGGTGATGGAAGTCGGCGGCGGCGAGCTGACGATCTACGACAACCTCGACCCGCGCTCCGGCGACCGGGTGTGGGGCGACCTGTGCCGCGGCCCGCACGTGCCGACGACCAAGCACATCCCGGCGTTCAAGCTCACCCGCGTGGCCGCCGCGTACTGGCGCGGCAACGAGAAGAACCCGCAGCTCCAGCGGATCTACGGCACGGCGTGGGAGTCGCAGGAGGCGCTGGACGCCCACCTGGAGCTGCTGGCCGAGGCCGAGCGCCGCGACCACCGCAAGCTCGGCGTCGAGCTGGACCTGTTCAGCTTCCCGGACGAGATCGGCTCGGGCCTGGCGGTGTTCCACCCCAAGGGCGGCGTCATCCGCAAGGCCATGGAGGACTACTCGCGCGCCCGGCACACCGAAGAGGGCTACGAGTTCGTCTATTCGCCGCACATCACCAAGGGCAACCTGTTCGAGACCTCCGGGCACCTCGACTGGTACCGCGACGGCATGTACCCGGCGATGCACCTCGACGCCGAGCTCAACGAGGACGGCACGGTCCGCAAGCCCGGCCAGGACTACTACCTCAAGCCGATGAACTGCCCGTTCCACGACCTGATCTTCAAGTCGCGGGGCCGGTCCTACCGCGAGCTGCCGCTGCGCATGTTCGAGTTCGGCGGCGTGTACCGGTACGAGAAGTCCGGCGTGATCCACGGCCTGACCCGCGTGCGCGGCATGACGCAGGACGACGCGCACATCTTCTGCACCCCCGACCAGGTGCAGGACGAGCTGAAGTCGCTGCTGTCCTTCGTGCTCGGGCTGCTGCGCGACTACGGCCTGGACGACTTCTACCTGGAGCTGTCGACCCGCAACCCGGAGAAGTCCGTCGGCTCCGACGAGGTGTGGGAGAAGGCCACGGAGGCGTTGCGCGTCGCGGCCGAGGACTCCGGCCTGGAGCTGGTGCCCGACCCGGGCGGCGCGGCGTTCTACGGGCCGAAGATCTCCGTGCAGGCCAAGGACGCGCTGGGCCGCACCTGGCAGATGTCCACCATCCAGGTCGACTTCAACCTGCCCGAGCGGTTCGAGCTGGAGTACACCGGTCCGGATGGCAACCGGCAGCGCCCGGTCATGATCCACCGCGCGCTGTTCGGCTCGGTGGAGCGGTTCTTCGGCGTGCTGACCGAGCACTACGCGGGCGCGTTCCCGGCGTGGCTGGCGCCGGTGCAGGTGGTGGGCATCCCGATCGCGGACGAGCACGTCGACCACCTGCTCGCGGTGGCCGGGCAGCTCAAGGCGAAGGGCATCCGGGTCGAGGTGGACGCCTCCGACGACCGGATGCAGAAGAAGATCCGCAACCACACCACGCAGAAGGTGCCGTTCATGCTGCTCGCGGGCGGCAAGGACGTGGAGCAGGGCGCGGTGTCGTTCCGGTTCCGCGACGGCACGCAGATCAACGGCGTGCCGGTCGAGCGGGCCGTGGCGACGGTCGTGGACTGGGTGGCCCGGCGGGAGAACGCCTCGCCGACGGCGGAACTCGTCCAGTGACCGGGCCGTACGAGGAGCAGGACGGGGTCGGGGTCGACGACGCGTTGCAGCGCCTGTGGACCCCGCACCGCCTCTCGTACGTGCGCGGTGAGGGCAAGGCCGTCGGCGACGAGCCGGAGGGCTGCCCGTTCTGCCGGGTGATCGGGCTGGACGACGCCGAGGGGCTGATCCTGGCGCGGGGCGAGCTGGTGTTCGCGGTGCTCAACCTGTACCCGTACAACCCCGGTCACCTGATGGTGCTGCCGTACCGGCACGTGCCCGACTACACGGACCTGACCGGGGCGGAGACGGCGGAGTTCGCCGCGTTCACGCAGAAGGCGATGCGGGTGATCCGCTCCGCCGCCGGTCCGCACGGGTTCAACATCGGGATGAACCAGGGCGTGGTGGCGGGCGCGGGCATCGCGGCGCACCTGCACCAGCACGTGGTGCCGCGGTGGGGCGGTGACGCCAACTTCATGCCGGTGATCGGCCACACCAAGGTCCTGCCCCAGCTGCTGGGCGAGACCAGGCAACTGCTCGCCGACGCCTGGTCCGCCACCAACTGATACGCGAGAGTCCTACGTTCAGGTCGCGAGAGTCCTACGTTCGCGACCCCTGAATTCAACACTCGGACATGCGGCGCACGTGCCTGAGCGTTGAATTCAGGGGTCCTGAACGTAGGACTCTCGGCGTCTGGAGGTAGGACTCTCGCGGTGGGGGAAGGTTCAACTTTTTTCGCGTCTCGTTGAACGGACGGTGGGGCTGTCTCGTTCAGACCGGGTGATGACGCCCGGCTGACGAGAGGTGCACACCCTGTGACGGCCATGACCGAGCCCACCGCGGTGCGCGGCTTGCCCCCGCGTGACCGCCCGCTGTTCCTGCGCTTCGGCCGGGGTCCGAGCGCCACCCCGCCGTTCCACCGCATCCACCACGCCTTCGAGGCCCACGCCGCACGGTCGCCGCACGCGCGGGCCGTCGAGCACGAGGGCCGCTGCCTGACCTACGGCGAACTCGACCACCGCGCGAACGTCGTCGCCGCCGCGCTGCTCGACGCGGGCGTGCGCCCCGGTGATCACGTCGGCGTCTTCTTATCCCGCTCGATCCACATGGTCGTCGCCATCCTGGGCGTGCTGAAGGTGGGCGCGGCCTACGTGCCGCAGGACGTCCGCATCACCCCGGAACCCCACCTGGCCCACGTGATCCGCACCGCGGACATCACCGTCGTCCTCACCACCACCGAGCACGCCCCGGGGCTGGCCGCGCCGACCGTCCTCGCCGTCGACGCGCTCCCGGACCGCCGCGCCGACCCGCCCGACGCGGCCGAGGGCGACACCGCCGTCGTCATCTTCACCTCCGGCACGACCGGCGTGCCCAACGGCGTCCGGGTCACCCACGCCAACCTGTGCAACGTTCTGCTCACCGCGCCCGGGAACCTGGGCGTCCAACCGGGCGACCGGGTCGCGCACCTGCTCAACATCGCCTTCGACATGGCGGTGTGGGAGCTGTTCGGCGCGCTCGCCCACGGCGCCACGGCCGTCCTGCGCGGCCGGGACATCGCCGCCGCGGCCAGGACCGCCACCGTCCTCATCGCCACACCCGGCGTGCTGTCCACTGTGGACCCCCTCGGGTGCCCCGACGTCCGCGTGGTCGCCGTCGCCGGGGAACGCTGCCCGAAACCCCTGGCCGACGCGTGGTCCGCGCGCGCCGCGTTCCACAACGCCTGCGGCCCCACGGAAGTCACCATCGTCAACACCGTGCAGCGCTACGACCCGGCGACGGGCCGGCTGACCATCGGCCGCCCGGTCCCGAACACCACCGTCTACGTGCTCGACGAAAACCTGCGGCCGTGCCGGATCGGCGAGGTCGGCGAGCTGTGGGCGGGCGGCGCCTGCGTCACGGCGGGCTACCTCGGCAACGACGTGCTGACCGCGCAGCGCTACCGCCCCGACCCGTTCCTCGGCGGCGACCACCTCATGTTCCGCACCCGCGACCTGGGCCGCTGGACGCCGGAGGGCGAGCTGGAGCACCACGGCCGCACCGACGACCAGGTGAAGGTGCGCGGCTTCCGGGTCGAGCTGGACGCCGTCACCTCCGCCCTGGAGACGACCGACGGCTGCACCCGCGCCACGACCGCCCTGCACGACGGCAGGCTGGTCGGCTTCGTCAGCCCCGCCACCGTCGACGTCCGTGAGGCCGCGGACGCCGTCGCACGCGCCCTGCCCTACTACTGCGTGCCGTCACTGGTCGTCGCGGTGGACGAGCTGCCGTTGACCGAACGCGGCAAGGTGGACCGGGCCGCGCTGTCGTCGCTGGTGCCGGTCGCATGACCACCACGCGCACCGACACCCCGTCGGCGTTGCGGCTCAGGTTGCGCAGGCGCCCGTTCACCCACCACAACCGGCTCGCCGCGGTGGTCGTCGGGGCCAACGCGGTCGCGGCGTTCGGCGTGGACGACGCGCAAGCGCTCGCGGACCTGGTCGTGGTCAACGTGGCCCTGGCCGTGCTGGTCCGCCAGCAGCACGTGATCAACCTGCTGTTCCGGCTCGCGACGAGCGCGCCCACGTCGTGGCCGCTGCGGGTGCGCTGGACGTTGGGCAAGGTCTACCACTTCGGCGGGCTGCACGTCGGCGCCGCCCTGTGCGCCACCGCCTGGTTCGCGGCGCTGGCCGCGGTCCGCGACGACCCGCTGACGTGGACGGTCCTCGCCCTGATGGCCGCGATGGTCGTCACCGCCCTGCCGAACCTGCGCGCACGGCGGCACGACGTGTTCGAGCGCGTGCACCGCTTCGCGGGCTGGACCGTGCTCGCCCTGTTCGCCGCGGACTCGGCGCGGCAGCCCGGTTTCGTCGGCTCGACCGGGTTCTGGTCGCTCCTGCTGGTGGTGGCGAGCGTGGTGCTGCCGTGGACGCGGCTGCGTCGCGTGCCGGTGCGGATCACCCGCCCGTCGCGGCACGTCGCCCTGGTGTCGTTCGACTACGGCGTGACGCCGTTCGCCGGGTCGTCGACCGCGGTGAGCCGCCACCCGCTGCTGGAGTGGCACTCGTTCGCGAACGTGCCGACGCCCGGACGCGCCGGGTTCCGGCTCACGATCTCCCGCGCGGGCGACTGGACCGGCTCGCTGATCGACGACCGGCCGACCCACCTGTGGGTCAAGGGCGTGCCCACGGCCGGGGTCGGCAACATCGACCGGTTGTTCACCCGGGTGGTGTGGGTGGCGACCGGCAGCGGCATCGGGCCGTGCCTGCCCCACCTGCTGTCGGGGGAGACGCCGGCGCGCCTGGTGTGGTCGACCCGCACGCCCCGCGAGACCTACGGCGACGAGCTGGTGGACGAGATCGAGGCCGTGCAGCCGGACGCCCTGGTCTGGGACACCGTCCGCGACGGCAAGCCCGACCTGGTCGAGCTGGCGCTGCGCGCGCACCGCGAGTTCGACGCCGAAGCGGTGATCTGCATCTCGAACAAGAAGACGACCTGGCACGTCGTGGAGGAGCTGGAAGCGCGGGGCGTGCCCGCGTTCGGCGCCATCTGGGACTCGTGAGGAGACCGGCGTGGACTACTCGACCCTGCTCATCGACGAACAAGACGGCGTCACGGCGGTCACCGTGTCCCGGCCGGCCGCGCGCAACGCGCTGTCCGGCCGCGTGCTGGCCGAGCTCGACCACTTCCTGTCCGGTGTCGTCGCCGGTCCGGCGCCGCGCGGGATCGTCCTCACCGGAGCGCCCGGCCCGGCGTTCGTGGCGGGCGCGGACATCCGCGAGATGGCCGCGATGACGCCGGAGGAGGGCGCGCGGTTCGGGACGCTCGGGCAGCGCGTCACCCGGCTGCTGGAGGAGGTGCCGTGCCCGGTCGTGGCGTGCGTGGACGGCTACGCGCTCGGCGGTGGCTGCGAACTGGTGCTGGCGTGCGACTTCGCCTACGCGACCCGCCGTTCGGTGTTCGGCCAGCCGGAGGTGGTGCTCGGCCTGATCCCGGGGTTCGGCGGGTGCGTCCGGCTCCAGCGGCTGGTCGGCCCGGCGGTCGCGCGGGAGCTGATCTACACCGGTCGGCACGTCGACGCGCCGGAGGCGTTGCGGCTCGGTCTCGTCACGGCGGTGTTCGACGACCGCGATGGGATGCTGGCCGCCGCACGCGCGGTGCTCGGCCGGGTCGCGGGCAACTCGGCCACGGCGGTGGCGCTGGCCAAGGTCGCGGTGAACGCCGCCCGGGGCACGACCGTCGCCGCCGGGCTGGCGTTCGAGCTGGACGCGTTCCGCGAGGCGTTCACCACCGAGGACATGCGCGAGGGCACGGCGGCGTTCCTCGCCAAGCGGCGGCCCGCGTTCCCCGCGAGGGAACCGCTGCTCCACGACTAGCCGAGGAGGTGCGCGATCAACGACAGTCACATGGCCCTGCTGCGCTCCCTCCACGACGAGCACGCGCCCGCGCTGTGGCGGTACGTGCGCCGGCTGACCGGGGACGACGAGCTGTCCCGCGACGTGGTGCAGGAAGCGCTGCTGCGGGCGTGGCGCAACCCCAAGGTGCTCGACCAGGGCGCCGCGGCGGCGCGCGCGTGGCTCTACACGGTGGCGCGCAACGTGGTGATCGACGAGCGGCGCAGCGCCCGCGCCCGCTGGGAGGTCGGGTCGGAGCGGCTGCCCGAGCGGGCGCGGTCCGACCACAGCGACGCGGCGCTGGACGCCTGGTTGGTGGCCGACGTGCTCACCCAGTTGACGCCGGAGCACCGCACGGTGATCGTGCGTGCGTACTACATGGGCCAGTCGGTAGCCGAGCTGGCCGTCGCGCTGGACCTGCCGGAGGGGACCGTGAAGTCCCGGCTGCACTACGGTCTGCGGGCGCTGCGGCTGGCGCTGGAGGAGAAAGGGGTCACCGGACGGTGAGCTCGCCCGTCGATCCGTACCGGGACTGGGGTGCCGCGTACGTCCTGGGTTCGCTGTCGCCCGGCGAACGGCGGGAGTTCGAGCAGCACCTGGCCGGGTGCCCGGAGTGCTCGGGGGACGTGGCGTCCTTCGCCGGCGTGCCCGGCATCCTCTCGGTGGTGCCCCGCGACCGCGCGCTGGACCTGCTGGAGCCGGGGGCGGAGGCCGACGAGCCGCCGCCCGCGCTGCTCACCGGGCTGGTCGCGGCGGAGCGGTCGCGCCGGTGGCGTGCCCGGGTCCTGGTGGCCGCGGCGCTGGTCGTGGCGGCGTTCCTGGGGGCGGCGGTCGCGCTGACCGTGCGGCCGGCCGCCCCCGCCGCCACGTCCGCCGCGCCGCCGCCCGCGCCGGACGTGGCGCTGCACCAGACCCTGCCCAGCCCGGTGACGGCCAGCGTGCGGCTGGTGGACGAGCCGTGGGGCACCCGGATCGAGGTGCTGTGCTCCTACGCGGTGCCGGACGGCCCGCCGCCGCCCGTCTTCGCCTACGCCCTGCACGTGGTGGCGGCCGACGGCACGGCGGCGCGGATCGCGACCTGGACCGCCGGTCCCGGCTCCACCACCCGACCGACCGCCACGACCGAGCTGCCGCGGGCCGACATCACGGGCATCGAGATCAGATTGGTGCAGAACGACCTGGTCCTGCTCCGGGTCACCCTCTGACCGCCCGCCGGGTGCCGCCCGGCCGTCGTGACGCGCGCAACCGCAGGCCCGGGACCTGCTGCAAGAGCACCTGCACGTCCTGCTGCACGTGCGCCCGCCCGAGAGGGCCGGATACGTGTTCCAGATCACCTGTGCGGACGCCGGACACGGACGCAGACACCTTCCTGGCCGATCGTCAAGAGGGGTGAGGCGTCGATACGGTGCGTTGCATGACCGCACCTGAGCGTTCGCGGCTGGCCCGAGAACGGCTCTCGCGCGAGTTACGAAGGCTGCGCACCGAGGCCAAGATGACCGGCACGGCCACGGCGCGCGCTACCGGGATGAGCCAGTCCAAGCTGTCGAAGATAGAGAACGGCATGCTCCTCCCGTCCGTGACCGACGTGGAGCGCCTGGTCGCCGAGCTGTCCGCGACCAGGGAGACCAGGGTCGAGCTGGTGGAGTTGGCCCGTCAGTTGCACGCCGAGGCGGAGACCCGCCGCGTGGTGCTGCACCGGGGGGCGCATCGGCACCAGCAGACCGTGGCCCGCATCGAGGCCCGTGCCACCACCAGCCGCTTCTTCCAGAACGCGGGTGTGCCCGCGCTGTTGCAGAGCGAGAACTACCTGCGGGTCGTGCTGAACACGACACCGCCTCACGAGCAGGACACCGCGATCGCCACCCTGCGTGCCCGCCGCGCCCGCATGGACGACCTGGGCAAGCGGTTCGTCTTCCTCCTCGCGGAGAGCGCGCTGCGCTGGCGCATGGGCTCGGCGGACCTGATGTGCGAGCAGATCGACCACCTCGTGCAGATCGTCCGAAGACCAAACGTGCAGCTCGGCGTGGTGCCGTGGACCGCGGACGCGAACCTGGTCGCCCTGCACGGGTTCCAGGTCTACGACGAACGGGTGGTGACGTTGAGCGTGCTGACCGGCAACGCGACCATCACCGACCCGCACGACGTGCGCGAGTACCTGGGCCTGTTCGGCCGGCTCGAACGGCTGGCGGTGCGCGGCGACGCGCTGGAAGACCTGCTGGAGCAGATCTCCAGGGACCACCGCAAGCTCGGCTGAGCTGGGCGGTTAGGCTGCCGGGGACCACGTCGTCCCCATCGGTAGGTGCCCCGCCACCCCATGCTGAACATCTTCGCCCGCGCGTCGGTTTCGCGCGTCACCGATCCGATCGGGGCGTGGCTGCTGCGCCGCGGCCTCACCCCGAACGCCGTCACGGTGCTGGGCACCGTCGGTTCCGTCGCCGCCTCGCTGTGGTTCATCCCGCGCGGGCAGCTGTTCACCGGCGCCGCGCTGGTCACCGCGTTCGTGCTGTTCGACCTGATCGACGGCGCAATGGCCCGCGCGCAGGGCGGCGGCACGAAGTTCGGCGCCGTGCTGGACGCGAGCTGCGACCGGATCGCCGACGGCGCGCTGTTCGCCGCCATCGCCTGGTGGGCGTTCGGCGCGGACGAGCACGGCCTGGCCGCGGCGACCCTGGTGTCGCTGGTCGGCGCGCAGGTCACCTCGTACGTGAAGGCCCGCGCCGAGGCGTCCGGGCTCTCCGCCGACGGCGGGCTGGCCGAGCGCGCCGAGCGGTTCATCGTGGCGCTGGTCGGCGTGGGCCTGCACGGGCTGGGCGTGCCCTACATCCTGCCGGTGGCGCTGTACCTGCTGGCCGCGCTGGTGACGATCACCGTGCTCCAGCGCATCCTGGCCGTGAGCCGCGCCGCGAAGGAGCTCGGGAAGTGAAGTCTCGGGACCTCAAGGGCGGTCTGGCCGACTTCGGCTACGCGGCCGGGTGGCGCCTGGTGCGGCTGCTGCCGGAGAAGGTGGCGCGGGCGCTGTTCGACGCGGTCGCCGACCGGGCCGCGAAGCGCGGCGGCGGCGGGGTGCGGCAGCTGCGGTCGAACCTGCGGCGGGTCGTGCCGCAGGCGGGCGAGGCCGAGCTGGACGAGCTGGTGCGGCTGGCCGTGCGCTCGTACGCGCGGTACTGGCGCGAGGCGTTCCGGATGCCGTCGCTGGACCAGAAGGAGCTCTACGCCGAGCTGGACCGCACGATGACCGGCGTCGAGAACCTGGACGCGGCGCTGAACGAGGGCCGGGGCGCGGTCATCGCGCTGCCGCACTGCGGCAACTGGGACATGGCGGGCGTCTGGCTGGTCGGGCACTGCGGCACGTTCACCACCGTCGCCGAGCGGCTCAAGCCCGAGTCGCTGTACCGGCGGTTCATCGCGTTCCGGGAGAGCCTCGGCTTCGAGGTGGTGCCGCTGACCGGCGGCGACCGCAACCCGGCGCTCGTGCTCGCCGAGCGGTTGCGCGCGAACCAGGTCGTCTGCCTGCTCGCCGACCGCGACCTCACCGCGGGCGGCGTGCCCGTGACGTTCTTCGGCGAGCGCACCCTGATGCCCGCCGGTCCCGCGCACCTGGCCGCGACCACCGGTGCCGCGCTGATCCCGGCCGGCCTGTGGTTCACCGAGGACGGCTGGGTGATCCGCCTGCACCCGCCGATCCGCGTCCCCGGCACGGCGAGCGTGCCCACGGCGACCCAGCAGATCGCCGACGTGTTCGCCGCCGACATCGCCGCGCACCCCACCGACTGGCACATGATGCAGCAGCTGTGGCTGGCCGACCTGCCGGAGAGCAGGCAGAAGGCGCTGCGCCGGGTGCTGGCCCGCCGGGGGGAATCCGCGTGAAGGTCGGCATCGTCTGCCCGTACTCCTTCGAGGTGCCGGGGGGAGTGCAGGCGCACGTGGTCGACCTGGCCCGCGCCCTGCGCGGCCTCGGGCACGAGGTGGACGTGCTGGCGCCCGCCGACGACGACACGCCGGTGCCGGAGTTCGTCACCTCGGCCGGCCGCGCGGTCGGCATCCCCTACAACGGCTCGGTGGCCCGGCTGTCGTTCGGCCCGGTGTCGTTCGCCCGGGTCCGCCGGTGGATCGCCGAGCACGACTTCGACGTGCTGCACCTGCACGAGCCGACCGCGCCGTCGCTGTCGATGCTGGCGCTGATGGTGGCCGACGGGCCGATCGTGGCGACCTTCCACACCTCCACGCCGCGGTCGAAGATGCTGTCGGCGTTCCAGGCGGTGCTCCAGCCGTTCCTGGAGAAGATCACCGCCCGCATCGCGGTGTCCGCGCTGGCCCGCCGGGTGCAGGTGGAGCACCTGGGCGGCGACGCGGTGGAGATCCCCAACGGGGTGGACGTCGGGTTCTTCGCCGACGCCGCGCCGCTGGACGGCTACCCGCGCCCCGGCGGCACGGTCGGGTTCGTCGGCCGGTTCACCGAGCCGCGCAAGGGCATGCCGGTGCTGCTCGACGCGTTCCGCGAGCTCGACCTGCCGGACGTGCGGCTGCTGGTCGTCGGGCGCGGCGACGCCGACGAGCTGCGCAAGCAGGCGGGGCCGGAGCTGGCCTCTCGGATGGTGTTCCTCGGCATGGTGGACGACGAGACGAAAGCGCGCGCGTTGCGCAGCGTGGACGTCTACTGCGCGCCCAACACCGGCGGCGAGAGCTTCGGGATCATCCTGACCGAGGCGATGTCGGCGGGCGCGGCCGTGCTGGCCAGCGACCTCGACGCGTTCCGGCGGGTGCTCGACGACGGCAAGGCGGGCGTGCTGACCCCGGTCGGCGACCAGTCCGCGCTGGCCGGGGCGTTGCGCGAGCTGCTGACCGACCCCGCGCGGCGGGCCGACTACGTGGACGCGGCGCGGCAGCGGGTGATGATGTTCGACTGGTCGGTGGTCGCGAACCAGGTGCTGCGGGTGTACGAGAGCGCCATGGCGGCGAACCCCCGGCGGGTGGGTGAGGCGTGACCAGTTCCGGCGTCGCGACGACGTTCCTGGTGCTGCTGGCGGTGGCCGTGCTCGTCGGGCCGTGGACGCTCGGCACGGCCAACCGGCTGGACCGGCTGCACGTGCGCACGGACGCGGCCTGGGCGGCGCTCGACGCGGCCCTGGCGCGGCGCGCCGTGGTGACGCGGGCGGTGGCCGCGGTGTGCGGCAAGCCCGACCTGCGGGCGGCCGCGGACCGGGCCGAGCGGTCGGCGCGGTCGGACCGGGAGGCGGCGGAGAACCGGCTCTCGGCGCTGCTGGAGGGGCTGGACCGGTCGGTGCTGGAGCCCGAGCTGGCGGCCGAGCTGTCCGACGCCGAGCAGCGGGTGGTGCTGGCCCGGCGCGTGCACAACGACGCCGTGCGCGACACGCTGGCGCTGCGCCGGCGGCGGTCCGTGCGGTGGCTGCGGCTCGCGGGCACCGCGCCCACGCCGTCCTACTTCGAGATCGCCGAACCCGGCGGCGACGTCGAGGCGTCCGCGTTGACCCAGCGCGTGTCGGCGCGGGTCGTGCTGCTGGACGCCGAGGACCGGGTGCTGTTGTTCGAGGGCTTCGACCCGACCCGACCGGACGAGCTGTTCTGGTTCACCGTCGGCGGCGGGGTGGAGCCGGGGGAGGACGTCCGGGCCGCGGCGGTGCGGGAGCTGCACGAGGAGACCGGTCTGGAGGTCTCCGGCGACGAGCTGGTGGGTCCGGTGTGGAAGAGGCACGCCGTGTTCGCCTTCGACGGGTTGAACTACGCGGCGGTCGAGTGGTTCTTCATCGGGAGGGTGGAGGCGGTCGAAGTGGACACGTCGCGGTTCAACGAGATCGAGCAGCGCACGATCCGCGGGCACAGGTGGTGGTCGGTGGAGGAGCTCGCGTCGACCGACGCGACCGTGTACCCGGTCCAACTGGCCGAACTGCTGCCCGGCGCGTCCGCCGGGTGGGACGGCACGACCCGTTCGGTCCGATGATCGGGATCTCGAGCGGGATGGACGACGTCGTGTCGTTCTACCGCGCCCTGGAGGAGTCGGACCGGCCGCGCGCGTACTTCGAGTTCGTCGACGTCGAGGGCTGGGTCGACGAGGGCGCGCGGGCGCTGTACGAGACCGTGGAGCACGAGGGCGAGCTGATCGCGATCCGGCAGGTCGAGCTTCCCTCGGCGGGCGGCGCGCACCGCAACTCGTGGCGGCGGCTGGAGGACGCGTTCGGCGGCCTCACCGACGAACCGATCGACCCCGACGAGGACCCGGTCAAGCCGATCCCGCGCGAGGTGTTCCTCCAGGCGTGGAACTCCCCGCCGCACGAGGCGTGACCGGCCGGTCACGCGATCGGCAGAGGTCTCGCTTCCGGGATCCCCGCGATCTATGGTCATCCGGATCAACGGGAACGTGGGGGCAGATCGTGCGTCGGCTTGTGGCGGTTCTGGTGTGCGCGCTGGTCGCTTCCGGGGTGCACCCCGGTGTGGCACCGGCCGAGCCGCGTGGCTCCTCGGTGGCCGCCGACGAGGGCGCGACGTTCGTCCCGATGACGCCGCGGCGGGTGCTGGACAGCCGTGACGGCACCGGGGGCGGCGTGGGCCCCGTCCAGGACGAGGTGATCCTCGACCTGGCGGCGCACGTGCCGGCGTCGGCCACCGCGGTGGTGTTCACCCTGACCGGCACGGAACCGTCGGCGGCCACCCACGTCAAGGTCTCCGCGGAGCGGTACCACCACCCCGCCCACTCCAGCCTGAACCTCGGCGTCGGCGAGACCAGGGCCAACCTGGTCACCACCGCGCTGCCTCGCGCTCAGCGGACGCTCTACCTGTACAACAACGCGGGCGCGGTGCACCTGGTGGTGGACCTGGCGGGCTACTACACCACCGACGTCGCGTCGCGGTTCACCACGACGCCGCCGACCCGGGTCCTGGACACCCGCACGTCCACGGCGGTCGGTCCGGGCTCGACGCGCGAGGTGGACCTGGCGGCGCACGTGCCGGCGTCGGCCACGGCCGTGACGTTCACCCTGACCGGCACGGAGCCCACCGCGTCGACGCACGTGATCGCGTACCCGTCCGGCGGGTCCCGGCCGGTGGTGTCGAACCTGAACCTGGAGCCCGGGCAGACGAGCCCGAACCTGGTGACGATCGCCCTGGGTGCGAACCGGCGGATCGCGCTCTACAACCACGCGGGGGACACGCACCTGATCGTGGACGTGGCCGGCTACTACGCGGAAGACCACGGTCACCGGTTCTTCCCCGTGCCGCCGATCCGCGTCACGGACACCCGCGCCTCCGGCGGGCCGCTGGGCGCGGGCGGAACGAGGGACGTCGAGCTCTCCGACCGGATCCCGACCTCCGCCGCGGCCGCGGTGGTGAACCTGACCGGCACCAACGTCACCGCGACCACGCACGTCTCGGCGTACCGCGCCGGCTCCGACCGGCCGACCGCGTCGAACCTGAACCTGACGCCCGGCCGGGACACGGCCAACGGCGCGGTGGTCCCGCTCGGCGACGACGCGCGGATCACGCTGTACAACAACGCGGGCTCGGCCGACCTGGTCGTGGACCTGGTGGGTTTCTTCGCGACGCCGCCGCCGTGCACGGCCGACTGCCTGTACGCCTGGGGCGGTGACCTGCGGTACGGCGCGACACCGTCCCGCCGTCCCTGGCTGTCCGGGGTCACCGCCGTGGCCACCGGCATCGGCACCGCCTACGCGCTCAAGTCCGACGGCACGGTGTGGGCCTGGGGCGCGAACGGCGTCGGGGCGCTCGGGACCGGCGCCGTCGGCGGCGAGTCGACCGTGCCGCTGCGGGTCTCCGGGCTGACCGGCGTGACCGCGATCGCCGCCGGGTACGCGCTGAAGTCCGACGGCACCGTGTGGGCGTGGGGTTCGGCGGCGAACGGCCGGCTCGGGCACGACGGCTTCACCGACTCGGCCGTCCCGGTGCGGGTGGGCGGACTCACGGGCGTGACGGCGATCGCCGCGCTGAACCAGGCGACCTACGCGCTCAAGTCCGACGGCACGGTGTGGGCCTGGGGCGATGACCTCTGGGGCGGCCTGGGCGGCGGGACCTGCCCGGACAGCGGCTTCTGCTGGGCGGGCACGCCGCGCCGGGTGCCGCTGCCGCAGCCGTCGGGCACCACGTTCACCACGATCGCCGCGGCCTCCGGCGGGCGGATGGCCTACGCGCTGCGCTCGGACGGCACGGTGTGGTCCTGGGGGTGGAACCACCGGGGCGAGGCCGGCACGGGCGCACCGCTGGGGGACAACGTCCTCCCCGCGCGGGTGACCGGGCCGGCCGACGTCGTGTCGATCGCGGCCGGCGTCGAGGTCGGGTACGCCGTCACCGCCGATGGCCGGGTGTGGGCTTGGGGCGACAACTACTGGGGTGAGCTGGGCACCGACGCGCCGTGCGCCGAGCCGGTCCACCTGTGCGCCGTCGGCGTGCCGGTGCAGGTCACCGGGGTGACCGGGGTCGTCGGGATCAGCAGTGGGGCCGGCACGACGCTGGCGCGCACGGCGGACGGCTCGGTGTGGGCGTGGGGCCGCAACGCTCGCAGCGGGGAACTGGGCAACGGCACGACGGGCGGGTGCGACGAGCTGCCGTACCAGCAGGACTGCCGGGCGAGCGTGCCGGTGCGGACCCTCGTCAGCGGCGTGTCCGGCCTGGCCTCCGGCCTGCCCGGGAAGTTCGCGGTCGTGCCGGGCTGAGGTCCGCCGGCACGACCGGGCGGCCGTCAGAGGATGAACGTCGCGATCATCTGCCCGAGCAGCCGCACGTCGGCGTGACCCTTGAACTCCAGCCGGACCTGACCCAGGCCGCTGAACCACAGGTCGAGCTCGGCGTCCATGTCGAACGTGCCGGCCGTCTCGATCGAGAACGCCTGCACCCGGCTGTAGGGCAGCGACGTGAAGTCCTTCTTGCGGCCGGTCATGCCCTGGACGTTCACCGCGATCACCCGCTTGTTGGTGAACACCACGAAGTCCCGCACCGTCTTGAAGCTCGACACGATCTGCTCGCCCTGGATCAGGATCGGCGACACCTGCGACGCGATGTCCTCGGGCCGGCACGGCGCCAGCTTGAAGACGGACTGCTTCTCGAAGTCGATCACGCCACCGACGGTACGCCCTACCGCGGCCAGCCCGCCGGGTTCGACACCGATTCCCGGGAGATCCCCGACCCCGTCTCCGGGTAACCCCCGAACCGCGCCTCGTGCACCCGGGCGAAGAAGTAGCAGAACTCCTCGCACTCGGCGTCGACCACGGCCACCCGGGGATCGCGGGCCACGGCCTCGTAGAACTCTCGGCCGAGTGCCAGGACGAAGCCGCGCGCGTACAGGAAGCCGTCGTCGGAGCCGTCGGTGACGGCCTGGACGTCCGCCCGGTCGATGTCGTACAGCTTGCGCTCGGCGACCCGGTCCAGCGCGGTCAGCTCCTCGGCGGAGAGGTCCGCCGACGCCGCCGCGAGCGCCCGCAGCACGGACGGCAGGTGCTCCTCCAGCTCGGCGGCCTCCTCGAAGGCGTCCTCGGTCACGTCGCGCTTGGCCAACGCCCGGCGCACCTCGTTCGGCCCGGGGCCGAGCGAGGCCCACGCGTCTTCCAGCATCGCCCAGAAACGGGACTCTTCGGTATCGGTCGGCAGGATCATGCGGCGAACGTAGCAACGAGGTCCGACAAGTCCGGGCGCTCCCCCGCCGGCGAAGTCCCTCGATCGGTTGCACCGTTGCCCGGCGGTACCGCCCTGACCTCTTGGGCTGAAACCCCGCGTCGTGGCTGGAACCTGCTGGTCAGACGCCCTAGCGTGCCCACATGGAGTCACGCGCGTCGAACGCGCTCAGCCGCGAGCTGGGCGATGCCCTCCGCCAGGCCCGCCGCCGGTCGACGGTGAGGTTCGGGGACCTGGCCGAGGAGCTGGGGTGGTCGCAGGCCCGGATCTCGAAGGTGGAACGCGGCCTGCGCGGCACGAGCCCGCTGGACATCGCCCGCTACGTCGGCCACCTGCGGTCCGACCAGGCCACCTACGACCACATCATGGAGTTGGCCGAGGAGCGGAACACGGGCCACCTCGTCCGGCCGCACCGGATCGCGATGCCCGACAGCCTGCGCGCGCTCCTCCTGCACGAGCAGACGGCCGAGGTCATCTGGTCGTATCAGATCACCGCTATCCCAGGACTGCTCCAGACCGCGGACTACGCCGCCGCACTGATCGGTTGCCCCGACTTCGAGCACGGCGTCGCCGAGCGGATGGCCCGCCAACGGATCTTCGAGCGGCCTCGGCCGCCCGCGGGGCACTTCTTCGTCCTCGAATCCGTGCTGCACCACGTGGTGGGCGGTCCGCAGGTGATGTACGAGCAGTTGTTGCAACTGCTGTTCCGTGGTGGCGTGCGGCTGGTGACCTTCGCGGACCAACTGCCCCGATCGCTGACTGCCGCGTTCACCTTCATGAGTTTCGCCGATCACCCGCCAGTGTCGTACGTCGAACTCGGGCCGCTGTCCGTGGTCTCGGACGAGCCCGAGACCACTGCCCAGTTCGAGCGAGCATGCAATGACCTCGACCGGGTGGCGTTGAGTGAGGAACAATCGCGGTCGGTGTTCGCCGAGTGGGCGGATCGCTACGACCGACTGCGGGAGGAACAGCGTGCTGGAAGCGAGGCAGTGGCGTAAGAGCAGCTACAGCCAGGGAGGCAATACCGAGTGCGTGGAGGTGGCGTTCGCCCAGGAGGTCGTCGGCGTGCGGGACTCCAAGAACATCGAGCCACGGCTGGCTTTCACTCCGGCCGCCTGGCGCGCCTTCATCAGCAGGCGGTGATCGGCGCCGGTTCCCGGCGTGGCGGGAACCGGCGTCGGAGTCACACCCGGCCGATCACCTCGTTGCCGTAGGACGCGAGCGTCTTGTCCTTGTCGTCGTGCATCAGGTACAGCGCGAAGTTGTCCACGCCGACCTCCCGCAGCTCCTGCAACCGGTCCACGTGCGCGCTCGCCGGTCCGACCAGGCAGAACCGGTCCACGATCGAGTCCGGCACGAAGTCCGTCGACCGGTTGCCCGCCTTGCCGTGGTGCGCGTAGTCGTAGCCCTCGCGGTCCTTGATGTAGTCGGTCAGCGCGGCGGGCACCACGCCCGAGTCGCCGTACCGGGCGACCAGGTCGGCCACGTGGTTGCCGACCATCCCGCCGAACCAGCGCAGCTGGTCGCGCTGGTGCGGCAGGTCCGTGCCCACGTACGCGGGCGCGGCCACGCACATCGTGATCGCCGACGGGTCGCGGCCCGCGGCGACGGCCGCCTCGCGCACGCTCCCGATGGTCCACCGCGCGATGTCCACGTCCGCGGTCTGGAGGATGAACCCGTCCGCCTGCTCGCCGACCAGCTTCAGGGCCTTGGGCCCGTAGGCGGCCATCCACACCTCCAACCGACCGTCACGCACCCAGGGGATGCGCACCGGCGTGCCGTGGTGCTCGACCTCCCGCCCCTCGGCCAGCTCCTTGATCACCGTCATGGCCCGGCTCAGGGTGGCCAGCGAGGCGGGTTGCTGCCCGATCACCCGCCGCGCCGAGTCGCCGCGCCCGATGCCGCACACCGTGCGGTTGCCGAACATGTCGTTCAGCGTGGCGAACAACGACGCGGTCACCGACCAGTCCCGCGTGCTCGGGTTGGTCACCATCGGGCCGACGACCAGGTCCTTCGTCGCCGCCAGCACCTGCGAGTAGATGACGAACGGCTCCTGCCACAGCACGACCGAGTCGAACGTCCAGCCGTAGCGGAACCCGTTGTCCTCGGCGGCCTTCATGCCGGCCACCACGTCCCGCGCGGGCGGGTCGGTCTGGAGCACTACCCCGAAGTCCACGTCCGCCCCCTACACCAGGTACTGGTTCAGCTCGCGGGCCAGGAACTTCCCGTGCCCGGCCGCGCCGTGGAACCCGCCCGCGTCCACCACCACCCGGCCGCGCGAGAGCACCGTGTCGACCTTGCCGGTGATCTCCATGCCCTCGTACGCCGAGTAGTCGACGTTCATGTGGTGCGTGGCCGCGGAGATGACCTGGCGCGCCTCCGGGTCGTACACCACGACATCGGCGTCCGCGCCGGGCGCGATGACGCCCTTGCGGGGGTGCAGGCCGAACATGCGCGCGGGCGTGGTGGAGCAGATCTCCACCCAGCGCTCCAGCGTGATCTCGCCCTTGACCACGCCCTGGTGCAGCAGGTCCATCCGGTGCTCGACGCCCGGCATCCCGTTGGGGATCTTGGAGAAGTCGCCGCGGCCCAGCTCCTTCTGGTCCTTGAAGCAGAACGGGCAGTGGTCGGTCGACACCACCGACAGGTCGTTGGTGCGCAGGCCGCGCCACAGCTCGGACTGGTGCTCCTTGGGGCGCAGCGGGGGAGAGGCGACGTACTTCGAGCCCTCGAAGTCCGGCTTCGCCAGGTCCTCCAGCGACAGGTACAGGTACTGCGGGCACGTCTCGGCGAACACGTTCTGCCCCGTGTCGCGCGCCTTCGTCACCGCGTCCAGCGCCTGCGCGGCGGACAGGTGCACGATGTAGAGCGGCGACCCGGTGACCTTGGCCAGCGTGATGGCGCGCGAGGTGGCCTCGCCCTCCAGCTCGGCGGGCCGGGTCAGGCCGTGCTCGACGGGGTCCGTGCGGCCCTGCGCGAGCGCTTGCGCGACCAGCTGGTCGATCGCGATGCCGTTCTCCGCGTGCATCATGATCGTCGCGCCGGTCTCGCGGGCCTTCTGCATCGCGCGCAGGATCTCCCCGTCGGTGGCGTAGAAGACGCCGGGGTAGGCCATGAACATCTTGAACGTGTTCACGCCCGCGTCGATGCAGGACTCCATCTCCTTCAGCGACGTGTCCGTGACGTCGGAGACGATCATGTGGAACCCGTAGTCCACCGCGCACCGGCCGTCCGCCTTGGCGTGCCACTTGTCCAGGGTGGACAGCAGCGAGGAACCCTTGGGCTGCACGGCGAAGTCGATGATCGTGGTCGTGCCGCCCCACGCGGCGGCGATCGTGCCGGTCTCGAACGTGTCGGCGGAGAACGTGCCGCCGAACGGCATCTCCATGTGGGTGTGCGCGTCGATGCCGCCGGGGATCACGTACTTGCCGGTGGCGTCGATCGCCGCGTCCGCCTGCACCGGGAAGCCCGGCGCGAGCAGCGCGACGATCTTCTCGCCGTCCACCAGCACGTCGGCCGCGACGGCGCCGGTGGCGTTGACCACCGTGCCGCCCTTGATCAGCGTGCTCACGGCTTCACCAGGCCCTCGTAGGTGTCGGGGCGGCGGTCGCGGTAGAACGCCCACAGGTCGCGCACCTCGGCCAGCAGGTCCATGTCGAGGTCGCGGACCACGATCTCCTCCTCCGTGTCGGAGGCCGCCTCACCCACGAGCTGCCCGCGCGGGTCGGCGAAGTAGGACTGGCCGTAGAACTCGTTGTCGCCCAACGGCTCCACGCCGACCCGGTTGATCGTGCCGACGTAGTACTCGTTGGCCACGGCCGCCGCGGTCTGCTCCAGCCGCCACAGGTACTCCGACAGGCCCCGGCTGGTCGCCGAGGGGTTGAACACGATCTGCGCGCCGTTCAGCCCGAGCGCCCGCCAGCCCTCCGGGAAGTGCCGCTCGTAGCAGATGTAGACGCCGACCTTGCCCACCGCGGTGTCGAACACCGGGTAGCCGAGGTTGCCGGGCTTGAAGTAGAACTTCTCCCAGAATCCCTTGACCTGCGGGATGTGGTTCTTGCGGTGCTTGCCGAGGTACGTGCCGTCGGCGTCGATCACCGCGGCGGTGTTGTAGTAGACGCCCGGCTGCTCCTCCTCGTACATCGGCACGACGAGGACCACGCCGAGCTGCCCGGCCAGCTCGCACATGAGCTCGGTGGTCGGCCCGTCGGGGATGCCCTCGGTGTAGGAGTAGTAGTCCGCGTCCTGCACCTGGCAGAAGTACGGCCCGTAGAACAACTCCTGAAGGCACACCACCTGCGCGCCCTGCGACGCGGCGGAGCGGACCGCCTCGACCGCGTTCGCGATCATCGACTCCTTGTCGCCGGTCCACTTCTGCTGCACCAGACCGGCTCGGATGACGTTGCTCACGCGTTCTCCCTCCGTGGCGCCAGCGCCAGGTAGACGAGCATGCCGCCGACCAGGCCGACGACCCAGTTGTAGTCGTAGAGCGGTTTGAGGAGCGGGATCAGGCCGTCGGCCGGGAACGGCCCGTTGTACGCGCCGCCGACCGCGAGCACCGAGCCCACCAGCGTGGCGACGACCGCCCGCCAGTTCCAGCCCGCCGTGAACCAGTACGCGCCCCGCCCGGCCAGGTACAGGTCGGGCAGTTCCAGGCGGGTCTTGGCCAGCACCCAGTAGCCGGCGACGAACACGCCCGCCACGGACGCCAGCAGCCCGCCGTAGAAGCCCAGCCAGGCGAAGATGTAGATGCCGGGGTCGGAGATCAGCCGCCACGGCTGGATCACGATGCCGATCACGCCGGTGATCAGGCCGCCCACCGCGAACGTGATCCGCTTCGGGAAGGCGTTGGAGAAGTCGTAGGACGGGCTCACCACGTTCGCCGCGAGGTTCGCCGACACCGTCGCCAGCACCAGCGCCACCAGCGCCACCAGGACCACCGCGGTGCTGTCGAACCGGCTCGCCAGCTCCGCCGGGTCCCAGATGTCCTCGCCGTACAGCGCCCTCGCGCCGGACGTGGTCAGGATGGCCACGATCGCGATGAACGACATCGTGGTGGGCAGGCCCAGGAGCTGGCCGACGACCTGCTTGCGCTGGCTGCCGCCGAACCGGGTGAAGTCCGGCATGTTCAGCGACAGCGTCGACCAGAACGCGATCATGCCCATCAGCGACGGGAAGAACACCTTCCAGAAGTCCGCGCCCCAGCCGAGCTTCGACGGCTCCGACAGGATCGGGCCGAACCCGCCCGCCTTCACCGCCACGTACCCGAGCAGGACCAGGAAGCCGACGCTGACCAGCGGCGCGGTCCAGTTCTCGAACCGGCGGATCGCCTCCATGCCGCGCCAGATGATCAGCATCTGCACCACCCAGAACGCCAGGAAGCACAGCCACAGCGTCCACACCTGGCCCAGCACGACCGGCGCGTGCACCCACCCGTCGCCCGCCAGCCGGCCCACGATCACGTGCAGCGCCTTGCCGCCGACCCAGGTCTGGATGCCGAACCACGCGCACGCGATGAACGCCCGCAGCAGCGCCACCAGGTTCGCGCCCCGCACGCCGTAGAACGCGCGGGCGAACACCGGGAACGGGATGCCGTACTTCGTGCCCGCGTGGCTGTTGAGCAGCATCGGGACCAGCACGATCAGGTTGCCCAGGGTGATGGTCAGGAACGCCTGCACCCAGTCCATCCCGAGCGCCACCAGCGACGCCGCCAACGTGTAGCTCGGGATGTTGTGCGCCATGCCCATCCACAGCGCGAAGAAGTTGTACGTGGACCAGGTGCGCCGCTCCAGCGGCACCGGAGCCAGGTCGGGGTTGTAGTGCGGGCTGCCCGCGATCGCCGAATGATCACGCAGCTCGACGCGGCCGTCGGGATCGGCTGTGACCTGGGTTGCGGAGTCAAGGGCCATCGGTCACTTCCCTGTTACGCTCGTGGAACACCCTTCGTGCGGGCGGTTCGGCGCGAATTCCATCCCGGCATCCTCCGGTCGGCCCGCGCGCCTGGGCAGTGGCAAAGTGTCCACGCTTGCCATGATCAGGGCACACTCTGTCCATTGCCACTCCAGCCGCTGGTCCGGGCCGGTGCGCCCGGCTCCGGTCGGCCCTCGACTGGCGGGTGAGCGGTGACCTAACGTCCGGTGGATGAAGCTCGAACTGCGGCACCTGCGGGTCGTCTGCGCGATCGCGGACGCGGGCAGCCTGTCGAAGGCGTCCTCCCTCTTGGGTCTGGCGCAACCCGCCCTCACGGCCCAGCTGCACCGGATCGAGGCGCTGCTCGGCGGCAGGTTGTTCGAGCGCGACCACCGGGGCGCCCGGCCGACGCCGCTCGGCGAGCTGGTGCTGGAGCGGGCGCGCGTGCTGCTGCCCGCGTTCTCCCGGCTCCAGGAGGACGCGCTGCGGCTGGTGGACGACACCGTGCCCGGCGACCGGTACCGGGTCGGCGCGGTGAACGGGCCGATGCTCGGCGGGCTGGTGCACCGGTTGACCGAGGCGCACCCCGGCGCGCACGTCTCCACGCAGGTGTCGTGGTCCGGCGAGGAGCTGTCGGCGATGGTGGCCGCGGGCCGGCTGGACTACGTGCTGGTCGGCGTGTGCGGCGACGCGCCGCCGCCGTCGGAGCACGGGCTGACCTGGCACGTGATCGCGGTCGAGCCGGTGTTCGTGCTGATGCCCGAGGACCACCCGTTCACCGTGCTGGAGGAGGTGGAGCTGGGCGCGTTGCGGGACATGCAGTGGGCGGTCGTGCCCGGCGACGGGTGCTTCGGCGACTGCTTCGTGGCCGCGTGCAGCCGGGCGGGCTTCACCCCGCGCACCATGTACGAGGTCGACATCACCAGCTGCATCGACCTGGCGTCGACCGGTGACGCGGTCGCCCTGTGCCAGCCGACGTTCCGCCGCACGCCCGGCCTGGTCTCGATGCCGCTGGCGGGGGCGCCGCTGCGGTGGCGGCACCTGATGGGCTGGGACCCGGAAGGCCCGGCCGCCGCGTTCGGGCCGCAGGTGCTGCGGTACGCCGCCGAAGCCTACCGGGAGACCGCCGAGCGCAGCACCCGCTACGCGGGCTGGCTGCCGAGGCACCCGGAGTACGGCGCGGTGCCGCACCAAGCCCTGGTCTGACCCCGCGGGCACTGCCGGTCCGGTCGCGCCGGCACCGGGCCATCACCGCGTCTTATGACCAAACCGGTATTACCGCGAACGGGCGGACCGACCTAGTTTCACGGGGAATCCCTGCCCTCCTTCGAGGAGAATTCCCCATGTCAGCACTGTTGAGACCCCTGGCGCTCGCCGCGGCGCTCGTCGCGGCGGGCCTCCTGCACCCGACCGCGGCCCAGGCCGCGCCGGCCGGCCAGGACGCGGAGGTCCTCGCCGCGATCCAGCGCGACCTCGGCCTGGACGCCGACCGGGCGCGGGCCCGGCTGGCCGCCGACGAGCGCTCCGCCGACACCGCGCGCTCCCTGCGCAAGCGGCTGGACGGCGCGTTCGGCGGCGCGTGGATCGACTCGTCCGGCACGCTGACCGTCGGCGTGACCCGCCCGGCCGACGCGGACCAGGGCGGCGTGCGCACCACGCTCGTCCAGCGCAGCGAGAGCGACCTGGACGCGGTGAAGTCGGCGCTGGACGCGAACGTGGCCGAGGCGCCGAAGTCCGTGCCCGGCTGGTACGTCGACCTGCCCACCAACACCGTCGTGGTCAAGTCGCAGCCCGGTCGGCTCGCCGCGGCACGCGCCTTCGTCGCGTCCTCCGGCGTCTCCGCCTCGGCCGTCCGCTACGTCACCACCACCGAGGCTCCCCGCCCGCTGGTCGACGTGATCGGCGGCAACGCCTACATGATCGGCAGCGGCACGCGCTGCTCGGTCGGCTTCTCCGTCAACGGCGGGTTCATCACCGCCGGGCACTGCGGCTCCACCGGCGCGACGACGTCGAACCCCAGCGGCACGTTCCGCGGGTCGAGCTTCCCCGGCAACGACTACGCGTGGGTGCAGGTCGCGGCCGGCAACACCCCGCGCGGCCTGGTCAACAACTACTCCGGCGGCACGGTGTCGGTCGCCGGGTCGCAGGACGCGCCGGTCGGCGCCGCGGTGTGCCGCTCCGGGTCCACCACGGGCTGGCACTGCGGCACCATCCAGGCGCGCAACTCGTCGGTCAGCTACCCGCAGGGCACGGTGACCGGCCTGATCCAGACCACGGTGTGCGCCGAGCCCGGCGACTCGGGCGGCTCGCTGCTGGCGGGCACGCAGGCGCAGGGCGTGACCTCCGGCGGTTCGGGCAACTGCAGCTCCGGCGGCACCACCTACTTCCAGCCGGTCAACGAGATCCTCCAGACCTACGGCCTGACCCTGGTCACCGGCGGTGGCGGCAACCCCGACCCGCCGACCGGCTGCCAGGGCTCGGAGACCACCTACAACGGCTCCCTGGCCGCGGGCGGTCAGGCGTACCAGCCGAACAACAGCTACTACCAGTCCACGGTGTCCGGCGCGCACGTCGGCTGCCTGGTGGGCCCGGGCGGCGCCGACTTCGACCTGTACCTGGAGAAGTGGAACGGCAGCGCCTGGTCGGTCGTGGCCAAGGGCGACAGCCCGGCCGCGAACGAGACCGTGAACTACAACGGCACCGCCGGCTACTACCGCTACCGCGTGCACGCGTACAGCGGTTCCGGCAGCTACACGCTGGGGGTCACGAACCCCTAGCCCTTCCGGGGGGAAGAAGCCGCCGCGGGCCCGTGTCGCCCTAACGTCTCCCCGACACGGGCCCGCGCGGCCCACGATCCGCCAAGGGGGCGGACGGCCCCGCGGTTCCGGCACCCGAACGCCGGACCCGCGGGGCTCTCACGTGCGCGTCGCCGTGGCAGGACACCCGGCCACGCGGCCGGCGTGACTCGATCGGGTGGGGTGGGGACACGGAGCGTCAGTCACCTGATCGAGCGGTCAAGGGGTGGGGGTGCGGTGGTCGATGGGGAGTAGGTCAACTTGCAGGTCCCCAACCAGGTTAGGAAAACCGTGTCCGGATACCGCACGCGCGGACTTCTGCGTGCCGCCGCCCTGCTCGCCGTGGGTACTTCTCCGCTGCTCGCGTCCGCCGCGTCCGCCGCCGAAGGCCCGACCGAGATCGTGGACGGCACCGTCGGCAACGTCGGCACCGCACCCGAGGTCGGCCTCGACGCCACCAAGCCCGTCACCGACCTGCTCAGCGGCCAGGCCGTGAAGCTGCCCGCGCCGCTGCCCGGTGGCGCGTCGGACGTCAGGGCGCCGCAGGTGGCCGCGCCCGCCGCGCTCAAGGCGCCCGCCGCGCCGCAGCTGCCGGTGGCGGGCGACGCGCTCGCGCCGCAGGGCCGCGCCCTGCCCGAGGTCCCCGGCGTCCCGCAGGTCCCGGGCGTGCCGGAGCTCCCGATCGCGCCCGCGGTCTCGGTGGGCCAGGCGCCCGACCTGGGCAGCGAGCTGGGCAAGCTGCCGGTCGCCTAAGTCGCGGAGGTGGGCGGGCGGGGCAGCTGAGGGTCCCGCTCGCCCACCTCGTGCACGAGCAGCGCCACGTACAGCGAGAGCACCGACTCCGGGTCCTCCAGCGACACCCCGAGCACCTGCTCGATCCGGCTCAACTGCTGGTAGTACGCGGTCCGCGAGAGGTGGGCGGCGGCAGCCGCGGCGGACTTGTTGCCGCCGTGCTCGCAGAAGCACCGCAACAGCTCGACCAGCCGGGTGCCCTGGTTCGCGTCCCGCGCCAGCAGCGGCCCCAGCTCCCGGTCCGCGAACGCGACCACCCGCTCGTCCTCGCGCAGCAGGTGCAGCAGGCCGCGCAGCCGCACGTCGTCCAGCCGGTGGTACAGCCGGGTGCCCGGTGACCGCAGCGCCGCGCCCGCCACGTGCGCCGCCTCGCCCAACGACCGCCGCACGTCCGGCAACGCCGTGACGGTCGTGCCGACGGCCACCACCACGGGCAGCGCGTGCTGCGTCGCCGCCGCCCGCCGGTGCACCTCGCGCGCCAACCGCCGCAGCACGCCGTCCAGCCCGGCCTGCGGCGGCAACGACAGCAACGCCCGCACGCTCGTGTCGTCCACCACGCCGACCAGCGCGGGCACGGTCACCCGTCGGGCCGCCAACGCCGTCGCCTCGGCCAGGTCCCGCAGCACCTCCTGCGTCGCCAACGCCTGCGCGGGCGCGCTCGCCGTGCCCGGCCGGATCGCCACCCCGACGAGCTGCCGCCGGTCCAGGGGCACGCCGAGCGCCGCGGCGCGCGTCGGCAGGTCGTGCGGCGGCTGCCCGAGCAGCTGGGTGAGCAGCGTGCGGTGCGTCTGCCGCTCCAGCGACTCCCGGTCCCGCGCCACCAACCGGTGCACGGCCAACGCCGACGCGGCCCGTTCGGCCACCACCACGTGGCGGTGCGGCGGGTGCTCGGGCGAGAGCAGCACCAGCCGACCCCAGTCCGCGCCCCGCGCGCCGACCACGGTCACCAGCCACCCGGCCTGCTCGTGGTAGGCGGTCCGCTCCGGCAGGGCCACCGCCCGCGACCGCTGACCCCAGTCGGCCAGCACGGAGGTCGGGTCCTGCCCGGCCGCGTCGTAGGCCAGCACCTCGTGGCCCAGCGTCTCCAGCACCACCGGCAGCCCGGCGGTCCGGGCCACCTCGCGCAGCACCTCGGCGGGCTCGGCGCCCGCCACGGTCAACGCGGTGAACGTCTCGTGCACCTGCTCGGCCGCCCGCAGCTCGGCGAGCTGCGCGTCCACGATCAGCGACACCACGGCCTCGGTCACCGACACGAACCGGGTCTCCCGCGCCAGCGTGACCAGCGGCAGCTCGTGCTGCTCGGCGGCGGCCACCAGCGCGCCGGGCACCTCGTCGCTCCACCGCCGCACCAGCTCCACGACCAACCCGGACGCGCCCACCGACGCGAGGTCGGCGACGTAGCGGCGCAGCCCGTCCGGGTCGTCGGGCAGCGCGATGCCGGTGGTCAGCACCAGCTCGCCGCCGCGCAGCAGGTGGGCGATGTCGGCGACCTCGGCGACGTGCACCCACCGCACCCGGCGGCCCATCCCGCCCGCGCCCGCGACCACGGCGGGCTCGCCGCGCCGGACCACGGGCAGGGCGAGCGCTTCGGCGACCGTGGGGTACATGGACACAACGTAATGCGCCCGCCCGGAAAGGGGTACAGGTTGTCCATGGCGGGCCTCCGCGCCGCCGACCACACTCCTCCTTCAGGGACCTACGACCGGAGGACGCGATGGGACACGAGGAGTTGCTGGCCCGGCACCGCGCGGTGATGCCCGACTGGATGGCCCTCTACTACGAGCGGCCGATCGAGCTCGCGAGCGCGAGCGGACGCCGCGTCACCGACCGCGAGGGCCGCACCTACCTGGACTTCTTCGCCGGCATCCTGACCAACGCGGTCGGCTACGACGTCGCCGAGATCTCCGACGCGATCCGGTCCCAGCTGTCCACCGGCGTGCTGCACAGCTCCACGCTCTACCTGATCCGCTCGCAGGTCGAGCTGGCCGAGAAGATCGCCGAGCTGTCCGGCATCCCGGACGCGAAGGTCTTCTTCACCAACTCCGGCACCGAGGCCAACGAGACGGCGCTCATGCTGGCCACCCAGTACCGCCGCAGCGACCAGGTCCTCGCGCTGCGCAACTCCTACCACGGTCGCGCGTTCGCCACGGTCGCGATCACCGGCAACCGCGGCTGGTCGGCGTCCTCGCTGAGCCCGGTGAAGGTCAGCTGGGTGCACGGCGGCTACCGGTTCCGCAGCCCGTTCAAGGACCTGTCCGACGCCGACTACGTCAAGGCGTGCGTGGCGGACCTGCGCGAGGTGATCGAGACGACGACCGCGGGCGACGTGGCGTGCATGATCGTCGAGCCGATCCAGGGCGTGGGCGGGTTCTCCTCGCCGCCCGACGGGCTGTTCGGCGCGTTCAAGGAAGTGCTGGACGAGTACGGCATCCTGCTCGTCTCCGACGAGGTGCAGACCGGGTGGGGCCGCACCGGGGAGCACTTCTGGGGCATCCAGGCGCACGGCGTGACGCCCGACGCGATGACGTTCGCCAAGGGGCTGGGCAACGGCCTCGCGATCGGTGGCGTGGTGGCGCGCGGCGAGGTGATGGACTGCCTCACCGCCAACTCGCTGTCCACGTTCGGCGGCAACCCGATCGCCACGACCGGCGCGCTGGCCACGCTGGACTACCTGCTGGACAACGACCTCCAGGCCAACGCCGCCAAGCTCGGCGAACGGCTGCTGGACGGGTTGCGCGACATCGCGGCGGACCGGCCCGCGGTCGGCGACGTGCGCGGCAAGGGCTTGATGATCGGCATCGAGATGGTGGGCCCGGACGGCGCGCCGGACCCGGCGGGTGCGGTCGCGGTGCTGGAGGGCACGCGGGAGCGGGGCTTGCTGGTCGGCAAGGGCGGCCTGTACGGCAACGTCATCCGCCTCGCGCCGCCGATGACGTTGACCGAGGACGAGGTCGAGGAAGCGCTCGGCATCCTGGAGGACGTGCTGTGAACACGAGCAGGATCTCGCACTGGATCGGCGGCAAGCCGTGGAACGGCGAGAGCGCGCGCTCCGGTGACGTGTACGACCCCGCCACCGGGCAGGTGGCGAGCCGCGTCGACCTCGCCGACGAATCCGTGGTGGACGAGGCGGTGGCGACGGCTTCCGAGGCGTTCGCGTCGTGGCGCAACGCGTCCCTGGCGCAGCGGTCGAACGTGATGTTCGCCTTCCGGGAGCTGCTGAACGCGCGCAAGGGCGATCTGGCCGCGATCGTCACCGCCGAGCACGGCAAGGTGCTGTCGGACGCGGCAGGGGAGGTGCAGCGCGCGCTGGAGGCCGTGGAGTTCGCGTGCGGCATCCCGCACCTGCTCAAGGGCGGGTTCAGCGAGAACGCGTCCACCCGGGTCGACGTGTACTCGATCCAGCAGCCGCTGGGTGTCGTGGGCGTGATCTCGCCGTTCAACTTCCCCGCCATGGTGCCGCTGTGGTTCGTGCCCAACGCGATCGCCTGCGGGAACGCGGTGGTGCTCAAGCCGTCGGAGAAGGACCCGTCGGCGGCCAACTTCATCGCGGAGCTGTTCGCGGAGGCCGGGCTGCCAGACGGCGTGCTGAACGTCGTGCACGGCGACAAGGTCGCCGTCGACCGGCTCCTGGAGCACCCGGACGTCAAGGCGGTGTCGTTCGTGGGGTCGACACCGATCGCGCGGTACGTGTACGAGACCGGGACGCGGCACGGCAAGCGGGTGCAGGCGTTGGGCGGGGCGAAGAACCACATGGTCGTGCTGCCGGACGCGGACCTGGACCTGGCGGCGGACGCGGCGGTGTCGGCCGGGTTCGGTTCGGCGGGCGAGCGGTGCATGGCGATCTCGGTGGTGGTCGCGGTGGACCCGGTCGGGGACGAGCTGGTGGCGAAGATCGTGGATCGGGTGCGGGTGCTGCACGTCGGGGACGGTCGCCGGCCGGGGTGCGAGATGGGGCCGTTGGTGACGGGGGCGCACCGGGACCGCGTGGTGTCCTACCTGGACGCCGGGCAGGCGGAGGGCGCGTCGTTGGTGGTGGACGGTCGCGGGCACGCGATCGACGGTGCGGCGGAGGGGTTCTGGCTCGGGCCGACGCTGTTCGACCACGTCGGCACGGACATGTCGGTCTACCGGGACGAGATCTTCGGGCCGGTGCTGTCGGTGATGCGGGTGGGGACGTACGACGACGCGGTGGAGGTCGTCAACGCGAACCCGTACGGGAACGGCACGGCGATCTTCACCAACGACGGTGGGGCGGCGCGGCGGTTCCAGAACGAGGTCGAGGTCGGGATGGTGGGGGTGAACGTGCCGATCCCGGTGCCGGTGGCGTACTACTCGTTCGGGGGGTGGAAGGACTCGTTGTTCGGGGATTCGCACGCGTACGGGCCGGAGGGGGTGCACTTCTTCACGCGGACGAAGGTGGTGACGGGGCGGTGGTTGGACCCCTCGCACGGTGGCGTGAACCTGGGCTTCCCCCAAAACACCTGACCACCGCGCGTGTCGAACGCTCAGGTCCCGCGTGTCGAACGCTCAGGTCGCGTGAGTCGAACGTTCAGGTCCGGTGAGTTCTACGTTCAGGGCAGGCGGCGTGGTGGTCAAGCCCGGCTCGATGTGACACGGGTTCGGGTGCTTCGGGTTGGTCGAAGCCATGTCACATCGAGCCCTGTGGGCCGGCTGCGGGTCCGCTGTGGATCAGTGGGTTCTGGTGGTGGGGGTTATTTGGCTTGGGCGGCGAGGGTTTGGGGGAGGGGGTCGTAGCGGCTGAAGCGGCGGGTGTAGGTGCCCGTGCCCGAGGTCAGGGAGCGGAGTTCCACGGCGTAGCGGAGCAGTTCGGTGGCGGGGACTTCGGCGCGGATCAGTGTGTAGCCGGGGCTTTCGGCTTCCGTTCCCAGGACGCGGCCGCGGCGGCTGGAGAGGTCGCCCAGGACGGTGCCCAGGTGGTCGTCCGGCAGCCGCACGGTCACCTCGTCGAGGGGTTCGAGGAGGCACGTCCGGCCGTTGGCGGCGGCGTCCTTCAGGGCGAGGGAGCCGGCGGTTTGGAAGGCGGCGTCGGAGGAGTCGACCGAGTGGGCCTTGCCGTCCACGAGGGTGACGCGGACGTCCACGACCGGGTGACCGCCTTGCAGTCCGCGTTCGAGTTGGGCGCGGACGCCCTTCTCCACGCTCGGGATGAACTGGTTCGGGATGGCGCCGCCGACGATCTTGTCCACGAACTCGAAGCCGGAGCCGCGGGGCAGGGGGTCGACGACGATGTCGCAGACGGCGTACTGGCCGTGGCCGCCGGACTGCTTCACGTGCCGGCCGTGGCCCTTGGCCTGGCCGGCGAACGTTTCCCGCAGCGCCACGCGCACCGGTTCCGTGTCGACCTCCGCGCCACCCGCGCGCAAGCGGGCCAGGACGACGTCCGCGTGGGCCTCGCCCATGCACCACAGGACGAGCTGGTGGGTCTCGGCGTTGCGCTCCAGCCGCAGGGTCGGGTCGCCCGCCACGAGCTTGCCGAGGTTGCGGGCCAGGTTGTCCTCGTCGCTGCGGCTGCGGGGGACGACGGCGACCGGCAGCAGGGGTTCCGGCATCTCCCACGGCGCCACCAGCAGCGGCTTGTCGGGGGCGGACACCGTGTCGCCGGTTTCGGCGGAGCCGAGCTTGGTCAGCGCGCACAGGTCGCCCGCCACGCAGTACGGCACCTCGCGCAGGGTCGCGCCCAGCGGCGAGTAGACGTGCGCGACCCGCTCGTCGACGTCGTGGTCCTCGTGACCGCGGTCGGCCATGCCGTGGCCCGAGACGTGGACCGGGCGTTCGGGGCGCAGCGTCCCGGAGAACACGCGCACCAGCGACACGCGGCCCACGTAGGAGTCCACCGCCGTGCGCACGACCTCGGCCACGAGCGGGCCGTTGGGGTCGGCTGCCATGCGGGGCTGGGGGATGCCGTCCACGCCGGTCACGTCGGGCAGCGGGTGCTCCAGCGGGGACGGGAAGGCGCGGGCGATGCCGTCGAGCAGTTCCGGCAGGCCGAGGCCGGTCAGCGCGCACACCGGCATCACCGGGTGGAACGAGCCGCGCGCGACCGCCGTCTCCAGGTCGGCGACGAGCGTGGCCTGGTCGATCTCCTCGCCGCCGAGGTAGCGGTCCATCAGGGTCTCGTCCTCGCTCTCCGCGATGATCCCCTCGATGAGCGCGTTGCGCTGCTCCTCGAAGCGGGGGTCGTCGGTGGTGAGCAGGTTGACCAGGCCGTCGCCGTCGGGCAGGTACAGCGGCACGACGCCCGCGCCGAACGCGTCCTGGCACGAGGCGATCCCGGTGGGCACGTCCGCCCGCTGGTGGTCGGTGCGGGCGACCACGACGGCGCGCGGCATGCCCACCATCGCGCACTCCTCCCACAGCGAGACGGTGGCCGGGTCGACGCCTTCCGCCGCGCTGACCACGAACAGCGCCGCGTCCGCCGCGCGCAGGCCCGCGCGCAGTTCGCCGACGAAGTCCGCGTAGCCGGGCGTGTCGATGAGGTTGATCTTGATGTCGCCGTGCCGGACGGGGGCGACCGCGAGGCCCACCGACCGCTGCTGGCGCACCGCCGCGGGGTCGTGGTCGCACACCGTGGTGCCCTCGGTGACCGAGCCCGGTCGGGTCAGCACGCCGGTGCTGGCGAGCAGGGCCTCGGCGAGCGTCGTCTTGCCGGAGCCGGACGGGCCGACCAGCACGACGTTGCGGACCTTGGCCGGGTCGTCCACAGCGACCGCGCCTGCCGAGTGGCCGTTGTCGGAGTGTTTGCTGCCCATTGGGACCGCCCTCCACAAGTATTTAGTGTCCGATCTCACACCCGCCGGGCGCGGGGGACAACCCCAAACGGCCACACCCAACCCGGCAGGAGGAATCCGGACGGACGTCGTCACGCGGTGCGCCGCAGGTCGCCGCGCGGCTGGTGGTCGTCGCGCTTTTCCCGGGGGTGGCGTACGCCACTACCTGCGAAGGGACGGAAAGTGGCCTGCCGAGAACGTGCCTGATTGGCATGCTTCGGCGGTCCACGTCGGTCGTACCATGGTGGTGTTCGCCCCCCAACTTCGAGAAAGGCTGGTCGTGACCACTTCACCCGACGCCGGCACCCAGGTCACCGGCACTTCCCGCGTCAAGCGGGGCATGGCGGAGATGCTCAAGGGCGGCGTGATCATGGACGTGGTCAACGCCGAGCAGGCCAAGATCGCCGAGGACGCGGGCGCGGTGGCCGTCATGGCGCTGGAGCGGGTGCCCGCCGACATCCGCGCGCAGGGCGGCGTGTCCCGGATGAGCGACCCGGACATGATCGACGGCATCATCGACGCGGTGTCGATCCCGGTGATGGCCAAGGCGCGCATCGGCCACTTCGTCGAGGCGCAGGTGCTCCAGTCCCTCGGCGTGGACTACATCGACGAGTCCGAGGTGCTGACCCCGGCCGACTACGCCAACCACATCGACAAGTGGCAGTTCACCGTGCCGTTCGTGTGCGGTGCGACGAACCTGGGCGAGGCGCTGCGCCGCATCACCGAGGGCGCGGCGATGATCCGCTCCAAGGGTGAGGCCGGCACCGGCGACGTCTCCAACGCCACCACGCACATGCGCAAGATCCGCGCGGAGATCCTGCGCCTGCAGAACCTGCCCGCCGACGAGCTCTACGTCGCGGCCAAGGAGCTCCAGGCCCCGTACGAGCTGGTCCGCGAGGTGGCGGAGGCGGGCAAGCTGCCGGTCGTGCTGTTCACCGCGGGCGGCATCGCGACGCCGGCGGACGCGGCGATGATGATGCAGCTCGGCGCGGAGGGCGTGTTCGTCGGCTCGGGCATCTTCAAGTCGGGCAACCCGGCGCAGCGCGCGGAGGCGATCGTGAAGGCGACGACCTTCCACGACGACCCGGACGTGATCGCGAAGGTGTCGCGCGGCCTCGGCGAGGCCATGGTGGGCATCAACGTGGACGAGATCCCGGAGCCGCACCGCCTGGCCGAGCGCGGCTGGTAGCACCGGGTTCCGGGTGGCCCGTCGGACGTGTCCGGCGGGCCACCCGTCGTTCAGACGTGCTCCGAGACGAGCAGGGCGGTCGTGCCCTGTTCGAGTGCCTGGGCCGTGTGCGGGATGTCGCCCGGGTAGAGCAGGTAGTCACCGGGGCCCAGCTCGACCGGTTCGGTCTGCGGGCCGGCCAGCATGCGGCCGGTGCTGACGATCACGTGCTCGACGGTGCCCGGCATGTGCGGTTCGGAGTCGCGGGCCGGGCCCGGTTCCAGGCGCAGCGTGTAGATGTCGCGGCGGGCGCCCGGTGGGCACGACGCCAGCAGAGTGGCCGTGTAGTGGGCGCGTTCGGAGTAGATCGCGGGGCCCTCCCCGGCGCGGATGACCCGCACGTGCGGCGTGGGCGGGTCGACCAGGCGGGAGAACGGGACGCCCAGCGCCACGCCGAGCGCCCAGAGGGTCTCCACGCTGGGGTTGCCGCTGCCCGACTCCAGTTGGGACAGCGTGGACTTCGCGATGCCCGCCCGCTTGGCCAGCTCGCTCAACGACAGCCCGGCGCGGTCGCGTTCGCGGCGCAGTGAGGCCGCGATGACGTCGAGCGGCGCCCCTGTGTTCGACATGACAGTCCAATCGTTCGGCTTGACGAACGCCTTGTCTCTGTTCATCGTAGAAGACGATGCGTTCGACATGGCGAACCCTTGATGCCGAGCTGCTGCGTGACGTCGCCGCGGTGGCCGCCGGCGCCGCGGTCAGCGGCGCGTCCTTCGGCGCGATCTCCACCGGCGCGGGACTGCCCTGGTGGCTGCCCGTGGTGATGTCGCTGCTGGTCTTCGCGGGCGGCTCGCAGTTCATGGCGGTCGGGGTGGTCACCGCGGGCGGCAGCCCGGCCGCGGCGGTGCTGGCGGGCCTGCTGCTCAACGTCCGCCACCTGCCGTTCGGCCTGGCGGTCGGCGACGTGCTCGGCAAGGGCCTGCTGCCCCGCCTGGTCGGCAGCCACCTGCTGATCGACGAGACGACCGCGTTCGCGCTGGCCCAGGGCGACCCGCGCCGCGCCAAGGCCGCCTACTGGTCGTGCGGCGTCGCGCTGTTCGTCGCGTGGAACGTCGCCGTGGTCGCGGGTGCGTTGATCGGCGAGAACATCGGCGACCCGGCCGCGTTCGGGCTCGACGCGGCGTTCCCCGCGGCGCTGCTCGCGCTGCTGCTGCCCGCGCTCAAGGACAGGGCCACCCGGCACGCGGCGCTGCTGGGCGCGGCCCTCGCGCTGGCCGCCACGCCGGTGCTCCCCGCGGGCGTGCCCGTGCTGGTCGCGCTGGGCGGCCTGCTGATCACCGCACGACAGGGGGAGAAGGCGTGACGCTGGCCGCCGTCCTGGTGCTCGCCGCGGGCACCTACGCGTTCCGCCTGGCCGGGCCGCTGCTGCGCGACCGGCTCACGCTGTCCGACCGGGTCCGGCTGCTGATGTCGACGTCGGCGACCGTGCTGCTGTTCGCCCTGGTGGCGACGTCCTCGCTGACCAAGGGACAGGGCTTCGCGGGTCTCGCGCTGCCGATCGGCGTCCTGGTGGGCGGCGTCGCGGCGTGGCGCAAGGCCCCGTTCGTGGTGGTGGTCGTGCTGGCCGCCGTGACGACCGCCGGCCTGCGGTTCGTCGGCGTGTCCTAGCCCGCTACAGGTACTCCCGCAACCGGCCGGCGAGCGCGCCGCGGTCCTGCGTCACGCCCGGGTCCGGCTCGGGGCCGCCGGGCTTGCCCGCCAGCACGTCGTCCACGAACCGCGCCACCTCCTCCGGCGGCGGCACGAGCGGCAGGCCGAGGTGCGCCACGACCACCGGCTTCTCGGTCGGATCGGTCTCCACCGCGATCGACCAGCCGCGCTGCTCGTTCCACAGCAGCATCAGGTCCCGTCCCGGGCCCTCCAGGCCCAGGTAGGCGGTGGCGGTGTCGCTGACCTCGAACTCGGTGCCCTCCGGCGGCACGCCCACCCGCTCGGCCACCGCCTGCACGTACCGGGCCAGTCCGAGGCTGATCAGCGCGCTGTTGTCCACGTACCCATCCTCTCCCGCGGCCTCATCCGGTGATCGGCGCCGTGAGCCACGTCTCAGGGATGCCGAACGCGTCCACCAGCGTGCGCGCGTGCGGGCGCAGCCGGCCGCACAGCTCGTTCACCGCCTGCGACACCGCCTTCGCCCGCTGCGGCGTCAACCGGCCGTGCTCCAGGAACCACGCCCGGTCCGCCTCGATCGTGCTCAACGCGTAGAGGTCGCACACCTGGTCCAGCAGCGCCGACGCCTCCGGGTCCGCGCACCGGTCGACCGCCGCCACGAACGCCTCCAGCACCACCCGGTCCACGTGGACGCGGGCGGCGTGCAGCACGTGGTCCTGCGCGGCGTTGAACACGTCGAACGCGTCGTCCCGCGACGCCCGCCGCAACCGCCGCGCCAACCCCTCCAGCACGTGCCGCTCGCGGTCCTCGAACTGGCGCACCTGCCAACCCCGGTCCAGCAGGGCGTCCGAACTGCCCGACACCAACCGGTCGATGATCGCCCGCGCCGCCGTCCGCTCGATCACCACGCCCACCGCCTGGTCGGCGACGAACCGGGCCATGCCCCACGGGTCGAGGTCGCCGACGTGGTCGCGGTAGCTGGTCAGCAGCCCCTTCGCCACCAGTTGCAGCAGCACGGTGTTGTCGCCCTCGAACGTGGTGAACACGTCCGTGTCCGCCTTCAACCCCGCGATCAGGTTCTCCGACAGGTACCCCGCGCCACCGCACGCCTCACGGCACGCCTGGATGGTGTGCGTGGCGTGCCACGTGGCCACCGCCTTGAGCCCCGCCGCCCGCGACTCCAGCTCACGCTGCTGCCGGTCGTCGGACACGTCGTGCAGCGCCGACACCATCTCCTCCTGCGCGAAGTGCAGCGCGTACGTCGTCGCCAACGCGGGCAGCAGCCGCCGCTGGTGCGCCAGGTAGTCGAGCACCACGACTTCCTCACCCGTGTCGGGCCGGGTGAACTGCCGACGCCGGTCGCCGTACCGGACGGCCAGCGCCAGCGCCTTCTTCGTCGCGCTGCCCGCGCCGCCCGCCACGCTGATCCGCCCGCGCACCAGCGTGCCGAGCATGGTGAAGAACCGCCGGCCCTCGCCCTCGATCGGGCTGGAGTACGTGCCGTCCGCCGCCACGTCGCCGTACCGGTTGAGGAGGTTCGCCCGCGGCACCCGCACGTGGTCGAACCACAACCGCCCGTTGTCGACGCCGTTGAGGCCCGCCTTCGGCCCGCAGTCCTCGATCCGCACACCGGGCGTCGGCGCGCCGGACGCGTCCCGGACCGGCACCAGCACCGCGTGCACCCCGTGCGTCACGCCACCGGTCACGAGCTGCGCGAACACCACCGCCATCCGCCCGTCCCGCGCGGCGTTGCCGATGTAGTCCTTGCGCGCCGAGGGGTCCGGCGTGTCGACCACGAACTCCTCGGTGTCCGGGTCGTAGGTCGCCGTCGTCCGCAGGTGCTGCACGTCCGACCCGTGCCCGGTCTCGGTCATGGCGAAGCACCCGGGCAGCTCCAGGTTCATGATCGCGGGCAGGTACCGCTCGTGGTGCTCCGCCGTGCCCAACGCCTGCACCGCGCCGCCGAACAGGCCCCACTGCACGCCCGCCTTGACCATCAGCGACAGGTCGCCGAACCCCAGCACCTCGAACGCCACCACCGAGCCGCCGACGTCGTCCTGCCCGCCGTGCGCGGCCGGGAACCCGATCAACGGGTGGCCGCCGTCCGCCAGCGCCCGCAGCTGCTCCAGCACCCAGGCCCGGTACTCCTCGCGCTCGAGCTCACCGGGCGGCTTCAGCTCGCCGAGCAGGTCCACGGCACGACGGCGCACCGCCGCCCACCGGCCGTCGAGCAGGTCGCGCAACGCTTCGGTCCCCATGGTCATTGTTAACACAGGTTCACGTCACCGGCTCGACAGCGATCCCGTGCCGCTCGGCCCGCCGCGAGCCCCAGTCGTAGAGGACCTGGAGCGCGGGCGCGAGTTCGCCCGCCTCGGCGGTGAGCCGGTAGGTCACCGCGGGCGGCGTGCCGCCGTCGGAGGTGCGCTCGACCAGCCCGGCGTCCTCCAGCTCGCGCAGGCGGGTGGTGAGCACCTTCTCGCTGACGCCCGGCATCCGGCGGCGCAACGCTCCGTAGCGGTGCGGGCCCTCCTTGAGGTGGGCCAGCACCACGACGGCCCACTTCGTGCCGATGACGTCCACGGCCAGTTCGACCGGGCAGTAGTACCGCCTCCTGCGCACGTTCACGCACCACAAAGTACGTACTTGTCGCCCCCGGCCGCGGGTGTTCGACTGACCGCGTGATCATCGAGTACATCGGGTACCGGGTGCCGGCCGACCGCGTCGGGGCGTTCGAGTCCGCCTTCCGCCGTGCCGCGGTCCACCTCGCCGCCGCGCCCGAGTGCCACGACTTCGAGCTGACCCGTGCCGACGGCGAGCACGTCGTCCGCCTCACCTGGGCGGACGACCCGGAACGCTTCCGCGCCGGCCCGCACCACGCCCCCTTCGCCGCCGAACTGGCCGACTTCGCCGCTTGCGGCTCGCCCCCGCGGCGCCACGGACCGGTCGACGTCGGCCGGGCCACGCCGACGCTGTACGAGTGGGCGGGTGGCGCGGAGGCGTTCGAGGCGCTGTTCCACGCCTTCTACCGGCGAGTGCCCGAGGACGAGCTGCTGGCGCCGCTGTTCGCGGACGTGGACCCGGGCCACGCGCACCACGTCGCGGCCTGGCTCGGCGAGGTCTTCGGCGGGCCGCGGGCCTACTCGACCACGCGCGGCGGGCACCGGGGGATGGTCGGCAGGCACGTGGGCAAGGGCATCACCGAGCAGCAGCGGAAGCGGTGGGTCTCGCTCCTGCTCGACACCGCGGAGGACGTCGGCCTCCCGGACGACCCGGAGTTCCGCTCGGCGTTCGTCGGCTACCTCGAATGGGGGACGAGGATGGCGGTGGTCTTCTCCGCTCCCGACGCGCGAACGAACCCGGCCGAGCCCATGCCGACGTGGGACTGGGGCAACGTGCGGCCGTGGCGGGGCTGACGACGGGAACGCGCGGGGATCGGGGACGACCCCCTCACGACCACCGGTCGCCGTCGGCGGGCGGCACGGTGTGCTTGCGCACGTGCTGGAACAGCAGGTTCGTCTGCACCTCGCTGACCTCGCGGCGCGTCGTGAACCGGTCGAGCACCAGCCGTTGCAGGTGCGCCGTGTCCGCCACCGCGACGTGCACCAGGAAGTCCTCCGGCCCCGCCACGTGCGACAGCGCCAGCACCTCGGGCAGCGTCAGCACGTAGTCCATGAACGGCTCCACGATCGCCCGCGTGTGCGGCCGGACCCGGACCGCGATGATCGCCTGCACCGGCCGGCCCACCGCGGCCAGGTCCACCTCCGCGTGGTACCCGGTGATCACGCCCCGCTCGCGCAGCGACCGGTGCCGGACCACGCACGTCGACGCCGCCACGTTGACCCGGTCGGCCAGCTCCTTGTTGGGCAGCCGAGCGTCCTTCTGCAACTCCTGCACGATCGCCGCGTCCACCGAATCCAGCACGTCGAAACCCTCCCGCCGCCGAACACCCTGCGGAACTGTGCCCCATCCGCCGACGATAAGTCCAAGATTCGGGCATGACCCGGTTGCGTACGACGGCGGTGCACGGTGGGCGCGACGACCTCGCCGACCTGGGCGTGCACGCCCTGCCGATCGACCTGTCCACCACCTACCCGATCCCCGACCAGGGCGAGGGTGGCCACGCGCTCCAACACCTCGCCGAGGGCGCGGCGCACGCCGCCTCGCCGGTCTACTCCCGGCTGCACAACCCGACCGTGGCCCGGTTCGAGCAGGCCCTGGCCGCCCTGGAAGGCACGTCGGCCGCCGTCGCCTTCGGCAGCGGCATGGCCGCGGTGACCGCCGTGGTCCAGGCCGCGTGCGTGCTCACCGGCAAGCCGCACGTCGTCGCGGTGCGCCCGATCTACGGCGGCACCGACCACCTGCTGTCGTCCGGCCTGCTCGGCGTGCGCACCACGTACGCCCCGGCCGACCGGGTCGCCGACGCGATCACACCGGACACCGGCCTGGTCGTCATCGAGACGCCGGCCAACCCGAACCTCGACCTGCTCGACATCGCCGCCGTGGCCGCCCAGGCGGGCGGCGTGCCGGTCGTGGTGGACAACACGTTCGCGACCCCCGTGCTCCAGAACCCGGCCGCGCTCGGCGCCACCTACGTGCTGCACTCGGGCACCAAGTACCTCGGCGGGCACGGTGACGTGCTCGGCGGCGTCGTCGCCTGCGCCGAGGAGCACGCCGGCCCGTTGCGCCAGGTCCGGATCATCACCGGCGCGGTCCTGCACCCCTTGGGCGGCTACCTCATGCACCGGGGCCTGGCCACGCTGCCCCTGCGCGTCGAAGCGGCCCAGCGCACCGCGACCGACCTGGCCGCGCGCCTCGACGCCCACCCCGGCACCGGCCTCGTCCGGCACCCGAGCCTGCCCGGCGCGGACCCGGCCGGCCTCGTCGGCACCCAGATGCGCGGTCCCGGCGCGATGCTCGCGTTCACCACCCGCGAGGACCCCGCCGCCGTCGTGCGCAGGCTCCGGCTCGTCACCCCCGCGGTCAGCCTCGGCTCGGTCGACACGCTGATCGAGCACCCGGCCGCGCTGACCCACCGGCTGGTGCCCGACACCGCGCGCGAGGAGTCCGGCGTGCCCGCCAACCTGCTGCGCCTGAGCGTCGGCCTGGAGGACGTCGAGGACCTCTGGGACGACCTCGACCAGGCGCTCTCCGGCGGTTGTGAAGAGGATTACATCAAGTCTTCCTCAAGCGATTTCCGGGAGCCCGCCGCTAGCCACTAACGTTCGGCCACCATGAATGAGCAGACGGTCGCGGAACCCGACGCCGACGGCTACACCAAAGCGCTGTCCAAGCGCCAGGTGCAGATGATCGCCATCGGTGGCGCCATCGGCGTCGGCCTGTTCCTCGGCGCCGGCGGCAAACTCGCCCAGGCCGGCCCGTCACTGGTCTTCTCGTACGCCCTGTGCGGCCTGGCCGCGTTCTTCGTGATGCGCGCGCTCGGCGAATTGGTGCTGCACCGGCCCACCGCGGGCAGTTTCGTGGAATACGCCCGCGAGTTCATCGGACCGTGGGCCGGGTTCACCTCCGGCTGGATGTACTGGGTGAACTGGGCGATGACCGGCATCGCCGAGATCACCGCGGTGGCCATCTACGTGCACCGGTGGCTGCCGGACCTGCCGCAGTGGGTCACCGCGCTGGTCGCGCTCGGGTTCCTGGTGCTGGTCAACCTGCTGTCGGTGAAGCTGTTCGGCGAGCTGGAGTTCTGGTTCAGCGTCATCAAGGTGACCGCGATCGTGGTGTTCCTGTTCACCGGTGTCGCGCTCGTCATCGGCGGCGCGGACGTCGGCGGCAGTGAAGCGGGCGTGCACAACCTGTTCGCGCACGGCGGCATGTTCCCGGCGGGCGTCGGCATCGCGCTGATGACCCTGCAAGCGGTCATCTTCGCCTATTCGGCGATCGAACTCGTCGGCATCGCGGCGGGGGAGACCGCCAATCCGCGCCAGGTGCTGCCGAAGGCCATCAACGGCGTCGTCTACCGGATCGGCGTCTTCTACGTCGGTTCCGTGCTGCTGCTCGCGATGCTGTTGCCGTGGAACCTCTACAGCGGCGCGGAAAGCCCGTTCGTCACCGTGTTCTCCGCACTCGGCATCGCCGGGGTGGGCGACGTGATGAACGCGGTCGTGCTCACCGCCGCGCTGTCGTCGTGCAATTCGGGCCTCTACTCCACCGGTCGCATCCTGCGCTCGCTCGCGCAGCAGGGCGAGGCGCCCGCGTTCACCGGGAAGATGAACCGCAGGCACGTCCCCTACGGCGGCATCCTGTTCACCTCGGTCGCCTACCTGTTCGGCGTGGTCCTCAACTACCTGGTGCCGAAAGAGGCGTTCGACATCGCCATCGCGGTGGCCTCCCTGGGCGTCGTCGCGACCTGGGCCACGCTCATCCTCTGCCAGTTGCGGCTGTGCCGGGCCGCGCTGCGCGGCGAGGTCGAGCGGCCCTCCTACCGGATGCCCGGCGCGCCCTACACCGGGTGGGCGACGCTGGTGTTCCTCGCGCTCGTCATCGTGCTGATGGCGTTCGCCGGACCCGCCGAGCGCATCGCGTTCTGGTCCATCCCCGTGCTCGCCGTGCTGCTGTTCGTCGGCTGGCGAGCCGTCCAAGCCCGTCGTTCGACCGCCCACCAGGCGGCCGAGCGGGTCGCGGAGCGCGACTAGCGCGTCCGCGGGAAGACCGAACGGCCGGGCGGGTGCCACGAGCACCCGTCCGGCCCGGTCACCTAGGCTGGTGGCAGTTCACCTAGGAGGAAATCCAGCCGTGTCCGTCGTCGGTGTCCTCGCCCTCCAGGGCGACGTCCGTGAGCACCTCGTCGCGCTGGCCGAGGCCGACGTGCTCGCCCGCCCCATCCGCCGGCCCGAGGAGTTGGCCGAGGTCGACGGCGTGGTGCTGCCCGGCGGCGAGTCCACGGCCATCAGCCGGCTGCTGGCCACGTTCGACCTGCTGGAGCCGCTGCGCGCGCGGATCAAGGAGGGCATGCCCGCCTACGGGTCCTGCGCCGGGATGATCCTGCTCGCCGACCGCGTCCTGGACGGGCGGCCCGACCAGCACCAGCTCGGCGGCCTCGACATCGTGGTCCGCCGCAACGCCTTCGGCCGGCAGGTCGATTCCTTCGAGGCCGAACTCGACTTCACCGAGGTGGGCCAGGTGCACGCCGTGTTCATCCGGGCCCCGTGGGTGGAATCGGCCGGATCGGACGTGGAAGTGCTCGCCCGGGTGCCCGAAACGGAAGACGCCGGCGAGGCCGCCGGTAGGATCGTCGCGGTTCGGCAGGGGCACGTGCTCGCCACCTCGTTCCACCCGGAACTGACCGGTGACGGGCGAGTGCACCGCCTTTTCGTGGACATGGTCCGTGCCGCGGGCTGAGTATTCGACGGAGGAGAAATGAGCGGCCACTCAAAGTGGGCGACCACCAAGCACAAGAAGGCCGCAATCGACGCCAAGCGCGGCAAGCTCTTCGCGCGGTTGATCAAGAACATCGAGGTGGCGGCCCGCACCGGCGGTAGCGACCCCGACGGCAACCCGACGCTGTACGACGCCATCCAGAAGGCCCGGAAGAACTCCGTGCCGCTGGACAACATCGAACGCGCCCGCAAGCGCGGCGGCGGCGAGGAGGCGGGTGGCGCGGACTGGCAGACCATCATGTACGAGGGCTACGGCCCCAACGGCGTGGCGGTGCTGGTCGAGTGCCTGACCGACAACCGCAACCGGGCCGCGTCCGAGGTCCGCACCGCGATGACGCGCAACGGGGGCTCGATGGCCGACCCCGGCTCGGTGGCCTACATGTTCACCCGCAAGGGCGTCGTGATCGTGCCGAAGGGCGACGGGCTGTCCGAGGACGACGTGCTCGTGGCGGTGCTCGACGCGGGCGCCGAGGAGGTCAACGACCTGGGCGAGAGCTACGAGGTGGTGTCCGAGGCGGGCGACCTCGTCGCGGTGCGCAAGGCGCTCCAGGAGGCGGGCTACGACTACGAGTCGGCGGAGGCGAACTTCCTGCCGTCGGTGACCGTGCAGCTGGAGGCCGAGGGCGCGCGCAAGATCTTCAAGCTGATCGACGCGCTGGAGGACTGCGACGACGTGCAGAACGTCTTCGCGAACTTCGACGTGTCGGACCAGGTGATGGCGGAAGTCGACGCCTAGCGGAACGCCACCCAGCCCCGCGCCGGTCGTCCCGGCGCGGGGCTGTCGTCCGTCCGGGGGCCGTGCACACGCGGGGTTGACGCCGGCAACGGGCACAATGGCCTGGTGTCGAACCCCTCCGTCCAGGACATCAACCTGCGCAACTGGCTGCTGACCCAGGCCGAGCAGCACGGCCACGCCGTGGTCACCGTGCCCGAGGACGAGGAGGGCGCGGGCTACTCGTTCTCGGTCGGGGCGTGGCGCCGGTTCGGCGTGGCCGAAGCCGTGGTGCTCGGCCTGCCGCCCGAGCACGCCCAGGTGCTCATCCGCGCCTACGTCGACCGGGCCCGGCGTGGCGAGCGGTTCGTGCCGGGCCGGCTCTACCACGACTTCTTCGAGGGCGTGCCGGTCACCTTCGAACGCGTCTTCAAGGGCTTCTACCCGGAGTTCTTCGGCAGCGCGTTCCTGCTCTACGGCAAGGGCGACTTCGCCGCCGTGCAGATCATCGTGCCGACCGCGGACGGTCGGTTCCCGTGGCACCACGACGCGCCGATGGGCTTCGGCGACTGGCAGCTGCTGCTGACCGAGAGCGGCCGGCCGGAGAGCTGGGAGCCGGGCGTCACCGGCCCCTGACCGCCCCACCCCGACCGATCGGGCCCCGTCGCACGCCGCGGCGGGGCCCGTCGCCGTTGTCCGGGGAATGTTGTCAAGAACCGGCTCTCCGACCGCTGACAACGCTCGCGGGCTATCACTGTGGTGTGGGTGGAGAGGTCGGGGACTCCGCACGCTGCGAGGGGGAGGTGCGTCCCGTCCCGCGTAGTCGGGGAGCTGCGCGGGACGGGACGCGCGCGACAGGGCTTGGTCACGGGGGCCCCGCCCGTGCCAAGGAACAGGCCGCGGGGAGGGCCTCCGATGGGCTCTCCCCGCGGTACGCGCCCGCTACGGCGTCCGGCCGAGCAGGGCGATCAGCCTGGTCTGCGGGTCGGCGTCGTCGGGCACCGGCACCGGCGGGTCGAACAGCCCGCTCGCCGCCCACGCCTCGGCGTGGGGCTCGACGTGGTCCAGCACCGCCTCGGCGAGGTCCGGGTCGATGCGCTCGTCCGCCCCGATGGCCCGCGCCAGGTCCCAGGCGTGCACCGCCAGGTCGGAGGTCATCTGCCAGCCGTACTCGACCGCGGTGGCCCTGCCGTAGCTCAGGTGCACCGGCTTGAGCAGCGCCTTCGGCGCGATCCACGCCTCCCGTGCCGCCGCCGCCGCGAGCACCCACGAGTGCAGCGGGTCGTCGCCGAGCTGGTCGCCGTCGAACCGGTCGCCGACCTGCTCGACCGTGCAGCCCGCCAGGAGCTCCGGCGCCCACAGCTGCTCGTGGACCAGGTGGTTCACCAGGTCCCGGACCGACCACTCCTTGCAGGGTGTGTCCCAGTCCCACTGCTCGGGGCGCACCCGGCGCACCCGCGAGTCGAACTCCGTCATCGCGCGTCCGTGAGCCTCGATCAGATCCACCCCACGAGTGCACCAAACGTTGCACCGGAGCGCACCCCGAGGCTGTGGAGTAGGCCACTCGGCCGTATCGGGATTTCTTCCAGTACACCCGTACGGCGTAACGTGACCCGGTACGCCGACGGTGACATCGTTGACACCAGGAGGACCACGTGAGCGCCACGAGCGCTGTCTCCACCCCGCAGCGGGGCTTCTTCGGTCACCCCCGAGGACTGTCGACGCTGTTCTTCACCGAGCTGTGGGAGCGCTTCTCCTACTACGGGATGAAGGCGATCCTCGCCTACTACCTGTACCGCTCCGCCGACGAGGGCGCGCTCGGGCTCGACAAGAGCTTCGCGCTGTCGCTGGTCGCGATCTACGGCGCGTCGGTCTACATGTCCGGCGTGGCGGGCGGCTGGCTGGCCGACCGCGTGCTCGGCGGTCAGCGCGCCGTGTTCTACGGCGGGGTGCTGATCATGCTCGGGCACGTCGCGCTCGCGCTGCCGATCGGCGTCACGGGCGTCTACACCGGCCTCGTGCTGATCGTGCTGGGCACGGGCCTGCTCAAGCCGAACATCTCCACCGTGGTCGGCGGCCTGTACGACCGGCAGGACCCGCGCCGCGACTCCGGCTTCACGATCTTCTACATGGGCATCAACCTCGGCGGCTTCCTGGCGCCGCTGGTGTGCGGGTTTCTCGGCGAGACCTACGACTGGCACCTCGGCTTCGGTGCGGCGGCGGTCGGCATGGCGCTGGGCCTGGTCGTGTACCGGCTCGGCCGGCGCGGCCTGGGCGACTCGGCCGCCGTGCCACCGTTCCCGCTGCCGGTGGAGGAGCGCGGCCGGGTGCTCGGCCGCATCGCCGCCGCGGCCGTCGGCTCGGTGGTCGTGGTGGCGCTGCTGGTGGTGCTCGGCGTCCTGGGCGCGGAGGGCGTGATCAACCTGATCAGCCTGCTGTCGGTGCTGCTGCCGATCGGCTACTTCACGGTCATGATCCGCAGCCCGCGCACCACGAAGGTGGAGCGGTCGCGGGTGATCGCCTACATCCCGCTGTTCGTCGCGGCGGCGATGTTCTGGCTGCTGTTCGAGCAGAGCGCGACGGTGATCGCCGCGTTCGCGGACACCCGGGTCGACAACACGTTCCTCGGCCTGTCGTTCCCGCCGTCGTTCATCCAGTCGATCAACCCGGTGATGATCATCGCGGTGGCGCCGCTGTTCGCGCTGCTGTGGGTGAGGCTGGGTCGCCGCCAGCCCGCGACGCCGCGCAAGTTCGGCTACGCGCTGCTGCTGGTGGGATTGTCGTTCCTGCTGATGATGGTCGCCAGCCAGGGTGACCCGTCGGTGCGGGTGAGCTTCCTGTGGCTGGTGCTGATGTACCTGGTGATGACGTGCGGCGAGCTGCTGCTGTCGCCGGTGGGCCTGTCGGTGACGACGAAGCTCGCGCCGCGCGCGTTCGCCTCGCAGACCATGGGCCTGTGGTTCCTGGCCACGGCGGCCGGCTCGGGCGTCGGCGCGATCGTGGTCCGGTTCTACAGCGACGAGAACGCGGTGGCCTACTTCGGCGTGCTGGGCGCGGTGGCGATCGGCCTGGGCGTCGCGCTGGTGGCGGCCACGAAGTCGATCCACCGGCTGATGCAGGGCGTCGACTGACGTGAGGCGGTGGGGGGGGGGGGGGGGGGGCCCCCCCCCCCCCCCCCCCCCCCCAAAACCCCCCCCCCCCCGCGCCCCCCCCCCCCCCCCCGGGCGCCCCCGGGGGGCCCGCCCCCCCCCCCCCGCCCGGGGGCCCCCCCCC
>NZ_JBIVUG010000016.1:0-157749 GCF_044757065.1 Actinosynnema sp. NPDC091369 | reverse complement strand
GGACCCCAGGCCCTTCGTCTGGACCAAGGACGCGGACGAGATCCTCGACCGCCTCGCCTCATATCTTGACCGGATTCCTGGCGCAGGACACTAGCCGATCGACGCGGCGATCCGGACGAAGTCGACGTTCGGCGCGTACCCGGCCGCGTTGGTGAAGGTGATCGCGTTGGCGCCGGCCCGCAGGTCGACGTCGACCACGGTGGTCCGGTAGGTCGACCACGCCAGCGTGTTGCGGAAGTACGAGCGCTTGGCCGGGCCGCCGTTGACGCTGATGTCGGCGTACCGGTCGACGATGTTGTTGTTGTAGGCGTGGTCGCCGTCGCGTTCGGCGTTGGCGTAGCCGACGACCATGCGGTACCGGCCGGCGGTGGGCGCGGTGACGTTGTCGAACCGCAGGGTGTTCGCGGTCCCGGCGCCGATCCAGCCGACGTACCGGCCGCCCGAGGCCGCGCCGTCGGAGACCACCGCGGCCGTGCCGCCCAAAGTCGTCCCGGTCTCGGCCTCGTAGGTCGTCACCGTGCCGGTCGTCGGCGTCACGTCGAGGTAGTCGACGTTGATCGCGTCACGGTCGTCGGCGGCGTGGGCGTCCACGTCCACCCGGTTGACGCCGGCGGTCAGGAACACCTTGGTCGTGGCGGTGCTCCACGTGTTCCAGTCGGCCGTGCCCGGCAAGGCCACGTCGGTCAGGTCGGCGCCGTTGAGCCGCAACCGGATCGAGCGGGTGGCGGGCGCGCCGGCGTACGGGCCCGCGGCGTAGCGCAGGCCGAGGGCGTAGTAGCCGTCGTTCGGCGCGGTGACCGCGAACTTCGTGCTCGCCGTGGTGCTCGCGCCGTACCCCTCGGTGAAGTAGGTGCCGGAGTAGCCGGTGTTGGACCCGTAGGTGACCCGGGCGGTGCCGTCGAGGCGCGCGTACTCGGCTTCGTAGCGGGACGGGGACACCGGCGCCAGGTCTTTGTCCGGCGTGATCACCACGTGGTAGGCCGACGAGCCCTTGAGCCCGGTCACCGGGATGGTGAGCTGCCCGTTGGTGACGGTGTGGTCGCCTTCCCGCACCAGGTACGGGCCGGCCGACGGGGTGAGGCCCGAGTCGTCCACGCCCCACACGGACGCGTGCACCCGGCTGCCCAGGTAGGACGCCGAACCCAGGCCCCGCACCACGACATCGGTGTCGTACGTGCCGGAGGACGGGTTGTTGCCGCCGAACACCACCCGTGCCTGCTTCTTCGCCGCGTCCAGGGCCGCGACGCCTTGCAGGGAACCGCCCGGGGACGGCGGCGTCACGGCCACCGTGTGCCCGGTCAGCTCGCCGTACCACTTGTAGAGCCACCAGCCGCCGGTCGCCTGGTTGTTGCGGGTGACGAGGTCGTTGAGCCCGCCCGCGGTGGTCCAGTAGGCCAGGCAGCCGTCGACCTTGCTCGCCTCGAACTTCGCCACGAACTGCACCAGGTTGCCGGGCACGCCGAGGTCGCCCGAGCTGCGCCCGTACTCGTTGATGGTGATGGGCCGGGCCGCGACGCCCAGGCTCCGCTCGATGGCCCGGTAGTCGTCGAAGTGCTGCTGCCACGAGGTGAAGAAGTCGTCGCCCAGCTCGTGCCACGCCATCACGTCCGGGAGCACGCCGTTGTCCCGGGCGGAGGTGAGGAACGCGCGCAGGTCGGCCGACCGGTAGTTCGAGAAGCCCGGACCGGCGATCCGCGCGCCGGGGTCGATCGAGCGGATGCGCTGCACGACCGTCTTCCAGTCGGCGAGGAACCGGCCGCGCAGGTCGTTGGGGTACCAGATCCAGTCCGGCTCGTTGAACGGGACGTACACGAACGACGAGCGGTTCGGGTCGGCCACCACCTTGCGCACCATCACGTCCACCTTGGACAGGTAGTCGGTGAGCCCCAGGTTGTCGTACGGCCAGTTCTTGTAGACGTCCTGCATGTAGATCTGGACGTCACGGCCGCCGGCGCGCTTGAACATCGGCGCGATCCTCAGGGCGTCGCCGTTGGGGTGTTGCAGGCCGTCGGGCGCCTTCTGGGCGGTGACCTGCGGGCGCAGCGCGGCCAGCATTGTCTCGTTCGGGATGCCCTCGTCACCGAGCCCGTAGAGGAACCCGGTCGCGCCGTAGCGCAGCGCGCCGGTGTTCGCGGCCAGGTCCACCACGAGCTGCGCGGGCGCCGCGCCCGCCGCCGGGGACGTGACGCCGGCCGCGACCGCGACCACCGCCGCGCACCAGGCGAGCCTCGCCCTTGTCGATCCGATCACCGTCAGTACCTCCGAGTCGCGAGTCGTGCTGGCTGTGAGGGCGGCGGCTGCGGTGTGCGTTGGTGCTGATCACGGCCATGTGACCGGTCACATGGCAACGAGTGTGACCGGTAACACGATCGGGTGAGAAGTCCGCGTTACCTTGTTGTTATCGACATTTCCCGCTCAGCGTCCGCGCGGCGGCGCGGTCGACTCCCGGACCACCAGGGACGGCGCTTCGAGGCCGACGAAGGGCTGCGGCACGCCCGTCACCTCGGCCACGAGCGCCGCGAGGCACGCCCGACCCAGGCCCACGAAGTCCATCCGGACCGTGGTGAGCGCGGGCGTCCAGTACGCCGCGCCGGGGACGTCGTCGAACCCGACGATGCTGACGTCGCCCGGCACGTCCCGACCGGCTTCGTGCAGCGCCCGGCGGACCGCCATGGCGGTGTCGTCGTTGCCGCACAGGATCGCGGTGACGTCCGGGTCGGCCGCCAGCCGCCGCCCCGCCAGGTAGGCCGTCCGCACGTCCCACTCGACGGGCACGACCTGCGGCACCGGCGCGCCCGCCGCCCGCAGCGCGTCGCGCCACCCCGCCTGACGTGCGCTCGTGCCCGTCTCCGACGGGATGGCGACGTGGTGCACCGTGCGGTGGCCCAGGGACAGCAGGTGGGCGGTCGCGTCGGCGGCGGCCTGCCGCTCGTCCAGGTAGACCACCGCCCGCCCGGCGCCGGCCAGACCTCCGGCCTCGGTCGCGGCCACGGCGGGCACGTCCGCGGGCAGCGCCCGCAGCACCCCCGCGCCGGCGGCGTCGAAGGCGATGACGACGACGCCGCCGGCGTTGGGGTCGCTCACGTACTCGACCGCGTGCCGGACGTCGGCCGGGCGGTCCGACTCGACCACCCGCACCCCGACCGCGAGCCCCTTCAGGCGCGCGGCCTCCTCGATGCCCCGCAACGTGGCGGCGTACCCGTACAGGGTGGTGTCGGCGATGACGACCGTGACCGCGGCCGCCCGGCCCAGGCCGAGCGCCCGCGCGGCCCGGTTGGGCCGGTACCCCAGCCGCTCGATCACGTCGAGCACCTGCCGCCGGGTGTCGGGGTTGACGTTGGGCGACTCGTTGAGCACCCGGGACACGGTCTGGTGCGAGACGCCCGCCGCCGCCGCCACGTCCCGGATGCTGGGGGCGGCCTCCCGCCCGCGCTTCCGAGCGGGCACGCCGGGAGAACGTCCTGTCACCCCGTCATCGTGATCGCCCGCGACCCCGACGTCAAAACCGGCTCAGGCGGTGCTCCACTGCTGGGCGTTGTTGCCGCTGCACGTCCACTGCCTCACCTCGGCTCCCGGCGCGGTGCCGAAGTTGTAGTTGTCGAGGCACAGCCCGCTGTGCCGGTTGACCAGCGTGGAGTAGCCGCCGCCCACCGAGGTGAGCCGCCACTGCTGCACGGCCAGCCCGTTGCACGTCCACTGCTGGACCACCGAACCGGCCGCGGTGGCCCAGTCCTTGTTGTCCAGGCACAGGCCGCTGTGGCCGTTGCTGATCCGGTAGTAGCCGTCGCCGACCGGTTGCAGGTACCAGTCCTGCACCGCCAGGTCGTTGCACGTCCACTGGCGAACCTCCGCACCGGGCGTGGTGACGAAGTTGTAGTCGTCCAGGCAGAGGGCGCTGTGCCGGTTGCGCAGCTTGACGCGGGCCGGGCCGCCCGTCTCGCCGGACGGGCCCGGCAGCACGGTCGAGGTCGACACCGGGACGCCCAGGTTCGGCGTGCCGTCGGCGTTCCACGAGATCTTCTGCACGCGGGTCGTGCGGGTGGTGCCGCAGCCCTGGGTCGCGGAGGAGTTCGCGTGGTAGGCGATCCACGTCTCCGTGCCGTCGGGCGAGGTGAAGAACGAGTGGTGCCCCGGGCCGTACACGCCGTTGGCGTCGTTGCGCTGGAAGATCGGGTTGGCGAACTTCGACCAGGAGCTCTGCGCCAGCGGGTCGCCGCCGCGGTACTCCAGCATGCCCAGCTTGTAGTTCGGCCCGTTGCAGTGGCTCGCGGAGTAGGTGAGGAACGTGCGGCCGTTGCGCTGCAAGGCGAACGACCCCTCGTTGACCGCGCCGTCCTGGCGTTCCCAGGCCAGGGTGGGCGCGGAGATCCGGGAGCCGACCGCGCTGGTCTGCACCGGGCTCGCCATCGGCGCGATGTAGAGCGACTGGAGCCCGTCGGCGTGGAACGCGGAGAAAGTCATGTAGAGCGCGTTGTCGAGCTTGAGCAGGCTCGCGTCGATCGCCCACCCGTTGTTCGGCATCAGGTTGAGCACACCCCGGTAGGTGTAGGGGCCCATCGGGTCGGTCCCGGCGCTCTCGGCGACGTGCGTGCGGCGGGGCGCGCCGGACATCTCCACCGAGTAGTACAGGTACCAGCGGTTGCCCACCATCTCCAGGTGGGGCGCCCACATCTGCGTGCCGCCGGTGCGCAGCACGAGCTGCTCGGGGGCGGTCTTGAGGCCGGCGATCGTGGCCGACCGGCGCATCACCACGTCGGACGACCACGTGGTGGCGACGTAGTAGTAGTTCCCGTTGTACTGCACCAGGGTGGGGTCGGCGCTGTTGGGCGTGCCGACGGCCGGGTTGGTGAACGAGGGACCGGGCGCGGCCGAGGCCCGGTCCTGGCCGAACGGGCTCACCACCAGCCCGGTGACGACGACGGCGACGAGCGACAACGCCCGCCATGCGGTTCCTCGACGTTGAGCGAACAGCACGACCACTCCTCAGGGAAGGGGGAAGTGTGTTAACGCTAACAGCCCTGTTGGAGGTAGCTCAAGAACCGTTTTGGCCGGGCGGGTTGACGGTTCAGCTATAGCCTGTTAGCGCTAACAGCCCTGCACAACGCGCGACGACCAGCACCGATGCCGGGCCGTGCCGCCGACTGTTGGCCGGCGGCACGACCCGGGATCACCGGGAATCCCCTGCCTCGGACCTAGCCGCGGACGGGCAGGTCCACGGTGACGTCGCGCAGCAGCATCGCGCCGGGCGTGCGGCTGCCGTGCAGGAGGAACATGTCCGAGAGCGGGGTGACCGTGAGGTAGAGCGACTGGCCGGCGGGGACGGTGGCGGCGACGGCGGGCAGCTCGACGGAGCGGCGGGTGCCCAGGTTGAGGCTCTTCTCGCGGTGCGGCAGGACGTTGTTCTGGATGACCTTGGCGTCCAGGGGCGAGGTGCCGACGCTGAGGGCGAAGAACGCGCGGCTGTCCAGGCCGAGGGTGCTGACGAGGGCGTTGAGCCGGGGCGAGCCGGCGATGGTGAGGGGGCCGTCGGCGATCTTGACCGCTTGGGGCAGTCCGACGCCGGCGGTGGTCAGGATGTCGGGCAGTGCGGCGGTGGTGGTGGGCGCGACGGAGTCGGTGGTGACGCAGCGGCCGTCGGCGGTCATGAGGTGGTAGCGGCCGTGGCCGGTGACGGTGCGGGGCGCGCCTTGCAGGTTCTCGGCCAGGAACCGCAGTTCGAGCTCGTCGTAACCGCCGAAGGCGGTCGAGCACGCGTCACCCGCGACGGCGTACCCGAGGGGCAGCGTGCTGGGCAGGGCGTGGCCGCCGTTGTAGCCGATGAGCAGGCTGTTCGCGCGGGCGCGCAGGGTCAGGGCGCGGTCGAAGTTGTCGATGGCCTGGTCCAGCGGGAACAGGTTGTCGCTGATGCCCTGGTGCAGCAGCACGGGGATGTCCAGCCGGCGTCCGGCGGCGACGTGGTGGCCGGGACCGTTGTCGCGGAAGAACTCCTCCATCGTCGTGGGCCAGTCACCGGTGAGCAGGCCCTCGGCGTAACCGGCGTGCAGCGTGGAGGTGTGCGCGTCGAGGGCGGCGGCGTAGAGGGCGGTGACCCAGGTGGTGCGGACGACCTCGCGCGGGGCGAGGCTGTCGTTGAGCGAGTGCCACGTGATCTGCGGCGCGAGCGCGTCGAACCGGGTCCGGCCGGTCTTCATGACCTCGGTGAACGCCCCGGCGAACTGGTAGCCGCCGCCGTAGGAGCCGCCGACCGCGCCGAGGACGGGGTCGTTCGGGCCGTTCTGCCGGACCCAGTCCAGCGTGGCGACGTGGTCGATCACCCGGATGACGTCCTCGCCCTCGAAAGCCGGGTCCTCCACGTGCGCCTTGCCGCCGCTCTCGCCGAACCCGCGCTGGTCGATGCTGACCACGCCGAAGCCCGCGTCCAGGTACCGCCGGAACGAGCCGGGCGCGGACGTGCGGCTGCCGCCCCAGCCGTGGCTGTGCAGCAGCACGGGCACCCGGTTGTCCCGTGACGCGTCGGCGGGCTTGAACACGCTGACGCAGATGTCCACCGGTCCCGGCTCCAGCGGGTCGGTCTCCGGCACGCTCGCGAGGCACACGTTCACCGGCGCGGGGTGATCGGCGCTCGCGGCGGCGGGAGGGGTCACGGCGAAAGCCGCCACTACGAGGGCGATCACGAGGCGCATCGGGTCCTCCGGTTCGTCGGGGCGCGGGGGCGCAGTGGTTGCAACGAGCCACCGTGAAGATCGTCACGTTCGACTTAACTTGTGCACAACTTAATTGGGCACTAGCTTTGTGACATCGAACGACACGACGAACCGAGGAGAACCCCCATGACCGACCACAAGACCCCCACCGTCGTCCTGGTGCACGGCGCGTTCGCCGACGGTTCGAGCTGGGCCGAGGTGATCGAGCTGCTGCGGGCGCGGGGCGTGGAGGCGCTCGCGGTGAGCAATCCGTTGCGCGGGCTCGCCCACGACGGCGACTACGTGGCGAGCGTGGCCGGCCAGGTCGACGGCCCTGTCGTGCTCGTCGGGCACTCGTACGGCGGGCCGGTGATCACGCACGCGGCGGCCAAGGCGCCGAACGCCAAGGCGCTCGTGTACGTGGCGTCCTTCGGCGTCGACAAGGGGCAGAGCGCACTGAGCTCGGTGGAGAGCTTCCCGCCGGTGGAGCTGAACACGTCCCTGGTGCCGCAGCAGTTCCCGGACGGCGACGACACCGACACCGAGCTCACGATCCGCCGTGACGCGTTCGCGAGCGTGTTCGCCGCGGACCTGCCGGAGGACGTCACCGCCACCGCCGCGGTCAGCCAGCGCCCGATCGCGGCCCGCGCCCTGGCCGAGCCGCTGTCCGTCGAGCCCGCGTGGAAGTCCCTGCCGTCGTGGTTCGTGGTGGCGACCGCCGACAACGCCATCCACCCGGACTCGCAGCGCGCCGCCGCCGGCCGCCTGGGCTCCACCACCGTCGAGGTCGACGCCTCCCACGCCATCGCCCTCTCCCGCCCGACCGAGGTCGCCGACCAGATCCTGGCCGCCGTCGCCTCCCTTTCCTGACCCCGCGAGTCGAACCTCCAGCACGCGCGTGTCGAACGCTCAGCGCCCGTGAGTCGAACGTTCAGGACCCCTGAGTTCTACGTTCGCGTCCGCCTCGGCCGACCGGGCGGGGTCCTGAACGTTGAATTCGGGGGTCCTGAGTGGACGACTCACGGGACCTGAGCGTTCGACTCGCGGGACCTCGGGCCGAACCAGTTGGAGTCCCACACCGCCTCCACGATCTGCTCGCGGGTGAACACCGCGCCCGGCGCCTCGGCGAGGATCCGGTTGCGGCACGACGCCGAGGAGCGCCTGCGCGCGCTGGCCGGGCCCGGGCACCTGGAGCAGGTGCTGGACAACGTGCTGTCCAACGCCCTCGGTGTGTCACCGGACCACGGCACGATCACCGTGCGGAGCGGGCGGGAGGCCGGCAAGGCGGTGATCGAGGTGGCGGACCGGGGTCCCGGGCTGGCCGCGGCCGACCGGCAGCGGGCGTTCGACCGGTTCTGGCGCGGTCCGGCGTTGACGGGCCGTTCCGGCTCGGGGCTCGGGCTCGCGATCGTCAAGCAGCTGGTGGCCGACGACGGTGGCACGGCGAGCCTGCACGAGGACGAGCACGGCGGGCTGTGCGTCCGGATCGTCCTGCGCGCCGCCTGACTCAGTGCGCCTCGGGCATGGCCGACGAGTGGTGGTTGACGATCAGCCACCTGCCGTCGACCCGCTCGTAGGCGAACGTGTAGCGGGCCTCGACCGCCGTGCCGTCGGCGGCGAGCGTGAAGCGGTAGACGCCGGCGTCGATCGCGGTGTCCGGGCCGAGGACGGCCACGTGCGACTCCAGGACCTCACCGGACGGTTTCTTCGCCAGGAAGTGCTCGAAGTCGTCGACGATCTCGGCGCGGTCGGAGCGGACGTTGTCCGACAACGTCGGCAGGAGCACGGCTTCGGGCGCGTACAGGTCGGCGACGTGCTCCGGGTCGCCCGTGGCCAGTGCCCGGTTCCAGTCGGCGAACAACGCCTGCACCTGCGCGGCGGTCGGTTGCGCGGCGGCCGGTTGCCCGTCCCCCGCGGCGGTGCCGCACCCGGTCAGCACGACGGCCAGGGCCGCTGCGGCGACAGCTCCGGTACGAACACGTCCGACGTTGCTCATCGTCATCTCCTGCGGGTGGTGCGGATGTCGATCTCCACTTTCGTGTGACACGTGGAAGCGACAGCCCAGGAGAAGGACAGCGCGGAGTAAGCGTTCTGCCAAAAGGGACGGCGTGGCCGACGTGAGCCGACCACGCCGTGCCGGTCAGCCGATCTTGCCGACGCCCGCGCCCGCCATCACGGTCGCCTTCACCGTGTTCGGGTCGTCCAGCGTGTAGGCGTAGTAGTCGCGCGGCTCCTGCACGCTGCCGCTGCAGTCGGGCGGGCCCGACTCACCGGCGAGCACGTTGTTCCGCGCCACGCACCGCCCGCCCGCGCCGGCGTAGCTGTTGCTGACCGGCTCCTCGACGTCCTCGAAGTAGTTGCCCTCCACGACGCAGCCCGAGTCCGCCTGGCACGCCACGCCGACGTCGGTGTTGTAGAGGTAGTAGTTGTTGAACACGTGCACCGGCTCGCCGAACCGGACCCGCGGGTTGCGCTGCGGCGTGCGGTCGAACCAGTTGTGGTGGTAGGTCACCTTCAGCCGGCCGACGTCCTGCGCGCCGTTGCCGTCGTCGTGGCCCAGCAGCATGTTCTTGGTGTGGTTGTGGGTGTGGTTCCACGAGACGGTGACGTAGCTGGAGCCGCGCTTGATGTCGATCGCGCCGTCGTAGCCGTCGGACAGGTCGTTGTGGTCGATCCACACGTGGTGGGAGAACATCTGCACGTTGATCGCGTCGTCGGCCCAGCCGCGGAACACCAGGTTGCGCACGATGACGTTGTGCACCGCGTCGGCGGGTGGCGAGGTGACGTCGGAGACCGGCAGGCCGATGTTCAGCCCGCCGCCGGTGAAGCCCGAGGCCGAGCCGATGCCGACGATCGTCTTGTCGGACGTGACGTCGTGCATCGGGCCGGGCAGCGCGATCATGCCGCGCACGCAGATGGTCAGCGGCCCGGCCTGGGCGATGGCGGCCAGGAACTCCGCGGCCGTGTCGACCTCGATGGTCGGGCCGCCCGCACCGCCGGTCGTGCCGCTCTGGCCCCAGGCGGTGACGGAGGCGAACCCCTCGGGACGCCCGGACGTGGCGCACGAGCCGGGTTGCTGCGTGGTGGTGGTCGTGGTGGTGGTGGTGGTGGTGCTCGTCGGCCCGCCGGGTCCGGCCACGTCGGTGACCAGCACGTCGTCGAACGACGCCGAGGCGTAGTAGGTGGCCACGCCGACCCGGCCGCTGCCGAACGTCGCGTCGGTCGCCGTCACGACCTGCGTGCCGTCCACGAAGCCGCGCAGCGTGCTGCCGAACGCCTCCAGCCGCACGGTGTGCCAGGTGCCGACGGTGACGGCGGCGGCCGCGGTGGCCAGCGCGGTGTGCCCGCCCCCGACCCGCTTGCCGAGCACGGCGGTGCCCGCGTTGGTCAGGGCCAGGTAGTAGTAGTTGCCCGTGTTCTGCGCACGCGCCGTCACGGCGACGTGCCGGTTCGAGCCGTTGAACCCGGTCGGCTTGACCCGGGCCTGCACCGACTGGCCGCCCCAGGCCGTGCCCGCCAGCGCCCTGGCGTCCGAGCTGGTGCCCGACTGGCGCCACGCCCGCGACCCGTCGGCGACCACCGACCAGCTGCCGCCGCTGGAGCTCCACCCGGTCGAGTCGCCGTCCTCGAAGTCGTCGCCGAACAGCGTCGCGGCCGATGCCGGGGGCACCAGCAACACCGCCACCGCGACCACGAAAGCGCTCGCCACCGCGGCGAGCGACGCTAATCTGCCGTGCTTGCTCACAAGAGCCTCCTGCTGCTGGACCGGACGTTCTGCGCCCGATTTCCGCCGACCCCGACGTTCATGGTGGTGAATGCGTTCACGCTGGTGAACGCGCGTGCGAACGCGTTGGGGCGACGGCTGCCGACAAACGGAGGCGGCGGTTGGCGGCACGCTCTCGAAAGGGTTCGAAATCCTTGTCACGAAGGTAGAGCAGGTGTTTCCGAATCGTCAACGAGCACCCGTCCAGGGCTTTCGGGATGACCGATGGACGCTGGATCGACGTCGCCGACCGAGTGCACGCCCGGCGGTACGGCGAGCTCGACCTCACCGTCGGGCTGGTCGTGGGCGCCACCGCCTGCCTGGTCGTCGCCGGGTTCGTGGCACGGCACCGCGACGGCCTCGCGCGCCTGGTCGAGCTGGGTGACGCGGTGCGGGCGAGGCGTTCGAGGGGGCGCCGTACCCGCCGGACGTGACGCGGGCGTTCCTGGTCTCGGTCTAGCCGAGCGCGGGCCCGTCGACCGGGATCGTGTCCAGGACGGCGTCGGCGAGCGAGCGGGCCGGGGCGTCGTAGGCCGCGGCGAGGGTGTGGAAGACGTGCTGGGCGCGGATGGCGGGCCAGTCGTCGGGCAGGTGCTCGGCGGGCAGGCGCGGGTCCTGGCGGACGAGGTGCAGCCACTCGGTGTGCAGCAGCAGTTGCCTGGCCAGGTCGTCCGGCGCGTCGGACCGCGGGTGGTCGTGGTCCCAGCGGCGCAGGAACGACCGGTAGCGCTCGGCGACGGCGGGCACGTCGAACGCGGTGTGGGCGATCTGCTCGGCCTCGGTCGGCTTGGCCGTGTGCGCGGTGAACACCTTCAGGTAGTCGCTCAGGTCCAGGTCCTCGACCAGGGCCGGCACGTCCACCACGCCGGGCGCGACCCACAGGCCGTTCTGGAGCGGGCCGAACCCGCCCCACACCAGGCGTGAGCGCAGGTCGTGGCGCTGGCTGCGCCACGACTCCGGTAGGGAGAACCCCACCATCGTCCAGGTGCCGTCCCAGTCGTCGTTGAGCGCGCCGCTGCGCCAGACCCGGTGCTCGCCGTCCTCCAGCACGGCCGCCGACCGCGCGGTGAGGCCGAAGTACATCCGCCTGCCGCTGCGGTGCCGCGCCAGCAGGTCCCGCTTGACCATGCGGGTCAACGTCGAGCGCACCGCCTCCTCGGACACGCCGACCCTGGCGAACACGTCGATGACGCTGCCGGAGAACACCGCGACGCCCCGGTTGAGCACGTGGATGCCGAGGAAGCTGAGCATCAGCGACTGCGGCCGGACCGGTGTCTCCTGCTCACGGGCCTGCGGGTCGTCGTGCGGGATCACCGGCCGAGCGTAACCCCGGCTCGACGGCCTTGTGCGACCCGGCCGATCCGCTACGCTCAACGTGAAACGCCTTCATCTTCAGTCGAGTGAAGGGCGGTCGCGGTGAAGCGGATCGCGCTCCTGCTGGTGCTGGTGCTGACCCTGTCGACCGCGTCGGCGCTCGCCGTGCCGAGCGCGCTGTGGTTCGACGGCTCCCCGATCACCGTCGCCGACGGCGCGTTCCGCGACCAGCACGGCCGCGAGGTGGTGCTGCGCGGGTTCAACGTCTCCGGCACGGCCAAGCTCGCCGAGCACCGGGGCCTGCCCTTCGCGAGCACGGCCGACGCGCGGTCGTCCGCGGCGGCGATGCGGCGGCTGACCGGGGCGAACGCGGTGCGCTTCCTCGTCACGTGGGCGTGGGTCGAGCCGGAGCCCCGGCGCATCGACCACGGCTACCTGGACCGGGTGGGCGAGCAGGTCACCGCCTTCACCGACCAGGGCATCCGGGTCTACGTCGACTTCCACCAGGACCTGTACTCGCGGTACCTGTTCAACCGGGACAGCTGGTACACCGGCGACGGCGCGCCGGAGTGGGTCGTGCGCGCGGGCGGCTACCCGAAGGAGTCGTGCGGGCTCTGCGTGCACTGGGGCCAGAACATGAAGAACAACACCGCCGTCACCGCCGCGGTGCACGACTTCTGGCACAACCGCGAGCTCACCACCTCCGCCGGGCCGATCCGCGTCCGCGACGAGTTCCTGTGGCAGGCCGGCGAGGCCATGCGGCACCTGAAGTCGTCGCTGTCGGCGGAGGCGTTCCGGCTCGTGCTCGGCGTGAACCCGCTCAACGAGCCGTACGCGGGCAGGTACGACGCCGGCCAGGACGGCGTCGCCTGGGAGCGCGACCTGCTCGTGCCGTTCTACCGGCAGTTCCGCCGGCAGATGGACGAGGCGGGCTGGGCCGACAGACCCGCGTTCGTGGAGCCGCTGGTGTTCTGGAACCAGAACGTGGAGTTCTTCGCCGAGCCGGGCGGGTTCCCGGCGGTGCCCGCGCTCGGCGAGCGCTACGTGTTCAACTCGCACTTCTACGACGGCAAGGCGCAGTCGGGGCTGCTCAAGCCCGGCAAGGCCGGGGACGGCGAGTACGCGGCGGACTTCGCCCGCATCCGGGACCGCGCGGACGCGCTCGGCACGGCCGCGATCGTGTCGGAGTTCGGGCACCCGGTCGCGGGCTTCACCTCGGACAAGAACCCGAGCGTGCTCAAGGCGATGTACCAGGCGCTGGACTCGCGGCTGCCCGGCGCGCGGTGGTGGGCTGGCGCGGCGGCGTCCGGGCCGGTGCTGTCGGGCAGCCAGTGGCACTGGGACGTCAACTACGGGCGGCACCACGAGCTGATGAACGACAACCCGGACAAGGTCCGCACCGAGGGTGACGCGATGAACGACGAGCACTTCTCCGCCGTGCGCGTCGACGACGGCGGCAACCCCGTGCTGACGGTGGAGAGCCGGGTGGTCGACCGGCTGTTCCCGCGTGCCGTGGCGGGCCGCACGGCGGCGTTCACCTACGAGGACCGGGCCCGCGACGGCGGCGCGGTGCTGTCGTGGAACCGGGTCCCCGACACGATGCCCGCGGTGCGCGCGCTGGTCGGCACGGGCCAGTTCGGGGTGCTCGTGTGGCGCGGCAACGGGGTGGCCGCGCCGACGGAACTCCACCTGCCGTCGTCGTTCCCGCCCGCGTCGACCACGGTGGTGAGCGATCTCGGCGCCACGACGGGACTTCCGGCCTACACCGGCGCCGAGCCGGTGGCCGTCGCGCCGGAGCCGGGCGTGTCCGGTGTGCACCGGCTGCTGCTGTCCACAAGGGACTCGGGCGTGCACTTCGCCCTGGTGGCCAACGGCGCGGCGGCCGGGTCGGTGGCCGCCGCCCGCGCCGAGCTGACCGCGTGGGTCAGCGCCGCGTTCGGCTGACCGTCACCGCCGCAGCACGTCCCGGACCAGGTCGCGGGCCCGGTCGAACAGCGCGATCGGCGGGCCGAGCAGCATGGCCGCGCCGGGCGACTCGATGCCGGGGTGCGGACGGGTGGGCGCGACGGCCTCCGCGGCGCGCACGGCCTTCGCCATCGCCCGGAGCCGGTCGGCGTCGTAGTGCTCGCGCAGCCGGGGGAACTCGTCGCGCTCCTCGTGCTCGGCGTGGGCCAGCACGTCGTCGCGCAACTGCGCCAGCAGCGTGTCGAACCCCTCCGCCTCCACACCGATCTTGTCCATCGTCACCAGGAGTTCCTTGGCCCGGCGCTCCTCGGCGACCCGCGCGTCCACGATCGCGTCACCGCCCTCGCCGCGCCGCGCGGCCGGGTGCACGATCTCCTCCTCCGCGGTCTCGTGCACCGCGAGCAACCGCACCAACCGGTGGAACGCGTCCACCCGCTCGCTGCCCTTGGCGGTCTCGACCTCGGTGAACAGCGCGCGGAGTTCGCCGTGCTGGCGGACAAGCAGCTCGACCACGTCTTCTCGTTCGCTCATGGCACCGGTTTACCCGCGCGCCGAACCGCGAAACGAGCGCTCGCCGGAACTGTTTTCGTCGGCCGTGGTCATTCGACGAAAACACGACCGTTTCACCGGCCGGGCGCCGCCGGTGCCGGGAATTCACCCTGGAAAGTCGAGTGGTGAGCGCTCGGGCACGAAATCCGGTGTCCGCGCCCTCGCCGCACGACTTCGACCCGAACAGCGTCATCGAGCGGTGGGAACGGCTCGCCCGCCCCGAGGGGTCGGGCCGGGTCGTCCGCATCACTGCCGCGCAAGGGTTTCGCGAGGGGTTGCGCTGTCCGGCCGACACCGCCGCGGGCGACGTGGGGCTACCGTTTGATCGATCCAGCAGGACATCCTCGCAACGGAGCGATCATGCCCGAGTTACGCGCGTCGCTGGCCGCCCTGGCGCTCGCGACCGCCCTGCCGTTGGTCGCCGCGCCGGCCGCGGTCGCCGAGCCCTCGATGGTCGTCGTGGAGCTGGGCCGCCTGGCCGGTCAGCCCGACCACTACGTCACCGGCGTCAACGACCTCGGCCAGGTGGTCGGCAGCGCCCAGGGCAGCGGGTTGCCGGCCCGCGCCGTCCTGTGGTCGCCGAGCGGCGGCGCGACCGACCTCGGTCCGGGTCTGGCGGTGGGGATCAACCAGCGCGGCCAGGTGCTCGGCTTGGAGACCCGCGCGGCCACCGCGCCGTACCAGCACAAGCCGTGGATCTGGTCCGGCGGCGTGCGGACCACCGTCATGGCGGCCTACGCCGCGTGGGCGCACGCGCCGGCGATCAACGACAACGGCGCGGTACCGGTGAACTACTCGACGTCCCTGATGCGCACGCAGCACAACCGCGCGGCCGTCTGGCAAGCGGGCCGGCACACCGAGCTGTCGCTGTCCGGGCCCGACCTGTGGGTGTACGCGATCAACGACGCGGGCGCGGTGGCCGGCATGTACGCGAACTCGGCCACCCAGGACTTCGCCGCCGTGCGGTGCGTCGACGGCACGTGCACGCGGCTGGGCGGCTCGTCGGGCTACGGCCCGTACGTCCCGGAGGCGATCAACGGGTCCGGCGTGGTCGTGGGCAACCGCGCCACGGTCGCGGTGCGCTGGGAGGGCGTCGAGGCGACCGTGCTGTCCGAGAACGGCCGGGTCGCGCACGGCGAGCAGGCGCTGAACGAACGCGGCGACGCGGTCGGGTGGACCGCGGCTGAGGACGGCTCGCGCCGCGCGGTGCTGTGGCCCGCGGGCGGCAAGCCGGTCGACCTGGGCGCGCCCGCGCCGTCCGAGGCGGTGGCGATCAACGAGCGCGGCGACGTCGTCGGGTGGACCGCGGCCAACGACCTGGGCTCACCCCGCGCGTTCCTGTGGCGCGCCGGCCGGCTGACCTACCTCGACCCGCCGACGGGCCACTCCAGCTCACCGGTCGCGATCAACAACCACGGGGTCGTCGTCGGCCACACCACCGGCACCGACAGCACCAACCGACCCGTGATCTGGACGCCCGCGCCCACCGATCACGACGAGTGGGCGTTGCGGTAGAGGCGGACCGCGTTGCGCATCGCCATGGTCACGGTCATCGAGCCCACCCGCGGCACGAAGACCGAGGCGCGGTCCAGCACGTCGTCGGCGAAGTTCTTCATCGTGGAGAAGTTCAGGCACACCGCGCCCGGCTTGATCTCCGCCGCCCGCACCAGCGGGAAGTCGCGGGACGGCACGCCGGTGACCACGACGTCCGCCTCGGCCAGCGCGGTCGCGCGGTCGACGTCCACCGCGTCCACGTGGTGGCCCTGGATGCCGGGCGCGTGCCGGTACACCAGGGAACCCGAGACGTCGAACGACGTGACCTCGGCGCCGTCGTTGGCGAGCATGGCGGCCAGCGGCCGGCCGACGATCTCGCTGCGGTTGAAGACGCACGCCTTCACCGACGCCAGCGGCGTGTCGCCGGCACCGCGGAACGCGCCCGCCGCGCCCAGCAGCTTCATCACGGCCAGCGGCGTGCACGGCAGCACCGCGCGGCGCACGCCCTCGTCGTCGATGAACCGCCGGTTCTCGTAGAGGCACCGGCTCCAGAACGAGTGCAGGCCCTCGACGTCCTTGCGCGGGTCGACCAGCTCGCGCAGCCAGCGGTCCCGCTCGGGGTCGCGGACCGGGTAGTAGACGAACACGCCGTGCACGCGGTCGTCCGCGCCGGTGTCGCGGACGGCCGTCTCGACGTCGTCGGCGCGGGGCGTGCGCAGGTCGAAGTCGATGCCGACCTCGGCGCACGCCCGCCGGGTGTACTCCGCGTACGTCCGCGCGGGCCGGTCGCCGTCGACCAGGAAGCCGACCACGGTGAGGCGTTCCGGGATCGTCGCCAGGTCGGCGCGGATCTCGGCGCGGATGGACTCGGCGAGGTCGGCCGGGTCGATCGTGCGGGCGGTCATCGGGGTTCCTCCGGGTTGGTCGCGATCTGGGTGCTCGCGATCGGGGTGCTCGCGATCGGGGTGCTGTCGATGCGGGCGTGCGCGGCCACGGCGGCGCGGCGCACGGCGTCCAGTCGCGCGGTGAGCGCCGCCGCGTCGTCGCCGAGCTGCGCCACGTTGGCCGCCGCGCCGCGCAGCGTGGCCAGCACCGAGCCGAGCAGCAGGTCGGCGCCCGCCCGGACGTCGCTGACCACCGTGCCGGCGACCGCGGGCAGCACGGAGGACGCCCACTCCAGGGCCTCCACCGCGTCGCTCGCCGCGCTCAGGGGGCCTTCCGTGGCCGCCACCGACGCCGCCCTCACCGCCGCCTGGCGTCGAACGCGTTCCTCGTCGGTGGACCGCGGCAGCCGCCGTGCCCGCAGGTAGTCCTCGAACAGCTCGACGTCGCGGTCCGCGGCTCCGCCGAGGCGGTCGAGCAAGGCCCTGCCCGCCGCGACGGCGTCGCCGACCGACGGGTCGCGCCGGGCGGTGATCTCCAGGGCCATGAGCACCAGCGCGCAGCCGAACGCCGCCGTCACCGCCGCCACGGACCCGCCCCCGGGCGTGGGGCTCGCGCTCGCCGTCCTGGCGCGCAGGTCGGCCGCGGTCGCGTCCCACAGGCTCTCCGTCACGCGAAGATCTTCGCTCGCCGGGGCCCCGGCTGCCACCGCGCGTGGTCCCGCCCGCCGCGGTGGGCGGGCGGGACCCGGTCGGGCACGCGCCGGTCAGCAGGCGGGCGCGCCGACCGCGCCGTGACCGGCCCAGTCGTACCAGCCGTTCGTGCCGGTCCAGGTCTTGCGGATGAGGTCGGCGTTGCTGTTGCGGGTGAACACGTCGATCCGCTGCCCGCTCATCGCCACCGCCGCGGGGCTGGTGAAGACGTGGCCGCCGAAGTCGCTGGCCGGGTACGTCGTCCAGTCCGCGCCGTTGGGGCTGTAGCGGTGGATGAAGCTGTCGTCGTGGTCGCGCAGGAAGATGTCGACGCTGTCGCCGCCCCGGGTCGACGCCGCCGGGCGGCCGGTGAAGTTGCCACCCCGGTCGGCCCAGCTGTACCAGCCGGCGTCACGCGTCCACATCAACGACAGCAGGCTGCCGTCGGCGGCGCGGGCGAAGACGTTCATCCGCGAGCCGTCCGCGTTGGCGACCGCCGCCGGCGCGCTCGTCGCCGTGACCGTGGCCGCGTTCAGCCCGATGTTCGACCAGTTCGTGGTCCAGCCCTGCACGGTGTCGTAGTGCCGGTAGACGATCTTGTTCTCGCCGTTCTTGGCGAACACGTCGATCCCCGTCGCGTGCCGACTCGTCACCGCGGGCGAGGAGGTGACCACGTACTCCCCCATGTCCGCCCACTGGTACCACCCGTACGCGGACGTCCAGGTGATCTTCTTCAACCGGTTGTCGATGCCCTGCGCGAACACGTCGATCCGGTCGGAGGTGTAGATCGCGGCCGGGTCGCCCTTGATCTTCGCGTTGTACGGCAACGTCGCCCAGCAGCCCCACACGCCCGCGGACATGTTGCGGTGCTTGAGGTGACCGTCCGACGTCGTGGCGAACACGTCCAGCCCGCCGTTGACCCGCGAGATGGTCGACAGGCCGGGCAACGTGGTCGAGGTGCCCGGCGCCGCGTTCCACAGCGCGTTGACGATCAGCTGCGCGTCGGCGGCCTGCACGCCGTACCGGTACCGGTACTCCGGGGCCGGCCGCTGCACGTCCGCCGCGACCTCGCCGATCGGTTCGGCCGCCCACGAGCCGTTCGGGTAGAACTGCTGCATCACGTCCAGGAAGCTGTTCGTCGCGGTCGGCGGGTGCAGGCGCTGCGCGGCCGAGCCCCAGCCGTCCCGCTGCTGGTAGAGGCCGAGGCTGTCGCGGTCGCCGTAGTTGACGTTGCGCAGGTGCGATTCGACGATCACGGTCGCGATGGCGATCACGGCGGCCCGGGACGCCAGGCCGCGCGCCTTGACCGCCTGCACGACGACCCGCGCGCAGGACGTCTCGTAGGCGTCCATGTTGCCCTTCATGTCCGAGTCGAGCTGCGCGTTGAGCTGCTGCCCGATCGTGACGTCCTGCGAGGTCGTGCCGCCGGGGTCGCAGGCCCGGATGTCGTCGGCGACCGCTTCGGGGGCGGACGCGCCGAGCACGGTCAGCCCGGCGCTCAGGGCCGTGGCGGCGAGGAGGGCGGACAGGGTGCGGTTCAGTGCGGATCTCACGGAGGTCGCTCCAGGTTTGCGGGCACGGGGGGGGTGGGCGCGGGGAGGGGCGGCCGGTGCAGGACCGGCCGCCCGTCGATCAGCAGGCGGGCGCGCCCACCGGGCCGTGACCGGCCCACTCGTACCAGCTGTTCGTGCTGGTCCAGGTCTTGCGGATGAGGTCGGCACCGCTGTTGCGGGTGAACACGTCGATCCGCTGGCCGCTCATGGACACGGCGGTCGGGCTGGTGAGGATGTAGCCGCCGAAGTCGCTGGCGGGGTAGGTCGTCCAGTCCGCGCCGTTGGGGCTGTAGCGGTGGACGAAGCTGTTGTCGTGGTCGCGCAGGAAGATGTCGACGCTGTCGCCGCCGCGGGTGGAGGCGGCGGGGCGGCCGGTGAAGTTGCCGCCGCGGTCGGCCCAGCTGTACCAGCCGGCGTCCCGGGTCCACATCAACGACAGCAGGCTGCCGTCGGTGGCGCGGGCGAAGACGTTCATGCGGGTGCCGTCGGCGTTGGCCACGGCCGCCGGCGCGCCGGACGCGGTGGTGGTCGAGGCGTTCAGGCCGATGTTCGACCAGGTCGTGGTCCAGCCCTGCACGGTGTCGTAGTGCCGGTAGACGATCTTGTTCTCGCCGTTCTTGGCGAACACGTCGATCCCCGTCGCGTGCCGACTCGTCACCGCGGGCGAGGACGTGACGACGTACTCGCCCATGTCCGCCCACTGGTACCACCCGTAGGTCGACGTCCAGGTGATCTTCTTCAACCGGTTGTCGACGCCCTGCGCGAACACGTCGATCCGACCGCTCGAGTAGATCGCCGCCGGGTCGCCCTTGATCTTCGCGTTGTACGGCAACGTCGCCCAGCAGCCCCACACGCCGTCGTTCATGTTGCGGTGCTTGAGGTGGCCGTCCGAGGTGGCGGCGAAGACGTCGAGGTCGCCGTTGGCCCGGGAGATGGTCGACAGGCCGGGCAACGCGGTCGTCTGGCCGTCGTCCTCGATCACGTTGTCGTAGCGGTAGGGCAGGTAGGTGCCGCTGTAGTAGGGGTACGGGATCTTCCGGTAGACCGCCCGCGGCGGTGTCTGCTCGTAGACGTAGTACTCGCTGCGCGCGGCGTCGGCCCACTTCTCGAAGATCGCCACGTGGTTGTCGTAGCTGAGCAGGATGTCGCCCGCTTTGAGGTCGTCCTTGTCGATGCGGTGCGCCACCTGGTCCAGGCTGCGGGTGGTCAGCGACTCGCCGAGCTGCCACGCCATCGACACGAAGCCGGAGCAGTCGGTGCGGTAGCCGCCGTAGTAGTCGCTCTGGCTGTAGGGCACCGCGGCGGTCACCCACGTGCGGGCCCGGGCGATGATCTCCGACCTGGTCACGGCCGGTGTGGCGACCTCGGCGGCGACGGTCGCGCCGGACGCGTCGGTCGACGTGACCGCGGTGGTCGGCGTGCCGGGCCCGGCCCGGTAACCGGCGACCGCGGCGCGCTGCCCCTCGCCGCCGGTGGCGCCGGCGGACGGCGCGGCGGTGGCGACGCCGCCGCCGAGCACCGCCGCGGCGAGCGCCGTCGAGAGCAGCAACCGGGCCGCTCGCTGGTCGAGTCTCATCCTCGTGCCTTTCCGCCGTGGCTGGTCCGACCCCGAGCGTGGGGGTCGCGACGGTGCGGCACGTAGGTGGCAGATCGGCCATTGGCCGCCACTGGACACGCCCGTACGCTGGGGCTCCGGTTTTGGGGAGAACCCGGGGGTGGGACATGCTCGAAGGGCTGCTGTCCATGGGCGCGGGGGCGCTGTACGACTCATTGGTGCGCGGCGGGCCGATAGCGGTGGACGATCCGCGGGCCGGGAGCTCTGACATGGCCGAGCTGTTCGAGAAGGGATTCGTCCGCCGCGACTACCGCGGCGACCCGACCATCGCGCCGGTCGAGCCGGTGCGCGCGGTCGACCACGCGATCCTGGTCGCGCAGCAGCAGGTGCTCGACCAGCAGCGGGCGATCGTGGCGGCACGGCACCAGCTCGACGCGCTCCAGGCCGCCTACCGGATGGCGAACTCCTCCGGTGACACGCCCGACATCGAGGTGGTCACCGACCCGCAGCGCATCGGCCAGATCTCGTTCGAGCTGTGCCTGTCCGCGCGGGAGGAGTTCGTGACGTTCTCCACCAGGCACTTCCGCAAGGCCCCGAGCGCCCAGACGGTGATGACGCTGCCCGCCGTCGTGGCCGAGCGCGGCGTGCTGCTGCGCAACGTGTACGAGCGCGCGGTGCTGGAGTTCGAGAGCTCGCGCGACATGGTCGAGGGCAACCTCAAGGCCGGCTGGCAGATGCGGGCGGTGCCGGAGCTGCCGATGAAGATGGTGATCGCCGACCGGCACTCCGCGCTGGTGCCGCTGGACCCGACCGGCATGGAGGGCGCGCTGCTGATCCGCACGCCGACGATCATCGCCGCGCTGCGGATGCTGTTCGAGCTGGTGTGGAGCCAGGCGGTGCCGGTCGGCGCGCAGGAGACCGGCTCGCGCAACGGGCTCACGCCGACCCAGGCCAAGGTGCTGGACCTGCTGGCCACGGGCATGACCGACGGGGCAATCGCCCGGCACATGAAGATCAGCGAGCGGACCGTGCGCCGCTACGTCTCCGGGCTGCTGGAGGCCCTGCAAGCCGACAACCGGGTGGCCGCGGTGTACGCGGCCACCCGGTTGGGGTGGTTGAACTGACCGGTCACGTGCCGGGGTGCGTCCAGCCGTAGTCGTCGTCGTCGCACTCCATGTCGGGGATCGGACACGGGGTCGGCGGGTCGGTCGGGTCGCCGGTGGCCGTCACGGCGGTGCTCGCGGCGGCGACGCCGAAGGCCGCGACGCCGAACGTCGCCGCGGTGAAGACCGCGGCGAGCACGGCGGCCACGATGCGCTTGGACATGTTCTCCTCCTGGTTGTCGCTGGTCCCCCGACCGGCGATGACCGAATCCTGGCGGTCGCGGGCCGCCGGCGGCAGTGGCGGGTCCGGCCACCGTCCGCAATAGGTCAGCCGATCGGCGGTGGCCTGCTGCGGCCGTTGGCCGGAGCCGACCGCTGCGCGGAGCGCGGCGCGTCCCTAGCGTCGGGCGCACGTGCTCGACGTCGGGAGGTGATGAGTGGGATGCGAACCGGGCGCTGAGCATTCGGGGCCGGCGCTGCCGGTGCCGACCGGGTGGTGGCCCGAGCCGGACACGATCGCCTGGGTGGGACGGGCCCCCGACGACCCGGAGGACGAACCGGGGTCCGCTCCGGAGGACGAACCGGGCACCGGTCCGGACGACGGAGGTGGGTGACCGGGACGGGTGCCGGGCGTGGACCCGGGCGCTCCCCCGCCGCGGGCGCGCCCGGGTCCACGCCCGTCACCCGGCGTCCGCCCGGCGCGCGGAGGTCGCGACCAGCCTCGCCACCAGGACCGCGACGCCGCCCACCGCCGCCACCGCCAGCAGCACCGTGAAGGTCGGGTACAGGTACGGCACCTGGAGCCACGCCACGTCACGGCCCCGGTAGAGGAAGCCGACGACCCGGTGGACGGTGGCCAGGAGCAGCAGCGGCAGCACCAGCGGGACCAGGCGCGCGGGCGACCGCCGCCGGTCGGCCCACCGCCGGGACCGCAGCACTCCCCGGACCGCCAACGCCGCGACGGCCAGGGCCAGGACGAGCAGCACCGCGTCGATCACGGCGGACGGATCGCCGGCCGGCGGCACCAGCCTGCCCTCGACCAGGGCGATGAGGCGTTCACCGAGCGCCTGGGCGTCACCGTGCCGCATGCCCGTGTTGGCCATGACCGCGATGCCGTGGCCCGAGTCCGGCAGCAGCGCCTGGTAGGCCGTCGAGGTGAACAGGTCGCCACCGTGGTCGACCACCCGCGCGCCGGCCGGCGTGACGCCGACGAACCAGCCGAGGCCGTACGACCCCGACACGGCGGACGGGGTGTGCGTCTCGGCGATGCTCCGCGGCGTGGCGACCGCCGTCCCGTCCGGTCCACGGCCTTCGTCGTTCTGCGCGATCAGCCACGCCGCCAGGTCGTGGGCGGAGGTGAGCACGCCGCCGGAGCCGTTGCCGAACGCGGGCGGTTCGGGCAGCGCCACGGGCAGGCCGAGCACCTTGACGTGGCCTCGGGCGCTCGGCGGCAGGTCGCGCTCGGTGTCGGCGGTGCCGCTGTCGCGCATGCCGAGCGGCGCGAAAACGTGCCGGCGCAGGTGCTCGGCGAACGGCACGCCGGCGACGACCTCGACCAGCCGCGCGGCGACCTGGAAGTTCGGGTTGTGGTACTCCCAGCGCGTGCCGGGATCGGCGGCCGGCCGCGAGTCGCGCATCGCCGCCACGGCCTCCGCCAGGGTGTGGACGGGCGGGCCGCTGAACGACCGGTGGGTGGTGTCCGACATGCCCGAGGTCTGGTCGAGCAGCTGCCGCACGGTGATGTCGGCGGCGCGCGGGTCGGCCATGGTGAACTCGGGCAGGTGCGCCCGCACCGGGTCGTCCAGCCGGATCCGCCCGTCCTCCGCCAGCCGCACCACCGCCAACGCCGTGAACGACTTGCTCACCGACGCCGCGGCCATCACGGTGTGCGCGGTCACGGCGTCACCGTCGGGGGTGTGGCCGTAGCCGGCGGCGTGCACGACCTCGGTGCCGTGCGTGACGGCCACCGCCACGCCCGGCAGCGAGGTCTGCTCCCGGTACTGCCGCACGAGCGCGTCGACGGCGGCGGCGTCGACGGCGGGTGGCGCGGCGGTGGTCGGGCCGAGGGACGTGACGGAGAGGATCAAGGCGGCCAGGATCGAGGTGAGCACACCCGCAGTCTCGGAACGATCCGGCGCCGTGCCATCGGACCGTGGTCCGAGTTCCGCCGGGCGGCGGCCGGATACCGTGCCGGCATGGCTCAGGCGAGGCTCGGTCCGAGAGGGCGGCTGGTGGTGGACGCCGCCATCGCGGTCGTGGTGGCGATGTGGACGGTCCTGCGCGCACCGGGGGTCGACGTGCTCGCCGTCGTCTCGGGCCTGGCGCTGGGCGCTCCGCTCGCCGTCCGCCGGCTCCGACCGGCCGCCGCGCTGTGGGCCGTGCTGCCGGTGGGCGCGGCGGCCATCGTGGTCGGCACGGGCAACGAGTCGGTGCTGGCGGCCGTCGCGCTGGCGCTCTACCCGGTCGTGGTGGTCTCACCCCGGCCGGACGCCGCGGTGGCGTCGGTGGCGTGCGTGGTGGCGGCCGGGACCGCGGTGGCGACCGTGCCGGGCCTGCCGGTCGTCCCGGTGTCCGGCGACGGGGAGTCGTTCGCCACGGCACCCGCGTCGACGCTGCTGTTCAGCGCCGTGGTCGTCGTCGGGACGTGGGCGGTCGCCGCGACCGTGCGCACCCGCCGGCGGCACGACGCCGAGCTGGCCGAGTCGCGCACCGCGCGGGCGGTGGCCGAGGAGCGGCTGCGCATCGCCCGCGACATCCACGACGTGGTCGGGCACAACCTCAGCCTGATCGCGATGAGGGCGGCGGTCGCCAACCACGTGGCGGCCACGCGCCCGGAGGAGCGGGAGGCGGCCCTGCGGGGCATCGAGCAGGTGAGCCGGTCGGCCCTGGCGGACGTCCGGACGGTGCTCGGCGGGGTGCGGGAACCCTCCGCCGCACCGGCCGGCGGCATCGACCGGCTGGTGGAGGACGCGCGCTCGGCCGGTGTCGCGGTCACCGTCGAGCAGGCCGACCTGGCGAGGACGCCGGCCGCCGTGCGGGTCTCGGCCCACCGCATCGTGCAGGAGGCGCTGACGAACGTGCGGCGGCACAGCCACCCACCGCGCTGCCACGTGACCGCGGCCGTCGAACCCGGCCGGCTCGTCGTCTCCGTCGTGGACGCGGGCACGACCGCGACGACGCCCGGCGGCGAGGGGCAGGGGTTGCTCGGCATGCGCGAGCGGGTCGCGCTGCACGGCGGCGCGCTGCACGCGGGCCCGGAGCCCGGGGGCGGGTTCGCGGTCCGCGCCACGCTCCCGTTCGACACCGGGGGCCGCCATGACGGCTGAGCCGATCCGCGTGCTGCTCGCGGACGACGAGCCGATGTTCCTGGAGACCGTCCGGCTGCTGGTGGACGCCGATCCCGGGGTGGAGGTCGTCGCCGAGGCGCGCACCGGGCGACGGGCGTGCGAGCTGGCCGAGCGGCACCGGCCGGACGTGGCGGTGGTGGACGTCCGGATGCCCGACCTGGACGGCGTCGCCGCCACCCGCCGCATCACCGCGCTGCCGGACGCCCCGAAGGTGCTCATCCTCACCACGTTCGACCTCGACGGCGTCGTGCACGAGGCGTTGCGCGCCGGTGCGAGCGGGTTCCTGCTCAAGGACGTGCCGCCGGACCGCTTGCTTGACGCCATCAGGACGGTCGCGGCCGGTGAGGCGCTGCTCGCGCCGACCGTGACCCGCAGGCTCATCGCGGAGTTCGTCCGCGCGCCCACTCCGCGCCGCCCCCGGCTTTCGCTCGACCGGGTCACCCCGCGGGAACGGGAGGTGCTCGCGCTGATCACCCGCGGGCTGTCCAACGCCGAGATCGAACAGGCCCTGCACCTGAGCCGCCACACGGTGAAGACGCACATCGGGCACCTCATGGCGAAGCTGGCGGCCCGCGACCGGGCTCAGCTGGTGATCGCGGGCTACGAGGCGGGTCTCGCCGACCCGTGACGGTCAGCCCGGCGGACGACGCCCGGCCGCGACACCGGCGGCGGTCAACCCCGCGGCGGTCAGCACCAGCACACCGGCGGCGCCCGTGCCCGCCGCGAGCAACCCCGCCGCACTGGGCACGAGGACCTGGCCGAGGCGGTTCCCGGTGAGGCGCAACGACATCGCCCGCCCGCGCAGTCCCGGCGGCGTCGCCTCGGCCAGCCACGACATCGTCAGCGGCTGCCCGACACCCAGGCCGAGGCCCACCACCAGCACGACCACGCCGAGCAGCCACACCGGCATCGGGACGGCCGCCGCCGCGAGCCCCACCGCGGCCGTCGCCACGCTGCCCAGCAGCAGTCGACGCCGGCCCAGCCACGCGGCCAGCCGGCCGAGGAACAGCCGTGACGTCATCGACGCCGCCGCGCGCACCGCGAGCAGCCCACCGACGACACCGGACGGGATGCCGCGCTCGGCGCCCAGCGCGGGCAGGTAGACCAGCGTGATGTCGACCGCCGCGATGACCACGCAGCTCACCGCCAGCGTCCGCACCAGGCCGGGACGGCGCAGCAGGTCGCGCACGCCCTCCGCGGCACCGTCCACTTCGGCCGCACGGCGGTCGGCCGGCGCGCGCACCGCCACCGTGACGCCGATCAGCACGACCGTGATCACGAGCGCCACCAGGAACACGGTGTCCGTGCGCGGGATCGTCCGGTCACCGCCGAACAGCAGGATCAACCCCGGCCCGACCGCCTGCCCCAACGACGCCGCGAACGTGTAGTAGCCGAAAGCCGTGTCGTACCGCGAGGTCTCGGTCGTGTTGGCGACCAGGGCCTGCTGCGCGACCACGGAGCACAGGTGCCCGGTGCCGAGCAGCACGCTGCCCGCCAGCAGCCCCGCCACCCCGCCGGCCGCGAACGCGAACGTCGCCGCGCCCGCGCACATCAGCAGCGCGCCGGCCAGCATCACGCGGCGTTCGCCGACCCGGTCGACGGCCTGCCCGGACGGGATCGCCAGCACCAGCGGCGCCATCGCGAACCCGGCCGACAGCACGCCGAGCCACCCCGTCGGCACGCCGAGCTCCAGCGCGCGGTAGGTGGAGGTGGGCCGCAGCACGAACGTGACCAGTTGGACCAGGACGGTGTGCACCAGCAGCACCGCCACCGCCTTACCCCGCATGCGGATCGGCACCCAGGTGCGACGCGGCCCTCGCGCCGAGGCTCGCCGAGACGTGCCGGCGCATGACCTCGGCCGCCGCGTCGGCGTCGCCGGCCACGACGTGGTCCACGAGCTCCCGGTGCTCGGCGGCGGTCCGCTCCCGCTCCTCGTCCGGGCGACCGGTGGCCAGGGCGAACCGGCGGTACCGGTCGGCCTTGTCCCACAGGCCGTCCAGGGTGGCGACGAGCAGGTCGTTGTGCGACGCGCGGTAGAGCGCGGCGTGGAACCGGCGGTGCGAGACCAGGTCCTCGACGCCGGGGTCGCGGCGCAGGGGTCGCAGCCCGCGCAGGGCCGCGCGGATCTCGCGGAGGTCGGCCTCGGTGCGCCGCCGGGCGGCCAGCGCGACCGCCAGCGGGTCCAGCGAGGCGCGCAGTTCCAGCAGGTCGCGGGCTTCGTCGGCGGTCAGCTCGGTGACCCGGGCGTCGCGGTGGGCGTCGAGTTCGACCAGGCCCTCGGACTTGAGCCGGCGCAGCCCTTCGCGCAGCGGTGTCGTGCTGATGCCGATGGTGTGCGCCAGCGCGGCCTGGTTCAGCACCTGGCCGGGCGCGAACTCGCCCGACAGGATCTTCTCGCGCAACGTCGTGTACGCGAACTCGCTCTTCGTCCGGAACGGCTCGACCGGCTCAGCCACCTGAGACCTCCTCGCTTATAGGTTATAACCTACAGCGGCGGCCTGAACGTGCGAAAGCGGTGGTCGACGTGGTGCCGACCACCGCTCCCCGGCGTGGTTCAGCGGGCCTGCGGGCCCGTCCAGCCGGCCGGGACGTGCCCGACGCGCACCCGTTGCGGGTGGTCGCCGACCGGCACCGAGACCAGCTTGCGCCCGGTGGCGAAGTCGATCGCGGTCACCTGGTCGGCCCCGCTCTCGGAGATCACGCAGCTGCGGCCGTCACCGCTCACCGTGGCCCAGTAGGGCTTGGACGCGGGCACGAGGGCGCCTTCTCGCAGGGTCGCCCGGTCCACGACCACGGCGTAGTCGTCCATGGTCCCGGCGATGCACAGCTTGTCGCCTGCCGGGCTCATCGACATGCCGTGGTGGCGGGAGTCGTTGACCCAGGTGGTGCGGTCCTCGCTGGTGTTCGGGTTCTTCGGCAGCTCCTTCAGCCGCGTGACGCGGTCGGCGGCCACGTCGTACTCCAGGAAGCCGTTGAAGAACGACACCTGGAAGTACAGCTTCGACTCGTCGGGCGTGAAGGCCACGGGCCGCACCGAGTCGGACAGGTCGGAGCGGCCGAACGCGTCCAGCCGCGGGCGCATGTCGATCACCTTCACCTGCCGGAACGTCGTCGCGTCCACGACCGTGATCCGCCGGTCGCCCTTGGTGAAGTCGAGCGCCGGGTCGTCCAGCGCGGTGTTGACCTCGCCGATGGACATGTTCCACAGGTGGCGACCGTCGTCGGTGAACACGTTCTCGTGCGGCTTGTCGCCGGTCGCGAACGAGCCGACCTGGCGGCCGGTCTCGATGTCGAGCACGTGCACGGTGTTGGACGTCGAGGCGGACACCGCGACCCGCCGCCCGTCGGGCGAGACGGCCATGTGGTCGGAGCGGAAGCCCGACACCGGGAACCGCCAGTTCACCCGGCCCGTGGCCAGGTCGATCGACACCACGTCGGCGAAGCTGGGCCGTGAGGCGACCACCGCGCGGCCGTCGGGCGTGGTGTACATGTCGTCCACGAACTGGTCGTGGCCCTCGCCGGGGCCGGACCGGATGCCGAGGAAGAACGCGAGCCTGATCGGGTTGAGGTAGATCTCCCACAACCGCTCCTGGCGGTCGGGGATGATGTTCACCCGGCCGATCTTCGCGAAGTCGCCGCTCGGGGCGATCACGTCGGCCGTGCCGTCCCAGTTGTTCCCGACGAACATCACCTGGCGCAGCGCCGCGCTCTCCGGCGGGGTGGCGGGCGCGGCGGTGGCGGGCACGGCGGTGGTGGCCAGCACGCAGGTGGCCAGCGCACCGAGCAAACGCGCGCGGCGGGGGACGCGGTCGCGTGCTGTCGCCCCGGATTTCTTGTCCACGAGAGCTCCAAACCGGATGCGGGGTTGTCACATCCGTGCAGGGTTCGAGTAGTCCACGGGAGTCGCCGAACCCGTGGCCCCGCGGGTCCGGCCGGAGGTGTTACCGTTCAGTAGGTAATGGATACCGGCTCGCGGCGCGCCCGCGGTAGGGGCCGGTGCCCAACGAGCCGCCCGCTCGTTATGCCACTGCCACAACGTCGCGGCGGGAGGTGGGCCGGTGCCGGCAGCGCGCGACCGCGGTCGCCTGCTCGGGCAGGTGCTCCGGGGGATGGCGACCGATCGCGGCGTCGTGGAGGAGCTGGTCCGGGCCGCGCGCGACCAGTCGCCGGAGGTGGCCCGGCTGCCGGAGGCGGAGAACCGCCGCCACGTCGAGGTCCTGCTGGCGACCGGGCTCGACTTCTTCGAGCGGTCCGACGAGCCGGAGGCGCAGGACTTCGAGGCCGCCGAGGCGCTGGGCGCGGACCGCGCGGCGCAGGGCATCTCGATCGACGGCCTGCTGCGCGGTGTCCAGGCGGGCCGCACCAGGGCGATGAAGATCGCCATCGCGCGCAGCCGTGACGCTGGCGTGCCCGACGAGGTGCTGCTGGAGGGGATGGTCGACCTCGACCGCTACACCGGGGCGCTGGAGCGGCACGTGATCAACGGCTACCACACGGCGGAGCTGGAGCTGTCGCGCACCAACCGCGACGCCAACACCCACCTGCTGCGGCGGTTGCTCCTGCACGGTGACGGCGGGCCGCCGGAACGGGCCGAGCTGCGGCGCGCGGGGCTGTCGTCCGACGGGCGCTACCACTGCCTGGTGTCCGACGTGACGCAGCCGGGCGAGGCGCGGGCGTTGGAGCAACGCCTGCTGGCGTGCGGCGGCGTGTACGGGTTGGTCGAGGGGCGGCTGACCGGGCTGTCCGCCCGCCGACCGACGGCCGCCGACCTCGCGCCGGACGTGCTGCTGGTGGTGGCGCCCGCGACCGGGCCGGCGACCATGCGCGACGTGCACCCGTTGTGCGTGGCGGGCCTGCGGATCGCCGGGCGGGCGGGGCTGCGCGGCGTGCACGACCTCACCGACCTGGCGGGCGAGGTGGCCCTGGCCGCGCAACCGGTGCTCGCCGACCTGCTGCGCGGCACGCTGGTGGGCTTGGACCACGCCGACGACTTCCACCGCGAACTGGTCGGCACCGCCCTGGTCTACCTCGACCACGGTCAACGCCTGGGTCACGCCGCCGCCGCGCTGCACGTGCACCCCAACACGGTCCGGTACCGGCTCGACCGGCTGGCCGAGATCACCGGCACGCCGTGGGACGACAGCGCGGCGGTCGACCCGTCGAGCGTGCTGGCCACCCTGCGCCACTGGTGGGCGCTGCGGACCTGGCTCGACCACCGGCCACCGCACCGCTCCTGACCGACTCGTATCGCTGATAACAACAATCTGCTGGCACCGATCTGCCGTTGTGTTATCGTTGCTAACATGGACCACAGATCAGCGATCCTGGCGGCGGCCATCGAGCTGCTGGAGACCTCGCCGACCGGCGACATCTCCACGCGGGCCGTCGGGGAGCGGGCCGGCGTGCAGCAGCCGGTGATCTACCGCCTCTTCGGCGACAAGGACAGCCTGCTGGCCGCCGTCGTCGACCACGGGTTCGCGCAGTACCTGGCGGCCAAGCGCGCCGCGACGCCGACCGACGACCCGGTGGCCGACCTGCGGCGCGGCTGGGACGGGCACACGCGTTTCGCCCTGGACCACCCGAACGTCTACCGCCTGATGTACACACCGAGGCTGTCCTCGCCACCGCAGGCCGTCCGCGAGGCGCGCGAGCTGCTGCGGGGCGTGCTGGAACGAGTCGCCCGATCCGGCCGCCTGGCGGTCGAACCGGACCACGCCGCCGACATCGTGATGGCCGCCAACACCGGCGTCGCCCTGTCCCTGCTCAACCGCCCCGAACCCGACCGCGACCCGACCCTCTCGGTCCGCATCCGGGACATCGTCCTGCCCGGCATCCTCACCCCCGATCCCGACACCACCCCCACCTCCCCCGCGCCAACCGTGGCCCAGGCCGCCACCACCTTGAGCGCCCTGCTCCGCTCCCACCGCCCGGAGTCGTTCAGCCCGGCCGAATTCGCCCTCCTGACCGAATGGCTGACCCACCTGGCCACCTCCCCCCAACCCTGACCAACCCCACCAACGCCTCCCCGCCCGCACCGGAATTCCGGCGCATAGCGCATACCGCGGGCCCACAGAGCCAAGGGCGCGTCTGACCGCCGCTCCCTGCATCGCGCAGCCACACCGCTGCACCCGCCACCTCGACTGCGGCGCGCTCTGGCTTCAGCCACGGCCCTCCCGTGTTCGCGCTCGCCATACCGGCACCGACGCGCCCCGGCACTCCGTGCGCCGTACCGACCCAGCTGCGGGGCCTCGCGTATTCACGCATCCGAAAGGAATTCTCATGACCGACACCACCACCACCCGCGTCGCCCTTGTCACCGGCGGCAGCGGGGGGATCGGGCGGGCCGTGGCCGAGCGCCTGGTCGACGACGGGTTCGCGGTCGGTGTGCACTACGCCGGCAACAAGGACAAGGCCGACGCGGTCGTCACCGCCATCACCGCACGCGGTGGGCAGGCGCTGGCCGTGGGCGGTGATGTCGCCGAGGAGCGGGACATGAGCGCCGCCTTCGACGCGGTGGAAGGGGCGTTCGGCGGCATCGACGTCGTCGTGAACACCGCCGGGATCATGATCCTCTCGCCCATCGCCGAGCTGGACCTCGACGACCTGGATCGCATGCACCGCACCAACGTCCGCGGCACGTTCGTCGTCTCCCAGCAGGCCGCGCGCCGCCTCCGCCGCGGTGGTGCGATCGTCAACTTCTCCACGTCGGTCACCCGCACCCAGCTACCCGCCTACGGCGCTTACGTCGCCGGCAAGGCCGCAGTCGAGGCCATCACGCTGATCCTGGCCCGAGAGCTGCGCGGCAAGGACATCACCGTCAACGCGGTCGCGCCCGGTCCGACCGCCACCCCGTTGTTCCTCCAAGGCAAGGACGACACCGCGATCGCCGCGTTCGCCAAGGCCGCCCCGCTGGAACGCCTCGGTCAGCCGGAGGACATCGCCGAGGCCGTCGCGTTCCTCGCCGGCCCGGCCCGCTGGGTCAACGGCCAGGTGCTCTTCGCCAACGGCGGCCTCGTCTGACCCGACCGTCCACTTCGCACACCGCCCCCGACGCCCGACACGCGCCGCCGCGGCGAAAGGCGGCCGTGGGCTCGCGGGCGGTCGGCTGCGCGGCTGATCGCGTCCGCCCGGATGTCCCCTCACCCGCCTCGGCCTGGCCGACCCGATTCCGGTCCGACCCTGAAAGGGCGTGCCGGCTGCGAGCGCAGACCTCAGGCGGACGTGGTCAGCCGGGACGCCACGATGTCGCGCAGCGGCACGGTCGGTCGTCCGACCAGGCCGGCCAGGGTGGGGTCGACCCGCGAGAACTCGCCCCGGCGGCTCGCCGCGAACATCCCGACCAGCAGGTCGGCGACGGGTCCGGGCAGGCCGCGGGCGACGAGCCGGTCCCGGTACTCCTCGTCCGACACGACGACGCGGCGGATCGCCCGGCCCGTCACCTGAGAGGCCATCGCCGCGATCCCCGCCAGGTCGACCGCCTCCGCGCCGGTGAGGGCGGGCGTCGGCCCGTCGAGGACCTCCTCGGTCAACGCGACGACCGCCGCCTCGGCCAGGTCGTCGTGGGACGTCCAGGACACCGGTCCGTCCTCCGGCGCGGCCAACTCCCCCGTCTCCAGCACCCCCTCCAGGAACATCAGCGCCGACGACGCGTAGAAGCCGTTGCGCAACGACGTGAAGGCGACGCCCGACTCCCGCAACACCACCTCGGTAGCGGCGTGGTCCACCATCGGCGCGAAGTGCGACAACGGGTTCGCGCCCATGTGGCTGGTGTAGACGACGCGCTCGACGCCGACCTCCACGGCCGCGGCGATGGCCGTCCCGTGCAGGCGCACCGCACCCGCGCCGTGCGAGTCCACCGACACGACCAGCACCCGTGACGCGCCCTCGAACGCGTGCACCAGGCCGGCCGCGTCAGCGAAGTCGCCCTGCCTGACCCGCACACCCCGCTCCCGCAGCCCCTCCGCGCACCCGGGGTCGCGGACGCACACCCCGATCCGCTCCGGCCCGATCCGGTCGAGCAGCCGTTCCACGACCGCCCGACCGAGCTTCCCGTTGGCACCGCTCACGATGATCACGGGTCAACCCTGTCCGCGACCCCGCCGAACCGGAAGGATCGGCGACCACCGGGTTGTTACCCTGAGGGACATACCGAACGGAGGTGGGGCGCGTGGAGTCGCGACCGCTGCGCTACTTCGTCGCCGTCGCCGAGGAGCTCAACTTCGCCCGCGCCGCCGAGCGGCTGGGCATCTCGTCCCCTCCCCTGTCCCGCGCGATCCGCAAGCTCGAAGCGGAACTGGGCGTCACGCTGTTCGAGCGGACCACGCACGCCGTCGCGCTGACCCCCGCCGGGACCGTGCTCCTCGACCAGGCGCGGATCGCGTTGGACGCCCTGGAGGCGGCCGGGCGGCGGGCGCGCCGCGCCGCGGAGCCGAAGCTCGTCCTGGCGGTCAAGGCCGACAGCGACGCGGGGCTGCTGGAGACCATCCTCGCCGGGTACGCGGCCGACCCCGCCTCGTCCCTGCCGGTCGCGGTCCGCCTGTGCGGCTGGGGCGAGCAACCCCTGCTCCTGCGCCGGGGCGACGCCGACGCGGCCCTGATCCACGAGCCGTTCGACCGCACCGGCCTGGACGCCGAGACCGTGGTGGTCGAGCGCCGCGTCGCCGCCGTCCCGATCGGCCACCCGCTGGCCACCCGCGACCGCGTCGACCTCGCCGAGCTGGGGCTGCCCGTCGACGGCCCGACGCGGCACGACCAGCTGCACCGCTACCTCGACGGGCTCGCCGAGCGGCACGAGGTCCGCGACCTGTCCCAACTGCTCAAGCTGGTGGAACTGGGCGAGCTGGTCACCCTGCTGCCCGCGTCCGTCGCGGCCCGCTACCCGCGACCGGGCCTCGCCTACCTCGACGTCCCGGACGCACCTCCCTCCACGCTGGTGATCGCCTGGCCGCAGCAGTCCCGGTCCCGGGCGACCGCCGCCCTCGTCCGCGCCGCGACGGCGGCGGAACGCCCGGAACCGAACGGGGGTCCCGACCGACCACTGGGGTGAAGGCAATCCCGGGGAGGTCGCAGTGGAACGTCGCACGTTCTTGCGCGCGTCGGCGCTGTCCGTGGGAGCGGCCGGCGCGATGCCGGTCGCCACCGCGAGCGCGGCGACGCCGCTTCGGGTGCGGGTGCTGGTGTTCGACGGGGTCGAGGAGCAGGACTTCGTCGCACCGGTGGAGGTGCTGGGCCTGGCCGGGCGGATGAGCGGCGGCGCGGTGACGACGTCACTGGCCGCCGCCGCACGTCCCGGCACGGTCACGTGCACCTACGGCACGAAGGTCGACGTGGCCGAGGCGTGGACGCCGGGCGAAGCGGACGTGCTCATCGTGCCCGGCGGCGGTTACACCGACAAGACGGGGCCGGGCGTCAACCGGCTCGTGGCCGACCGCGACTTCCTGCGCCGACTGGCCGCCGCGCGGTCCCTGCGGGTCGGCATCTGCACCGGCACGATGGTGCTCTCCGCCGCGGGCATCACCAAGGGCCGCAACGCGACCACGCACGCCGGCGCGAAAGCGGACCTGGCGGCGCAGGGCGCGAACGTCGTCAACGCGCGCGTGGTGGACGACGGCGACCTGGTCACGGGCGGCGGCATCACGTCCGGGCTGGACGTGGCGCTGTGGCTGGTGGAGCGGTTCCTCGGGGCGAAGCTCGCCCAACGCGTGGAGACGGTCCTGGAGTACGAGCGGCGCGGCACGGTCTGGCGCGCCTGAACGCCCCGTCGACCCCCGAGGGGACCCAACGATGACCCCGACGCCGGTGCACGACCACATCACCGACGCCCTCAAGACGCCCGCGCTCGTCCGGCTCGCGCCCGGCATCGTGCTGATCCGGTTCGAGACGCTGAAGGTGTACGCGGCGCTGGGCGCGGTCCGGCACCTGCTCGACACCGGAGTTATCCACAAAGGACAGACGCTGGTCGACAGCTCCAGCGGCATCTACGCGCTCGCGCTGGCGATGGCCTGCCACCGGCACGGGCTGCGCTGCCACATCGTCGCCTCGACCACCGTGGACGACACGATCCGCGCCCAGTTGGAGATCCTGGGAGTCACCGTCGACCGGATGCCGCCGTCGGACGACCTGCGGCTGGACCAGAACCGCCGGGTCGCCCGGGTGCGCGAGCTGCTGGCCCGCGACCCCGGCCTGCACTGGATGCGCCAGTACCACGACCCCGTCCACCACCTCGGGTACGCCGAGCTGGCCGACCTGGTGCGCCGGGCGTTGCCGGAGGAGGAGCTGACGGTGGTCGGCAGCGTCGGGACCGGGGCGTCCAGCGGCGGGCTGACGCGGTCGTTGCGCGCGCACGACCCCGGAGTGCGACTGGTCGGCGTGCAGCCGTTCGGCAGCGTCACGTTCGGCAGCGAGCGGTTCACCGACCCGGACGCCATCATCGCGGGCATCGGCAGCGCCATCCCGTTCGACAACGTCCACCACGAGCTGTACGACCGCGTGCACTGGCTGGACTTCCAGCACGCCATGGCCGCCACCGTCGGCCTGATGCGCGACCACGCGGTGTTCGCGGGCCTGTCCACCGGCGCGGCGCACCTGGCCGCGCGCTGGGAAGCGGGCCGCGACCCCGGCCGCACGCACCTCGTCATCGGCGCGGACACCGGCCACCGCTACGCCGCGCGCGTGTTCGCCCGCCACCGCGAAGCCCTGGACCCGGCGCTGCTGACGCCGGTGGAGATCACCTCGCTGGACGACCTGACGCCGCCGTGGGCCGCGATGGACTGGGCGCGCCGGGCGGTCGTCCCCGCGCCGGAACGCCGGAAGGACCCCGTGCCGTGACCATCGTGCTGCTGGAAGCCCTCACGTTCGGCCTCGGCCGGCTCGCCGACGCCGCCGAGGACGCGGGCCACGACCTGTGCCTGCTCACCGGCGACCGGTCGATCTACACCCACGAGCTGTCCACCCTCGGCCCGGACCGCGTGCGGGTGGTCGACCTCGACACCGCCGACGTCCGGGCGTGCGAGGCCGCCCTGCGCGCGATGCCGGACGTGGCCGGGCTGATCAGCTCCACGGACACGTGGGCCGTCCCGGGCGCGGAACTGGCTCGGCGCCTCGGCCTTCCCGGCCCGTCGGTGGACGCGGTGCGCGTGCTGCGGAACAAGGGCGCGGTCCGGGCGTTGCTGCACGAGCACGGGCTGAGCCGCGGCGGGCCGGTCGACCCGGGGTCGGCCGACGCGTTCCCGTTGGTGGTCAAGGACTCCGCGGGCACGTCGTCGCGCGCGGTGTGGCTGGTCCGCACCCGCGCCGAACTGGACGCCGCGCTGCGGGAAGCCGAACGCACGCCGCTCAAGGGCGACCTGATCGCCGAACCGTACTTCGCCGGGCCGCTCTACAGCGCCGAAACGGTCACGTGGGCCGGCCGCACCCGGCTGCTGGGCGTGCTCAGCCGGCAGCTCTCCCCCGAACCCGTGCGCCGCGAGGAGGCAGCCGCCTTCCCGGTCGCGTTCCCCGCCGCCGACCTCGCCGAGCTGGGCCGGTGGATCGGGCGGGTGCTGGCCGTCGCCGGGCACGACCGGGGGTTCGCGCACACCGAGTTCGTGCTGACCGCCGACGGCCCGGAGGTGGTCGAGGTCAACGCCCGCATCGGCGGCGCGCTCGTCGGTGAAGCGCTGTGCCGGTCCCTGGGCACCAACGTCTACGACGCGATGGTGTCCACGGCGTTGGACCGGGAACCGGCGCTGCTGACCGAGCCGCTGAAACCCGGTGTCGGAGTGGCGTTCGTGCTGTCCTACCCCCAGCGGGCCGGTGTCCTGCGCGGGTGGTCCGGGCTGGACCGGCTGGGCGGGCTGCCCGGCTCGCCCGAGTGGTACCCGACCGCGAGCCCCGGCGACCTCGTCCAGCACCTGGCCGACCAGCGGTCGTGCACGGGCATCGTGCTCGCCGAAGGCCCGACCGCCGAGCTCGCGCTGCACCGCGCGCTCGCCGCCGCCGGTGGTATCACGCCGGTGACGACGTGACCGCGGGGTCAGGCGGCACGGCGGTGGGCCGTCGGCCGCAGCCCGCCCCGGCCGCGCTTCTCCGGCCGCGGCGGACGGCGGTCGTCGGGCTCGCCCGTGCCGTCGTGCTCGTCGTGGTCGTGCTGCGCCGGTGTGCCCGGCGTGGGTTGGTCACGGTGCGCGCGGTGGACCAGGCACAGCAGGACGAGGCCGGCGACCAGTGGCAGGTGCGACAGCACGCGGGTCGCCGTCGCCGTGCCGGTGACCAGGTCGTGCGCGGAGAACGCGGCGAGCACCGCGACGAACCCGCCGAGCGTGGGCAGCAGCCCGGCGGCCCGGTGGGCGTGCACGGCGGCGACCAGCAGACCGATGCCCAGCGCCAGGTTCCACGCCGCGCCCTCGTTGAACAGGTGCCCGGCCAGGGTCTCGTCGTGCGCGGGCGGGGAGGTCGCCCCGGCGAGGAGCTGGGCCAGCGCCAGCCACAGCTGGGTGATCGCCACCGCGGCCAGCGCCAGGCGTGGCACCAGGGCGACGTGGCGCGGCGGCGCGTCCGCCAGCACGGCCGCCACCAGGTCCGGCGAGGGTTGCGCGGGGCGGACCCGGATCGTCCTGGTCAGCGCCTGCGCCCGGACGAGCCACGTCGAGCAGTCCGCGCACTGCGCCAGGTGCGCGTCCACGTCGGCGGCGGGCACGGGCTCGTCTTCACCGTCGAGGCGCGCGGACAGCGCTTCGCGGCAGGTTGGGCAGTCCACGTCCCAGTAGTCGCTCCATTCGGCGCACGAGTTCCCACCGCCGGTGTGGTTACGATCCGGAATCGTGACCTTCCCCAACGTGACCGACCCCGACGACGAGGTGACGCGCTGGGCGTTGCGGGCCCGGTCCGGCGACCGGGACGCGCTGGAGCGGTTCGTGCGGGCCACCCAGCGGGACGTGTGGCGGTTCATCGCCCACCTCGCCGACGTCGACGTGGCCGACGACCTGGCCCAGGAGACCTACGCGCGCGCCCTCGCGAGCCTGCGCCGGTTCGCCGGGCGGTCGTCGGCGCGCACCTGGTTGCTGTCGATCGCCCGCCGCGTGGTCGTCGACCAGGTGCGGATGGCTCGGTCGCGGCCCCGGCTGTCGCCCGGGGCGGACTGGGAGCGCGCGGCGGACCGGCGGCCGGCCGACTCGGGGTTCGAGGGCGCGGTGGAGCTGACCATGCTGCTGGACGCGTTGGACCCCGACCGCCGGGAGGCCCTGGTCCTCACCCAGGTGCTGGGTCTGTCCTACGCGGAGGCGGCGGAGGTCGCGGGCTGCCCGATCGGCACGATCCGGTCGCGGGTCGCGCGGGCGCGGGAGGACCTCGTGCGCGCCACCGGCCGGTCCGACGCCACCGAGGCCGGCTGAGCGCTCGTGCGCGCTGACGTCCGGCCGGGCGCTCCGCTGCGGCGCGACGCGGCGTTCCTGCGACTGTGGACCGGCGCGACGGCATCCGGGTTGGCCACGTGGGCGTTGCCGTTCGTGCTCGGGTTCGCGGTGCTGGAGCGGTCGCTGACCGCCGGCGGGCTGGGTGTCGTGCTGGCCGCCCGGACGGTCGGGTTCCTGGTCGCCGTCCCGATCGCCGGCGTGCTGGCCGACCGGCACCCGCGCCGGCGGGTGGTGGCGTGGTCGGGTGCGGTGGCCGGGCTCGCCACGCCGCTGCTCGCGCTCGGGTTGGGGCGCTCGGTCGTGCTGGTGGCCGCGGCGGCGACCGTGGTCGGCGCCGGTCAGGGCGCGTGCCGTCCGGGTTTCCAGGCGCTCACGGCGGAGGTCGTGGCCGAGGAGCGGCGGTTGCGGGCGAACGCGGCCATGACCGTGGCGGTGCGGGTGACCACGCTGGTCGCGCCGGGTCTGACGGCGTTGCTGGCGCTGGTCGTGGACACCCGGGCGTTGGTCGTCGCGACGGCGGTGCTGTGGTGGGTCGCCGCCCTGGTGCCGCCTCCGGGCGCGGCCGTCGTCCCCGTTGCCGGGCGGCGGTTCTCGGCGGAGTTCGCGGCCGGTCTGCGCGAGGCCCGGCGGCACCCGTGGTTCGTGGCGGGGTTGGGCGCGTTGACCGCGGTGATCGCCACGGGGTACTCCGCGACCGGTGTGGTGCTGCCGCTGGTGAGCAGTGACCGCTACGGCACGGCGGCCGTGCTCGCCGCCGCCACGACCGCCTACGCGGTGGGCGCGCTGGGTGGTGCGGTGTTCGCCGCACGACGGCGTTCCGGGGCGCGGGGCTGGACCGCGTTGGCGGGCCTGGCCTGCTACGGCTTCGTGCCGGTGGCCTTGCTGCTGCCGGTGCCCGCGGTGGTCGTCGTGGCCGCCTACGCGGTGGCGGGCGCGGGGATCGAGCTGTTCAACGTGCCGTGGTTCACCGCGGCGCAACGCGAGGTGGAGCCCGCGATGCTGGCCCGGGTGTCCTCTGTGGACTTTCTGCTGTCCTACGGCCTGGCGCCGGTCGGCTTGGCGTTGATCGCGCCCGCGGTCGCCGCGTTCGGCGCCGACGCCGTCCTCGCGGTGTGCGCGGTGGTCTGCTTCGCCGCGCCCGCCGCAGCCGCGCTCGTGCCGTCCACGAAGGACTTCCGCTGACGCCCGCCGCCCGGCTCACCGCGACCGCAGGTGGTCGCGCAGCGTGCGGGCGACGTGCGCCATCAACGCCTCCGCGCCCGGCTGCACCACGGCGGGCACCCGCGACTCGGTGAGCGCGGCGACCGCGAACGCCTGGCCGTCGGCGTGCTCGACCACCCCGACCTCGTGCCGCAGGTTGAGCAGCGTGCCGGTCTTGGAGGACCAGCGCGACGCGTCCGAGCTGAAGTCGGGGGCGAGCCGGTGCCGCACCACGTTGTCGCCCATCAGCTCGCGGACCCGTTCGGCGACCGCGGGCCGGATCGTCGTCGGCCGCCACAGGCCGTGCAGCAGGTCCACGAACGCGCGGGCGGAACCGGCGTTCGCCCGGCTGATGTCGAGCTGGGTCACCGGGTGCCCACGACCTTCGGTCGCCGCCGCGATGGCCAGGGAGTGCGCGAGGTGCCCCTCGGCCGGGGTGAACCGCTCGGCGGGCGTGTCCACGAGGTCGCGCATGAGGTGGCGCACGGCGATGCCGTCGCAGCCGAGCCGGCGCAGCTCGGCGGCGACGGCGGCGGGCGGGGTGAGGGCGAACAGGGCGTCGGCGGCGGTGCTGTCGCTGATCGCGACGCTCAGGTAGAGCAGGTCGTCCACGGCGATCGTGGCCGGGTGGCGGAACTTGGGCAGCCCGATCGGCCCCGGCGCGCCGACCCGGCCGGGCGGCACCACGACCGGCGTGGCGGCGTCGAGCTCGCCGCGGTCGACGCGTTCCAGCGTGGCGACCGCGAGCGGCACCTTCACCAGCGACGCCACCGGGTACTCGACCTCGGCGTCGAGGCCGATCTCCTCGCCGGTGTCCAGGTCGCGCACCAGGAACGACCCGCGCAGGCCCGCGTCGTCCAACGCCTCGCGCGCGGCGCGAAGGACCTCCGTCGTCACGGCCCGCCGTCCCCGCCGTCGAGGCAGCGCGCGATCGCGGCGGCCGGGAGGTCGCGGACGCGCTCGGCGTCCTCGCGCAGGCCGGCCGTGACGTCGTAGCCGCGGGCCAGGTCCAGCTCGCCGATCGGCCGCCAGTGCAGGCCCAGGTCGTCGGCCTGGCCCGGCGAGCACAGCAGCAGGTCGGACGAGCCGAGCACGTCGGCCGCGGCGGCGACCAGCGACGGCGCCACCACCACCTGGGCGGGTTGCAGGCCGACGGCGTCGCGCAGCCGGGTGAGGCGGTCGCGCACGTGCGGCACGTCGTCCTCCGGCTGGAGGCGGATGCGACGGCGGCGGGCGGTCCGCTCGGCCCGGCCGACGCGCAGGGTCTCCACGTGGACCGCCGAGGCGGCGCCCGGGTCGGCCTGCCCGGCGAGGCCGAGCGGCACCCGCCAGACGCCGTCGTCCGGCGGCACGGCGACCAGCGCGGCCCGCACGTCCAGGGTGCGCACCAGCTCCACCCGGTCGGCCGGTCCGGCCGGGCACGGGTCGAGCTCCAGGTCGTGACGGCGGGCGTCGGCCACGAGCCGGGCCAACCGGCGGGGCGCGCAGACCTCCGGCACGGCGAGCCGGAACGGGCGCAGCTTCGCCCGTCGGGCGTCGTGCTCCATCGCCTCGGCGAGGTCGACCAGCCGCCGCGCCGACGGCAGCATCTCCCGGCCGAACGGCGTCAGCGCCACGGTCCGCGAGGTCCGGGTGAACAGCCTGGCCCCGAAGTGCCGCTCCAGCGCCGCCACGCGCCTGCTGGCCACCGACTGCGGTATCCGCGCCGCCGCCGCGCCGACGGTGAAGCTGCCGTGCCCGCTGACGGCCACGAACGCCTTGCACGCCTCCACCACGTCCACGACCGGGGACTATGCCAGATCGGCATCAGTGCCCGCGTTCGCGTCTTGGACAGCATCACGGCCGCCTGTGAAGCTCGGGGTCGTGACACCGCCGCACCACACCGTCAGCCGCCGCGCGTTCCTGGGCGCGGTCGCGCTGCTCCCGCTGGCCGGCTGCGCCGGGGAGACGGCGCCGCCGCGGTCCTCCCCCGCCCCGACCGGCACGTCCGCGCCGCCCACCACCGCTCCGTCCCCGGTGCCGCACGATCACCTGATCGGGTTGGAGCGGCGGTTCGACGCCCGGCTGGGCGTGTACGCCCTGGCCACCGGCACCGGGGCCACCGTCGAGCACCGGGCGGACGAGCGGTTCGCGTTCTGCTCGACGTTCAAGGGGTTGGCGGCGGCCGCGGTCCTGCACCGCAACCCGTTGTCCCACCTCGACACCGTCGTGCGGTACACGGAGGACGACCTGATGGCCAGTTCCGCCGTCACCAGGCAGCACGTGGCCACCGGCATGACGCTCCGCGAGGTGTGCGACGCCGCGGTGCGCCACAGCGACGGCACGGCGGGCAACCTGCTGCTGCGCGACCTCGGCGGCCCGGCCGGGCTGACCGCGTACGCGCGGGCGCTCGGCGACACGGTCACCCGGTCCGACCGGTTCGAGCCGAACCTCACCACGGCCGTGCCCGACGACCCACGCGACACGACCTCACCACGCGCCATCGGGGAGGACTACCGCAGGATCGTGCTCGATGACGCCCTGGACGCGGACAAGCGCGCCTTTCTGCGCGACCTGCTCGAGCGCAACGCGACCGCGGCGGCCCCCCTGCGCGTCCGGGCCGGCGTGCCGCAGGGGTGGACCGTGGCCGACAAGACCGGTACCGGCGGCTACGGCACGGTCAACGACATCGCCGTGGTCTGGCCGCCGAACGCCGCACCGCTGGTGGTCTCGATCATGTCCAGCAAGACCACTGCCGACGCCCGGTACGACCAAGCGCTGCTCGCCGAGGCCGCCGCGTACGTCGTGGATGTGCTGACGTGATGTCGAACGGTGTCAGGCGCACGGCGATCGGCGTGCTGCTGGTCGTGCTGGTGGCCGTGGCCTCCCTGGGCGCGATGGGCGCGATGGACCGGGTGACCCTGGTCCACCAGCCTCTCCCGGGACGGCCGCTGGCGATCGTGGAGGAGGTCCCGGGTCCGGAGACCGGCCCGGCCTGCGCGCTGGACGGGCGTTACGCCGACGAGCAGCCCGACGGCTTGCGCCCGGACGTGCTGGAGGCTTGGCACCGGCTGCGGGCCGCGGCGGGCGCGCAGGGCGTCGGGCTGTGCCTGAACGACGGCAAGCGCAGCACCGGCCAGCAGCGGCGGGAGTTCGAGGACGCCGTGCGACGGTTCGGCACGCCGGAGCTGGCCGCCCGGTACGTGCTGCCACCGGAGAAGTCGATGCACGTCAAGGGCATCGCGGTGGACGTGCAACCGCTGGAGTCGGCGGCCTGGGTGGAGCGGAACGGCCCCGCGCTGGGCTGGTGCCGCCGCTACCTCAACGAGGAGTGGCACTTCGAGCACGACCCCGCGTGGGCGACCGCCGGCTGCCCGCCCCTGCTGCCCAGCGCGAGCGGCGCCTGAGCGCTCAGCCCCACGGGATGGTCGCCTGGAGCACCGCCTCGCTCAACGCCCGCGTGCGCAGGTGCGTGACCTCCTGGTACTCCGGGTCCGCGACCATGCGGCTGAACGCGGCGCGGTCCGGGTAGCGGACGACCACCACCGCGTCCCAGCTCTGCCCGTCCTCGGCGGCCAGCACGGTGGAGCCGGTGCCCGCGTAGAGGATTTCCCCGCCGTAACGCGGCAGGAACGTCTCGCGCAGGTGCCGCGCGTACTCCTCGTACGACGCCCGCCCGCCCTCGGCGAACCGGAGCAGGTTGAGCATGACCACGGGACCGCCCGGGTCCTCGGCCAGCAGTCGCTTCAGGTCGGCACCGCGCGGATCGACAGCCATGCCGACCAGCATGACGGCTCGTGATCACGTCCGCATCGGTGGGTTCACCGGCCCGCCGCTCACAGCGTGATGACGACCTTGACGTCGTCGGGCCGCGCGGTGAACGCCTCGGCGAAGCGCTCCAGCGGCACGCGGCGGCTGATCAGACCGGCCAGCCCGTCCGGGTCGGCCTTCGCCAGCGCGTCGGCGGCCTGGCGGTAGTGGCGCAGGTTCGCGTTGACCGAGCCGACGACCACGTCGTTCTCCAGCACCATCGCCCGGTTCGTGCCCGCGACGTCCACCTCGACCGTGCGGCCGCCCGACGAGAGGCCGGCCAGGCACACCACCCCGAACGACGCGGTGTTGCGGAGGGCGGAGACGACCAGGCTGCCCACGCCGGTCGCCTCGATCACCACGTCCGGTCGCAGCCCGGACGACACCTCGTCCACGTCCCCGTGGTGGTAGGTCGCGCTCAACCGCCGCGTCAGCTCCGGCTTCGGGCCGTCCTCGACCACGTCGAGCACGTGCACGTCCAGTCCCTGTTGGACGCCGATCATCGCCGCCAGCAGCCCGATGGGACCCGCGCCGGTCACCAGGGCGCGTTCCGGCTCGTACCAAGCCCTCTCCCCCACGCGACGGACCTGCTCCCACGCCTTCGCGACCACGGACGTCGGCTCCATGAGCACGCCGACGTCGGTCAGCCCCTGGTCCAGCGCCACGGCGTAGTCGGCCTCGACGCACCACCGCTCGGCCGCGTACCCGTCGAGCTGCTTGATGCCGCGCTCGGTGTAGCGGCCGTTGCGGCAGTTGTCGAACTCGCCGTGCGCGCACGCCCCGCAGGGCTCCGGGTCGGGGCGCCGCACGACGCCCACCACGAGGTCGCCGGCCGCGAACCCGCTGCCGGCCGGCGCCGTCATCACCCGGCCGAGCGATTCGTGGCCCAGCACCAGCCGGTGCCGCCCCGGCGGCGGCTCGCCGTACTCGGCGCGGGCGATCTCCTTGTCCGTGCCGCAGACGCCCACCGCCAGCCCTTCGACCAGCAGGTCACCGGGTCCGGGTTCGGGCTCGGGCACCTCGGTGACCCGCAACGAGTTCGCGGTCCTGGGGTCGAGCGTGAGCGCGCGCATGGCGGTGGGCTACCCCGCGCGCGGTGGTGCATGCGACGCCCGGCGGGCGAGGTCCCCCGGTGGGATGGGCGGTGTTTGCCCTCCTTGACGGGTGGCACCCGTGGTGGACCTGGTCGGCGGGACGGAACGCCCGGCGGAGGAGGCCGACGATGACCGAGGGTGGTTGGGCTTACGACGGCGAGCCCGTCACGCTGTCACCCGACACGGTGACGCTCGTGCACGGCACTTCGTTCTGCGTGTGCGGCAGCGACGGCAACGTGGACGCCGCCGCCGCGCAGGGCGTGTTCTTCCAGGACACCCGGATCGTGTCCGGCTGGCAGCTTCGCCTGGACGGCGGGCCGGTCGAGCACATCACCACGCTCACCCGCGACCCGTTCCGGATGACGTTCGTCGGCCGCGGCCGGTCCCGCGCGCACGACGCCGAGAGCACGTTGCTCGTGCGCCGCGAGCGGTACGTCGGCGCGGGCATGCGCGAGGACATCACGCTGCGCAACTTCGGCCGGGAGACCGCCACGCACGTCGTCACCGTCCACGTCCACGCCGACTTCGCGGACCTGTTCGAGGTCAAGGAGGGCCGGGTCCGCGAGCGGGGCCGGCACGAGTGCGACGTGGAGCCGGAGGAGCTGCGCCTGAGCCGCCGGCTGGACGGCCAGAGCCGGGGCGTGCGGGTGCGGGCCGACGGCGCCGACTACTCGCCGGACACGCTCACGTTCCGCGCGGTCGTGCCGCCCAAGGGCGAGTGGTCGACGTGCGTGACCGTGCGGCCCGTCGTGGACGGTCGCACGACCGAGACGATGTTCCCGCTGGGACGCCCGATCGACGAGTCGGTGCCCGTGATGCGGGCCCGGCGGTGGCGGGAGGCCGTGCCCGTGCTGAGGTACACGGGCAGGCCGTCGCTGGCCATGACGCTCCAGCGCAGCAGGCAGGACCTGGGCGCGCTGCGGATCTTCGACCCCGACCGCCCCTCGGACACCGCGGTCGCCGCCGGCGCGCCGTGGTTCATGACGCTGTTCGGCCGCGACTCGATCCTGGCCTCGCTGATGGCGCTGCCGATCGACCCCACGCTGGCGCTGGGGACGGCGCGCACCCTGGCGCACCACCAGGGCACGCGGGTCGAGCCCAACAGCGAGGAGGAGCCGGGGCGCATCCTGCACGAGATGCGGTTCGGCGCGGACGCGTCGCTGGTACTGGGCGGCCGCAACGTCTACTACGGCACCGCCGACGCCACGCCGCTGTTCGTGATGCTGCTGGGCGAGCTGTCCCGGTGGGGCATCGACCGGGACCAGGTCGAGCGGCTGCTCCCGCACGTGGACCGCGCGTTGGCGTGGATCGAGGACTACGGCGACCGGGACGGCGACGGGTTCGTGGAGTACCGGCGGGCGACCGAGCGCGGGCTGGTCAACCAGGGGTGGAAGGACTCCTGGGACGGGGTGAACTTCGCCGACGGGCGGATCGCGCGCGGCCCGATCGCGCTGTGCGAGGTCCAGGGTTACGTCTACAACGCCTTCCTGGCGCGGGCGTGCATGTGCGAGGACTTCGAGGACCTCGACGGCGCGCGGCGCTGGCGCGAGCGCGCGGCCGGGTTCAAGCAGCGGTTCAACGAGCGGTTCTGGTTGCCCGACCGCGGCTACTACGCGATCGCCCTGGACGGCGACAAGCAGCCGGTGGACGCGCTGACCTCCAACATCGGCCACTGCCTGTGGAGCGGCGTCGTGGACGAGGACAAGGCCGAGCGGGTCGCGGAGGCGTTGGTGTCACCGGAGATGTTCACCGGGTGGGGCGTGCGGACCCTCGCGTCCGGGATGGGCGCGTACAACCCGATGAGCTACCACAACGGGTCGGTGTGGCCGCACGACAACGCCATCATCGTGCACGGGCTCATGCGCTACGGCTTCGTGGAGCACGCGCAGCGGGTCGCGACCGCCGTGATGGACGCGGCCGACGCGTTCGGCGGCCGGCTGCCCGAGCTGCTGTGCGGCTTCGACCGCGCCGAGTACCCCGACCCGATCCCCTACCCGACGTCGTGCTCTCCGCAGGCGTGGGCGTCGGCGACCCCCGTGCACCTGCTGCGCGTGCTGCTGCGGGTGGAGCCGTACGCGCCGCGCCGCAAGGTGTGGATCTCGCCCGTGCTGCCCGAGTCGTTGGAGCCGCTCGCCCTCGACGGCATCCCGATGCTGGGCGCGCGGGTCGGCCTGGAGGTCAACGGCGCCGACGTGCGGGTGACCGGGCTGCCCGACGACGTGGAGCTGGTGCGCGAGGCGGCGGGTGTGCACCCCGGGCTGGACGGGGGGCGGGACCGGTGACCGCGCCGCGCGTCGCGATGATCGCACCGCCCTGGTTCGAGCTGCCGCCCTCGGGTTACGGCGGCACCGAGGCGATGTGCGCCGACCTGGTGGACCGGCTGGTCGCGCGCGGCAACCACGTCGTGCTCGTCGGGGTCGGGCGCAACGGCACGGCCGCCGACTTCCGCCGCACGGCGGACCGGCCGCAGCAGGACCGGATGGGCCAGGGCATCCCCGAGGTGGTGCACGCCGCCGCGCTGCCCGCCATCCTGGCCGACCTGGACGTGGACGTGGTGCACGACCACAGCCTCGCCGGGCCGCTGCTCGCGCGCGGGCGTCCGGTGCCCACCGTGGTCACCGCGCACGCGCCGGTGACCGGCGACATGGGCCGCTACTACCGCGGGCTGGACGGCACCGTGCACCTGGTGGCCGTGTCGGACGCGCAACGCCGGCTCGCGCCGGACCTGGGCTGGGCGGCCACCGTGCACAACGCCATCGACGTGCGGCTGTTCCCGTTCCGGCGGGACAAGGAGGACTTCGCGCTGTTCCTCGGTCGCGCCACGCCGGACAAGGGCATCCCGGAGGCGATCGCCGCCGCCACCGAGGTCGGCCTCCCGCTGCGCATCGCGGCCAAGTGCCGCGAACCGGAGGAGCAGGAGTACTTCGAGCACGAGGTCAAGCCGCTGCTCGGGCCGGGCGTCGAGTGGCTCGGCGAGGTGGGCCGCGAGGACAAGCTCGCCCTGCTGGCCGCCGCGCGCTGCCTGCTGTTCCCGATCCGCTGGGACGAGCCGTTCGGGCTGGTGATGGTGGAGGCGATGGCCTGCGGCACGCCTGTGGTCGCCACCCGGCGCGGCGCGGTGCCCGAGGTGGTGGCGGACGGCCGGACCGGTTTCGTGTGCGACGACCACGCGTCGTTGGTCGCCGCGCTGGGGCGGGTCGGGGAGCTCTCGGCCCACCGGTGCCGCGAGGAGGCGGCGAGCCGGTTCGACGTCGACCTCATGGCCGCCCGCTACGAGGACGTCTACTGCCGGGCCGTCGCCGGTTCGCTGCACGTGACCGCGAAGCAGACCGCCCTGCGCATGACGACGCAGCCGCGGAGCGTGTCCGAGCAGGGCGCCTGACCCCGCTTTTCCCGGAAACGGCAACAAGGTTTGTCGTTTCCGGCACGCGGGGCCGAACCTTGTCCCATGAGCGAAAACAACGCGGCGGCGGTGAGACCCGCGGGTCCGCCGCCCCGGCACCACCTGGCCCTGATGATCTGGTTGGCCGTCTTCCCCACCCTGACCGTGCTGCAACTGCTGCTCGGCGACCTCCTCGACGGTGCGCCGACCGCCGTGCGGACCCTGGTCCTGGCGACGATCGCGGTGCCGATCGTCATCTACGGGCTCATGCCGCCCTTGCAGCGGTTGCGCGCACGCCTGCTCGCGCGGCGGTCCTGACCGCTAGCGGAGCCGGCGCAGCACCTCGTCGAGCAGCCGGTCGCGGCCGCGCTCGGCCCGGTCCAGGTGGACGAAGTGGGTGGCGCGCTCCAGGTGCACCGCCCGCACGTCCCGGGCCTGGCGGAGATCGGCGACCACCGTGGTCACGTCGTCCGCGCGGGACCAGAAGTCCAGCTCGCCGCTCAAAACCAGCGTGCGGGCGGTGATCGTGCCGGCGTGCCAGAGCCGTCGGCCGGTCGCCAGGTGGAAGCTGTCCTTCAGCGCGCCGGTCGGGGCGCGGAAGGCAGGCGGCTCGCGGTCGGCCGACGTCGGGTCGCTCGCCAGGGCGTGCTCGACGTAGGTCGTCGCCACGCGCGGGTCGCGCCACGCGGACTTGTCGTCCAGCGGGATGCTCGCGTCCCAGCCGCCGAGCAGCCCCGGACCGGTGGCGAGCCGGTACGCGCCGTGCCGGGCGTCGTCGAAGTGACCGGGCCGCGCGGGGTCCTCGTGGTCGGAACCGCGGCCGAGCACCGGGTGGCCGTCGGTCGCGCCGTACAGGCTGTTGAGCACCACCAGGTGCTCGACCCGGTCCGGGTGCCCGCTCGCGTACCACGCGGCCCAGTGCCCGCCGGTCGCCCACCCGACCAGGTCGACCCGGCGGTGGCGGGTCGTCGCCGGCACCCACTCCACGACCGCCGCGATGTCGCGCACCACCTGCTCCCCCGTCACGGCGGGCGGGTTGGCGGACGGGGGCGCGTCCAGCGCGGGCGGGCGGTCCGACGCGCCGTAGCCGCGGGCGTCCACGATGAACACCCGGTGGCCCTCGCGCGCGAGGTCGGCGGCCAGGGAACCGCCGGGCACGGGCAGGTCGAACGACGCGATGCCGGGCACGCGCGCGCCGGACAGCAGGAGGACCGGCCGACCGCGCGCCGACCGGGCCGGGCGCACCTCGCGGACGCCCAGGTGGCCGGCGTCGCCCCGCACCTTCCAGTCCTTGCGCACCACCTGAGTTGAGCGTGGCGGGCTCAAGAATGGGAACTGTCGTACGCTCAACTTCGTTCTCCGGGTGAACGTGAGACGACGGTGTTGATCGTGCCCCGGTGATGGCGGGCGGTCGGTCCGGGTACCCAGGACCCACGCGGCGAAGCCCGGCGCATCGCCGTCACCGGCAAGTGACCCAGGGAGAGCCCATGACCACACCGCTGATCGCCCGGCAGCCGACGACGGTCCCGACACCGCCGACGGGCTGGCCGATCGGTTCCTACGCCACCTACGCCGAGGCCCAACGCGCGGTCGACCACCTGGCCGACCAGGACTTCCCGGTGCAGGACGTCACGATCGTCGGCGTCGACCCGATGGTCGTCGAACGGGTGACCGCCCGGCTGACCTGGGGCCGCGTGCTGGCGGGCGGCGCCGCGTCGGGCGCCTGGTTCGGCCTGTTCGTCGGCCTGCTGCTCGGCCTGTTCGGCTCCGGCCCGCTGCCGGTGGCGATCGTGGCGGGCCTGGTGACCGGTGTCGTGTTCGGCACGACGTTCGCGGCCGTCGGCTACGCCTCGGTGCGGGGCCGGCGCGACTTCGCGTCCACCACCCAGCTCGTGGCCGGGCGCTACGACGTGCTGTGCGAACCGCGCACCGCCGAGAAGGGCCGGGACCTGCTGGCCAAGCCGGCGCTCGCGGCGCCGCCGGGCCCATGACCGGACCGGCGCGGGGGCCGGGCCGCGGGGAGGGGGACGAGAGGTGCGCCCACCCCGGGCACGCCGCCCTGCGCGCCGGTGACGACGCGCTGCGCGAAGCGGCCCGGCAGCTGGGCCGCGACCCGTTGTCCTTGGAGCACCTGCGGTGCGCGGTCCGGCAGGTGCGCCGGTTGAGCGCCGGCCTGGCCGACCTCACCGACGCCCTGGCCGACCGCGCGCACCACCTCGCCGTCGCCGAGGCGCTGTCCGACACCCGGCCGGGCAGCCCGCCGGCGGACCGGACCGTGCGCGAGGTCGTCCGGGACCTGCACGCCGTGGCACGGCACCTGCACGTCGGCGACGTGCTGCTGGAACCGTCCGACGACGACCTCGCCCACCTGCGGGCGGCACCCGGGCCCGGGTGAGCGCCCGACCGTCCGCAGTGGACGGCCCGGTGCTCAGTCCTCGAGCCAGTTGTACTTGCGCGCCATCCCGACCAGGCTCTTGCGCACGTTCAGGATCTGCTCGGCGGTCATCCCCGGCGCCGCGACGAGCAGCGTCTCGGTGACCTCCTGCAGGAACCTCTTGGTCGACACGACCTCGCAGAACATGTCGTTGCCGTTGACGTCGTCGCCCGAGTGGAACGACGGGGCGCTGCGCACCGACGCCTCGCGCACCAGGCTCACCCGGGACGCCTTGGGCCCCCGGTCGCCCATCTCCACCAGGAACTCGACCAGCGCGCCGGGCGCCATCAACCGCTTGTCGAAGTCGATGTCGTTGACGTGGATGAAGACGTCCTCGCCACCCTCCTCGGGCGACACGAACCCGTACCCGCGCACCTCGTCGAACCGGACGACCTTGCCCTTCACCACCACCGCAACCCCTTACCAGCAGCACGCGCCACACCCGTGGCGACATCACCACGATCCTATCCCGAGGGCCATCGCGCGAATCGTGCCCACGACGACGCCCCGGTGGTCCGCGCCGGAGGGCCGCGGGTGCCGCGGTCAGCCCCTCTTGCGGCCGACGGCGGCGAACGTCGACGTGCGCTTCGGGTCCGGGTCCTCGTCGCCCGGTTCCGGCCGCCACTCGGTCAGGTAGACCAGGCCGGGGTCGACCAGCTCCACCCCGGCGAGCAGGTCGCCGATCTCGGTCCTGGTGCGCATCGAGAAGTCCGTGACCCGGCTGCGGAACTGCTCGGTGGCCTCCTCCGCCCGCTCGGCCTCGCCGTCCAGGCTGGCGTGCGACAGGGCGAGGTGGCTGCCCGGCGCGGTGGCGTCCAGGTACCGGCGGATGATCCCGGCGGGGTCGTCCTCGTCGGGCACGAAGTGCAGCACCGCGAACATCAGCACGCCCACCGGCCGGGTGAAGTCCAGCGTGCGCAGCGTCTCCGGGTGGGTCAGGACCTCCTCCGGCCGGCGCAGGTCGGCGTGCACCGCGGTGGCGTGGTCGAAGCCGTCGAGCAGCGCCCGGCTGTGCGCGACCGCGACCGGGTCGACGTCCACGTACACGATCCGGCAGCCCGGGTCGGCGCTCCACGCGACCTCGTGCACGTTGCCCGAGGTGGGGATGCCCGAGCCGAGGTCGAGGAACTGCGTGACGCCCCGGTCGACCAGGAACCGCACCGCGCGGCGCAGGAACGCCCGGTTGGCCCGCAGGATGCGCGGTAAGTCCGGCATCACCTCGGCGATCCGCTGCGCGGCCTCGCGGTCGACCCGGAAGTTGTGCGCACCGCCGAGGTGCACGTCGTAGACCCGGGCCGGGCTCGGTCGGGACAGGTCGATGTCGGGTCCGACCCAGGCCGGTCTCTCCACGGTGGCACTCCTCGGTTTCCGCACGTCGTGATGGACGGGTGCACGCTACAGCGGCCGGAGGCCCGTGATCCGGTGCTCGCGCGCATCCGCGGAGATCCGGTCGAGTCCTGCGGGGTGGTCGTCCCCGCGCTCCCGTCAGAACTTCACAGGTGATCCGGATACGTGGACAATCCCTGACGGAAGTCCGCATCGGCGTCCCTGGAGGAGACCCCCATGCCCCGATCACGGTCGCTCGCGCTCGTCCTGGCCGCCGTCGCGTTCGCCGCGGTCCCGGCCGCGGACCTCGCCACGCCCGCGTCCGCGCAGACCGACGACGCGCTCACCCGGGACCTCGACGCGATCATCACCGGCCCCGCCCTCGCCGGCGCGGACGTCGGGCTCGTGGTCCGCCACGCCGACACCGGAGCCCTGCTGTACTCCCGCGAGGGCGACGAGCGCGGCCAGCCGGCGTCCAACGGCAAGCTGATCAGCTCCGCGACCGCGCTGGACGTCCTCGGACCCGACCACCGGTTCCGCACCACCGTGGCCGCGACCGGCCGGGAGCGCCTCGGGGCGCTGGCGGGCGACCTGCACCTGCGCGGCACCGGCGACCCGACCATGCTCGCGGCCGACTACGACGCGCTGGCCGCCCGGGTCGCCGCGAGCGGCGTCCGGCTGGTCCGGGGCAGGCTCGTCGCCGACGACACCTGGTTCGACTCCGTGCGGCTGGGCACCGGGTGGGCCTGGGATGACGAGCCCTACTACTACAACGCCCAGATCTCGGCGCTGACCGTCTCACCGGACACCGACTACGACGCCGGGTCGATCATCGTCCGGGTCGCGCCCGGCGCGGCGGGTCAGCCGGCGACCGTCACCACCGAGCCGCCGACGGACTACGTGACGATCGCCAACACCGCCGTCACCGGTCCGGCCGGCTCGGCGTCGAGCGTGTCGGTCGAGCGGGAGCACGGGACCAACGTGATCGCCGTGCGCGGCAGCATCCCCGCCGGCGGCGCGGTGGAGAGCGAGTGGAGCACGGTGTGGGAGCCGACCGGCCTGGTCACCTCCCTGTTCCGGGACGCGCTCGCGCGGCACGGCGTGCACGTGCTCGGCGGCACGGGAACGGGCCCGACCCCGGCCGACGCGCGGGTCCTCGGCGAGCACCTGTCGATGCCGCTGTCACAGCTGCTGGTGCCGTTCATGAAGCTGAGCAACAACATGCACGCCGAGATCCTGGTGAAGACGGTCGGCCGGGCGGTGTCCGGCGAGGGCAGCTGGACCGCGGGGCTGCGGGCGATGACGGCGAAGCTCGGCGAGTGGGGCGTGGACCCGGCGGCGCTGTCGCTGCGGGACGGTTCGGGACTGTCCAGGATGGACCAGGTCTCGCCGGACCAGCTGGCCGCGCTGCTGCTCGCCGCCCGGCGCGAACCGTGGTTCGCGACCTGGTACGACTCGCTGCCCGTGGCCGGCGCGGCCGACCGGATGGTCGGAGGCACCCTGCGCAACCGGATGCGCGACACCCCGGCCGAGGGCAACGTGCGGGCCAAGACCGGCTCGCTGACCGGCGTCAGCGCCCTGTCCGGCTACGTGACCACCGCCGACGGCGTCCCGCTGGTGTTCGCCATGATCAGCAACGACACGCTGACGTCGGCGAAGCCGTTCGAGGACGCCGTCGCGGTCCGGTTGGCGGGCCACGCGCGCGGGCAGACCCCGCCCGCGGTCCGGGTCGCGCCGGAGCCCGCCCCCGATCGCGGGCTGGAGTGCAGTTGGACCAAGTCCTGCTGAGCCGGGGGTCAGATGACGACGGCGCGGAACGCGTGCACGCACCACGGGCCGTCGTAGCTGGTCACCCAGAGGTTGGTGGAGTAGCCCTCCAGCTTCTGCCCCTTGGCCGTGCCCTTGAGGTAGAGCTGCACGGAGTCCTCGCCGGTGGCGCGGCCGTCCATCGCCGGGTCGATGCCCAGGTCCGGCTTGTGCCCGACCAGCTCCTGCACGTCCGCGGCGTCGGCGATGGCGTCCGCGCACAGCAGGCCGGTCGCGCCCGCCGCGTCACCGGCGTTCACCCGGTCCAGGAACGCCTGCATGGCGGCGAGCGCTTCCGGCGCGACCGGCTTGCCGCCGGCCGTGGGCTCCCGCCCGGTGGTGGGCGACCCGGTCCGCGACGGCGTCCCGCTGGTCGGCGTCCTGCCGTCGGCCCGGGCGATGTCCTGCCAGCACCAGTCACCGTCCTCGCGGACCACGGTGACCTCGACCTCGGACGTCTTGGACGCGGTGGTGACCTCGACGGTCGCCACCACCTTGGCGCCGGAGACCTCGTCGGTCTCGACGAGCTTCGCCTTCTTGAGCGACGACACGTCGTCGATGGCGCTGTCCACGACGGACTTCGCCTTCTCGCACGTGAGCTTCTTGAGGGCGGCGGAGTCCTGGGAGTCCAGTCCGGCCACCACGGCCTCCACGACCTCGTCGGCGCCGCCGCCCTGAGCCGCGGTGGAGGACGAGGTGGTCGGCGGGGCGGTCGTCGTGGTCGTCGTGGTGCCCGACGCGCCCACGAAGAAGCCCGGCTGGACGAACCCGGTGAACGCGAGGCCGCCGAGGACCAGCACGACGACCGCCACGGCCGCCACGACCGCGCCGGTCCGCTTCTTCGGCGCGGGAGGGGGCTGCGGGGCGAAACCGCCGTACTGGTAGCCGCCGTACTGGACCGGCTGACCGTACGGGTCGTGCCCGTTCGGCGGTTGCTGCGGGTGGTTCACGGTGCCTCCCCGTTCGTGGTTCGCGCCTTCGACGGCGAACGGGCACCGCGCGTTCCCGACGATCACCGTGGTCCGGGGCGAGCGGGTCGGGCGAGGCGGTCAGAGGACGACGCGCGGGCCGTTGACCGGCACGACGGCGTCGCGCACCTCGCTCACCAACGCCCGCATGGCCAGCTCGGCGGCCTCGGGGTGGCGGCTCGCGACCGCCCGCGCCACCTCTTCGTGCAGGTTCAACGCGCTGGGCACGGGCTTGTCCGGCATCAGCCCCAGGCTCGTGCGCCCGCGCAGCACCACCGCCACCACCTCCTGGAGCGCGGCGAACATCTCGTTGCCGCCCGACTCCAGCAGCAGCGCGTGGAAGGCGATGTCCAGCTCCAGGAACTGCTCCAGCTCGCCGGCCTCGCCCGACCGCCGCATCCGCGCGGCCAGGTCGACCAGGCGGTCGCGCTCCTTGGCCGAGGCGTTCCACGCCGCCCGCGCCGCGGCCACCGGTTCGACGGCGATCCGCAGCTCGGTGAGCGCGCGCAGCTGGGCGTCGCGGTGCGGGCCCGCCAGCCGCCACCAGATCAACCTCGGGTCGTAGACCTGCCAGGACGACGCCGGCTGCACCGTGATGCCGACCCGCCGGCGTGAGGTCACCAGGCCCATCGACTCCAGCACCCGCATGGTCTCACGGGCGACGGTCCGCGACACCCCGAACCGCTCCTGGATGCCGTCCAGCGTCAGGACCCGGCCCTCCGCGAGCTCGCCGCTGGTGATCTGGAGCCCGAGGGTGTCGAGCACGGAGGCGTGCAGGGCGTCGCCGCCCGGACCGCCTTCCCGACGTTGTACCGGCACGGCAGCAGCGTATCCCGGCGGGCCTTCCTCAGCCCGCTCAAAGGTGATACCTTTCGCCGCCAAAGGTACTACTTTTGATCGTCTCGTCGTCGCAGCCGAGAGGGTGTCCCCCATGACCACGAGCGCCGAGCCGACCTGCGTGGTCGTGATGGGCGTGTCCGGATCGGGCAAGAGCACGGTGGCCGCGGCGCTGGCCGACCGGCTCGCCTGGCCGATGGCCGAGGCCGACGAGTTCCACCCGGCCGCCAACATCGCCAAGATGTCCGCGGGCACCCCGCTGACCGACGTCGACCGCGCGCCCTGGCTGGTCGCGATCCGCGACTGGATCACCGACCGCGCCGCCGCCGGCGAGAGCACGGTCGTCACGTGCTCGGCGCTCAAGCGCGCCTACCGGGACGTGCTGCGCGAGGCGGGCGCGCGGGTCCGCTTCCTGCACCTGCACGGCGACGCCGACGTGATCGGCGAGCGGATGCGGCACCGGTCCGGGCACTTCATGCCGCCGTCCCTGCTCCGCTCCCAGTTCGACACCCTCGAACCGCTGCGGTCCGACGAGGACGGCGTCGCGGTCGACGTGGCGCTGGCTCCGGCGGTGATCGTCGAGCAGGCCGTGACCCGGCTGGGCCTCGACGCCGGTCGCCCACCCACCCCCTGAGCACACCCCTGAGTTCCACCTCCTCGCTTCATCCTCTCGGGCCCGACGCGGAAACCCCTCGAAAGCAACGGAGCTGACGGATGACCACCGACGACTGGGTGCAGACCCTCGGCACGGGCGCCCTGCTCGGCATCGCCGGGGGCGCGATCGCCCTCCTGCTGTTCCTGATCATGTACCTGCGGGTGCACGCGTTCCTGGCGCTGGTGGTGGTCAGCCTGCTCACCGCGTTCGCCGCGCGCATCCCGGCGGACTCGGTGGTACCCACCCTCATCGGCGGGTTCGGCACCACGCTCGGCAGCGTCGCGCTGCTGGTCGGCCTCGGCGCGATCCTCGGCCGGCTCGTGGAGGTCAGCGGCGGCGCGCAGTCGTTGACCGACGCGCTGATCCGCCGGTTCGGCGAGCGGCGCGCGCCGCTCGCGCTCGGCGTCAGCTCGCTGGTCTTCGGCTTCCCCATCTTCTTCGACGCGGGCCTGGTCGTGATGCTGCCGATCGTGTTCGCGGTGGCCCGGCGGCTGGGCGGCGGCGTGCTGCGCTACGGCCTGCCCGCGGCGGGCGCGTTCTCGGTGATGCACGTGTTCGTGCCGCCCCACCCCGGACCCGTCGCGGCGACCGAGCTGCTGGGCGCGGACGTCGGCCTGGTGATCGCGTTCGGCCTGCTGATCGCGATCCCCACCTGGTACGTGACCAGCTACCTGTACGGGCTGTCCGTGGGCAAGCAGCTCGTGCTGCCCGTGCCGACGCTGCTCAGCGGCGGCCCGCAGGAAGAGGACCGCGAGGACCCGCCGAACCCGGGCACCGTCGTGGCGCTCCTGCTGCTCCCGCTGGTCATGATCTTCACCAACACCGGTCTGGACGCGGCCCGTGCCGCCGGGTGGGTCGACGGTGAGGCCGCCTGGTTCCAGGTCGCCCGCGCGCTCGGCTCGACGCCGGTGGCGCTGCTGGTGGCCGTGCTCGTCGCCTCCTTCGTCCTCGGGCAGCGCAAGGAGGTGGTCGAGAAGCTGGTCGACTCGGCCCTCGCACCGGTGTGCGCGGTCATCCTGATCACCGGCGCGGGCGGCATGTTCGGCGCGGTGCTGCGGGCCGGCGGTATCGGCGGCGCGCTGTCGGGCGGGCTGGCCGACCTCGGCCTGCCGGTGTTCGTGGCCGGGTTCGTCATCGCCGCCGCGCTGCGCGTGGCGCAGGGTTCGGCCACGGTCGCGCTGACCACCGCGGCGGGCCTGGTGCAGCCGGTCGTGCAGGCGGGCGGGTTCAGCGCGGTCGAGCTGGCCGCGATCGTGCTCGCGCTGGCGGCCGGGTCGGTGATCGCGAGCCACGTCAACGACTCCGGCTTCTGGCTGGTCGGCAACCTGATGGGGATGGACGTGCGGACCACGTTGCTGACGTGGACGGTCATGGAGACCACGATCAGCATGATGGGCTTCGGCCTGGCGGGCGTGCTGTTCCTGCTCGGGTGACCCCGGCCGGGTCTTCGGGGTCCGGCCAGGGTCGATCCCGGGGATCCACCGGATCATGGACGGGGCGCGGCGCGGAAGGCTCTGCGTCATGAGCAGAACCTCCCGCCGCGCCGCCGTCGCGGCACTGGCGAGCACCGCCCTGATCGGCCTCGCCGTCGCGGTCCCGCAGCAGGCCGCCGCGCAGCCCGCGCCGACACCCCTCGCCGGACAGGAAGCCGCCGTGCAGCCCGCGCCGATCCCCGCGTTCGACTTCGCCGACTGCCCCGCGATCCCCGCCGGCGCCGACCCCGCGCAGTGGCGCTGCGAGGTGCTGATGTCCACCGGCACCCTCAAGTTCGGCAACCTGGCCGAGCAGCCCACCGGCGCCATGCGGCTGACGTTCGCCGAGGGGCAGCTGAACGGGGAGTTCGCGCAGGTCTTCGGCGCCCTGCGGGCCGAGCCGACGACCGTGCCGGGTGGCCTGCTCGGCGTTCCCGGGCCCAGCCCGGTGCTGCGCACGGACCTGCGCCTCGAGTACGCCGGGTTCGCCGACTTCCTGTCCGACGGCGACCGGATGGGCGTGCAGCACCTGAAGCTGCGCGTGATCAACGGCCTGCTGCCGCGGACCTGCGCCATCGGCGACGAGGACGACCCGCTCGTGTTCCGGCCCCTCCGGACCAGCGGACCGGACCGGATCTCCGCCGATCCGCCCGTGCTCCGGTTCACCATCGAGGACACCTCGTTCGCCGTGCCGTCCGCGAAGGGCTGCGGCGGCCTGGACCGGTTGGTGGACAAGCGGTTCGGCCTGCCCTCCCCCGCCGGTGCGAACTCGATGGAGCTCACCACCCTCGTCGGGCTCAAGAGCTACACCGAGCTGTGATGGGCTCCCGGCCCCGACCGCTTCGACCGGTCGGGGCCGGGACCGGCCGGTCGCCGGTGCGTCGGCCCCGCCGGGGCGTTAGGTTTCGTGCCATGAACGAGACCCCGGACATCAAGCCGCGCAGTCGCGACGTCACCGACGGCCTGGAGAGGACCGCCGCGCGCGGGATGCTGCGGGCGGTCGGGATGGGTGACGACGACTGGGTCAAGCCCCAGATCGGTGTCGCCTCGTCGTGGAACGAGATCACGCCGTGCAACCTGCCGCTGGACCGGCTGGCGAAGGCCAGCAAGGACGGCGTGCACGCGGCGGGCGGCTACCCGCTGGAGTTCGGCACGATCTCGGTGTCCGACGGCATCTCCATGGGCCACGAGGGCATGCACTTCTCCCTGGTGTCGCGCGAGGTGATCGCGGACAGCGTGGAGACCGTCATGCAGGCCGAGCGGCTGGACGGGTCGGTGCTGCTCGCGGGCTGCGACAAGTCGCTGCCCGGCATGCTCATGGCCGCCGCGCGCCTCGACCTGGCCAGCGTGTTCCTCTACGCGGGCTCGATCCTGCCCGGCCGGGTCACCCTGACCGACGGCAGCGAGCGCGAGGTGACCATCATCGACGCGTTCGAGGCCGTCGGCGCGTGCGCCCGCGGCCTGATGAGCCGCGAGGACGTCGACCTCATCGAACGCGCCATCTGCCCCGGCGAGGGCGCGTGCGGCGGCATGTACACGGCCAACACGATGGCGAGCGCGGCCGAGGCGCTGGGCATGTCCCTGCCGGGCAGCGCCGCCCCGCCCGCCACCGACCGGCGGCGCGACGGGTTCGCCCGCAAGTCCGGGCAGGCCGTGGTGGAGATGCTGCGCAAGGGCATCACCGCGCGGCAGATCATGACCCGGGAGGCGTTCGAGAACGCGATCGCCGTGGTGATGGCGTTCGGCGGGTCCACCAACGCCGTGCTGCACCTGCTGGCCATCGCCCACGAGGCCGAGGTGGAGCTGAGCCTGGACGACTTCACCCGGATCGGCGCGAAGGTGCCCCACCTGGCCGACGTCAAGCCGTTCGGCCGGCACGTGATGACCGACGTCGACCGCATCGGCGGCGTGCCCGTGGTGATGAAGGCGCTGCTGGACGCGGGACTGCTGCACGGCGACTGCCTGACCGTCACCGGGCGCACGGTCGCCGAGAACCTGGCCGACATCGCGCCGCCCGACCCCGACGGCACGGTGCTGCGCGCGATGAGCGAGCCGATCCACCGCACCGGCGGCATCACGATCCTGCGCGGCTCCCTCGCGCCCGACGGCGCGGTGGTGAAGTCCGCGGGCTTCGACTCGGACGTGTTCACCGGCACCGCCCGCGTGTTCGACCGGGAGCGCGCCGCGATGGACGCGCTGGAGGACGGCACGATCACCGCGGGCGACGTGGTCGTCATCCGCTACGAGGGCCCCAAGGGCGGTCCGGGCATGCGCGAGATGCTCGCCATCACCGCGGCGATCAAGGGCGCCGGGCTGGGCAAGGACGTCCTGCTGCTCACCGACGGCCGGTTCTCCGGCGGCACGACCGGGCTGTGCGTCGGCCATGTCGCGCCGGAAGCGGTGGACGGCGGCCCGATCGCGTTCGTCCGCGACGGCGACCGGATCACGCTCGACGTCGCCAACGGCACGTTGGACGTCGACGTGGACGAGGCCGAGCTGGCCGCGCGCCGCGAGGGCTGGTCGCCGCTGCCCGCCCGGTACCGGCGGGGCGTGCTGGCGAAGTACTCCAAGCTCGTCGGCTCCGCGTCCGGCGGCGCGGTCTGCGGCTGACGCGCCGCGGTGCCCGACCCCCGAGCGCGGAGGTCGGGCACCGCGTCGGGCTCACGGAGCCGGGTACTCCGCCACGTAGACCGGAGCGCCCACGTTGGTCATGTCGGCCGGGCCGCCCACGCCGTTGACGACGTGGTCGACGACGCCCGCGCTGAGGTTGACCGTCATGATGTGGTGCAGCTTCACGCCCGGCGTCTCCGGGACCTCGAAGCCGTTCTCGGTGTGGATCGACGGGTTGTTCTGGTTGAACACGTACACGCCACCGCCGTGCAGGGTGTGCGTGCGCACGTGGTCGCCGACCTTGTAGCCGGCCCAGCCCTCGACGTCGCCCTTCATCCAGTCCGCCTGCGTGGGCGGGTCGTAGGGCAGCTCGTTCTGGTACAGCACGACCGTGCCGCGCTCGCCGTTCCACACCGTGTTGTGGCGCTGGAAGTGCTCGACGAACAGGCCGGTCGCGGTCACGTCGTCACCGTTGACGACCACGCCGGTGAGGCCGGTGTTGGTGTTCCAGCGCTGCGTGTCGGTGAAGCCCTCGACGCCGTGGTCGGCCCGCCACACCCAGGTGTGGTCGATGAGCACGTGGTCGCTGTTGACCTCCAGCGCGGTGTCGACCTTGCCCACGTGCGGCCCGCCGACGCGGAAGTAGACGTCGGACAGCGTGGTCGGGTTCGCCGGGTCGGTCGGCCGGTTGCCGTGCTCCTTGCCGACGCGCAGCAGCACCGGGGACAGCTCGGTGCCCGCGTCGACCGTGACGCCGGCGATGACGACGCCCGGCACGTCCGCGACGTCCAGCGGGGTGGAGCCGTGCACGGCGGTCAACGTGGCGTGCCCGAGGCCGAGCACGACCGTGTTCGCGCGCTTGACCTCGATGCTGCGGGCGATGTCGTACACGCCCGGCGTGAGCAGCAGGTGCTTGCCGCGGGCGAGCTGGTTGTTGATGTCGCGCACCGAGTCGCCGGGCTTGGCGACGAAGAAGTCCGACAGCGGGATCGTGCGGCCCGGCGTCACGCCGTTCGCCCACGACACACCGCTGGTGTTCCGCCGGGCGGACGGCACGCGGACGTTGTAGCGGCCCTTGTCGTCCACGAACAGGTAGGGCTTCTCGCGGCTCACCGGGGTGGTGTCGAGCGTGGTGTACGGCGGGTTGGGGAACGCCGCGTCGTCGGGCGCGCCCGTGACGCCGGAGAACACCTGGTTCCACACGCCGTTGGACCAACTGCCCAACTCGCTGTTGCGGGTCAGCCACTGCTGCTGCGAGCCGTTGACGACCGACGGCAGCCGCGAGTCGGCGATGAAGCCGCCGCTGGCGTACTGCGGGCCGGCGGTGCAGTAGTCCATCAGCGTGAACGTGCCGCTGGTGACGTTGAGGCGGCGCAGCGAGACGGCCTGGGAGACGGCCCAGAAGTTCGCGCCGGCGCGGCAGCCGTCCTGGCCCTTGCCGTCGATGTTGATGGTGAGGTTGCCCAGGGTGCGCCAGAAGTTGACCAGGGCGAGGCAGTTGGACGTGCCGCCGTCGGCGAGGCAGCGGTTGTAGACCTCGACCTTGCCGTTGATCACCACGTCGGTGGGCGACGCGCCGAGGCCCGCGATCTCGGTGTAGTAGCCGACCTTGAGCTGCAACGGCTGCTCGGCCGTGCCGTAGTGGCCGGGCTTGAACAGGTAGGCGTAGCGCTGGGTGCCCATCTCGTTGTCGACCTGGGCGGCGTGCGTGGCGTCGAGCGCGGCCTGGATCTCGGCGACCGGAGTGGACGGGTCGAACACCCGCACCTGGACGCCGAGGTCCTGCGTGCGCCGAGGCGGGTCGGCGTGCACGGCGGGCGCCGCGGCGGTGGTGGCGGCGGCCAGGGCGAGACCGAGCACGAACACCCGGCGCGGCTTCGCGGGAGCGCTCTCACGCCTGGCGTGGCGCATGATCGTCATTGACATGCCTTCGGGGGTAGTGACGCCGGACCACCGTCGGAGAGAGCGCTCTCTCACGTTCGACGAGGTCAGGCGTTGGCGATGTGGAGTTGGCTATTTCTACTTCACGATCCGGTCGAGCGCCATGCCCGGTGTCGACGATTTCGTACCGGTACGACCGGGAAAAGCGCGCGCGGCTCCCCTGCGCGGTGCGTTGGTCACTGATAGTGGATCGACACACCCTCAGCGCCCTCTCGCACGCGGATCACCCCATCGCCGCGCCGTGGACCGAGCGATCCGTCGCCCGTCAGCCCACCTGCTCGACCTGGGCTGACGGTCGCACGGGTGGTCGGGCCGCCAGCTTGCAGGCTTCTTCGACGACTTCGGCCGGCATGACGTTCATCCAGGTGAGGGTGGACTCGCAGGCTTGCAGGTTGCCTTCTTCGCCGAGCACGCACGCGTGGCTGATGATGAGGCCGTCGAAGTGCCTCCAGTAGAGGAAGTCGATGCAGTCGATCGCGTCGGCGGAGGCCACGGGCGCGGTGACGAGGGCGGGAGGTGGGTGGGGGCTGTCGTCGGGGGTTGGTGGTCAGACGGTCAGTTCGCGGGGCAGTTTGGCCGGCGCGACGACGATGTCCACCCGCCTGACCCGTCCGTCGTGGAGGCTGAACGAGCAGACGAACCGGGTGGCCGAGCCGAGCAGCACCGCGAAACCCGGCCCCCCGTTCACCGCCAGCGGCACGAGGCGTTGGTCGGCGGGCATCTTGAGGCGCACCCCCACCAGGAACCGGGCCACCCGGTCCGCGCCCAGCACCGGCCGCCGGGCCGCGCCCGGACCGCCACCGCCGTCGCTGGTCAGGACCACGTCCGGGTCGAGCACGGCCAGCAAACCGCGCAGGTCGCCCTGGCCGACGGCCCTCAGGAACGCCGCGACGGCCCGAGCGTGCTCGGCGGACCCGACAGCGGTTCGCGGTGTCCCCGCCGCCACGTGCGCCCGCGCCCGCACGGCCAGTTGCCGCACGGCGGCGGCGCTGCGGCCGACGACGGTGGCGATCTCCGGGAACGGCACGCCGAACACCTCGTGCAGCACCCACGCGGTGCGCTCGGCCGGGCTGAGGGTCTCCAGCACCACCATCAGCGCGAAGCTCACCTCGTCGGCCAGCGTCACCCGGTCCGCCGGGTCCTCCGAGCCGACCGCCACGAGCGGCTCGGGCAGCCAAGGCCCCACGTACTCCTCCCGCTGCACCCGCGCCGACCGCAGCACGTCCAGCGCCCGCCGCGCCACCGCCACCACCGCCCACGCCTCGACGTCGCGCACGGCCTGCCGCTCGTCGGCCTCGGCCAGCCGCAGCCAGCAGTCCGACACCACGTCCTGCGCCTCGGCCACCGTGCCGATCAGCGAGTAGGCGATGCCGACCAGCCTCGGCCGGATCCGGGTGTACTCGACGGCCAGGTCGGCGAGCCGGTCGGCGCGAGCGGTCACACGGCGTCCAGGTACTCGGCGAAGGTCCCCTCGCCCTGCGTGTACCCGCCCCGCGGGCAGAGCGCGCCGGTGGACAGCCCGGCCGGCCCCTCCCCCGCCTCCTCGACCTCCAGCGCGTCACCCCGCCGGGCCACGAGCCGCCGTGCCATGTCGACCACCCGCATCCGCTCCGGACCGGCGATCGGCAGGGTCAGGCCCTGCGGCTCGCCCGCGGCGAGCTCCACCAGCCGGGCCGCCACGTCCGCGGTCGACACCGGCTGCGACAGCATCGGCGGCACCTGGACCACCGGTCCGGGGGCACCCGCCAGCACCTGCGCGGCGAACTCGAAGAACTGCGTCGCCCGCAGCGCGGTCCACGGCACGGGTCCGGCCGCCACCACCGCCTCCTGCCGCCGCTTGCCCAGGTAGTAACCCAGGTCCACCACGTCCGAGCCGACGATCGACAGCACCACCAGGTGCCGGGCACCGGCCCGCGCCGAAGCCTCGACCAGGTGCCCGGTGCCCTCGGTGAAGAACCGCTCCACCGCCTCCGGGCTGCGCCAGTCCGGCGGGTTGGTCACGTCGATCACCGCCTCGGCGCCGGCCAGCGCCTCGGCCAACCCCGCGCCGGTGAGCAGGTCGACCCCGTCGGCGCGGCTGAGCACGACCGGCTCGTGCCCGGTCCGCCGCACCTGCTCGACCACCCGTCGTCCCGCCGCGCCCGTGCCGCCCGCAACCGCGATCTTCATCGTCCGTCCCCGTGTCCCGTCGAACCGCTGTCGAGATCGGGACGATCGTGCGGCGCGAACTGTGACACCGCCGGGTCAGTCACGCCCCCGGGCCAGCCGCGACGGCCACCAGATGCGCCGGCCCACGTCCACGGCCAGCGCGGGCACCAGCAGCGACCGCACCACGAACGTGTCCAGCAGCACGCCGAACGCCACGATGAACGCGATCTGCGCGAGGAACAGGATCGGCAGCACCGCCAGCGCCGAGAACGTCGCCGCGAGCACCACCCCGGCCGACGTGATCACGCCGCCGGTGATGGTCAACCCGCGCAGCACCCCTTCCCGCGTGCCCAGCTCGGCGGACTCCTCGCGCACCCGCGTCATCAGGAAGATGTTGTAGTCGATCCCCAGCGCGACCAGGAACACGAACCCGAACAGCGGCACCACCGGGTCGGCCCCCGGGAAGTCGAACAGGCCGTTGAACACCAGCGCCGCCACGCCCATGGTCGCGGCGAACGACAGCACCACCGTGGCGATCAGCAGCAACGGCGCCAGCAGCGAGCGCAGCAGCAGCGCCAGCACCAGGAAGATCACCAGCAGCACGATCGGGATGATCACCAGCCGGTCGCGCTCGGACGTGGTCTGCGTGTCCAGCTGGGTGGCGGTGGGCCCGCCGACCTTGGCGTCCGCGTCCGGCACCGCGCGGACCGCCTCCCGCAGCCGCTGCACGGTCGCCAGCGCCGCCTCCGAGTCGGCCGGGTCCTCCAGCACGACGTCGAGCCGCACCAACCCCTCGGCCTCGCCCGACGGCCGCACGTCCGACACGCCGTCCACGTCGGCCGCCCGCGCCACCGCTTCGGCCTGCCCCGCCCGCGCGAGCACGATCGTCGGCGCGCCGCTGCCGCCGGGGAAGTGCCGCGACAGCACCTCCTGCCCGGCCACCGAGTCGACCTCGGTGAGGAACACGTCCGACTGGGCCGTGCCGGACGCCTTGAGCTGCGGCACGAACGCGACACCCACGAGCAGCACCAGCGCCGTGACGACCCACGTCGCGCGCGGCCGGGCGGAGATCATCCGGGCGACCCGCGCCCACAGCCCGCTCGCCTCCGGGTGCGGGGAGCCAAGCTTCGGCCGCAGCGGCCAGAACGCCGACCGGCCGAGCAGCACCAGCACCGCCGGCAGGAACGTCACCGAGGCCAGCAGCGCCGCGCCGATCCCGATCGCGGCCACGGGGCCGAGGCCCTTGTTCGAGTTGAGGTCGCTGAACAGCAGGCACAGCACGCCGAGCACGACCGTGCCCGCCGACGCGGCGATCGGCTCGACGGTGGCCCGCCACGCCACCCGCATCGCGGCGTAGCGGTCCTCGGTGTCGCGCAGCTCCTCGCGGAACCGCGACACCAGCAGCAGCGCGTAGTCGGTGGCCGCGCCGAACACCAGGATGAACAGGATGCCCTGGCTCTGCCCGTTGAGGTCGATCACGTCACCGTCGGCGAGCAGGTAGACCGCGAGGCTGGCCAGCCCGAGCGCGAACACGCCGGACAGCAGCACCACCAGCGGCAGCAGCGGGCTGCGGTAGACCAGCACGAGGATCACCGCGACGACCGCGCCCGCGACCAGCAGCAGCAGGCCGTCGATGCCGCCGAACGCCTCCTTCAGGTCGGCGACCTGCGCGGCGGGCCCGGTCACCAGCACGGTGAGCCCGTCGGGCGGGTCGGCCACCTTCTCCCGGATGTCCTCCACCGCGCCCGCGGGGTCGGCCGGGTCGACGGCGATGACGACCTGCGCGGCCCGGTCGTCGCGCGGCGACGGGATCACCGGTGACGCCTCGCCCGCGAAGCCCCGGCCGCCCAGGTAGTCGCGGTCGGCCTGGGTCAGCCCGGATTCGCGTTCGGCGACCACGATCGCGGGCAGGCCGCGGGCTTCGCCGAACGCCTTGACCCGCTCGGAGACCTCCGTCGCCTCGGCGGAGGAGGGCAGGAACGCGGTGCTGTCGTTGACCGCGACCTCGCTGAGCTTGCCCGCGAACGGGCCGGAGAAGCCACCGAGGGCCAGCCACGCGACCGCGACGAGGGCGGGCAGCAACCAGCGGGTGCGGGACGCGGGCGGGTGCACGGGAGAATGACCTCCGAGACGACATAGTTCGACGATCCAATAGTTCGACCGTCGAAATGATAACGGGAGGGTTCATGGCCGACCACTCGGCCCTGGTCAGGTTGCTCCGGCAGCTCACGGTCGAAACGGACCGCTTCGCCGAGATCTTCGGCGAGAAGCAGAGGATGCACCGCACCGACCTCAACGCGCTCGCCGTGATCATGGACGCACGGTGGAGCGGCGCGTCGATGTCACCCACCCGGCTGGCCGAGGCGCTGCACCTGAGCGCGTCCGCGACCACGTCCGTGCTCGACCGGCTGGAGGCGTCCGGGCACGTCGAGCGGGCACGCCACCCGCACGACCGGCGCAAGGTCGAGCTGCGCGTGTCCGACAAGGCGCTGGAGCTGGGTCGCGGCTTCTTCGAACCGCTCGACGAGGCTTACCGCCGGGCGTGGGAGCGGTTCGGCGCCGCCGACAAGGAGGTGATCGCCCGGTTCCTGGCCGCGAGCATCGACGCGACCGCGGCCGTGCGGGCGGACCTGGCGGCACGACCGGACCCGAAGTGATCTTCACCTCGTTTCGGGATGCGCCCCGAACGGACAAAATTCACCCGGCGTAGAAAAATTCTGGTTACGCTCGAACCAGTGCGAATCCTCTTCTCGAGCCTCGGCTCACACGGACACACCTACCCCCTGCTGCCGCTCGCGATCGCCGCCCGCGAACTGGGCCACGACGTCACCTACGTCACCGGCGAGCTGTTCGCGAACGCCCTGGCCCGGCACGGCATCGAGCACGTGCCCGGCGGCCTGGACATGCGCGCGGCAGCCGCCGAGGCGGGTGCCGACGTGCACCAGGCGCAGGACGTCGGGCCGGAGCTCATCTCGTACGTCTTCGGCTCGGTGCTGCCCCGCCGCTTCGCCGCGGACGTCGCGCCGGTCATCGCCGACCGCAAGCCCGACCTGGTCGTGCACGAGTTCGCCAACCCCGGCGCGGGCCTGGCCGCGAAGATCGCCGGCGTGCCCGCCCTGTGTCACTCGTTCGGGCGGATGTGGCGGGCCAACGAGCTCACCGACATCGCGCAGGGCCACCTGGAGGCGGTCGCCGCAGACCTCGGCGTCGCGCTGCCCGACGACGACCTGATGACGTTGGGCAACCCGTACCTCGACATCTGCCCGCCGTCGGTGCAGGACCCGGAGTTCCTGGCCGCGGCGCGGGACCGGGTCCCGCTGCGGCCGGTGCCGTTCGCCGAGCCGGGCGAGCTGCCCCGGTGGGTGCTCGACCACCGCGAGCCGCTGGTGTACCTCACGCTGGGCACGGCGTTCGGCGAGGTCGGCGTGCTGCGCACGGCCATCGCGGGCCTGGCCCCGGTGGACGCCAAGGTGCTCGTGGCCGCCGGGCCGACGGTCGACGCCGACGCGCTCGGCGACCTGCCGGACAACGTCGTCGTGGTGCCGTGGGTGCCGCAGGCCGACCTGCTGCCGCACGTGGACCTCGTCGTGCACCACGGCGGCAGCGGCACGACGCTGGGCACGTTCGGCGCGGGCGTGCCGCAGCTGGTCCTGCCGCAGGGCGCCGACCAGTTCAGCAACGCCAACGTGGTGGCCGGGGCGGGGCTCGGCGCGCAGCTGCTCGGCGCGGACGTGACCGCCCAGGCGATCACCGCCCAGGCGCGGCGCCTGCTCGCCGACGACGCCGTGCGGGACGCGGCGCGCGGGATCGCCGCCGAGGTCGCCGCCATGCCGTCGCCGCACGACGTGGCCGGCACCCTGCCCGACTACGCCTGATCCCACCCACGCCCCCGCCTGACCGGGTCACCCGGGGTCGCGGTCAGGCGGGCACGGTGAAGAACTGGTGCGGCTGGAACACGCACAGGTCGGCGTCGCGCTGCGCGTTGCCGTCGGTGATCTCGACGAAGTAGCCGTAGGACTTCCCCGGCTCCAGCGTCACCGGGAGGGTGACCTCGCCGCGGTTCCGCGGTGCGCGACGGGGTGAAGGAGTCGAGGAGCCTGGCCCGGTGCTCCCGGTAGACCGGCACGATCCGGTCGGTCGACTCCTGCCGCTGCACCCGCGACCGGCGGGTCACCGCGCCGTCCTTGGCGGTGACCTCGATCGTGTACTCGCCCTCGGGCAGGTACCCGGTCGGCAGGTTGACCATGTACCAGTGGAAGCCCAGGGCGGAGTCGTGGATGTGCCCGTTGAGGTTGCGCTGGGTGAAGGGCTCGTCGGCGAACTCGACCCGGTAGCCGCCCGGACCGGTGGCCACGATCGACTCGACCAGCTCCGGCGTCGGCGTGTCGGTCGGGTGGAAGGACACCAGGAACTTGTGCTGCTCGCGCGGCAGGTCGGAACCGTCGAAGTCCCAGTAGACGTTGCACGCCATGATGTCGTAGATCCGCACCGAGTCCATGCCGCCAGTCTCGGCCGGGCCGGTGGCGTCGCGCATCGGTGCGACCACCCGGACCCACCCGTGCTTAACACGTAAGCCGCGCCACTCATCGCAACTATCGCGCCGCTCGTCGTGGTGTGCTTGACCGGTTAATTTGACCGCTGCCACCGTCGGCGACGCCACCAAAGACGACCGGCGTTGGGAGACCTTCATGGCAAGACACGTGGGGAAGCTGGCCCTGCTGGCCGCGCTCGTGGCGACGGCGGTGCTGCCGTCGACCGCGACCGCGCACGGCAGGCCCTGGGTGGCCGGCTGGGCGGCGAGTCCCGTGGTGGGCAGCGTGATCCCGTGGAGCGACTGCCCGGCGGGTGAAGGGCTGCGCGACCAGACCGTGCGCAACGTGGTGTTCCTCAGCGCGGGCGGCGAGTCGGTGCGCGTCCGGGTGACCAACGCGTTCGGCACGACGCCGCTCCGGGTCGGCCGGGCGACGGTCGCCGTGCAGGCCGAGGGTGACGCGGCCGTGCCCGGGACGTTGCGCGCGTTGACGTTCAAGGGCAGGCCGTCGGTCACCGTGCCGCCCGGTCGGGAGCTGTTCAGCGACCCGGTCCGGTTGGACGTCGAGGCGCTGTCCACCCTGCTGGTGAGCGCCTACGTGCCCGAGGCCACCGGCCCGCTCACCAACCACCCGTTCACCGCGCAGGGCAACTACCTGGCACCCGGCGACCGGACCGGCGTGCTGTCGGGCGGTTTCCGGGACACGCCGTGCTGGATGGTCGTCAACGGCGTGGACGTCGCGCCGGCGCGGCGGGTCGCGGGCGCGGTGGTCGCGTTCGGCGACTCGATCACCGACACGGCCAGCACCACCGGCAACGCCAACCGCCGCTGGCCGGACTTCCTGGCCCGGCGGCTGAACGCGGTGCCGGGCCGCACGCTGTCCGTGGTGAACGCGGGCTTGGGCGGCAATCGGCTCATCGCCGACCGGGACGAGCCGTACTGGGGTGTCGCGGGCGTGACGCGGGTGCAGCGCGACGTGCTGTCGCAGACCGGCGTCAAGGCGATGATCCTGCTGGAGGCGGTCAACGACATCGGCTACAGCGCGTCGGCCGCCGACCTGATCGCCGGGCACCGCGAGGTGATCGCGCAGGCCCGCGCCAAGGGCGTGGAGGTCTACGGCGGCACGATCCTGCCGTTCAAGGGGTCGTTCATCTGGACCGAGGAGCGCGAGGCGACCTGGCGTGCGCTCAACGACTGGATCCGCACGTCCGGCGAGTTCGACGGCGTGGTGGACTTCGCCGCCGCGACCGCAGTGCCGGGCGACCCGGCCACGCTGAACCCGGCCTACGACAGCGGTGACCACCTGCACCCGAACGACGCGGGCACCGAGGCCATGGCGAACGCGATCGACCTGGCGATGCTGCTGGGCCGCTGACCCGAGGTCGTCCGGGGCGGGTCCGCTGTCGGCGAACGCCCCGGACGGCACGGCCCCCGCGAGCGCACGGTGGACGGTGTGGTCGTGTGATCGGGAGGCGATGACGGATGCGCTGGACGCGTACTCGCAGGCCGTGGTCGCGGTGGCGAAGTCGGTCACGCCGCACGTGGCCGGCGGCCGGGACGGCACGGCGGTGTTCGCCGACCGTCGAGGGCCGGGTGCGGCGGGGCTACCTCGGCGTGGTCGGCGCGCCCGCGCCCCTGCCGGACGACCGCCGCCGGTGACCGTCCTGCGCAATGGCGCGATGGTCGACGTCATCGCCACGCCGACCGAGCTCACCGCGCAACGGCAGCGCGAACCGGCGGCAGACGTGCACCCGCCCGAACTCCCGCCGCAGCCGCGCCTCGTCGGCCAGGTCCGCGTGCAGGTACGCCTTCGCCACCCGCAGCCCGGGTCGTGCCACGACGGCGCGCGCCGGCTCGTCGGCCGACGCGCGGTGGTCCGCGATCACGTGCAGGTAGTGGTCGCTCTCCTGGAAGCCCATGGCGCGGTACCAGCGCAACGTCGGCGGGTCGTCCCGGGTCCACGCGTCCAGCGTCGTCGCGCCGAGGGCCCGAGCCCGAGCTCGCGCCCGGGACAGCAGCGCGCCGCCGATCCCCCGGTGCTGGTGGTCCGGGTGGACGGCGATCGTCTCGATGGTGGCCGTCTCGACCGCGGCCGGCTCGACGGCCACGGCCAGGTCGAGGATGCCGACGACGAGCCCGCCGTCCACCGCCACCAGCTCCACGCCCGGCACCCTCGGCTTCGCCTGCACCACGTCGTCGTAGAACGCCGTGCCGAGGAACGCCAGCACCCGGCACCGCAGCCACGACGGTTCGTCCTCGGCGACGTACTCCCGCACGGCATACCCCATCACGCCAGGGTGCCCGATCGGCGTCGCGCGGGTGTACCGATTTCCCGTACGCGGGACGGGGGCGCGCCGGGCGGTCGGCGCTGTGCGAGGATCGCGCCATGGCCATCGAGGTGCACGACGTTCCCGATCTGAAGCACTTCGAGGCCGTGGTGGACGGCACGCCGGCGGGCAAGGCGGTCTACATCCGCACCCCCGACCTGATCGTGTTCACCCACACCGAGGTCGACCCCGCGTTCGAGGGCAAGGGCGTCGGCAGCGCGCTGGCCCGCGCCGCGCTCGACCAGGCCCGCGCGTGGGAGCTGCCCGTGCTGCCGCTGTGCCCGTTCATCAAGGGCTTCATCGAGCGGCACCGGGAGTACGTGGACGTCATCTACCGCACCCCGAAGACGACCGCCGTCGACTGACCGGGCGGAACGCGCCCCCTCAGCGGAACGGCGCCGTGAAGCAGGCGATCCGGCCGCCCGCGCTGCCCGCCCGGCCCTGCTCGGTCTCCGTGGTCGGGTGCTCGTGCAGCACGATCGACGCGGGCGTGCGGTCGCCGAAGGTGAAGGGCACGGTCGTCTCGGCCGTGCCGTTGCCCTGCGCGTCGGTCTTCAGCTCCAGCCAGATCTCGTTGCGCGGGTTGGCGTAGGCCGGGTCGACCGAAGGCCGCTCGGGCGTCGCGGCGGGGTCGACCTCGTGCTGGTAGTGGGGACCGGCGTCGGTGCCCTTCTTGCCGCACGGGTCGGTGTGCGCGTGCGCGGCGTAACCGCGGTCGGGTTGCAGCAGGTCGGCCGACAGCCGCACGGTCGTCGCGTCGTCGCCCGCGATCACCTCCAGCTCCAGCTCCGCGCCGGGCGGCGCGGCGTCCTGGTCGTAGGTGAACGCCGTGACCGCCGCGTCGACGGGCGCGAGCACGCCGATCTCCCGCGTGCCCACTTCCTCCTCGGACGACTTGACGTCACCCGGTCCGGCGTCACCACCGCACGCCACCGCGGCGCACAGCACGGCCACGACGATGACGACGCGCATGCCCGTCCCTCCCACGTCCGCTGTGATCACCGCCCGACTACCCGCGCGCCCGGGCCGGAAACCGCGCCCGCGGCACACCACTCGGCCGGGTGGTTCGAGCGCTGTCGCGAGGGACGCGGGGAACCCCTTGGTGACACTCCGCCGCGCGAGGCGGCGGCACACCGTGACCCGAGGGGGTTCGATGAGCACCCGCACCCTGATCGCCGCACTCGCCTGCACGGCGGTGGTCCAGGCCCCGGTCGCGCACGCGGCCGACGACCCCGGCGCGTTGATCGCGTGCGGCACGACCGAGGCGGACCGCGCGATTTCGCGCACCGAAGCGCTGACCCGGTCGCAGTCCTGGTTGGACGCACGGGTGCCGTACAGCCAGCAGGCGTGCCACGAGAACGAGTACGGCAGCTACCGCACGGACTGCTCCGGCTACGTGTCGCTGGCTTGGGGGCTGACGCACTCGCGCACCACGACGACGCTGCGGGACGTCGCCGCCGAGGTGCCGCGCGCCGACCTGCGTCCCGGTGACGCCCTCGTCGCGCCCCAGCACGCCGCGCTGTTCGTGCGCTGGGCCGACGACGCGAAGTCGGAGCCGGTCGTGCGCGAGCAGACCGGCCCCGACGGCGAGCCACCGGTGGAGCGGAAGTGGACGGCGCGGACGGCCGACGCCTACACCCCGTTGCGCTACTACAAGGTGACCGGGGAGTGACGCGTCAGCCGTTGCGGCAGGGCGCCACCCCGTTCAGCCGGAACTCGGCCGGCTTGGTGTTCTTGCCCGTCCAGCTCGCGAGGAACCCGAACGACACCGAGCCGCCCGGCGGGATCGTGCTGTTCCACGACGCGTTGCGCACGGACACCGCCGAACCGTCCTGGGCGTGCACCCCGCCCCACAGCTGGGTGATCCGCTGACCGTCGGGGAACGACCAGTACAACGTCCACGGGGTGATCGCGGCGGTGCTCTGGTTGGTGACCCGGACCTCGCCCTGGAAGCCGCCCTGCCACTGGCTGCCGACCGTGTACGACACCGTGCACGGTGCCGGCGGCACGATCGTGGTCGTCGTGGTGGTGGTTGTCGTGGTGGTGGTCGTGGTGGTGGTCGTGGTGGTGGTCGTGGTGGTGGTCGTGGTGATCCGGCTCGGGTCGACCACGCCCCAGTACGCGCCCTTCGCCTGCAAGCGCGTGTCGAACAGCAGCGGGTGGTCCTTGCGGGTCACCGGGAAGCTGTCCAGCCACGTGTTGTCGTCCGCCAGGCCCCACACCGTCACCGAGCTGATGTGCTGCGAGTACTTCTTGTAGAGCTCGAAGAAGTCCCGGTACCGGTATGCCTGGGTGAGCAGCACGTCGGCCGGCGGCGTCGGGTAGGACTGGCTGTTGTCGGTGTAGATCGAGACGTCCATCTCGGTGATCTGCTGGTCGATGCCCAGCGGCACGAACTTGGCGAGCATCGCCTCGGTCTCCGCCAAGGACGGCCACTGCACGTTGACGTGCATCTGGTGGCCCACGGCGTCGATCGGCACGCCCTCCGCCCGCAGCTTCACGACCAGGTCGTACAGCTTGTCGCGCTTGGCCGGGACGTTGGTGTTGTAGTCGTTGATCACCAGCCGGGCGTTCGGCGCGACCTCGCGGGCCACCCGGAACGCCGTGCGCAGGTAGTCCAACCCGGTGATCTCGAACCACTTGCTGCGGCGCAGGCCGTCGGACTGGTTCTCGTCGACGACCTCGTTGACCACGTCCCACACCGGGACGTCCGCGCCGAAGTGGCCGACCACACCGCGGATGTGCGCCTCCAGCCGGGACAGCAGCAGCGCCTTGTTCTCCGGGGTGGCGGTCATGTCGTTGCCCGCCGCGTCCTTGAACACCCACGCCGGGGTCTGCTGGTGCCACACCAGCGTGTGCCCGCGCACGGCCGCGCCGTTGGCCTTCGCCCAGGAGACCAGGGCCTCCGCGTCGGTGAAGCGGAACGCGCCCTCGGTGGGCTCGGTGGCGTCCCACTTCAACGTGTTGCCGGGCGTGATCGAGTTGAAGTGCTTGGCGAGCAGTTGCCCGTGGTTGTTGAGCAGCTCGGCGTTCCCGACCGCCGCGCCCACGGCGAAGTGGTCGGCCAGCACGTCCTTCACCGACGGGATGTCGGTCTGGATCGGCGGCAGCGGGGTGTAGGAGAGGGAGAAGTCGTCGATGTGCAGGGACGCGGTGGCGCTGCTCAGCTCGACGTAGGTGGAGAGGAAGTCGACGTCGGCGGCCAGGGTGTAGCTGCCGCGCAGGTTGACCCAGCCGTTGGCGGTGACCGCGGTGTCGCCCACGACCTGGTCGTAGCTCGGCGTGCCGGCGGTGCGGCGCTCGACGGACAGGCGGGCCTGCGTCGCCGCCTCGCCCGCGGCCAGGCGCACCCACACCGACAGGTCGTAGCGGGTGCCCTTCTGCACCTTCTCCAGCAGGTTCAGCGTCGGGCCCTGCCAGCCCTGCTCGCGACCGGTGACCGCGAGGCTGTGCGTGCCGCTGCGGGCCGCGGCGGTGCTCGGGGCCACCACCTCGCTCGCACGGGCCGTCCAGCCCTGCGCCGTGCCGTCGTCGAACGTGCTGGAGACGACGACCACGGGTTCGTCGGCGGCGGCGCGCGGGCTCGCGTGCGCCGCCAACGTGACCAGGCCGGCCACGACCGAGGTCGCGAGCACACCGGCGAGAACTCTCCTCATCGAGAATCCCTCTTCCGTCGGGCGTGTTCTGGGAGCGCTCCCAGAACATCTCGCCCGGACTATAGGCAGCCCGGTCGACCCCCGCCCAGCCCCCGTTCAGCCCAAACCGGCCTCAGAACGTGCCCCGGTACAGCGCGCAGCCCCGGCACACCTCGGCCGGTCGGTGGTCCAGCAGGCCCGCGCGGAACGCCTGGTACGCCTCGCCGTGCCAGACGTCGGCGAACGCGCGCCCGCGCAGCCGGCCGAGCGTGGCGCGGTCGCTGCCCATCACCATGCAGCACGGCTGCACCTCGCCCCGGTGGGTGACGTAGGCCGAGTCCCACGGCCACGTGCACCCCGGCCGGCCCGCGTCGACCGGCGCGGCCTCCTCGACCCGCGGCAGCCGGATCGGCAGGCCACGCGCGGCGGCGACCTCGCGCGCGGCTCCGAACGCGTCCCGGCCCGCCGCGGGATCGGTCTCCAGGCTCTCCCGGGCCGCGTACTCGCGGATCGCCGCGTACCGCCCGGCGGGGTCGGTGTCGCTGAACGAGTGGCTGAGGTTCTGCACCCACAGCTCGTCCACGCCCAGGTCGGCCGCCAACGCCACCAGGGCGGGCAGTTCGGCGACGTTGCGGCGCATAGCCACGAACACCAGCTTCACCACCGGCCGCGCCGAGCCGGCGGCGGCGCGTTCGGCGAGCAGGGCACGCAGGTTGCCCACCACCCGGTCGAACTGGCCCGGTCGCGGCGCGAACGTCGTCGAGTGCCGGACGTCCTCGTAGGTCGCGGCGGTGGCGCCGTCCAGCGAGACGTGCACCCAGGCCGCGCCCGCGCCGATCAGGTCGCGCGCCCACCGCCGGTCCAGCAGCACGGCGTTGGTGTTGAACCCCACCTCGATCCCCCGGTCGGCGGCGCAGCGGACCATGTCCAGCAGGTGCGGCGCCAGCAGCGGCTCGCCCAGGCCCTGCAACGTCACCCTGGTCAGCGCGGGCAGGCCGGCCACCAGGTCCCGGAAGTCCTCGTAGGACAACGCACCCTCGGCGCGGCCCAGCCCCGGCGCGTACCGCACCAGGCACATCCGGCACCGCAGGTTGCACGCCCCGGTGACCTCCACCTGCACCTCGCCCGGCAACGGCGGCGTCAACGAATACCCGGCCGTCCGCGTCATCCGACCACTCCTCGTCCGGTGCCCCCTCCCAACCTGCCCGGCAGCCGTCCGGGCAAACCTCCGCGCACCGCCCGCGCCCGCGGGTTTCGACCGGTCGCCCGGGGCAACCCGGGACTCGTGTTCATCGACGAGGACGTGCGGATCCCGCTGGACGGGCTCCCCCTGGACGCCCGGCTCTCGATGCCGACCCGCGGCAGCGGCGTGGTCGTGTTCGCGCACGGTGGCGGGTCGCCCGACCGGCACGTGGCCCCGACGCTCCAGCGCGAGCACCTGGCCACCGTGCTGCTCGACCTGCGCCCGGACGGTGACGCGGACGTTCCGGTGCTCGCGGGCAGGCTGGCCGCCGTCGTGGACTGGCTGTCCGACCAGCCCACGACCGGCGGTCACCCGATCGGCCTGTTCGGCTCGGGCGTCGACGCGGCGGTCGCGCTCGTCGTCGCGGCCGAGCGACCGGCCGCGGTGCACGCCGTGGTCGCCTGCGGCGGGCAGGCGGACCTGGCCGGGGACGCGCTCACCCGCGTGCTCGCGCCGACCCTGCTCATCGTCGGCGAGGGCGACGACCGGGTCTCGCACCGGTTGCCGTCCGGGCACGTCGAGGTCGTCCCCCGGCTGTCGGACGAGCCCGAAGCGCTCGACCGGGTGACCCGGTCGGCCGCGCGGTGGTTCCACCGGCACGTCGGCACGGCGCCCGCGCGACCGCGGCCGTCCTGACCGGTCACCGCGCCGCGATGAGCGCCTGCGGAGCGGCCTGCTCGATGCGGGTGCGCAGCCAGGTGAGCTGACGGGCGGTGTCCTGCTCGCACGACGTCACGACGTCGAGCAGCTCGCGGTCGCGCAGCCCCCGGGCGGCCTGGCCGACCACCGTCCACGTGATGTCGGCCAGGGAAGCCAGCGTGTAGAGGTCCTGGAGGTCGCGCAGCAGGCCGACGGGGCCGCTGCGGGTGGACTCCAGGCCGGCGGCGTGCAGGCGCTCGGGCTCGTCCTCGCGGTGCTCGCCGTAGCGCCGCACGACCGGCGCCAACGCCTCCGCCTGGCGGTCGACGCGGCCCGCGAGGACCTCGCACGTGTGCCGCACGTCGGGCTCCTCGCCGTGCCCCTGGGCGACCTCGCGGAAGGCGGCGGCGAGCGTGGTCAGCGAGGTGTGCAGCAGACCGAGGTACGTGGCCAGGTGCATGGTTCAGCCCTTCGGCGCGGGGTGCGGCACGTTCGGGGTGCGGGCCGGGGTCGGCGGCGCGGGCGGGTCGACCGGCGCCACGTCCTCGCGCACGTCGTCCTCCCCCTCGGTCGCCGGGACTCCCGCCGGGTCGTGCGGCGCGGACGCCGTCGTGGTCGGGGCGGGCGCCGGGCGGTCGCCGTCGGCCAGCTTGGTCACCCGGACCGCGGCGAGTTCGAAGAGCGGCTGCTTCGACACCGGGTCCCACTCGGTCGCGGTCAGCTCGTTGGCCGCGCGCACGTGCCGGTCGTCGTCGGTGTCCCAGTAGCCGTAGTGGAACGGCACGAACACCACGCCGTCACGTCCACGCCCGACCCGGGCGGGTGCCTCGACCCGGCCCCGCGGCGACTCCACGCGCACCAGGTCGCCCTCGCGCACGCCCAGCGCCTCCGCGTCCCGCGGCGACAGCTCCACCCACGGCTCGGGCGCGGCCCGGCGCAGCTGCCGGGACCGGCCCGTCTTCGTGCGGGTGTGGAAGTGGTAGGTCGTGCGGCCCGTCGTGCACACGAACGGGTAGTCGTCGCTCGGCTCCTCCGGCGGCGGCGCGTACTCGGCGGCTCTGAGGAACGCCCGGCCGTCCGGCCGTCGCGCCCGGTACCGCTCGGGCGAGGTGGTGCCGCCGGTGAGCAGGTCGTGGCCGTAGTCCTCGCACACGTCGGTGAGTCGGGAACACACCGTCGGCGTACAGCCGATCGCAGCCGTCCGGGTGCTCGTCGTCGCACGGCCACGGTATGCCGCTGCCGCCGCGCAGCTTGTCGTAGGACAGGCCGGTGTAGTCGCACGGCCTGCCCCGGCTGCACTCCCGCCACGCCGCGAACGCGCCCTCCGGGTCGCGCCACGTGATCAGCGGCGCGCCGTCGCGGTCACGGAAGTCCATGCGGCGGGCGTAGTCCAGGAAGATGTCCAGGTCGGAGCGCGCCTCGCCGGGCGGCTCGACCGCCTGCTCCGACAGGTGCACGACGCGGCCGGCGTTGGTGAACGCGCCCTGCTTCTCCCCCCACAACGCGGCGGGCAGCACCACGTCGGCGTACTCGGCGGTCTCGGTCCGGAACCCGTCCTGGACGACCACGAACAGGTCCTCGCGGGCCAGGACCTCCCGGATGCGCGGCAGCTCCGGCAGCGACACCGCCGGGTTGGTCGCGGAGATCCACAGGAACCGGATCGAGCCCTGCTCGGCGTAGCGCCAGATCTGCAGCGCGTGGGTCGGCGGCGCCCAGTGCGGGATGGTCAGCGGGTCGACGTTCCACAGCCGGGCCAGCTGCTCGACGTGCTCGGGGTTGTCCCAGTTGCGGAAGCCGGGCAGGTCGCCGTCCGCGCCGCACTCGCGGGTGTTCTGCGCGGTGGGCTGCCCGTTCATCTGGAGCACGCCGCAGCCGGGCCGGCCGATCAGGCCGCGCAGCAGGTGCAGGTTGTTCACCTGGCAGGACGCCGCGGTGGCCTGGTGCGACTGGTAGAAGCCCTGGAGCACGGTGGACAGCACGCGCCCGGACGTGCCGAAGATCCGGGCGGCGCGGCGCAGGTCGTCCGGGTCGACGCCGCAGGTGTCGGCCACCCGCTCGGGCGTGCACGGCTCGACGGTCGCGGCCAGCTCGTCGTAGCCGAGGGTGTGCGCGGCCACGTAGTCGTGGTCCACCCAGCCGTGCGCGATCACCTCGCGGACCAGGCCGTTCATCAACGCCTGGTTGGTGCCCGGCAGCGGGGCCAGGTGCACTCCCCCGGACGCCACCGCCGCCTCGGCGGGTTTGGTGCGCCGCGGGTCGACCACGACGACCACCGGCCGGTCCGGGCCGTGCAGCCGGTCCAGCACCCGCGCCCACAGCACCGTCTGCGTCTCGGCCACGTTGTGCCCGAACAGGAACAACGCGTCGCACGAGTCGACGTCGTGGTAGCTGCCTGGCTGGCCGTCGGAGCCGAAGCTCTCCTTGAGCGCCGCCGCGGCCGTGGCCGTGCACAGCCGGGTGTTGCCGTCCATGTGGGGTGTGCCGATGCCGGCCTTGCCGATCACGCCGAGCGTGTAGTACTCCTCCAGGAACAGCTGCCCGCTGGTGTAGAACCCGTGCGACAGCGGCCCCACCTCGGCCAGCAGCTCGCGCGACCGGCGCACCACCTCCCCCATCGCGGTGTCCCAGTCGGTCTCGACCAGCACACCGCCGCGCCGCACCAGCGGGCGCGTCACCCGGTCGTCGTCGGTGCGCCGCCACGACCCGTACAGCCCCTTCGGGCCCAGCCGCCCGTGGTTGACCACGTCGCCCACCCGGCCGCGGATGCCGACCACCCGGCCGTCCTTGACCGCGATGTCGCAGGCGCAGCCGTTGCTGCACAGCACGCACGCCGACTGGACCCACCGGTCGACGTCCGACTCCGCCAGGCCGTCGTCCAGGTGGGAGTCCACCCGGACGGGCCAGGGCGCGTCCCGCGCGTGCGGTGTGCGCGCACCCCAGATGTCCGCGATCCGGTCGGCCATGCCGTCCTCCGTCCGCCCGGTGCGCCGCCCCGTCTCGACCACCCCCGCCCCGGTCCGCCGACCCTCACACGATCGAGTGGTGTGCCGGCTGTCATGCGGACCGGGACGCGTGCTCTTACGGTCATCGGGAGACCAACGCGCGGAGGTGCCATGCTGAGCCGGTACGAATACCTGGCCGTGTTGGCCGCGTGCCTGCTGATCACCGCACCGCTGGAGTGGTTCGGCCGCGTCTACCGCCGCGCGCCCGACGTCGCCCGCGCGGTCCTGCCCGTGCTGGCGGTGCTGGTGGTGTGGGACGTGGTGGCCATCGTCCGGGGGCACTGGAGCTTCCACCACGAGGGCACGACCGGCGTGGTGCTGGGCGGCGTGCTGCCGATCGAAGAGGTGTTGTTCTTCGTGGCCATCCCGCTGTGCGCGCTGCTGACCTACGAGACCGTCCGGCGGATGTTGCGCGATGGCTGAGTACCTGCTGGCCGCGGTGACGGCGGCGGTGCTGGTGGTGCTGCTGGAGGTCCTCGCCCTGCGCACCGGCTTGTTCCGCCGCCCCGCCTACTGGATCACCATGGTGATCGTGCTCGGCTTCCAGGTGCCGGTGGACGGGTGGCTGACCAAGCTCGACGCGCCGATCGTGCTGTACGCGGAGTGGGCGATCAGCGGCGTGCGGGTGCCGTGGGACATCCCCGTCGAGGACTTCCTGTACGGCTTCGCGATGGTGACCGCCGTGCTGTTGCTGTGGGAGCGGAGGAGGAGCGCGGATGGCGCGGTTGACCGCCGCTGAGGTGCCCGGGTCGTTCGACGTCGCGGCGAAGGACTACGACCTGCTGGTCGGGCTGAACCCCGGTTACCACCGCGCGTTGCGGGCCTCCGCGCGGGCGCTCGGCCTGCCGCGCCGCGGCGCCGGGCTGCGCGTGCTCGACCTGGGCTGCGGCACGGGCGCGTCCACCGCGGCGCTGCTCGCCGTCGCGCCGGAGGCCGAGATCGTCGCGGTCGACGCGTCCGCCGGGATGCTCGCCCGGGCACGGGCCAAGCCGTGGCCGGACACCGTCACGTTCGCGCACAGCCGCGTCGAGGACCTGGACGTGCGCGGGCCGTTCGACGCGGTGTTCGCCGCCTACCTGGTGCGCAACCTGCCCGATCCCGACGTGGCGCTGCGTGCGGTCCGCGGGGTGCTCACACCCGGAGCACCCCTGGTGCTGCACGAGTACTCCGTGCGCGATTCCCCGTTGCACACGGCCGTCTGGACCGCGATGTGCGGGCTGGTGGTCGTGCCGGCCGGGTGGCTGCTCACCCGCGACCGCTCGCTCTACACCTACCTGTGGCGCAGCGTGCTGCGGTTCGACGGCGCGAGCGCGCTGCGGGACCGGCTGCGGCGCAACGGTTTCGTCGCCGTGCGCAGCCGCCCGGTGCCCGGGCTCCAGCTCGGCGTCGTGCACACCTTCACCGGCCGGGCACCAGGACAGGAGCACTCGTGAGGCCACGTGACCGCAAGGCGGTGCGCATCGCGGGACCCGTGGGGCGCGCGCGGTTCGACGACGCGGTGCCGACGGTGGTGGTGATCGGCGGGGGCATCGCCGGGCTGGCCGCCGCGACGATCCTCGCCGAGCGCGGCGCGCGGGTGGTGGTGTGCGAGCGCGAGCAGCACCTGGGCGGCCGGGTGGGCGGCTGGCCGACCACGCTCGCCGACGGCAGCGAGGTCACCATGACCCGCGGCTTCCACGCGTTCTTCCGGCAGTACTACAACCTGCGCGCGTTGCTGGACCGGGTCGACCCCGGCGGCACGGCGCTGGTCGGGTTGCCGGACTACCCGCTGTGGCACACCGGCGGGCACCGCGACGGCTTCGCCGGGCTGCCGACCTCGCTGCCGTGGAACGCGCTGGCGTTCCTGCGCCGCAGCCCGACGTTCCGCTGGTCCGACCTGCCGTCGGTGGACGCGCGCGCCGCGCTGCCGCTGCTGGACGTGTCCGCGCCCCGCGTGTACGAGGAGCTGGACCACCTCGACGCGGCGACGTACCTGGAGCGCATCCGCTTCCCGAAGCCCGCGCACGCGCTGGCGTTCGAGGTGTTCTCCCGCAGCTTCTTCGCCCACCCCAGCCGGATGTCGGCGGCCGAGCTGGCGCTGATGTTCCACATCTACTTCCTCGGCTCGGCCGAGGGGCTGCTGTTCGACGTGGCGGCCGACCCGTTCCCGCACGGCCTGTGGGAACCCCTGGCCCGCCACCTCGCCGAGCTGGGCGCGGACGTGCGCCGGGGCGTCGAGGTGCGGTCGGTGCGCCCCGGTGCGGCCACGCGGTTCGCGGTGGACGTGGCCGGTGGCGCGCTCGACGCGGACGCCGTCGTGCTGGCCGCCGACGTGCCGGGCCTGCGCCGGCTCGTGGCCGCGTCCCCGGAACTGGGCGACGCGGCGTGGCGCGAGCGGATCGCGGACCTGCGCACCGCGCCGCCGTTCCTGGTGTCGCGGTACTGGCTGGACCGGCCGGTCGACCCGGACCGGCCGGGCTTCCTCGGCACGAGCGGGTACGGCCTGCTGGACAACGTCAGCGTGCTCGACCACTACGAGCACGAGGCCCGGGCGTGGGCCGCGCGCACCGGCGGTTCGGTGGTGGAGCTGCACGGGTACGCGCTGCCGTCCGACGAGCCGGACGCCCGCGCGCGGCTGTGGGAGCAGCTCACCGAGGTCTACCCGGAGACCAAGCGGGCCGGTGTCGTGGACGAGCGGCACGAGCTGCGGTCCGACTGCCCGCTGTTCCCCGCGGGCGGCTTCGCCCACCGGCCGACCGTGCGCACCCCGGACGAGTTCCTGGTGCTGGCGGGCGACCTGGTGCGGATCGACCTGCCGGTCGCCCTGATGGAACGTGCCGCCACCACGGGCTTCGCCGCCGCGAACCGCCTGCTGAGCCGGTGGGGCGTGGCCGGGACCAACCTGTGGACCGTGCCGACCGCGGGCCGGGGCCCGGTGCTGCGCGCCGTGGCCCGCCGGTGGGGCCGGACTCCCTAGGGCCGGTCGCCGGCGGCAGGTGTCGCCTAAGGCCGGTCGGAGCCACTTGAGCCGGACCGGCGGGACCGCTGGACGCGGACCTGGTCGACGATCAGGCGCACGGCGTCGGACAGGGTGGTCGGGCGGCGGACGGAGTCGGGCAGGTCGAAGCCATCCCAGCCGGGGCCGGCGGCCACGAGCACGGTGTCGGCGCGGCGGCGCAGGTCGTCGAGCGGCACGGTGGCGGCGAGGTCGGCGTGGTGGGCCCAGACCACGGTCACGGCAGGGCGCAGCCGGTCCAGCGCGTCGCACAGCGCGGGCACCGGCACCCGAGCGCCCAGGCTGCGCCACCGGCAGTCCTCTTCGGACAGCGCGGCTCCGAGTGCTTCCAGTGCCAGGGAGTGCTGCTCGTCCGGTGCGCACGCCAGCAGCGCGGCCAGCGCGCCGTTTCCCTCCGGGTAGGGCACGGCGCGCAGCGCGTGCAGCAGGCCCGCGCTGGCCAGGTGCTCCACCTCGACGCCCGTGCCGCGCCGGGACACCCGGTCGCCCAGCTCGACCAGGAACGGCGCCAGCACCGACTGCCACGCGGCCACCACGCCGTGCCCGGCGATCAGCTCGGCCGCGAGCCGGCGCACCCGCGGCTCGTCGAGCCGGTCGGCGGCGGTGAGGACGCCGCGGCGGGCGGCGCGAGCGGCGTCCGGGGTGAGGTCGACGACCGCGCGCCGCGGGTGTTCGGAGCCGGGTTCCCGCGCCTGCCGGGCGGCGTCCGCCGGTGCGACGCCCTGCGCGGTGAGCGCGACCATGCGCCGGAGCTGGTCGACCTCGTCGTCCCGGTAGCGGCGGTGGCCGCCGGCGGTGCGGTCGGTCGGGCCCAGCCCGTACCGCTGGTCCCACGTGCGCAGCGTGGTGGGCGAGATGCCGAGCATCGCCGCGACCGCGCGGGGTGTCCAGCTCATCGACTCCGGCTCACTTCCTGGCGCGTTCGGAGAGCATAGCCCGCAGCTCGCTCTCGCCGAGGCCGCCCCAGATGCCGAACGTCTCGTGCACCTCGAGCGCGTGGTCGCGGCACTGCCGCATGACGGGGCACCGCCGGCAGATGGCCTTGGCCATCTCCTCCCGCTGCTCGCGCGCGGCGCCCCGCTCGTTGGGGGTGTGGAAGAAGTAGGTGCTGTCCATGCCCCGGCACAGACCGGACAACTGCCAGTCCCAGGACTCGGTGACGGGGCGGGGCAGGCGGGAGAGCTCGGGCATGGCGCACGTCCTCTGCGGGTCGACGACCGTGACGACCTCCACCTTAAAATCGACTCAGAAACGATGCAACTTGACCTCGGTCAGCCGGGGAACGCGCCCTTCGACCGCAGCGCGTACCGGCGCTCGGCATAGGCGAGGTCGTCGCGCCACAGCCGTGCGGCGGCCCAGCGCATCGCCGGCCGGACCGCCGGTGCCAGCCCCCTGACCAGCGCGAACCCGCGCCGGTCGGACTGCGCGATGGTCGCCTCGACGACCGCCGTCCGGCCGCGGTCCAGCGGTGTGGCGTGCGTCTCGACCACGCTGCCCTCCCCCTCGCCCGACACGATCCGCATGACGATCGTGCGCGGCTCGGGGCAGTCGAACTCGGCGGTGACCGGCACGCCGAACCGGCCCGCCACCCGGAACGTCACCTCCACCAGGAACCGGTCCCGCTCCTCGGTCGGCGTCTCCAGCACCCGCAGGTTCGCGAACGAGTACGGGTGGAACCACGCGCCGTGCCACGGGTCGAGCCGGTTCGCGATCACGTCCTCGGGCTCGCACCGGCCCACCAGCGTCGCGACCGCGTCGAGCGCCCCCTCGCGCGGACGCGCGGGCAGCACCGGCGCGGGCAGCGGTTCCTCCCCGCCCACGTCGTCCAGGCGCACCCACACCAGCACGCCGTCGTCGTGCGCGGGGAACGGGCTCCACCCGCCGAACCGCTCACCGCCCAGCGCGAGCCCGTGCCAGCGGCAGACCAGCTCGCCGCCCGCGACCGCGCCGTCGCACAGCGGCGCGCCCAGGTGCGGGCACGCGCCCGGACCGGCCCGGAGCACGTCGCCCGGCCCGCGCCACAGCACCACCTCGCGCCCGGCGACCGCGCGGCCGAACGGCTTGCCGCGCACCACGTCCCGGCTCGCGCCGACCACGAACCAGTTGCCGGAGGGCCGGGCGGTCGCGCGTTTCAGCGCCGCCTCGATGAGCGCGGGCTTGGCGTCGCGCCACGTCGGCTCCTGCTCGGCCCAGGCGGGGCTGGTGAACTTGCGCAGCGGCAGGCGGTTCGGCATGTCTCTCCTGTCGTGGTCAGGCCGTGCGGGCGAGCACGGCCCTGGCGAACCCGGGCAGCGCGACGGCGAGCCGCCTGCCGGGGGACACCGCGACGCGCCGGGACAGCACGTCGCAGCCCGCTTCCTCGACCAGGTCGAGGATCCGGCCGTAGAGCCGGTAGGCGGCGCCGACGCACGGACGCGACCGCGGCGCGAGCATCGCGATGCCCGGCCTGGCCCGCGCGTACACCCGGCGGGCCTGGTCGACCTGGTCGCGCAGCGCCGCCAGCACCCGGTCGTCGGTCCGGCCGGCGGCTCGCGCCCACACCAGCCGGTCGCGGTCGACGCCGAAGGCCGCGAGCTCGTCGGCGGGCAGGTACACCCGGCCGCGGTCGAGGTCCTCGCCGACGTCGCGGAGGAAGTTGGTGAGCTGGAAGGCGATGCCGAGCGCGGCGGCGGCCGGTTCGGCCTCCGGTCTCGGCACGACCGTGCCGAGCACCGGCAGCACCTGCAAGCCGATCACGGCCGCGGAACCGTGGACGTACCGCAGCAGCTCGGCGCGCGTCGCGTAGTCGGTGACGGTGAGGTCCATCCGCATCGACGCCATGAAGTCGCGGAAGTGGGCGTGGGGGATGCCGTAGCGCCGTGTGGTGTCCAGCAGCGCCATGAGGACCGGATCGGAGCTCCTGCCCCGGTCGAGCGCGGACGCGAGCGCCACGTCGACCGCCGCGAGACCTTCGGCCTTGCTCTCCGGTCCACTGTGCACGTCGTCCACGATGTCGTCGACCCAGCGGGCGAACCCGTACAGCGCGTGCACGGCGGGCCGCTGCTCCGCGCCGAGCATCCTCGTCGCGAGGAAGTACGTCCGGCCGTGCTCGGCGTTGAGCGCGCGGCACCGCCGGTACGCCTCGCGCAGCGACGGCCCGGTGATGCCCGCGGCATCCAGTTCACGATCTGCGGACATGCGTGGGAGTCCTTCCGGTGGCGGCACTGCCCTCACGCTAGGTCGGCCGGCCGTGCCGTGCACGATCAGCGCCGCTCGTTGTGCGGGGCGCCGGTGGCGCTGCTTAGCTCGCCCCACCGAGTTCTTCGACACGCGAGGGGGCGACGATGTCGCTGTTGGCCGGCATGGACACCCGCACGCCCACTCCCCCGGCGCCGGCGGAGTTCGCGTCGCGGTTCGCCGTCGCGCTGGACGACTTCTTCCGCGCCCGCCCTCGGGTCGACGCCGCGCGGGAGCTGGCCGGGGAGGTCCGCGCGCTGGTCCTGGCCGGCGGCAAGCGCATCCGGCCCGCGTTCGCGTGGTGGGGCTGGCGCGCGGCGGGCGGGCAGGTGCACGGCGACGCGGCGGACGTCACCGTGCGCGCCCTGGTGTCGTTGGAACTGCTCCAGTGCTGCGCGCTGGTGCACGACGACGTGATGGACCGCTCGGCGACCCGGCGCGGCCGACCCGCGGCGCACGAGGTGTTCGCCGCGCGGCACCGGCGGTCCCGGTGGGCCGGCAGCGCGCGCCACCACGGCGACTGCGCCGCGATCCTGGTCGGCGACCTCGCCCTGGCGTGGGCCGACGACGCGCTCGTCACCGCCGGGCTGCCGGCCGCCGCGCTGGCACGGGCCTGGCGGCCGTGGCAGGAGATGCGGATCGAGATGATGGCCGGTCAGCACCTCGACCTGCTCGCGACGGCACGCCGGGAGGGCTCGCTGGAGGCCGCGCTGCGGGTCGCGGCGCTGAAGACCGCCGCGTACACCGTCGAACGCCCGCTGCACCTGGGCGCGGCGCTCGCGGGCGCGCCGGCGGACGTGGTGGAGTGCCTGCGGGTGTTCGGCCGCGACATCGGGGTGGCGTTCCAGTTGCGGGACGACCTGATCGGCATGTTCGGCGACAGCGCGGTGACCGGCAAGCCCGTGGGCGAGGACCTGCGCGAGGGCAAGCGCACCCCGTTGATGGCGATCGGCATCGCGCGCGCCACCGCGGCGGGCGACCGCGCCGCGGCGCGGTTGCTGGCGCGGTGCCTGGGCGGTGCGCCCGTGACCGACAAGACCATTGCCGCCGTGCGGGCGTCGCTCATCGACCTCGGCGCGGTGAAGGCCGTGGAGGAGCACATCGACGTGCTGACCGAGAGCGGTCTGGCCGCGTTGGACCGCGCGGACGTCGACGAGGACGCCCGCGCGCACCTGAGGGACCTGGCGGCCAAGGCCGTCCACCGTCACGTCTGAGAGGGAGAACACCGTGGCACGCGTGGTGAAGGGCCGGACCGACTCGGTCGTCGTGGTCGGGGCGGGGCTGGCCGGGCTGTCCGCCGCGCTGCACCTGCGCGGAGCCGGGCACGACGTGACGGTGCTGGAGCAGCGCGACCACCCCGGCGGCCTGGCCGGCAGGCTGGACGTCGACGGGCACCTGATCGACCCCGGGCCGACCGTGCTGACCATGCCGGAGCTGCTGGACGACGCGCTCGCGGCGGTCGGCGGCCGGTTGTCCGACCACCTCGACCTCGTGCCGCTGCACCCGGCCTACCGCGCCGAGTTCGCCGACGGCAGCGGGCTCGACGTGCACACCGACGCCACCGCGATGCACCGGGCGGTGGCCGAGCTCGCGGGCGACCGCGAAGCCGAGGGCTACCGCGCCCTGCGCGCCTGGCTGACCCGCCTGTACCGGGTCGAGCGCGACCGGTTCCTCGGCGCGAGCTTCGACTCGCCGCTGGACCTGCTCGGCCGCGACCTCGTCGCGCTCGCGCGGCTCGGCGGGTTCGGCTCGCTGTCCCGGGCGGTGGGCCGGTTCCTGCGCGACGAACGCCTCCGGCGCGTGTTCACGTTCCAGGCCCTGTACGCCGGGGTGGCGCCGTCCGACGCGCTCGCCGCCTACGCGGTGATCGCCTACATGGACACGGTGGCCGGGGTGTGGTTCCCGCGCGGCGGGATGCGCGCCGTGCCGCAGGCGCTCGCCGACGCCGCGACCGCCGCCGGCGTCCGCTTCCACTACGGCGTCGAGGTGGTCGGGCTCGACCGCACCGGCCCGCGGGTGACCGCCGTGCGCACCGCGACCGACCGCGTGCCGTGCGACGCCGTGGTGCTGGCCACCGGTCCGGCGCAGAGCACGCGGTTGCTGCGCGGCGAACCGCGGCGGCCGCGTCCGCTGCGCTGGTCGCCGTCCGCGGTGGTGGTGCACCTGAGCGCCCCGCGGGTGGTCGACGGCCTCGGCCACCACACCATCTCGTTCGGCTCGGCCTGGGAGAGCACGTTCGACGAGATCATCCGCCGGGGTCGGCTGATGAGCGACCCGTCGTTGCTGCTGACCACGCCGACCCTGACCGATCCCGGCCTCGCCCCGGCCGGACGGCACCTCCAGTACGCGCTGGCGCCGTGCCCCAACCTCGACGTCGCGCCGATCCGGTGGGACGAGGTCGGCCCGCGCTACGCCGAGGAGGTCGTCGGCGAGCTCGTCGCGCGCAAGCTGCTCGACCCCGGCGTCGAGGTGCTGTCGGTCGTGACGCCGGACGACTGGGCCCGGTCCGGTCAGGCCGCGGGCACCCCGTTCTCGGCCGCGCACACGTTCGGCCAGACCGGTCCGTTCCGGCCGCGCAACCTGCCGTTCCGCGAGGGCAACGTGGTGCTGGCGGGCAGCGGCACCACGCCCGGCGTCGGCATCCCGCCGGTGCTGATCTCCGGCCGGCTCGCCGCCGAGCGGCTGCGGCGGTGACCGCCGGCCCCCGTCAGTCCTTCAGGGGGTCGTGGCCCCAGTTCATCAGCGAGTAGCGCCACCTCGTGTGCTTCACGTCCCCGTCGGGGCGTTGCGCGAGGTGGCGGTGGACGTACCCGACGACCTTGCGCATGTGCGCGTGGTCGTCGTCGGTCAGCTCGCCCTTCTTCTTCCGCAGCAGCGCCACGATCCGCCTGCCGGACTCGTGCCCGACCGACTCGCCGCCGCCGTCGGACTGGCCGACGGACCGCGACTCGTCGGTCCCCAGCCACCGCTCCAGCTCCGCGGCCGTCATGTTCACGGCGTCGGCGAAGTCGTCGCTCATGAGTCGTCGCTCAGGGCGGTCGGCTTGTGCACCGCGTCCTTGCCGGACTTGTCGCTGCGCACGCGGTACTGCGGGTCGTCCTCCGACGCCCGCACCTGCCGGCCCGCGGCCTCGGTGTCCTCGGTGATCTCCTCGACGACCTCGCCGTGCACGGTCTGCCCGTGGCTGGACCAGGTCACCTCGTCGCCCTTGTGGAACTTCTCCTCGCCCATGGGCCCAGTGTGAGTGGCCGGGGTGGAACCCGCTCGCCGGCTCCACCGCAGGTGGGAGGGCCGCGGTTGTGGATCTGGTGGAAGCCCCGTAGCGTTGGGGTGTCCGACCGCCACACCAAGCTGCGCGGAAGCGACGATTCGGGTTGAGCAGAAGCTCGGTTGTTGGTTCTCGTACCAACCGAGAGGTGCCCCCGTGGGCGACACCCGCACCGACACGTCAGACACGACCATCCAGATCCACGACCACGACGGCGTCACCGTCGTCGAAGTGGCCGGCGAGATCGACATGGCGTCCGAGAAACCGGTCCGCGCGGTCCTGGTCGAGCAGCTCGAACGCAGACCGGCCGGGCTGGTCGTGGACCTGGCCCGGATCGACTTCTTCGGCTCGGCGGGCATCCAGCTGCTGATCGAGGCCGCCACGGTCGCGCAGCGCCGGGGCGTGCCGCTGGCCGTGGCCACCGACCGCCGCACCGTCCTGCGCCCCCTGGAGCTCACCCTCGTGATCGAGAGCGTGAACGTCCACCCGACCGTGGGCGAGGCGCTGGCCGCCGTCCGACCGGGCGACCGGTCCTCCTCGCGGCGCATGGCCAACCAGTGACGGGGTGTCGTGGTCGGCGCTCGCCGACCACGACACCGCCACCGGGCTCAGCTGCCGTCCGCCGCCTGCCCGCGCTGCTCGGCCTCGGTGCGGATCTCCGCCTCCCGCTCGTCCACGGCGTCCCGGCTCACCACGCCGTCACCCGGGTACACCGGCTCACCGGCGGGCTGCTCCGGCCGCACGTCGGGCTGCTCCTCCGCGAGCCGGTCCGCCAGCGGCCGGGGGTGGGACTCCTCCCACGGCGTCATGCCGTACTTGGTCACGCCGGACCACTGCTCCGGCGGGTCCATCCCCGCCTCCAACGGGTCCATCCGGATCCGGTCCTCGTCCAGGTCCTCGGCGCTGTTCAGGGCCGCCGGATCGGTCTCGACCGAGTCGGGCGCCCCGGTGGCCTGCGGTTCCGAGTAAGAGTTCAGGTCCTCCGTGCTCATACCGGGACGTGTACCCGCTCAGGCCGACCGCAACCGGCCGTCACGCCGTGATCGTCGCCGCCACGATGCACGTGTCGTCCAGCGGCGTGGCCGGGACCAGGCGCGACGTCAGCGCCTCGGGCATCTCGAGCGGGTCCAGGTCCGCGACGAACCCCCGGATCTCCTCCATCAGGCGCTCCAGGTCGTCACCGCGGGCGCCGGCGGACGGGCGGCGCTCGATCAGGCCGTCGGTGAACATCAGCACCGTGTCGCCGGGCGCGAGCAGCGTCCGCGCGGTCGCGTACACCGCTCGCCGCACCGCGCCCAGGATCGGCCCCTCGGGGCGGTCCAGCCGTTGCACCTCGTGCGACCGCAGCAGCAACGGCGCGGGGTGGCCCGCCTGCGCCCACGACAGCCGGCGCGTGGTCGGCTCGAACCGGGCGACGATCCCCGACGCCAGCGTCACGCCCTCTCCCCCGGTCAACATGCGGTTGAGCACGTCGAGCACACCGGCCGGGTCGGGGTTGGTCAGCGCGGCGCCGGTCAGCGCGTACCGCAGCTTGGCCATCGCCGCGGCGGTCGCCAGCCCGTGACCGGCCACGTCGCCGATCGCCAGCAGGGTGCTGCCGTCGTCGATCGGGAACGCGTGGTACCAGTCGCCGCCCACCTCCGCCCACTGCTCGGCGGCGAGGTAGCGCACCGCGACCCGCATCCCCGGCAGGTCCAGCGGCCGGCTCGGCAGCGGCAGCACGGCCGAGCGCAGGTGGTCGGCCACCTGGTGCTCCTGCGCGAACTGCTCGCTCAGGTCGAACACCCGCTTCTCCGCCTTGCGCATGTCGGTGACGTCCTGGAGCACCACGTCCAACCGGACCGGCCTGCCCTGGACGTCCAGCACCGGCTCGCCGATGAACCGGCCGCACCGGATCTGGTCGCCGGCCTTCAGTCGCAGCTCGGAGTCGGCGCGCTCGCCCCGTTCCAGCATGCCGCGCACAGCGTTCTGGAGGATCGGCAGGTCCTCGCGGACCACGGAGGCCCGGATCTCGTCCAGCGACATCGGCCCCAGCGCCGGGTCGCGGTCGAAGATCACGTAGAGCTGGTCGGACCAGTCGATCTCGTCGGTGACGAGGTTCCACTCGCCCCAGCCGATGTTGCCCAGCCGCTGCACGCTGCGCAGCCGCTCGAGCTGCAACGGGTCCTCGTGCTCGTGCCAGGCGAGGATCAGGCCGTCGCCGAACTTGCCGATGGTCAACGTGTACCGGCCGTGCTGCGGCAGGCCCGGCGAGTTCTCCTCGTAGTCGAAGATGCTGACCACCTCCCTGACCCCGGTGCGCAGCACGCGGTGGTAGGCCGCCCACAGCTCGGTCCCGGCCACGGTCGGGTAGCTGGTCAGGATGCTGCGCCCGACGAGCTGCCGGTACCGGCGGCCGGAGAAGTCGACGGCGTCGGGGCTGGCCGCCTCGAACCGGAAGTCCACCACGTCGCCGTCCTCGCCGTGGACCGCGCCGAGCAGCGCCACCGAGCCGGGCAGCACGTCCAGCAGGTGCTGCACCCACAGCGTCCAGTTCCGGCCCAGCGCGGCGCTCTCCGCGCTCACCAGCGCCATGAGGGTGGAGCCGGCGGCCCGGGTGAGCACCTCCAGCTCCCACCGCTCCTCGGCGGAGAACCGGTGGTCGCGGCCCCACAGCAGCCCGACGACGCCGACGACCCGCGTCTGGTCGCGCAGCGGCAGCCACGCGCGCGACTCCCACACCGTCTCCGGGTCGCCGATGAGCACGTACCGCCGGCGGGCCTCCTCCGCGTCGGACAGCCACTGCGGCAGGCCGCTGCGCACCGCGGCCAGGACGCCGGTCCTGAGCTGGAGCGGCACGCGCTCCCACTCCAGGCGCACCTTGGCGGGCACGTTCGCCGAAGCCTCCAGCCGCAGCCCGCCGTCCGGTTCGACCAGGTAGACCAGCACGGCGTCGCAGCCGGCGTGCTCGCGGACGAGCTCGGCCAGCTCCTCGGGGTCGGCCGCGGTGCCGATCGCGGCGAGCGCCACCGGCTGCGGTGCGCGCTCGCCCAGGGGCGCCGACGCGGGCTTGGGGATGTCGACCTGCCGCACGTACCGCGCCGGGTCGAAGAGCCCTTCGGCGGGCACGGCGGACGGCGGCCCCGGCGGTGGCGGCACGCAGAGCACGCCCGCGGCGATGACGACCAGGTCGCTGCCGGTGGCCTGGGCGAGCCGCACCATGTCCTCGAACGCCTCGTCCGGGCGGCACGAGAGCCGTTCGGCCAGCACGCCCTTGGCCTGCTCCACCACGGCCTGCCTGCGGGCAGCGGCCCTCAGCCGGTCGATCTCGTCGCGCTGGCGGGCGACGAGGTCGGCCAGCGCAGAACCGGTCGGATCCCGCTGGACTGCCATCGCGTCCAGCATCGTCCGCGGGCCCGCGCACGGCCAGCCGAACCGACGGGAACGTGCCGCCGACCTGGCGCGGACCACACCGGCGGCGTCACCGCCGAGCACCCACCTCGTCACACGAACGGGTGAGTCCGGGTGTAACACCCGTTCGGAGCCGTCCTGCGGTCACGGCGCGGCCCGCTCGGACAGGCCGGTCGGCGATCACCGCCCAGCCCGCCGGCCGGCACCGGACCAGCCCGGTCGACCGACTCCACCGGACCAGGCCGATCAGACAACGCGGGTCGTCGCACGCCCGCAGGTCAGCGCCGTCCGACCGTCACGGCGCGGGCTGGTCGGCCAGTTCCGCCAGGCCGGCCCGGTCGAGCAGGTCCAGCCGCTGGGCGTCGGCCGGGCCGGAACGTCGGACCAGGCCCTTGCGCTCCAGGTGGCCCAGCGCCTTGCGCAGCTTCTCGGTCGCCAGCGAGCCCTTGCCCTTGGCCGCGAACTCCGCCTTCTCCGCGACGGCCAGCGTCGGCGCGACCGCCTTCTTCCACGCGGGCAGCAGGGCGGCGCGCGGGACCGAGTCGTCCTCGCCCGCCGCGTCCAGGATGATCCCGGCCAGCACCCGGCCGAAGTCGTCCTGGCGCGCCGCGTGCCGCTTGACCAGGTCTTCCACCGACGTACGACCCTCGTCACCGGGCAGGTCGAGCTCGGCCAACCGCGACCACAGCGCCCGGTCGGCCGCGCTGGGTTCCGCCCCGCCGGCGTGCACGGCGGCCCGGTGGGCGTCGATCGCGGTGCCCAGGGCGAGCACCAAGTCGGTCAGCTCGTCGCGGACGTCGTCGCCGCGCAGCCGGCGGGCCGCCGCCGCGATCAGCCGGTGGTGCTCGCGCACCAGCGTCTCGAAGTGCGCCGCCTTGGTGGCCCGGGTGGCGTCGTCGGCCGCGTCGCGCTGGTACTCGGCCTGGCTGATCTCCCCGTCCAGGGCCCGCGACCGCGCGGTGGCGCGCTCGGCCGTGCGGTGCACGCGGGCCACCGCGATCCGGTCGAGCATCGCCCGCAGCACCCGGTCGGTCTGCTCCACGTGGGAGTCGGCGGCCAGCAGCCGCCACGCCTCGGCGTCGCGGCTGCGCAGCGCGGCGTTGATGTAGCGGTCGGCGGCTTGGTCGTCGTCGGGCTCGTAAGGCAGCGTCACGTGTCGATCCTCGGTAGTGGGCGTGCGACCCCCGCGCGGATACAACAGGGACGACGACAAGGGTGCCCCGGACCGCTCCGGCGTGCCGGCCCGGGGTGGTGCCCCGGGCCCGGGGCGGCGGGTGCTATGGCGACCCGGACGTCACGGCAGCGCCGGCCCCAGGTACGGGACCCGCTCGCTCGTCGCCACCGCCGCGGGCGCCTCACCGCACAGCGCGGTCGTGACGACCGAGAACAGCATGTGCTGGTGCGCCTCCGCCGGCGCGGTGATGTCCTGGTTCATGCCGGCCGACACCTGGCGGGTCAGGTCGGCCGCGTGCACGCTCCACGTGTTGTAGCCGGGCACGTCGCCGGCGTGGCCCCACCAGCCCGGCCCGCCGCACGGGGAGGCCACGCCCATCAGGCCCAGGCCGTAGCCGAACGGGCCCAGCGCGCCGGGGCGGACGTCCTGCATCTCGGCCAGCAGGTCGGGCCGCAGCAGCCGCCCGCCCAGCAGGGCGCGGAAGAAGCGGTTGAGGTCGTCCGGGGTGCTGACCAGGTTCCCCGAGGCCCACACCCGGGACCACACGTACGTGGTCACGTCGGTCAGCGGCGCCTGCTCGCCGTACAGCCGCTCGTAGCCGCGCGACGCCGGGAACGGCAGGAACGGCTGGTAGCCCGGGAACGACGTGTCGCGCAGGTGCAGCGGCCGGAAGACGCGGCGCTCCAGCTCGACCGCGAGCGGCCGGCCCGTGAGGCGCTCGACCAGCAGCCCCAGCACGGTGTAACCGGTGTTGGAGTAGGAGAAGCCCGTGCCGGGCGGGAACAGCAGCGGCACGCCGTCGGTCGCGAGCCGGACCAGGTCCCTCGGCTCGAACGCCTCCCACCGCTTGGTGTCGACCTCTTCGAGGGTCTGCCAGTGCGCGATGTCGCGCGGCACGCCGCTGGTGTGCCCGAGCAACTGGCGGACGGTGATCGGCTCGGCGTAGGGCAGCAGGCCGGGCAGGTGGTCGGCGATCGGGTCGTCCAACCGGACCCTGCCCTCGCCGACCAGTTGCAGCACCACCGCGGCCACGAACGTCTTGGTCACGCTCGCCACGCGGATCCGGCCGCGCGGATCGGGCGCCCGGCCCGTGCGCACGTCGCCGACACCGGCCGAGCCGCGCCACGTGCCTCCCCCGTCCACCACGGCCGCGTAGGAGCCGGGCACGCCCGCCTCGACCACGCGCGCCAACGCGTCCCGCACCGGCGAGTCCGCACTGGCCCGAACCCCCGACGCCGCGCCCGCGACGAGCGCGACCACCACTCCGGCGACAACGCCGACCCTCGTGATCCCCATGCGCCCACACTGCCCGATCCGATCACCGATCGTCCAGTTCGCACCACCTCAGTCACCGTCCACAGTGGACCAAAGCGGGGCGGCCCACACCCCGTCGGCGGGTGGCGTTCGGACGCACCCGGTACGCCCGAACGCTTCACATCCATGCCCGATCCATCCATCCCGGCCGCCCGAGTCCGGTGGACTTGGCATTGCGCTCGCACGGGGGTTGCGATCCGGTATCGGAGTTGGAATTCTTGACCCCGCACGTTTCGGCTCTGTGAACACCTGCTGGGGGTAGGTCCTGGTGACAGCCAAGCGCACGAGCGAAGCGGAGATCACGGGCGGGCGCGCCTCGAGACACCGGGGCCCCGGTGCCCGTTCGGCCAGAACGACGTGCCGGACCGGGCGGTGGTAGGGCGCCGATCGCGGCGCTGACCGCAGCACGGACCACCCGCCGGACCCGGGCGCGACTTCCCGCACCGGTGGCGCGCGACCACGCGCACCGGGCCCGCCCTTCACCGGCGCACGCGGCCGGACTCCACCCGCGATGCCATTCGACACTTCTCGAATGGCGACCGGCGCACGTTCATTCGAGGCTTGATCAGGTTCGGCAGGTCGCAAGCGCAGCAGACCACGTGGTGCTATAGATGGGGCAGTAAGCCGAAATCGTGCACGTCGTTGACGATTACTTGTGGAGTCATGGGAAAGGTAGGACCAATTCCGTGTACTCGGGCCACGCAGACACCGAATACCGGCAGCACCTCCGCACTTGTCCCGAACATCGCCAAGCGGTGCCCGAACTGCTCTTCCCAACCGCGCCGGAATGTGCATGAGAACGCGACGCACGACCGAGGCGACGGTGGTCGGCACGACTCGTCGCACGCTGCCGGGTTCCGTCCGGTGGACCGAGGCGCCGCCGCCGGACCAGCGCGGCGCCACGCCCGCCACGGTGCGCCTGCGCGCGTTGGGCCCGCTCGAGGCGGTGGTGGGCGACCGGCTGGTCGACCTGGGCACGCCGAAACAACGCGCGCTGCTCGCGCTGCTGGTCAGCCGGGTGGGACAGCCGGTGGCGGTGGACGTGATGCTGGAGGCGCTGTGGGCCGGCCACCCGCCCCCGTCGGCCATCACCTCGCTCCAGGCGTACGTGGCGAACCTGCGGAAGGTGCTGGAGCCGGATCGCGCGCCGCGGACGCCGGCCACCGTGCTGCGCACCTGCGCGCAGGGCTACCTGCTGGACGACCGCGTGGTCGACGTCGACGTGCACCGGTTCGGCGAACACGCCACCGCGGGCTGGCAGGCATTGGAACGCGGTGATTCCCGACAGGCGTTGAGCGAGTTCGAGGCCGGTTTGGCGCTGTGGCGCGGCCGGCCCTACTCGGAAGTGGCCGGCGCCACCTGGGTCGCGCCGGAGGTGGCCCGGTTGGACGAATTGCGATTATCGGTCGTGGAAGCCCGGTGCGCCGCGCTGCTCGCGGTCGGCGCGCACGAGGTCGCGGTCGCCGAATTGGAAGCGTTCGTGCAGGCGCACCCGTTGCGCGAATACGGGTGCGAACTGCTGACCCTGGCGCTGTACCGGGCCGGGCGGCAGGCGGACGCGCTGAGCGTGCTGCGGACCATCCAGTCGCGGCTGGCGGAGGAGCTGGGCGTCGACCCGCGGCCCGCGCTCAAGCAGCTCGAGCACGAGATCCTGAACCAGTCGCCCGCGCTGGACTGGCAGCCGCCCGCGTCGAGCGTGCCGGCCATCCCCGCGACCAGGGCCGAGGACGGGTCCGCGGTCGTGCCGCAGGTGCGCGTGACCGGGGCGCCGCCCGCGCCGGTCCCCGACGGCGAGGTCTTCGTCGGCCGCGAGGCGGAGTTGCGGCGGCTGGCCGAAGCCCTGGCCGCGGCGTCGACCGGCCGGTGCCGGGTGGTGGCGGTGTCCGGCGAGCCGGAGATCGGGAAGACCAGCCTGGTGCGCCGGTTCGCCGAGCTGGCGGGCGTGCCGGTGCTGTGGGGCACCTGCCCGGAGCACGTCGACGCGCCGCCGTTGTGGTTGTGGGAGCAGGTGTTGCGCGCGGCGACCACCTGCTACCCGCGCGCCTCGGTGCCGACGCCGGTGGCCGAGCTGCTCGACGACGACGCCCGGCGCACCGCCGACGACGCGGGCGCCGACCTGCGCCGGTTCGAGGCGATCGTCGCCTACCTGGCCGACGTGTCGAGCACCGCGCCGCTGGTGGTCGTGCTCGACCACGTGCACCGGGCGGACCCCGCGTCGCTGCGGCTGCTGGCGCACCTGGCCGAGTCGGCGCCGCCGAGCAGGCTGCTGCTGGTCGTGGTGCACCGGTCGGACGAGGCGGCGGCCCTCGCCGGCACGGCGGTCGCGCTGGCCCGCGCGGGGGTGACCCGGATCGAGCTCACCGGGCTCGACGTCCGGGAGACCCGGACGCTGGCGAGCACGGTGCTGCGCCGCGAGGTCGGCGGTCGGACCGCGCAGGCGCTGTGGACCCGCAGCGAGGGCAACCCGTTCTTCCTGCGGGAGCTCATCAAGCAGGCACCCGCCGAACAGGGCCCGGACCACCAGCGGCCCGCGCCGGTGCCGACGCCGGTGCGCGAGGTGGTGCTGCGACGCGTGGCCCGGTTGCCCCGGGCCGCGGCCGAGATCCTGTCCGTGGCGGCCATCGCCGGCCGGCACTTCGACATCGAGATCGTCGCCGGGGCCGCCTCGGTCGACGTCGAGGCGGCGCTGGAAGCGCTCGACAGCGCGATCGAGGCCGGGCTGGTGGTGGAGGACCAGCAGCGGCTGGGCTGGTTCCGCTTCACCCACACGCTGGCCGCCGAGACGCTCTACGAGACGACCGGGCGGCTGCGCCGGGCGCTGGTGCACCGGCGGATCGGCGCGGCGGCGGCCCGGGTGTGGACGGGCGGCACCGGGAAAGCCGCCGGGATCGCCCCGCACCGGCTGCCCGCGGCCGAGCTCGACTCGACCGCGGCGGCGCAGGTCTCCGCCCACGCCGCCACCGCGGCCCGCGGCGCCGACACCTGGCTCGTCCCCGAGGACGCCGCGCGGCTGTGGCGGCAGGCGCTCGCCGCCGCCGACCTGGCCGAGCAGGAGGACCTGGACCGGCACGCCCTGCTCGTCGGCCTGGGCGCCTCGCTGTACCGGGCGGAGAACTTCCGGGACGGGCTGCTGGTGTTCATCCGGGCGATGGAGGAGGTCCTGTCCGCGCCCGGAGCCCTGAACACCTCGCGGCTGGTCGCCACCGCCGTCGCGGCGGTGAGCGAGCTCGACCTGTGCCCGGACCACCGCGGCGAGGTCGACGACCGGCTCGTCGGCGTGCTCGAACGGGCGCTGCCGCACGTGACCGACCCGGTGCAGCGGGCGCACCTGCTGTCGTGCCTGGCGGTCGCCCGCCGCCACGACGGCGACCCGACCGGCCGGGCCGCGTTGTCGGACGAGGCGCTGGCGCTGGCCTGGCTCTCGACCGGGACGCTGGAGCCGGCCACGCTGCTGCACCTGCGGGCCGTGGCGCTCAACGGTCCCGACCACCTCGACCAGCGGCTCAAGGCGGTCACCGAGCTGCTGGCGCTGCCCGACCTGCCGCCGCTGGCGGTGGCGCGGGCGCGGCGGCTCCTCGCGCAGGTGCTCGTGACCCAGGGCCGCGTGCGCGAGGCCGCCGCCGAGCTGGACCTCGCGGCCGAGCAGGCGCAGGAGCGCAGCCCTGCCCTGCGCACGCGGCTGGGCTGGTCCCGCGCGGGCCTGCTGCTGCTCGACGGGCGCTGGGCGGAGGCGGACGAGGTGAGCCGGGCGACCCACGACCAGTGCGCCGGGACGTCGTGGGGCGACGCGCGGTTCAACCGGACCGTGCAGCGCTGGGAGGCCGCGTTCCTCACCGGCGGCGGGCGGTACCTCGTCGACGAGCTGCGCGCCGCGGCGGAGGCGTCGAACCGGCCCGCGTTGCAGGCGATCCTGGTGATGGCGCTGGTGGACGCCGGGCTGGCGCGGGACGCCCGCATCGCCCTGCACCGGTTCCCCCGCGGGCCGGAGGAGGACCACCTGTGGCTCTACACCCGCTGCTGGGCGCTGCTGGCCGCGGCGCGGCTCGGCGAGACCGACCTGGTGGCGCGGTGGCGGGCACAGCTGCTGCCCTACCGCCACCTGGCGTGCTCGGCGCCGGACCTGGTGGTCAGCGGCTCGGTGGCCTACTTCACCGCCGAGGCCGCGCTGGCGCTCGGTGACCGGGACGCGGCGCTGGCGGACCTCGCCGTGGCCACCGACGCGGCGGGGCGGATGGGCGCGCTGCCGTGGCTGGCCCGCGTGCGCGACGCCGTGGACTCGGCGCACCGGTTCGAAGCCGCGCCCTGCGGGTGAGCCCCGCGGTGTCCGTGCCCTTCCCGGGCACGGACACCGCGCACGGCCTACACCCCGACGGAGGCGTGGGTGCGCAGCGCGACGCGCAACGCCTCCACCACCCGGTCGACCTGGTCCATCCGCAGCTCGGCGTGCATGGGGACGGCGAACTGGCGGCGGAACAGGTCGGCCGACGTCGGGCACTGCTGCTTGGCCTCGTACACCGGTTGCAGGTGGCTCGCCCACGTGCCGTGCCCGCACCCGATGCCCTGCGCCCGCAGGTCGGCCGCGACGGCGGCGCGGTCCACGCCGGGGTCCAGCGTGAGCAGGAACGACTGCCAGGCGTGCGTGCGGTCCTCCGGCACGTGCGGCAGCGTGACGAGCTCCTCGTCGGCCAGCAGCTCGGCGTACCGGGCCGCGACCGCGCGCCTGCGCTCCAGCAGCTCCTCGACCCGGCCCAGCTGCACCAGCAGGATCGCCGCGGCGATGTCGGACAGCTTGTAGTTGTAGCCGATCTCGGTGAACTCCGGGATCGGCAGGCCGACGACCTTCGCCTGGTCGAAGATGCTGCCGATGCCGAACGACGAGCGCAGCCTGGCGTGCGCCGCGACCGCCGGGTCGGTGGTGATCAGCGCGCCGCCCTCGCCGCTGGTGATGCCCTTGCGGCCGTGGAAGGACAGGCAGGCCACCGGCGCCAGGGCGCCCGCCTCGCGCCCCTTATACGTCGCGCCGACGGCACAGGCGGCGTCCTCGACGAGGAACAGCCCGTGCCGGTCGGTGATCGCCTTCAGCTCCGCGTAGTCCGCGGGCAGCCCGACGGTGTCCACCGCGATCACGCCGACGGTGCGCGGACCGATCAGGTCCTCCACCGCCGCCGGGTCCACGGTGCCGGTGTCGGCGCGCACGTCGGCGAACACCGGCACCGCGCCGACGTAGTGCACCGCGTGCGCCGGTGCCGGGAACGAGTAGTCCGCGACGATCACCTCGTCACCCGGCCGGACGCCGAGCGCCAGCAGGGCCAGGTGCAGCGCCGAGCCGCAGTTGTTCAGCGCCACGGCGTCACCGGCGCCGTAGCGGGCGATCAGCTCGGCCTCCAGCGCCTTGCCCTTCGGGCCCTGGCCCGCCTGCCACGCGGAGGCGAACACCTCCGCGACGGCGGCCAGCTCCTGCTCACCCAGGCTCGCCTTGACCAGGGGGATCGGCTCCACCGCGGTCACCGCCCGCTCACCGACGACAGGCTGCCGCTGACGCCCGCCGGCGACGGCGGCTCGTAGCGCAGCGGCGTGATCTGCTTGACGTCGTAGCGGTCGCGCAACCGCTGCACCGCCTCGGGGTCCACGCCGTCGGAGCCCGCGGCGAAGATCTCGCAGATCTCCTCGAAGTAGCGCTCGTGGTCCGGCGCGGGCGAGCTCTGGAACAGCATCCGCGCGGGCTTGTCGGTCGAGTTGCGGAACGCGTGCGGGCACCCGGTCGGCACGAACATGCTCGCGCCCACGCCCGCGCGCACGAACCGACGCCCGTCGGGCGCCTCCCAGTCGTCCCAGCGGTCGCCCTTGCGCTCGACCGGTTCGAACGCGAGCAGGTCCAGCTCGCCCTCCAGGACGTAGAAGAACTCGCCCGTGCGCTCGTGCACGTGCGCGCCGACGTCGAACCCCGGCGGCACCACCACCTCGAAGATCGAGTTGGGCGAGCCGTGCGCCCCGGTGACCTTGAAGGTGACGTCCTGCGCCTTCGTCGTCAGCCGCCGACCCTGGCCCGGTGGGACGATCAGGCCGTCCATGTGGCTTGCCTCCCTGCCTCGTACGCGAAGTCACGCTCGGGCCGGAACGACGACGCGTCCCGGGGCGACGGCGCGTCGACGACCCACCGGCCCACCGCCATCTCGGCGGTGATGCCGGGGCCGAAGCCCGCGATCACGCCAGTGGCGCCCGGTGCCGGCGGTGCTTCCTCGAAGAGCCGGCGCAACGCGTCCAGCACGACCGCGCTGGCGATGTTGCCGTGCTCGGTCAGGGTCGCCCAGCTGTGCCGGAACGCGGTGCGGTCGACGCCGAGGTACTTGCTCAGGTCGTCCAGGATCCGCGGCCCGCCGGCGTGGATGATGTAGAAGTCGAGGGCGGCGATGTCCCACCCGTGGTCCGTGGCGAGGTCGCGCAGCACGGGCGCGAGCGGCTCCATCGTCCCGGGCACCCGGCGGTCCAGCTGGAAGTGGAAGCCGGTGGAGCGGACCGCGTAGGAGATCCACTCCTCGGTGTTCGGGATCAGGTAGGACGCGTTGCGCTCCAGCGCCACGCCCGTCCCGCCGCTGCCCCGCACCACGGCCGCCGCGACCGCGTCGCCGAACAGCCCGTCCGACAGCAGCGAACCGACGGCGTCGTCACCGGGCTGGTAGCACAGCGAGCACAGCTCGCAGGACACGATCAGCACGTTGCCCTGGGGGTAGGCCGTGCAGAAGTCGTGCGCACGGCTGATCGCCGCACCGCCCGCCGCGCAGCCCAGCTGCGCGATGGGGATCTGGCGGGTGTTGGCCCGGAACCCCATGGTGTTGATCAGCCACGCGGTCAGCGACGGCATCAGGAACCCGGTGCACGACACGTAGATGATCGCGTCGATGTCGTGCGCGACGACGCCCGCGTTCGCCAGCGCCTCCTCGACGACCTCGGGCACCCGTTTCTTGGACTCGACCTCGTAGATGCGGTTGCGCTCGTCGAAACCGGGGTGGCGCAGCGTCTCCTCGATGGGCTGGACGATGTGCCGCTTGCGCACCCCGGTGTTCTGGATCAGTCGAAGCGCCAGCGGGAGCTGTGGCTTCCCGGCATGCACCCTCTCGGCAAATTCCAGGGTCTCTTCCATGGTGATGACGTGCTCCGGCACGCGCACCGACGGCTTGCATAAGATGGGCATGTCTGGCCGCAACCCCCTGCACGTAAGAGTGTTCCTCGAAACCCCGACGCCACCGTCTGGGTCAGCCGGTCGGCTGCGACGGGGCGGTTCGAGGGTCGGCTCGGGCATACGTCCAGCACTGTTCCCCACCGCGCTTGTGATCGGCTTGGCGTGGACTTCTCGCCCACCAACGGTTTCCGGCGCGGGCACGCGATTCGCCGAGCGTCGGCGCGGTGCGGGCGGACGCCGCCGCGGGGCGGGAGCGGGTGGGCGGCCGGCCGGCCGGGGCGTCGCGCCAAGCCGGCGCCAACCCGTCGCACAGTCCCGGCCAAGTCCGGGTGTCGATGCTAGTGCGGGCAGCGGCGCATGCGGTCCACGGCGGCGACACCTCGGCGTGCCCCCGTGCCCCGCCGACCGGTGCGGGCCCGAGTGTCGTCGAACACCCGGAAGGAGCAAGTCTGGATGAAGGGGTCCATGATCCACAGAGCGTGGAAGCGCGGTTTCTACCCCGGCATCTTGCCGGACGTGGCCGCGGCCAGGAACGGTTCGACGCTGCTCACCCTCGACCACGACCTGGACGTGCTGCCCGAGGCCGGCCGGCGGATGACCGTGTCCGAGCTCGTCGGCCACGTGGACGACCTGGCGGGCAGGCTGTGGGCGGCCGGCGTCCGGCCCGCCGAGCACGTCGCGGTCTACAAGACCGCCAACTTCGACGCCTGGGTGCTGGCCACCGCCGCGTCGCGGATCGGCGCGGTGCCGGTGATGCTGTCGCCCGCCCTGAAGGGCCCGACCGTCGCCGCCCTGCTCGACCGGCTGGACCGGCCGCACCTGCTCACCGACGTGCCCAAGCTCGACGCCATGGCCGACGTGCCGCTGGACGGGCGCACCTCGACCGTGCTGATCGTGGCCGGGAGCAGGCCGGGCGCGGTGTCGCTGGCCGAGCTCGCCGGCTCGCCGAGGGTCCGGCCGGTGTTCCGGGTGCCCGAGGAACCCGCGATGATCACCCACACGTCCGGCACCACCGGCGTGCCCAAGCTCGTCGTGCACACGCCGCAGACCATGAAGCTGCGGCTGCGGCCGCAGCGGTGGCTGCTGGCGCTGATGAAGAACCGCGAGACCGTCGCGATCCACATCCCGTTCGTGCACTCGCGGATGTTCGCCGCGATGGCCCTGGCGCTGGTGCGGGCGATGCCGGTGGTGCTCATCAGGCAGTCCGACCCGGACGAGGTCACCGAGGTGCTCCGGCAGTACCGGCCCGGCTTCCTGGAGGTGCTGCCCAACTCGCTGATGGACTGGGAGGACCTCGCCGAGGACCCGCGCAAGCCGTTCGCGTCCATCAAGTACTTCAGCACCACGTTCGACGCGATCCACCCCAGGACGATCAGCAGGCTGCTCAAGTCCTCCGAGCGGCGGTCGCCGCTGTTCTTCCAGATCTACGGCCAGAGCGAGGTGGGCCCCGCCGTCGGCCGGCCCTACTTCCCCGGCTCGGCGCACCGGGCGGACGGGCGCTGCGTCGGCTACGCCATGCCCGGCTGCGCGCGGGTGCGCGTGGTGAGCCGCAACGGCAAGCGGCCGTCCAAGGACAACCCCGGCTTCATCGAGGTCAGCTGGAAGGCCGTGGCCCAGACCTACCACGGCGAGCAGGACCGGTTCGACGAGAACCTCAACGGCAAGTGGTGGCGCACCGGTGACGTCGGCTACCGCACCAAGTTCGGCTGCCTGCACATGCTCGACCGCGAGGTGGACATGATCGCCGGCGTGCAGAGCAGCCTGGAGGTCGAGGACGTCGTGCTCGGCCGGATGCCCGAGCTGAGCGAGCTCGTCGTGGTGACCGGTCCGAAGGGCGAGGCCATCCCGGTCATCTGCACCACCGAGGACCAGCCGCTCGACCTCGACCGCTGGCGGGCGGCCGTCGCGGGCTTCCCCCAGCTGGCCGACCCGATCCAGATCCCGCGCGCCGAGCTGCCGCGCACCGCGACGCTCAAGGTGCAGCGGATCGAGTTGTCCCGCCGCTTGCAGGAGCAGCTGGAGAAGCGGGCGTGAACCGCGGCCGGCCCGACGCGGCGAACTTTCGCGACCGTAACCAACCGAGGGGATCAGCCCGATGACACCGGACGCAACGCTTGCCCGACTTCGTGACTACATGGTGGGGCCCGCCAGGTTCATGAACCTGGTGTCCTGCTTCGAACTCGGCATCGTCGACGCGATCCGCGAGCAGCCCGGCGCCACCGCCGCCGACCTGGGCAAGGTGGTCGGCGCCAAGCCCGACGCGGTGGAGCAGCTGCTGCACCTGCCGGTCAAGGAGGGCTTCATCGCCTTCGACGGCGACACCGGCGGCTACTCCCTCGACGGCCTCGCCGGCGTCGCCGCGCCCGACCTCAACCGGGCGCTGGCCTACATGAACCTGATCAAGGTCGTGTCGTTGCGGCAGCTGTACTACCTGACGGAGAGCGTGCGGACCGGCACGGTCGCGGGCCTCAAGGAGCTGTACGGCTTCGAGGGCACCCTGTACGGGGCCGTGGCCGAGCACCGCGACCTGCGCGACGCCTGGTCGACGCTGATGGACAAGGTGACCGAGCGCATCGACCCGTGGTTCTTCGAGAACGTCGACATCCCGGCGGGCGCGCAGGTGCTCGACCTGGCCGGCAACACGGGCCTGGGCGCGATCCACACCTACCGGCACAAGGCTTCGCCCGGCCTGCGCGTCACGACGTTCGACCTGCCCGAGAAGGAGCAGGAGGCCCTGGAGAACTTCCGGGCCAACGGCGTGGCCGAGCACTGCACGTTCATCGGCGGCAACGTCTTCGACAGCATCCCCGAGGGCTACGACGTGGTGCTCATCAAGCACTTCCTGGACATGTTCGACCAGGACGACGTGTTCCGGATCCTCGACGGCGTGCACAAGTCGCTCAACGTCGGCGGCCAGGTGCACGTGATGGTGCCGGTGTACCCGGAGGACATCAAGGACACCGACAACTACAACGTCGACTTCTTCCCGTCGTTCTTCCTCGGCGCCACCATGGGCCAGGGCGGGCCGCAGAAGCTGTCGACCTACCGGCGGTGGCTGGAGGAGCGCGGGTTCACGGTGACCAAGGCGATCGCCAAGAGCCCGGCCGACATCCCGCCGGACGTCATCCCGATCCCGGGCGTCCTGTCGGCGACGAAGACCGCCTGACCCCCACGCCGCCGCGGCCGTCCACTCCCGTGCGGAGTGGACGGCCGCGGTCGCATCGGCCCACGTGCCGCGACGGCCGTCTCTCCGGTGCCGGCAGGACGACGCCGGTCACATCGGCCCACACGCCACGGCGGCCGTCCCCTCCGGTGTCGGAAGGGACGGCCGCCGTCGTCTCGGGGTCGGAACCGCGTCAGCGGGCGAAGATCAGGGTCGCCGGGGACGAGGTGGGCTGGAAGGTGATGTCCTCGAAGCCCGCCTTGGTCAGCCAGTCGTGGTAGTCGGCCCGCCGCCAGGTGCCGCCCTGCTTGCTCTTGAGCAGCATCTCCGAGGCGAACAGCAGCGCGAACGGCGGACCGCCGCGGTCGTCGTCGACCACGTAGTCGTTCACCACCAACGTGCCGCCGGGCTTGAGGGCGTCACGCAACCGGGTAAAGGTCGCGATGTTGTCCTCCGGACCCTCCTGGTGCGCGATGTGGGAGTACACCGCCACGTCGTAGGCGGCGGTGCCGAAGTCGGTGGTGTGCAGGTCGCCGTCGACGCAGGTGAACCGGTCGGCCACGCCCCGCTCGGCCAGCAGCCGGCGGGCGATCGCGTTGATCGGGCCCCAGTCGAGCTGGGTCGCGCGGGCGGCCGGGTTGAGCGAGAGCCAGATGGCCGAGTAGACGCCCGAGCCGCCGCCGACATCAAGGATGGAGATCTCGCCCGCGTCGGCCAGCCGCAGCGCGTCGGCCGCGATCGTCGCCACCGGCACGGACTGCGCGGCGATGGCCGTGACCACCTTCTCCCAGTGCGGGTTGTCGGCCACCTCCACCGTCGCGTCGGCCACCGGCCCGCCGGCCCGCACCACCTCGGGCAGCGACGCCATCGCGCCCATGTGCCCCAGCTTGAGCTTGGCGAACTCGCTCAGCCCCGCCGGCTTGCCCTCCACCAGGAACTCGGACGCGTCGTCGGTGTTGCGGTAGCGACCGTCGCGCAGCTCGACCAGCTCCAGGCTGACGAGCCCGTCGAGGAGCGTCTGCGCGCCGCGCTCGGAGATCCCGGCCCGCGCGGCCAGCAGCTCCGGGGTGTCCGAGCCACCGTCGAGGTGGGTGAACACCGAGTGGCTCGCCGCCGCGCCGAGGATGCCGGTGGCCCAGTAGCCGTTGATGAGCCGCATGATGCGATCCGGCGTCGGTCGGGTGTCGTGCATGTGCCCTCCTGGGTCCTGTGCGGGTGCGCGCGCGGGGTTCGGAGCGTGTCCGAGCGAATCCCACCCCGATGCCACCCGGGCGGCCCGCGGCGCGGTCGGCTGGGCACCGCCGCCACGGCGCGCGTCACGGGATGGGCTCGGGCATACGCCCAGTACCGTCGCCCATCCCGCTTGCCGGCGACTTGTGGTCGACTTGGCGCGCCGCGGCGGAGCCGGCCGGTGCGCCGGTGGTCGCCGCGGCGGCGGTGCCCCGGAGTCCGCGGTCGGGACTAGGAGGCGGCGCGACCGGCCTTCAGCGCCGCCGCGGTCTCGGCCACGCGCCGGGCCTGGTACCGCACCGCCTGCAGCGCCACGTCGTTGGGCGCCTCCGCGCCGCCCGCGTGGGACGCGCCGTAGGGGTTGCCCGACTGGAACTGGATCGGGTCGGTGTAGCCGGGGGGCACGATGATGCCGCCCCAGTGGTAGAAGGTGTTCGACAGCGCCAGGATGGTCGACTCCTGGCCGCCGTGCGCGGTGTTGGACGCGGTGAACGCCGAGTACACCTTGTCCGCGAGCTTGCCCGCGAACCACAGCGGACCGGTGGTGTCGATGAACGCCCGGAGCTGGCTGCTGGGGTTGCCGAACCGGGTCGGGGTGCCGAACAGCACCGCGTCGGCCCACTCCAGGTCGTCGTGGCTCACCGGGACGACGTCGGCGGACTCCTCGATGTGCTTGCCCCACGCCGGGTTGGCGGCGATCGCCTGCTCGGGCGCGGTCTCGGCGACCTTGCGCACGCGCACCTGGGCGCCGGCCTTCTCCGCGCCCTCGGCGGCGGCGTGCGCCAAGGCGTGTACGGTGCCGGTGGCGCTGTAGTAGATGATGGCGACGTTCACGGATTCCATGATCGGTTCGTGTTCCTTCGGGTTGATCGTGTGGGCGTTGCCGGAGCGCACGGCCGTACGGACGAGGACGGGAGGCGCCCGTCCCGGCCCGGTGAGCCGGTCTCCACCACTACGACGACGCGAGCCCTCGCTTTGTGAGGTGACGCGCGCCACTCGGTGCGTTGCCTCAGACTGGCGGGAGGCGACCGAGGGGGTTGACGACACCATGAGCACCGAGCACGAGCCGGACCAGCGGGAAGACGACCGGCTCGACCCCGGCTTGAGCGCGATCATGAGCGAGCGGCGGCTGCTGCTCAACCTCGCGTACCGGCTCCTCGGCTCCCTGGCCGACGCCGAGGACGTCGTGCAGGAGACCTACGCCCGCTGGTACGCGATGTCCCGGTCCGAGCAGGACGCCATCGACTCCCCCGGCGCCTGGCTGACCAGGGTGGCCAGCCGCATCTGCCTGGACCAGCTCCGCTCGGCGCGGGCCCGGCGGGAGCGCTACGTCGGCGAGTGGATCCCGGAGCCGCTGCCCGACCACACGGAGTGGGTCGGCGGCCGGTCCGGCGGCGCGACCGGCGACCCGGCCGACCGGGTCACCCTCGACGAGTCGATCAACATGGCGCTGCTGGTCGTGCTGGACGCGATGACGCCGGCCGAGCGGGTGGCGTTCATCCTGCACGACGTGTTCCGCTACCCGTTCAGCGAGGTGGCCGAGATCGTCGGCCGCACGCCCGCGGCCTGCCGCCAGCTCGCCACGTCCGCCCGCCGCCGGGTGCGGGCCGCGCAGGCGCCCGGCGCGGTGACGGTCCGGCACGCCGAGGTGGTCCGCGACTTCAAGCAGGCGTGGGAGGCCAAGGACATCGACGCCCTCATCGGCCTGCTGGACCCCGAGGTCGTGACGATCGCCGACGGCGGCGGCCTGGCCAGCGCCGAGCCGCGGCCCGTCCGGGGCGGCGAGCGGGTCGCGGCCTACTTCGTGGATTTGGTCGACCGGGTGCCCGGCCTGACCGTCCTGGAGCGCACGGTCAACGGCCAGCCCGGTCTGGTGACCCAGCACGACGGCGTCACGGTGACCGTCCTGGCGTTCGATGTCGCGGGCGAGGTGATCAAGCACATCTGGGCGGTGCGCAACCCGGAGAAGCTGCGGCCCTGGCCGGGAGCCGCCAAGCCGGCGCCAAGCCGCTGACCAGTCCTGCCCAAGTCCGGTGGCCGATGCTGCGACCCGAGTGCTGCGGCGGTGGATACAACGGACTCTAAGGATTGTGTTTGATGACGCCTGAAGCCACGCTCGCGAAGTTCCGCGACTACATGGTGGGACCCGCGCGCTTCGCGAACCTGTTGTCCTGCTTCGAGCTCGGCCTGATCGACGCGCTGCGGGACAAGCCCGGGGCGAGCGCGGTCGAGCTGGGCGATGCGGTCGGCGCCAAACCGGACCACGTGGAACAGCTCCTGCACCTGCCCGTCAAGGAGGGCTTCCTGGCCTACGACGCGGCGACGGGCGGCTACTCCCTCGACGCGCTCGCCGACCTGCCGAAGGCCGACCTGGACCGGGTGCTCGTCTTCATGGACCTGGTCAAGGTCACCATGCTCCGGCAGCTGTACTACCTGTCCGAGAGCGTGAAGGCGGGCACGGTCGTCGGCCTGAAGGAGTTCTACGGCTACGACGGCAACCTGTTCGGCGCCGTGGCCGAGCACAAGGACCTGCGCGAGTCGTGGGCCACCGCGATGGACGCGGGCACCGCCCGGGTGGACCCGTGGTTCTTCGAGAACGTGGACGTGCCGGCCGGCGCGCGGGTGCTCGACCTGGCCGGCAACACGGGCCTCGGCGCGATCAACACCTACCGGCTCAAGTCCTCCCCCGGGCTGACGGTGACGACGTTCGACCTGCCGGAGAAGGAGCAGGAGGCCCTGGAGAACTTCAAGGCCAACGGCGTGGCCGAGCACTGCTCGTTCATCGGCGGCGACGTCTTCCAGGAGGTGCCGCCGGGCTTCGACATCGTGCTGATCCGGCACTTCCTGACGCTGTGGGACCGCAGCGAGGTGCTCAAGATCCTGCACAACGTCAACAAGTCGCTCGACGTCGGCGGTCAGGTCAGCGTGCTGGTCCCGGTCTACCAGGACAACGTGCGCGACCACGACTCCCGCTCGGTCGACTTCTACCCGGCGTTCTTCCTCGGCTGCGCCATGGGCCAGGGCGGGCCGCAGAAGCTGTCGACGTGGAGCGGCTGGCTGGAGGAGTGCGGCTTCGAGATGACCCAGGTGGTCGTCGAGGACCCGGCCGCCATCCCGGCGGACGCGCTGCCGCTCCAGGCCGTGCTGTCCGCGCGCAAGATCGCCTGACCGCGCCGCCCCCGCCGCGCCGCGGGCGGCGCGGCGGGGGCGGACGTGGGGACATCCGCTCCTCACATCTCACCGGCCTGCCTCGTCGGAGATGTGTCACCAACAGCACCACCAACGGAGGAGCACACCGTGGAAGCTCGCCTGGACCTCTTCGGCAACCAGGTCGCGGTCAAGGTCCTGAAGTACATCACCTCGGCGCACCACGTGGTCGCGAAGTCGAAGCTGCCCGACGCGACCGCGGAGCTGATGCGGCTGCGCGCCAGCCAGATCAACGGCTGCGCGTTCTGCGTCGACATGCACACCAAGGAAGCGCTGCACGCCGGGGAGACGCCGGTGCGCCTGAGCCTGGTCGCGGCCTGGCGGGAGGCCACGGTGTTCACCGAGGCCGAGCGGGCCGCGCTGGAGCTCGCGGAGGAGGGCACCCGCATCGCCGACGCGGCCGGTGGCGTCCCGGACGAGGTGTGGGCCCGGGTCGTGAAGCACTACGACGAGGAAGAGCAGGCCGCCATGGTGGCGCTCATCGCCATCATCAACGCCTTCAACCGCATCAACGTGATCAGCCAGCTGCCCCACGCGGGCGACTACCACGCCGGCCAGGTGCTCCTCTGACGACGGGGAGCGCCCGGCCGGGACCGCCGGTGCCGTCCCATCGGCGACCGCACGACTCACCACCGGCGGACTCGACGTCCGCGACGGGAAGCAGAGGTTTGGAACAATGAAGTTCGGTGTGTTCTCCATGAACTCCGACGAGGGCCTCGACCCGCTCGAACTCGCCCGCGAGGCCGAGGGGCTCGGCATCGAGTCGGCGTTCGTGCCCGACCACAGCCACGTGCCGGTGCGGCGCTCGATCCGCTTCGGCGCGGGCAACGAGCAGACCGTCAACATCGCCGAGCGCAAGGACCTCAGCGAGGGGTTCGAGGAAGCGGGCAGCGACATGCCCCGCGACTTCTACCGCAACCGCGAGCAGTTCGTGACGCTGACCGCGATGGCCGCGGTCACGTCGACCCTGCGGATCGGCACCGGGATCTGCCTGGTGGTGCAGCGGGACCCGATCTGGCTGGCCAAGCAGGTCGCCACCCTCGACCGGCTGTCGAACGGGCGGATGATCTTCGGCGTCGGCATCGGCTCGCCGTGGAACCACGAGGAGATCCGCAACCACGGCGTCGAGTACCGCAAGCGGGTGTCGGTCATGGCCGAGCGGATGGAGGCCATGCGGCGGATCTGGACGGAGGAGAAGGCCGAGTACCACGGCAAGTACGTCGACTTCGACCCGATCTACTCGTGGCCGAAGCCGGTGCAGCAGCCCGCCCCGCCGGTGTTCGTCGGCGGTGACGGCCCCACGGTGCTCGACCGGGTGCTGGCCTTCGGCGACGGGTGGATGCCCGGTCACCACGCCGACCCCGGCCTGTTCAAGGCACGGGTCGCCGAGCTGCGGGAGCGCGCCGCCGCGGCCGGTCGCGGTGACATGGAGGTCACCGTCTTCCTCGCCCACCTCGACAAGCTGGACGACTACCACGAGGCGGGCGTGGACCGCATCGTGGTCATGCTCCCGACCGGTGTGGAGCGCAAGTTCCTCAAGGACGTCGCGGACGCGATGTACAGCTCCAACTCCTGATCGCGCTCCACTGTCGACGTTCGACGTCGGGCCCCGCCGGGTGACGCCCCGGCGGGGCCCGACGAGCGTGTGGCGCAGGTCACGAGCGCGTGCTGTCACAGGATGCGGCTCACCGGTGCCTTCATGCCGTCCCTTCGCGACGGCAGAACGGAAGACATCGTGCGCAAGATCTGGTTCGTCACCGGTTCCTCGCGCGGCCTGGGCCGCGAGTTCGTCCGGGCCGCCCTGTCCCGCGGCGACAAGGTGGCCGCGACCGCCCGCAGCACGGCGGGCTTCGCCGACCTGGTCGCCACCCACGGCGAGGCGGTGCTCCCCATCGAGCTGGACGTGACCGACAAGGCCGCCGTCTTCGCGGGCGTGCGACGGGCGGTCGAGCACTTCGGCCGGCTCGACGTGGTGGTGAACAACGCGGGCTACGCCCAGGTGGGCGCGGTGGAGGAACTGAGCGAGCAGGAGCTGCGCGACCAGGTGGAGACCAACCTGTTCGGCGCGGTGTGGGTGGTCCAGGCCGCGCTGCCTTACCTGCGCGCGCAGGGCTCGGGCCACGTCGTCCAGCTGTCGTCGGCCGCCGGACTGATCGCGATGCCGCTCGGCGGCGCGTACCACATGTCCAAGTGGGCTCTCGAAGGCTTCAACGAGGCCCTGGCCCTCGAGGTCGCCGAATTCGGCATCAAGGTGACCGTGGTCGAGCCCGGCGGCTTCGCCACCCGCGACGGCAAGAACCCGAACCCCCTGGACAACGGGCACATGGCCGAGCTGAACCCGGCCTACGACGGCCTGCGCGCGCGGCTGGCCGGTGCCGTGGCGAACCAGCCCGCCGGCGACCCGGCCGCCGCCGCCCGCGCCCTGCTCGAACTGGTGGACCTGGACGAGCCGCCCCTGCGGGTCCTGTTCGGCACGGGCTTCTACCCGATGATCCGGCAGGCTTACGAGGCCCGCCTGGCCACGTGGGACGAGTGGCAGGACCTCTCGGCCCGCGCCCAGGGCAGCCCCGACCGGCCGACCGACGCCTGACGCGCGCGAACCCGGGCCACCCGCCGGAGAGCTGGACGACCGTCACCACGCCCCCGGCTCACGATGCACCCCTTACGGGTGTGCCACCGCGAAGAGGGTCAGAGAAGACCCCGGCGGTACGCGGCCACCAATCGTCGCGGCACGGTCAGCTTGCGGCCGTCGAGCGTGGTGACCGGGACCAGGTCGGGCACTTCCGCCTTCCACTGGGCCCGGCGGTGGCGGGTGTTGCTGCGCGAGGTCTTGCGCTTGGGCACGGCCATCAGCGGGACCTCTTCCCGTAGCGGCGGTTGAACTTCTCCACCCGGCCGGCGGTGTCGACCAGGCGCTGCGTGCCGGTCCAGAACGGGTGCGAGTCCGCGGTGATGTCGACGGTGATGAGCGGGTAGGTGTTGCCGTCCTCCCACTCGACGGTCTTGCCCGACGTGGCCGTGGACCGGGTGAGGAACGCCTTCCCCGTCGACAGGTCCTGGAAGACCACCGGGTGGTAGTCGGGGTGGATGCCCTGCTTCACAGCTCCTCCATCTGGTCGTGCCGCTCGACGACCGCACCCATGTTAACGGAAACGATTGTCATTTCATACCGCTGGGCCGGGTGACGGAACGCACTCCCGGCCGGGAACACCGGGCCCGGCCGGACCGTTGTGACGAGTGGTCGGTGCGGTCCGTGTCCCCGGGCCTCACCAAGCGCCTTCGCGGAACACCGTTCGGCTGGAGCCGCGTCGAGCCACTCGCCGAGAGGCGACCGCCGCGCCGACCCCCCTACCGGCCTCCGGCCGCCGCCCCTCCCCCCGGCGCGGCCGGAGGCTGCCCGCGTTCCGGTTCGGACGGACCGCAACGGGTATGCCCCACGGCATGCGCACCGTGGCGGACGTGGTGAAGCGACGTCGACCGGACCGGTTCGAGCACGAGGTCACCGGCGCCGTCCACGCCGGCGTGCTGGGCGCGGTCGGCGCGCCGGACGTGGTGTGCGTGCACGGCCTGGGCTGCTCCCACCGCTACTTCCTGCCGCTGGCCCGGCGGCTCGCACCCCACGCGCGGGTGGCCGCGCCCGACCTGCCGGGCTTCGGCCGCACACCCGGACCGGCCGAGCCGCTGGACGTGCGCGGCCTCTCCCTCGCGCTGGCCGACTGGCTGCGGGCGACCGGGCGCAGCGGGGCGCTGCTGGTGGCCAACTCGGGCGGCTGCCAGGTGGTGGTGGACCTGGCCGCGCACTCCCCCGACCTGCTCGGCCCGGTCGTCCTCATCAGCCCCACGATGGACCGGCACGCCCGCTCGGCGGCGCGGCAGCTCGCGCGGCTCGCGGCCGACGTCCCGCGGGAACGGCCGACGCTGCCCTTCGTCGTCGGCCTGGACTACCTGACCTGCGGGCCGCGCCGGATCGCCGCGACGTTCCGCCACCTCCTGGACGACCCCGTCGAGCACAAGCTGCGGCACGTCCGCACACCGACCGTCGTCACCCGCGGCAGCCGCGACCCGATCGTGTCGCACGAGTGGGCCGCCGAGGTGGCCGCCGCGCTGCCGCACGGCCGGCTGGTCGAGGTGCCCGGCGCGGGGCACGCCCTGAACTACTCCGCCGCCGACGCCCTCGCCGGTCTGGTCCTCCCCCTGCTGCCCCACCACCGGCCGAACGCCTCGCCGACAACCGGGTGACGACCCGGTTGTGGTCGTGCCGGCCGCGCCGTACCGTCAAGGGTGTCCAGCCGCACGACCACCCAGCGTGGAGCGACGAATCGGGTTGAGCAGTAGCTCGGTTGTTGGTTCTCGTACCAGCCCGAGGAGTGCCCGATGGGCGAGTTCGGCAGCGACACCACCCCCACCACCACCCGGGTCCACCACCACCGCGGCGTCGCCGTGGTCGAGGTCGTCGGTGAGATCGACATGGCCTGCGACCGGCCGATCCGGGCGGCCGTCACCGACCAGCTGGACCGGCGGCCCGCCGCCCTCGTCCTCGACCTGACCAGGGTCGACTTCTTCGGCTCGACCGGCATCCAACTGGTGGTCGAGGCGGTGGTGAAGGCCGCGGACCGCGGCGTGGCGCTGGCCCTGGCGACCGACCGGCGTGCCGTCCTGCGCCCCCTGGAGATCACCGACGTGCACCACATGGTGACCATTCACCCCACCGTCGAGGACGCCCTGGCGTCCGTGCGGGTCGACGACCTGTCGACGCCCCACCGGTAGCCGAGGGGCCGCCCACCGCGCCCACCCCACGAAGGCGCGGTGCTCAGGCGGCCACCGGGTGCCGACCGTACGCGGGCGAGGACGGCCCCGGTGTCGGGTGAACGCCCTACAGCGGGGTGTCGGACCGGTTGAGCTCGGCGAGCGTCACGAGCCCGTCGTCCAGCGCCCGGCTCACCAGCTCGCTCTTGGTCCGCGCCGTCCGCCCCACGTTGGCGTACTTCACCCGGACGCGGGCGATGTGCGTGTCGACGGTCTTCACCGTGATGTTGAGCTTGGCCGCGACGAGTTCCTTGGACGACGACGTGAACCAGGCCCGCAGCACCTCCGCCTCGCGCGGCGACAGCCGCGGCCGGTCGGGGGCGTCGTCGGCCGCGAGCGCGCCGGACAGCGACGGCGCGGTGTACGGCAGGCCCCGCGCGGCGGCGCGGATGGCGGGGATCAGGTGGTCCAGGCCCTCGCGCTTGGTCAGGTAGGCCAGCGCGCCGAGGTCCACGCACTTGAGCGCGGTGGCCGCGTCCGCGTGCTGGGAGTACACGACGACGCGGCGGCCGTTGTCGACCAGCCTGCGCAGCGCGGCGAAGTCCGGCCGGCCGGGCACCAGCTCCAGGTCGAAGATCACCACGTCGGCGGCGGCGCCGGGCCCGGTCCACACGGCGGCGAGCCTGGCCTCCGCGTCGACCAGCCGGATCGGCGGCACGGCCTGCTCGCACCAGTAGCGGACGCCAGCGGTGATCGCCGCGTGGTCGTCCACGATCACCGCCGTGATCACGTCCTCGGCTGCCACGTGGCCTCCACCCAGGTCGTCGTGCCGTGCCCGATCAGCTCGACCCGCACGCCGGGCGTCGCCGGGCTCGGCGGCACGACCTCGGCGCAGTCCGCGACGACGTTGACCGACACCAGCCCGTCGTCGCCGACCACCGTGACCCTCGCCCACGACCCGGCCGTGGCCAGCGCGGTGAGCGCGGCGTCGGTCAGGTCGCGCCGGACGGCGACGGGCGGCGTCGGCCAGTGGCCGCGCGCCTCCAGCTCCACCACCACGCCCTTGCGGTCGGCGATGTCGGCGCAGTGGCGCAGCTCGTGCAGCAACGGGTTGGTCACCACGTCGGTCTCGGCGCACAGCCGCCGCACCCGCGCCGCCTCGATCGCGCTGCGCCGCCGGACCTCGGCGTCCTCCGGGCTGAGCGAGCCGTCCGCGAGCCCCGCCAGCAGCGGGATCGTGCCCGCGGACAACTCGGCGAACCGCTGCTGCCTGCGCCGGTGGGACTCGGCCGCGACGGCGTCCGCGGTCCGCGCCCGTTCGACCGCGGCGCGGGCGGTGGCCGCCTCCGCGCCGAGCCGGTGCAGCACGGAGGCGACGACCGCCACGCACAGCGGGAAGCCGATCACGGTGACCGAGCCCGTCGCGAGCCGGGCCAGGTCGCCCTTGTCCACGTCGGCGACCAGCAGCAGGTTCACCAGGGCGATCGCCTCGTGGGCCGACAGGAACACCACCACCGTCCACAGCGGACGTTCCAGCAGCACGACGAGGCCGACCCAGTTGGCCGCGCCGAACGCCCAGTCCACCGCGGACGCGGTGCTCCCCTCCGGCAGCGTCACGGTGGCCAGCGCGAACGCCAGGAGCACCGCCGCGACGGCGGGCGGGCCCAGCCGCCCCCACGGCCGGCGCCGGGCCAGCAGCACGGCGTCCGCCGCGATCACGGCCGCCAGCACCGCGAACGCCGCCGCCTGCGCGAGCGGCAGGTCGTGGGACTCCCAGCGGCGCACCAGGTTGCTCAAGCCCAACCCGCCCACGACCACCGCGCTGACCAACGAGGTCGCCACGCGCAGGCCGAACAGCAGGTGCGCCCGCGCCTGGTGGCCGACGACGTCACCCGTCCCCATCACGCCACTCCAACCGGACGACGGTGCCCGCGCCGACGGTGGACCGGACCGTCGCCGTGCCGCCGATGCGGCGCAGCCGGCCGTGCACCGACTCCCGCAGCCCGCGCCGCGTGGCGGGCACGGCGTCGGGCGAGAAACCCCGGCCGCGGTCGGCGATGTCGAGCGTGGGCCGCCGCTCGTCGCCGCCGAGCCGGACGGACGCCCGCGAGGTGCCCGCGTGCCGCCGCACGTTGTTCAGCGCTTCGCGGGTCGCGTCGGCGAACGCCGCCGCCACGGCGGACGGCAGCACGAGCCGCTCGGGGGCGTCGAGCTCGACGTCCAGGTGCACGGCTTCCACCTCGGCGTGCAGCAGCGGTACCAGGTCGGTGTGCCGGGTACCGCCGGCGCCGCCGGAGCGCAGCCGGTCCAGGTCCCGGCGCGCCTGTGCGGCCAGCCAGGCGCTGTCCGCGCGCACCTGCCCGCTGCCGACCATCAGCAGCGTCGCGGCGGCGGTGTCGTGCAGCGACGCCGCGAACTCCCGCTCCTCGGCGCGCACGGCCGCGGCCACCGCCGAGTCCCGTCGTGCCCGCGCCGCCTCGGCGGCCACTCGGTCGACCCGTTCGGCGGCCCGCCGCACGAGCAGCCACGCCGCCCGGGACAGCGCGGTCGCCACCAGCACCCACGCCTGCGAGATGACCGCGTCGCCGTCCGCACTCCCCGTCGTGGTGACGACGAGCAGCGCGCCGTCGACCACCAGGGCCGCGGCGATGCCCGCCGGCAGCGAGGTGTGCCACTGGTAGGTCACGCAGGCGAACGTGACGAGGAGCCTGAGCCAGCCGACGTTCCTGTGGTCGACCGCGTCGGTCGGGTACGCGCTGAGGACCACGCCGAGCAGCACCACCACGTCCACCGCGACCGGCGCGGCGCCGGACGTCCTCGGCAGCCACCACGCGTACGCGCCGGTCCACACCGCGGCGACCCCGACCGCGACCGAGGTCAGCACCCAGTGCTCCGGTACCACCCTGAGCAGCGCGATGGCGCCGATGGGCAGCAGCGTCAGCAGCCGCACCAGCACCGCGTACCGCCGGCCGAACCGCCGCAGCACCAGCTCAGCCTGCCCCGGCACGCCCCACCTCGCCTCGCACCCGCCCCCACGTACTCGTGCGGAAGGGCACGTTACCGGCTCCCCGGCCCGAAACGGACATGCGGGCGGTTCCCGGGTAAGCGCTTCACGTCCACTCGCAGGTCGGGACCTCACCCCAGCGGATCGTCGCGGTCACGGCGTCGGGCAGCTCCAGCACGACCCGGTCCTCCTCCACGCGCACGGCGGGTGTGGGCGGGTCGTCGTCCGTCACGCCGAGGTGCACGAGGCCGACGTAGACCGCCGTTCCGCCGGGGTGCCGGTCGGCCATCGCGAACGGTGTGGCCGAGTGCTCGCCGAACGCGTTGACGCCCTCCCCTGTCACCACGCCCACGTGCGCATAGCCGTGCAGGGCCCGCACGGCGCTGGTCAGCCCGTCCGACCGCCGGGCCAGCGCCAGGCCGCCCCCGGCCCGCACGTCCGGCGGTGACGGCGCGGCCAGGGCGTGGCCGCCGTCGCGCACCCGGCGGCCGGCCGGTGCCGTGACGCGGTGGACGCGGGCCTCCGCCGCGCCGTGCACCACCGAGGCCGTCACCACGTGCACGTCGCCGTCCCGGTAGGCCGAGGCGGCGAAGCGGTCCGCGACGGCCAGCGGCTCGATGCGCCGCCGGGCCGACTCCGTGCCGTCCGGTGCGAGGACGACGAGCTGGTTGTCCACCCCGCCGTGATCCGGCCCGGTGTGGCTGGTGTAGCCGAACCTCAGGTAGTGCGGGTCCGGCACGCCGTCCGCGGGCTGGACCCGGTCGCGGTCGCTGCCGTGGTTGACCAGCCGCACGACGCCGTCGGCCCGGGTGGCGTGCAGCAGCCAGCCGGGCGCGGGCATCGCCACGGCCTGGTCCGCCAGGTCGACGGGCGCGGGCTCCTCGGTCGCCGTCCACGCCGGGTGGTCGGGCGGCAGCAGCAGGCCGAGGAACGCCTTGCTCGCCCAGTACGGCGACCCCGGCCCCGAGTAGTCCTGCACGACCGGCGGGAACGGGTCGTACCAGCCCAGGGTCAGCAGCCCCCGCCGGTCCGGCGCGCCGCGCCGGGCGAAGTGGCGCAGCACGCCGCTGGCGATCCGCCGGGTGCGGCCGGGCGGCAGGGGTGACGCGCCGGTCAGCGCGCCCAACCACAGCGGCGCGACCGCGGCGAACCGGTAGGTCAGGGACCGCCCTTGGTGCACCGGACCGCCGTCGGCGGCGAAGAAGTGCTGGTACTGCTCCAGGAAACGGCCCAGCCGCGCCGCGTAGCGCTCCTGGCGGGCCGTGTCGCCCGCCATCCTGGCCCACAGCGACGGGTACAGGTGCATCGCCCAGCCGCAGTAGTGGTCGAAGTTCTTGCCCTTGCCGTCGGAGTACCAGCCGTCACCGACGTGCCAGTCCTCGATCCGCGCGAGCCCGCTCTCGATCTCGCCCGGCTCGTGCGGCCCGCCCACCTGTGCCAGGAACTGCTCCACGACCACCCGGAACAGCACCCAGTTGTTGTCCGGCGTGCGCTTGCCGACGAACCCGGCCAGCCACGCCACCACCCGGTCCTGCTCGGCCGGCGACAACCGGTCGAACAGCCACGGTCGCGTCTCGTGCAGCGCCAGCGCCACCGAGGCCGACTCCACGAGCTGCTGGGACATGTCCGCCAGGGCGGGCCACGCGTGCGGGTGGGCCGGATCGGTCCCGGCGACCAGGCCCCGCGCGTACCGCTCCAGGAGCGCGGGCGGCACGTCGCCGCCCGCGCCCGCGATCCGGAACGCGGCGAGCAGGAACGTCCGGGCGAAGCCCTCCAGCCCGTCGCTCGCCACCCCCGCCCGGCTCGGCCGGCCCGGCAGCCGGTACTGGGCGAAGCCGGGCGTCGCGTACGGCTCCACGGACGCCAGCAGGTGGTCCGCCGCGGCCTCCCAGTGCGCCCTGGTCCAGCCGGTCTGCGGGGACCGCCGCGGGTCGGGCGGCGGGAACGCGGGGTGGTCCACCACGGGGTTCTCCTCCGGTACCGGTGCTACGACGGGAGGTGGTCGCCGACGAGGGCCAGGCACTGGATGGCGGCCAGGCCGTACTGGGCGGAGGCGTTGACCGAGGCGAAGGCCGCTTCGTCGACCGGTTTGAGCACGGCCGGGCCCTCCACCCGCGTCGACGTGAACGCCAACGCCTTCGGGTAGCCCGCGTGGCCGGTGTCGAACTCCTTCCAGGCCCGCGCGGCCAGGGCGGTGTCACCGAGCCGGGCGGCGGCGTAGGCGGTGAGCCGGGAGTGCGCCTGGCGCAGGTTGAGGCTGCCCCACGACTGCCCGGTCTCGGCCTGCTGCTCGGCGGCGGTGCCGTTGTAGAGGCGGCAGTACTGCAACCAGGCCCGCTCGAACGCCTCGTCCCCGGTCAGGTCGATCAGCTCGCTGCACACCTCGACCAGGCCGAACACCGACCCGAGCGAGCCGACGCTGACGGCGGGTCCGGCGGGTGCGAACTCACCGCTGTCGAGGTCGTACAGGCCGTTGCCCTGCGCGAAGCCGTTGGGCATCGCGGCGATGGTGCGCATGCCGTTGAGGAGCTTCTCGCGCGCGACCGGGTCGCCGCCGCGCTCCCACTCGGTCAGCCACGCCAGCGCCAGGCCGCTCCAGTCGGTGCCGGTGCCGACGCTGAGCGCGTGCGGGTCCGGCTCGTAGGGCCCGGTGCGGATCTTGCGGATCGGGTCGAGCGCCAGGAACGTCCGGTCGGCGTCCACGAGGTCGCGCATCAGGTCGCCGATGCGCTCGTCGGCGGTGAGGAAGTACAGGAACCTGCGGTAGCCCGCGTTGCTGATGCGCAGCTGCTTGGCGCTGTCGGCCCAGTGCTGCACGCCGTGCCGCGTGCCCAGGTCGCGCCACTTGCCGAGGTGGTAGACGTCGACCTCGCCGGTGTGGCGGGTCATGGCCTCGGCGAAGCGGAACACCTCGGCCTTCCCGGTGCGCAGGTAGTGGTACCAGAGCCACAGGTCGGTGGACAGCTCGGAGTTGTCCCAGGCGTAGCCGCCGACGTCGTAGCGCCAGACGTGCCGGTCCGGGTCGTAGCTGTGCATGATGTCGCCGTAGTCCCAGAAGCCGTACCAGGACCGCTGGTCGACCTGCGCGCTGTGGTAGGTGAACAGGAAGTCCAGGCGGTCCTCGATGCGCGCCTTGGCCGGGGTCGAGCGGTCGACCGGCGACCAGTCGCCGAACACGCCCGCCGCGTGCAGGTGCGCCGGTGCGGCGACCACCAGCGGCGGTGTGCGCACCGCGTCGGTCAGCTCCGCGAACCGCTCGGCGGGCGGGGTCGCGTCCAGCGCCCAGAACACCAGCTCCGTCGTGCGGGCGATGCCGTACGGCGTGCCGAAACCCGGCTCGTAGTCCTCGTAGGTGATCTCCAGGCCCTCCAGCTGCTCGGCGTAGGTGTCCTGGCCCAGGCCGTCGTGGTAGAAGCGCAGGTCCATCGGCCCGGCGTCGGGCGACCACAGCCACACCGTGACCTCGGCCGCGTCGCCGGCCGCGCCGCGGACGTCGAGCTGACCGGGGTGCAGCTGCCAGAAGTTGCGCATGCCGAACGCGAACCCGCCGGCCGGGCCGCCGACGTACCCGAGCCCGCCCGCCCGCGTGCCCGCGTCGACCGGGATCCAGCCGTGGCCCGCCCCGGTGCGCTTGCGGATCTGGAAGCCGTCGGCGGTGAGCTGGCGCAGCGAGTAGTCGCCGAAGGTCGGGATCAGGTGCAGGCGGGAGCTGACGCGCGTGTCCCAGGTCGCCACGGGTGGGGTGGCCTTCCCGGCGACCTGCGCCTGGCGGACCGCCGCTCCGGGGTCGCGGCGCAGGCCGGTGATGCCGCGCACCGCCTCGGACAGCACGCCGTCGCCCGTGCCGGCGAAGCGCACGTGCCGGTTGTGCGGCTCGTCGCGCATCGGCACCTCGAACCGGATGCCCAGGCCGCGGATGAAGTCCTTCTTCTCGTCGCCGTCGTACACGAAGCTGTGCACCGCGCGGACGCCGTCGCTGCCGGCGTAGAAGTACAGCCGGACGGTGAACGGCAACCAGGTCCGGTCGCCGTGCCGGTGCCCGCCCTCGACCTTGACCACGGCGCGGACCGGCCCGGACTGCTCGACGGTCACCTTCTCCACCCGGCCGGTGAACTGCTCCGCCTTCGCCGCGCCGCCCTCGTCGTCGCCCGCCTCGCCCTGCCGCAGGCACACCAGCCGGCCGCGGCGCGCGATCTCGCGGTCGCCCCGGAACAGGGCGCGCACGAGCTGGTCGCCCTTCTTCGGCAGCACGCACCGGATGACGCCCGTGCTCACCTCCACCTCGTTCCGGCCGTCCACGACCGACACGGCGGCGGCCGGCGCGGCGGGCGTGCCCCCGGTGAGCACGTACTGCTCGGCCGGCGGCACGTCGGCGCCGATGGCGTGCGCGGTCCACTTGAGCGATCCGTCGGGCCAGAACGCGGTCGCCCACGACTGCACGGGCACCGGCTGCCCGGCCCCGGTGCGCAGGGCGAACGCCTGTTCCTCCGGCACGGTGCCCTTCGGCCACGGCACGCCCCAGGTGGACCCGGCGGCCAGTTGCCCCGGCGCACCGCCCTCCAGCCACGTCAGCGGTACGCCGTCGGCGAGCCGGCCGCTCGCCGGGGCCGCCCGGGTGGCCGCGACGGGGTGCGCGCGGGCTTCGCCGGTCAGAGGGCCGAGCTGTCCGGCGGTGGCGCCGACCGCCGCCGCGCCGAGCAGGAGGTTACGTCGGGAGATCGTCGCCATGAAGGGCTCCACTCGAGTGGGCGTTGCTCCGGGGAGACGGCGGGTTGTGCAACCGTTTACTGCGGCCAGATCGCAACATGAGCAGGAAATCTTGTCAAGGGAGCAAGCAGTCGGCGGTATACGGTTACATCCAGCACTCGCCAACGGCCGCCCGCAGGGCGGGCGTGGGGTCGAACCGGCGCGCGCAAGGCAATTTGACAGCACGGCGGACACCCGGAAACATCGCGTGTAAGCGATTACGCACGGGTTTCAGCGGTAAGGGGAGGCGGGATGGTCCGGCGCGCGGCGTCCGACAGCGAGGGACCGCGGCCGACGACGATCCGCGACGTGGCCGCGCACGCCGGCGTGTCCGTCGCCACCGTGTCCCGGATCCTGTCCGGCAACTACCCCAGCGCTCCTGCCACCCGCACCAGGGTCCTGCGGGCGGTCCGCGAGCTCGACTACGTCGCCAACGCCAACGCGCGCGGGCTGGCGGGCGCGAGCAGCCGCAGCGTCGCCATCATCGTCAACTCGGTCGTCTCGCCGCACTACGCCCACGTCGCGCAGGGCGTGCAGACCCAGGCCGCGGTCGAGGGCAAGCTGTGCATCGTCGGCACCACCGGCGGCGACGCCGAGCGCGAGCTGGCCACCGTGCAGCTCATGCGCCAGGAGCACGCCGAGTGCGTCGTCCTGGTCGGCAACGTCGTGGCCGACGAGGCGTACCGCGAGCGCATGGTCGAGTACGCCCGCGCGCTGGCGCTGGCCGGCTCGCAGCTCGTGCTGTGCGGCCGCCCGGCGCTCGGCCCGGACGTGCCCGCCCTCGTCGTGGAGTACGACAACACCGGCGGCGCGCACGCGATCACCAGCCACCTGCTGTCGGCGGGCCACCGCCGCATCCTGTTCCTCGGCCGGCGGGACGGCTACAGCACGCAGGAGAGCCGCATCGCCGGGTACCGCAAGGCCCTGGCCGACCACCACGTGCCGCACGACCCGGGGCTGGAGGTCGAGGGCAGCATGGAGCGGCGCGAGGGCCACCGGATGATCAGCGAGCGGCTCGCCGCCGGGCCGCCCGACTTCACCGCCGTCTTCGCGGGCAACGACCTCATCGCCGCGGGCGCGCGCCAGGCGCTGCGCGAGCACGGGCTGCGCATCCCCGACGACATCTCCCTGGTCGGCTTCGACGACCTGCCGCCGGCCGCCGACATCGACCTCACCACCGTCCACGTGCCGCACGAGGAGCTCGGCCGCACCGCCGTGCGCATGGCGCTGCAACGGGCGCGCGACAAGTCGGGCGCGCCCGAGCACGTCATGCTCGGCACCCACATCGTCATCCGCGACTCGGTCCGGCCCCTGATCCACACCGAGCCGCCGGTCCGGTGAGCCGCCCGGCTGCCCGGGAGCGCGGACAGCGCCGAAGGTCGGCGGGACCTGCCACGACTCCCCCGACAACGCTCGTGCAGCTGCCGGACCTGTCGGGCACTTCACCGTGCCGCGGGAGGACGTCGGCTTCACCGTGACCGCGCCGTCGGGTGGGCCGGGGTGGCGGACGGGGTGTCAGTCGCGGATCTCGCAGACGACGTCGCCGCCCGAGATCGTCGCGCCCACGAGCGCCGCCAGCCCGGTGACCGTCCCCGCGCGGTGGGCGTGCAGCGGTTGTTCCATCTTCATCGCCTCCAGCACGGCGATCAGGTCGCCCTCGGCCCATTCTCGAACCGCCACGGCATGCGCGGCCCGAGCAGCGCGTTGGTCGCCGAGCAGGCGGGCGGGCTGGACGCGATCGGGCACGCCCGGCGCACGGTCCGCCGCGGCACGCCGCTCGTGGTCACCGGTGGAGTCGACTCGGCGTTCGACCCGTGGGGCTGGCTGTCGCACCTGTCCAGCGGTCGCGTCAGCACCGCCACCGACCCGGGCCGCGCCTACCTGCCGTTCGACGCGGACGCGCGCGGGTACGTGCCGGGTGAGGGCGGGGCCATGCTGGTGCTGGAACGGGACAGCGCGGCCCGCGACCGGGGCGCGCACCGCGTCTACGGCGAGATCGCCGGGTACGCCGCCACGTTCGACCCGCCGCCGGGCTCCCCGCGCCCGCCGGGGCTGCGCCGCGCCGCCGAGCTGGCGCTGGTGGACGCCGGGCTGACCCCGGCCGACGTGGACGTGGTGTTCGCCGACGCCGCCGGTGTGCCGGAGCTCGACCGCGTCGAAGCCGACGCGATCACCGCCGTCTTCGGCCCGCGCGGCGTCCCGGTCACCGCGCCCAAGCGCCTGACCGGCCGGTTCGACGTGCTGCCGTGCCTGGCCACGTCGTTCGCCGACGACCCGCGCGACGCCACGGACGCGTTGCGCGGGCAGTACGCCTACCTCCTGGGCATCGGCGACCCCGAGCACGACTTCTGCTGCAAGATGGCCGTGCAGCTCGGGTTCGGGCAGGCGGTCGCCGACCTGCACGGCCACCTCCGCGCCGGTGACCGCGCCGCGGCGGCCACCTGCCTGCCGTTCGAGTTCATCGACGCGACATCGCTGGTCGGCCCGGTCGACCGGGTGGCGGGCCGGGTGGCGGCGGGCCGCCTGGACATCATCCGGCGGGCGGCACTCGCCCTGGAGCGCTCCGGGCGGGGATGACCGACGCGGCGAGGACGAGCGCGACCAGGGCCGCGCTCGTCCACAGTGGACCGGTGGGTCCGGTGCCGAGGGTGGTCGCGGCGAGCAGCGGTCCGAGGGTAGCGCCGACGTTGAGCGCGGCGGTCGCGTACGAGCCGGCCATGGTCGGCGCGCCGGCACCCTCGTGGAGGACGCGGGCGATCAGCGTGCCGCCCAGCGCGAACGACAGCGCTCCCTGCGCGAACACGAGGACGAGCAGGGCGACCGGTTGCTCCGCGGCGACGGCCAGGGCGACCCAGCCGGCGGCCAGCAGCGGACCACCGGCCGCGACCACCAGGCCGGGCCGCCGGTCGGCCGCGCGCCCGGCGATCGTGACGCCGAGGAACGAACCGACGCCGAACAGCACCAGCACGACGGGGACCCACAGCTCCCCCAGCCCGGCGGTGCCGGTCACGACGGGGGCCAGGAAGGTGAAGCCGGCGAAGGTGGCGGCGTTCACCAGCGCCCCGAGCACCATGACCCGGACCAGCCGGGGCCGCCTGAGCTGCGCCAGCTCCTCGCGCAGGGCCGGGCCCGCGGCCCGTTCCCCGGCGCGCGGCGGGACCCCTTTCAGGATGCCGATGGCGGCGGGCAGGCAGAGGGCGGCGACGGCCCAGAACGTGGCGCGCCACCCGAGCAGCGCACCGAGCACCGCCCCGCCGGGGACGCCGGCGATCGTGGCCACCGTCGTCCCCGACAGCAGCACGGCGAGCGCCCGCCCCTTCCGGTCGGCTGGGACCAGCGCGGCGGTGGTCGTCAGCGCCACGGCGAGGAACCCGGCGTTCGCGAGCGCCGCGACCACCCTGGTCACCACCAGGACGGGGAAGCTCGACGTCGTCGCGCCCACGACGTGCGCGGCCAGGAACGCGAGGACGAACCCGAGCAGGCTGAGCCGTCCGGGCCGGTCGCGGGCGAGCGCCGCCATCAGCGGCGCGCCGACCACCATCCCGACCGCGAAGGCCGACGTGAGCGAGCCGGCCGCCCCGACGGTCACGTCGAGGTCCGCGGCGAGGTCCGGCAGGAGGCCGGCGAGCATGAACTCCGAGGTGCCCATGGCGAACACGGCCAGGGCGAGCAGGTACAGCGCGAGAGGCATCGAGTGGGCTCCGAGGTGGGAGAAGCACGAGAAGGGCCTTCTCGGCACCGCGGTCAGCGCCCGAAGCGCACACCCGTCCGGCCGTCGCGGTGCGACGGAACCGGTGTCTTCAGTGGTGCAGGGGGCTGACGGCGTGACCGAAAGCCCCCACCGTGTCCGCCTCGGGACTCGACATGGCCCCCACTCTAGCCGCCGGTCGTCGGAACGGCCCGCGGCGCCGTGGGCGGACCGTGCGGGTCGAGGGTCGGATTCGGCACCCCGCAGCTTCCGCGCGGGTCCGGTCCACCGCGCGCCCGGTGGTTCGCGGGACGGCAGCCGTGGTGGTCGGGTGGCCCTGTTCACCCTGGTCGTCCCGCAAGTCCGGGTCGGCTCGACGGGCCCGGAGCGGTAGGGTCCGGCCGGTGGTGGGCGTCGGCCGTTCGGACCACCCCGGTCGGGTGTCCGGTTAGGATCGCCGCCGTGATCAACACCATCAGCCGGGGCACGGTCGGCGGGCAGGGCCGGTGAGCAAGGCCGAGTTAGCCGCGGCCCGTGCGGGCCGGCTCGACCGCGACTACCTGCCCGGTCTGGGCGTCCCCTCGGTCCGGCCGTACCTCGACCGGTACGCGGACCGGTCCGCGGCGGCACGGGCGGAGCTGGCCTGGCGGGCGCTGCCGTACGGCGCCGACCCCGCCGAGCACGTGCACTTCTTCCCCGCGACCGGACCGGACGCGCCGTTGGTGGTGTTCGTCCACGGTGGCTACTGGCAGTTGTTGGACGAGTGGTCGTCCGCCTACGGCGCGCCGGGGCTGGTCGCCGCCGGAGCCGCCTTCGCGGCCGTCGGGTACCCCCTCTCCCCTCAGGCGCGGGTACGCGAGATCACCGAGTCGGTGAGGAAAGCGGTGCGGGCGCTGGTCGACGACGCCGCGAGCCTCGGGGTCGATCCCCGGCGGGTGGTGCTCGTCGGCCACTCCGTCGGCGCGCAGTTGGCGGGCATGTGCCTGGTGGGGCCGGACCCCGTGCCGGCGGTCGGCGCGGTGCTGCTCAGCGGGCTCTACGAGCTGGAACCGTTGCGCCGCACCACCATCGGCGACGAGGTCCGGCTGTCGGCCGACGAGGTCGCCGAGTGCGGCCCCGCACGGCACCTGCACGCCGGGCTGCCGCCGCTGGTGCTGGCCCGGGGCGCGGACGAGCCGGCGGGGTTCGACGCGCAGCAGCGGCTGGCCGCCGACCGGGCCGCCGCGCTGGGCGTGCCCGTGACCGAGCTGGTGGTGCCCGGCCGCAACCACTTCGACCTGCCGCTCGGCCTCGGCGACCCGGACGACCCGATCGGCGGCGCCGTGCACGCGCTGGCCTTCGCCACAGCCTGAACCGCCCCACCTCGGACCGGCGCAGCTTCAACCGGCACAGCTTCAACCGGCACAGCTTCAACCGGCACAGCTTCAACCGGCACACCCCGGACGGGCACGGCCCGGACCGGCACACCGCACCGACGCACGGCGACCGAGCCGACCACACCGACAGGAGACACTGATGCGGACCGTCCTGGTGACCGGCGGCTCCAGCGGGATCGGCCGGGCCGCCGTCGCCCGGTTCGCCGCCGCGGGCGACCGCGTGTGGTTCACCTACCGCAGCGGCCGCGACCGCGCGGAGCGGATCGTCGCCGAGCACACCGCGGCGGGCGGCGAGGTCGCGGCGTTCCCGTTCGAGCAGGGCGACTGGGTGTCGCACCAGCGCCTGGCGGCCGAGCTGCCCGGTCCGGTCGACGTGCTGGTCAACAACGCCGCCGTCGGCTCGAAGACGGTCGAGTCGCAGGTCGACGGCGAGGCCGAGCAGGCCGCCGCGTTCTTCCGGGTCAACAGCCTCGGCCCGCTGTGGCTGGCGCAGCAGGTGCTGCCGGACATGCTGCTCCGGGGCGACGGCGTGGTGGTCAACGTCGCCAGCGTGGGCGGCGGCATCGCCACGTTCCCCGGCTTCCACGTCGCCGACGGCATGAGCAAGGCGGCGCTGACCTACCTGACCCGCCACCTGGCCGCCGAGCTGGCGCACGAACCGGTGCGGGTGTTCGCGGTGTGCCCCGGCGCGGTGGACACGGAGATGCTGCGCGCCAGCACGCTCGACGGGCTCTCCCCCGAGGCCCGTGACGCCCTGCTGGCCCGGCTGCCCGGCGGCCGGCTGATCCGACCCGACGAGGTGGCCGAGCTGATCCACTGGCTGGCGCAGCCCGCGGCGGCGTTGCTGCACGGCGCGGTCGTCGACGCGTCGATGGGCCTCGGCGCGCACCCCGGCCTGCTCACCGGCCCCTCGGTCGAGCGGAGCGCGGTCCGATGACCTCCCGCGCCGCCGCCCGGCTCGCCGCGGGCGCACCCGTCATCGCCACCGCCCACTTCGAGGCCGAGGCCGACCCGTTCCACCCGGTCGACAACCCGTCCGGGCACGTGAACCTCGGCACCGCCGAGAACCGGCTGCTGGAGGACGTGCTCCAGCCGTTCCTCACCGCCCGGCGGCGCTCGGTGGACACGCGGTACGGCCTGCCGCACGGGACCGCGGAGCTGCGCGCCGCCGTCGCCCGGCTGCTCGGCGGGACGTGGCGCACCCCGGTCGACCCGGACGACCTGGTGATCACGGCGGGCGCCACGGCGGCGCTGGACATCGCGGCCACGGTCACGTGCGACCCGGGTGACGTCATCGTCGTGCCCGCGCCCTACTACTCGGCGTTCGCCGGCGACCTGACCGACCGCTCCGGCGCCCGACTGGTGCCCGCGCCGATGAGCCCCGACACCGGTTTCGCGCTGGACGTAAACGTGGTCGACCGGACCGTGCGCGACCTGCGCCGCCGAGGGGCGACCGTGCGCGCGGTGGCGCTCAGCTCGCCCGCCAACCCGCACGGTGCGGTCTACCCCGCCGCGGTGCTGCGCGACCTGCTGCGGGTGGCGGCCGAGCACGACCTGGACGTGATCAGCGACGAGATCCACGCGCACTGCGCGTTCGGCCCCGAGCCGTTCGTCAGCCTGCTGGACCCGGACGTGCTCGGACCCCACGCCGACCGGGTGCACGTGATCTGGGGCTTCGCCAAGGATTTCGGGCTGTCCGGGCTCAAGGTCGGCGTGCTGCGCCCCGCCCGGCCGGCCCGGGACGCGGCCCGCGCGGTGGCCTACTTCGCCACCGTGTCCACCGACACCCAGGCGCTGCTGTGCGACCTGCTGTCCGACGAGGGGCGGGTCTCCGCGCTGCTCGCCGAGAACGCGCGTCGGCTGGGCGAGTCGCACGCGCACGCGTCCGCCCTGCTGACCGCGCACGGCATCCGGCACGTGCCCGCGAGCGCCGGGTTGAGCCTGTGGCTGGACCTGCGCGACCGGCTCGACGAGCCGACGTTCGCCGCCGAGGACCGGCTGTGGCGGCGGACCAGGGCGGCGCGGGTCAACGTCCTGCCCGGGTCCGCGTTCGGCGCGCCCGGACCCGGCTGGTTCCGGCTGTGCCACGCCGTGCCCGCCGACCTGGTCACCACCGGCATCGACCGCCTCGCGGCGGCCACCGCACCGTCGAGGAGCACCCCATGAGCAGTCCGTTCGCGTCCTGGTACGAGACCGCCGGCGTGCGCGGCGGCGCGCGCCGGCTCTTCCACGACGAGACCGACCAGGGCAAGGTGTTCTACCCGGCCCAGCACATCCCGCACCTGGCGCACGAGGCGGTGGCCGCGCTGCCCGACCGGGCCCGCCGCGACCTCACCATCCGCCACCTGTACCAGTTCCTGCTGTCCACAGCCCACCTGGAGACCAGGATCGTCAACCGCGCGGCCGAGCTGATCGCGAACAACCGGTCGGGCGTGGACCTGCCGGCGCAGGCCAGGATGGACGCGTTCAAGGTCTACTGCGACGAGGGCTACCACTCCCTCTACAGCCTCGACCTGGCCGACCAGATCGCGCGCGAGACCGGGGTGCCGCTGCCGCCGTGGGACTACGGCGGTTTCGTGGACGCGCTGGAGGACGCGGGCGCGCGGCTGCTGCCCGACACGCCCGCCGTGGTGCCGCTGCTCCAGGTCGTGGTCTTCGAAACGATGATCACGGCGGTGCTCAACGAGATCCCGAACGACCCGACCGTGCTGACCGTGGTGCGCGACCTGACCCGGGACCACGCCAAGGACGAGGGCCACCACCACCGGTTCTTCGCCGACTTCTTCCACCGCCTGTGGACCCAGCTCGACCCCGGCCTGCGCGCGCCGGTCGCCCGCGCGCTGCCCGGCCTGGTCAAGGCGTGCCTGAACTGGGACGTCAAGCCGGTGCAGGGCGCGCTGCGGCTGGCGGGCCTGGACGGCGACACCGCACGCGCCGTGGTCGCCGACTCCTACGGTCCCGGCGCCGGTGACGCCCGCGCCGCCCACATCTGCCGGGCGACCGTGCGGGTGTTCCGCTCCGCCGGCGTGTTCGAGGTGCCCGGCGCCGAGGAGGAGTTCGCCGCGCACGGCCTGCTCCTGCCGGCCCACGGCTGAGCCCGCGGTCGTCGAAGGGAGGAGCACCCCCGTGACCCTGGACTACTCGGGCTACCTGTGCCTGGACGCGCTGCTGTCGTTGCAGCGCCCGCAGGCGCCCGCCGAGGTGTCGGACCCGGGATCGGACCCGGGATCGGACGCGGTCCGCTCGGCCGAGCACCTGTTCATCGTGGTCCACCAGGCCAGCGAGCTGTGGATGGCGCAACTGCTGCTGGACCTGGACCTCGCCGCGAGCGCCCTGCGGCGCGGCTCGGCGGACACGGCGGCCGAGCACGTGGAGCGGGCGGCGGCGCTGTTCGGCGTGCTGCGGGCCCAGTTGGACGTGCTCGACCGGCTGCCGCCCGCGTGCTTCGCCCGGTTCCGCCCGTACCTGGGCACGGCCAGCGGCGCGCAGTCCCGCCAGTTCGCCGCGCTGGAGCGGGCACTGGGCTTCGGGCCGACCGAACCCCCGCTGGCCACCGCCCTGGCCGAGGCCGCCGCCGCCGCGGGCGTGACGCTGCCCGAGGTGTGGCGGTCGGGTGGGCCGCTGCGCCGGGTGGCCGACGCGATGTCCGCGGTGGCGCGGGGGTACCGGGACTGGCAGGCCGGGCACCTGGCCGTGGTGCGGCGGATGCTGGGCGACCTGCCGGGCACCGGCGGCACGGCCGGTGCGCGTTACCTGGCGAGCCGGGTGCGGTTGGCGTTCCCGGGCCTGCACGCCGCCCGCCACGAGGCCGGGGAGACCGTCCCGACGGCCTGACCCGGGTGGGCCGCCGCCGTGGCGGGAAGAAGATCGGGCCTGCGGCGAAGTGTGGGTGAGAGCTGTCGTCGACAGGAAGGCTCACCCCATGGCAGAGGCGAGCACATGACGGCGGGAACGGACGCGCGGGTCACCGACGCCGAACTCGCCGCCCGGTTCCGCCAGGACCCGGAGCTGTTCACCGAGGTGCACGACCGGTACTTCACGGCCGTCTACCGGTACGTGGCCGGCCGCCTCGGCACCCAGACCGCGGAGGACATCGCCGCGGAGACGTTCCTCGTGGCGTTCGACCGGCGGGGCGCGTTCGACGCCGAACGCGGTGACGTGCGGGTGTGGTTGTTCGGCATCGCCACGAACCTGGTGGCCAGGCACCGCCGCAAGGAGGCGCGCCACTACCGGGCGCTGGCGCGGGTGGAGGTCGACCACGTCGTGGAGGGCCACGAGGACGCGGTGGTCGCGTCCGTGGCGGCCCGGCGGCTGCGGCCCCGGCTGGCCGAGGCGCTGGCGGGGCTGACCCGGGGCGAACGGGACGTGCTGCTGCTGGTGTCGCTCGGCGAGCTCGGCTACCGCGAGGTCGCTGCGGCGCTGGACATCTCCCCCGGCACGGTCGGCTCCCGGCTCAGCCGTGCGCGCAAGAAGCTCGACGCCGCTCTGACCGACCCGGAGGCCCACGATGGATGACCTGCAGACGCTGCGCGCCGCGCTGGCGGAGGACCCGTCCCCGGACGTCGTGGACCGCAGTCGGCACCGGCTCCGGCACCGGGTGCGCGGCGGCCACGCCTCCCGCAAGCGGGTCGGGTGGCTGACCGCCGGCGCCGGGCTGACCGTCGCGGCGGCCGCCGCCGTGGCGCTCACGACCCTGCCCACCGCGCCGCCCGACGGCCCGCCGTCCGCCGCGTCGACCGCGCCGGACCGGGTGGCGAGCGGGCCGGAGGTCCTGCTCGCCGCCGCCACCGCGGCCGAGCGGTCGCCCGAGGGGTCGGGCGCCTACTGGCAGGTGGAGGTGACGGTCGGCGACTCCGCCGAGGTGTACGAGTACTGGACCGGGCGGGACGGCGGCCTGTGGTTCCGGGGCGCGAAGACCGGCGGCCGGGTCATGCCGCTCGACCTGGAGCGGCCCAAGCCGTTCTCACTGTTCGGCGTCGACCTGACGTTCGGCGAGCTGCGCGCCCTGCCCGCCGAGCCGGACGCGTTGCGCGCCTGGATCACCGAGGCGATCGGGCGCGGCGGCGCCCGGTCGAGCGCCGGCCCGTTCACCGAGGAGGACCGCGAGATGGCCACGTTCCACTCGCTGGTCGCCCTGGTGTCCGCGGTGCCCGCGACGCCCGGGGTCCGGGCGGCGGCGTTCCGCGCGATCGCCGCGTACCCGGAGGTCGAGGGCGTGGGGACGGTGCCGGGTGGGCAGGGTCTGGTGCTGCCCGGTGGGCGGCGGCTCGTGGTCGACCCGGCGACCGGCCGGGTGAACGGGACGTCGGTCTTCATCACCGTGGACGGCGCAGTGTACTCGGTGGCCGACCCGGCGGGGGCGCGGATCGACGCCCGGTGGACCGACTCGCTGCCCGGCTAGGTCCCCGCCGCGCACGAGGTCGGCAGCCCGGTCCGGGCGCGGGCCCGAGGGCGACGCGGCCGGCACCGGCTCCGGGCGGTCGAGCCATCGGGTGACGGGGCTCCCGGCGCAGCCGGGAGCCCCGCGGTTCACCCCCGTGGCGCTCCGCAGGCCGGAGCGGTGTGGCGCCGGCTCCGCGGCGGTCCGGCGCACGAGCGGCACGCCCGGTCCTTTGTGGACTGCGTGCGTCCGGTGACCGACGGCGGCGCTCGCGTTGCCCACCAATCGATACGCACCGCAGCCGTAGCCTCGCCGGCCCTTCTCGTTGCGCAACTTCTTCGCTACCGTCGCCCGGGAGCGCTCCCAGCAACGTCGCCCCGTGGAGGTTCACGTGCACACCACGCGTCATCGGTCCCGGTCGGCGGTCGCCGGCGCGGTCGCCGTCGCGGTGACCGCGGCCCTGGCCGCCGCGGCCGTCACCAGCGCGCCCGCCCAGGCGGCCGTCGGCTGCCGGGTCACCTACCAGGTGGCCAACCAGTGGACCGGCGGTTTCGGCGCCAACGTCACCGTCACCAACCTCGGCGACCCGGTGGCGAGCTGGCGGGTGGCGTGGTCGTTCGGCGCGGGGCAGCAGGTCACCCAGCTCTGGAACGGCACGGTGCGCCAGTCGGGCGCGCGGGTCGAGGTCGACAACCTGAGCTGGAACGGCCGCCTCGCCACCGGCGCGAGCGCCGGGTTCGGCTTCAACGGCACGTGGACCGGCTCCAACCCGGTGCCCACCGAGTTCACGCTCAACGGCACCGCGTGCACCGGAGCCACCGTCACCACGACCACCACCACCACGACCACCACGTCCACGCCGCCGGTGCGCGACCTCCTCGCCCGGACGCACACCGTCGGCCGGGTCCGGGCGACCGAGGACACCGCCCGCTACACCTGGCCGGGCATCTACTTCGAGAGCCGGTTCCGCGGCACCGGGGTCGGCATCGTGCTCAACGACGCCGCCAACGACTACGACGTCCAGGTCGACGGGACCACCGTGGCGTCCCTGATCACGCCCGGCCGGATCACCCGCTGGATCACCGGGCTGACGAACGCCGAGCACACCGTCCGCCTGGTCAAGCGCACCGAGAGCCCCTGGGCCGCCGGCGAGTTCGGCGGGTTCCTCCCCGCCGCGGGCGGCCAGGTGCTGGACAAGCCCGCCGCCCGCACCCGCCAGATCGAGTTCATCGGCGACTCGCTGACCGCCGGCTACGGCAACCTGTCCACCACGCGCGACTGCTCGGCGAACGGCGGCGTCGACCGCAACACCAACACCGACCTGACGTTCGGCGCGCTGACCGCCCGCGGCCTCGGCGCCGACTACCAGGTCAACGCCCACTCCGGCCGCGGCATGGTGCGCAACTACAACGGCGGCGAGCCCGGCACCTCGTTCCGCACCTCCTACGAGCGCGGCCTCCAGAACGTGACCGGCGACGTGTGGCGCAACCCGGACACCTGGCGACCGCAGCTGGTCGTCGTCGGCCTGGGCACCAACGACTTCTCCACCGCCATCAACCCCGGTGAGGCGTGGACGCCGGAGAGCCTGGTCGCCGCGTACAAGAGCGCGTACCAGGGCTTCATCGACAAGCTGCGCACCCAGTACGGGTCGAACACGGTCATCGTGGTCAGCGCCACCGACCTCTTCGCCGACACCGCCCAGCAGGTGGTGGCCGACCGCAACGCCCGCGGCGACGACCGGGTCCGCTTCTGGAACTACGACAACCCCGGCCTGGACCGCCTCGGCTGCGACTGGCACTTCTCCCTCAACGACCACCGGCTGATCTCGGGCCTGCTCAACGACTACATCGCCACCCTGCCGATCACCTGGTGACGGCCGTTACGGGCGGAAGACCGTCAACGTCGTCGGCCCGGTCAGGCTGGAGATGCCGGCGCCACCGCACCGGAGGGCGTCCGGCGTCACCAGCACGGCCACCTGCTCGGCGCTCGCCGGCGCGAACGTGCCGCCGGTGATCAGCCCGGTGTTCGTGATCACCGCCTGACCGGCGACGTCGCTGACGGTCCAGTTGTACTCGAACGTCGTGGGCGCGGCCAACGGGTTGCTCCAGGTGTACGTGCGCGACGCCGCGCCCGAGCTCAAGAGCGTCGCGCACGTCACCGTGTCCGTGAAGTGCTGCGAGTACGACCCGCTCGGCGCGACTGGATTCGTGCAGGCGGGGAAGTAGCCGGTGAGGTGACCGGCCACGACCTGCGGCGTGTTGGTGATGGGCGGGTCGTAGGTGACGGCCCAGGTCCCGACGCAGGTCTGGTCCACCGCGACCGCCTGCGCGGAACCGGTCGTGGCGGCCGTGCCCCCGGCCACCGCCAGGACCAGCGCCGATAACGCGCCCCACTTCCGTGACATGTTCTTCCTCCCTATTCGCAACCCACGCCGTCGTTGTTCGAGTCGAGGCCGTACTCGTCCGGGCCGATGACCTTGATCGGACCGGTCACGTAGACAGGGCCGTTGCCCTTGCCCGGCTTGCAGTCGACGTCGCTCGCGATGGGGACGCACGGCTCGTAGCTGGGGTGGCAGCCCTGGTTCGGCGCGGGCGGCGGCGGAGCTTGGGTCGCCGGGTTCGGCTGGGGCTGGGGTTGCGGTTGCGGTTGCGGCGCCGGTTCGACGGTTGTGGTTGTCGTCGTGGTGGTCGTGGTGGTCGTGGTGGTCGTCGTCGTTGTGGGCGGCACGGTGGTTGTCGGCACGGTGGTTGTCGGCACGGTGGTTGTCGGCACGGTGGTTGTCGGCACGGTGGTTGTCGGCGTGGCGGTTGTCGGGCGGGCCGCAGTCGTGCTCAGCGGGGCAGCGGAGTCCGGCGTGGACGGTTTGTCGTCCGCGAGGGCCGCGATGACGACGAACAGGAACACCACCACCCCGGCTGCGATCCACATCGGACGGTGGGACTTCCGTTTCACCGGTGGGGTGGCAGATCCGGGTGGCACGACGACGGCCGACGGGTCACGCGGCAGGTGGACCACGATCTCGTGACCGCGCTCACCGACTTGGACGTCCGCCTGGCAACCCGGACTCTCGCCCGCGTCGATCACCTGGCCCATGACCTCCGCGTAACGCCGTGACATCAGGTACGTCAGCTCGCCGACCCGCCGGCCGTCCAGCCTGACCTCGATGGCGTACTGGCCCTGGTACTTGCCCGAGGCGATCGTGCACCACGCCAGGGCGACCGCCACGCGCCACTTCCCACCCGGCGCGACGGGGTACCTCGCCAGCCACGCCTGGTGGTCTTCCTCGCCGGTGACGACGACCGGGACCTCGGCCTTCAGCATGAACAGACCTGCTGCAGGGTCCTCCACGAGGCACCCCCTCACGCGGAACGGATGTACCCAGGTCATCGGCGCGGTTCCGCCGACCGTTACCGCACGCCGGGACTGACTGAACACTCACATCGGCTCACCGGTCCGTTTCTCGGACATCCCCGCGTGCACCAACCTCCCCGGCCACTGTCCTGGCCGCCACCTGCGTCTCGCGGTGGCGAACGCCGTCGCCTCGCACGAGGACCTGGGTGTGATGGGTGTGCTGGACGTCGTCGTGTGAAGCTCGTGCCATGCAGATGCACCAGGACCAGCTGACCGTGGCGCCGGAGACGGTGCGTCGACTGGTGGACGCGCAGTTCCCCCGGTGGCGCGACTCACCCGTGACGCGGGTGGCGTCGGAAGGCACGGTCAACGCCATCTTCCGCATCGGCGACCGGTTCGCCGCCCGCTTCCCACTGCGGCCCGGGGAGGTCGGGTCGGTGCGGCGGTCGTTGGCGGCCGAGGCCGACGCGGCCCGCGAACTCCTGGGCCGCACGCGGTTCCGCACCCCGGAGCCGGTCGCCATGGGCGAGCCCGGAGAGGGCTACCCGCTGCCGTGGTCGGTGCAGACCTGGCTGCCCGGGACCGTGGCCACCGACGAGGACCCGGGCGGGTCGGTGGCGTTCGCGCGCGACCTGGCCGAGTTCGTCAAGGGGGTGCGCGCGATCGACACGCGGGGCCGGACGTTCGGCGGGCGGGGTCGCGGCGGCGACCTGCGGTCCCACGACGAGTGGGTGGAGGTCTGCTTCGAGCGCAGCGGCGAGCTCCTGGACGTGCCGAGGCTGCGCGGGCTGTGGCACGCCTGGCGCGACCTGCCGCGCGAGGACGACGACGTGATGACCCACGGCGACCTGATCCCCGGCAACGTCCTGGTGTCCGGCGGTCGGCTCAGCGGGGTCATCGACGTCGGCGGTCTCGGTCCGGCCGATCCCGCCCTGGACCTCGTCGGCGCGTGGCACCTGCTCGACCCGGTGCCGCGGCAGGCGTTCCGCGACGCCCTGGGGTGCGACGACCTCCAGTGGCTGCGTGGCCGGGCGTGGGCGTTCGCGCAGGCGGTGGGGCTCGTCTGGTACTACGCCGGGAGCAACCCGACGATGAGCCGGTTGGGCCGCCGCACGCTGGCGCGCCTCACCGCGGACGCCTGAGCCCTCACCCGCCCACGTGGATGCGAGGACGGCGGGCTTCGTCGCGCTCGTGGGTGCGGATGATCTCGCGGACCACCGGCGCCGTGTCGCCGCGGCCGAGCAGCAGGTAGCGGAACAGGTGCCCGATCGGGTTGCCCTCGCTCCACGCGAAGTGGCAGTGCGGCAGGACGCCGGTGGTGTCGCGCAGGACGAACAGGATCGCGGCGATGGCGTTGGGCGCGGCGGGGCTGCCGGCGCGCAGCACGCGGTGGCCGTCGACCTCGACGCCGCGCACCTGGAGCACGTCGCTGAAGTCCGACGGGTCCACCACGTCGATCTCCAGGAACAGCACGTCGGCCTGGCCGGGCACCGGGTTCGTGCCGCGCTGCTCGGCCTCCTTCTCCGCGTACTCCGCCGCGTCGCCGGTCTGGCGGCGGTTCGCGATCAGGGTCAGCGCGCCGTCGTGGGCGATGGAGTCGGCGATGAACCGGCGGGCGTCCTCGTCGAACTCGATGCGGTCGGCGCGCAGCTCGGTGGTGCGGCTGACGCGGGAGACCAGGGAGACGGCGATGATGGCGAGGATGAAGAAGAACGAGATGGTGATGCCGTCCGGCTTCTCGATCACGTTCTCCACCAGCGCGTACAGCATGATCAACGTCAGCACGGTGAACGCGACCGCCGCGCGCCGCCGCCGCTGCCGCGCGCACGACAGCGTCACGGCGGCCGAGGCGGAGACCATCATGGCCAGGATGCCGGTGGCGTACGCGCCCGCCTGGGCGTTGACGTCGGCGCGGAAGACGATCGTGATCAGGACGCAGACCGCCGTGTACACGAGCACGACCGGCCGCACCGAGCGGGCCCACTCCGGGGCCATGCCGTAGGACGGCAGGTAGCGGGGCACGATGTTGATCAGGCCGGCCATCGCGGACGCGCCCGCGAACCACAGGATGAGGATGCTGCTGATGTCGTAGGCGGTGCCGACCCACTCGCCGAGCAGTTCGTGGGCGAGGTAGGCCAGGGCGCGTCCGTTGGCGGCGCCGCCGGGCTCGAACTGCTCGACCGGCACCAGGACCGTGGTCACGAAGCTCGTCGCGACCAGGTACACCGACATGATCAGGGCGGCGGCGGTGAGCAGCTTGCGCGTGTTGCGGATGCGGTTGTCCAGCCGCTCCTGCGGCGTGCGGCCGTCGGCGGCCACCAGGGGCATCATGCTCACCCCCGTCTCGAACCCGGACAGGCCCAGCACCAGCAGCGGGAACGCCAGCACCGCCGGACCGACGACCCCGGCCACGCCGCCCCCACCGGCCGTCAGCGCGTCCAGCCACCGGTCGAGCGCGGCGGGCGAGGACAGCACCTCCAGCACACCCGCCACCACGACCACCGCGTTGAGCAGCAGGAACAGCGCGACCAGCGGGATGGCCACGCCGACAGCCTCGCTGAACCCGAGCAGGAACACCCCGCCGAGCACCAGCAGCAGCACGACCGTGACCAGCACCTCCTGCCCGTGCAGGAACTCCGGTGCCCGCGGGTTCTCCAGCGCGTGCACCGACGCGTCGGCGGCCGACAGGGTGATGGTGATGATCCACGAGGTGGCCACGAAACCCAGCAGCACCAGCACGAACAGCTTGCCCCGCCAGAACGGCAGCAAGTCCTCCAGCATCGCCACCGAGCCCTGGCCGTGCGGGCTCTCCCGGGCCACCCGGCGGTACATCGGCAGCATCCCGAACAGCGTCAGCGCCACGATGAGCAACGTCGCCAGCGGCGAGACCGCGCCCGCCGCCAACGCCGCGATGCCGGGCAGGTAGGACAGGGTGGAGAAGTAGTCCACCCCCGTCAGGCACATGACCTTCCACCACGCCGTCGGCTTGGCGTGCTGCTCGGTCCCGGCGGGGCCGACCGGCTGGACGCGGTGCTCCAGCAGCCACCGACCGAGCGCGGACGACGGGGTGGCGGGCCGGACCGGGCTGTCCACCCGGGCCGGCACCACGCCCGGCGGCGTGTCGGTCATGCGCGTTTCTCCCCTGTGCCGATCACGTTCCGGGCTGGTCACGTGGGGCAGTCAACACGCCGGGAAGCCGATCCGCCGCACCTCGGGCCGTAAGGATCGCGCCAAGGCGACTGCGGGGCTGATCACACGGACGGGTGAGGCCCGGCGCTCGCGGGACCGGGTTCCGCCGTGCCACTGGGGAGTGATCCCGATGCGAGGGAGGGTGAATCGTCCTCCGTGCCGCATTCCTCCGCCTTACCGTCCACGCTGGACAACAGCGGTACCGCGGAAGGACGACCATGATCCACAGGGTGACCAGGCTGGCGCTCGCCGTCGTGCTGCTCGGCGCCGCGCCGGTGCCGGCGAGCGCCACGACCGACACGTACCAGTGGGCGGCGCTGGGCGATTCCTACACGGCGGGGGTGTTCATCGGTGACCCGCGGCCCGCCCTGGGCGACCCGGACCGGGACGGCTGCGACCGCACCTCGGACAGCTACCCCGACCTGGTGCACGGGTCGTTGACCGAGTTCCCGCCGGGCGGGCCGGTGGAGCTGACCGACGTCAGCTGCGGCGGTGCCGAGATCCGCCACATCGCGCAGGCCGAGCAGCAGCCGGTCAGCCCGGTCGACGCGCCGGCGCAGTGGCCGCCGGTCAGCCCCCAGGTGCAGCGGGCCGGGCTCGACGAGGGCACCGACGTGGTCACCGTCGGCGTGGGCGGCAACAGCCTGCCGTTCGCCGGGATGCTCGCCCAGTGCGTCGGGCTCGGACTCAACGGCCAATCGTGCCGAGAGCACTACGAGAACCCGCCCGAGGGTGAAGAGGGCATCGAGGACAAGTTCAGCCGCGTCCAGGACGAGTACGTCACGATGCTGGCCGCCGTCCACCAAGCCGCGCCGAACGCGAAGGTGCTCACGGTCGGCTACCCCGCCGTGCTGCCGCAGCAGAGCGCCGACTGCGCCCCCATGAACTGGACGGAGCTGTTCTCCATCCGGCGCGACGACGTCGACTGGCTGCGGGGCGTGCTCGAACGGCTCAACCGGACGATCCAGAGCGTCAGCTCGTTCTTCGGCGACCGGTACGTCGACATCCACAGCTCCAGCGTGGGCCACGACGTCTGCCAACCGGCCGGCGAGAAGTGGGTGGAGGGCATCTGCGGTGACGCCGAGGACTACTGGCCGACCGAGATCCACCTGCCCGCGCTGACCATCCCCTGCCCCGAGGGCACGCACGCCACGCTCGTGCACCCGAACGCCCGGAGCCACGAGAACGCGGCCCACCAGGTCGAACGCGCCGTGCGCATCGCCCTGCTCGGTCGCTGAACGCCGCTCTCAGGCCGCCCGGCCCACCGGGCGGCCTCTGCGAGAACGGCACCACGCGCGGCGGCCGACCGGGCCGCCGTGGCGCGGCGGTCCAGGTGCGCGGCGACGAACGCCAGGACCAGGGCGAGCCGGACAGCACCAGCAGCCACGTGACCGAGCCCGGCGAGTACCCGGCGACCTCGATCATCATCGGCGCGCACGGTGACGCCCTCGGGCCGGCCCGTCTCGGGCACCAGCGTCGCCACGCCGAGCAGGCCGACCACGCCGAGCAAGGCGACGAGGGCGAACGTGACCCGCCGGCCGGCCGCCTGGCCGATCACGGTCCCGCCGGGCACGCCGACGACCGTCGCCAGGGTCAGACCGGTGAACATCAGGGAGATGGCGGACGCCTTCCTCTCCGGGGCGACGAGCGCGGCGGCGACCACCGAGCTCACGCCGAAGAACGCGCCGTGCGCCAGGGACGCGACCACCCGACCGGCCGGCATCACGGAGAAGACCGGGGCCGCGGCCGAGAGCGCGTAGCCAGATCGAGGCCCGGGTGGAACGCGCCCTCCAAGCCGTGCACGACCTCAGCGCCCGCGAGTACTCGCTGCTGGAGGCGCTGAGCCGGCAGCACGACGGCGAGGGCGGCCACCTCCAGGTGGGGCAGGTCTCCGCCCCCGTCGTGCTGAGCCAGAGCGCGACCACCCGGCTGGTCACCCGCCTGGAGGACCGCGGCCTGCTGTCGCGCTACCTCTGCCCCACCGACCGCCGCGGCTGGACGAAGCCCGCCACGAACCCGAGCTGCACCCGTTGGTCGAGGCCGTCGAGGCGCTGGGCACGCCCGCCTGACCGGGAACGACCGGAAAAGCGATCGTAAGCACAAATCGCTTGTTCGAACGCACATGATTTGCGACGGTTGCTCACGTGAAGAGCGCCGACCGCCACCGGGTGATCACCGAACGGCTCCGCTCCGGCGCGCAGGTCGCCGTGGCGGAGCTGGCCGCCGCCACCGGCGCGTCGGAGATGACCATCCGCCGCGACCTCGACCTGCTCGCCGCGGGCGGCGTGCTGCGCCGGGTGCACGGCGGGGCGGTGCCGCTGAGCCCGGCGGGCGTCGAGCCGCCGTTCACCGCGCGCACCGCGACCGCGAACGACGCCAAGCGCGCCATCGCCGCGGCCGCCGTCGAGCTCGTCCGCGACGGCGAGACGATCGTGCTGGACAGCGGCACGACCGCGGTCGAGGTCGCCAAGCTGCTGCGCGGCCGGCCGGTCACCGTGATGCCGCTGTCCCTGCACGCGGTGCGCGAGCTGCTGGACGCCCCCGAGGTGCGGCTGCTGCTGCCCGGCGGTGAGCCCAGGCCCGGCGAGCTGGCCATGGTCGGCCCGCTGGCGCTGGCGTCGCTGCGGGCGCTGCGCTTCGACGTCGCCGTGCTCAGCCCGTGCGCGTTCGACCTCGACGCCGGCCTCACCGCGCACAACCTGGCCGACGCCGAGGTCAAGCAGCAGGCGATGGCCGTGTCGGCGCGCACGGTCGTGCTCGCCGACAGCACGAAGTTCGACCGCACCGCGCTCGCCCACGTCTGCCCCGCCGACCGGCCGGACGTGCTGGTCACCGACACCGACTCCCCCGCCGCCGTGCGCCGCGAGCTGGCCGCGCGCGGGGTGCTCGTGCACGTAGCCGAACGACTGGAGACCCTGTGACGACCGCCCTGCCGCGTGCCGCCCGCGTCGCGACCTGGATCTACTTCACCCTCAACGGGTTCGCCGTCGGTCTGTGGGTGGTGCACATCCCGAACGTGGAACGCGCGACCGGCATCTCGCACAGCGCCCTCGGCGGGCTGCTGCTCGTGCTCGGCGGCGCGGCGTTCCTCGGCATGCAGGTCGCCGGGCCGCTGGCGGACCGGTGGGGTCAGCGCAGGCTCCTGCCCGCCGCCGGGGTCCTGCTCGGCATCGCCATGTTCTTCCCCGGCCTGGCCACGTCGTGGTGGACGCTGGGCCTGGCCCTGCTGTGCCTCGGTTTCGGCAACGGCACGATCGACGTGGCCATGAACTCCCACGCCGTGGTGGTCGAGCGCGCCTACCCGCGGCCGATCATGGCGGCGTTCCACGCGATGTGGTCGATCGGCGGCGCGATCGCGGCGCTCGTCGGCGCGGCCACGCTGGGCGCGGACGTGCCGACGGCGGTGACGTTGAGCGCGTGCGGCGCGTTCACCATCGTGGTGTCGCTGCTGACCGGCCGGTTCCTGATGGACGGCCGCCCCGAGGCCGAGGAGACCACCGCGGACGCCCCGGTGGCCAAGCCGTCGACCAGGCTGGTGTGGCTGCTGGGCGCGATCGCGTTCGCCATGATGCTGGCCGAGGGCGTCGCCAACGACTGGGCCGCGCTGCACGCCGAGGACGTCCTGGGCACGACCACCAGCACGGCCGCGTTCGCCTACGGCTCGTTCGCGGTGGCGATGACCGTGGGTCGGTTCGCCACCGACCGGGTCGCCGCGCTCGTCGGCCCGGTCGCGATCGTGCGGTACGGGGCGGCGCTGGCCGCGCTCGGCCTCACGCTCGTGGTGTTCTCGCCGTGGGTGCCGCTCGCGTTCGCGGGCTGGGCGCTGTTCGGCCTCGGCCTGTCCGGCAGCGTGCCGCAGCTGTTCTCCGCGGCGGGCAACCTGGACCAGCGCTCGTCCGGCGCGCTGATGGCCCGCGTCGTCGGCCTCGGCTACGTGGGGCTGCTCGCCGGTCCGGCGCTGATCGGCGGCCTGGCGCACTGGATCCCGCTCAACGTGGCCTTCCTGGTGCCGGTGGCGCTGTGCCTGCTGGCGGTCGGGTTCGCCAACGTCCTCGCGCCGCGACCGGCGTCGACCGAGGAGCACGCCGGGTCGCGGTGACCCGCGTCGTCCGAAAAGTGCGGGGTGCGCCGCCCGTGCGATGCTGATCGACGTGGACCGAGCGCGACCGCCCCGACGGGTCTTCATCAGCCACACGTCGGAGCTGCGCGAGCTGCCCGCCGGCCGGTCGTTCGTGGACGCGGTGGAGTCCGCGATCAGCCGCGCCGGCGACGCGGTGATCGACATGGCGTACTTCGCCGCGCGGGAGGAGAAGCCCGCGCAGGTGTGCCGGGAAGCGGTGCTCCGGGCGGACGTCTACGTGCTGCTGGCCGGGTTCCGGTACGGGTCGCCGGTGCGGGACCGGCCCGAGGTGTCCTACACCGAGCTGGAGTTCGAGGTCGCGGGCGAGGCGGGCATCCCCCGGCTGGTGTTCCTGCTCGACCAGGACGCCGAGGGGCCCGCGCGGCTGTTCCTGGACCGCGAGCACGGCCCGCGCCAGGACCGGTTCCGCGCCCGGCTGGCCGAGGTCGGCACGATCGCCACGGTGTCGTCGCCGGCCGAGGCCGAGACCGCGGTCCACCACGCGCTGACCGAGCTGGAGGTCGACCGCGCGGGCACGGCGGGCACGCGGCTGTGGAACCTGCCCGCGCCGCTGTCCCGGTTCACCGGCCGCGACGACCTGCTGGCGCGGCTGCGGCGGGACCTGACCCGCACCCGGTGCGTCGCCCTGCTCGGCATGAGCGGCGTGGGCAAGACGACGACCGTGCTGGAGTACGCGCAGCGGTTCGCCGCGGAGTACGACGTGGCCTGGTGGGTGCCCGCCGGCGCGCCCGAGCTGGTGGTGAACCACCTGGCGGAGCTGGCGCGGGCGTTGCGGGTCGCCGGGCCGTCGGACAGCGCGGCCTCCGCCGCGGCCCGATTATCGGGCACGTTGCGCGCGCAGGGCCGGTGGCTGCTGGTGTTCGACAGCGCCGAGGACCCGGCGGCGTTGCGCGGGTTGCTGCCCGGCGGCACGGGGCACGTCGTCATCACCACCCGGAACCCGGACTGGCACGACCTCGCCGCCTCCGTGCCGGTCACGCCGTTCACCCGGGCCGAGTCGGTGGCACTGCTGCGCGCGATGGCCCACCACCTGGACGAGGCGGACGCGGAACGGGTGGCGGAGGCGTTGGGCGACCTGCCGCTGGCGGTCGACCAGGCGGCGGCGCTGCTGGCCGACACCACGTTGGACGCGGACAGCTACCTGTCCCGGTTGCGGGTGGAGGCGGACAAGGCGCTGGGCGCGAGCAAGGGCGTCGGCGGCTACCCGACGTCGGTGGCCGCGTCGTGGTCCGAGGCGTTCGACCGGCTCGCGGACAAGGACGTCGCCGCGTTCCAGCTCCTGACGCTGATCGCGTGGCTCGCGCCCGAACCCGTGCCGCTGACGTTGTTCGCCCGGCACCACGACCTGCTGCCCGTGCCGCTGGCCGACATCGCGGCCGACCCGGTGCCGCTCCAGGCGACCTTGGCGGAGCTGCGCCGCCAGGCGATGGTGCAGCCGGAGCGGGACAGCGTGCGGCTGCACACCGTGCCCGCCACGCTGCTGCGGGCGCGGGCCGACGACACCGCCGGGCCGCTGCTGGGCTGGCCGACCACGGCCGTGCTGCTGCTGTGCGCGGCGGTGCCGCAGAACCAGGACGACGACCCGGAGGTGTGGCGACCGCTGCTGCCGCACGTGCTGACCGTCACCGAGCCCGACCGGGACCTGCGGCTGGTCGGGAACGACATCGCCTGGCTGCTGGACCGCACGGCCACCCACCTGAACCGGCGGGGCGAGCCCGAGCAGGCGCTGCCGCTGCGGCGGCGGGCCCACGACCTGTGCCGCGAACTGCTGTCCGACGTGCACCCGCACACGCTGGTCGTGGCCAACAATCTGGCGGCCGACCTGCGCGGCGTCGGCGCGCACGCCGAGGCGCGGGCGTTGGACGAGCAGACCCTGGCCGACCGGCGTCGCCTGCTGGGCGACGACCACCCGGACACGCTCGTCTCGGCGGTCAACCTGGTGCACGGCCTGCGGGAGCTGGGAGAGCGCGCGGAGGCGACGCGGCTCGGCCTGGACACGCTGGACCGGAGCGTCCGCGCGCTCGGGCCGGACCACCCGACGACCCGGCTGGTCCGGCGCCACCTCGACCGGTGAGGTCGCGTCAGGACGTGGCCCGCGTCCGGGAAGCCCGCCACATCGTGTGCTCGCGGCTGATGGCCTCCTCCGCGTCGGCGACCTCGGCGGCCCACGTCGCCTCGTCCGCCACGAGCTCGAACCGGTCCTTGACGATGCCCAGCTCGGTGGAGGCGTAGGCGTAGGCGCGGGCCAGGGTGGAGTACTGCTTGGTGCCCGCCCAGGCCGCGCCCGCGGCGATCAGCGCCGCCGCCACGCCCGCCAGGTCGAAGCCGATGTAGCCGAACGCCCTGGCGAACGCGGCGATGATGCCGCCGAAGGCGAACGCGTACAGCACCCGCTGCGACTGGCGGGCCCGGCGCTCGTTGGTCGCGGCCTTGGTCGCGTACCACGCCTGCTGCTCGTTGACCCGGTCGGCGACGTAGGTCCGCTTGCGCGTGCCCAGGTCCGCCCGGCGCAACGCCCGCATGGCCGGGCTGATCGTGGGTCGGTCCGGCGGCGTGATGCCGCTGTTGGGCCCGTCCTTGAGCAGCGCTCCCATCTGCTGGATGAACCGCAGCTCGGACTCCCGCTCGTCCTCTCCGAGCGGGAACGGCGCGCCGCCGACGGCGAACCGCCACCCCATGCTCTTCGCGGACTCGGCCAGCGCGCGACCGTCGTACCACTTGGTCTCCGGCGAGCTGCCGCGGAAGTGCTGCTCGACCAGCAGCATGACCAGCAGCGCGACGCCGGTGCCCACGGCCGCGACGTCGACGCGGCCGACCTTGACCGCGAACACCCCGCACACCGCGGCCACGACGGCCAGGACCAGGCGCGCGCGCAACGCGCTGAGGTAGTCCCGCTGCCCGCGCAGGGACATCGCGTCGGCCACGTGGAACAGGCCGGGTAAGCCGTCGTCGGTCAACGGCTTCTCGCTGGACGACATGTGTCCTCCGTTCACGGTGTGCTGATCGCGTATCGACGGGTGTGATCACAAGGGTTACCACGCCGCCGGCACGTCACCCTGTTGCCGTAACGCGTTCGTCCGGGGCATCGCACGCTCGAAGAACCGGGACTCCGCCCAGCGCCACGTGATCTCCACCCACCCCTTGTGCTCACCGATCACGGCGCGAACCGATACCCAGAGTGACACAATGGAGCCGGCGTGGCGGTGGGATCGGACGAGGGGCAGGCGCCGGCCTGTGGTGCCCGATGCCGCCCGAGCCGCGGTCGCCGGCCGCTGGTCCGAGCGGCTGTACCGCACCGCGGCCCTGGTTCGGGACGGCGGGCCGGCCCTGGACGCGTGCCTGAGGTTCCGCCTGCTCGACCTCCAGCACCAGGACCTGCGGCTGGGCCCGCTGCGGCCTCGGGTGTGGCGGGCCGGTGCCCGAGCCCGCGCGGCTGCCCGTGCAGGCCGCCGAGACCCGGTTGACCACGCTCGGCGGCTGGGGCGTGCCGCACGCGCGGCTTCGTCGGGCGCGCCGGCCGCAGGTTGGTAGCCTCAGAGCCCTTCCACCCACCCGCTGTTGGAGACCGTGAAACCGATGCTTGACCGCGCCGAGATCGACGCCCTGTTCCCCGCCGACCTGCCGGAGCCGGCCCACTGGGAACAGCGCTACCCGGCGCGGCAGCTGCCCGAGGGCGCCGAGGTCACCCGGTTCGGCCCCTCCCCGACCGGTTTCGTGCACATCGGCGGCATCTACGCGGCGATGATCGACCGCGACGTCGCCCACCGCAGCGGCGGCTCGTACGTGCTGCGCGTGGAGGACACCGACCAGGCCCGCGAGGTCCACGGCGCCGCCGCCCAGTTCACCAACGCCTTCGCCTACTTCGGGCTGCCCGCCGACGAGCACGACGAGGTCGGCGACTACGGCCCCTACTACCAGTCGCAGCGCGAGGCGATCTACCTCACCTACGTCCGCGAGCTGCTGCGCGAGGGCAAGGCGTACCTGTGCTTCGCCACCCCGGACGAGCTGGCCGACATCCGCGCCCGCCAGGACGCCACCAAGATGCCCCCCGGCTACTACGCGGGCTGGGCGCTGTGGCGCGACCGCGACCCCGCCGAGGTGCGGGCCAAGCTGGCCGAGGGCGCGCCGTACGTGGTCCGCTTCCGCTCGCCGGGCGTCGAGGCCAGGGCCAGGTTCCAGGACGTGATCCGCGGCGAGCTGGAGCACGAGGACAACCGCAACGACGTGGTGATCCTCAAGTCCTCGGCCAACGACGTGCGGCTGCCCACCTACCACTTCGCGCACGCCGTGGACGACCACCTCATGCGCACCACGCTGGTGATCCGCGCCGAGGAGTGGATCTCGTCGGTGCCGCTGCACCTCCAGCTGTTCGCGGCACTGGGCTTCGAGGCACCCCGCTACGCCCACATCGCGCCGCTGATGAAGCAGATCCCCGGCGGCAAGCGCAAGCTGTCCAAGCGCAAGGACCCCGAGGCTTCGGTGGACTTCTACATCGAGCAGGGCTTCCCGGCCGAGGCGGTGCTGTACTACCTGCGCGGCCTGGCCAACGGCCGGCTGGCCGAGGTGCCGCTGGCCGAGGCGCTGGACGCGCCGATCCGGCTGTCCGAGTGCGGTGTCGCCGGGCCGCTGGTCGACCTGGTGAAGCTGGAGGACATCTCCGCCGACCACATCGCCACGCTGACCGGCGAGCAGATCCTCGTCGCCGTGCGCGCCTGGGCCGTGGCGCACGACCCCGAGCTGGTGCCGGTGCTCGACGCCCGCCGCGACCTGGCGCTGGCCGCGCTGGCCGTGGAGCGGGGCGACGACGTGCCCAACCCGCGCAAGGACCTGCGCAAGTGGTCCGGGTTCCGGGAGTCCTACGGGTTCTTCTTCCCCGAGCTGTTCACTCCGCGCGACGTGACCGGCGAGGAGTTCGCCCAGCTGGGCGTGGCGCCGGAGCTGGTGCGCGCGTTCGCGGCCGACTTCGCCGAGTCCTACCAGCCCCTGGAGGACTCCGGCGAGTGGTTCGACCAGATCCGCACCCTGGCCGCCAAGCACGGGTTCGCGCCCAAGCCGAAGGACCTCAAGCAGAACCCCGGGGCCTACCCGGCCGGCGGGTCGATCCGCGAGGCTTCGCAGATCATCCGGCTCGCCCTGACCGGCTCCACCCGCAGCCCCGACCTGCACGCCGTGGCCACCGCCCTGGGCGTGGACGAGGTGCTGCGCCGGGTGCGGGCCGTCGCCGGCTGACCCTCCGGCGGACGGGGGACGCCGGCGTGGTCGCGCCGCCGTCCCCCGCCGTCCCGGGTCAGACCCGGGTGAGCTGGAACTGCTGGTTCTGCCCGCCGTTGCACGGGTACTGCTTGAACTGCAGGTTGTCCTGCGAGCTGCCGGGCAGGTCCAGGCACTTGCCGGAGTGGCGCGCGACCAACCGGTGGTAGCCGGACCCGACGTCGACCAGCGACCACTGCTGGTTCTGGCCGGAGCCGCAGCTCCACTGCACCACGGCCGCGCCGTCCGCGGTGCTGGCGTCGCTGACGTCCAGGCACTTGGCGGAGTGCCGCGCGATCACCTGGTAGTAGCCGCCGCCCGCGGACTGGAGGCGGAACTGCTGGTTGCTGCCGCTGCCGCACGCGTACTGCATCAGCGCCGCGCCGTCCGCGCCGCTCGCGTTGGCCACGTCGAGGCACTTGCCGGAGTGCCGCACGGTGATCCGGTTGTAGGTCAGGGCCACCGTCCCGATCGTGCCGGCGGCCGTGTCGATGACGATCTGGCCCGCGTTCGTCAGGCTCATCGAGGTGTTGCTCGGGAACGCGATGGGCAGCCAGACGTAGCTGGAATCGCCGACCGGACCGCCCCACGCCCCGGCCCAGCGGTCGCCCATGTAGAGGTACGACGTCGCCTGGGTGCCCTGGATCGGCAGCACGTACGCCGGTTGCGAGCGGTAGGTGGTGGAGTCGCCCACGTTCTGCATCGCGCTCCACGGGCCGGAGACGCTGGTGGCGGTGGCGTACTTCGCCTGGTTCGGCGACCAGCCCGTGGCGCCCGAGGTGAGCATGAAGTACACGCCGTTGCGCTTGAACAGCGCGGGCGCCTCGCGGTGCCCGCCCGGCCACGGGTTGCCGACCAGCTGGGCGATGCCGCGGTAGTCGGCGTTGAGCCGGTAGACGTGCAGGTCGTAGTTCTCCCGGGCGGCCGAGATCATGTAGGCCGTGCCGTCGTCGTCCTTGAACAGCGTGATGTCGCGGGACATGTGGCCCAGCGGCCGGAAGCTGCCCTGGTAGGTGTAGTTGCCGTCCACTGTGGACGAGTAGGCGACGGCGGCGCGCGCCTGGCCGTAGTCCTGGCCGTTCTCCCAGTGCATCCACATGACGTACTGGCCGGTGGAGGCGTTGTAGATGACCTTCGGCCGTTCCACCCAGGACGTCCGCAGCTCGGCGTGGCTGTTCTGGGTGAGGACGTTGTTGCGGAACTCCCAGGTCTTCAGGTCGGTCGACCGGTAGACCGACACGGCGCGGAACAGGTTGTCCGGGTGCCGGTTCTCGCCGAACCAGTAGTAGTAGCCGCCGACCTTGATCACGCCACCGCCGTGCGCCTGGACGAGGTTGCCGCCGGTGTCGGTGAACTGCACGCCCACGTCCACGGTCACCGGCGCGGCGTGCGCCGTGCCGCCGGGGACCAGCAGGGCGGCCAGGCCGACGACCGCGGCGGTGAGCACCGCGCGCCACCGCCTCGGGGACAAGCGGGACATCTGGACTCCTTTGTCCGGCCCACGACGGGAGGAACCAGCGACCGGCGTGGGCCGGGCCGTGCGCTGGCGCATCCGGGTGGTGCAGCCGGCCGCGGCGGATCAGCCGGTTCGGGAACCGCGATGTTTGCGCAAACATCACCGCGTCGAAGCCCAGTGTGTGAGCCGGGTCGTGCGGGTGTCAAGGGCGTGTCGGCGAGCGGGCGGGCGGCGGACCGGTCAGGAATCGAGAAGCACCCGTCGGCGGGCCGGACCTAGCGTTGTCGGCATGGCACACATCGACTCCGTCACCCTCCACGTCGCCGACACCGGGACCGCGGAACGCTTCTACGCCAAGGCGTTCGGCCTGGGCGACCGGCTGCGCTTCCACACCGCGCAGGAGCACACCACCGGGTTCCGCGGGTTCACCATGGCGCTCACCGTCTCCCAGCCGTCCACCGTCGACAGCCTCGTCGCCTCCGCGCTCGACGCGGGCGCCACGTCCCTCAAGCCCGCCGCGAAGTCGTTCTGGGGCTACGGCGGCGTGGTGCAGGCGCCGGACGGCACGACCTGGAAGATCGCGACCTCGGCGAAGAAGGACAGCGGGCCCGCCACCCGGGAGGTCGACGAGGTCGTGCTCCTGCTGGGCGTCGCGGACGTGGCCGCGAGCAGGAAGTTCTACGTCGGGCGGGGATTGGCCGTCGGCAAGAGCTTCGGTCGGGTGTACGTCGAGTTCGCCGCCGGGTCCAGCCCGATCAAGTTGGCCCTCTACCGGCGCCGCGCGCTGGCCAAGGACGTCGGCGTCTCCCCCGACGGCGCCGGGTCGCACCGGATCGCGATCAACGGCGACACCGGCGCGTTCACCGACCCGGACGGCTTCACCTGGGCCGCCGCGCCGTCGGAAGTGTCCGCGAGGTGACGGAGCGGCCGTGACCGAGGCACCGCCGCGACGGCCGGCGGACCGCGTCGGCCACCTCTTGATGTTAACGCGAACATGCAACATACTCGCCACAGCGCTCCAGCCGGGAGGCCCTTCACCCGGTCCGTGTTAACGCTCACCAAGCCCCGACCGCCGAAGATCGGAGCTCCTCGATGCCACGACGGACCAGCACCATCGCGCTGTCGCTGCTCGTCGCCGCCTCGTCCCTCGCCCTGCCGGTCCCGTCGGCCTCGGCCGCCACGATGCCGACCGGGGCGCGGTCGCTGGAGTCGGTGAACGTCCCCGGCCGGTTCATCCGGCACCTGGACCACCTCGGCCGGCTCGACCCCGTCACCTCCGGCAGCACGGCACAGGTCAGGCAGGACGCCACGTTCACCGTGGTCTCCGGCTTGGCCTCGCCGTCGTGCTACTCGTTCCAAGCCGTCAACGGGCTGTTCCTGCGGCACCGGGACTACCGGGTGCACCTGGAGGAGAACGCGGGCACGGCCCAGTTCCGGGCCGACGCGACGTTCTGCGCCGTCACCGGGTCGGTGACCGGCTCGGTGTCGTTGGCCTCGTTCAACTACCCCGACCGGCGGCTGCGGCACCGGAACTACGAGCTGTGGCTGGACACCTATCAGGACACCGCGCAGTTCCGGGCGGACAGCTCGTTCCGCCTCACCGCGCCGTGGACCCCGAAGACGGCCAAGGGTCCGGTCATCCCGGGGCTGTACGCCGACCCGCACATCACGAACTTCAACGGCCGCTACTACCTCTACCCCACCACCGACGGCTACGCGAGCTGGGCGTCCCCGTACTACAAGGCGTTCTCCTCCACCGACCTGGTGAACTGGACCGACCACGGCGTCATCCTCGACCACGGGCCGGACGTGTCGTGGGCCGACAACTCCGCCTGGGCGCCCGCCGTGGTCGCCAAGAACGGCCGCTACTACCTGTACTTCAGCGGCGGCGCGGCGACCGGCGACACGGCCAAGCACCTGGGCGTCGCGGTGTCGGACTCGCCCACCGGGCCGTTCCGCGACGCCCTCGGCGCGCCGCTGATCCGCGCGGGCGCCTACCCCGGCCAGGCCATCGACCCGATGGTGTTCACCGACGACGACGGCCAGTCGTACCTGTACTGGGGCAACGGCTCGGCGCACGTCGTGCCGCTCAACGCCGACATGGTCTCGTTCGACCCGGCGAAGGTCCGCACCACCACGCCCAGCGGCTACCGCGAGGCGTCGTTCGTGCTCAAGCGCAACGGCACCTACTACTTCATGTGGTCGGAGAACGACACCCGCGAGGAGGACTACCGGGTCGCCTACGCCACCGGGCCGTCACCGCTGGGCCCGTGGACCAAGCGCGGCGTGGTGCTCCAGAAGCGGCTGGAGCTGGGGATCAAGGGGCCCGGCCACCACTCGGTGGTGCGCGCGCCCGGCACGGACACCTGGCACGTCGCCTACCACCGCTTCGCCGTGCCGGCCGGCAACGGCACCAACCGGGAGGTGACCGTCGACCGGATGGTGTTCAACGCCGACGGCACCATCGCCCCGATCGTCCCCACCCCGTGATCAAGGGAGATCACCCGTGACCGCAACCGCACGCAGGGTCGGCGCGCTCGTCGCCGCCGTGGCCCTGCTGTTCACGTCCTGGTCGGTGACGACCGAGCGGCGGGCCGAGGCGCTGGAGCCGTTCACCGGCTACCTGATGGCCCACTTCACCGGCGAGTCCGCGACCGGCGAGCAGATCTACCTCGCCCACAGCCGCGACGGCCTGCGCTGGACCGACCTGAACAACGGCGCACCCGTGCTGCTGTCCACGGTCGGCACGCGCGGTGTGCGCGACCCGGCGCTGGTCCGCTCCCCCGCGGGCGACCGGTACTGGATCATCGCCACCGACCTGCGCATCGCGTCCGGCACGTCGTGGTCCGACGCGGCGAACAACGGCAGCAAGTCGCTGGTCGTGTGGGAGTCCACCGACCTGGTGACCTGGTCCGCGCCACGCCTGCTCAACGTCGCGGGCGCGATCTCCGGCGCGGGCAACGCGTGGGCTCCCGAGGCGATCCACGATCCTTCCACCGGCGACTACGTCGTCTACTGGGCGACCAACGCGACGCTGAACGGCGTCAAGAAGCACCGCATCTACTACGTGCGCACGCGTGACTTCCGGTCGTTCACCACACCGGTGCTCTACATCGACCGCGGCGCGGGCCAGGGCATCATCGACACGCAGATCATCGAGTCGCCCGGCAGCGTCGGCGGCTACCGCTACTACCGCGCCTCCGCCGACGGCCACATCACCGTCGAGGGCAGCAACTCGGTCCTGGGCTCGTGGACGACCATCGGGAACCTGTCGCACATGGGCATCTCCAACGGCACCGGCGGCGGCAACGTGGTCGAGGGCCCCATGTGGATGCAGTTCAACGGGCGCAACGAGTGGGCGCTGTGGCTGGACCAGTACGCCACCGGCCGCGGGTACATGCCGATCACGTCCACCAACCTCGGCAGCACGCGCAACTTCGTCACCCGCACCGACTACAGCCTGGGCGGCACGCGCAAGCGGCACGGGTCGATCCTCAACCTCACCGCGGCCGAGGAGAGCCGGGTCCTGGCCAAGTGGGGCGCCGGCGCGCCGGTCAACCGCATCCAGTCCTACAACTTCCAGGACCGCTACGTCCGCCACGCCGACTTCGACGTGCGCATCGACCCGAACGTCAGCCCGGCGCAGGACGCGCAGTTCCGGGTGGTGCCGGGTCTCGCGGGCACCGGCACGGTGTCGTTCCAGTCGGTCAACTACCCCGGCTACTACCTGCGGCACGTCAACTACGACTTCGTCCTCGCGGCCGACGACGGCACCTCGACGTTCCAGGCCGACGCGACGTTCCGCCAGGTCGCCGGGCTGGCGTCGGCGTCGTGGTCGTCGTTCCAGTCCTACAACCACACCGACCGGTACATCCGGCACTACGCCTACCAGTTGAAGCTGGATCCGATCACCGACGCGACGGGTCGCGCCGACGCCACGTTCCGGCTCACCACCTGACCGACCGAGGGGGTGGGCGTTGGTCGCGCCCACCCCCTCGGCGTCACCAGTAGCTGCGCCAGTCGGGGCGCAGGCGGCGGGACAGGGCTTCCAGGTAGAAGTAGTCACCCCAGAGGTTGCCCTCGTCCACGCCGACGTTCTTGGGCTTGTCGTACACGCCGTGCAGCAGCAACGCGGTGGACCCGGGGTCGTGCGCCGTCGAGTACCCGGTGGTCAACGTGGTCAGGATGGCGTCGGCCTCGGCGCGGTAGCGCGACGCGACCTCCGGGTCGTCCACGTGCTCGGCCAGCTCGTACAGGCCGCACACGGCGATCGCGGCGGCCGAGGAGTCGCGCTCCTCGCCGCTGCCGTCGCCGAACACCAGGTCCCAGTAGGCGACGCGGTCGTCCGGCAGGCGGGTCAGGAAGTAGTCCGCGCAGCGCCGGGCCGCGTCGAGGAACGACGGCTCGCGCACGTGCCGGTAGCCCAGGGCGAACCCGTAGACGCCCCACGCCTGCCCGCGCGCCCAGCACGAACCGTCCTGGTGCCCCTGCTCGGTCGCGCCGCGCAGCGGCTCCCCGGTCTCGGTGTCCCAGTAGAACGTGTGGAACGTGGTGCCGTCCGGGCGGATGATGTGCCGCCGCAACTGCTCGGTGTGCCGGATGGCGGCCTCGCGGAACGCGGGCGTGCCGGTCGTCTCGGCGGCCCAGTACAGCAGCGGCAGGTTCATCAGGCTGTCGATGATCGTGCGGCCGCGTTGCAGCGGGTTCGCCAGGTCGCCCCATGCCTGGAGGATGCCCGCGGGCTCCAGGAAGCGGACCATCAGGTGGTCGGCGGCCGTCAGCGCGGCGTCGCGGGCGCGTTCGTCGCCGAGCAGCCGCCACGGCGTCACGCAGGACAGCGTGTAGAGGAAACCCAGGTCGTGGGTGTTCAGGTCGACGCCCCGGGTGACGCGGTCGGCGAAGCTGTCGACCTGGCGGCGCGCGGCGGCCAGCACGGCGTCGTCGCCGGTGCCCTCCCAGACCAGCCACAGCATCCCCGGCCAGAAGCCGGTGGTCCAGCCGACGTTGGCCCCCTCGGGTTGGCCGTCGCGGGGTGTGCGCGGCCGGTAGGCGCCCCCGGTCGTGGTGTCGTCCGGGTACCAGGCGGTGAAGTCGGCTATGTTGCCCCGAACGGTCGCCACAGCGGCGTCCCAGGCCACGGCCAGGTGGTCGGTGGTCGGTGCGGCGCGGTCTGCTTCCGCGGACATGGTTCTCCCTCGAAACGGGTGACGGAACAGCGAACTCGGCTCAACCCGCGGCGGGTTCGGGCTCCTCGACGGCGCGCACGGGCCGCAGGGTCGCGCGGCTGCCCACCCACACGACGTACAGGGCGGGACCGGTGAGCAGCGCGAGGGCGGGCACGGGCAGCGCCCCGACCGCCGCGGCCAGCACCCACAGCACGAGGAGCGACACCGCGCTGAAGTGGGCCCGGCGCAGCGCCAGGAACAGGCAGGCGCGGGCGAGCCGCGCGACGGGCACGTCCGGCCGCTCGACCAACCCCGTCAGCGTCACCAGCGCCGTCACGACGGTGAGCAGGCCGAGCACGGCCAGCACGGGGAGGGCGACCGCCCCGACCGGGGTGCCCCAGGCCGCGCGGGCGTCGACGGCCAGGACGACCACCACTCCGGCCGCCGCACCGGCGACCAGCGCGGCCCGGCGGCCGTGTGACCGCCACCCCCGCGCGAACCCCCGCAGGACGTCCGACGCCCCGGCCTCGAACACGGCGTGCGCGGCGGCGACGGCCGGCCCCAGGAACGGCGCGGTGAGCACCAGCAGCGGCCACGTGACCGCGACCGGGGTGAACAGCAGCACGGCCAGGAACGGCGCACTCGCCACGACGACCAGCGCGCTCGTGCCCAACAACGCGTACGCGGTGGCGAAGACCCGGTTGTAGACCTCGTACCCCACCGCCGTCAGCCCTTCAGCCCGCTGGTCGCGACGCCCTGCACGAAGTACTTCTGGCCCAGCAGGAACACCACGGCGATGGGCACGACGGACAGCACGGAGCCGGTCATGATCAGCGCGTGCTCGGCGTTGTACTCGCTGACGAACGACTTCAGGCCGAGCTGGATGGTCCACAGGTCGGGGTCGCGCAGGTAGATCAGCGGCCCGAGGTAGTCGTTCCAGGTGGTCACGAAGGTGAGCAGGGCCAGGCTGGCCAGCGCGGGCACCGACAGCGGCAGCATGATCCGGAAGTAGATGCCGTACTCGCTCAGGCCGTCGACCCGGGCCGCCTCGCACAGCTCGTCGGGGATCGTCATGTAGTACTGGCGCATCAGGAACACGCCGAACGCGCTGAACGCCTGCAGGGCGATGACGGCCCACGGCGTGTTGGTCAGTCCGACCTCGGACATCATGATGAACTGCGGGATCATGTAAGCCTGCCACGGCACGGCGATCGTGCCGATGTAGACCAGGAAGAGCACGTTGCGGCCGGGGAACCGGGCCTTGGCGAAGCCGTAGGCGGCGAAGCTGCCGGTGAACAGCTGCAACGCGGTGACGACCACGGACAGGAACACGGTGTTCTTCAGCCACACCAGCATGTCCGAGATCCGCCAGATCTCGACGTAGTTGCCCCACTGCGGCGACTCCGGGAACCAGCTCACCGGGATGGCGAACACGCCGCTGTCGGTCTTCAACGACGACGAGACCATCCAGAAGAACGGCAGCAGCAACCCGGCCGCGGCCAGCGCGAGGACGACGTAGCCGAGCACCTTGCCGACGCCCGGGGACCGGCGGTCGCGGCGGTCGGCCGGCGTGCGGCGACCCCGCTCGGCGGGCGCGGGCGCGGCGAGGTCCGGCAGCGTGTTCGGTGCGGCCATCAGGCGTTCCTCCTGCGGTTGACGGCGAACTGCACGACCGTGACCACCATGCAGAGCGCGAACAGCACGACGGAGATCGCGGAGGCGTAGCCGAACCGGTTCTCCACCAGGCCCTTCTGGTAGATGTACTGCGACAGCACCAGGGTCGACTGGCCCGGGCCGCCGTTGGTCATCACCAGGATGAGGTCGAAGACCTTGAAGCTGCCGATGGTGAGCATCACGGTGACGAAGAACGTGGTGGGGCGCAGGCACGGCAGTGTCACGGTGCGGAAGCGCTGCCAGGCGTTGGCGCCGTCGATGCGGGCGGCCTCGTGCAGCTCCGGCGGCACGGTCTGCAACCCGGCGAGGAAGAGCAGCATGTAGTAGCCCATCTCGCGCCAGATCCCGACCACGATGACGGCGGGCATGGCCCAGTCCGACGACGCGGTCCAGCCGGGCGGGTCGTCCACCCCGAACAGGCCGAGGATCTGGTTGATCGGGCCGGCGTCGCGGCTGAACAGCAGGTTCCACGCGATGGCGATGGCCACGATCGACGTGACGTAGGGGAAGAACGCGGCGGTGCGGAAGAAGGCGACGCCGCGCAGCTTGCGGTTGAGCAGCAGGGCCAGGCCCAGTGACACGGCGAGCGTGAGCGGGATGTGGAACGCCGAGTAGTACAGGGTGTTGAGCAGCGCCCGGTGGAAGCTCGCGTCACCGAACAGGCGGGTGAAGTTGTCCAGGCCGATCCACTTGGCCTTGCCGAAGACGTTCCAGTTGGTGAACGAGATGTAGAACAGCGCGACGACCGGGCCCAGGGTGAGCAGGCCGAAGCCGAGGAAGTTCGGCAGGACGAACGACACGCCCTGCAACGACCGGCGTGCCCGGTACCACCGCTTCGTCCGGTCCGCCCCGGTGCTGCGCGGACCGCCGACCGTCGTGGTGCTCATCGGCTCTCTGTGCTCCTGCGAAGGTGATGGGTTCGGGGTGGTGTGCTGGGGAGTGGCGGGGGGGCGGGGGGGCGGGGCCCCCCCCCCCCCCCCCCAAAAAAAAACCCCCCCCCCCCCCCCCCCCCCCCCCCCCCCCCGCCCCCGCCGCCCCCCCCCCCCCCCCCCCCCCCCCCCCCGAGGCCTGACCCCCCAACACCACCCCCCCCCCGGGCCAGGAGTCGGGTCGTCC
>NZ_JBIVUG010000015.1:0-170667 GCF_044757065.1 Actinosynnema sp. NPDC091369 | reverse complement strand
AACGCCCGAGCCCAGCCCAAGACCGGCTTCGCCACCGACTCACCCATCCGCACCTGGACCCATTACCCCGCCAAGGCTGCGTGACAAGCCACTAGTGAGCAGCAGACGAGGCGGCGTCGGACGTGCAGCTGCGCGCACCTGACGCGGGATCAAGTGAGACAGAAGGCGCACCGCTAGTCACGCACAGTAAACGTCCAGATGTCCATTGCGAGAAGCCGCTCAAACAAGGTGAGGCGCGTTCAGTAGATGGCGCAACGTTTGCTCCCGAGCCTCGGGATTGACCCATCCCCTAAGCTACGTGCTATGCGCACACGGCAGCCTCTTGTCTCAACATAAGGTGCGGCCGGTAGCGTAGAGTCGAATCACCATCGATCCACGAGGAGGAAGCTTGTTGGGACGGCTGCTTTCCAGGGAGTCGTTAAGCAAGGGTCTAAACGAACTCTTGATTGATGCCGAGCACTGGATTATTCAGGTTCAACGATCTCAGTTCGACTGGGATAGTGGAAGCCAACAAGAACCTGCCCTCACCTTCAGAAAAGGTGACGATCTGGAACTGTCGCCAAACCTGGATCCTCGATTAATAAAGTCGAAGCGCGTCAAACTTTTAGCCTTTTGGTCCGACGGTGGAGCTATATCGATCAACTTCACCGACGGACGGATAGACGTTATCTTAGAATCCCCGTCGACTGACGAGCGCGTGGCAAATTTTAATGAAACCGTCAGCGTAGGGGCTGCGAGTAGATTTCTTTCAGCCGGATGGGCGCTAATACTATTTTTGTGGCCATTCCTCATAGGGATGATGGGATACGCCGCAGGAACCGCTTTTGATTCGAATTTCAGGACTTGGGCACTGGACCAGGGCCGGAAAGACAAGGCTCCTCCGTCTGAAGTCGCCGATACGATAGTCCAAATCGGGTTTTACACGTGGCCAATTGGACTCGCACTTGCACTAATGATCGGCTACGTGAGATTGATGAGCGGCGGACTGAAAGTTAAACGCACCCTTTTCACGACCACGTCAGTACTCCAATTTATTTATAGACTCCGCAAGGAAACCTTCCGCAGGGATGGGCTTCGCCAGATTTGGGTCGCTTCTGCGGCTGGGATTATCGTTGCGCTAGCAACGGTTTGGTTCGTGAAGTAACATTATGCACGCTAAAGGCTCTCAATGCCTTCGCGCAGCGCTTGCAGGTGCACCACCAAACCAACACTGATCTGTTCGACAGCGCGCAAACAGCCGGTTGACACCCTTTCAAAGGGTGTCAACGGCACCTAAATGACTAGTGTCAGGTTTACAGAACTGACATAGGATTATGGCAGGAGTGAGCAGGCAAACCACATCACCTTGATGCAGCGTTCGACGGCGTGTTGCCCTCTATAAACATTTTGATCTGTCCAGCAGCCACCTCATAGCACAGCCGGTTAACACCTGGAACTGTGCGCGCCGAGTGTGGGCTAATAATCACTCCTACGCAATTCCAAATCGGATGACCGGATGGTAGCGGCTCAGGGTCTGTGACGTCCAACGCCGCACGCAAACGACCGCTCTGCAGCTCCTTCACCAGTGATGAAGTGTCAACAATCTGACCACGACCGGCATTAACAAGCAATGCATTATCGTCCATTGACGCAAGAAATTCTGCGTTGACGAGCTTACGCGTGCCATCATTTAGCGGAGCTGTGATTACAACGATCTGATGACCGGGGAGCAGATCCGGAAGTTCAGCAGACGCGTGCACATCCTTCCGCGAACTAGAGGCTACAAGCGTCGAAGTGGCATCGAACGCTGCAAGACGCCGGGCCACCGTCATCCCGATGCTCCCCGCCCCCAGAATCAGGACTCGCTTACCTGAGAGCGTATCAGCGTCGAAGCGACGATGAGCCCATATCTGGTCATCCTGAAATCTGACCAGGGCTGGCCACTGGCGCAGTTGAGCGAGGATGGCCGAAAGTACCCATTCGGACACTGGTCCCGCATGCGCACCTCTGGCACTGGCCAAAGTTATCTCAGCAGGGACATGATTGATCCACTCGTCCACACCGGCCGAGAGGAGTTGAACCATGCGCAATGTCGGCAATTGTTGGAGCAGTGGAATAGGTCGGTGACTGCCGCGATACGGCGGAATCAATATCTCCGCTGCACGCTGCGTGTCATTCAAGTTGAGGTCATTCGGGTCATAGGCCACTACTTCTAATTCTGGTTCGGAAGCAAGGATGCTCGCGCCGACCTCGTCATCAGCCTCGCCGCTGACCAAGACTTTGATTCGCCTCATCCGTCAGCCCTCGTTCACAATCTGCGTCACTAGTTCTCGCGCCTGGGTCTGTAGTGGTGCACCAGATGCGCTGTTGTTCACTGTGAAGTGAGGGACAGGAGGCCGGAAGTCGACATCTAGCGAGGCAACGTAGTTCGCCCAGTTATCCAGTTTGAACGAGTCGCGCGCTGCACCGCGGTGGCGGATGTAGGTATGCATCGTGTCAGGATCACAGTAAACCCATACGATTGACACCTTGGCACCCATGTCTGCACAGGAGGCTTCCAATCTGTCCAGCCAAGCCGAATCCCTGAACTCTTTGACGAAGGGAGCTGTGACGATGGCACTGTTTCCGCACTGAACATTCTCTGTCATAGTTTTAATTAGCGCCTCGTACTCACGTGGACGGATGCGCGACAGATAACCTTCAGACTCCCGGTCATGCGGGGAAAGTCCGAGTACTTCCAGCGCAGCTTCAACGACCGGCCGAGTCAAGCTATCTTTGTCGAGCATGGGCCAACCGGTTTCACGGGCAAGCACGCGGCCAAGTTCCGTCTTCCCACTTCCCGCATATCCACCCACGAGCAACACATGTGGTGAGTCGGTGCGCACTTCGACCCGCGCAGCTTGATCCGGAGCATTCACAACACGTCCGGCCCGCGGCTTGCTGACGATCACGTTCTCACTGGCGAGCAACTTCATAGCCTCGTTGATCGTGAACACGCTCACGCCCCACTGCTCAGCAAGGTCACGAGTTGACGGCAACGGCTGACCGTGACGCAACACGCCCGCGGCGATCTCGTTGCGGATGTTCCGAGCCACCTGCTGCTGGAGCGGCTCCCCTCGTGAGACACGAGGACTCTGGCCTGACATGCCACCTCCGGTGTGCTCGACGTCGGACCAGGAGCATACCAGTCGCCTAACAGCCCGCTGACCAGCATTTGCCCTGGTAGAGGCCGTTTTCGGGACAGAATGTGGCCAAACAGTTGACCTGGTCTTCTAACAACTGTTAGCTTCCTCTCGTCGCCAGATGTGGCGGCAACCACACTTGGAGGAAGCCTGATGCACGGCGAGAACGACAAGACCCGCTTCAGCCCGGACGGGCTCAGCGAAGCGGTGATCGACGCGCTGATCGCGGAGGTGGCTGACGAGTTGGCGGACCTGCCGTCCGCCACGTCGGCGCTGTTGGACGGATCGGCGCTCGCGCGTCGGGACCGGCGGGAGGAGCGGCGGGCGCTGGGTGGCACGGTGCGCGTGCTGCGCGTGTCGGCTCCGCTTGTCGGTCCGGTGGGTAACGAGGCCGCGTGAGGGCGGGCAAGTCGTTCCCGTGGGTCAAGGTGGCGTCGGTGCCGTGGGCCGAGGGTGAGCAGTTCACCCGCGGCACGCACGACGGATTGCCGCTGTTGTCCTACGGCTGCGCCCCGCGGGACAAGCTCGCCACCTACCGGCAGTTACGGGCGGTGGGGCTGCGGCCGAACGGTCAGGACCCGGTGGCGGTGCTGTACGTGCGGCACAGCGGGTCGGGCAAGACGGTGTTCGCGTCGCTGTACCTGATCGAGCGGGCCGCGCCGGTCCGTCCGATGACCCCGGCGAAGTTCACCGCGTTGGCCAAGGCCAACCTCGCGCGGCGCATCTGCCGCGGCTGTGGCAAGGACCCGTTGTACGTACTGCCGACCAGCACACGTCTGTGCTGGCCCTGCTTCGAGGCCGAGACCGCCGAGGGCGGCACGGCCGACGACTACGCGGAGGCCGCGTGATGAGCCTCCGACTCCACTCCCGGATCACCCGGGACCGGCGGCCGACTCCGGCCAAGAAGACACCGCCGGTCCTGGTCTCCACCACCCAGAAGAGCAGGCAGGAGATCACCAGCATGTCGAGTCCGACGACAACGCACAACCTGACCGGTGACCTGATCACCACCTACCCCCTGCCGTTCCTGCTGCTGGCCCTGGTCACCGCCGTGGTGACGCTGCTGCTGTGGCGGGTCGTGTTGTCCGCTCTGCTGACCGTGTCGGCGCTGTGGACACTGGCCACGCACGACGGCAACGCCGTGGTGCTGGTCGCGCTGCTCATGCTGGCGTTCGCTGCGGGTCTGGTGTTTCAGCCCGCCCGTGGTGCGCGCCGTCCGGTGCAGATGCGCCGTGCGGAGGTGGCGGCATGACCAGCGCGTACCCGACCCCGTTGGACACGCTGACCGACCAGGTCCGCGACCTGGCGACGGACCTGGGCCAGTGGCCCTCGCGCAACCAGGTGATGAAGCACTGCAAGGTCGGTGCGCCCAAGGCCACCGCGGCGTTGGACGCGCTCAAGGCCACCGGGTTCACCCCGGAGCAGGCCACCGCGTCGACCGACCCCGCCACGGTCCGGCGGCTGCACTCGGTGCCGGTCGAGTCCGACCAGCCGACGCCTCCCACCACGGAGCCCGCGACCGCCGAGTCCGCCCCGATCACGGAGAGCACGATGCCCGAGGCGGATGACGAGGTCACGCCGGTCGCGGACCCGGTCCCCGCTCCGGCGGAGGTCGAGTCCGTCCCCACCGTCACGACGCCTGCGGGACGTGGTGCGCGGGTGCGGTCGTGGCCGCTGCTGCTGTTGGCCGCGGGTGCGTTCGTGGCCATCTGGGGTGGCTGGGTGGGTCTGGGTGAGAAAGCGGGTTTCGGCCCGATCCGGTTGCTGCCCGGTATCGCGGACGGGTTCGTCATCAACTCCGCGATCACTCTGCCGATCGGGGTGGAGGCGTACGCCGCGTATGCGCTGCGGGTGTGGCTGTCCGGCGCGACCCGATCCGCGCGTGCCCGGTCGTTCGCTCGGTGGTCGGCTATCGGCTCGCTCGTGCTCGGCGCGCTCGGTCAGGTGGCCTACCACCTGATGGAGGCGTCCGGGATCGACGTGGCCCCGTGGTGGATCACCACGTTCGTCTCTGTGCTGCCCGTGGTCGTACTCGGCTGCGGGGCTGCCCTCACTCACCTGATTCACGACCAGGACGACGACGCGGAGGTGACCCGATGAGCATCACCACCACGACGATCGGCACGCCCGATCCCGCCGAGCGGTCCGACGAGACGCCCACCAACGTCTACCGGCTGCCTACCGCCGACACCGCCGCAACCGCGGAGGCACCGGGGGCGGCTGTGGAACCGGCGCCGGAAGTGTTGGACGCGGAGTTGGTCGAGGACGACGACACCGCTGGTGAGCGGCCGACCATGCTGGTCGACCAGCCCGGTAGCGCGAGTGACGCGGACTGGGTAGCGCGGCTGCGGGAGACCGAGCGGCTGCCGATCGTGCCCGGCTACCTGCGCACCGTCTCGGAGGCCAAGCAGACCGCGGGGTGGGTGGCGCGGCACTACGCGCACACCACCGGCTACCACGCGGTGCGGGTGCCGCTGTACCTGCTCAAGCTCGCCGCACGTTCGCCTCAGGGTGCGGTGCTGCTGTTGGCCGCGACCGGCCGGTGGGTCTCGGACTCGGAGGGCCGTCCGCTGCGGCGGGAGATGGCGTTGCGGGGTGAGGCCGAGAAGTACCTCAAGCTCGTCGCGGAGCGCAACGCGCGGGTCCGGCTGCGGACGATCCTGCTGCTGGTCGGGTCCACGCTCGGGGTGGTGCTGTTCATGGTGCTGCCCGAGGTGACGCCGGGGTGGGTCACCTGGGTCTGCGGCATGGTTGCGCTGGGCATTCTCGGCAAGGTCGGCACCCCGGCGGACAGGCCGGTGGCCGGTCGTGCGGTGGTCGGTGCGCAGGCTGCCAAGCTCACCTCGGATGTGGTGGTGCGGGCGCTGGCCTCGCTGGGGATCTCCGGGATCAACGGGCCGGTGGCCAAGCACGGTGAGCGCGCAATCGGGTTCACCGCTCCGATCACCCGCGACGGACCCGGCTGGCGGGCGGACGTGGAGCTGCCGCCCGGTGTCACGGCCGCGGAGGTCATCGAGCGCCGGGACAAGCTCGCCTCCGGGCTCGGGCGTCCGCTCGGGTGCGTGTGGCCCGAGCACAACACCGCCGGCCATCCCGGTCAGCTCGTGCTGTGGGTGGGTGACCGGGACATGTCCAAGGCCAAGCAGCCCGCGTGGCCGCTGGCGCGTGGCGGTGCGATCGACTTGTTCAAGCCGCAGCCGTTCGGCACCGACGTGCGCGGCCGGTGGGTCGAGATCGTGCTCATGTTCGTGTCCGGGATCATCGGCGCAGTACCGCGGATGGGCAAGACGTTCACCCTGCGCGAGTTGCTGCTCATCGCGGGGATGGACCCGCGAGTGGAGCTGCACCCCTACGACCTCAAGGGCACCGGCGACCTGTCCCCGCTCGCGCCGATCTCCCACCGCTACCGGGCCGGTGACGACCCGGAGGACATCGACTACGCCTTGACCGACCTCCGCGCGCTGCGGGAGGAGATGCGCCGCCGTACCAAGGTGATCCGGGAACTGCCGAAGGACTTGTGCCCGGAGAACAAGGTGACCACCGAGTTGGCGTCCAAGCGGTCGTTGGGGCTGCACCCGATCGTGATCGGGGTGGACGAGTGCCAGGTGTGGTTCGAGCACGAGAAGCACGGTGCGGAGTTCGAGGAGATCTGCACCGACCTGGTCAAGCGCGGACCGGCCACCGGCATCGTGTTGATCCTGGCCACCCAGCGGCCGGACGCCAAGTCCATCCCTACCCAGATCAGCGACAACGCGGTGCTGCGGTTCTGCCTCAAGGTCACCGGGCAGGGAGCCAACGACATGGTGTTGGGCACCTCGTCGTACAAGAACGGTGAGCGCGCTACCCAGTTCACCCTGTCGGACAAGGGGATCGGGCTGCTCAAGGGCGTCACCGACACCACCACCACGGTCAAGGGCGTCTACATCGACGGTCCCGGCGCGGAGACCATCGCCGCACGGGCACGCGCGCTGCGCACTGCCGCAGGGTTGCTGTCCGGCTACGCCGCGGGCATCGACACCGAGGTGGACGCCACGCCGACGGCCACGCTGCTGCACGACGTGCTGTCCGCGATCGGGGACAACGACAAGGCGTGGTCGAAGTCCATCGTGGATCGGCTCGCCGAGCTGCGCCCGGACGCCTACGGCACGTGGGGCGGGCTGCCCGACGACACCGCCAAGGCCACCCAACTGTCCACCGCGCTCAAGCCCTACGGCGTGCGCACCAAGCAGGTGTGGGGCACCGACCAGGTCACCGGCAAGGGCCGCAACCTGACCGGCGTCGAACGCAGCGACATCGTCGCCGCTCTCACCGAGCGTGACTGACCTGACGGCCGCGGACTGACGCGACCACGGCTCTAGGTCTAGAGCCCAACCCCTCTAGACCTAGAGCCCCCTCTAGACACCCAAACCTTCGCTGGCCAGCGCCCTAGCACCTAGAGGCGTCGGTCCCGCGCACCCGAAAAACGGCCCGGAGGCCACCCGTGGACACCCTCACCACGATCATCACCAGCCCGATCCTCCTCACCCTGACCATCACCCTCGGTTACCTCGGGGCGTGCGCGCTGTTCCCGTTCAAGCGCTGCCGCGCCTGCAAGGGACGCGGTCACCACCAGTCTCGGCTACTGCGCGGCTACCGCCCCTGCCGCCGCTGCGACGGCAACGGGATGCGGCTGCGCATCGGCCGCAAGGCGTGGAACGCGGTCACCCGCAACCGCCGCGCCCGACGCGCCCACCGCCGTTCCGGCAACTGACCACCACCGTCCACAGGAGACAGCGATGGACTCCCGCGACGAACTCATGCGCCACGCCCTTGCCGCCGCCGAACTCGGCTTCCACGTCTTCCCGCTGCGCCCCGGAGAGAAGATCGCCGCACTGCACAGCGAGAAGCGCTGCCCCCGCACCGGAGCGTGCCGCGACGGACACGCCAAGCCCGAGCAGCGCGCCACCACCGACCCCGCCGTCATCGAACGCTGCTGGTCGGCCGGACCGTTCAATATCGGCATCGCCACCGGCCCAAGCGGACTGGTCGTGATCGACCTGGACACCCGCAAGTCACCCGACGACGTGCCCAAGGACGGCTGGAACCGAGGGGGCATCGTGGACGGCCACGACGTGTTCACCGCCCTCTGCCAGGAAGCCGGACAGCCGGTGCCGTGGGAGACACGCACCGTGCGCACCGCACGCGGCGGAACACACCTGTACTTCCGCGCACCGTCCGGTGTGGAGCTGCGCAACACCGAGGGCGACAAGGGCAACGGACTCGGGTGGAAGGTGGACACCCGCGCGTGGGGTGGCCACGTGGTCGGACCGGGATCGGTCACCCCGAACGGCGGTTACACGGTCACCGACGACACCCCGCCCGCCGAACTGCCCGGCTGGTTGGTCCAGCGCCTCACTCCCAAGCCGCCACCGGCCCGTACAGCGCCGATCGTGAGCCGTTCTGAGCGGCTACCGGCCTACGTCACCGCAGCGGTCAGGGGTGAGCGGGACAGGGTCGCAGCGGCGCAATCAGGCGCACACACCAAGACGTTGTTCGTCGCCTCCGTCGCGCTGGGGCAACTCGTCGGGGCAGGGCTACTCCCCCCGGCTACAGCAGAAGCGGAACTGTTCAACGCCGCACTGCACATGATCACCGACCGGTGCACCTGCACCGACCGGGAAGTGATCCGCACCATCGGCAACGGACTGCGTGCCGGAGCCTCCCGACCCCGCAAGACGCCCGAGGACCGCCCCACGGCGACCGGCGCACCGCTGTTCGACCGACCCACCCGGAGGACCGCCGCATGACCGCCGCACTGCGCGTCGTACCGACCGCCCCGCCCCTGCCCGGTCACGTCATCCTCGACCAGGCCCGCGACTTCGTGGCGCGATTCTCCGCGTTCCCCTCGCAGCACTGCGCCTCGATGCTCGCCCTCTGGTACGCCCACACCTGGGCCGCGGAGCACTTCTACGTCACGCCGCGGCTCATCCTCTCCTCCGCCGAACCGGGGTCGGGCAAGACCCGCGTACTCGAAGTCGCCAAGCACCTCACCCAAGCCCCCGAGATGACCGCTTCAGGGTCCGCCGCGGCGTTGGTGCGTATGGTCGCGGCCGGTCCCATCACGATCCTGTTGGACGAGGTGGACACCATCTTCGCCGCAGGCGGAGGCGGCAACGAAGACGTGCGCGGGATGCTCAACCTCGGATACAAGCGCACCGCCACCATCCCCAAGGTCAAAGGCGACTCCGGAGCCGGTTTCGTGGTGGAACGTCTCCCGATTTTCGCGCCCGCCGCGCTGGCCGGACTCGTCGGCTCCATGCCCGACACCCTCACCACCCGCGCCATCACGGTCAACCTGCGCAAGCGCCGCCACGACGAACACGTGGACGGCTACCTGGAACGCCGCGCCGAACGCGACGCCGCACCGATCCGGGACGCGCTGGCCACCTGGATCACCGGCATCGGGGAACAGCTCGGCGACGCCGAACCGACCATACCGCCCGGTGTGCACGACCGGTCCGCCGAAATCTGGGAACCGCTGCTGGCCATCGCCGACGCGGCCGGAGGCCACTGGCCCGACACCGCGCGGGCCGCGTGCGTGCACTTCGTGCTCAGCGCCAACAAGCCCGCACCATCCCTCGGCATCCAACTGCTGGCCGACCTCCGCACGCTGTTCACCACGGCCGGAACCGACCGGATGCACACCACCGACATCGTGGAACGCCTCCGCGCGATGGACGACGCGCCGTGGTCCGACCTGTACGGCAAACCGCTCGACTCGCGCCGACTCGCACGGGAGTTGAGCCGCTACCAGGTCGCACCGCTGACGTTCAAGCACAACACCACCAACGCCAAGGGCTACGTCACCTACCCCACCGACAAGCAGGTGGAACAGGTCGGCTTGGCGGACGCCTGGGCGCGCTATCTGCCGGTTGGGAACGCGGACGACAAGGGGGACCGGTGAACGACACGGCCGTGGTCATCGAACTGACCAAGTACCTCTACAAAGTGCCCGAAGCGATGAGGCTGCTGTCCCTCAGTCGCAGCACCTTCTACGAGCAGATGCGGGCCGGACGGATCAAGTTCGTCAAGCAGGGCAGCGCCACGCTCATCCCGGCGTCCGCGATCCGGGCCTACGTCGCGCTGTTGGAGCAGGAATCGGGGGTGCATTATGGCGAAACGGCGTAGCCGCGGGGACGGCGGACTGCACTGGGACGAGAAGCGGCAACGGTGGATCGCTACCGCGACCATCGGCTACAACGCCAAGGGCAAGCGGATCACCCGCAAGGCCAGCGGCAAGACCAAGACCGAAGCCAAGGACAAGCTCAAGGAGATCCTCCGCGACCTGGACGACGGATTGGCCATCACACCACACGGCTACACCGTCAAAGACGCCGTCACCACGTGGTTGGACTACGGCTTGCGCGGACGCGACCCGGAAACAGTGAAGAACTACCGCTACCAGGCCGAAGGGCACATCATCCCCAACCTGGGAGCCCGGAAACTGCGCGAGCTGACCGCCGACAACGTGGACGAGTTCCTTGCCGAACTGTCGCTGACGCTGTCCACGCGGACGCTGCGGCTGGTGTACTCCATCCTCAACCGCTCGGTGCGCATGGCGCAGGCACGCGACAAGGTCAAGCGCAACGTGGTGCCGCTGTGCGAGGTACCGACCGGGCAGACGGGCCGTCCGTCGAAAGCGCTCACGCTCGACCAGGTGGCCGCAGTACTCGACGCGTCGGAGAACACGCCGATGTACGCCTACATCGTGCTATCGCTGCTGATCGGCGCACGTACCGAGGAACTGCGCGCGTTGACATGGGAACACGTGGACCTTGAGGGCAAGCCGGACGCCGATCCGGTCGTCCTGCCGTCCATCTCGGTGTGGCGGTCAGTTCGCCAGGATGGCGACACCAAGACCCGCAAGTCACGGCGCACGCTGGCCATGCCGACGCGGTGCGTGGACGCGCTCAAGGCACACCGCGTCTACCAGACCGCCCGACGCGAACTGGCAGGCAAGCGCTGGCAGGAACACGGGCTGGTGTTCGCCTCACAGGTCGGGACCGAGCTGGACTCGCACAACGTCCGGCGCGCGTTCCGGCGGGTAGTCAAGGACGCTGGACTCAATCCGAAGGACTGGACACCGCGGGAGATGCGGCACAGCTTCGTGTCCGTCCTGTCCGCGTCCGGCGTGCGGCTTGAGGACATCGCGCGCCTGGTCGGACACAGCGGCACGGCCGTCACTGAGGCGGTGTACCGACACCAGATCGTGCCCGTCATGGTCGAGGGGGCGACCGCTATGAACCGAATCTTTCCGAAGGCGAGTTAGATCGCATCTTTGAAGCTTTATAGGAGCGGATCCGCTGGCAGAACACCGCCCAGCGGGTCCGCTTCGTGCTCAGGTCACGTCCCACTTTACTCCCGCCTGCTCTAGCTCATCGAGGTGGTGGAGCAACTGGCGTACCTCATTGGCGACTCGAAGCAGGTGATTGAGGATCGTCTGGTGAATAAGGAGTCCGGCCCCTGCGCCGATAAGTTCTTGATATGTAGACACTTTGTCAGGATCGAGGTGATAAGTGTTGCCGTAGTACTCTAGTTCGACCAGGTCACAAGGGTAAAACTCATCGTCCTGCTTGGGCGCTGACGGCCTGTACCACCGGTTGCGAGCCTCCTTCTGTTCCTTCCTCTTTTCAGCCCATGCAGCGGCCAGGTGGTTAAAGCCCTGCGCCTTCAACTGCCGCATTACAACGGTATCGATCCCCTCCAAAGAGACCTGGGCGTCGTTGCGCTTCTCGAAGGGGCGGACATCGATCATGAGACGACTCAGTTCTTCGGGAGTAACCCGGGTGCCGCTCTGGGCGAAGGTGCCGTCTTGCTGCTCATCGAGCCTGTACTGGATAGTCATCCCGCTCTGGACGAGAGGGTTGGCCAGCAGATCGGCGGCCTTGAGCCGAAACAACGCGATGCGGTCTGCTGATGACGACGCTGGGCTAGGCATGGCGGACTCCTGGTGGACGTGGTTGAACACGCGCTCAGCGAGCGAGGCCGGGGCAGCTCGACTGCCATAGTCACGCAGTTAGTCACTCACCGCCGCGTGAGACGGCCACCAGGCCGGAAGCATGATCGACCCCTGGAACGGAAAGAGCCCGCTGACCAGGTGTTTTACCTGAATCAGCGGGCTCTTTCGGCCGTCGGGACGACAGGATTTGAACCTGCGACCCCTTGACCCCCAGTCAAGTGCGCTACCAAGCTGCGCCACGTCCCGGCCACATCCCGTTGTGGGGTGCGCGGATAGCTTAGCGCACTCGCAACGGGCCCCCGACGCGGCCCCCCTCATTTGACGATCAGAGGTTCTACCTGCGGAAACGGCAGGGGCCCGCGGGTGGCGGGCCCCTGGTCCCCTCAGTCGCCGGTTCCCCCCGGAGCGGCGCCTCGGGGCTTACTATGCGGTCGCGTGGGTTGGTGCACTACCGCCGAAAGTTGAGTCATCTGTGTCAACTTTCGACGGACCCGTCGGTAGGGTGGCGTCGACGGTGAAGCCGCCGGTCGGGCCTGTGGTGGTGGTCAGCATTCCGCCGGCTTGGGTCACTCGTTCCTTCAGGCCGTGCAGACCTTGGCCGCCTTGGTCCGGGATCGGCGGTCGGGTGGTGGGTTCGTCGTTGACGACGGTGACGCGCAGGTGTCCGTCCTTTTTCGACAGTCGGACGCGGACGGTGGCGTCGGGGGCGTGCTTGGTCACGTTGGTCAGTGCCTCTTGCACGACGCGGTAGGCGGCTCTGCCGGTGGCCGGTGGTGGGGGTGGGCCGCTGTTGTCCTCGTAGTGCACGGTCAGGCCGGCGGACCTGGCGCGGTCGACCAGGGCCGGGATGCCCTCGAAGCCCGGGGTCGGCTCGGTGTTGAGCAGGCCGAGGGCGGCGCGCATCTCGGCCAGGGCCTCCTTGGCCAGGGCGCGCAGGCGCAGCGCCGTGTCACGGGTCGTGGCGTCCTCGGTGGTGGCCGCCAGCGCGGCCGACTCGACGGCGATCAGGGTGGCGTGGTGGCCGACGGCGTCGTGGATCTCGCGGGCGATCCGGGCGCGTTCCGCCGCACGCGCCCCGTCCTCACGTGCCTCGACCTCGGCCGTTCGCGCCCGGGACGCCTCGGCCAGGCTCGCGGTCAGTTCGCGCCTGGTGGTGATCAGGGCGCCGAGCGCGGTGGGGGCGCCGGCCATGAACAGGCTGAACGAGAACGTCAGCAGTGCGGCGCCGGGTGCCAGGGCTTGGGTGACGACGACCAGCGCGGACGGCAGCACGGTCGCCAGCGCCACCCAGGTGATCATCACAGGCGCGGTGCACTTGCGACCCACCCGGTAGAGGGCGACGACGGTCGGTGGCCAGCCCAGGCCGCCGACCAGGCCCGGCAGGCAGGCCAGGGCCGCGAGCGACGGTCGCCACCGGCGCACCGGCAGCAGCAGGCACGCGGCCAGCGCGGTCGTGGTGGACCACGTGTACGGGACGTGGTCGGCGAGCAGGACCATCGCGGCGGGCACCACGACGACCAGGAGCTCGAGGAAGATCACCACGTGCCCACCTGGTGCGCGACGAGGGCGGCCTGGACGCGGTTCTCGACGCCCAGCTTGGTCAGCACGGTCGACACGTAGCTCTTCACGGTCGCCTCGCTGAGGCCGAGGGACGCGGCGATGGCGCTGTTCGGCTGCCCGCTCGCCAGCAGTTCGAGCACTTGGCGCTCGCGGGCGCTCAGGCCGTCCAGCTGCGGGTTCCGCCGCAGCCGGGCGGCCCGGATCCGGGGCAGCAGGCGGGCGGTGATCCGGGGGTCGAGCACGGCTCCCCCGGCGGCCAGGTCGAGCACGGCGCGGACCAGGGCGTCGGGTTCGGCGTCCTTGAGCAGGAAGCCCTGCGCGCCCAGTTCCAGCGCCGTGGCCACGTAGTCGTCCAGGTCGAACGTGGTCAGCACGGCCAGCGCGGGCGGGTCGGGCCAGGCCAGCACGGCGCGCAGCGCGGCCAGCCCGTCCATGCCCGGCATCTGCACGTCGACCAGCGCCACGTCCGGCCGGAACCGGCGGACGACGTCGAGCAGCCCGGCGCCGTCCGCGGCTTCGGCCACGACCTGGACCCGGCCGTCCGCTTCGAGCAGCACCTTCAGCCCCCGACGGAGCAGCGCTTCGTCGTCGGCGAGGACCAATCGCACCGGCACGTCGTCAGGCAACCGCATTCGGCCTGCCGGAGCAACCTGCCGCGACGAACGCGCCGGCAACCGGCCGCCGGTCGCCTACTTCTTCGGGCGCTTCTCCCGCACCCGCACCGAGATGCGCACCGGGCTGCCCTGGAAGCCGAACTCCTCGCGCAGCCTGCGCTCGATGAACCGCCGGTACCCGGCCTCCAGGAAACCGGTGGTGAACAGCACGAACGTCGGCGGCCGGGTGCTGGCCTGGGTGGCGAACAGCACCTTGGGCTGCTTGCCGCTGCGCACCGGCGGCGGGGTGGCGGCGATCAGGTCGGTGAGCCACGAGTTGAGCTGACCGGTCGGCACGCGGGTGTCCCACGACTTCAGCGCGGTCCGCAGCGCGGGCGCGAGCTTGCGCACCGCGCGCCCGGTCAACGCCGAGATGTTCACCCGCTCGGCCCACGGCACCCGGACCAGCCCGCGTTCCAGCTCGCGCACCATCGCGTTGCGCCGGTCCTCGTCCACGAGGTCCCACTTGTTGAACGCCAGCACGCACGCCCGCCCGGACTCGACGACCATGGTCAGCACCCGCAGGTCCTGCTCGCTGATCGGCTCGGACGCGTCCAGCAGCACGATCGCGACCTCGGCGGACTCGATCGCGGCCTTCGTGCGCAGGGACGCGTAGTACTCCGCGCCGGACGCGAAGTTCACCCGCTTGCGCAGGCCCGCGGTGTCGACGAACCGCCACAGCTCGTCGTCCAGCTCCACGAGCGAGTCGACCGGGTCGACGGTGGTGCCCGCGACGTCGTGCACGACCGACCGGTTCTCGCCGGTCAGCCGGTTGAGCAGGGACGACTTGCCGACGTTCGGGCGGCCGACGAGGGCGACCCGGCGCGGTCCGCCGCGCACGGCCTCGTAGGTCTCGCGGGGCGTCTCGGGCAGGGCCTTGAGGATCGCGTCGAGCATGTCGCCGGAGCCGCGGCCGTGCAGGCCGGACACCGGGATGGGTTCGCCCAGGCCCAGCGACCACAGGGACGCGACCTCGGCCATCAGCCGCTCGTCGTCGACCTTGTTGGCGACCAGCAGCACGGGCCGCTTGGACCGGCGCAGCAGCTTCACGGCGGCTTCGTCGGTGGTGGTGGCGCCGACGGCGGCGTCGACCACGAACAGGATCGCGTCGGCGGTGGCCATGGCCAGTTCGGCCTGGGCGGCGACCGAGGCCATCATGCCGGTGGCGTCGGGTTCCCAGCCGCCGGTGTCGACCACGGTGAACTTGCGGCCGTTCCACAGCGCGTCGTAGGCGACGCGGTCGCGGGTGACGCCCGGCACGTCCTGCACGACCGCTTCACGGCGGCCGATGATGCGGTTGACCAGCGTCGACTTGCCCACGTTCGGCCGGCCGACGACGGCGAGCACGGGCATCGGCGGCGTGCCGCCCTCCTCGCCCTCCACCGTCTCGTCGAACGCGGTCCAGTCGGACTCGTCCGCCCAGGTGCCGTCCAAGTCCGTCATCGTGCTTCTCCTCGCTGGCTGTCGAGCTCGGCCACCAGCGTGGCCAAGCGGTCGCGGACCTGCTCGGTGGCCTTCACGAGCGCTTGGCGACCGCGGTCGCCCGGCAGCTCGAACGGCTCACCCACGAGCACGTCCACCACGGGCCGGAACCTCCGTCGGGTTCCGGCCGGGCGCAGGGTGCCGCGGCACGCGACGGGCACGACGACCGCGCCGGTCGTGCGGGCGAGCCAGGCGGCGCCGGCTTGCGCCTCGGCCACGTCGCCCGCGCCGCGGGTGCCCTCGGGGAACACGCCGACCACGCCGCCCGCCCGCAGCACCCGTTGTGCGGCGAGCAGCGGCGCCCGGTCGGGCGCGCCGCGCCGGACGGCCAGCTGGCCGATCTTGCGCAGCAGCGTGCCCACCACGCCCTTGAACATCTCCTGCTTGATCAAGAACACCACACGCCGGGGGAAGAGGCCGAAGAGGATCGGTCCGTCCGCCATCGAGCTGTGGTTGGCCACGACGACCACGGGTCGTTCGAGCGGGAACCGCGAGATGCCGCGCGCCCGCACCCGGAACGACGCCCGGAGGGGTACGCGCGAGATCCACCGGCCGACGTCGTGCAGCCGGGGCGCCGACCCCTCGGGGAGCTGGTCGGTCACCCGCGCACCCGTCCGCTCGGCTGGGCGAGGAGGCCGTGCGCGTCCACCAGGTCGAGCAGCGCGGCGAGCGTGCCGGGGAGGTCGAGGGAGGTCGTGTCGAGCACGACGGCGTCCTCGGCGGCCCGCAGCGGCGACACGGCGCGCGACGAGTCGTAGGCGTCACGGCGCTGCACGTCGGCGAGGGTGGCGTCCAGGGTGGACTCACGGCCGGAGGCGCTGTCCTGCTTGGCGCGGCGCTGGGCGCGGGCCTCGGCGTCGGCGGTGAGGTAGACCTTGAGCGGCGCGTCGGGGACGACGGCGGTGCCGATGTCGCGTCCTTCGACCACGATGCCGCCCGCCTCGTCCAGCGCCCGGGCGATGATCCGGCGCTGTTCGGCGACCAGCAGCTCGCGCACCGCGGGCACGGCGGAGACCGGTGACACGGCCAGCGTCACCTCGGGGCCGCGGATCTCGGCGCCGACGTCGTCGCCGTCGAGGAAGGTGGTCGAGTGGTCCGGGTCGGTGCCTTGGACGACGAGCGCGGCACCCGCGACGGCGGCGACCGCGGCCGCGTCGGCGAGGTCGACTCCGGCGCGCAGCACGGCCAACGTGACGGCGCGGTACATCGCCCCGGTGTCGAGGTAGCGCGCGCCGAGGGTGGCCGCGAGCCGGCGCGCGGCGGAGGACTTGCCGGTGCCGGAGGGGCCGTCGAGGGCCACCACGCCACGCAGCTCACCGTGTCCCACGGGGTTTTCCTCCTCAACGCGACGACGGTCGTCAACCTCCAATTGTGCCTGGTGTGGCCCGTCACACCCGCATCAGGGCACCGCCGGGGGCCGGTCCCGCCGCAAAGCTTTCCCGCACCCGCTCCGCCGTGGCCGCCGGGAACCGCACTTCCGCCCCGACCTCCCGCTCCGCGAACCGCCGCTGTCCGGGATAGGTCTCGGGCCAGTGGGCGCGGGAGGTGGATGACGACGAACCGGCTGCGGAGGCGGGTTCCGGTTGGGGCAGGACGAGTCGTGGACGCCCCTGGACCGGGTGCGCGACACCGTCGCGGACCGCGCGTGGCAGATCGAGGTCGGCCGCCCGCCGAAAGGCGCGCCCGCCGAAAGCCGGCGCTCTCGCAGGGGTCCCCGGCAAGGGGACCCCTGCTCTTATTCTGCCGGCGGAGTCCGACGATTCGGGTGCGTGAACGCCGACCTGTGGACAACCGCGTCAGTCCAAGTCGGCCAGCAGCAGCCCGCTGCGCGGTTTGGGCGTGAAGTACGTGCTCTTGCGCGGCATCCGGCCGCCCGCCTCGTGCACGGCCAGCACGTCGGCCAGGGGGACGGGGGCGATCAGCAGGACGGCGTCCGCCGGCACCCCGTCGGGCACGTCACCGGCCACCGGCCGGACGTGCGGGCTCTCCGGGTCCAGCCCGAGCGCCTTGTCCAGCAGCACCGCCTCGACGAACGCGTGGTCCACGCCGGCCGACGGCAGCTCGACGCGCACCGCGGACGACCCGGCCACGGCGACCACCACCCCCGGTGACGGGCGGGTCGAGGCGTCGACCGGCGTCACGGCCAGCCCGAGCGCCCGCCACGCCACCGCCATGTCCGCCAGCGACAGCCCGGTGCCCGCCACGGCCCGGTGGATCGGCCCGATCCGCAGGTCCGGACCTGCCGTGACCAGCGCCAGCAGGCCGGACAGCCCGGCGGACGCGGCGACCCGGTGGTTGCCGTCGGCCACCATCAGCGGGTGCTCGCCGGCGGCTTCCAGCAGGGCGTCCTGGCGTTCGCCCGGCCCGACCAGCCACAGCCAGTGCCGCCTCCCGCCCGGGTCGACCACGGACACGGCGGGCTCGTCGTCCACCTCCGCCACCAGCCGGGTCAACCGCACGTCGCGGGCCACCGGCACGAGCATCGCGGCGCTCGTCACGCAGCCCAGGCCGGACAGCACGCGGGCGCGTTCGGCGACCACGTCGGGGTACACGTCCTCGGTGTGCCCGACCGCCGAGGGGTCCACCATGCACAGCAGTCCGTAGGCGGTGCCGTCCGGGCCGTCCACCCGGTACGGCGCGACCACGTCCCGCACCTCGCGGTAGGCGGTGCGCCGCAGGTGGGCGAGTTCGGCGGCGGCGTGCGGCAGGGCGTCGAGCAGCGACGCCCCGGCGGCCAGCGCGGCGGGCGTGCGGTGCGGGTGCTGGACGGCCAGCAGCGTGCCGGGGCGGGCGCGGGCCAAGGCGGCGATGACGCGTTCCGGCTCGGCGAACTCGTCCACATCCGGTCCGGGTACGCGGTCACGAACCACCCAACCCCGACTTATCGCCCGAACACGTGTACGCATTCGTCTAGGATCACATGCTGTGAACGTCGAGGTGACGCCGCTTCCGGGGATCGGCACCCGTCAGGACTTCATGATCCGCGCGGGCCGTCGGATCGGGGTGATCACCCACCGCGACGGCAAGTTCGAGCTGATCGTGTCGCACCTCGACGACCCCGACGATTGCGCGGCGTCGATAGCCCTCACCCCCGCGGAGGCGAGCACGCTGGCCGGGCTGCTCGGCTCGCCGCAGCTCGTCGCGCACCTCCAGGAGCAGCACCGCGAGGTCGCGGGCATCTCCACCAAGCAGTTCCCGGTCGTGCCCGGCTCCCGGTTCGACGGCAGCCCGCTGGCCGAGACCGAGCTGCGCACGCGCACCGGCGCGTCCATCGTGGCCGTCGTGCGCCGCGGCTCGGTGCACCCGTCGCCGCGCCCGGACTTCGTCTTCGAGGGCGGCGACCTGGTGGTCGTGGTCGGCACGGCGGACGGCCTGGGCGCCGCGGCCGAGTTGCTGGGCGGTGGCTGACCACCTTGCACAGCACCGCACTCGCCCTGATCCAACTCGGCGCGGTCTTCTTCGGGCTGGGCCTGCTCGGCAAGATGGCGTGGCGGATCGGCATCTCCCCGATCCCGCTCTACCTGATCGGCGGCCTGGCCTTCGGGCAGGGCGGCCTGGTGCCGCTGCACGGCATCGAAGCCTTCACGCACCTGTCCAGCGAGATCGGCGTCATCCTCCTGCTGCTCCTGCTCGGCCTGGAGTACTCGGCCGCCGAGCTCGTGACGGGGCTCAAGCGGTCGTGGACGGCCGGGCTCATGGACATCGTGCTCAACGCGACGCCGGGCGTCATCGCGGCGCTGATCCTGGGCTGGGGTCCGCTGGGTGCGCTGGCGATGGGCGGCGTCACCTACATCTCGTCGTCCGGGATCATCGCCAAGGTGCTCGGCGACCTGGGCCGGCTGGGCAACCGGGAGACGCCGGTCGTGCTGTCGGTGCTGGTGTTCGAGGACCTGGCGATGGCGGTGTACCTGCCGATCCTGACGGCCGTGCTGGCGGGCGTGAGCTTCGCGGGCGGGCTGACCGCCGTGGGCATCTCCCTGGCCGCCATCACGGTCGTCCTGGTGATCGCGCTGAAGTTCGGCCGGTACGTGTCGGCGCTGGTGGACAGCCCCGACCCGGAGGTGTTCCTGCTCAAGGTGCTGGGCGCGGCGCTGCTGGTGGCCGGGGTGGCGTCGGAGCTGCAGGTGTCGGCGGCGGTGGGCGCGTTCCTGCTGGGCATCGCGATCTCCGGGTCGACGGCGGAGAACGCCACCCGGATGCTCGAGCCGTTGCGGGACCTGTTCGCGGCGATGTTCTTCGTGGTGTTCGGCCTGAACACCGATCCGGCGTCGATCCCGCCGGTGCTGGGGCTCGCGGTGGCGCTGGCCGTGGTGACGACGCTGACGAAGGTGGCCACCGGCTGGTGGGCGGCGCGGCGGCAGGGCATCGGGCGGATGGGCCGGGCCCGGGCGGGCGCGGCGCTGGTGGCGCGCGGTGAGTTCTCGATCGTGATCGCGTCGCTGACGGTGGCGTCCGGCGCGGTGGACGCGCAGCTCGCGGCGCTGGCGACGGCCTACGTGCTGCTGATGGCGGTGCTGGGGCCGGTGGCGGCGCGCGTGGTCGAACCGCTGGCCAAGAAGTTCACCCGAAAGCGTGGTACGACGCCGGCGACCGCCTGACCTGTATCTCTTCCCGACCCGACGGCTCCACTACGGCATACAGGCACGTCCGCGGGCACGGCCAACTCTTCCGGCCGATTGAGCGCGGACGTGGTCCGGGGTTACACCTGACTGCCGTCCAACCCCGAAGGGGGTCGTCATGTCACAACCAGCGGGAGCCGAGACCACCGGCCGCTACCTGGTCCTCCTCGACGACAAGTCGGTCGCGGCCGGCGCGCGGGAGATGAACCGGGTCGCCGGGATCAGGGCCGCCAGCACGGCGGACTCCGCCACCAGAGCGGAGTTCGCCGCGGCCGACGGCGTGATCTTCCAGGAACTGGGCATCGCGGTGGTCAACGCGACGCCGGACCAGGTCACGCAGCTGACGCGGGCCGCCGAGGCGCCGGGCCCGATCGCCGTGGTCGAGGCCGAACGGGTCGTGCACGCCTACACCGCGCCGCCGGACACGGGCGAGGCCGCGGCGGTGGACGAGTCCGTGTTCACCTGGGGTCTCCAGGCCGTGGGCGCGAACATCAGCTCGGCGACCGGCAAGGGCGTGCGGCTGGCCGTGCTCGACACCGGTTTCACGGTCGCGCACCCGGACTTCGCGGGCCGCGCCGTGATGACGCAGTCGTTCATCGACGGGGAGACGGTGGACGACGCGCACGGCCACGGCACGCACTGCATCGGTTCGGCCGCGGGTCCGCGCAAGGCCGCCAGCGGCGGGCCGGGCTACGGCGTCGCGCACGAGGCCGAGATCTACGCGGGCAAGGTGCTGTCGAACCGGGGCAGCGGCAGCGACAGCGGCATCCTGGCGGGCATCGAGTGGGCCATCGCCAACGGTTGCGCGGTCGTGTCGATGTCGCTGGGCGCGGCCGTGCGACCGGGGACGCCGCACTCGCAGATCTTCGAGCAGGCCGCCACGCGCGCGATGGCGAAGGGCACGTTGATCATCGCGGCGGCGGGCAACGAGAGCTCCCGGCCGGGCAAGGTCGCGCCGGTCGGCCACCCGGCCAACTGCCCGTCGATCCTGTCGGTGGGCGCGGTGGACGTGAACCGGGCGATCGCGTTCTTCTCCTGCGGCACGGTCGACACCGTGGGGCAGGTCGACGTCGTCGGCCCCGGCGTGGACGTCTACTCCAGCTGGAACTCCGAGACGAGCGGCATCGGCCTGCACAAGCGCATCCAGGGCACCAGCATGGCCACGCCGCACGTCGCCGGCGTCGCGGCGCTGATCGCCGAGAAGCACGGCTCGCGCGGGTGGGAGCTGTGGGCGCGGCTGTCGCAGACCGCTCGTCGGCTGGCCCTGCCGTCCACGGACGTGGGCGCCGGGCTGGTGCAGGCTCCTTAGGCGTGCGGGAGGCGTCCGTGGACGAGGTCGTGGTCTCGGTCGCAGACGAGAGCCTGGCCCACCTGCCCACCGTCGTGGCGGCGTTGCGCGACGCCGGGATGGTGGTGCGGGACGTGCTGGCGGGGCTGGGCGTGGTCACCGGGTCGGTCGCCGCGGGGGGCGGCGACCGGCTCGGGACCGTGCCCGGCGTCGCGCACGTCGAGGTGGATCGCGCGGTGGAACTGCCACCCGAGGTCTGACCCCGGGCAGTTGTCACCCGTTCGGCGGACGCGGGTTTGGCCCGGCCACCTCGGGTAACCGGTTTCTGGAGACGAACCGGTCGTCCGAGGAGGTCGAAGACCATGAAAGCCCTGCTCGCCGCGCAGACGGCGCAGGCTCAAGGCATCGGTGACGCCGCCGGTGACGCCCTGCGCTCCGTGGTGACCTTCGTGCCCAAGCTCGTCGGGTTCCTCGTCGTGCTGCTCATCGGGTGGATCGTGGCCCGGTTGCTGCGCACGGCGGTGAACAAGGTGCTGGAGCGCGTGCACTTCGACCGCGCCGTGCAGCGCGGGGGGATCGGTGACGCGCTCGCCCGTTCGAAGTTCGACGCCTCGGGGCTGGTCGCGCAGATCGTGTACTACGCGGTCCTGCTGATCGCGCTCCAGATCGCGTTCGGCGTGTTCGGTCCGAACCCGGTGAGCACCCTGCTGACCGAGATCGTGGCCTGGCTGCCGCGGGCGATCGTCGCGATCATCATCATCGTGGTGGCCGCCGCCGTCGCGCGGGCCGTGCAGGACATCACGTCGCGCGCACTCGGCGGGCTGTCCTACGGGCCGACGCTCGGCAAGGTCGCCTCGTGGTTCATCATCGCGCTCGGCGTGATCGCGGCGCTGAACCAGATCGGCGTCGCCACCACCGTCACCACCCCGATCCTGATCACCATCCTGGCCACGATCGGCGGCATCATGGTCGTCGGCGTCGGCGGTGGCCTGATCAAGCCCATGCAGCAGCGGTGGGAGGGCTGGCTGACGAAGGCCGAGAACGAGGCGCCGCAGGCCAAGGCGCAGGCCGAGGCGTACCAGCGCGGCCGTGAGGACGTGCGGCGGACGGCCACGGGCGGTTCGCCGGCCGAGCAGACGACCCGGATCACCGAGACGCCGGCGCACGCGGCCAGCATGCCGACCCCGCCGGTCGGGCAGCCGGTCCAGCCCATGCAGCCGACCCAGCCGACCCAGCCGGTCCAGCCGCACCCCGGCCAGTACCCGCCGGGCGAGCAGCGCTGACCACCCGTCCACGCTCCGCAGGGGTCCCCGCCAAGGGGACCCCTGTTTTTATTTTGCCGGCGGGGTACGACGATTTCGGGGTGCTCGGGAAAGAGCGTGAGTCGATTGCCCCGAAATGGTCCGGAATGGCGGGAACGCCGCGGTAGCCGCCCCGGTCAGGCCCGCGCCACCGGAACGGTCACCCGCCGGGTCCACCCGGGACGGATCAGTCGGCGAGCGCCGTGGCGGGGTGGAGGGAGGAGCGGGCCAGGACCGCCCACACGGTCTTGCCGACCGCGTGGCGCACGAGACCCCACTGCCGGGAGAGCTGCTCCACCAGCAGCATCCCGCGGCCCCGCGTCGGTCGCACCGAGGAGTCGCCCACCACCGGCACCTCCGGCGACAGGTCGGTCACCTCGACGCGGATCAGGTCCGGGCCGCGCCGCAACCGCAGGTGCAGTGGGTGCCGGCCGTGCTCGTAGGCGTTGGCGACCAGCTCGGACACCACCAGCACCGCGTCGGTGACCGCGTCCTCGTCGAGGTCCGCGAGGGCGGCGCCGGTCCACTGCCGCGCCTCGGCCAGGTCGGGCGCGTCGCCCGTCAGCTCGAAGGTCAGCGCTTCGGACGGCTCGGCAGGTCGCGGGCCGGGTACGTGCGCGGCGTCGCCTGCCGTCATGGTGGTCCTCCTGCTGAGCACGGGAACGTCGATCACGTAGTACCCCCGCAGCTGATCCACAACACCCGCGGCAAGATCACCCGATGCGGTCGCGGCGTCGAACGGCAGGTGCCACTCGGGCGTTGAGTCATGATGGTGCCGTGAATGCTGCTGACACACCCACACCGGAGTTGGTCGTCGACCGGCACGGCAACGCGACGATCGTGCGCGTGGTCGGGGACATCGACATGGCCAACAGCGACGACCTGCGCGGACGCTGCCTGGAACTGCTCGACGACGGAGTGGACGCCTTGGTGGTCGACCTGTCGGAGGTGCCGTTCTTCGCCTCCTCCGGCATCGCCGCGCTCGGTCACATCCGCGAGCACAACGCCTCGCTCGGACGTCCACCGGTCCACGTGGTGGCCAGCCGCGCGGTGCGCCGCTCGCTGACGGCCACCGCGATGGACACCCTGCTGCCGCTGCACGAGACGCTGGACCAGGCGCTCGCCGCCGCGTCGGAGGACGCCCGCTGAGCACGGGCCGAGGTCCCGGTCCCGGCTGCGGCTTCCGCGGGCGGGACCGGGAGCGTCAATCCGATTGCGCCGGGAGTCGGCCGGATTAGGCTGCGGGAAATGACCGAGAAGGCGTTGACCGCGGCCGGGCAGGACTGGGAAGAGCAGGCGCGGAACTGGATCGCCTGGGTGCGCAAGCCCGGTTTCGACTCCTACTGGCGGTATCGCGACGCGTTCTTCGCGCTCGTCCCGGCGGCCGGCCGGGCCACCCTCGACCTGGGGTGCGGCGAGGGGCGCGTGTCCCGTGACCTCGTCGCCCGGGGGCACCGCGTGACCGGCATCGACGCCTCGCCCGCGCTGGTGGGAGCGGCGCGGCAGGCCGACCCGGAGGGGCGGTACCTGACGGCCGACTCGGCGGACCTGCCGTTCCCCGACGACAGCTTCGACCTCGTCGTCGCCTACAACGTGCTGATGGACGTCGACGACATGCCCGGCACCGTCGCCGAGATCGGCCGCGTGCTCGAACCGGGCGGCAGGCTCTGCCTGGCGATCACGCACCCGATCACCAACACCGGCAGCCGCCGGGACGGCGTGGTCGTCCTCGACCGGCCCTACTTCGGCCGCCACCGCTTCGAGGACGAGGTCGAGCGGGACGGGATGCGGATGAGGTTCACCGGGTGGAACCACCCGCTGAGCGCCTACACCGCCGCCTTGGAGGACGCCGGCCTGCTGATCGAGGCGCTGAGGGAACCGCAGGTCGGGGCCGACGCGGTCCCGTGGCACCTGTGGATCAGGGCGCTGCGCCCGCGTTAACCCTCCAGGGCCGGCTCGTCGCGCCGGGCGAGGTGGCAGACGGCGACGAGTCTCAGCGTCAACCAGTCCGCGTTCACCCAGTCCACGAGCGCGGGCGGCTCCCAGCCGTGCGCCTTCGCCTCGTCCAGCACGCCCTGGGCGTAACCGGCGAGCAGCACCGCGCCGGCCACCGCCGCGGCGGGCACGCCGAACGCGAGGATGTCGCGCACCGCCGCGCCGTGCTGGTCGATCGCCGCCAGCACCCCGGGCGCCAGGACGCCGGGCGCCAGCACCGCCACAACACCGAGTTCGTCGCTCAACCGGTCCAAGAACCGGCGAGCGGAGAAGTCCCTCCAACCGCTCACAAGGCCGACACCCTACGCTGTGCGGGGCAATCGACCCACCATCGAACACGTGTTCTATGATCACGCCGGGTCGAGCCGGATGCGCAGAGAGGAACAACGAGAACGTGCAGGCGGACACGCTCGTGGAGCAGGAAGAGACGGTGGACGCCGAGGCGCCCGCCGCACCCGTGCAGCAGGAGGTCGCACCCGTGGCGCAGGCAGAGCAGCCCTCGAAGGCCGAGGCCAAGCCCTCCGAGCCGGAGGCGAAGCCCGCGGACGCCGAGACCAAGCTCGCGGACGTCGAGACCAAGTCCGCGGACGCCGAGGCGAAGCCCGCCAAGCGGCCCAAGTCGACGGCCAAGAAGACCCGCACGGTCGAGCTGACGCTGACCGTCACCGGGACCGCCGACGGCGAGTGGCAGGCCGACCTGGTGCACGGCACCAAGCGGGTCGTGCAGGGTCTCCCGATCTCGGCCGCGGCGGTGTCGCGGGCGGCCAAGGAGCTGCACGACGACATCGCGGGCGGCATCGACGAGGTCATCGAGGCGGCCCGCGCCCAGCACCGCACGCGGATGGAGGAGCTGGAGGCCGAGCTCGCGAGGGTCAAGGCCGCGTTGGCCGAGCTGAGCGACTGACACCGACCTGCCGGAACGGGTGCCGCGACCGTCGGCACCCGTTCCGCGGGCCTCGGCGTGCCGGGTCGAACCCCGCTCCGCGCTCCGCCGTCAGCCGGCGTCGATCTGGTAGACGAGCTGGTAGCGCTCGCCGCCCATGGTGATGTGGTTGACCTCCACCGCCCGCTCGCCCGCGAAGGCCACCCGGATCACCTGGAGCACCGGGGAGCCCAGCGGAATCCGCAGCAGTTCCGCCTCACGGGGCCGCGGCGAGCGTGCCGACACCACCTCCGTGAAGTGCGTCAGCTCGAAACCCATCTCCTCCAACCGCGCGTACGCCCCGCCCGGCCCGGTGTCGGCCTCTTCGAGCCGGGTACCACCGGCGATGTCGACGGGCAGGTACGACACCGCGAGCTGCACCACTTCGCCGTCGGCGCGCATGACCCGGTCCCGCACGACCACCTCGTGGTCCTGGTCGGCAGCCAGGCCGAGGTAGGAGCGCACGTCTTCGCCTGCCCGCTCCCGCCGGACCTCCACCGTGACCGCGGGCTGCCACTTCCCCGCCGCCGCATCCGACATGAACGTGCCGCGCCCCGCGGTCCGCTCCGCCTTGCTCAGCCGGTTGCGGGCGAGACGGACGACCGGCTCCCGCTCGGAGACGAACCAGCCCCGGCCGGCCACGCTCGACACCAACCCCTCGGCGCGCAGTTGGTCCATGGCGTTCTGGAGCGGGGCTGGCGGAGGCGCAGGTCAGCGGGACGGGTCGAGGATCAGTTTGCCGGTGGTGCGGCGGGCGCGCAGGTCTTCGTGGGCCCGGCGGACCTCGGACAGGCCGTACTCGCCGCCCGGGACGGCGCGCAGGTCGCCCGCCAGGACCAGGTCGAACAGCTCGGCCATGGCGCGGTGGACGACGCGGCCCGGGAGCTTGAAGGCGTGCGGCAGCCACATGCCGGCGACGGTGGTCGAGTGGACCAGCAGCTTGCCCGGGGGGATCGGGGTCGGTTGTTCGCGGCTGGCCATGCCGTAGAACGCCAGCCGGCCGAACGGGGCCAGGGCGGCGATGCTCTGGTCGGTCACCGCGCCGCCGGTCATGTCCAGCACCACGTCGACGCGCCGACCGCCGTTGGCCTCGCGTAGCACGTCCGTCATGTTGTCCGCGGTCGAGTCGACGGCGACGTCGGCGCCCAGGTCGAGCGCCAACCGGCGCTTGTCCTCGGTGCTCGCGGTGGCGATGACGCGCCCGGCGCCCCACTTCTTCGCCAGCTGCACGGCCAGCGACCCGACACCGCCGGCGGCGGCGTGCACGACGACGCTCTCCCCCGGCTCCAAGTGCGCGCTGCGCCGCAGCAGCAGCCAAGCCGTCGCCCCCTGCACGACCATGCTCAACGCCGTCAGGTCGTCCACGCCGTCGGGCACGTCGAACGCGGTCGCCTCGGGCACCACGGCCTTCTCCGCGTACCCGCCGAAGTTGGTCAGGCCGACCACCCTCCGGTCGCCCGCGGTGCCGACGACCTCGCCGCCGGGCACCAGCGGCAGCTCCATCTTCGACAGGTAGGAGTTCTCGGCCTGGTGGGTGTCGGCGTAGTTGAGGCCCGCGCGGCTGACGTCGACGAGCAGTTCGCCGGGGCCCGCGACGGGGTCGGGCAGCTCGACCTCGGTGAGCACTTCGGGTCCGCCGAACTCGGTGATCTGGATGGCGCGCACGGGTGTCAGTTCTCCTTGGCAGCGATCGGGTCGTGGCCGAGCCGCACGCGTTCGCCGGTGGCGGTGCGCGGGCCGGGCGGGTTGGGGAAGGTGAACGGCGCGCTGGGGCGTCCGGCCTGCACGAACCAGCATTCACCGGATCGGCCGTCGCGCAACACGGAGACGAACGCGTCCACCACGTCGTCCACGCTCATGACCGGCATGCCCGCCGACTCGAGGGCGGACTTGAAGCCGGTGATGATGGCGGTGTCGGCGAATGACGGGCACACGGCGTTGACGGTGACGCCGTCGGCGGCGGCGACCGGGCCCAGGCCGCGGACCAGCCCGACCACGGCGGCCTTGTTCGCGCCGTAGAGGGGGTCCATGGGCATGGCCATCAGGCCCGCCATGCTGGCGGTGGCGACGATCCGCCCGCCGCGCTTGCGCAGCTCGGGCAACGCCGCGTGCACGCCGTACACGACACCGTCGAGGTTGATCCCCATGACCGTGCGGTACCGCTCGGCGTCGAAGTCGTCGCCCAGCCCGAAGCCGGTGGCGATGCCCGCGTTGAGCACGGCGATGTCGAGGCCGCCGAACCGCTCCACGGCCGTCGCGACGGCCGCCTCGCTGTCGCGGGGGTCGCGCACGTCGCAGTGCGCGTACGCGCCGCCGACCTCCTCGGCCACGGCCTTGCCGCGCTCGTCGTCCACGTCGGCGACGACGACCGACGCGCCGGCGGCGGCCAGTCGCCGCGCCACCCCCGCGCCGATGCCGTTCGCGGCCCCGGTGACCAGTGCGACCTTGCCCGAGAACTCCACCGCGCCTCCTCTGGCTGGCATTCCGACCAGTCGGTATGGTTCTCCTGACGCGCTCTGGCGTCAAGGCGACCTCGCCGGTAGGTTACTAAGCGGTTGCTTAGGCCCGCAGATCAAGGAGGACTGACCGTGGCCGAGACGGACGCACGGGTGGCCATCGTCACCGGTGCCGCACGCGGCATCGGCGCCGCCGTAGCCACGCGGCTCGCGCAGGACGGCATGGCCGTCGCGCTCCTCGACCTCAGCGAGGACAGCTGCGCGGACGCCGTGGAGAAGATCAAGGCTTCCGGCGGGACCGCCATCGCGGTGGGCGTCGACGTCAGCGACAGCGCGGCGGTGGACGCGGCGGTGCAGCGGGTCGCAGACGAGCTGGGCGCGCCGACCGTCCTGGTCAACAACGCGGGCATCCTCCGGGACAACCTGCTGTTCAAGATGACCGACGACGACTGGGACGCGGTCATCAACGTCCACCTGCGCGGGTCGTTCCTGATGAGCCGCGCGGTGCAGAAGTTCCAGACGGCGGCCAAGTGGGGCCGGATCGTCAACCTGTCCAGCACGTCCGCCCTGGGCAACCGGGGCCAGGCGAACTACTCGGCGGCCAAGGCCGGCCTGCAGGGGTTCACCAAGACGCTGGCGATCGAGCTGGGCAAGTTCGGCGTCACGGTCAACGCGATCGCGCCGGGGTTCATCGCGACCGACATGACCGCGGCGACGGCCGCCCGGGTCGGCATCGACTTCGAGGACTTCAAGAAGGGCGCGGCGGCGGCTATCCCGGTCCAGCGCGTCGGCACGCCCGAGGACATCGCGCACACGGCGTCGTTCCTGGTCAGCGAGGGCGCCGGGTTCGTGTCCGGTCAGGTCATCTACGTCGCCGGCGGACCGAAGGACTGACGATGCGGGTATTCGCTGACCTGGAGGAGCTGGCGGCGGCCAAGGGCGAGCACCTCGGCCACGGCGAGTGGCACGAGATCACGCAGGCCGAGATCAACCTGTTCGCCGACGCCACGGGCGATCACCAGTGGATCCACGTGGACCTGGAGAAGGCCGCCGCGGGCCCGTTCGGCGCGCCGGTGGCGCACGGCTACCTGACGCTGTCCCTGATCCCGTTGCTGGTGCGGGACATCTACACGGTGCAGCGGCTGTCGATGGGCGTGAACTACGGGCTGAACAAGGTGCGCTTCCCCAGCCCGGTGGTCGTCGGCTCGCGGGTGCGGGCCGGGGCCGAGCTGGCGGAGATCACCGACGTGGCGCAGGGCAAGCAGGCGGTGGTGAAGGTGACCGTCGAGATCGAGGGCAACCCGAAGCCCGCGTGCGTGGCGGAGACCGTGGTCCTGCTGGTCCCGGCCGCCTGATCGATACCGGGAGCATGGGTCTCCGCCGGGGAGACCCCTGCTCCCGGTACCGGCCGAGCAGAATCATGAGCCGTGGCCGGGACCGTTGCCCCGGACGTGGCGGGAACGATCAGGACCCGGTTTCGCGGGCCACGCGTTCGAGGCGGGCGCGGTAGGCGGCCCAGTCCAGGACGGCCAGGTTGTCGTTGTCCGGGCGCAGGCCGGCGGCGCCGTCGATCAGCTCGCGGACGATGTCGGCGTGGCCCGCGTGCCGATTGGTCTCCGCGATCATGTGGACCAGCACGGCGTGGAGGGTGACCGACGCGCGGTCCGCCGGCCACCACGCCACGGTGCCCAACGCGTCCAGGTCCAGCGCCTCGATCGTGTCGTCCGCGTGGGCGCACGCGCGCCGGTAGAGGGAGACGACGTCCTCGCGGGACTCGTCCGCGGTCGCCCACATGTCGGCGTTCGGCTCCGCGTCCTCGCTCGTCCACGGCATCGGCTCGGGGAACGGCCGGCCGAACGTGTGGCCGAAGTAGCCCGCCTCGACCCCGGCCAGGTGCTTGACCAGGCCGAGCAGGTTCGTGCCGGTCGGCGTCAACGGGCGGCGCACGTCGTACTCCCCCAGGCCCTCCAGCTTCCACAGCAGCGCCTCGCGCGCCGTGCGCAGGTAGCGGTGCAGGTGCGACTTCACGAAGAACCCTCCGGAACGGGACGCAGGGACGCCAGCAGCAGGTCGGCGAAGTGGCGGCCGACCTGCTTGGCCGACAGCGGGCCGTCGGCGCTGTACCACTGGCCGAGGTGGTGCACGGTGCCGAAGAAGTAGTGCACGGTCAGGTCGGCGGGCACGTCGGTGCGGAAAACGCCCGACGCCTGCCCTTCCTCGATCAGCGACCGGAACCGCTCGTGGTAGCGACGCCGCTCGGCCCGCATCTCCCGCCGCTTGTCCTCGGCCAGGTGGTCGGCGGACCGGAAGTACACGCGCGCCTGGTCGAAGTTGTCCACCGACGTGACCACCACGTCGACCGCCGCCGCGTGCAGCCGCTCGGCCACCGGCGCGGACCCGGCGGCGAAGTGCTCCAGCCGCTCGGTCTGCATCCGCAGCAGGCTGCCGTAGATCTCGTTCAGCAGGTCGTCCTTGGAGCCGAAGTAGTGGTACATCGCGCCCTTGGTGACGCCCGCGAGGTCCACGATGTCCTGCACCGCGACCCGGTCGAAGCCCTTGGCGGCGAACAACCGCGTCGCGGCGTCGATCAGCCGCTCCGGTACCGATGCCATGGGCCAAGCATCGCACGCCGGATCACTGGAACATCGCGATCGGCCGGATGACCAACTGCTGGGCGTCCGCCTTCCACGCCTGCACCTTGCCCAGGCACCGCGCCTGGAACCCGCCCTCGGGCACGACGTCGTCGCGGAGCCCGCCGTTGTAGCACTCGACCCGCACCTGCGGGCCCTGCTCGGGGTCGTCCGGGTCGCCGAACGGCGCCAGGAACACCGTCGTGCCGTCACCGTCGGACGCCACCCGGAACACGCCCTTCACCGACACGTACGAGTCGATCCGCCGCAGCCGCACGGAGTCGAACGACTCCAGGTGCTGCTCCAGCGCCGTGTTCCGCAGCACGGTCAGGTCGCGCAGGTCCACGTGCACGACACCGGACGCGGACTCCAGCGCGTCCAGCAGCACGCCGACGACCGCGATCGGCTCGTACTGCTCGATGTAGGTCTTCACCACCTCCCGCCCGGACGTCCGCGCGCCCTCCACACCCAGGTCCAGGCCCCTCAACGCGATCTTGCCGTCCTTGGTGACGCCGACCCGGTCGACGACCTCCTTGGTCATCGCGTCGCCGTACCGGCCGACCTGGTAGAGGTCCATCACGGACTTCTCGTGCAGGTAGATGGTCAACCCGGGCACCTCGCGCGAGGGCGCGTACCGGTGCCGGGACCGCCACGCCCACACCGCGACGCCGACGGCCACGAGCAGCGCCAGCGCGGTGACGCCCCACACGAGCACCCAGGGCCACCACACCGACCACCACAGTCCTCTATCGACAGCCACGGATCTCCTTCACCGCCTCCAGCAGCGACCCGGTGCCGGCGTCCACGACCCGCCCGCCGGTCGCCCGCGCCACCCGGTCCAGTTCCACCGGGTCGGCTTCGCCGAACCGGATCGCGTACGTGCGCGCCGGCGGGTGCGGCCACGCGGCCAGGAACCCGTCCGCGCTCAGGCCCGCGTTGTTCTCGCCGTCGGTCATCAGCACCACCGTGCCGTCGCCGACGACCTCGTACGCGCGGTCCAGCGCCGACCAGATCGCCGTGCCGTCGTCGGACAGCTCCGCCGTCGCCAGCGCCCCGGCCAGCGCCTCCAGGTCCGCCGGGCCGCGGATGACGACGGTGCGCTCCTCCAGCACCGTCCCCGCGAACCGCACCAGCACGACCGTCTCCCCCACCCGGAACCGGTCGAACCCGCCCGCGCGGCTCAGCGTCGCGAACGCCTCCCGCAGCCCGGCGACGCGCGGCCCCGCCATGGACGTCGAGTGGTCGAGCACGAACACGACCCGGGTGGGCCGACCGGCCCGGTCGTAGGCGGCCAGCAAGGCGTCCACGACCTGCTGCGTGCCCGGGAAGTACAGCGCGGTGCCGATCGGCTCGCGCAGCGCCTCCGTGCGCTCCACCTGCGGGTCCACCGGCCGGCGCGCCGTGCGCTCCATGATCGACCGCTGGGCGGCGGGCGTGCGCAGCCACTCCACCACCCGGTCGTACGTGGCCCGCTTGTCCGGTTTGAGCAGCATCAACGGGTAGTCGGAGAGCACGATCCCGTCCCGCGGGTACACGACCTCCAGCGGCTCGCGGAGCTGCCCGGACGCGTTCAGCGACAGCACCGCCGACTCGTAGGTCACCACGGCGTCCACGTCGTCCTGCCGCCGCACGTACTCGTCCACGACCTCCGCCGCGCCGGTCGCGTCGAACGCCCGACCGGTCAGGAAGCCCTGGAGCCTGTCGCACGTGACGTCCTCGGGTCGCAGCGCCGCGCCGGTGCCGGCGGCGGCCGTGGCCACCCCGATCAACGCCGCCATCCCGCTGCCGGACACCCGCGGGTCGGCCATCCCGAACCGCAGCTCCCCCGCCGCCGCGCGGCCCGCCACGTCGGCCCACGTCGCCCCGCGCAGGGCCGCCGCCCGGCTCGCCTTCACGCCCAGCACCAGCGGCGACAGCATGGTGCTGGTGGACAGCGGCAGGTCCGCGCCCTTCAGCCGGAGGTACCGGTTGGTGGCCAGCCACGCCAGGTCGTGGTCGACGCCCGCGGCCAGCTCCTCGCTGGCGCGCACGGTGCCGCGCTGGTCGAGCCTGAGCTCCACGCCGGTGTCGCGCCGCAGGTCGGCGAGCACCGGCGCCAGGTCCGCCAGCTCCGAGCTGGCCAGCACGGTCAGCGTGACCGGGTCGGGTCGGGCGGACGTGCAGCCGGCCAGGACCGCCGCGCCCACCAGCACGGCGGTCAGCGCCCTCACAGCGGCACCCCGCTCGGGCAGTCGCCGAGCTCCCCGATCATCGTCGCCAGCGCGGCGGGCTTGGCCACGTACGCCTCGGTGTCGCCCTGGCCCGGGTTGCCGACCGGGATGCCGTGCTCGGCGAGCACGGTGCCCACCGAGGCGCTGCCCGCCCGGCCCAGGCGGAACCCGAGCTCCAACGCGCGCCGCTGGAGGTCCGGGTTCTCCTGGAGCAGCCGCCCCACCTCCTCCCCCGCCTCGCTGAACGCGATCAGCCACGGCTCGGCGTGGTGGTGCGCGTCGGGGTAGAGCAGCACGCGGTCGCGGTCGACCTCGCCGGCGCGCTCCTTGGTGCGGATCTGGTAGGCCAGGTACTGGTGCTCGTAGAGGACGCTGACCGGGGCGAACGTGCGGCCGTCCGGACCGAAGAACGTGCGGCCGATGCCCGCGCCGAACTGGCCCTCGACCTCGAACAGCGGCTTGATCCTCGTCGCGACCGCCGGGGCTTCGGCCTCCGTCGGCGCCCGCCGGCCGTTGGCGGCGAACGCCACCACCGCCAGGTACGCCGCGCCGGAGTAGGCCCGGCACGGGTCCGGCGACTGGGCGATGATCTGGTTCTCGCTGGTCAGACCGCCCCCCTCGATGCCCTTCCAGGTCTTGCCCTGCAAGGTCAGGTCGACGAACGCGGTCATGTCGAGCGTGTAGTAGAGCCCGTCGCCGTCCGGCTGCGGCTCGGCCACCCCCGCGCGCTCCAGCGCCCGCGCGTAGTCGCTGAACGCGGCGACCACCAGCGGCGTGGTGAACGGGTAGAACGGGGTGCCGCCCACCCGGTCGTGGATCTGCCGGGCCGTGAGCTGGCCGGAGGGCATGACGAAGTCGAACGACGTCGGGTCGGCCCGCTCCTTGGCGATCTCGGTCGAGCCGCCCGAGTCGGTGAGGTGCACCTGGATGCCGTTGGCCATCAGGATGCGGCGGACCTCGGCGTCGGAGAAGAACTCGACCTTCGAAGCCATCATGGCCCGCACGACCGTGACGCCCCGGAACGGCAGCGCGACCGCGCCCGAGGCGAGCAGGGCGACCGCGCCGACGAGCGCGAGGCCCGCCGAGATGCCGAACGGCAGCAGGAAGCGCTTGCGCCGGAACACCGGCCTGGACGGTTCGAGGATGGATAAGCTGGGTTCGGCGGACCTCTTCGCGACCACGGACTCCCCCGAGCGGCACGGCGACATTGCGCTGCTACGAGCGTAAGTCGTCGTGCCGCCACCGGGGGTTACAACTCGGCGATCAGCCGCCCAGCGTCACGCCGCCGTCGACCACGAACGTCGCGCCCGTGGTGTAGCCGCCCGCCGCCGAGGCCAGGAACACGACGGCCGCGGCCAGCTCCTCCGGGTCGCCCACCCGGCCCATCGGCAGGCGCGAGACGTGCGCCTCCAGGTAGCCCTCGGGGTACTGGTCGGTCATCTCGGAGGCGAAGTAGCCGGGCGCGATCGCGTTGACCCGGATGCCCTTGCGGCCCGTCCACTGCTGGGCGAGGTCGCGGGTCAGGCCGATCACGCCCGCCTTCGAGGCGGAGTACGCGGCCTGCGGCAACCCGCCGGAGACCAGGCCGAGCACGCTGGACACGTTGATGATCGACCCGCCCCCGGTCATCACGGCCGCCGCCGCCTGCGCCATCCAGTAGGTGCCGTTGAGGTTGACGTCCATGACGCCCAGGAACTGCTCGGGCGTCTCCCGGGACGCGGGCACCGCCGACGCCACGCCGGCGTTGTTCACCAGCACCCGCACCGGGCCGAACTCCGCCGCGGCACGGGCCACCTCGCGGCAGTCGTCCGGCTGCGCCACGTCGGCCTGCACGACCAGCGCGCGCCGGCCCGCGTCCTCCACGAGCTGCGCGGTGTCCTTGAGCCGCTCCACCCGCCGCGCCGCGAGCACCACGTCCGCGCCCGCCTCGGCGAGGCCCTTGGCGAACGCCACGCCCAGGCCGGAGGACGCGCCGGTGACGATCGCGACCTGGCCGTCCAGCCGGAACTTGTCCAGGATTCCCATTCAGCTCAACCTCTCCAGGATGATCGCCATGCCCTGACCGCCGCCGACGCACATCGTCTCCAGCCCGAACCGGGCGTCACGCGCGCGCATCCCGTTGATCAGGGTGGTCATGATGCGGGCGCCGGTCGAGCCGAACGGGTGGCCCAGCGCGATCGCGCCGCCGTGCACGTTCAGCTTGTCCATGTCGATGCCGAGCGCGCGCTGGCTGCCCAGCACCTGCACCGCGAACGCCTCGTTGATCTCGACCAGGTCGATGTCGTCGATGGTCAGGTTCGCGTGCGCGAGGGCCTGCTTGGTGGCGTCGACCGGGCCGAGGCCCATGATCTCGGGCGAGAGACCGGACACGCCGGTGGACACGATGCGCGCCAACGGGGTCAGGCCCAGCTCCTTGGCCTTGACGTCGCTCATGATGACGACGGCCGCCGCGCCGTCGTTGAGGGGGCAGCAGTTGCCGGGCGTGACCGTCCCCTGTGGACGGAACGACGGGTTCAGCGCCGACACGGCCTCGTAGGTGACCCCCTTGCGCGGTCCGTCGTCCGTGCTGACGACCGTGCCGTCCGGGAGCGTGACGGGCGTGATCTCGCGGGCGAAGAAGCCGTCCGCGATGGCCTTCTCGGCGAGGTTGTGCGACCGCACGCCGAACTCGTCCTGGTCGCGGCGGCTGATGCCGAGCGAGGTGGCGACGTTCTCGGCGGTCTGGCCCATCGCGATGTAGTAGTCGGGCAGCTCCCCGTCCTCGCGCGGGTCGTGCCACGGCTCGTTGGTTTCCGCGGTGCGCTGGGTGCGCTCGCGGGCGGCGTCGAACAGCGGGTTGAAGTGCGGGTCGCCGTGCCGGTAGCGGGAGACGCACTCCACGCCGGCGCTGACGAACACGTGACCCTCGCCCGCCTTGATGGCGTGGAACGCCATCCGCGCGGTCTGCACCGAGGACGCGCAGAACCGGTTGACCGTCGTGCCGGGCAGGGTGTCCAGGCCGAGCTGCACGGCGATGCGGCGGGCCACGTTCTGGCCGTGCTCGTCCTGCGGCTCGGCGCACCCCAGGTGCAGGTCGGTGATGTCGGCGCGGTCCAGCTCCGGGACCTGGTCGAGCGCGGCGGCGACGACCTGCGCGGCCAGGTCGTCCGGGCGCAGGTCGACCAGCGACCCCTTGCGCGCCCGTCCGATCGGGGATCGCGAGGTGGCGACGATGACAGCCTCGGGCATGGCGGTGCTCCTGGTGGCTAGAGGCCGAGGTCGCGGCCGATGAGTTCCTTCATGATCTCGTTGGAGCCGGCCCAGATCCGGGTCACGCGGGCGTCCATCCAGGCGCGGGCCACGCGGTACTCGGTCATGTAGCCGTAGCCGCCGTGCAGCTGCACGCACGCGTCGATGACGTCGTTCTGCACGTCCGCGCTCCACCACTTGGCCTTCGCCGCGTCCACGGCGGTCAGCTCGCGCCGGGTGTGCGCGTCGGTGCACTGGTCCAGGAACGCCTGCGTCACGTCGATCTTGGTGACCAGCTCGGCGAGGGTGAACTTGTTGTGCTGGAACGAGCCGATGGACTGGCCGAACGCCTTGCGCTCCTTGGTGTACTCGACCGTCTCCAGCAGGATCTGCTTGGCGTGGGCCAGGTTCGAGATCGCGCCGCCGAGGCGTTCCTGCGGCAGGCGTTCCATCATGTAGATGAAGCCCTGATCGACCTCGCCGATCACGTTCTCGGCCGGGACGCGCACGTCCTCGAAGAACAGCTCGGCGGTGTCGGACTCGGGCTGGCCGACCTTGTCCAGCTTGCGGCCCCGCTCGAAGCCCTTCATGCCGGTCTCGACCGCGAACAGCGTGATGCCGCGGGCCTTCTTCTCCGGGCTGGTGCGCGCGGCGACGACGATCATGTCGGCCGAGAAGCCGTTGGTGATGAAGGTCTTGGAGCCGTTGAGGACCCAGTCGCTGCCGTCGCGCACGGCGGTGCTCTTGAGCGCGGCCAGGTCCGACCCGCCGGAGGGCTCGGTCATGCCGATGCCGGTCGTCATCTCGCCCGAGCAGAACCGGGGCAGCCAGCGCTGCTTCTGCTCCTCGGTGCACAGGTCGACCAGGTAGGGCGCGACGACGTCGCCGTGGATGCCCAGGCAGGACGACATGCCGGCGCTGACCTTGGACAGCTCCTCGCCGAGCACGGCGTTGAACCGGTAGTCGTTCGCGCCGCTGCCGCCGTACTCCTCGGGGACCTCCAGGCCGAGCAGGCCCTGCTTGCCCGCTTCCAGCCACACGTCGCGGTCGATGCTGCGCTGCTCGACGAACCGCTCGTAGTTCGGGCGGAGGGTGCGGTCGCAGAACGCCTGCGCGGTCTCGCGGAACGCTTCGTGGTCGGGTTCGAACAACGTGCGGCGCACTCTCGGATCCTCCATACTAAGCGGTTGCTTAGGCGTAAGCGTGTGCTTAGCCTGCGGTATCGTTCGGGTTCGTGTCAAGGAGGGCCGGCTGTGACGACGACCAGTGGTGAGTTCGCGCTCCTGGACGAGACGTGGTCCTCGGTGACGCCGCCGGCGGCCCGGCGGATGCTGATCGCCGCCGCCGCCGCGTTCTCGGTGCGCGGGTACCACGCGACGACGACCCGTGACATCGCGGCGCAGGCCGGCATGTCACCGGCCGCGGTCTACATCCACTACCGGTCCAAAGAGGAACTGCTGTTCCAGATCTCGCGGATCGGGCACGCCACGTCGTTGTCGGTGCTGACCGGGGTGTCCGAGGTGGACCCGGCGGACCGGCTGGCGGCGGCCGTGCGGGCGTTCGCGTCGTGGCACGCGGAGTACCACACGACGGCGCGGGTGGTGCAGTACGAGCTGAGCGCGTTGACGCCGGAGCACCTGGCCGAGGTGGTGGAGCTGCGGCGGCGGATCGAGGCGGCGGTGCGCGACATGATCGCCGACGGCGTGGCCGCGGGCGCGTTCGACGTGCCCGACGTGCGCGGGGCGACCCTGGCCGTGCTGTCCCTGTGCATCGACGTGGCCCGCTGGTACCAGCCGACCGGCCGCCGCACCCCGACCGAGATCGGCGACCTCTACGCCGACCTGGTCCTGCGCATGGTCCGCACCCCCTGACCCCGAGAGTCCTACGTCCAGCACTCGAGAGTCCTACGTTCAGGAACCCCGAGTTCAACGCTCATGACCAACAGTGTTCGGTTTGAGCGTTGAACTCATGCGTCGTGAACGTAGGACTCACGCGTTCCGGACGTAGGACTCACGCGTTCCGGACGTAGGGCTCTCGGGTCAGCGGACGGATTTCCTGCCGTAGAAGCCGGCGACGAGGCTCACGCCGATGGCGGCGATGATGATCTGGACGATGATCTCGATCCAGTCGATGCCGGGCGTGTCCTCCACTCCGAGCGCCCGGGCGATGAACGTGCCCAGGAACGCCGCCACGATGCCGACGATGATCGTCAGCCAGATGGGGATGGCCTGCTTGCCCGGCGCCACGAGCTTGCCCAGCAGACCGATGATGAGACCCACGATCAGAGCGCTGATCACACCGCCGATGCCCACGATGCCTCCTGCGGGTTAGTCGCCTTCGAAGAAGTCCCCGACCGCGTCGAGGGCCTCACCGGTCATCATCCCCACCGCGGACGCCGCCCGCAGCGCCAGCGGCGTTCGGCCCAACGCCGTCCACGCGCCGCGACGACGTCCGCGCGGACCGCCCTAGTGGCCGAAACCGTGGGAAGATCGCCTGCCGGAGACCTGGTCCATCCACTGGTGCAGCAGCGCCGCCCAGTCCGTGCGGATCACCTCATCGTGCGACATGGCGAAGTGCCCGAACGAGTCGCCGCCCGCCCGGAACAGCCCGCCGCGCCGGTCCGCCTCCAGCACCACGTACAGCCGGTGCGGGTCGGTCACGAAGGTCAGCTCCAGCTGGCTGATCTTGCCCAGGAACTGCCCCGGCGGCAGGAACTCGATCTCCTGGTAGAACGGTAGCTGCTGCGGCACGCCGTGGATGCGCCCCGACTCGTTGTCGGCCCGCTGGAACCGGAACCCGAGCGCGCCGAACGCGTTGAGCACGTGCTCCTGCGACCGGGTCGGGTGCACGGCCACCGGGTCGAGGTCGCCGGGGTCGACCGCGCCGCGCACCTCCAGCTCCGTACGCAGCCCCATCGTCATGCCGCGCAGGTGCTGGCCGTGCACGACGGTCAGCGGCGTCTCCAGCGGCACCGGGAACTGGAACGGCAGCGCCAGGTGCTGCCCCGGCCCCACGCCGATCCGCTGACCGACCACGACCTGGGCGAACTCGACGTCGCGGTTGTACTCGTTGTCACCGCTCTCCACCTCGACCCGGGTGACCAGCGACAGCTTCACCAGGTCGATGTCGGCGGCGTGGTCGCCGCCCGCGATGCGCACCTCGCCGGTGAGCAGCTCACCCGGCCGCGCGTTGGGGTTGGCCAGCACCGTGTCCACCGTGGGACCGCCGACTCCGAACGCGCGCAACATCCTCTTGAAAACCACGGTGAGTGCCTCCCGGCCTGCTCTGTGTCACGCCCTTGACCTCGGGTTTCTTCAAGGACGCCTCGACAGGTGCATCGGTTCCCTCTGGACGAACGCTAAGCGCAAGTGCCACTATGCGACCGCGGTCACATACTAAGCGGTCGCTCAGGAGGTTTCACCGTGCCCACGCTGCTCGTCGCCAACCGGGGAGAGATCGCCGTCCGAGTCCTGCGCGCCGCCGCCGACCTCGGCTGGCGGACCGTCGCCCTGGTCACCGACTCCGACGACGCCCACGGCAGGCACGCCGACCGGGCGGTCCGGCTGAAGGGCTCCTACCTGGACGTGGACGCCGTGCTCGCCGCCGCCGACGGCTGCGACCTGGTGCACCCCGGCTACGGGTTCCTGGCCGAGAACGCCGGGTTCGCCCGCCGCTGCGCCGAGGCCGGGCTGACGTTCGTCGGACCACCGCCGGAGGTGCTGGAGCTGCTCGGCGACAAGAGCCGGGCCCGGGCCCTGGCCGCCGAGGTCGGCGTGCCCGTGCTGGCGGGCGCGCAGGACGGGTTCGAGGACTTCTTCCGGCAGCACGGCGCGGTGGTCGTGAAGGCCGTGGCCGGTGGCGGCGGCAAGGGCGTGCGGGTGGTGCGCCGGCTCGCCGACCTGGCCGCGGCCGTCGAGCGGTGCCGGGCCGAGGCGCTGGCCGCGTTCGGCGACGGCACCGTGTTCGTGGAGGAGCTGCTGGAACCGGCGCGGCACGTCGAGGTGCAGCTCGTCGGCACCACGGTGCTCGGCGACCGGGACTGCTCGTTGCAGCTCAGGCACCAGAAGCTGGTCGAGGTCGCGCCCGCGCCCGACCTGCCGGCCGACCTGCGGTCCGCGCTGCACGGCGCGGCGGCGACGATCGCGCGCGCCGTCCGCTACACCGGGCTGGGCACCGTCGAGTTCCTGGTCGCGCCGGACGGCCGGTTCGCGTTCCTGGAGGCCAACCCGAGGCTCCAGGTCGAGCACACCGTCACCGAGCAGGTCACCGGGCTGGACCTGGTGCGGGCCCAACTGCTGCTGGCCACCGAGGTCGAGCCGGACCTGACCCACACGCCACGCGGCAGCGCGCTGCAACTGCGGGTGAGCCTCACGTCCACGGGACGGCTGTCGGCGTTCGAGCCGCCGACCGGACCGGGCGTGCGGGTCGACACGCACGCGTCCGTCGGCTACCGGGCGGGCCTCGGCTTCGACCCGCTGCTGGCCAAGGTCGTGGTGCACGCCGACGACCTGGACACCGCGCTGCGCCGCGCCCGCCGCGCCCTGGACGAGTTCACCGTGGACGGTGCGCGGACCAATATCGGCTTCCTGCGGGGCCTCCTGGACCACCCGGACGTGCTGAAGGCGCACACGGGCCTTGTCGACTCACTGCCCCGTGAGGACACCGGAGCGCGCGCTCCCGTGCAAGGCACCGTCGTCGCTGTCGAGGACGGCACGGTCGTCGTCGAAGCGATGAAGATGCAGCACGTCGTGCCCATCGGCGACGCGCGGGTGCTGGTCGAGGTCGGCGACACGGTCGCGGAAGGCGCGCTGCTCGCCGAGGGCGTGGACGTCGCCGTCGAGGAGAAGGCCGTCGAGGTCGACCTGGACGACGTGCGGCCCGACCTCGCGGAAACGCTGGCGCGGCACGACTTCGCCCGGCCCGAGGCGGAGGCCAAGCGGCACGCCGCGGGCCGCCGCACGGTCCGGGAGAACATCGCCGACCTGTGCGAGGAGTTCGTGGAGTACGGCGGGCTGGCCATCGCCGCGCAACGCCGCCGCCGGTCGCTGGACGAGCTGGTCGAGCGCACCCCGGCCGACGGCCTGGTGGCGGGCGTCGGCACGGTGAACGGCGGCCAGGTCGTGGCGATGTCCTACGACTACACGGTCATGGCCGGCACGCAGGGCCAGCGCAACCACGCCAAGAAGGACCGGATGTTCGCGCTGGCCGAGCAGAAGCGGCTGCCCGTGGTGCTGTTCGCCGAGGGCGGCGGCGGACGGCCCGGCGACACCGACCACGGCGGCGTCAGCGGGCTGGACTGCCTGGCGTTCCACCTGTTCGCCAAGCTGTCCGGGCTGGTGCCGCTGGTCGGCATCGCGTCCGGCCGCTGCTTCGCCGGCAACGCCGTGCTGCTGGGCACGTGCGACGTGGTCATCGCGACCCGCGACGCCACCATCGGCATGGGCGGCCCGGCCATGATCGAGGGCGGCGGGCTCGGCGTGTTCCGGCCGGAGGAGGTCGGGCCGGTCGACGTGCAGGTGCCCAACGGCGTGATCGACGTGCTCGTCGCCGACGAGGCCGAGGCCGTCGCGGTGGCCAAGAAGTACCTGTCGTACTTCCAGGGTCCTGCGGAGGCTTGGGAGTGCGCCGACCAGCGGCGGCTGCGCCACCTCGTGCCGGAGAACCGGGTCCGCGCCTACGACGTGCGGTCCGTGGTGGAGACCCTCGCCGACACCGGCTCGGTGCTGGAGCTGCGGCCCGGGTTCGGCCGCGGCATCGTCACCGCGCTGGTCCGGGTCGAGGGCAAGCCGCTCGGCCTGGTCGCGAACGACCCCGGCCACCTCGGCGGCGCGATCGACGCCGACTCCGCCGACAAGGCCGCCCGGTTCCTGCGGCTGTGCGACGCGTTCGACCTGCCGGTGGTGTCGCTGTGCGACACGCCCGGGTTCATGGTCGGGCCGGACGCCGAGCGCACCGCGACCGTGCGGCACCTGACCCGGATGCTCGTGGCCGGTGCGAACCTCGACGTGCCGTTCGGGTTCGTGGCGCTGCGCAAGGCGTACGGGCTGGGCGCGCAGGCCATGGCGGCGGGCAGCTTGAAGGTGCCGCTGTTCGCCGTGTCGTGGCCCAGCGGCGAGTTCGGCCCCATGGGGCTGGAGGGCGCGGTGCGGCTCGGGTACCGGCGCGAGCTGGACGCCATCGAGGACCCGGCGCAGCGCAAGGAGATGTTCGAAGCGATGGTCTCCGCCGCCTACGAGCACGGCAAGGCGCTCAACGTGGCGTCCGCGTACGAGATCGACGACGTGATCGACCCGGCCGACACGCGGCGCTGGATCACCACCCTGCTCACCGGTCCCGACCCCGCCCCGGTCCGGACCGGCAAGAAACGCCCGTTCGTGGACACCTGGTGAAAGGGAACAGCACATGGTCACGACCGCTCCCCCCGAGCGGCGCACGTTGCGCAAACTCATGGCGGCCGGGCTCGTCGGCTCGTCGCTCGAGTGGTACGACTTCTTCATCTACGCGACCGCCGCGGCGCTGGTGTTCCCGAAGTTGTTCTTCCCCGAGGCGTCGCCGCTGGTCGGGCTGCTGCTGTCGTTCAGCACGTTCTGGGCCGGGTTCATCGCCCGGCCGGTCGGCGGGCTGGTGTTCGGGCACGTCGGCGACAAGTTCGGCCGCAAGCCCGCGCTGGTGACGTGCCTGGCGCTGATGGCCGCGGCGACGTTCCTGATCGGGTTGCTGCCGACCAGCGCGACGCTGGGCGTGATGGCGCCGGTGCTGCTGGTGGTGCTGCGGTTCCTCCAGGGCATCGCGGTGGGCGGGCAGTGGGGCGGCGTCGTGCTGCTGCTGACCGAGACCGCCGGGCCGGGGCGACGCGGGTTCGCGGGCACGTTCGGCCAGGCCGGCGTGCCGCTCGGGGTGATCCTGGGCAACGTGGCGTTCCTGGTCGTGGGTGCGACGGTGCCCGCCGCGTCGTTCGCCACCTGGGGGTGGCGGGTGCCGTTCCTGGCGAGCGCGCTGCTGTTCCCCGTGGTGCTGTTCATCCAGCTGAAGGTGGAGGACAGCCCGGTGTTCCGGGAGATCAAGGAACGGCGTCCGTCCGGCCCGCCGCCCGCGCCGTTGAAGGAGGTGCTGCGGACGCACCGGCGGCCGGTGCTGCTGGGCGCGGGGTTGATGTTCGCGTCGAACGCGGTGTTCTACGTCAGCATCGCCGGCGTGCTCGACTACGCGACCCGCGAGCTGGGGTTGGCGCGCAACTCGGTGCTGGTCGTGACGCTGCTGTCGTCGCTGGTCAGCGTGCCGGTCATCCTGCTGGCCGGGCGTTGGTCGGACCGGCACGGCAGGCGTCCGCTGATCGTGGCGGGCGCGGTCGCGATGATCGTGTGGGCGTTCCCGTACTTCTGGCTCGTCGACACCGCGTCGCTGGGGCTGATCTTCGTCGCGCTGGCCGTGTCGGGGGTGGGGTCGAGCCTGGTCTACGGGCCGGTGGCGGCGTACCTGGCGGAGCTGTTCGAGCCGCAGGTGCGCTACTCGGGCGCGTCCCTGGCCTACCAGCTGGCGTCGATCCTGGTCAGCGGCGGCACGCCGTTCATCATGACGGCGTTGCTGGTGGCGACGGGCACGTCCCTGTCGGTTTCGGCGTTCCTGCTGGTCATGGGCGTGGTGACGCTGGGGTCGGTGCTCGGGCTGCGGGAGACGCACAAAGCGTGACACGAACGTGTGCAACGATTTGAGATTCCACCCGGAATGGCAATAGCCTCCGCCCGTAACGTCATACGGAAGAGGCCGCTTTGATCGGGTATGGATCCATCGGCGGGGAAAGTGGGAATGACGGCTGAGTTCGGCCGCGGCCACCCGCCAGGGCGGGGCGACCTCACGAGGGGTCGCCCTTCCCCTTGAGCTGGAGTCGCATACCCAGCTTCTGGTGCTCCGGCAGGTCGACCCCTTCGAAGAGGAACACCGGTCGGCCGTCCTCCCCTTTCGCCGGCCCCGCCGCGAAACCGTTCGCGTCCTCCTCGAAACCCACTGGTTCCACATAAGCGTCGTATCCGCGCGGCAGCGTGACCTTGTACCGCGCGTAGACGACCGGGGTCGCGAACCCCACCGTGAAGACGTCCGGTTCCCGGTCGCGCATCAGCGGCGAGCACATGCCGGGCCAGACCACCTCAACGGCGATGGTGATCTCGCTGCCCACCTTCGGCGGCTCGGGGAAGTGCACCATCAGGACGAGCTTCCCGTCCTGCAACCAGGCCACGGTCGTGCTCAGACTCGCGCCGGGCAGGTCGCCGACCAGCAGTTTGCGCACCTCCACGCGGACCTCGCGGCGGTACTTGGCAGGCTGGGGCCACCCGCACCCCTCGATCAGGCGCAGCACGCGCAGGTCGTTGAGGACCTTCGCGCGGATGGTCACCTGCCTGCGCGCGTCACCGTTGGGCTCGACGGCGACCTGCGCCTCCCAGGTGATTATCCCGTATGACGGGTGCCGGTCCTCCGCCACGATCTTCGAGTACCGGGAAACGAGGTCCTTCAGCTTCTCTACTTCCCGGACCACGCCGCGGCGATCGGCCGGCAGGAGCAGTCCGAGGGAGAGCACCACCAGGATGGCCGCCACCAGCGCGCCCGCTTCGACGGCCGCGTTTCCCAGGACCGCGCCCAAGAGCACCGCGAACGACAGGAGACCGACGGCCGCTTTGACGACCGCCCACGTGCCTTCGTCGAGGAGGAAGTCGTCGAGCCACTGGACGAATCGCTTCAGCACGTCGCCCCCTACGAGAGCTGGTCACGCCTGGGAGTCGGAGGTTATCGGGCGGTAGTCACAATTGGGGGGCGCACAGGCGACCCTGCCGCCCAGGATCGGACGAGTTACCCACTTCGGAGGCTGCCTCGCCCGTACTTCTACGGATCGTGACGGGGCCGGTGGTCGGCCCGGGTGCAGGCACCCTCGGAGTGAACTGTCAACCGGGTGACGTGCGGAACGTTGTGGACTTGCCGTACGTTGCCGTGCCGTGACCACTCTCCTGGGACGGTTCAAGCAGCGGCTGCGTCGGTTCGCGCAGAAGCCCGGCTCCGCCGACCTCACGCCCTACCGGAAGCTGCTCGAAGAGGTCAACGAGCAGGCCGAGCGCGTGAAGAAGCTCAGCGACGAGGAACTGACCGCCGCGGCGGCCGCACTGCGCGACAAATCCGACTTCGGCCGCCCCGAGCTGGTGGAGGTCTGCGCGCTCGGCCGCGAGGCCGCCGACCGCGCGCTCGGCCTGCGCCCGTTCGACGTGCAGATCCTCGGTGCGCTCGGCCTCCTGGAGGGCCACGTGGTCGAGATGGCCACCGGTGAGGGCAAGACGCTCTCCGGCGCCATCGCCGCGGCGGGCTTCGCGCTGCGCGGCGACCAGGTGCACGTGGTCTCGGTGAACGACTACCTGGCCCAGCGCGACGCCGAGTGGATGGGTCCGCTCTACGCGCTCATGGGCGTGAGCGTCGGCTGGATCAACCAGAGCTCCAAGCCCGAGGAGCGCCGCGCCGCCTACCAGTCCGAGGTCATGTACGCCTCGGTCTCGGAGATCGGCTTCGACGTGCTGCGCGACCGGCTGGCCACCTCCGAGGGCGACCTGATCGTGCCCAAGCCGCGCGTCGCCCTCGTGGACGAGGCGGACTCGGTGCTGGTGGACGAGGCCCGCGTGCCGCTGGTCCTGGCGGGCTCCACGGCGGGCCCGGCGGTCGACCCGGCGCTGGCCGACCTGGTCAAGCGGCTGCGCCGCGACCTGCACTTCGAGATCGACGACGAAGAGCGCAACGTCTACCTCACCGGCGCGGGCAGCGAGCTGGTCGAACGGGCGCTCGGCGGCATCGACCTGTACTCCGACGAGCACGTCTCGACCACGCTGAGCAAGGTCAACGTGGCCCTGCACGCGCAGGTCCTGCTGCACCGGGACGTGGACTACATCGTCCGCGACGGCAAGGTGCACCTGATCAACGACACCCGCGGCCGGATCGCGAAGCTCCAGCGCTGGCCCGACGGCCTCCAGGCCGCGGTCGAGGCCAAGGAGAACGTGGCCACCACGGACGCGGGCGAGGTGCTGGACTCCATCACGGTCCAGGCGCTGCTCAGCCGCTACCCGACCGTGTGCGGCATGACCGGCACCGCGGTGGCCGTCGCCGAGCAGCTGCGGGACTTCTACCAGCTGGAAGTGCTGGTCATCCCGCCGAACGTGGAGACGATCCGCGAGGACGAGGCACCCCGGCTGTACACCACGCTGGAGCAGAAGGAAGCCGCGATCGTCGCCGAGATCAAGAAGGTGCACGAGACCGGCCGCCCGATCCTGGTCGGCACGCTGGACGTGGCCGAGTCCGAGCGCCTGTCCCGCAAGCTCGCCGAGGCGGGCCTGGAGTGCGTCGTGCTCAACGCCAAGAACGACGCCGAGGAAGCCGCGATCATCGCCGACGCGGGCTCGTTCGAGCGGGTCACCGTGTCCACCCAGATGGCGGGCCGCGGCACGGACATCCGGCTCGGCGGGCACGACTCGACCGACCACGAGCGCATCGCGGAGCTCGGCGGCCTGTACGTGATCGGCACCGGCCGCCACTCCAGCAGCCGGCTGGACGACCAGCTGCGCGGCCGCGCGGGCCGCCAGGGCGACCCCGGCGGGTCGGTGTTCTTCTCCTCGTTGCAGGACGAACTGGTCACGCAGTACGTGCCCGACCACGACGAGCCGGCCGAGGTGGACGAGGACGGCCGCATCACCGACGCGGGCACGCTGCACACCGTGGAGCACGCCCAGCGCGTCGCCGAGGGCGTGCACCTGGAGATCCACCGCAACACCTGGCGGTACAACAAGCTGATCGAGCACCAGCGCCAGCTGCTGCTGGAGTACCGCGACAAGCTGCTGCGCACCGAGCTGGCGTGGGAGGAGCTGTCCGAGCGCAAGCCCGACAAGGCCCACGAGATCAAGGACCTGGACGACGGGATCAAGGTGTCGGCGGCCCGGCTGATCGCGCTGCACCACCTCGACCAGCGGTGGAGCGACCACCTGACGTTCCTGACCGACCTCCGCGAGGGCATCCACCTGCGGGCGCTGGCCCGGCAGAACCCGCTGGACGAGTTCCACCGCGAGGCCATCCCGGCGTACCACAAGATCATCCCGGATGCCTGGGACGAGGCGGAGGAGACCTTCGCCAAGGTGCAGATCGACGCCGAGGGCGCGCACCTGGCCGAGGCGGGCGTGCAGCGCCCGAACACGACCTGGACCTACCTCGTCAACGACAACCCGTTCTCCTCCGGCCTGGAGGAGACGTTCAAGGGGTTGGTGAAGCTGGTCCGGCGCCGCTGAGCGCTCCGCGCGCGGGCCGGGAGTCAGGCCCGGCCCGCGCCGCGGCGGTCACCGAACGGGGGTGGAGACCTTCTGCTCGGCGGCCGGCTGCACCTGCCGCGGCAGCGCGGCCGGTCTCGGCATCCGCTGCGCCACCGCCTGCTCGGTGAGGGCGCGGATCTCCGCCAGGATGTCCAGGTGCTGCTGGGACGGTGGCGGACCGACGAGGTTCGAGTGGTCGAACGCGGTGCGTTCGGCCCGGTGGGCCAGGTTCTGGATGCGCCGGATCAGGTCCCACTCCTGGTCAGTGCGCGTAGAGCGCCGTTGCTCAGTCACCCCGGAAGCAGACACCTCACGCCGGGTGAACGTAAATCACCTGGCAGTGCGAACTTCGCTGGGTCAACTCAGCTACCCCTGCGCGGGCGCCCAAAACACACCGATCGTGGTACTCAAGCCCCCACCGCCGAGCGAGACGCAACACCGTGCACGCGGGGACGTCCAGGACAGGGCCGTTGGAGCGGACGTGGCGCCCGGTCGCCGCCCGGTCATGCACCGATCGACGTCACCTGTGGCAGTGACAAGTCCGGTCACGGCCGTTCATGACGCGCTGTCGACCACACCACCGGCGCGAGGGTCACTCGTCGGTGTGTCGCCGATGGCTCCGCGCACCACATCCGCCCCGCCGGCCATGGCGTCCCGACCCATTCCGCGCCCCGCCGGGCCGTCCTACCGTGCCTCGGGTGAACATCGCCGTTCCGCTGATCGCAGCGCTCCTCGCGACGACGGCGCAGGCCGTTCCCGCGTCCGCCCACGGATGCGGGCCCCTGCGCGTTCCCGGTGCCGAGCACCAGGAACTGACCCACCTCGCCGACCTGTCCACCGCCGGGGGCCGCACCGATCCCGCCGACTGGGCGGGGCTGACCCCGGCGGGCCTGCCCGCGCCGACGCCGGTGGCGGGCACGCAGGTGGACGGCTACTTCCCCGACTCCTCCACCGGCAACACCAACCACGGCTGGGCGCACGACTCGCAGTTCGTCATCCGGCTGCCGGAGCGCTGGAACGGCGGCCTGGTCGTGACCGGCTCGCCCGGCGTGCGCGAGCAGTACGCCAACGACCGCGCGATCAGCGACTTCGTGCTGGCCCGCGGGTACGCGTTCGCGTCGACCGACAAGGGCAACACCGGCGTGGCGTTCCACCGCGACGGCACGCGCCCCGGTGACGCGATGGCCGAGTGGAACCACCGGGTCACGCAGCTGACCCGGGCGGCGAAGGCCGTGGTGGCGCAGCGGTACTGCCGCCCGCCGGCGCGCACCCTGGCCACCGGCATCTCCAACGGCGGCTACCTGGTGCGCTGGCAGCTGGAGAACCGCCCCGAGCTGTACGACGGCGGCGTGGACTGGGAGGGCACGCTGTGGACCGCCCAGGGCCCGAACCTGCTGACGTTCCTGCCGCCCGCGCTCAAGGGCTACGCGACCGGTGACAAGGCCGCGGTGGTGGCCGCCGGGTTCCCGGCCGAGTCGGAGTTCCTGTGGCCGTTCCACCACCAGTACTACTGGGACCTGACCCAGCGCATCTACCGCGAGGAGCTGGACCCGACCTGGGACGGTGACGTCGAGGCCGGCACGCCGTTCTGCGCGCCCGGCACACCGCTGTGCGACGCGGACTACGACTACGCGTCACGTCCTCAAGCGCAGCGGGCCGTCGAACGCATCGCGCTCACCGGCCGGATCGGCAAGCCGCTGCTCACCCTGCACGGCACGCTGGACACGCTGCTGCCCATCTCCCGCGACTCCGACGTCTACGCGGACATGGTGCGCCGAGCCGGTCGGGACGGGTTGTTCCGCTACTACCGGATCGAGGGCGGCACGCACGTGGACTCGCTGTTCGACGCGTTCCCGGACCGGCTGCGGCCGTTGACGCCGTGCCACCGGTCGGCGTTCGCGGCGCTGGAGGGGTGGCTGGCGGGCACGCGCCCGCCCGCGTCGACCACCGTGCCGCGCCCGGCGGTCGTGACCGCGACGGAGTGCGCGCTGGCGTGACGCCGGAGCCCGCCGCTCGACGTGCTCCCGGACGTCGAGCGGCGGGGTCACCCGACGCGCTGCGCGGACCCGTCCGGCAGCAGGCGCACCACGGCGGGCTGGTCGCCGCCGACGTCCACGCGGTCCCCGGCGTCGTCGAAGTAGAACGTGCCGCTCGCGCCCTCGTAGGCGGACTCCTCGTCGGAGTAGGTCGCCTGGGTGGCCAGCTCGACGGTCTCGGGCTTGGGGATCACCACGTCCGGGTCGCCCGCCTGCGCGTGCCGGATCCAGCCGACCGCCACGTGCAGCGCGTCCCAGGACATGACCGCCCAGCCGGTGTCCAGCTCGTGCTCGTGGCCCGCGAACGCCTCGCGCAGCGGTGCGAACCGCGGGCGGTCGCCGATCACGACCGGGTCCGCCAGCGGGGTGTAGTACAGCTCGACCTTGCCCCGGCCGACGACGTCGAGCGCCTCGGGGACCCGCCACGCCCTGGCCGCCTCCGGGTCCTGCCCGCCCATCCGCAGCACGGCCGCGTCGGAGGCGCTGACCACGATCACCTTGCGCAGGCAGCTCTCCGCGTCGAGCTTGCCCATCAGGTCGCTGAGGTACCGGGCGCGGCCCGCGTAGTAGACGGCCACCGGCGCGTCCGGCCGGGTCGGGTCGACCTTGCCGCACATCTTGTCGCTGATGATCCGGAACTGGTTGCCCAGCACGCCCTCGTCGTCGCTGCCGAACCGGTACGGCGACTCCCGGCCGCCCAGCTGGTCGGCGATGGCGTCGGCGGCCGTGCTCGCGTAGGTGTCTCCCGGGTCGTTGCTCTTCACCACGATGGCGCGCGTCCCGTCGACCCCGGCGGCGGCCAGCGCCTTCGTGGTCGCGTCGAACTGCCGCACGTTGGCGAACGCGGTCCGGTGGAAGTGCTCGACGGGGCCGTCCGGGTCGAGCCGGGTCGCGGTGAGGTGGCCCGCGACCATGAGGATGTCGGCCTCGGCGAGCTTGCGGGCCGCGAACTTCGACTCGTCCTGGCTGAGCCCGAGCCCCACCACGGCCAGCAGCGGCGCCGCGTCGTCCTTCATCGCGATCAGCTCGTCCACCACCGGCTCCCAGTGGGCCGACGTCGTGCCCATGTGCGCGAGCAGCACCTCGACCTTCGGGCTGCCGCTCTCGGCGTTGAGCCGTTCCTGCGCCGCCGCGAGCCCCGCCACCTCGTGCGCGACGCGCGGCCCGGACAGCGGCGAGGTCAGGGGCGCGAGCAGCGCGACCTTGACGTGGTCGCCGGACAGCGCGTCGTTCTGCGCGCCGATCCGGTCCAGCACCTCGGCGTACCGGGCTCGGGTGACCTCGCCGACCTCGCCGTCGGCGAAACCGCCGGAGAAGTCGTAGCCGCCGTCGCTGACGCCGACGCACTCCAGCTCCGCCGACGAGAACCAGCCGCGCAGGGTGATGCCGGTGTCGACGCCGCCGCCGAAGCACAGCACCTTCGGCGCGGCGACCGCCACCGCGCCGATCGGCAGCACCACCACCGCCACCGCCAGCAGCACGCGCACCGGCTTAGGCGGTGGTGGCGGCGCGATGGGCTGGGCCGATCGGTCCCGCAGGCGGCGTCGGAGCACCAGCAGGACCGCCCAGCCCGCCAGCAGCAGCGCCGAGATCGCCAACAGGGTCATCGTCGGTTCACCCACTCGTCGTCAGCCGGCTCGCCGCAGCGCACGTTCCGCCAGCGCATGGCCATGTCGTGGTGGTGCTTGGCGACCGCGAGGAACTCGTCGTGGTCGCTCCGCGCCGCGCGGGACAGCGGCGACATCTCCGTGTGGACCACGCCGTGCAGGTCCGCCCGCCTGCCCACCTCCAGGGGGTCGGCGCTGCCGCGCCAGGCCGTGAGCACGGCCGTGACGGCGTCGACCAGCTCGTCCCCGGTCGGCTCGACCTCCGCCGCGGCGACGTCCGGGTGGGCCGGGCAGGTCGCCAGCGAGCGGACCAGGGCGAGCCACTGCCTGCCGCGGCGCTCGGGCAGCAGGGCGACCAGCCGCTCGGCGACCGCGACGGTGTCGCCGCGGGCGAACAGGTGGTGCAGGCGGTCGTCGTCGTCCTCGGCCCGCTCGGCGAGCAGGCCGAACACCGAGCGCCACGACGTCGTGGCCGACGGGGGACGCGTGGCGAGCCGGCGGAGCAGCAGCAGCCGCAGCAACGGGTGCATGACCCGCTTGCCGCCGGGCTCGCGCACGGTCCAGAACGCGGTCGACAGCAACGACTGCTGCTCGTGGAAGGCGGTGCCGATCATCGGCGACCCGGCGATCACGGCGGCCTCGTCGTGGTCGCGGGCCGCGGCGCACGTCACCAGGTCGTAGTGCAGGGCCGCCGGGAGGTCGCCCAGGAACATGTCCAGCACGAGGTCGGCGGCCGGCTTGGTCTTCGCGGCGTCGCGGTCGCGCGACGGCGGCGCGGGCAGGTGCCGCGCCAGCATGTCGCCGGGACAGGCGGTGTCCGCGCCGGCGAGCAGCGCGGCGCGCAGGAGCACCACCGTGCCACCGGGGTGGCCCGCGGTCAGCTCGCGCAGCATCCGCACCACCCGGTGGCGGTGCTGCGGCTCGATGCCGACCTCCTCGGCCGGCGGCAGCATCTCCGGCTCGGTGAGGTCGCGCAGCGGCAGGGTCAGCCAGGGCCCCTGCACGACCAGCCGGCCGGTGCGCACCCGTTCCACGACGGTCGGGTCGTCCACGGGCACCTCGTCGTTGGCGACCTCCAGCGACTCCACCAGGGTGCCGTTGCCCCCGGCGATCACGGTGAGGTGGTCGTGCGGGTGGTCCGTGGCGGGTGCGTACCGGATGGCCGCCAGCGCGCGCAGGAACTCCACCCCCGACTCGTGGTCGGCGTTGTCCAGCAGCAGCACCGGGTCGACCGTCCCGCGCCGCACGGCGAGCCGCACGTCGGCCAGGAACGCCTCCATGAGCGTCCGGTCGACCTCGCCCTGGCCCTCGCTGCCGCCGAAGCGGCGCAGCCGGTTGAGCGCCACCAGCTCGGCCACCGCGTCCCGGCGGCGGTCGCGGTCGCGGTGGCCGTACCACTCGTGCCCGGACAGCAGCGCCGCCCGGCGACCCCAGCGGGTCCGCGTGAGCCCTTCGATGAGCGGCGGCAGGAACTGCTGCACTGCGTCCGCGGCGTCGGGGGCCCCGGTCTGGTCGGGCAGCAGGGCGACCATGCCGGCGAGCCGCGCGCCGAGCGCGGCCGGGTCGAACCTGGCCAGCGCGTCCTCGGTCTGCCGGTGCGCCCGCGCGGTGTTGTCGGCGTCCAGGCCGTCCATCTCGGTGATCAGCCGGCCGACGAGGAACCGGGAGAACCGGAAGCGGCGGGCGTCGTGCCGGGCCAGCTCGAACATCACGGCGGTGAGCAGGTCGAGCACCGGTGGCGTGCCGTCCCGGCCGGTCCGGGCGGCGTCGAGGAGGACGTGCGGCTGGGTGCCGAGCCGCTCGTCCAGTTCGGCGAGCAGGGCCGTCTTCCCCGTCCCGCCCGGTCCCACCAGGACGAGCGTGGGCGGGATGCGGCGTTCCGCGCGTCGCGCGTCGCCCGACACGGGTGAGCCGCGCTCGATCAGGTTCGTCGCGATCTCCAGGATCGCGTCCCGTCCGTGCAGCACCCGCACCACCGCGCCCTTGATCAGCAGTGACAAGAGCGGCTATCACAGCAGACCGGATCAGCGGTCGAAGGGGGTGTCGCGGCGAATTCACCCCTATAGCCGAGAAACGCGGCCCGCGGCTCCGCAGTCTTGCGGATCGGTCAGTCGCCCAGCACCTTCATGAGCTTGAGCGCGAGCTGGACCTCCAGCACCCGCTCCGGTGACTGCCAGTCCTCGCCCAGCAGGCTCGCGACCCGGTCCAGCCGCTGCACCACCGTGTTCACGTGGACGTGCAGCTCGTCCTTGGCGCGGCTGAGGTTCGCGCCGCACGCGAAGTACGCGGTCACCGTCCGGACCAGCTCGGTGCCGCGGCTGGAGTCGTAGTCCAGCAACGGGCCGAGGGTGGACCGGACGTACCCGGCGACGTCCGCCCGGTCGCCCAGCAGCACGCCCACGAAACCGAGGTCCGCGAGCGTCCCGCCGGTGCCCGCGCGCCCCAGCTGGAGCAACGCCTTCAAGCACCGCACCGCCTCGGCGTGCGCGGCGGCCACGCCTTCCGGGCCGTGCGCGGGGCCGCCCGAGCCGACGGTCACGGGCAGGCCGACCGCCTTGCCCAGCACCCGTGCTGCGTCCCGCGCCGCGCAGGCCAGGTCCGCGCCCGGCAGTACCAGCACCACGTGCTCGCCGTGCGCGCCCGCCAGGCCGCGGCACGACGACGCGTGGTGCGCGGCGGCGGCCAGCAGCCGGTCCCGCGGGCCGTCCGCGACCAGCACGACGTGCTCGGCGGCCAGCTCGACACCGACCCGGCGGGCACGGGCGCGCAGCGCCACCGAGTCCACCGCGGCGGTCAGCAGGTCGGTGATCAGCTCGCCGCGCACCTTGTTCTCCGCCTCGGCGACCGTGCGGCGCAGCAGGAGCAGCAGGGCGGTGACGACACCCGCGCGCTCGAACAGCCTGCGGTCGGCGTCACCGAGGTCGGAGCGGTCGGTGAGCGTGATGCTGCCCAGCAGTTCGCGGCCCGCCAGCACGGCGCACACCCACGTGCCGTCCTGCGGGATGGCCCGGCCGCTGGCGCGGGAGGCGTTGACCGCCACCCGGGGCGCGGGCGCGCGGGTGGTGCCGATCCGGGCCAGCTCGGCGCCGTCGCTGTCGTGCACCACGATTCCGCCGCCGAGCACCTCGGCCACGGCGGCGGCCACCTCGGGCACGTCCGCGCCGCGCAGCACCAGGTCGGTGAGCCGGTCGTGGGCGTCCTCGGCGCGGCGCATGGCTTCGTTGTGCGCACGGATCGTCTCGCCCGCGGCCCGCGTCTCCTCCAGCAGGTGGGCGGTGTCCAGCGCGATGGCGGCGTGGTCGGCCAGCGACGACAGCAGCGCCACCTCGTCGGGCGGGAACTGGCGCGGCGACCGGTTGGCCGCGTAGAGCACGCCGATGACCCGGCGGTCCAGCTTGAGCGGCACGCCCAGGATCGCGACCAGCCCCTCGTCGCGCACGGCGGCGTCGATCGGACCGGTGTGGTCGAACCGGTCGTCGGCGAAGTAGTCGGCCGTCACGTACGGCCGCGCGGTCTGCGCCACCAGCCCGCCGAGCCCTTCGCCCATGCCGAGCCGGACCTGCTGGAACAGCGCGGAGATCGAGCCGTCGGTGACCCTCATGTACGTGCCTCGGCCCGGCTCGTTCATGCTCAGGTAGGCGATGTCCGCGCCGAGCAGCAGCCGGGCCCGCCGCACGATGGACCGCAGCACGGCGTCCGGGTCGCGCACGCCCGCCAGGTCGTTCGCGGTGTCGAACAGCGCTTCCAGCTCGGCTTCGCGGCGGCGGTGCGCGGTGAGCGTGCGGCGGATGCGCAACGCCCACTCCGTGGCGCGGGCGACGCGGTCCAGCTCGTGGTCGGGCACGCCCGCCGCGCGGGCCGCGGGGAGCACCGCCGCCAGCCGCTCGCTGCCCGCGTCCGCCGCGAGCAGGTCGAGCAGCTCCAACAGGTGCTCCACCGCGTCCGCCTCGCTCATGCCCTCATGCTCGCACCGCGGCCTTGTCGGCGTCGGCCCGGTTCAGGGAGCTGCCCTTCGTCTCCTTCGCCACCACCACGGCGACCACGGTCAGCACGCACATCCCGAGCACGTACAGCACGATCGGGAACGAGCTGTCGTAGGAGGCCAGCAGCGCGGTCGCGATGAGCGGCGCCACCGCGCCCGCCGCGATCGACGCCAGCTGGTAGCCGATGGACGCACCCGAGTAGCGCACCTTCGTGCCGAACAGCTCGGAGAAGAACGCCGCCTGCGGGCCGTACATCGCGCCGTGCAGGAACAGTCCGACGGTGACCGCGAGCGTCATCGGGAAGAACGACTTCGTGTCCAGCAGCGCGAAGAACGCGAACATCCACACGCCGATGCCGACCGTGCCGATCAGGTACGTGGTGCGGCGGCCGATCCGGTCCGACAGCGCGCCCCACATCGGGATCGTGACCAGGTGCACGAACGAGGCGATCAGCACCGCGTTCAGGCCGGCCGAGCGCGGCATGCCGAGCTCGGTGGTGATGTAGACCAGGATGAACGCGGTGATCACGTAGTACGACACGTTCTCCGCCATGCGCGCGCCCATCGCGATCAGCACCTCGCGCCAGTGGTCGCGCACGACGGCCACGATCGGCGGCTTCTCCTTGACCTTGCCCGCCTCGACCTTGGCCTGGGCTTCGAGGAACACCGGCGACTCGGACACGCTGAGCCGGATCCACAGTCCGATGAGGACGAGCACGCCGGACAGCAGGAACGGCACCCGCCAGCCCCACGACAGGAACGCCTCGTCGCTCTGCACGGCGGCCAGCACCGCGAGCACGGCGGTGGCCAGCAGGTTGCCCATCGGCACGCCCGCCTGCGGCCAGGACGCCCAGAACCCGCGCCGCTCCGCGCTGCCGTGCTCGGACACGATGAGCACCGCGCCGCCCCACTCGCCGCCCAGCGCGAAGCCCTGGATCAGCCGCAGCAGCGTGAGCAGCAGCGGCGCGGCCACGCCGATCGCGGCGTAGGTGGGCAGCAGGCCCATGGCGAACGTCGCGCCGCCCATCAGCACCAGGCTGAGCACGAGCAGCTTCTTGCGGCCGAGCTTGTCGCCGAAGTGGCCGAACACCAGGCCGCCCAGCGGGCGGGCCAGGAAGCCGATCGCGTAGGTGGTGAACGCGAGCAGCGTGCCGTTGAGCGGGTCCGCCGTGGGGAAGAACAGCTTGTTGAACACCAGGGCGGCGGCTGATCCGTAGAGGAAGAAGTCATACCACTCGATCGTGGTTCCGATCAGGCTGGCTATGACGACCTTGGCGAAGGACTTCTTCGGTGGAGGGGCGGCGTTGGTCATGTCGGTCACCACTTCGTTGGGGGAGGGGGGAACGAGGGGGTCACTGGGCGGTCCAGCCGCCGTCGATCGTGAACGACGAGCCGGTGACGTGGCCGGAGTGCGGGCCGCACAGCCACAGCACGACGGAGGCCACCTCGACCGGTTCGATGAGCTGCTTGATGGCGTGCCGGGTGAGCATCACGTCGGCGAGCACCTGCTCGGGCCCGATGCCGTGCGCGCGCGCCTGGTCGGCGACCTGGTTCTCCACCAGCGGGGTGCGCACGTAGCCGGGGCTGACGCAGTTGCTGGTCACGCCGTGCGTCGCGCCTTCCAGGGCGACGACCTTGCTCAGCCCTTCCAGGCCGTGCTTGGCGGCGACGTAGGCGGACTTGAACGCGCTGGCCCGGGTGCCGTGCACGCTGGAGATGTTCACCACCCGGCCCCAGCCCCGCTGGTACATGTGCGGCAGGACGTGCCGGGCGAGCCGGAACGGCGCGGTCACCATGACCCGCTGGAGCAGCTCGAACCGGTCCGGCGGGAACTCGTGGACGGGGGCGACGTGCTGGAGGCCCGCGTTGTTGACCAGGATGTCGACCTCGGCGGGCAGGTCGCGGACGGGGTCGTCGGCGGCGAGGTCCACCACGTGCTCCGTGCCGCCGGTCTCGCGGGCCGCCTCGGTGACCGAGTCGCCGTCGCGGTCGACGAGGTGCACTTTCACGCCCGCGCGGGCGAGGGCGACCGCGCAGGCCCGACCGATGCCGCTGCCGGCGCCGGTGACCAGGGCGGTGCGACCGGACAGGTCATCGCTGTGACCGGGGACACTCGTCATGGCCCGAAACGCTAGGTGAGCTGCGGCGCAGCGCACATGTGACGAAGCCCCACAACCTCCGGGTCACCCATGTGTTTAGCCGACAGTTGGCGCGGGAATGATCGGATTGCCCAATACCGGGTGAAGTGATGGTGCGGCCGTAGGTAGGCTGCTTTGGCCCGTTCGGGGGACGTACGAGGTTTTGGGGGTTACGAAGTGTCACTCACGCCGATCTACGACGACCTGCTGCGCGAGTTCGAGGGGATCATCCTCGTCAGCGAGGCGGCCGAGGCGGTCCAGACCGCCGCGCCGACCGCCCAGCAGGCCGACGAGCCGACCCCGGACGAGGTCTGACCAGGGCTTTCAGGGCGTCGAAGCCCTCCGCGCGGCGATGAGGGCTTCGACGCCGTCCAGCAGCAGCCGCAACCCGAACTCGAACTTGTCCCCCGTGTACGGCGAGACGCCGGCACGCACGGTCGCGACCAGCGCCGGGTACGGCTCGAAGTCGACCAGCTCGCCGAGCAGGGCGTCGCGCTCGCGCACCTCCTCGGGGCTCGGCTCGCGCGTGTCGAGGCTCAGCCTGGCCTGGCCGCGCACGTAGGCGTCGACCGACTCGACCACGGCCATCTTCTCCGCCTCGGTCAGCCCGGTTCCCGCCAGCACCCGCAGCGCCGAGTCCATCCAGCGCAGCAGGTTCGGGCCCGGCGGCGCCGCCACCGTCGCCACCAGGTCCAGCACCCACGGGTGCTTGCGGTAGAGCGCGTGGTCGGTGCGGGCCCACGCCTCGACCTTCGCCCGCCAGTCGCCCGGCCAGTCGTCCGGCAACGGGTCCTCGGCCCCGATCGCGTCGGCCATCAGGGCTTCCAGCTCCGCCTTGCCCGGCAGGTAGGTGTAGAGCGACGCCGTGCCGACGCCCAGCTCCACGGCCACCCGGCGCATGGACAGCGCGGCCAGCCCCTCGGTCTCCGCGACCTGGATCGCGGCGGCCACGATCCGCTCCGTCGTCAAGCCCCGCCGAGGACCGCGGGCCGGGCGGCGCGCGTCCTTCCACAGCAGCTCCAGCACTCGCCGCTGCCCGTCGTCCTTTGCGGTCATGGTGAAACCCAGTATACCGTTCGGAGTTGTCCGAACGGTGTTCGAAGTTTGGGGGGCTGGACGTGGACCGGGGGTTGGAGCGCGAACGGCGCACGATGACGGCGGCGACGCTGGCCAACGGGCCGACCGAGCTGATCGACTTCGTGCTGCCGCTGTGGGCGGGCGCGGCCATCGGGCTCAGCGCGATAGAGATCGGCCTGCTGATGGCGGCGGAGATGGCGTTGTCGGTCCTCGTGCGGCCGCTGGCGGGCGTGCTGGCGGACCGGTGGGACCGGCGGCACACCGCCGCCATCGGCGCGCTGCTCTACGCCGTGTCGTCGGCGGGGTACGCGGTCGCCGAGAGCGCGCCGCTCGCGTTCGGCGCGGCGGCCGCGGGCGGTGCGGGTGGCGCGTTGCTGTGGGTCGCCGTGCGCGCGATCGTCAGCGAACGGCTCGCCGAGGACACCGCGGTGTTCCCGCGCCTGCTCTCGGCGCAGGAGACGGGCTCGTGGGTGGCGTTCGTGGTCGGGCTGACGCTCGCCGGCTCGTTCGGGTACGCCGGGTTGTTCTGGGCCTGCGCGGCGGCGTGCGTCGCGGCGGCCGGCTTCCTGCTGGCCGCGCCGCGGCGCTCGGAACGCCCCGGTGCGGGCGCGGCGGCGGTCGGGCTCGGCGCGGTGGGCAGGCGGTTGCGGCCGATGCTGTTCGCGGTGGTGATGACCATGGCGGCGGAGGCGGCCGTCGGGTTGCTGCTGCTCCTGCACCTGCAACGCGGGTTCGGCCTGGAGCTGCGCGAGGTGGCGTACGTGTTCCTGCCCGGTGCGATCGCGATGAGCGCGGGCGCCGAGTACCTGCACCGGTACGTGCTGCGGTTCGGTCGGCGGGTCGTGCTCACGGGCGCTTCGCTGGCCGGCGCCGTGTTCGCGGTCGGCTTGGCGTGGGCGCCGAACCCGTACGTGATCGCGGGGTTGTGGGTGCTCAGCGGGCTGGCGTGGGCGGCGGTGCTGCCGGTGCAGCAGGCGGTGATCGCCGAGGCGGCCGACGGCCAGGTGGGTCGGGCCATGGGCGTGTACGAGGCGGCGTGCCTGGTCGGGGCGCTCATCGGCAGCGTGGTGGCGGGCGCGCTGTACGACGGGGCGCACTGGCGGGTGGCGTGCGCGGTGGCCGCGGCGATGATCCTGGCGGGCGGGGTCGTCGTGCCCCGCGCGGTGCGGCGGCTCGGCGTGCCCGACGTCCCGGCAAGCGACGCCTAGCCGGCGCGGTGCCGTGGCCGGGCGGCGGCGGTCCTGGTGGCTCTGCCCCGCCGCGAGGGCGACGGACCGGGTGTCGGTCCGGGGGCGATCGGCCGCCCCACCGCGGCACTTCGCGCGATCGCGGTGGTGGGTGCGTTCGACGGGGAAACAGCGAGGTCGGGAACGCGGACGGGCCGCCGGGTGCGTGTGCCCGGCGGCCCGTTCGTGCCGGGGCTGTCGGGGTGTGTGGCCCCGACAGCCCGTCGAGCGCTACTTCGGTGCCGGCAGCAGGTCGGCGGGCACCGGTTCGTCCTTCTCCAGCGCACCGAACAGGCGCAGCGCGTTCTCCCGGTCCCACTGCACGACCGAGCCCGCGCCCGGCACGGTCGGCGTGCCGCCCACCGGCACGGTGACCGTGTCCACTCCCCCGCCCATCGCGAACGCCATGCCCGCCAGGTGGTGCAGGTGGTCGTCGGAGTTCACCGAGATCGAGTCCGTGCCCGCGAACAGCAGCGGGAACGCGCGGAACGGGTTGGCGAGCGTGCCGAAGCTCGTCGCCTTCTCGGTCAGCGCGGCGAGGAACTTGCGCTGGTTCTCCACCCGCTGGAGGTCGGCCGTGGCGAACGCCCGGGAGCGCACGAAGCCCAGCGCCTGCGCGCCGTCGAGCTCCTGGCAGCCCGGCTGGAGGTCCAGACCCGCCAACGGGTCCTTCATCGGCTCCTCGATGCACATGTCCACGCCGCCGACCGCGTCCACGATCCCGGCGAAGCCGCCGAAGCCGATCTCCATGTAGTGGTCGACGTGGATGCCCGTGGCGCCTTCCAGCGTCTGCACGAGCAACGACGGCCCGCCGAACGCGAACGCCGCGTTGATCTTGTTCTTGCCGTTGCCCGGGATGTCCACATAGGAGTCACGGGGAACGCTCACCAGGGTGGCCTTCCCGGAGCCGTCGGGGATGTGCAGCAACATGATGGTGTCGGTGCGCCGCCCACCCGCGTCACCTGTGGACAGGTCCTGCTTCTGCTCCTCGGTGAGGTCGTCGCGCGCGTCCGACCCGACGAGCAGCCAGTTGGTGCCCGGCGTGTCCGCGGGCCTGCCCTCGTAGTCGCCCAGCGCGTCGATCCGGCGCAACGACCCGTCGACGTAGAACCACAGGCCCACGCCGAACACCAGCAGCAGCACCAGGACGACCCCGATGATCCGCCCGATCCTCGGCTTGCGGCGGCGCGGCGCCGGACGCGCCGCCGGCTGGTGGGCCGGCGGCCCGTAGCCCTGCCCGCCCTGGGGCCTGCGCTGCCGCGGTTGCCCGCCCTGTCGGTATCCGCCCTGCTGATACCCGCCCTGCTGGTATCCGGCGTTCATCAAGCGACCCCGTCCGTGTGTCGTCACTGCCCGCACCTAAAGACGCGGCGCGCGGCGAGAGGTTGCCACCCTAGTGGTCGGGCGGCAGCACCAGCGCGGCCAGCAGGCGGTCCAGCTCGGCCTCCGGGTCATCGGTGAGACCGGTGTGCGCGGGCGAGGTCTGCACGATGGTGCTGCGCGGCGCGGTCAGCCAGCGGAACCGCTGACCGGCCGACGTGCGCGACACCGGGCCCGCCTTGGGCACGCCGTCGCACGACAGCCCCAGGTGCTCCAGCGTGGCCCGCAGCACCTCCACGTCCAGGAACGGGTCCAGCGCCAGCACCCGGCGCTCGTCGACGTGCACGCGGGCGCCCAGGAAGTCCAGGTCCTTGCAGTAGACCAGCACGCCGACGTTGACGAACTCGCCGCGCTCCTGCCGGGGCACGGCGCGCAGCAGCGCGTACTCAAACACGTGCGGCACGGGCGGCCTCCAGTGCGTCGACCCAGGTCCGCGGCGCGGCCAGGCGGGCGGTGAAGAACGACTCGTACGCCGCGCGCACGGCCTGCGGTGTGCCGAACGCCTCGTCCTGCGCGAGCCACGCGTCGGGCACCAGCGCGAGCACCTCGCGCACGAGGTCGGGCGTGACGCGGGCGGTCAGCTCGGCGTCGATCCCGGCCAGGTCGCCCGCGAACGGCAGCATCAGGTGGTCGGCCGCGTCGAACCGGTAGGTGGCCGCGGGGAACTTCTCCGGCCGCCACGAGTGGTGGAAGTACAGCGAGGCGCCGTGGTCGATCAGCCACAGCTCCCGGTGCCACAGCAGCGTGTTCGGGTTGCGCCAGCTGCGGTCGACGTTGAGCGTGAGGGCGTCCAGCCACAGCAGGCGGGCCGCGGTGTCCGCCGAGGGTTCGCGCACCACCGGGTTGTAGTCGAACGAGCCGGGCAGGTAGTCCAGCCCGAGGTTGAGCCCGCCGCTGGCCTTCAGCAGCTCCTGCACCTCCTGGTCCGGCTCGGCCCGGCCCAGTTCCGGGTCGAGCTCGACCAGGACGATCTCGGGCACCCGGAAGCCGAGGCGGCGGGCCAGCTCGCCGACCACGATCTCGGCCACCAGCGCCTTCACGCCCTGGCCCGCGCCGCGGAACTTGAGCACGTACATGCCGAGGTCGTCGGCTTCGACCAGGCCGGGCAGGGAACCGCCCTCCCGGAAGGGCGTGACGTAGCGGGTGGCCGCGACCTGGCGCAGCCCGTTCGTGGGGTTCACGGTGTTAGTTTGCCGCTGCTCCGCAGACGGCGGCTCGGTCGCCTGGAAGTCGACGCGACCTCGCAGGTCAGGTGGCCGGGTCGGGGGAGACGGGGGCCGGTCAGGTGGCGTGGACGAGGGAGGCGGCCGCGGTCAGCGCCGGGAGGTAGCCGGACTCGTGGCCGGCGCGGTTGGGGTGGTAGGAGCGGTCGACGGGGACCAGGACCAGGCCGTTCAGCCACGACTCGTCGGCGCACACGCCGTGGCCGTCGAACGGCTGCCGCACGTCGGCGAAGGTGAACCCGGCCGCGCCGGCCCGGTCGCCGGTCACCTCGGCCAGCGCGTCGGCCGCCCGGTTCACCGCCTCCCGCTTGCGGCCGCTCATCAGGCACCACGTCTCGAACGAGAACAGCCGCGGGTAGCCCAGCACCACGACCTCGGTCTTCGTCCGGTCGCGCACCGCGCGGTACAGGGCGTCCAACCGGCCCGGCAGCTCGTCCCGGATGAACCGCACGGCCACGTCCACCCGCTGCGCGCACTCGTCGTCGCCGTTCAGCGTGCACGTGGTCATCACGTCGCCGAACCCGGCGTCGTTGCCACCCGCGGTGATGGTGACCAGCGTGGCGGACGGCGTGATCCGCTCCGCCTGCCCGGCCACCTCGCCGGTCCGCGCGCCGGCGCACGCGGCGAACACCAGCGACGCGCCGTTGCGCTCCGCCCACAGCCTCGGGTAGGCGTGCGGGCTCTGCCGGCAGTCGTCGGACGCCTCGTCGCCCGCGCCGAGGCCCGCCGCGTAGGAGTCACCCAACGCGACGAGCTCCGGCGCGACCGGTGCGGGGGCCAGGGACATCACCAGTGCGACCGCGAGCATCCTCATGCCCCCGGCCTACCACTGTGGACGGTCCCGCCGGCCGAAGTTAACCCGTCGGGTGCTACCTCGTCAGGGCGACGCAGACCGGGATCGGGGACGCCGTCGTGCCGGTCTGCCGCAGCGTCCCGGTCGACCGGTCCACGGCGAACGTGGTGATCGCGTCGGAGTTCTGGTTGGCCGCCAGCAGGAACCGGCCCGACGCGTCGAGCACGATGTGCCGGGGGAACTTCCCTCCCACCGGCGTGGCCTCGACCAGCCGCAGCGACGCCCCGCCGCGCTCGACCGCGAACACCGCCACGCTGTCGTGGCCCCGGTTGGACAGGTAGGCGAACCGGCCGTCGGCCGACACCACGATCTCGGCCGGGTAGTTGCGCGGGCCGGTCGGCGCGCCGGCGGGCAGCGTGCTCACCTTCTGGCCCGGCGTGAGCACACCCCGGTCGTAGGCGGCCACCACGATCGTGGAGTCCAGCTCGTTGGCGATGTAGGCGAACCTGCCCGACGGGTGGAACGCCAGGTGCCGCGGCCCCGCGCCGGGGTGCACGCGCGCCGTGCCGGCCGGGGTCAGCCTGCCCTGGTCGCTGAGCCGGTAGCTGTAGACCGAATCGGTGCCCAGGTCGACCGCCAGCACGAACTCGCCGGTGGGGTCGGGCAGCACCTGGTGCGCGTGCGGCCCCTCCTGCCGGTCCGGGTCCGGCCCCGCGCCGGAGTGCACGACGAGGTCGGTGCGCTCGCCCAACCCGCCCTCGCGCAGCACCGGGTGCACGGACACGCTGCCCGAGCTGTAGTTGGCCGAGAGCAGGAACCCCCGGTGCAGCGCCAGGTGGCACGGGTCCGCGCCGCCGGTGCTCCGGCTGCCGACCACCTTCGGCACGCCGTCGGCGCCGACCGCCAGCGCGGTCACCTCGCCGTCGGACTTCTCGTTGACCGCGTACACCCAGCGCCCCGCGTCGATCACGAACGACGGGTTGGGCACGTCCGGCACCACGCCGGTGACGCGCAGCCGGCCCGTCGCCGGGTCGTACGCGCCGAGGCCGAGGCCCGTGCCGCCGCCCGCCCAGGACGTGTAGGTGCCCAGGTAGGCGCGGACCTCCTTCCGCCCGTGGCCCTCCGCGGACTCGTCCGCTCGCGCGACACCCTCGGTCATCAGCAACCCCGCTCCCACGCCAACGGCCCCCAGGAACCGCCGCCTGTCGACAACCACACCGAACCTCCGCTCGACCGCCCGCGGCGGCTCCCACACTGGCCTGGACCACTGTGAACATGCAAGAGGCGCAACGAAGATTGCACTCAGCGCAACGGGTCGGCGTCCTGGAGCCGTGCCAACTCGACGGCCGGATCGTACGAGGGCTCGGGGTAGGTCGGCGCGAGGCCGCGCAGCGCCTCCAGCAGCAGCCGCGCCACGACCCAGTTGCGGTACCACTTGCGGTCCGACGGCACGGCGTACCAGGGCGCGACCGGCGTGGAGCACTTGACCAGCGCGTCGGAGTAGGCGAGCTGGTAGCGGGAGAACTTGGCCCGCACCTCCAGGTCGCCCGGGTTGTACTTCCAGCGCTTGAGCGGGTCCTCCAGCCGGGCGATGAGCCGTTCGCGCTGCCGTTCCGGCGAGATGTGCAGGAAGCACTTCACCGTGGTCACGCCCTGGTCGGCGAGCTCCGCCTCGAACGCGTTGATCTGCCGGTACCGGCGCCGCCACTCGGTCGACGGCACGAGGTTGTCCACCCGCGCGACCAGCACGTCCTCGTAGTGCGAGCGGTCGAACACGCCGATGTAGCCCGGCTGCGGCACCTGGCGGCGCACGCGCCACAGGAAGTCGTGCCGCAGCTCGGCGCGGGTCGGCTTCTTGAACGACGCGATGCGCAGGCCCTGCGGGTTCACCAGGCCCGCGACGTGCCGGATCGTGCCGCCCTTGCCCGAGGTGTCCATGCCCTGGAGGACCAGCAGCACCCGCCGGTTCCCGCCGCCGGTGCCCTCGGCGTACAGCGCTTCCTGGAGCCGGTCCAGCTCCCGGCCCATCACCGCCATGTCCGCGGCGGCCTCGGTCTTGGACTTCGGGCCGACCGGCGTCGAGGCCGGGTCGACCTCGGCGAGGTCGAAACCCTCCGGCTCCACCCGGAAGGTGTCGGAAATCGACTGGACCTGCAGGGACTTGGTGGCCATCGTCGGAGGGTAACCCGCCGATCTTGGCCGTGCCGACTGCGCAACGGATCGTCGTGAAACGGTTCGATTGCGCAACGAACATGATGGACACGCAACGCCTGACGGATGAAATCGCTGGCGCAGGCCCCTTACTGTGGTGACATGACCGCCATGGCCGCAGCCCTGAGCTCCCCGCACTTCATCGCGCTCGACGAGGAATGGAGCACGCACAACTACCACCCGCTGCCGGTCGTGATCTCGCACGGCGAGGGCGCGTGGGTGACCGACGTCGAAGGACGCCGCTACCTGGACTTCCTGTCCGGCTACTCGTCGCTGAACTTCGGCCACCGCCATCCCGACCTGGTGGCCGCGGCGGTCGAGCAGCTCGGCCGCGTCACGCTCACCAGCCGCGCGTTCCACCACGACCAGTTCGGCCTGTTCTGCCGCGAGCTGGCCGAGCTGACCGGCACCGAGATGGTGCTCGCGATGAACTCCGGCGCGGAGGCCGTCGAGTCGGCGATCAAGGTCGCCCGCAAGTGGGCCTACCGGGTGAAGGGCGTGCCCGCCGGCACGGCCGAGATCGTGGTCGCCGGCTCCAACTTCCACGGCCGCACCACCACGATCGTCTCGTTCTCCACCGACGAGACCGCGCGCGAGGACTTCGGGCCGTTCACGCCCGGCTTCAAGGTGGTCGAGTACGGGTCGCTGGACGCGTTGCGCGAGGCGATCACCGAGCGGACGGCCGCCGTGCTGCTGGAGCCGATCCAGGGCGAGGCGGGCGTGGTCGTGCCGCCCGCGGGCTACCTGGCGGGGGCGCGGGCGCTGTGCGACGAGCACAACGTGCTGCTCATCGCGGACGAGATCCAGTCGGGTCTGGGCCGCACGGGCGACCTGCTGGCGCTGGACCACGAGGGCGTGCGCGCCGACCTCTACACGTTGGGCAAGGCGCTGGGCGGCGGCATCATGCCGGTCTCGGCGGTGGTCGGCAGCCGCGCCGTGCTGGGCGTGCTGCGGCCCGGCGAGCACGGGTCGACGTTCGGCGGCAACCCGCTGGCGTGCGCGGTCGGCCGGGCCGTGGTGCGGCTGCTGGCGACCGGCGAGTTCCAGCAGCGGTCCCGCGAGCTGGGCGCGCACCTGCACGCGCGGCTGGGCGAGCTGGTCGGGCGCGGCGTGGCCGAGGTGCGCGGGCGCGGGCTGTGGGCCGGGGTGGAGATCGCGCCCGGCGGGCCGCGCGGCCGTGCGGCGTCGGAGGCGCTGGCCGGGCTCGGCGTGCTGTGCAAGGAGACCCAGGACACCACCCTGCGGGTCGCGCCCCCGCTCGTGATCACGCGGGCCGAGCTGGACCGGGGTGTCGACGCGATCGGCGAGGTTTTGAGCACTCCGTCCCGTTGAGTCCGATTCCGCGTCGAACGGACCGGCCACGCAGCGTCAACGCAGGTCACAGACGTGTGGCGGCGCACGTATCCGGCCGGTCCGTGCCGCATCCTTACCCGCATGGGTGAACGCAAGCGGGCTCGGGCGGCCGTCTCGCTGGGACAGTGGGTGGAACCGGACGAGGTCCTGGCGCGCGGCCGCGGGCTGCGGGCGGCGGTGAGCCACGAGGCGCACCGCGTGGTGGCGCTCGCGGCCGACCGGCCGGGCGTGGTCGAGTACGTGGAGGCGTCGAACGAGGGCCGCCTGCCGCACCTGGTGCCGCTGCGGGTCGGCCGGATGCTCGCCTCGCCGTTCGCGTTCTTCCGGGGCAGCGCCGGGCTGATGGCGGGCGACCTGGCCGCGGGCGCGCGCAGCGGGCTGGACGCGCAGCTGTGCGGTGACGCGCACGCGGCCAACTTCGGCCTCTACGGCACGCCCGAGGGGCGGATCGTGATGGACATCAACGACTTCGACGAGACGCTGCCCGGTCCGTGGGAGTGGGACCTGAAGCGGTTGGCGACGTCGCTGGTGCTGGCGGGCCGCGAGGGCGGCGTGTCGGAGAAGGGCTGCCGCGACGCCGCGTCCGACGCGGTGCGCGCCTACCGCGGCGCGGCGCGGCACCTGGCCGAGATCCCGTTCATGGAGTCCTGGAACGCGCTGGGTGACGAGTCGGCGCTGTCCAGGACCAAGGCCGACGACCTGATGGACGCCTTCACCAAGGCCGCGTCCAAGGCGCGCAAGAACACCAGCGCGCGGGTGGCGGCGAAGTGGACGCGGCGCGAGGGCGAGCACATCCGGTTCGTCGAGGACCCGCCCGTGCTGTCCCGCATCTCCCCGGAGGTGGCGCGGTCCGTCGTGGACGCCCTGCCGTCCTACGTGGACACCCTGCGGGAGTCGCGGTACAACCTGATCATGCGCTACAGCGTGTCCGACGTGGCGTTCCGCGTGGTCGGCACCGGCAGCGTGGGGTGGCGCAACTACCTGGTCCTGTTGCACGGCAACGGTGACGAGGCGCTGGTGTTGCAGGCGAAGGAGGCGCGCCCGTCGGCGCTGGCGCCGTTCCTGGGCGCGTCGCCGGTCAAGCACGAGGGCAAGCGGATCGTGCACGGCGCGCGGCTCGTGCAGGCCGAGACCGACATCCTGCTGGGCTGGACCACGATCGACGGCCGCGACTACATCGTCCGGCAGTTCCGCAACCGCAAGGGCGAGATCGACGCGACCACGCTGAAGCGGGACGACCTGGACGACTACGGCAGGCTCGCGGGCGCGCTGCTGGCCCGCGCGCACAGCCGGTCGGTCGACCCGCGGCTGCTGGCCGGGTACTGCGCGGACGGCGAGGAGCTGGACTCGGCCATCGCCCGGTACGCGCTGGACTACGCCGACCGGACGTGCGCCGACCACGAGGCGCTGGTCGCGGCGGTCAGGTCCGGCCGGCTGCCCGCCGAGCGCGAATGACGGTGCCCTCTCCCTGGCATGCCCTCGCGGTCCCGTGCCACTAAGTTCGCTGGGGTGGAGTGGATCGGGGTCATCAGGCACGGCGAGAGCAACGGCAACGTGGCGCGCGAAGCCGCCGAGTCGGCCGGGGACGACGTCATCGACATCGCCGAGCGGGACGCGGACGTGCGGCTGTCCCCCGCCGGTGAGCAGCAGGGCCGGGCGCTGGGGAGGTGGTTCGCCTCGATGCCGCGCGAGCAGTGGCCGGACCTGGTCGTGGCGTCGCCGTACCGGCGGGCCATCGACACCGCCGCGCTGGCGCTGCGGGGGCACCCCCGGATGCTGGTCGACGAACGGCTGCGCGACCGCGAACTGGGCGTGCTCGACCTGCTGACCACGCACGGCGTGGCGAACCGGTACCCGGACGAACTGGTGCGCAAGCGCCGGCTCGGCAAGTTCTACTACCGGCCGCCGGGCGGCGAGTCGTGGGCCGACGTCCTGCTGCGGCTGCGGTCGCTGCTGCGCGACCTCGACGGGCAGCGGGTGCTGCTGTTCGCCCACGAGATCACGCCGTTCCTGCTGCGCTACCTGCTGGAGGGCCTGCCCGAGCGCGACATGCTGGCCTACGCGCACCACTCGACCGTGCCCAACGGCTCGCTGACGTCGTGGCGGCGCGAGGACGGCGTGTGGTTGTTGGAGCGGGAGTTCGAGAGCGACCACCTGATCGAGCACGGCGCGGAGCCCACGGAGACCGAAGATGCCACCACGCGTTCAGCCTGAGCCCATCACGTCGGCCCTGTTGCGGGAGTGGCCGCGAGGCCGCGAGGACAGCGGCACCGTGCTGGTCGTGGGCGGCTCGCGGCGCGTGCCGGGCGCGGTGCTGCTCAGCGGGATCGCGGCGCTGCGCACCGGCGCGGTGACGCTGCAACTGGCCGTGGCGGACCGGCACGCCTCCGGCCTCGGCTTGGCGGTGCCCGAGGCCCTGGTGGTGGGCCTGCCGGAGACGGAGTCGGGCGCGGTGTCGCGCGCGGCGGCGGACGAGCTGGGTGACCTGGTGGCGGACGCCTCGGCGGTGGTCATCGGGCCCGGTCTGGTCGACCCGGACGAGACGGCCGCCCTGCTGGAGCGGTTGCTGCCCGCGACGCGGGGGCCCGTGGTGCTCGACGCGTTCGCACTGGGCGCGCTGGGCTTGCACCCGTCGCTGGGCGACCCGGTGCGCGGTCGGGTGGTGCTCACGCCGAACGTGGTGGAGGGCGGGTACCTGCTGGGGTCGGAGGTCGAGGACCACGTGGAGGCCGCGGTGGCGATGGCCGGGAAGTACGACGCGGTGGTGAACCTGATGGGCGTGGTGGCCGCGCCGGACGGCCGGGTCTGGCAGGACGGCACCGGGCACGTCGGCCTGTCCACCTCGGGCAGCGGAGACGTGCTGGCCGGGCTGGTCGGCGGGATGCTGGCCCGCGAGTCCGACCCGGCGCTCGCCACCTGCTGGGCCGGGCACGTGCACGCGATGGCCGGACAGCGGCTGGTGCCGCGCACCGGGCTGACCGGGATGCTGGCCCGCGAGCTGCTGGACGAGGTGCCGCGCGTGCTGGTGGAACTGCGGTCGCGCTAGACGCGGAACGTCCGCACGACCAGGTGGGTGGTGGCCGCGACCACCAGCGCGCCGGTGACCACGTGCGCCGCCACCAGCGGCACCGGCAGCACGAGCGCCTCCTGCACCGACCCGATCACGCCCTGGGCCGGCGACACCGCGACCGCGCCCACGGCCGCGAGGGTGCGCAGCACGATCGCCGCGCCGAGCTGGAGCCCGACCAGCACCACCACGGACAGCGCGTGGAACGACGTGAGCTCCGCCGGGTCGAGCCCGAACCGACGCGCGTCCTCGTCACCGGCGTGCGGACCGCTGCCGGTGACCAGCGCGCCCAGCACCGGCACCGCGGTGAGGGCCACCGGCATCGCCGCCGGCCCGACCCGGAGCCGGGGGTCCGCGGGCGCGCGCACCGCGGCGTCCGGCCGGCCGAGCAAGGTCGACCAGCACGACGAGCGCCGCCACCAGCGCCGCCACGGCCACCGCGCGCGCGGACCGCCGGACGGGAGCCCGCGAAGCGTTGACGTCCGGCACCCCGGAGCGGGTCACCTCGTGCGCTTCACCCGCGTCTCGTCCCACACCGGCTCGTCGACCTCCACCACCTCGCCGTCGGACCGGAACAGCAGGAACCGGTCGAAGCCGCGGGCGAACCAGCGGTCGTGGGTGACGGCGACGACGGTGCCGGTGAAGCCCTCCAGCGCGGCCTGCAGCGCCTCCGCCGAGTTCAGGTCGAGGTTGTCGGTCGGCTCGTCCAGCAGCAGCAACGTCGCGCCGGACAGCTCCAGCAGCAGCACCTGGAACCGCGCCTGCTGGCCGCCGGACAGCGTCTCGAACCGCTGGTCGCCCTGCTTGCCCAGGCCGTAGCGGCTCAGCACGGCCATCGCCGCGCCCCGGTCGAGCCCCTTGCGACCGCCCTCGCCGTGCCACAGGACGTCGACCAGCGTGCGGCCGATCCACTCCGGGTGCTGGTGAGTCTGCGCGAACAGGCCCGGCACCACGCGCGCGCCCAGCCGGCACACCCCCGTGTGCGCGACATCGCCGCCGCCGAGCAGCCGCAGGAAGTGGCTCTTGCCCGAGCCGTTCGAGCCGAGCACCGCCACCCGGTCGGAGAAGAAGACCTCCGCGCTGAACGGCTTCATCAGCCCGGTCAGCTCCAGGTCCTCGCACGTGATGGCCCGCACTGCGGTGCGACCGCCGCGCAGCCGCGGCGCCACCTTCTCGTCGGTCGGCAGCTCCGGCGGCGGGCCGGCCTCCTCGAACCGCTCCAGCTTCGCCCGCATGACGCGGTACTTCGCCGCCATCACCTCGCTGATCCGGGCCTGGATCTGGAGGGTGCGCACGAGCTCCTTGAGGTGGTCGTGCTCCTCGTTCCAGCGGCGGTGCAGCTCGGCCAGGCGTTCGATCCGGGACGCGCGGGCGGCGTGCCACGTGCCGAACGACCCGGCGTGCGTCCACGCCGAGTGCGCCTCCACCGTGACCACGTGCGTGGCGGCCACGTCGAGCAACTCCCGGTCGTGGCTGACCAGCAGCACGGCCTTGCCGGTCTCGCGCAGCCGCTCCTCCAGCCACCGCTTGCCCGGCACGTCCAGGTAGTTGTCCGGCTCGTCGAGCAGCAGCACCTGCTCCGGCCCGCGCAGCAGCGCTTCGAGCACCAGCCGCTTCTGCTCGCCGCCGGACAGCGTGCGCACCTCGCGGAACCGGGCCCGGTCGAACGGCACGCCCAGCGCCGCGACCGTGACGGTGTCCCACAGCACCTCGGCGTCGTAGCCGCCGACCTCGCCCCACGCGGTGATCGCGTCGGCGTAGCGCATCTGGGTCGGCTCGTCGTCGGTCTCCATGAGCTGGAGCTCGACCTCGTCCAGCTCCCGGGCGGCGGCCCGCAGCGGCGCCGGTGACGCGGCCAGCAGCAGGTCGCGCACGGTGCTGGAGTCCCGCACGGAGCCCACGAACTGCGGCATCACGCCCAGGCCGCCCTGCACGCGGACGCTGCCCGCCGTGGGCGTCAGCTCGTCGGACAGGATCCGCAGCAGCGTCGTCTTGCCCACGCCGTTCGCGCCGACCAGGGCGACCACGCTGTTCGTGCCGACCTTGAACGACACGTCGCGGAACAGCTCGCGGCCGTCGGGCAGGCGGAAGGCGAGGCCGTTCGCGTCCAGGAATCCCACCCGCGCATGGTCGGCCATAGCCGCTGCCCATGGCCAGCGGATTAGGCCGTATCTGCGAACTGTGACGCGACTCCCTTGAACAGAGCGGTGGACCGGGGAGGACGTCGGGATGGGTGCGGTCGACACGGTGCGGCTGGTCGCGGCGCAGCTGGGGGTGCTGGCCACGGTGGGCGCGCTGCCGTGCGCCGAGGACGGCGTGCCGGTCGGCGAGCCGCAGCCGGTGCGGTGCGAGAACGGCGAGGTGGTGCTGTGGCGGCACCAGGTGGGCCGCGGGTACGTGGACGTGGCGGCCGGGCCGTGCTGGGGCGCGCCGCTGGTGGCGTTCGTGCCGGAGGGACGCGTGGCGCCGGCGGTGGTGCGGCGGCCGTGGCCGGTGGGCGACCCGCGCGAGGACGCCGCCGAGCGGTACCGGCAACGCGTGCACGACCTCACCCACCTGGCGCGGGTGGTGGGGCTGGACGAGCCCGTGGTGCGGCGGTTCGACCGGGCGCTGGTCGAGGAGGTGCTGCGGCCCGAGGTGGACACGCGGACTCTGCCGCCGTGCGTGCGGCCGCCGCGGCAGGAGACCGACGAGTGGGCGCTGGCGGCGTGCGTGCAGGTGCTGCTGGACTTCTACCGCTACCGCTACGACCAGGAGCGGCTGGCGTCGGAACTGGGGTTGGGCACCGAGGAGGCGCCGGTGCGCGGCACGTGGCGCGACGTGGCGCCCGCGGTGCGGGGGCTGACCGGTGCGGCGCTGTCGGTGGCGGTGTCGACGGCGCCGACGTTCACCGAGTACCTGACCGAGGTGCGCGAGGAACGGCCGTCCATCAGCTTCGTGCCCGGTCACGCGAGGCTGGTCACCGGGTACACGCGGATGAGCTCGCTGCGGCTGATGGGCGCGGGTTTCGCCGGGCTGCTCGTGCAGGACCCCGCGGAAGGGGCGGCACGGTGGGAGAACTACGACGCGATGGCGTGCGTGGGCAGCTGCACGGCCAGGGTGAACCTGGTCCCGTAGCGGGCCGCGCTCACCGCCACGTGTAGCCGCGCATCAGCAGCAGCAACGCGCCGAACCCCAACGACGCCAGGGCCGGTCCGAACGCACCGAGGAACAGCAGCAGCACGCCCAGGCCGGCGAACGTGGCCACGAGGGCGTAGCTGAGCAATGGGTGCCGGGGTTTCCCGGCGACGAGCGCCGAGGCCAGGCCCGGCTCCTCGTCCGCGAGTCTGCTCTCGATCTCACTGAGGGTGCGGCGTTCCGCTTCGCTCATCACGGCCGGTGGATACCCGGCGCCCCACCCGCAAAACCCTCCCGATCGGGGGTCTGAGCAGGCAAGATCAGCGGGAGAGGGCCACCAGTCGGGATACCGCCCGCAGGTACTTCTTGCGGTAGCCGCCGCGCAGCATCTCGGCGGTGAACAGCTCCGAGAGCGGCTCGCCGGACACGGCCACCGGGATGTCCCGGTCGTAGAGCCGGTCGCCCAGCGCGACCAGCCGCAGCGCGACCGCCTGGTCGGGCGCGGGCCGGACGTGGCGCAGGTGCACCGCGGCGACCCCGTCGACCAGCCTGCCGTAGCTCGACGGGTGGATGCGGGCCAGCGCGGCGCACAGGTCGGCGAAGTCGTCCAACGTGGCGCCGGGCGTGCTGTGGGCCTTGGCCACCAGGTCCTCGTCGGTCATCGGCGGCGGCGCGTCGGGCAGGCCGCGGTGGCGGTAGTCGGGGCCGTCGACCCGGACCACGGTGAACTTCGCCGACATCGACTGGATCTCGCGCAGGAAGTCGGCGGCGGCGAACCGGCCCTCCCCCAGCTTGTCCGGCAGCGTGTTGGAGGTGGCCGCGACCGACACGCCCGCCGCGGTCAGCTCCTTGATCAGGCGGGTGACCAGCATCGTGTCGCCCGGGTCGTCCAGCTCGAACTCGTCGATCGCGAGCAGCTTGTGGCCCGACAGGCGCCGCACGGTCTCGCCGAAGCCCAGCGCGCCGACCAGGTTGGTCAGCTCCACGAACGTGCCGTAGGACTTGGGCCCGGGCACGGCGTGCCACACCGAGGCCAGCAGGTGGGTCTTGCCGACGCCGAACCCGCCGTCGAGGTAGAGGCCGGGCTTGCCGTCGTCGTCGCCCGACCGCTTGAACAGCCGGCCGAGCACGCCGCCCCGGCTGCCGCCCTCGGACACGCGTTCGGCGAACTCCCGGCACGCCCGCACGGCCGCCGCCTGGCTCGGCTCGTCGGGGTTGGGCAGGTAGGTGTCGAAGCGGACCGCGTCGAAGCGCGGCGGCGGCACCATCGCGCCCACCAGCTCGTCCGCGTCGACGTGCGGGGTTCGATCGGACAGGCGCGGCGGGGCGGACATGCCCGGATCGTAACGGCGTGCTGGGATGTGGCGGTGCGGATGTTGTGGCCACCACGTGACGGCGAGATCACCGACGACGAGCTGGAACGGCTCTACGACTACCCCGACGGGCTCCACCGGCCGTGGGTGCAGGTCAACTTCGTGTCCAGCGTGGACGGTGCGGTGTCGGTGGCCGGGCGTTCCCAGGGGCTGGGCAACGACGCCGACCGCCGGGTGTTCATGCTCGGCCGCGACCTGTGCGACGTGGTGCTCGTCGGCGCGGGCACGGCCCTGGTCGAGGGCTACCACGGGGTCAAGGCGGGCGAGGTGCGCGCGTCGCGGCGGGCCAGGCTCGGTCTCGCGCCCGTGCCGCCGATCGCCGTGGTCACCGGGCGGTGCTCGATCGAACCCACGTCCACGCTGCTGACCAGCACGTCCGTGCCGCCGATCATCCTCACCACGCGAGCCGCGCCGAAGGAGCGGCGGGACGCGCTGGCGGCGGCGGGCGCCGACGTGGTCGTGGCCGGCGAGGAGACCGTGTCGATGGACCTGGCGCTGGCCGCGTTGGACGAGCGCGGGCTGCGCCGGGTCGACTGCGAGGGCGGGCCGCACGTGCTCGGCGCGCTGATCGACGCCGACCTGGTGGACGTGCTGTGCGTGACGTTCTCCCCGCTGCTGGCGGGCGGCGACGCCGGTCGGATCGCGGTCGGGCCGCTGCCGCCGGCACCCCGGTCGCTGGCCCTGGACTCGGTGCTGCACCACGACAGCGCCCTCCTGCTGCGGTACCGGAAGGTGACCCCTGATCCGGTGACGTAGGTCCCGACTCCGGCCCGATCGGCGATACCGTCCGCATCCGAACGGGCACGCTCCGATTCGGAAGGGATCCGCCGTGGCTCAGAGCACCGCCGTCAAGCCGGACACCGGCACCGCGCGTCCGGCCGACGACACCGAGCAGGGCAGGACCACGATCGCGTCGTCGGTCGTGCAGAAGGTCGCGGGCATCGCGGCCCGGGAGATCTCCGGCGTGCACGCCGTCGGCGGCGGCGTGTCGCGGGCGTTCGGCGCCATCCGCGAGCGCATCCCCGGCGCGGGCACCGCGAGCACCGCGGGCGTGGCCGTCGAGGTGGGCGAGAAGCAGGCCGCGGTCGACCTGGACATCATCGTCGAGTACGGCGCGAGCATCGTCGACCTGGCGCGCGCCGTGCGGCGCAACGTGATCGGCCAGGTCGAGCGGATGACCGGGCTGGAGGTCATCGAGGTCAACATCGCCGTCAACGACATCCACCTGCCCGAGGACGACGACGAGCCCGAGTCCGGCACGGGCTCCCGGGTCGAGTGACGGACGTGGCGACGGACGTGTCCGAGGACGTCGAGGCGGCGTTGCTCGCCCACCCGGACGTGGCCCGCCTGGACGGCGCGGTCGCCTCCTACCTGCCGGGACGGCGGGTGGACGGCGTCCGGGTCGGCGAGCGGGTCGAGGTGGCGGTCGTGCTGCGCCTCGGCCGCCCGGTCGGCGAGGTGGTGGCGGAGCTGCGGGCCGCGGTGGCGAGGGTGGCGGGTCGGGCGCCGGTCGACGTCGTCGTGGCCGACCTGGAGGGGGAGGGCGCATGAGCGCGACGCAGACGGGGCTGCTCGCCGGGTTGGTGCTGGGCCTGGCCGCGACCGGCGGGTTCACCGCGTTCCTGGTGACGCTGGCCGTCGGCGTGATCGGGCTGGTCGTGGGCCGGGTCCTGGACGGCCGGCTCGACCTGAGCGACCTGCTCGGCCGGGGCCGCGACAAGTGAGCGGCCCGGACGACCGCCGCGGCTCGCTCGAGATTCACCCGACCGTGGTGCGCAAGGTGGCCGCGCACGCCGTCCGCCTCGTGCCCGGCGCGGAGCCGAGCGCGACGGTGAGGGTCGGCGAGGACGGCGGCGACCTGGAACTCGCGCTGAAGCTGGCGCTGCGCTACCCCGCGCCCGTGCGCGCCGCCGCCGCGGACGTGCGGCGGCACGTCACCGAGGAGGTCGAGCGGATCACCGGCTACCGGGTCCGGTCGGTCGCCGTCACGGTGTCCGCGCTGCGCGCCGAGACCCGGCCGCGGGTGGTGTAGATGAGGGTCCTGCTGCGGGTGTTGTCGCCGGTGCTCGGGCTGGCGCTGGCCGGCGCGGGCGCGGTGCTCCTGGTCCTGGTCGCCCGGCACTGGGCCGGGCAGGGCCTGCCGCTGCGCGTGGACTGGTCCTGGGTGGACCGGCCGGTGCTCGTCGTCGGCGCCTGCCTGGCCGTCGGCGGGCTGGTGCTGCTGGTCGTGGCGTCACGGGCGGGTGCGCGGCAGGTGGCGTTGGACGACCCGGCCGACGGCGTGCGCGTGGTGACCACGCCCGCGTCGCTGGCCCGCGTGGTCGGGCACCGGGTGCGGGCGGAGGACGGTGTGGTGGACGCGTCGGTGACCGCGTCGCGGCGCAGGGTGCGGGTCCGGGCGACCAGTCTGCTGCACGACGAGGCGTCGTTGCGGCCCCGGCTGCTGGAGGTGGCGCAGGCGGCGGTGGCCGACCTGCCGATGCCCGCGCGGCCGAAGGTGTCGGTCGTGGTGATGTCGCCGAAGGACCGCCGGTGAACCGCTCGAACCGCACCGAACGGGTGATGGCGTTCGTGCTCGGCGCGCTCGCGCTCCTCGTCGGCTGCGCCGCCGTCGGGCTGCACCGCTTCGCCGTGGACCGGCCCGTGCTGGACCCCGCCGTGCTCGACTGGGCCCGCGCGCACCTGCTCGCCGTCCGGATCGGGCTGGCCGTGCTCGGCGTGCTGGCGGTGGTCCTCGGGCTGCGGTGGGCGTGGTGCGCGATCCGCCCCGAACGGCGGCCCGACGTGCTGCTGGACGACGTCGTCGTCACCGCCAAGGCGCTCGCGGCGGCGGTGCGCGCCGACGCCGAGCAGGTCGAGGGCGTGGACGGCGCGAAGGTGTCGGTGGTGGGCACGCCCGCGCTGCGGCTGCGGCTCACCCTGCGCCACGGCGCGGACGTGACCCGCGTGTGGCGGGAGCTGGACGACCGGGTGCTGTCGCGGGCACGCGCCGCGCTCGGCGTCGAGGTGCTGCCGACCGCGGTGCGGCTCGATCTGGCCAAGAGGGCGCGCCAACGCGTGCGCTAGCCCGGTTCACCAGGCAGGATGGCCGGGTGGCGCTCCCGTTGACCCCTCCCGTGCAGCCGATGCTGGCCACCGCGGTGGACAAGATCCCGACCGGCGCGGACCTCGTGTTCGAGCCCAAGTGGGACGGCTACCGCTGCCTGGTGTTCCGCGACGGCGACGAGCTGCTCCTCCAGTCCCGCAGCGGCAAGCCGCTCAACCGGTACTTCCCGGAGGCGGAGGCCGCGCTCAAGCGCACCCTGCCGCCCCGGGTCGTGGTGGACGGCGAGCTGGTCGTGGCCAAGGACGACAAGCTGGACTTCGACGCGTTGTCCGAGCGCATCCACCCGGCGGAGAGCCGGGTGCGGCTGCTGGCCGAGCAGACGCCCGCGAGCTTCGTGGCGTTCGACGTGCTGGCGGTGGGCGACGAGGTGCTGCTGGAACGGCCGTGCACCGAGCGCCGGTCGACGCTGGAAGGTCTGATCACGCCCGGCGACGGCCTCTACCTCACGCCCGCGACCACCGACGGCGACCTGGCCGCGCAGTGGTTCGAGCTGTTCGAGGGCGCGGGCCTGGACGGCGTGATCGGCAAGCCCGCCGCGGGCGCGTACACGCCCGGCAAGCGGTCCATGGTCAAGGTCAAGCACGCCCGCACCGCCGAGTGCGTGGTGGCCGGGCTGCGCTGGCACAAGGACACCGAGCCGGGCACGGCGGTCGGCTCGCTGCTGCTGGGCCTGCACGACGACGCGGGCGTCCTGCACCACGTCGGCGTGGTCGGCTCGTTCAAGGCGGCCGAACGGCGGGCGCTGGCCGCGGAGTTCCAGGAGCTGATCACCGACGACGACCACCCGTGGCTGGTGGAGCCGGACGGCCGCCGCCTGCCCGGCGAGATCAACCGGTGGCGCGGCAAGCACGCCGACTGGGTGCCGTTGCGGCCCGAGCGCGTGCTGGAGATCGCCTACTCGCAGACCGAGGGCGCGGCGCCCGCCCGGCTGCGGCACAACGGCCAGTTCCGGCGGTGGCGGCCCGACCGCGACCCGGCGTCGTGCCGCTACGACCAGCTCGACCAGCCCGCGCGCTACGACGTGGAATCCGTGCTGCGCGGCGAAGTCCGCCCCGCGTGAGCCCTCGGGTCGGTACCGTCGTCGGCTGTGGCTGACGTGAACGCGCTCATCCGGGAACTCGACGACCGCATGCGGCACGACTGCCGGCGGTTGTCGACGTGGCGGGTCGTGCACCGGACGACCGGGCTGCTCTACACCGTCGTGCTGATCGCGGTGCCCGCGGTGCTGGCAGTGGGCTTCACCTCGTCGGAGACGGCGCTGGGCAAGGTGCTGCTGCTCGCCGCGGCCGTGGTGGGCGGGCTGAACGTGACGTTCAAGCCCTACCTGCACAGCATCAAGCGGCGCGGCGACGTGAACACCATGCGCCGGCTGCGCGACGAGTTCCGCGCCGACGTGGCCGCCGCGGCGGACGGCGAGGCGCTGGACGTCTACCGGAAGTACTCGGCCACCTACGCGACGGTCTTCGAGCAGCGGGGCGGCGAGCTCGTCGACGGCCGGCTCGGCGTCGAGGAACCGAAGCCCGAAGCCACCGCCACCGCCACCGCCTGAGCGTCGCGGGGGGCCGCCGCTCACCCCTCCGGTTTCGAGGTCCGGGTCGCCCCGACCGACGCCAGCACCACGCAGAACACCGCGACCCACTGGGCCGGGTGCAGCGCCTCGTGCAGCACGACCAACCCGGCCAGCGCCGCGACCGCGGGCTCCAGGCTCATCAGGATGCCGAACACTCGCGGCGGGATCTTGCGCAGCGCCTCCAGCTCCAGCGAGTACGGGACCACCGACGACAGCAGCGCCACCGCCGCGCCCGCGACGAGCACCACCGGGTCGAGCAGCATGGTGCCCGCCTCGGCCACCCCGAACGGCAGCGCCAGCGCCGCGCCCACCACCATCGCCAGGGCCAGGCCCTTGCCGTCGGACGTGCGGGTGCCCAGCGCCGCGGTGAGCAGGATGTACCCGGCCCAGCACGCGCCCGCGCCCGCCGCGAACAGCACACCGGTGACCGACAGGCCGCCGTCGACCCTGGTCAGCAGCAGCACGCCGGCCGCCGCGAGCAGCGCCCACACCCCGTCCAACCAGCGCCGCGACCCGATCACGGCCACCGCCAGCGGCCCCAGGAACTCGATCGTCACCGCCGCGCCCAGCGGGATGTGCTTGATCGCCTGGTAGAAGCTCAGGTTCATCGCGCCGAGCACGAGGCCGTAGCCGACGATCACCGCGTACGTCCGCCGGTCCAGCCGCAGCGACGGACGCCACACCGCGAGCAGGATCAGCGCGGCCAGCACGAGCCGCAGCGTGACCGTGCCCGCCGCACCCGCCAGGGTGAACAGCTGCTTGGCCACGGCCGCGCCGATCTGCACGCTGACCACGCCCAACAGCACGAGGGCGGGCGGCGGGATGGCGCCGTACGCCTTGGCGGCGAGCGTGAACGGGCCCGAGCGGGTGAGCTTGCGCTCGCGGAAGCCTTCGACGTGCACCGTGACCATGCCGACATCCTCTCCCAGCCCGCTCACCGAAGTCTCACCTGGACTGTGTGAGGCTCTGCACCAGCCCCAACGGGAGACCAACGCCGTGGGAGAGAGCGAGGGGACCGCTGTGCCGCGTCGGCGTCACGCCACTCTGATGCTGGTGGCTCTGAGCGCGCTGGCCGCGTGCAGCGCGGGTCCGTCGACCCGGCCGGTGATCGCCGTGCACGGTGACGGCGACCAGCCGTCCACGGTGAGCGTGCCGTCCGGTCCGCGCGAGGTCCCGCCGCTGGAGAGCTTCGAGGCGCCCGGTTTGTCCTGGTCGCCGTGCACGGACTCGACGCGTGCCCGGATGGGGTCGTCGGCGCCGGCGGGCACGTGGGAGTACGAGTGCACGCAGCTCACCGTCCGGCTGGACGTGCCGAGCCGTCCCGGCCGGGGCAGCCTGGGCATGTCGCTGCTGCGCGTCGGCACGGGCGGCAGCCCGCTCGTGGTGGTCGGCGAGGCCGGTGGCGAGCCGGGCACGGTGAAGGCCGCGCGGCTGGCGGCGAGCCTGCCCGCGACGGTGCTGAGCACGTTCACGCTGATCGGGGTGGACCGGCGGGGCACCGGCGAGTCGGACCCGGTGCAGTGCGTGCCGGACTCGGCGCGGGTGGGGATCGTGGAGGCCGACCCGGGGGCCGAGTCGCACGAGGACCTGGTCGACGCGTACACGCTGGCGAGCCGTGAGTGCGTGCTCGACATGGAGAACCGGCTGCCCGGGGTGGACTCGTGGCGGGCGTCGGCCGACCTGGAGCAGCTGCGCGAGGCGTTGAACGTGCCGCACCTGAACGCGATCGGCGTCGGTGAGGGTTCGCGGGTGCTGACGCTGTACGCGGCGCGGTTCCCGGACCGGATCGGGCGGATGGTGTTCGACGGCGCGCCGGACCCGACGCTGGACGCGACGGCCGTGGCGCAGACGCGGGCGGTGGCGGCGGAGGAGACGTTCTCGGCGTTCCAGAAGGACTGCGTGGTGCGCGGGTGCCCGTTGGGCGCCGGTGCGACGGACCGGTTCAAGGCGTTGCTGGAGTCGCTGCGGGACAAGCCGCTGCGCGGGGGCGACTTCGACCTGACCCCGGGGACCGCCACGGAAGCCGTGCTGGCCGGCCTGGCGGACCGGGCGCGGTGGGGTGCCCTGGCGGACGCCATCGTGGCCGCGGAGGGCGGTGACGGGGCGAAGCTGAGCGCGTTCGTCGGGCCGTTGGTGCTGGAGCAGGCCGACGACCCGCCGCGCATCGACGCCGCGATCATCACGGGGTGCAACGACACGACGAACCGGGTGCCGCCGGAGCGGGTGGCCGGGCTGACCGCCGACTGGCGGACCAAGCAACCGCTGTTCGGCGCCCACTTCGCCCGCAAGCTGCTGGCCTGCGGCCCCTTCCCCGTGCCGCAGCAGGTCAAGGTGCCTCGACTGGCAGGCGCCCCTCCGGTCCTCGTCCTGACCACCGCCACCGACCCCGTGACGCCGCGGGAGGGCAGTGAACGCGCCGCCCAGGCCCTGCCGGCCGGCGTCGTGGTGGGGTGGCAGGGTGGTGGTCACGGGGCTCTCGGCCAGTCCGCGTGCGCGACTCGGGCGGCGGAGGAGTTCTTGGTCGACGCCAAGGTGCCGTCCAGCGGCACTGTCTGCCCCCCGTGACGCTGACCAGCGCAAATCCCACCGATCCACTACGCTTCCCGGCCCGATCCGTCGGGACCCGGCGTCCGACCCGCCACTCCCGCCGACCTCGATCGGGTGAACCTGCCCCGAAAATGTACGGAAACACTGTTACTGTACCTCGGTTGACAACGAGCGGCCCGCCGAAACCACCCCGGTCCGCTGACGACCGCCGGCCCCAGGGCCGCCCGGCCTAGCACGACCCCACGGGCGGCGCGGAAAGGGCAGCCGGCAGCCGCCGCTCCCCCGGCCGCGCGCCGCGCGCCTGGTGACCTCGAGGCGTGGACGCGGTCCAGCCCGCAGCGGGTTGGCGGAACTCCCGGACGTGAACGGATCGGAAGGCCGTCGTGCGGCCGGCTGCGGTGCGACGGCTGCGTGGGCCGGCTGCGTGGGCCGGGTGAAGGAATGTGATCGCCCGGTGCGGCCCGCTGCGAATGGAACCCCGGCGGCGTCGTGCCATCGGGCATAAGTCGTCTCGCGGCACGTCAGGGCGGCGGTTGCGGTCGCTCGCGGCGTGAGGCGAGGCGAGAGATGGTGTGCCGCCGAGCGTGGCCAGTGGTGAGGATGCGGCGGCGGCGAGCGCGGTGCGGCGTCGAGCGCGGTGCGGCGGCGAGCGCGGTGCGGTCGGCGATGGGTGTGGGAAGGCGGGTGACAGCGCGACGCCGGTGGGGGGCCGGAGGGTGGGCCCGGGCCCCGGCTCGCTGGGGCGGCCGGGGCCGGGGTGGTCCGGGTGTGGCGGTTGGGTGGGATTAGCAGCTGGAGCAACACCCGCAACCGGGGCCGGTGCAGCCGGTGCAGCAGCCGCAGCTGCCCAGTTCGGCTTGGGCAGCTGTCGTGATCTCAACAACCATCTTGTGCCTCCGCGGCGTCGAGGGACTTCGTGCGACCGAAGGTATTTCGACCCCACGGTCCGCCCCTACCGCCGGCCAGGGGAAGTACCCTCACCCGATCGCGGAACGGCAATCATCAATACGTTGCAATACGTGTTCTTGCCAGGTCAGCCGGTCAGCTCGGCCAGCGCCCGCTGCGCCTCCTCCAGCTCCGCCCGCAGCTGCTCGACCCGCGCCAAGTGGCGTTCGCGAGCCGCGCTCAGCACGCTCTCGACCGCCTCGTCGACCTCCGGCGGCAGCAGCTTCGCCGCCTGCGACACCGCCGACGCGACCACCGGCGCGGCCTTCAGCGTGCGCTTCGACCCCCACTGCACGTCGACCGTCCACTCACCGTCCGCGGTCGACGTGAGGGTCACCGTCACCTCCGCCGGCTTCGCCTGCTTGCGCGCGGCCGGGCGGCGTTCCGCGGGGGCGGCCGGGGCCGGTGCGGGCTTCGGCTTCGGCGGAGCCGGGGCGGGAGCGGGCGCGGGCGTGTAGATGTGCTCGACCGGCGCGGGAGCGGCCGCCGGTTCGGGCTTCGGGGCGGGAGCCGGGGCGCGCTTGCGCGGTGCGGGCTTCTCCACGGTCAGCTCGCCCGGCGAGAACGACAGGTCGTCCTTCTCCCCCGTCGGCCGCACCTGGATGAAATCACCCTCCGCCGGCTCGGTGAACGCGACCACCTTCCCCGACCGCCCGGCCTCCACCCCCACCGCCGCGGAGGTGAACCAGACCGCGGCCGGGCGGCCCGCGGCCAACTCCGCGCGCAGGTGGTCGATGTCCTCCGGGGACAACGAGCTCTGCTTCACCTTCGCCATCGCCTACCAACCTCCACGCCACGACACCAACACGACACGACCGACACGACCGACACCGACACGTCTTGCCCGAGATCCGTCGTGTGCAGCTTGCCCTACCCCACCGACAATTCCGCGAGCTGCCGGTCGTGCGCACGCCCGAGCGACCACTGTGCGACCACCGACCCGACGAGCGCAAGGAGCATGTCCCAGTGCGTGTCCCACACATCCCCTTGTGTGCCAAGGAAGTCGGTCGCGGACTCGCCTCCGACCACCGCACCGGCCCACTCGACGAACTCGTACCCCGCGCTGACCGCCAGGCAGGTCGCCGACACCAGGAAGAACGTCCACCGCCCCGGCCGCAGCGGTGTCCGCCGCAGCAGCACCTCCCGGACCAGCACCGCCGGCACGAACCCCTGCACGAAGTGCGCGAACCGGTCGTAGTGGTTGCGGTCGGTCCACAGGTCGCCGAACGGCACCTCGGCGTAGGTGTAGTGGGCGCCGAGGGCGAGCACCAGCGCATGCCCGAAGATCAGCCAGTACGCCAGCCGGGTCAGCGGGAACCGGCGGCGCGTCCACGCCAGCAGGGGCAGCGCGACCAGGATCGGCGCGACCTCCAGCAACCAGGTGCCGTAGCTCTTGGGCCGGATGGCCGACAGCGCGACCGCCACCACGACCAGTGCCGCGAGGGTGACCGGCAGGCGGTCCCGGGACTCCATCCCGCAGATCCTGCCACCCGCCGGCCACTCGGCGCACCAGTCCACAGAGGACGGAGCGGCGAGGGCCCGAGGGCCCTCGCCGCCTCCTGCTAGATGGGGTTGCCGTTGGTGCCGCAGATGCGACCCGCGTTCACGCAGTCCCGCACCCGCCGTTCCAGTTCCGGCTGGTCCCACGCGTTGATGAAGTCACCGTGGAAGGTGTACCCCGGCGCGTTGGTCACGTTCACCCCGTTCACCGTCCCGCCCAGCGACAGCCCGCCGCCGTTGACCGGGTAGGTGATCAGGAACTCCAGCCTGGGCAGGACCACGGGGTGCGTGGACGGGCACGAGCCCGCCCAGAACACGATGTGGTCCTTGTGGTTGGCGCTGTCCAGGTCCCGGCCGTTCCAGCAGGTCGGGAAGTCCAGGTACGTCTCCAGCTTGGTGCCCGCCGGGCAGTTCAGGAAGTCCCGGCTCGACGCCGACTGCGTGGTGCACGACCACCGCGCGGACGGGTTCTGGTCGGGGCTGGTCGCCCGGGAGTTGCCGACCACGTACCTCATGTTCGGCGGGTGCGCCACGGCGCGTTGCATGTCGTGGATGCCCTGGTAGTACACGGTGACGCTCTCCGGCGCGACCGGCTGCCCGTTCTTGTAGAGAGTGGGCACCCAGTAGGCGGACAGGTCGACCAACGGGTCGCACGTGGTGCCCGCCGCCTTGAGCGACGTGTACGTGGACGACGCGTTGGTCGACCGGTTGCCGAAGAACTCGTGCACGTGCGACACGCCGGTCTGGTTGGGGTAGATGATCGGGTCGTTGCCGGACCGGTGGCTCGCGCGGCAGTTGGCGCGGAACTCCGACGCGGCCTGGATGCCGGCCTGACCCTCGATGGCCGCGGCCTGGTGCGCGTCCGGTGCGGCCGGGTGGTTGTCGTGGTTCACCAGGGGGCCCGCGCCCGCCGGCTGGTATGCGACCACCGACCCGATCAGGGCCAGTGCCAGCGCGACGGACGCGGCGCCGATGACACCTCTCAATCTCGCGTTCATCCGATCTCCTCCGGTGGAGCGGGATGCGGCGGCAGGTCTAGGAGCCGAACGTGATCCAGTTGACGTTGACGAAGTCGGCCGGCTGGCCGCTGGTGAAGGTGACGTAGACGTCCTGCTTGCCGGTCAGGCCGGTGATGTTGGCGGGCACGGTGCGCCAGCTCTGCCAGCCGCCCGTGTTGGCGATGGCGAAGCTGCCCAGCGGCGTGGCCGTGGGGCTGCCGACGCGGACCTCGACCAGGCCGCTCACGCCGCCCGCCGCGCCGCTGGCGACCCGGGCGGAGAACTGCCGGCCGGTGCGGGTGCCGAAGTCGACGCCCCGGAACAGCACCCACTCGCCGTTGGCGATGCCGGCGATGTTCTGGCCGCCGCCGCTGTCGGTGGTGGTCTCCTTGAACACGCCCTGCTGCTGGTCGTAGGACTCGGCCTGGATCGTGGCGAACGCGTCACGGCTGACCGGCGGAGCGGTCGTCGTCGTGGTGGTCGTCGTGGTCGTGGTCGTGGACGTGGTCGTGGTGGTCGTCGGGTTCACGCCACCGCTGCCGGAGTCGGTGCCGCTGCCCGCCGGTCCGCGCCACGCGGTGGACGACGCCGGCACGGACAGGGTCTGCCCGTCGGAGAACGTCACCGTGGCCGTCGTGGTGCCCGGGTTGTAGGCCACGTACGTGCGGGCCCCGTTCTTGCTCAGCACGGCGTGCGTCGGCACGTTCGCGGTCACGGACGTGTCGGGCGTGCCGTAGGTGTTCAGCGACGTGATCCAGTGGTAGGCGTGCGCCCGGGAGTCGCCGTCCTCGGGAGTCAGGCCCGAGCCGTAGTTGGCCAGCGCCTGCGCCGGGTCGGCGATCGCCAGGAACTGGGTGATGACGTCCTTCCACTCGACCTCGGTGCCGCCGTTGTTGGCCCGCAGCTCGTTCACGTTCTGCAGGATGTCGGCCTTGTAGTCGGCGTGGTACAGCGAGCCGCCGGTGATCGGCAGCATGTTGATGCCGTGGATCTCCTCCGGGTTCGCCGTCCACCACGTGCTGTAGCTGGCGCCCGCGCCCCACACCATGCCGACCGTGCCGTGCTGGAACGCCGCCGGGAAGACCGTGTCGTCCTTGTCGAACCAGTACTGGGCGATCGTGCTCTCCTGCGTGGTGTGCAGGTAGATGCCCGCGTCGCGCAGCGCGGTGTCACCCGTGGCCTGGCCGAACAGCACGGCGGCGGTGGCGAACATCATCGCCTCGGACGACGACTCCTCGTTGTTGCCGTGCGCGAAACCGGCGTGGCCGGACGCCCAGCCGTGGCCCGCGTAGGCGTCGAAGTTGCGCAGGAACGGGAAGCGGCTCTCCGCGCGGTCGTAGTTGTTGGCGTCCTTGACCAGCAGCTTGACCATGCCGCCGTAGCGGGAGTCGGACGCCCACGTCGGGTCGTGCTGCGCGAGGATCGCGGCGGCGAGCACGTAGTAGCCGTAGTGGAAGTGGTGGTCGTTCATCTCGGCGTCGGTGCCGTAGGACGCCTTGTAGCCGATCAGCGTGCCCCAGGTGGCGTCGTAGGCGAAGTGGTTGCCCGCCTCGCCGGACGTCGCGGTGAGCCAGTCGGTGAGCCGGTCGCGGACCATGCCCAGCAGCCGGTCGCGGCCCGTCGTGTAGCCGATCTGGTTGGCCACGCGGGCCAGCGCCGCCAGCCGCCACAACGCCTTGCCGGTCCAGTAGGTGTCGCCCGCGCCCTTCCACGGGTCGGCGGCGTTCAGCTCCTGGTCGATCTCGTTGCGCAGGCGGTTCTGGTCGGCTGCCGAGGACAGGGGGAGCGCCGGCAGGACGCCGTTGAACGTGCTGCGGGTGGTGAACGACGAGCCCTCGCGCAGCCGCATCTCACCGCGCGGCGAGGTGTAGCGGTAGCCGGTGACGGTGTCGGACGAGGCCAGCCACTGGTGCCGGTACAGGGCCTGCAGGGTGCCGGTCTGGGTGCCCTGGCGTGCCGTGGTCGTGGCCGTGTAGGTGGCCGTGAGCTGGGCGTTCGCCGAGTTGTAGGTCCAGTTGACCTTGGTGTCGGTGACGAAGGAGAACGCGTAGCGCTGGAACAGGGACAGCGCGTCGCGGCTCGGCAGCACGGCCACGGAGAAGAACGCGGCGTTGGAGGTGGCCTCGGCGGTGCCGACGACGTTCCAGGTGCTCGGCGAGAACAGGGCGTAGTCGCGGCCGTTGATGGTGACGCCGAGCGTGGTGCCGGTGTTGCTCCAGATCGAGGTGGAGCCGTTGAAGCCGACGCGCGCCGCGCCGCCGCTGGCCTCGGCGTACACGTACGGCGAACCGTGGCCGATGGTGGTGCGCAGCGTGCGCGTGCCGTCAGTCCACAGTGGACTAACGGTCCAGTCGGACCAGCCGTCGACCTGGGTGCGCGGGGCGTTGAGGCCGCTCACGCCGACGAACAGGTCGTCGGTGTGCATGAACTCGTAGAACCGGCCGTCCGGGGTGATGTTCGGGCTGGTCGGGTAGCCGACGCCCAGGCCCTGCGCCGCCGCGTGGAACGTCAGCGGGTGGGCGTACATGTTCTCGGAGTACGGGTTGCCGGGGTAGCGCTGGAAGACCAGGGACGACCACCAGTCGTTGGTCGGGACCGGGCGGCCGGCCATCCGGGCGGTGACCTTCGGCGTCAGGGCTGCGCCGTTGGAGTCGGACGGGCCGACCGCGCCCGCCGGGCGCGTGGTGGCGTAGCTGCCCGCGCCGACCGTGACGGCGCCGGCCGTTCCGGGCAGGGCGAGCGGGATCGCGGCAGCCGCGGCCACGGCGACCGCCAGGGCCGCCAGGTGGGGGCGGATTGAACGCACAGGAACCTCCAGCAGGGACTCACAGCTTTGTGAGAGCGCTCTCACGCACTGCAAACGGTAAACCGCTGGTGAGACGCTTGTCTACGGCCGGCTGCTTCTGACTCTGTTCAGAGCCCGGACTCGTCCTCCACCCGGAGGCGGTACTCGCAGCCGTACTCGACCGCGTACTGGAGGTCGTAGTGGTGCACGATCTTGGGGCCGCCGTGCAGGTGGACGTGGGTGACGGTCTGCCTCGGCGCCTCGGGCGCCTTGGCGTGCGAGTCGACCCGCCCGTCCAAGGGGCCGCCGACGAACCGCACCACGTACGCCTGGGTCATCGGCGGGCCTCCCTCTCTTCGGCGTTGGCCTCCATGGTACGAGAGGACCAGTCCGATCGCGGCTGAACCGCTGTCGGAAACAGCCGGTTGGCCGAAGGTCGCGGCAGGTCAGGCGCCGAACCAGTGGTCGGCCAGCTCGTCCAGGGTGGTGGCGGCCGTCGGCACCTCGCGCAGGTACCAGGGCAGGTTCGAGTAGACGTGCAGCAGCGCGTAGGCGAGCACCCTGCGCGGGTCGAGCGCGCGGCCGTAGCCGTCGTGGAGGGCCCGGTTGGCCCGGCGCTCGCCGCGGGTGAGGAAGACGCCGGTGGCGACGAACTCGTACTCGCGGGCGGCCCGCATGGCCGGTTCGAAGTCGACCAGGCCGGTCAGGCGGCCGTCGTCGACCAGCAGGTGGGCGCTCATCACCTCGGTGTGCGCCAGCACCAGGTCCGGCTGCCCGAGGTCGACCGAGTCGAGGTAGTCCGGGACCTGCTCCAGCCACCCCGGCGCGAGCCCGCGGGCCTGCTGCCGCGCCACGCACCCCTGCCGCTGCGCGCGCACGAACCCCGCCCAGTCGGCCGGGCCCAGCGACGGCGGCGTGATGGCGTGCAGGGCGGCCAGCGCCTCCCCCACCTGCCGTGACACGTCCTGCCGGGCGTCCGGGCCCAGGCTCGGCCACACGTCCTTCAGGCTCGCGCCGCGCAGCCGTTCCATCAAGACGTAACCCCACCCGCCGAACTCCCCCGCCGCGTGCAGGCCGGGGGTGGGCACCGGCAGCCGTCCCTGCACGGCCTCCAGCACGTCCCGCTCGGTCGCCACCTCGTCCAGGTGCACCGCGGGGAACAGCTTCAGCACGTGCCGCACCCCGACCGCGTACACCGGCAACGACCCGTCCGCGAACCGCGTCACGTCCCCGGACACCCCGAGGTGCCGGCACAACGCCTCCACACCCGGCCGCAACGCGTCGTCGTCAAGCGCCTCGAACTGCTCTTCGGTCATCGCCGGGGGGAAGGTCACGGCCGGCAGGCTAGATCGCCCGCCGAGCGGGAGCGACCGATTATCGACCGTCCTCGTCCGGCTCCTCGGTCCGGAGCTCGACCTCCGCGTCCACCCCCGCCTCGTCCAACACCGCCCCGATGGCGTGGGCCACGGCCGCGGAATCACGAGCCGACATGTCGGCGGGCAGCTGCACTTCAAGGCGTCGTGCGTTCACCTGTCCCACATTCCCCCTGGACCACCGGCCACGCGAGACCCCCGTCGTGTGAACCCTGCGCGCGGAGGTTTCAGTTGCGCTTGCGCGACGGCTGCACGCGCGGCGGCTCGCCGGGCATCTTCGGGTAGTCCGGCGGGTAGGGCATCTCGCCCCGGTCGTCGGCCTCGTACCACTCCAGCAGGCGCTCGATGCCGAACGCCTCGTCGTCCAGGGACGCGTGCGGGTCGCCGTGGTCGGCCAGGTACGCCGGGACCGTCAGCACGTCGAAGTCATCGGGGTCCACAGTGGACAGGTGGTCCCAGGTCACCGGGGTCGAGACGGTGGCGCGCGGGGTGCCGCGGACCGACCAGGCGGAGGCGATGGTGCGGTCGCGGGCGGCCTGGTTGAAGTCCAGGAAGACCTTCTCGCCCCGTTCCTCCTTCCACCACGAGGTGGTCGCCTTGTCGGGCACGCGCCGTTCCACCTCGCGCGCCAACGCGATCACGGCGTGCCGCACGTCCACGAAGTCCCACTCGGGCCGGATGCGCACCGCCACGTGGACGCCGCGACCGCCGGAGGTCTTCGGGTAACCGGTGAGCCCCAGCTCGCCCAGCACCTCCCGCAGCACCATCGCGACCTCGACCGCGTCCCGGAAGTCCGTGCCCGGCTGCGGGTCCAGGTCGACGCGCAGCTCGTCCGGCCGATCGGTGTCCGCCCGCCGCACGGGCCAGGGGTGGAAGTCGAAGGTGCCCAGGTTCGCCGCCCACGCCAGCACCGCGGGCTCCGTCGGGCACACCTCGTCCGCCGGCCGCCCGGACGGGAACTTGATCCGCGCCGTCTCGACCCACTCGGGCGCCCCCTTGGGCAACCGCTTCTGGTAGAACGCCTCCCCCGTCACGCCGTCGACGTAGCGCTTCAACGTCGTCGGGCGGTCGCGCAGCACGCGCAGCAGCGGCTCGGCGACGGCCAGGTAGTACTCGACCACCTGGATCTTGGTGATCCCACGCTCGGGGAAGTAGACCTTGCCCGGGTTCGACACCCGCACCACGCGTTCACCGACGGTCAGTTCCACAGCCTGGGCCATACGGGTGAGCCTAACAACGAACCGGCCACCACACCCGGATCGACGGTCACGAACCGTGGTCAATAAATGCGAGAAAGCATCACGTGAATCGCCTCCGCAGAACTGCGGCACGCATGTACACCATTCGGATGACGTAGGACCGGTGGTCCACACCTACCATGGTACTGCGCTACAGTCCTTGATCGACAACCAAGGCGCTTCGGGGAGGGGTGTGCCCTGTGGTCGAGGACGGCGGCGCGAAGCTCGACAATGCCGGTGAATTCGCCCTGGAAAAGCTCAGCCGGGAATCGGGGACGGGGTGGTGGGACATCGGACTGGTGAACATCCGGGCCGCCACCGGCGCGATCGCCGCGGCGACCGAGGCGCACGCGCTGTCGATCGACCCGCACGCAGTCGACTCGATGCTCGCCAAGTTGGCGGCGATGCGGGACGAACTCGACAGGGTGACCATGAGGTCGACGTTGGTCGGCAGCCGAACCCCGCTGGGCGGCGGATACGCGGAAGAAGTCGGTCAGATCAACCGCGAAATGGGCAACGAGGTGCTCACCCGGATCATCCCCCAACTGGTCCGGGCCATCAGCGACCTCGGCGCGGAAATCGAGAAGAGCCGGGCTTCCTACCAGAACATGGACGCCGCGAACCAGGCCAAGATGGACGACATCCGAGGAAGCATCCAGTCATGAACCGCGCCACCGCCCGTTTGGTGATCGCCGGGCTCGCGCTGCTGACCGCCGCGTGCGGCACCGGCACCGCCGGCTCACCCCTGCCCGCGTCGACCACGGGGTCGGCACCGGCGTCGTCCGACGCGCCGGCGGACCACGCGCTCGCCGACGTGAAGCCCTGCGACCTGCTGACTTCGGCCGAAGTCGGCCAACTCGGCCTGCGGTACCCCGGCGAAGCGGACCAGGTGGCCGGAGCGGACACGTGCAGTTGGTACGTGAGCGGGAACGGGGGAGCCAGCGCGGCCGTCCACCCCGATCAGGGAATAGGCGACTTCGACTACCAGGGCGACCACTCGGTGCCGACCGAAATCGGCGGGTACCCGGCGACCCGGATCGAGGCACCATTGGACGCGAAGTACATCTGCCACGTGGTCATCTCCACCTCGGAATCGTCGTCGGTGCAGGTGGTCGGCACCGTGGACGCGACTTCGACGGATACCGCGGCGGCGTGCGAACGGGCCACGAGAACCGCCGAGCTGATCGCCCCGAAGCTTCCCTGAACACCGCGAGGATGGACAGATGACTTCGAAGCCCACCGTGCCCAGCCCCACCGCCCGCTACGAGGGATTGACGCACCCGGCGCTGGTGGAGACGGTCCGGCGCAATTTCGACGCCGACACCGCGCACCGCATCGCGGACGAGTGGGAAAGCGTCGGAAAGGCGTTGAACGACATCGCGGTGGACTTCTCGGTCATCATCACCGGGTCGAAGGACGGCTGGACCGGAAGTGCGGCCGAGGGAGCACGCGACGCACTGCTGAAAGTGGGCGAATTCAGTGACCAGGCGGGTGACCACTTCACCCGCACCAGCGAGGTCGTGCGTGATCAGACCTACGTGGCGAGTGAAGCGACGGCGAAAATGCCACCCCCGGTCGACTTCGACCCGGGGAAGATGTTCTCGGACGCGATGAACAGCGGGAACATCTTCACCGTCATGGCGTTGCCGTTCACCATCCCGGAGCAGAAGGCCAAGGCGGACGCGGCCCGAGCCGAGGCGATCAACGTCATGTACGGGCGGGACGACGCGTTGTACTCCACCGCGCTCGGCATGCCCGCGCTCGCGGAGCCGCCGAAGGTCACGCAGGAGCAGGCCGTGGTCACCTCGGACGCGCGGCACCCGGCCGTGTCCACCCGGGCAGTGGACCCGGCCGAGCGGGTCGGCACGGGTGTTCCCCCGGCAACGACGACCACGACGTCCGCCGTCCCCACCCCAGGCGACGGGACTGGCACGACGCGGACCTCGTGGACCGCGCCGCCGCCGGTCGCACCCACTCCACCTCCGCTGACGCCGCCCGCGTACCACCACCCGCCCGCCGTGCCGCCGATGCCGCCGCCCGGAGTCGTGCCGCCCGGTCGACGGCCGCTCACGGGTCCGGTATCGCCGCCGCGGGGAGCGAACCGCGGTGCGTCGCCCACGGGCGCGGGAGGCAATGGCAGGAACGCGGCCGGCCTCGGCCGTGCGCCCGGCGTGGGCATGCCGGGCGCGGGCGGGGCCGGTGGGAGCGGGGCTCCGGGTGGGGCGCGCACGCCTGGCTTCGGGCCCGCCGGTGGTGGGGCGTTCGGGCCTGCGGGCAGCCAGGGTGGTCAGGGGCGCGCGACGCCCGGTGCGGGCGGGTTCCCGGCAGGTGGGGCTGCGGGTGGCGGGCAGGGTGGTGAGGACCAGGAGCACCAGACGAAGTACCTGATCCCCACCGACGAGTACTTCGACGACACGCGCATGGTCGCCCCGGAGACCATCGGCGAATGAGACGGGTCGCGGCGCTGTCGTTGCCCGCCTTCGAGGTCCTCTGGGACGACCTCGACGCGGGCGCTCTCCCCTACCCCCTCGACATGCCGTCCCTCGGCGAGACCTTCGACGAGCGGCGGCGCATCCGTCAGGCCGTGCACGCCGACCTGGACCGCCGCGGGCTCACCCGGCGCGGGCGGCCGGAGGCCGAGTTGGAGGACGCGCTCCGCCTCCTGCACCGCCCCGCCACCCGGGTCACCGTGCTGGGCATGCCGGACGTCCGCGCCGACGCGTTGTTGCGCGCCGTGGTCGTGGCACGGGGCAACTACGCCGTCCGGGCCGTGCAGCAGGGCGACTTCGTGCTGCTCGACGTGGTGCGCGGCGCGGCGGAGGCGGCGGTCGAGGTGTTGCCGCCGCTGCGGCCGGGGCCGGGGAAGCCGGTGACCGTGGCGGCGAAGGACCTCGCGCCCGACGAGCCGCAGGGCTTCACGCGCGCCGTTCGCCGGTCCGGCAACCCGGACGTCAAGGCCGTGCGGGAGATGCTGGCCGGTCCCATCACGGGCACCGGTCACTTCGCCGTCGACGGCGCGGAGCACCCGATCACGTGGTTCGACACCGAACGCGGCCGGTACGCGAGCAGCGGGTCCGACTGGCTCACGGTGGCGCCCGCGGATCGGGGCGGGTTGGTGGCGCGGCTCAGTCGTGCGCTCGCGCGCCCAGACCGGTGACGAGGGCGTCCAGGGCCAGTTCGAAGCTGTCGTGGTCCAGTTCCCGCGCCACGGACGGCAGCAGGTGGGCCTTGTCCAGGTTCGGGTAGCGGTCGCGGTAGAAGGTCTGGTCTTCGGAGAAGCCGCTGGAGAACGAGCTCAGGGCGGCGCCGAAGACCAGGTACATCAGTGCCGCGGCGATCATCGTGGCCTCGCGCCGGGACCAGCCGGACGCGACCAGGCCGCCGTGCACGACGTCCAGCCGGCGCAGTGACGCCTCGCGGTGCGCCGGGCCGTAGGCCAGGAACGGCACGATGTTGGGGTGCGCGGCCAGAGCCGCCCGGTAGGAGCGGGCGCAGCTGCGCAGGCCGTGCCGCCAGTCGCCGCCCTCGAACCCGGACACGTCGACCTGCTCCAGGATGCCGGCGGCCACCTCGTGCAGCAGGTCGTCCTTCGTGCTCACGTGCCCGTACAGCGACGCGGCCTGAACGCCCAGCTCAGACGCCAGTTTGCGCATCGACAGGCCGTCCAGGCCGTCCCGGTCGATGATGTGCAGTGCGGCGGTCCGGATGCGCGAGGCACTCAGGATCGGGCTCCTCGGCATGTCCGCTCCCCTTGCCTGTGGTCGTTTCCGCGCCTAGGTTAGATAACCTAACACCGTTCGGTTAGGAGGTCACCCCGGTGGATCTGCGCATCTCCGACGAACACCGGCAGCTCAAGGAGCTGGCACACCGGTTCACCGAGGAGCGGATCGTCCCCCACGCCACGCGCTGGGACCGGGACGAGGCCATCGACCGCGACCTGGTGCCCGCGCTGGGCGAGGTGGGCTTCCTCGGCCTGGGCATCGACGAGGAGGACGGCGGCTCGGGCGGCGACCACCTCGCGTACTGCCTGGTGCTGGAGGAGATCGCCCGCGGCGACTCGGCCGTGCGCGGCATCATCTCCGTCTCCCTGGGCCTGGTCGGCAAGACCATCGCCAAGCACGGCACGCCGGAGCAGAAGCAGCGGTGGCTGCCCGGCCTGTGCTCGGGCCGCGAGCTGGGCTGCTTCGGCCTGACCGAGCCCGGCACCGGCTCCGACGCCGCGTCGCTGGCCACGAAGGCCGTCCGGGACGGCGACGACTGGCTGATCACCGGCCGGAAGGTGTTCATCACCAACGGCACGTGGGCCGACGTCGCCCTGGTTTTCGCTCGAACGGGTGGTCCTGGGCCGAGGGGGATCACCGCGTTCCTCGTGCCGACCGACTCCCCCGGCTTCGCCGCCACCGAGATCCGCGGCAAGCTCGGCATGCGCGGCCAGGCCACCGCCGAGCTGACCCTCGACCGGGTCCGGGTTCCCGACGGGAACCGCCTCGGCGACGAGGGCGCCGGGTTCAAGCTGGCCATGGCCGCCCTCGACCGGGGCCGGATGTCCGTCGCCGCCGGCTGCGTGGGCGCCGCGCGGGGTGCGCTGGAGGTCAGCGTCGAGTACGCCAAGCAGCGCGAGCAGTTCGGCAAGCCCATCGCCGGTTTCCAGCTCGTGCAGGAGCTCCTGGCCGACATGGCTGTGGAGACCGACGCGGCCCGCCTGCTCACGTGGCGCTGCGCGGACCTCGCCGACCGGGGCGAGCCGTTCGGCACGGAGGCGTCCATGGCGAAGCTGTACGCCAGCGAAGCCGCCGTGCGCGTGGCGAACAACGCCATCCAGGTCTTCGGCGGCTACGGCTACGTCGACGAGTACCCGGTCGGCAAGTACCTGCGCGACACCCGCGTCACGACCCTCTACGAGGGCACCAGTCAGATCCAGAAATTGCTCATCGGCCGGGCGCTGACCGGCATCAACGCGTTCGCGTAGAGGGTAGAGGGAGGACGGCATGGACTTCACGCTCGACGAGGAGCAGAAGGAGATCCGCGACTGGGTGCGGACCTTCGTGCGCAAGGAGGTGGCGCCGCTGGAGCCGGAGGTGCTGCGCCGCGAGCGCCTGGGGCAGCCCGGTTTGACCCGGGACGAGCTGAAGGAGCTCCAGGACAAGGCGAAGGCCGCCGGGTTCTTCGGCGTGCTCACGCCCCAGGAGTACGGCGGCATGGGCCTGGGCGCGCTCATGACGGCGCTGCTGGAGGCCGAGCTGGGCCGCACGTTCGTGCCGTTCCGGTTCGGCGGGTACGCGGACAACATCCTGTTCCACGGCAACGAGGAGCAGAAGCAGCGCTACCTGCTGCCCACGATCTCGGGCGAGCGCGTGTCGTGCTTCGCGATCACCGAGCCGGGCGCGGGCTCCGACGCCAAGGCCATCCGCACGTCCGCCCGCAAGGAGGGCGGCGAGTGGGTGATCAACGGCGAGAAGACGTTCATCACCCAGGGCAACGAAGCGGACTTCGTGATGGTGTTCGCGGTGACCGACAAGGAGAAGGGCGCGGACGGCGGCGTCACGTGCTTCCTGGTCGACCGGGACATGGGCTGGAAGTCCGAGCCGATCCCGACCATGGGCCAGTGGGGCCCGGCCGCGCTCGTGTTCGACAACGTCCGCGTGCCCGAGGAGAACGTGCTGGGCGAGGTGGGCAAGGGCTTCCACCTGGCCATGCAGTGGATCGGCCAGGGCCGCTACCTGCTGCCCGCGCGGGCGCTCGGCTCGTGCGAGCGGCTGGTGGAGATGGCCATCGAGCAGGCCAGGACCCGCGTCACGTTCGGGCAGCCGATCGCGGAGTACCAGGCGATCCAGTGGATGCTCGCGGACTCGGCGGTGGAGATCGAGGCGCTGCGCTGGCTCGTGCTGCACGCCGCGTGGCTGGTCGACCAGGGCGCGGACTCGCGGCAGGCGCAGTCGATGGCGAAGCTGTACGGCGGCATCAAGGCCAACGAGATCGTGGACCGGGTGCTGCAGATCCACGGCGGCATGGGCTACACGCGCGAGCTGCCGATCGAGCGCTGGTACCGGGAGCTGCGGCTGCTGCGCATCTACGAAGGCACCGACGAGATCCAGCGCCGCACGATCGCCCGCAACCTGCTCAAGGGCCACGCCAAGGTGACCGGCACGCTCGGCTGACCAGGGCTCCGGGTGGGGTCGGACCTGCCCCTGCCAGGCCCCCTGACAGAGGTAGGGCTGACCCCACCTGCCCTCCGGGAGCGCGCCCCAGGGACTGACCGCGATCACGCCAGCACGATGAGTGCATGCGATCACGACCGGTGCTCTTCGAATCCGACCTGACGCGTCAGCGCATCACGACCCCGGCGGGCACGTTCGACGCCATCGCGACCGGTCCCGCGACCGGGCGCAAGGTGCTGCTCCTGCACGGCGTGCCGGAGTGCGGCATCGAGTGGCGCCACCAGCTGCGGGCGCTGGCCGCGCACGGGTACCGGGCGGTCGCGCCGGACCTGCGCGGCTACTCGCCGGGCGTGCGCCCGCGCCGGGTGAGCGCGTACCGGCTGGAGCACGTGGTGCGGGACGTGGTCGAGATCGCGGACGCGCTGGGCTGGACGAGGTTCGACCTGGTCGGGCACGACTGGGGCGCGATGGCCGCCTGGGTGGCGGCGGCGCGGTTCCCGCTGCGGGTGCGCACGTTGACCGCGGTGTCCGCGCCGCACCCCGGCGCGCTGGCGCGGGCGCTGCGGACGGACCCGGACCAGCGGCGCCGGTGGGCGACCCTGGACCACCTGCGGGAGCCGGGCGTGGCCGAGAGCACGCTGCTGGCCGACGGCGGCGCGCGACTGCGCGACGGCTGGCCGGCCGTCATCCCGCCGGAGCGGGTGGCGCAGTACGTGCGGAAGCTGACCGAGCCGGGCGCGCTCACCGCGGCGCTGAACTGGTACCGGGCCAACGACCTCGCCCACCTCGGCGCGGACACCGACGCCGGCCGCCCCGTGTCCGTGCCGACCCGGTACCTGTGGGGCGAGGACGACGAGGTGATCTCCCCCGACACCGCGCAGGACGCCGGGCGGTGGACGACCGGGCCGTACTGGTTCGAGGTGATGCCCGGGGTGGGCCACTTCGTGCCGGAGGAGGCCGCGGAGCAGACGACGCTGCACCTGCTCGACCACCTGGCCGCGCACTGATCAGGCCAGGCTGGTGAGCATCTGGGCGCACACCCTGGCCAGGTGCTTGCGCATCACGTCGGACGCGCGGCCCGGGTCGGCGGCGGCGACGGCGGCCACCAGGGCGTCGTGGTCGTCCAGCGAGGCGTGCTGGTGCGGCGGGTCGTCGCGCAGCCCGCTGCGCAGCAGCACCACCCGCTGCTGCACCAGCCGCACCTGCTCGGCGATGCGAGGGCTGCGCGCCGCGTCCAGCAACGCCTGGTGGAACGCGAGGTCCAGCCGATACGGGAAGCGCTCCCCCGCCGAGTACGCCCGGCGCGACTCCTCGCACACCGCGCGCAGCCGCACCACGTCACCCTCCGTGCGCCGGGACGCCGCCAGCTCGGCCGCCGCGCACTCCAGGGCGGTGCGCAGCTCGAACAGCGCCTGCACGTCCGCCGCGTCGGCCGTCGGCACGGACGCGCCCCGGTGCGGCGCGAGCACCAGCAGGCCCTCGGACGCCAGGTGCCGGATCGCCTCGCGCAGCGGCCCGCGGGAGATGCCCAGCCGCTGGGCCAGCTCGACCTCGTTGACGCGCGCGCCGGGCGGGATGTCGCCGGTCAGCACCAGCTCGCGGAGCACGTCCACGGCCTGGCCGGCCAAGCTCAGGTGCAGGGGAGGTGTCACGAACGTCTCCTAGCGCGCGAGGTCGCCCCCGATGTTAACTGTCGACAGTCGACAGCACAGCGGTGGAGGACGAATGGCACACGAACTGGTCGCCGAGGTCTGGCGGGGCGAGTTCCTGGAGTCCGTGCACCACGGCTCGGTAATCGCCCTCGACCGCACCGGCCGGGAAGCGCTCGCGGTCGGCCGCCCGCAGGACACCACCTACCCGCGCTCGTCGAACAAGCCGGTCCAGGCGCTGGCCATGCTCCGCCACGGCCTCGACCTGGACGGCGAGCTGCTGGCCCTGGCCTGCGCCAGCCACTCCGGCGAGGACTTCCACCTCGACGGCGTGCGGCGCATCCTCCACGCGCACGGCCTGACCGAGGCCGCCCTCCAGTGCACGCCCGACCTGCCGATCGGGGAGGACGCCCTCAAGGCGCACCTCGCCGCGGGCCGGGGCAAGGCGCCGCAGTACATGAACTGCTCGGGCAAGCACGCCGCCATGCTCGCGACCTGCGTGGTCAACGGCTGGTCGACCCACGACTACCTGGAGCCGACCCACCCGCTCCAGCGGGCCATCCGCGACACCCTGGAGGAGCTGGCGGGCGAGCCCATCGGCGCGGAGGGCGTCGACGGCTGCGGCGCGCCGCTGCTCGGCATCAGCCTCACCGGCCTGGCCAGGGCGTTCCGCGCGCTGGCCGGCGCGCAGGACGGCCCGGAGCGGCGGATCGCGCGGGCGATGAACCGGCACCCGGAGTGGGTCGGCGGCACGAACCGCGACGTCACGAAGCTCATGCGGGCGATCCCCGGCGCGGTCGCCAAGGACGGCGCGGAGGGCGTCTACGCGATCGGCCTGCCCACCGGCGAAGCCGTGGCGTGCAAGATCGCGGACGGCTCCAGCCGGGCCAGGGCGGTGGTCCTGGTCGCCGCGCTGCGCAGGCTGGGCGTGGTCGCGCCGGACGAGCTGGCCACGTACCCGGTGCTCGGCCACGGCCGGCCGGTCGGCGCGGTCCGACCGTCACCCACCCTGGTGAGTTGAGCCGCCCAGCGGCTTGAAACGCCCGATACGCTGGGCCGCATGGCCAGCGCCAGAGCCGCCGACGCACCGGACGACCGCCCGCAGCCCAGCATCGACGACGAACTCATCGGCCTCGACCCCGACGACCCCGAGACCAGGGCGTTCGCCGAGCACCTCGGCCGGATGCAGCAGCAGCCGCCGAGCTTCACCGTCGAGGGCACGGTCGCGGGCGTCGGGCAGTTCGCCGACTCGGCGAACCGCGCGGGCGGCCTGCGCCGGCTCATCGCGGTCGTCGTGGTGGGCCTGATCCTGCTGGGCGTGCTGGTCAGCGTCTGGTACTACCTGGGCACCCTCGTCTGGGTGTTCTTCTACTGACCCCGCGCCGACGTCCCGGCCACCGCGGTTCGTCTACCGTGGAGGCATGGAACCTGTCGTCGGCGCCACCCCGAAGGTGGTCCGCCCCGAGTCCGAGTGGCGGGAGATCCTGACCCCCAAGGAGTACGCGGTGCTGCGCGACGCCGGCACCGAACCCGCGTGGGTCGGCGAGTACACCGACACCAAGACCGAGGGCGTCTACGAGTGCCGCGCGTGCGGGGCCGAGCTGTTCCGCAGCGAGACGAAGTTCGACTCGCACTGCGGCTGGCCGTCGTTCTTCTCGCCGCTGGCCGGTGACTCGGTGATCCTGCGCGAGGACCGCACGCACGGCATGGTGCGCACGGAGGTGCTGTGCGCCACGTGCCACAGCCACCTGGGTCACGTGTTCGAGGGCGAGGGCTACGACACGCCCACCGACCAGCGCTACTGCATCAACTCGGTGAGCCTGCGCCTGGTCGAGAGCCCGGGCGGTCGAGCAGACTGAGGGCGCAAGTCCGACGATGTCGATCGACACCTGGAGGAATCATGCGGATCTTCAAGGGCACTGACGGCGAGGGCTCCGGCGGCGTGGACGGCGCGTCGTCCTCCTGACCGCCCGGCGACCGGAACCCTAAGGCTTGCTCAAGCCCCCTTGCTGGGGTGTGGCCTGGCGCACACCATTGCGTCCAAGCTGGTGGACCTGGTTCCACCGAGGCCCACAGGGGGTGGACCGTGGAGCGACCGTGGGGTCTTTCAGGCCCGGAATTCCTTGAGCTGTACTGGATCGCGCTGGCGGTGTCGCTGGCCTTCGCGATCTTCGTCCGAGTGCGCCTGCGGGGGACGCGGGGAGGCGCCCCCGCGGGTGCGCTCGGCGTGCTGGACATCGCTTACCTGACCGGCGGACCCCGGCGGGTGGTCGAGACGTCGCTGGCCGGTCTCATCGACGTCGGGGCCCTCGTGCCCGCCCGCAACGGCAGCGTCCGGCTCGTCGGCACGCCCACCGCCGACCACCCGGTCGACCAGGCTGTGCTCACCGACGCCAAGCGGTACCGCTACCGGACGATGACGCTGCTCATCACGTCGGTGTCGGAGCAGGACGCGCCGCGCGCGGTCGGCCGTCGACTGTCCGAACAGGACTACCTGGTCGGGCCGGACGCGGTGCGGCGGTGGCTGCGGATCGGTGTCGCGCCGATGGCGCTGCTGCTCGTCGTCGGCGTCGTCCGCTGGGTCAACGGCGTGCTGATCAGCGCGCCCGTGGGGTGGCTGACGCTGCAACTCGCGCTGACCGGCGTCCTGGTCTGGGTGCTGCGGAAAGCGGCTCCCGTGACGCGCACCGCGAAGGGCCGTGACGCGGTGGCGCGGGCTCGCGCGGCCGGGGCCACCGGGGTGCGGGGGGTGACCGTCGTGGCGAGCGCCGCCGAGCTGGTCGCTCTCCACGGCTTCGCCGGCCACCCGAGCATCACGTTGCGCGCCGCGGCACGTCCGCGCAGCCGGCCGCGGGCCCGTGCGGCTTCGGGCGGGGCTTACGTGGCCGGCACCTACACGTCGAGCTGCGGCAGCAGCGCCGGGAGCAGTTGCGGCGGCAGCAGCGGCGGCAGCAGCTGCGGTGGCGGTGGTGGCGGCTGCGGCGGTGGCGGTGGCGGCTGACCGGTTCTTACGCTTCCGTGACGCGGACCTGAGCCGTCCGTGCGGCTCTTAGGGTGGCGGCCATGACGTTCCTGTGGTGGTACGGCCCGGCGCTCGTCGTCGCGGTGGTGGTGGGCCTGCGGGTGAAGCGGGTCACCGGCGCCGCGCCCGACCGGCCGCTGACGTTCGAGGAGATCGGCTACCTCGGCGGCGGCCCGGTCCGGGCGGTCGAGGTAGCGCTGGCCGGGCTGGTGGCCGAGAACCGGGCCCGGGTGTCCGGCCCGGTGGCCGCGGCGGTGCCCGGCGAGGAGCAGCCGGCCACCGCGTTGCAGGCGGTCGTGCTGGCCGGGCTCGCCCGACCGCGCGACCTGGACGAGCTGGTGGTCGGCGCGGCCACCAGCGGACCGGCCCGGCAGATCGGGCAACGCCTGGTCGCGGCCGGGCTGCTGGTGTCGCCGCGGCGGCGGTTGGCGCGGGCGGCGTCGGCGGTCGTGCCGGTGGCCGCGCTCGTGGTGGTCGCGGCTCTCGCAGGGCCCGGCGGGTGGGTGACGGTCACCTCGGTGGTGGTCGCGGCCGTGCTCGGCGTCCTGCTGCTGCTGGGTCCGCCGCCCGTCCTGACCAGGAGGGGCGCACGGGCGTACGAGGAGGCCACGGCGGGCCTCGCCCCGGTCGACCCGGCCGAGGTGACCGCCCGCTACGGCCTGGTCCGCACGACGTCGCGCACCGCCGTCGCACCGCCCGTGCCGCGTGAGGGGTCGGCGCGGTCGGAGACGGCGGTGTTCGACGGCGAGCGGGCGGAACCGATCGCACCGGGGGAAACGTCCCAGGCACCGCTCCCCCGGCGCAGGCGTGCCGTGGTGGTCGAACCGCAGCGCTGGCAGCGGCGCAACGGCTGGCTGGTGGCAGGCGGGTGGTTCGCGGGTGGGTGGTTGGCCGCGCAGTGGTTGGAGGGCGATGACGGTGGCGACTCAGTGGACGCCGACTTCGGCGGGTTCGGCGGGTTCGACGCCTGAGCCCGGCCCGGAGGAGCAGGCATTCCTGGCGGGTGGTCCGGGACGGGCGGCCGAGGTCGCGGTGGTGTCGCTGGTCGAGGCCGGTGCCGCCCGGATCTCACGCGACGGCCTGGTCAGCGCGGTGGGACGGCCGCAGGGCCGCACCCCGCTCCAGGCGCACGTGCTGAGCAGGCTGCCCCTGCCGCTGGGCGACGTGATCGCCGCGGCGGCGTGGAGCGCGGAAGCCCAGTCGCTGCGGCAGCACCTGGTCGACCGGGGCCTGGTCGTGCCGCCGGGGCGGCGCAAGGCGGCCCGGTCGGTCCGGCTGCTGCTGGTGGTCGCGGTGGTCGGCGCGGTGATCGCGACCGGTGTGCTGGACCTGCCGTTCGGACTGGCCTTCGGCGCGGTGGTGGCGGGGGTCGTGGGGTCGATCGTCCTCGGGCGGTCCACGCGCCCGCTGACCCGCGCCGGGCGGCTCGTGGTGCGACGGCTGCGGTCGGTCGCCGTGTCGCCGAACCGGATCGCGCTGGTGGCCTGCTACGGGTTGCTGGGCAAGGTGGAGCGGCACCACGTCTGGGAGGTGCTGGGCATCGCGCCCGGCGCGGCGGCGACGCTGCGGCGGCGGTCGCGCGGGAGCGGGTCCGACGGCGGCGCGTCGTGCGGCGGCGGGTGCGGAAGTTGCTCCAGCAGCAGTTGCGGCAGCAGCAGCGGCGGGTCCGACAGCGGCGGCTCGTCGTGCGGTGGTGGCGGGTGCGGCGGCGGTGGCGGCGGCGACTGACCCCGCCGCGGCGGTGACCGGTCGGTCGAGGACGACGGAAGGACGTGGGCACGTGGAGAAGCTCGGTGTCGGCATCGGCTGGCGGCCGGAGATCGACCTGACCGTGGAACGCCTGCCCGGCGTGGACTTCGTGGAGGTCGTCGCGGAGAACCTGCACGTCGGGCACCTGCCCGAGTCGGTCCTCCTGCTGCGCGAGCGCGGCGTCCCCGTGCTGCCGCACGCCGTGTCGCTCTCGCTCGGCGGCGCGGAACCCGTGGACGCGCAGCGGGTCGCGCACCTGGCCGCGCTCGCCGAGGCCCTGGACGCGCCGCTGGTCAGCGACCACGTCTGCTTCGTGCGCGCGGGCGGCTTGGACTCGGGCCACCTCATGCCGCTGCCCCGCACCCGCGACGCGCTGGACGTCCTGGTCGCCAACGTCAAGGCCGCCCAGCAGGACCTGCCGGTGCCGCTGGCCCTGGAGAACGTCGCCGCGCTGCTGGACTGGCCGGACGGCGAGCTCACCGAGGGCCGGTTCCTCGCCGAGCTGGTCGACCGGACCGACTGCCTGCTGCTCGTCGACGTGGCCAACCTCTACGCCAACGCCCGCAACCTCGGCACCGACGTGGACCGGTTCCTCGACGAGATCCCGCTGGAGCGCTTGGCCTACGTGCACGTCGCGGGCGGCGAGGAGCACCAGGGCGTCTACCACGACACGCACGCCCACGCCGTGCTCCCCGAGGTGCTGGACGTGCTGGCCCGGCTGCGCGACCGCGTCGACCCGCCCGGCGTCCTGCTGGAACGGGACGACGACTACCCGGCCGACGCGGAGCTGGCCGCCGAGCTGGCCGCGATCCGGGCGGTGCTGGGGTGACGCAGCCCCAGCGCGAGCGGTTGGCCGCCGCCCAGGCCGACCTGCTGCGGGCGCTGCTGGCCGACGGCGACGTGCCCGACGGGTTCGACCCGGAACGGGTGCGCGTCGAGAAGCGCGCCCTGCTCGCCAAGCGCCGGGGGATCGTGGCGGCGCTGCGGCCCGACGTGGCCGCCGAGCTGGGCGAGCGCTTCCGCCCGCTGTTCGACGCCTACGCCGCGGCCCACCCCAAGGAGGTCGGCACGCGGTTCCGCGAGGACGCCGCCCGCTTCGCCGAGTGGGCCGTCGCACGGGGCGAGCTCCAGCCGCCGAAGAAGAAGCGTTGGTGGCAGCGCGCAACCTGACCGCAGGCCCGTTACGTCCCTTGGGCATGTGGAGACGGACCTGGCCCCTGGGCGTGTTGGTGCTGGCCACGGCGTGCGGCCTGGTCGAGCCGGGCGACGCGGCGTGCACGGCGATCGGCACGCCCGTCGGCGTGAGCGTGGACGTCGAGCACCCGGACGCGGTGTCCGCGACGATCGAGGTTTGCTGGGACGGTTCCTGTGCAACCCCCTCGTTGGAGCTGTACCCGTCGAGCAGGGCCGTGGAGACGACCTGCACCGGTACCTCGCCGGACGACTCGTGCAGCGCGCGCTCCGAGCCGACGGGAGGCAAGCACGGTTTCGCGAGCCTCCTCGCACTGCCTCGAAAGCCGGTCACGGCGACCGTGCAGGTGCTGGACCAATCCGGTTCTGTCCTGGTGGACCGGAATATCACGCTGACCCCCGAAATGGCCTACCCCAACGGTCCGGACTGCCCAGCGGGTGGGCCGCAGGCAGGTATCTCGATTGGTGCCGACGGCTCCATCACCGAGCGGTAAGTAACCGCTTACTCGGCTGAATTGGTCAAGAACATGCCGACCAATCAGTGGCTGTCCGCCTTTCCGGAACCCTCTAGCGTCGGTGACGTCAGGGGCAACGTCGCTCTCGGTACATCCGCCGCCACCGCGGGTAGCCACGCCCTTCCGGCCGCGTCCCGCCAAGCGCGGCACCACACCGGGAGGTTCGACAGAGTTGAAGAGCACACGTTGGCGTGGCGCGACGTGGGGGGCCGTGCTCGTCGCGGCCGGCCTCACGGCGAGCGGTCCGGGGGTGTCGGGGGCGCAGGACGCCCCACCCGTCACCGGTGAGCACCACGAGGTCACCCTGATCACCGGCGACAAGGTCGTCCTCCTCGGCGACGAGGTGAGCGCGCTGGTCGCCGCGCCGGGCCGGGAGCGCACGGTGTTCCACAGCTACCGGCGCGACGGCCACCTGCACGTCGTCCCGCGCGACGCGGCGAAAGCCGTCTCGCAGGGCAAGCTGGACCCGAGGCTGTTCGACGTCACGGGCCTGGTCGAGTCCGGCTACGACGACCGCGCCCGCGACACCCTGCCCCTGATCGTGACCGGTGAGCAGGAGCCGGCGACCGCCGGCCTGCGCGTCGGCCACCCGCTGCCCGCGGTCGGCTCGTACGCCGCGCAGGTGGTCAAGTCCGAGGCGTCGGACACCTGGCGCACGCTCGTGTCGAGGGCGAGCGTGCGCAAGGTGTGGTTGGACGGGGTGCGCCAACCGAGCCTGGACCGCTCCACCGCGCAGATCGGCGCGCCGACCGCGTGGCAGGCCGGGCACACCGGCAAGGGCGTGAAGGTGGCCGTGCTGGACACCGGGATCGACCAGGACCACCCGGACCTGGCGGGCCACGAGGTCGCGGAGCGCAACTTCACCGACGACCCGGACAACGCCGACGGCGTCGGCCACGGCACGCACGTCGCCGCCACGATCGCGAGCTCGGGCCCGAAGTACAAGGGCGTCGCGCCGGACGCGGACCTGGTGGACGGCAAGGTGTGCGTGCTCACCGGCTGCCAGGAGTCGGCGATCGTGGCGGGCATGCAGTGGGCCGCCGAGCAGGGCGCGGACGTCGTCAACGTCAGCCTGGGCGGCGGCGACACCCCGGAGCTCGACCCGCTGGAAGAGGCGGTGAACACGCTGTCCGCGCGGACCGGCGTGCTGTTCGTGGTCGCGGCGGGCAACAACTCCCGACCGGAGACGATCAGCTCGCCCGGCAGCGCCGACGCCGCCCTGACCGTGGGCGCGGTGGACCGGCAGGACGGCATCGCGCCGTTCTCCAGCCGGGGCCCGCGCGTCGGCGACGGCGCGGTCAAGCCGGACATCACCGCGCCGGGCGTGGACGTCGTGGCCGCGAAGTCCGGCAGCGGCACGGTCGGCACACCGGTCGCCGACGGGTACGTGGCCATGTCCGGCACGTCGATGGCGACGCCGCACGTCGCGGGCGCGGCGGCCGTGCTCGCGCAGCAGCACCCGGACTGGACGGGCGCGCAGATCAAGGCGGCGCTGGTGGGGTCGGCGAAGAACAACCCGTCGCTCACCGCGTTCGACCAGGGCGCGGGCCGGGTCGACCTGGCCAAGGCCATCGCCACCTCGCTCACCGCCGAACCCGCGAGCCTGGCGCTGGGTTTGCAGAAGTGGCCCCACAACGACGACACCCCGGTCTCGAAAAGCGTCACGTACCGCAACGAGGGCACCGCGCCCATCACGTTGACGCTCGCCTCCGAGGCGAAGGGCCCCGACGGCGGGTCCGCGCCGACGGGCATGGTCGGCGTGTCGCCGGCGAAGCTGACCGTCCCGGCGGGCGGCGAGGCGACCGCGACCGTCACGGCCGACACGCGGCTGGGCGCGGCGGACGGCATGTACGTGGGATCGGTGGTGGCGACCGGCGGGCCGACGCCGCTGCGCACCGCGTTCAGCGTGCACCGGGAGGTGGAGAGCTACGACGTCCGGTTCGACTTCGTGGACGGCTCGGGCGCGCCCGCCGCCGACTACTACACGTCGATCATCGGGCTGAGCAACAGCACGTTCGCCTTCCCCTACGACGCCGACGGCTCGTTCACGCTGCGGCTGCCGAAGGGCGACTACTTCACCAACACCGACGTGCAGACCGACGACACCCGGCTGGCGCTGCTGCCCCGGCCCGGCCTGACCGTCACCGCGGACACCACCGTGACGCTGGACGCGCGCACCGCCGAGCCGTTGCGGATCACCGCGCCGGACGCGGGCGCCGAGGAGGCGCTGGGCGACGTCACGATGGCGCGCACGGTGGGCGACCGGCAGGCCAGCGTGAGCACCGCGTTCCTCGGCGGGTTCGGTCCCGACGTGTCCATCGCGCACGTCGGGCCGGAGCTGGCGGCCGGGGACCTGACCGCGTTGCTGGGCGCGCAGTTCCGCGGCACGCCGGACGGCGACAAGCCGGTCACCTACCGGTTCGCCTGGGCGCAGCAGGGGAAGGTGCCCGTCGGGTTCGTCAAGGACGTGGCCGCGACCGACCTGGCCGAGGTGCGCACCACGTTCGGCCCGGGACCGGCGGGCCGCGAGTTCGGCCACGGCGGCAACCCGGTCACCGCGTCCGGCGTCGGCGGCTGGGCGTGGCTGCCGGACGTGGCCTCGCCGGGTGAGGCGGTCGACCGGATCACCCCGGACCTGGCCTGGTCGTGGGGTTTCCTCCAGTTCGGCGCGGACGGCGCGGTCGAGGCGACGCTGACCTCGCCGGAACGCCGGTACGAGCGCGGCGGGACGCACCGGGAGCGGTTCAACGACCCGGTGTTCTCCCCCGCGCTGCCCGAGTCGCGCTCGCCGTACCTGGCCCGCAGCGGCAACGAGATCAGCTTCGCGGTGCCGCTGTTCACCGACCGGGCGGGCAACGGCGGCAACGCGGCGGTGTCGTCGGCGCGGACCACGTTGCTGCGCAACGGGACCAAGGTCGGCGAGACGGCGTACGCGGCCAACGGGTTGTTCGCGGTGCCCGCGGGCGCGGCGGCCTACCGGGTGGAGACCGACGCGGTGCGGGCCGCCGGCACGTCGGAGTTCGCCACCCGGGTGAGCGCCGCGTGGACGTTCCGCTCGGACACCACGACCACCGCCGAGTACGTGCCGCTGCCGCTGTCGGTGGTGCGGTTCACGCCCGAGCTGGACGCGGGCGGCGCGGCGCCGAGGGGCCAGGCGCTGCGCGTGCCGCTGACCGTGCAGCAGCAGGAGGGCGCGACCAACGGCCGGGTCGACCGGATCGACGTCGAGGTGTCGTTCGACGACGGCACGACGTGGACCGCGGTGCCGGTGTCGGCGAACGTCGCCACCGTCACCACCCCGAACGCGGCCGGGTACGGCTCGGTGCGCGTGCGGGCGACCGACAGCAACGGCAACGCCTTGGAGCACACCGTGATCCGGGCTTACAAGATCGTCTGATCGCCTTCGGGAGGGGCGTCCGCGACCGGCGGGCGCCCCTCCCGGCGAGCAACACGCGTTGGACTGCCCGGCCACCCCGAGCGACCCCGTTGAGCCCCTGAATCCGTTCCCCCCGACTGGACAGCGTCGAGGTGCGGGCGCGGCGCTCGTCCACGACGCCGACCACGCGGGCTTCGCGTCGTTGCGCGCCAAGGGGTCCGACCCCTCGGGCACCACGTTCGAGCAGACCGTGATCCGGGCCTGCCGGGTCGGCTGAGCGCGATCACGTGGCGAGAGGGGCATTCGCTCGGACGGATGCCCCCTCTCCGCTCTCCGCGACGGCGAGTGACGACGGGCTGCCCTGACCGGGTGGTGAACTCCCCACCAAGAGACGCTGACCTCACCCTGACGGGTGGATAGCGTCGAAGTCGTTGGGGGGCTCCGACTGTTCCGGCACACCGCCGCCGCCAGGGGGCAGCGGTGCCTTCCGACTGCGCGTTTCCACCGCGCGACAACCAGATTCGGGAGGTATCTGTGTTGACGTCGAGATCACGAAGGCGCGGGGTCGGGTGGGGAGCAGCCGTGCTCGCCGCCGGGCTCGCCGCGGGCACGGCGACGGGGGTCGCCGCCGCGACACCGGAGCACCAGGACCGGACGGGCCGGCCCACCGGCGCCGCGGTCACCCTCATCACGGGCGACCGGGTCGTGCTGAACGGCCCCACGTCCGGCTCGTTCCAGGCCGGTCCCGGCCGGGAGCGCGTCACGATCCACGCGTTCCACCGGGACGGCCACCTGCACGTCCTGCCGGACGACGCCTACGACGCGGTCGCGAGCGGCAAGCTCGACCTGCGCCTGTTCGACGTGACCGGGCTGGTCGAGGCCGGGTACGACGACGCGGAGCGCGACACGCTGCCGCTGATCGTCACCGGCGACCAGCCGCGGACCGGCGTGCAGGTCACCCGCGCGCTGCCCACCGTGGGCGCGTTCGCCGCGCGGACGCCGAAGTCCGAGGCCGCCGCGACGTTCCGGGCCCTGGTGGCCGACCCCGGCGTGAAGAAGGTCTGGCTGGACGGCCTGCGCAAGCCCAGCCTCGACCGCTCCACCGCCCAGATCGGCGCGCCCACGGCGTGGCAGGCCGGGTACACCGGCCAGGGCGTCAAGGTCGCCGTGCTCGACGGCGGCGTGGACGGCGCGCACCCCGACCTGGCCGGCAAGGAGATCGCCGAGCACAACTTCACCGAAGACCCCGACGCCACCGACGTCGACGGCCACGGCACGCACGTCGCCTCGACCATCGCCAGTGGCGGCGGCAAGTACCGGGGCGTCGCGCCCGACGCGCGCATCCTCGACGGCAAGGTGTGCGTCCTCCACGGCTGCGCCGAGTCGTGGATCCTCGGCGGCATGCAGTGGGCCGTCGACCAGGGGGCCGACGTGGTCAACCTGAGCCTGGGCGGCGAGGACTCGCCCGCGATCGACCCGCTGGAAGAAGCGGTGAACGCGCTGTCGGCGTCGAGCGGCACGCTGTTCGTGATCGCCGCGGGCAACTCGGGCCGACCCGGCACGGTCGGCTCGCCGGGCAGCGCGGACGCCGCCCTGACCGTGGGCGCGGTCGAGCGGGACGACAGCATCGCCTACTTCTCCAGCCGCGGCCCGCGCGTGGGCGACGGCGCGGTCAAGCCCGACATCACCGCGCCGGGCGTCGGCATCGTCGCGGCGAAGGCCGCCACCGGCAGCATCGGCACGCCCGTGGACGACAACCACGTGGCGCTGTCCGGGACGTCGATGGCCACCCCGCACGTCGCGGGCGCGGCGGCACTGCTCGCGCAGCAGCACCCCGACTGGACGGGCGCGCAGATCAAGGCCGCGCTCATGGCGTCGGCGAAGAACAACCCGGCGCTCACGCCGTTCGACCAGGGCGCCGGCCGCGTCGACCTGACCGAGGCCATCACCGCCGCGATCACCACGGACCCGGTGAGCCTGGCCATGGGACGCCAGGAGTGGCCGCACACGGACGACACCCCGGTCACCAAGGACCTCACCTACCGCAACAGCGGCACGCAGGCCGTCACGTTCGACGTGTCGTTGGACGTCAAGGGCCCGGACGGCAAGCCCGCGCCCGCCGGCCTGTTCACCGTCAGCCCCACCACCGTGACCGTGCCCGCGGGCGGTGAGGCGAAGGTGGCCGTCACCGCGGACACCAGGGTCGGCTCGGTCGACGGCGCGTTCTCCGGCGCGGTGGTCGCGGGCGACCTGCTGCGCACGCCGGTGAGCGTGGACCGCGAGGTCGAGAGCTACGACGTCACCGCGACGTTCCTCGACGCCGACGGCGCGGCGCCGGACTCCTACCGGGGTGTCGTGATGGGCGTGGACAACGACACGTTCCTGTTCCTGGAGGGCGACGACAACACCGTGACCGCGCGCCTGCCCAAGGGCGAGTACATGGTGCACGCCACCGTGACCACGGGTGCGGAAGCGGACGGCCGGATCGCCATGCTCCCCCGCCCCTCGCTGTCGGTCACCGGGACCACCTCGGTCACGTTCGACGCCCGCACCGCCGGGCCGGCGCGGGTCACCCCACCGGACGCGACCGCGGTGCCGCAGGTCGCCGACATCAACCTCAACCGGTCGTCCGGCAACCGGCGGGTCGGGTTCAGCATCGCGTTCTTCGAGGGCCTGCCGGAGCACCTGACGCTCGCCCAGACCGGTCCGGCGCTGCCCGACGACGAGCTCGACCTCTTCATCGGCTCCCAGTTCAAGGCCGAGCCGGTGGACGGCGCGCAGGTCGCCTACCGGTTCGGGTGGGCCGAGAGCGGCCGGGTGCCCACCGGCTTCGTCCGGGCACCCGCCAGAGACGAGCTGGCCGAGGTCCGGACGGAGTTCGGCCCCGGCCGGGCCGAGGACGTGTTCGCGCACGGCGGCAACGGGATCGGCCCCAGCGGCTCCGGCGGCTGGGCGGTGCTGCTCCCGGTCGAGCCCGGCGGCACGGCGGTCGACTACGTCACCACCACCGACGTCCGGTGGAGCTGGCAGCTCATCCACGTGCAGGGCGAGTTCGACATCGTCGCGAACTACACCGCGCCCGACCGCTCCTACCGGCCCGGTGACCGCGGCCGGGAGAGCTTCAACTTCCCCGTGTTCGGGCCCGGTCTGCCCGCCTCCCGGTTCGAGTACCTCGCCCGGTACGCCGACCGGATCCGGGTGGAGGTGCCGCTGCTCAACGACGCCGCGAACAACCTCGGCGGCTCGGCGTACGAGTCCGGGCGCACGACCCTCTACCGCGACGGGACGAAGATCGGGGAGATCGCGGAGCCGGGTGGTCAGTTCACCGTGCCCGACGGCCCGGCCCGCTACCGGGCGGAGGTCGACTTGGTGCGCAGGCCGGGCATCAGCGACCTGAGCACGCGGGTCACCGGCGCGTGGACGTTCCGCTCGGCCGCCGCGCCCGACGGCGCGATGCGCAGGCTGCCGATGTCGGTGGTGCGGTTCGCGCCCCGGCTCGACCCGACCGGTGGCACGCCCGCCGGCCGCCTGCTGCGCATCCCGCTCACCGTCGAGCAGTACCAGGGGGCCGACAACGGCCGCGTCCGCGCGGTCGAGGTCGACGTGTCGTTCGACGACGGCAAGACGTGGCGGAAGGTCCCGGTCGTCGGCGGCGCGGCGCTCGTGCGCAACGCCGGCGAGGCGGGCGGCTACGCCTCGCTGCGCGCCAAGGGCTCCGACAGCAAGGGCAACACGTTCGAGCACTCGGTGATCCGGGCCTACCGGCTCACCGAGTAGGACCGCGGCGGAGGGGCGTCCGAGGTCGGGCGCCCCTCCGCCCGGTCACCAGGTGTCCTTGCGGAAGATCGAGCCGCCCTCGTCCGGGTCGTCGTCCACCGGCGGGCGGCGCGCCGGAGGCGGCGGGGGCTGCTGCTGGAACGGCGGCGGTGGCGGCGGCTGCGGGTAGTTCCGCACCGGCTGCGCGAACGTCTGCGGCGGCCCGTCCTGCGGCTGCTGCGGGTACTGCTGGGGAGGCTGCTGCGGGTACTGCTGGGGCGCGCCCGGCGGTCCCGGCACGACCGGCGGCGTGGGGCCGAGGCCGAGCTCGGCCGGGTCGATCGAGCTGTCCTCCAGCAGCGGCGCGGCCAGCTCCTGCACCTGCCGCGACGCCTCCGCCGACGCCTGGAACACCAGGTTCAGCAGGTTCGCCGCGAGCTCCCGGCCGTTGCGCAGGGCCCGGTCGTCGATGCGCAGGTCGACGAGCTGGCCGTTCGCCGTCACGGTCGCGGTCAGCAACCCGTCACCGGACTTCCTGGTCACCCGCAGCCCGGCCAGCTGCCCCTGGAGTTCGTCGGCCTGCCGCTGCTTCTGCTCGGCGAGCTCGGTGATCCGCGCCAGCTTCTCCTCGAGATCTTCTCGCATCGCGCCCCCGATCCGCTGTACTACTGTCCGGCGCAGGCTAGTGCACCGAACGGCGGCGCGATTCGCGATCCGGTGGAACCGGAGCGGGACCGCGACCGTCGGACTGATCGACACATCGGGGAGGTGGCGCGATGACGGCGAAGTTCGACGTCAGGCTCGACGGCATCGGGGAGTTCGCGGGCTCGTCGGTCCGCCGCGGTGACCGGTTCGACCAGGTCATGGCCGCGCTGGAAGCCGCGAAGGTCGGCCGCGAGTCGTTCGGCAAGATGCCGTCCAGCGGAGACATCTATGCGTCCTACGAAGAGCGCGTGACCTCGACGATGAACGATCTCAAGGAATGCGCGGAAGCCATGCGCGACATCGCCGAATCGCTGCGCGACACCATGGACGACTACAAGGGCGTCGACGGCGGAATCGGAGAAGTCCTCACAGACATCGTCCAAGGTCTCGAAGGTCTGACGATTCCGAAGGTGGGCGGATGAGTCCCAGCACGACCGTCGAGGTCAACAACAAGATCGAGACTTTCCTCAACGGCTGCCCCGGGCCGGTCCAGGGCATCATCCGGCCGCTGCTGACGCCGTTCCTGGAGGCCATCGACTGGGTCGCGGGCGACCCGGACGACCTGATCCGCGCGGCCGACGCGTGGGAGAAGGCCGCCACCGACATCCGCTCGATCGTGTCCGACGAGGCGAGCGCGCGGCAGACCGTCACCGGCGTGTGGCAGGGCCCGGCCGCGGACAAGTTCAACGGCAGGCTGGCCGAGATCGAGGAGCAGATCGAGCAGCTCGCCCAGAACGTCCAGGACACGTCCGGGATGCTGGTGGAGGCCGCCAAGGGCTGCGTCGACTCGGCGAACCTGATCATCGACCTCGTCATCGACCTGATCATGATGCTGGTGACCGACCTGCTGGTCAGCCTGGCGCTGTCGGTGGTCAGCTTCGGCGCGTCGCTGGCCGCCGGCGCCGCCGCGGCCGCCGCCAAGGCCGCGGCCACCCTCGGCAAGGTCTTCAAGATCGTGAAGAAGCTCGCCGACCTGCTGATGAAGCTGTCGAACCTGCTGCGCAAGCTGGCCGAGGCCGCCAAGGCGTACAAGGCGGGGCTGAAGGCGATCAAGGCGCTGAAGAAGGCGGCGGGCACGTTCAGCAAGGAGGGCATCGCGCTCGGCGTGGCCAAGTCGATCTACACCGCGCCGGTGCGCATCCCGCTCGGCCAGGTGCTGGGCGAATCGGTGCCGGGCGGACCGGCGGGCGGCCTGTTCAACATGGGCAAGGACGTCTACAACTACGCCACCGACGACGACTGATGCCGTTGGTCGACGACTTGAAGGTGTGGGGGGACGACGCGCGGCGCGCGCTCGCCCCCGGTGAGGCCGTGCTCGCGATCACGTCGGTCGGCGTCGCCTACGGCGCGCGCGGCGGCGCGGAGCCGGACTTCTGGACCACACCCGCGGGTCGTGCCGTCGACCGGGTCGGCCGGGCCGTGCCGGAGCCGAAGGGCTGGGTCGGCAAGGCGCTGGCCGGGGTCGGCGGGGTGGCGTTCGCGTCGCCGTCGCTGGACCTGCCGAGCGAGTTCCCGGAGAGCTGGATCGGCGGCCGCACGTGCTCCGGCCCGGCCGGGTCGCTCGCCCGGCGGCTGGAAGCGGCGGTGACCGGGCACAGCTTCTTCGCCGTGACGGCGCGGCGGGTGGTCGTCCTGGTCAACGCCGACGACCGGATGACCGTCGCCTGGTCCGCGCCGCGCCACGACGTGGTGGCGGCCAGGCGCCGCCCCCGGCTGGTCGCGCGGGGGCGGTTCGGCCTGGTCTTCTCCGACGGCTCGTGGATCGTGCTCGGCACGTTCGGCGCGCACGTCGGCAGCGCGCACGCCAAGCGCGTCGTCGCCGCCCTTACGGCAGGTTCGTGACCAGCTCGGCGGCCGGCACGCGGGTGCCCGTGTAGAACGGGACCTCCTCGCGCACGTGGCGACGCGCCTCCGTGCCGCGCAGGTGCCGCATGAGGTCCACGATGCGGTGCAGCTCGTCCGCCTCGAACGCCAGCATCCACTCGTAGTCGCCCAGCGCGAACGACGCGACCGTGTTCGCCCGCACGTCCGGGTAGTCCCGCGCCTCCTTGCCGTGGTCGGCGAGCATGCGGCGGCGGTCCTCCTCGGGCAGCAGGTACCACTCGTAGGACCGCACGAACGGGTACACGCACACGTACTTGCGCGCTTCCTCGCCCGCCAGGAACGCCGGGATGTGGCTGCGGTTGAACTCGGCCGGCCGGTGCAGCGCCACCTGGCTCCACACCGGGGTCGACACGCGGCCCACGGCGGTGCGGCGGAACCCGGTGTAAGCCTGCTGGACCTGCTCGATCTCCTCGGCGTGCCACCAGATCATGTAGTCGGCGTCCGCGCGCAGGCCCGCCACGTCGTACACGCCGCGCACCACGACACCCTTGGACTCCAGGCCGTCCAGGTACTCCTGCGCCTCGGACGCGGCCGGGCCGCGGTCGTCGGGCAGGCGACCGGGCTCCACCCGGAAGACCGACCACATGGTGTAGCGGATGGTGTCGTTGAGTTCGTTGTAGTTCAGGCGGGCCATGGCCCCATCCTCTCACTCAGTGGACGTGGGCGAGGACGTGAGCGGCGACACGGGCGGCGGCGGCGTCACCGGTGGCGATGCACGCGGGGATGCCGACGCCGTGCAGCGTCGCGCCCGCCACGGCCAGTCCCGGCACGGCTTCGACGGCGTCCTCGATGCCCCGGACGAGGTCCAGGTGGCCCACGCCGTACTGGGGCAGGCCGCCGCCCCAGCGGGTGACCAGGGTGTCGATCGGCTCGGCCGTGACGCCGGTCAGCTCGCGCAGGTCGCGCCGAACGGCGGCGACCAGCTCGGCGTCGTCGCGTTGCAGCAGGTGCGCCTCGCCGTGCCGGCCGACGCTGCCGCGCACCAGCACCGGCTCGCCGGCCAGGTGCGCCCACTTGCGGCTGGAGAAGGTGAACGCCTTCGCGGTGAACGGCACGCCGTCCGCGGCGCGCTCGCCCTCGGCCAGCAGCACGCCGGACCGCTCGGGCAGCTCGGTGCCGGGCGGCAGGGCCAGCGCCACCACCGCCATGGACGCCACCTCGACCTCGGCGTAGCGGCGGGACGCGGCGGGCGCGACGTCGGCGAGCAGCTTGCGCGCGGCGGGCGCGGGCACGGCGAGCACCACGCCGTCCACGTCCAGGTGCCGCGGCGCGGCGGCGGAGCCGATCTCCAGCCGCCAGCCGTGCTCGCGGCGGACCAGGGCGCGCACCGGCAGGCCGAGCCGGATCTCGGCGGCCTGCGCCAGCCGGGCCACCACGGTGGACAGGCCGTCGCGCAGCGTGCCGAACACCGGCGGTCGGGCGACACCCGGTGGGGGTGGTGTGGGCACCGCGCTCGCGGCGGCGGCCAGCAGCGACCCGGCGCCCGAGTCCAGCGCGGTGGCCAGCTGGGGCATGGTCGCGCGCAGGCCGAGCACGTCGGTGCGGCCCGCGTAGACCCCGCCCAGCAGCGGCCCGACCAGTCGGTCACCCACCTCGGGCCCGAACCGCTCGCGCAGCAGCGCGCCCACGGCCACGTCCGCGCCGTCCAGCCGGATCGGCGGCAGCCCGGGTTCGGCGGCGACCCGGCGCAGGGCGTCGTCCGACAGCACGTCGCGCACGGCGTCGACCGACGCGGGGACACCCATCAGGGTGCGCCCGGGGATCGACCGGGTGTCGCCGGCGGCGTGGATGCTCGCCGCGACCTTCGTCGGGTGGACCACCCGGTCGGCCAGGCCGAGCTCGGCGACCAGGTCCACGGCCTCGGGGCGGCGGTGCAGGAACGCCTCCGCGCCCACGTCGTAGGCGCGCCCGCCGACCTCGGCCGTGCGCAGCTTGCCGCCCAGCCGGTCGGACTGCTCGACCACGGTGATCTCGGCGGCCGGCCCGAGCAGGTGGCGCAGCCGGTGCGCGGCGGCGAGACCGGAGATCCCACCCCCGACCACCGCCACTCGCGGCGCTCTCATGCGGACCGGTGCACCAGCTCGACGGCCCGGGTGATCACGTCCGGGTCGGTGTCGGGCAGCACGCCGTGGCCCAGGTTGAAGATGTGCCCGGCGGCGGCGCGGCCCTCGCGCTTGATCCGCTCGATCTCGCGCTCCAGCGCGGGCAGGCCCGCGAACAGCAGCGCCGGGTCGAGGTTGCCCTGGACGACCGGCTTGGGCAGGTGCGGCGCGGCCTGCTCCAGCCGCCGGACCGCCACGTCCAGCGGGGTGCGCCAGTCGACGCCGACCACGTCCGCGCCCGCCTCGCGCATCGCGGGCAGCAGCTCGCCCGTGCCCACGCCGAAGTGGATGCGCGGCACGCCGCTGACGCTCCGCAACACCCTCGTCGAGTGGGGCAGGACGAACTCGCGGTAGTCGCGCTCGGACAGCGCGCCCGCCCACGAGTCGAACAGCTGGACCGCCTTCACGCCCGCGCGCACCTGCACGCGCAGGAACTCGGCGGTGATGCCCGCCAGCCGGTCCAGCAGCGCGTGCCACAGGTCCGGGTCGCCGTGCATGAGCGCCTTGGTGCGCTCGTGGTGCTTGCTCGGGCCGCCCTCGACCAGGTACGAGGCCAGGGTGAACGGCGCGCCCGCGAACCCGATCAGCGGCACGTCGCCGAGCTTGGCGTTGAGCAGCCCGATGGCGTCCGCCACCGGCCGCACCTGCTCCTCGTGCAGCTCGGGGATGGCCTGGACGTCGGCGGCCGTCTGGACCGGCTTGGCCACCACCGGGCCGGTGCCGGGCACGATGTCCAGGTCCACGCCCGCGGCCTTGAGCGGCACGACGATGTCGGAGAACAGGATCGCGCCGTCCACGTCGTGCCGGCGCACCGGCTGCAACGTGATCTCGCAGACCATGTCCGGGTCCATGCAGGCGTCCAGCATGGCGGTGCCCTCGCGCAGCTTGCGGTACTCCGGCAGCGAGCGGCCCGCCTGGCGCATGAACCAGACCGGCGTGCGGGACGGCGTGCCGCCGCGTGCGGCGACGAGCAGCGGGGCTTCGGTGATGTCGTTCATCTCGCCGTCCATCGTCCCACGGGCTGGGCGGAGGGCGTCTTCGGCCGGCGTCCGCGGGCCCGGCGTGCCGCGCTCACGTTCCGACGTCCCGGGGCCTACAGTCCGTGGTGTGACGGAGCCCGAACTGTTCCAGCGGGCGGTGGCGACGCTCCGGTCGGTGCGCACCCGACCCGAGCTGGAGTTGACCGAGGTGCGCCCGCCGCAGCGGTTGGCGCCGTGGTCCTTCGCGCTGACCGCGGAGGTGACCGGGCCCGCCGACGAGCTGTCCACGGGACGGCTCGTGCTGCTGCACGACCCGGACGGCGTCGAGGCGTGGTCGGGCGTGTTCCGGCTGGTCGCCTACGTGCGGGTGGAGCTGGACGCGGAGCTGGCCGCGGACCCGCTGCTGCCCGAGGTGGGCTGGTCCTGGCTGGTGGAGGCGCTGGAGGTGGCCGGGGCGGGGTTCCTGGCGCTGGGCGGCACGGTCACCCAGACGTCGTCGGCGAGGTTCGGCGACATAGCCGGCCCGGCCCGCACGGACGACCTGGAGCTGCGCGCCTCGTGGACCGCGCGGACCGCCGACCTGGCCGCGCACGGCACCGCGTTCTTCGACGTCATGGCCACCGCCGTGGGCCTGCCCCCGGTGGGCGTGAGCACCCTGCGCTGACCCCCGGCGGCCACCGGTCGGCCAAAACGGTCGGCTACACCGGTTGTCCACAGGCGCCGTCCGGCCGCCCGGATTCGTCGGTGCCGGCCGGCACCATGAAGACAGGGGTCCCCCGGCGGGGACCCCTGCGCAGCGAGCGAGCGGGTGTCAGTCGTTGGCGCGCAGCACGCGCAGGGCGTTGAGGCCGGCCAGCTTGGCGCAGTCGTCCTCGCTCCACCCCCGGTCGAGCAGGGCGCCGATCAGGTCCGGGTAGCAGGAGACGTCCTGCAACCCCTCCGGCAGGGCGCGTGTGCCGTCGTAGTCGCCGCCGAGGCCGATGTGGTCGATGCCGGCCACCTCGCGGGCGTGCTCCAGGTGGGCGACGACGTCGTCCATGGTCACGCGGGGCGTGGGGCCGCCGTCGGACCACGAGTCGGCGAACCGGTGGCGGGCGTCGAGGTCGTTGTGGTTCTCCCCCGCCGCCCGCATCGCCTCCTTCAGCCGGGCGTCCCACTCGACGTGCGCCTGCGACACGAACTGCGGCACGAAGGTCACCATGCACACGCCGTCGTTGTCCCGGAGCCGGGCCAGCACGTCGTCGGGCACGTTGCGCGGGTGGTCGGCGACCGCGCGGCACGACGAGTGGCTGAACACGACCGGCCGGGTGGAGACCTCCAGCGCGTCGCGCATGGTCGACGGCGCCACGTGCGACAGGTCGACCAGCATGCCGATGCGGTTCATCTCCCGGACCACGTCCCGGCCGAAGTCGGTCAGCCCGCCGTGCGCGGGCTCGTCGGTCGCCGAGTCCGCCCACGGGGTGTTCTCGTTGTGGGTGAGGGTCATGTACCGCACGCCGAGCCGCCTCAGGGCCCGCAGGACGCCCAGCGAGCCGTTGATGCTGTGTCCGCCCTCCGCGCCGATCAGGGAGGCTATCCGCCCGTCCCGGAAGGCCCGTTCGGCCTCGTCGGCGGTGGTCGCGATGCGCAGGTGCGCCGGGTAGCGCGCGGCGAGGTCGTGCACGAGGTCGACCTGCTCCAGCACGGCGGTGACCGCTGCGTCGCCCGCCAGCCGGCAGGGGACCCAGACGGACCAGAACTGCATCCCCAACCGGCCCTCGCGCGCCCGCGCCAGGTCGGTCTGGAGCGCGGGCTGGCGGACGGTCAGGTCCACGGTTGAGACGGACGAGACGGGGTCACCGGCCGTTGACTTTTCACCGAATTGCTCCCCGGCGACGAGGTCGCGCAACGCCCACGGGAGGTCGTTGTGCCCGTCGACGAGGGGCACCCGGGCCAGCAGTTCCTCGGCCCGGCCTCGACCTGTGGTGCTCGCCACCCGCAACTCCTTGATGTCGTCGTGAGAACCGCTCGCGTTACGCCCCCGATCGAGTTGTCAGCCGATCGTGTGACAGCAGGGGCCAACAGTGACAACTCATTCGGGATAGATACCCGATTGATCGTCCCGTAGACCCGCTTGGGCGGCTACGCTGCCCCAGACGACACCACTTTCGGTCGATCAGTGGCGCGGCTGATTGGACGAAAGTCCCGGTGCCGGTCGGGGGGCACGACCGACTCCAGGGAGGTAGTGACGTGGCTGCCGTCGGCTTAGGTCAGGCCGTTCGTACCACGCCAGCCGGCACGTTGCCGGCGAACATGGTCCCGCACCCGCGGGAGGAGCTTTTTTCAGTGCTGGTGGTCGACGACCACCCACTGCTGAGGGAGGCGATATCGGCTCGGCTCACCCAGATGGGAGCCGGGACAGTGCATGAGGCGGCTTCGGTTGCGGAGGCTCGGGCGCGGGCACTCGCTACCGGACCGTGCGACCTCGCGATCCTCGATCTGGGTCTGCCGGATGGCACCGGCATCGACCTGGTCACGGAACTCCGTGCCCAGGGCTGGCCCCGCATCGTGGTCCTCGCGTCCTCCGACGACCCCTACGCGGTCAGGTCGGCCTTCCAGGCAGGCGCTCAGGCGTACCTGCTGAAGTCCGCCTCTCCGATGGTGGTCACCGACGGGGTGCGCAGGGTCCTCGACGGCGGCGTCTACGCAGATCCGAGCGTTGCGCCCGTGCTCGCCGCGGGCACGAGGGTGCCGGGCACCGACAACACGCCGCGGGAGCTCTCCGCGCGTGAGGTCGAGGTCCTCCAGCTGGTCGCCGATGGCCAGAGCAACAAGGAGATCGGCGAAGCGCTCAGCCTTTCCGCGCTCACGGTGAAGTCTCACCTGTCGCGGATCGGGCGCAAGCTGGGCACCGGGGATCGGGCTCAGATGGTGGCGCTGGCCATGCGTGCCGGCGTGATCCGCTGAGCAGGTCGGCACACTGAACCGGCCGAACACACCCGCGAGTGGTGCGTTCGTCGTAGGGTCTTCCGCCGTGGACGTACCCTCCGACGAGCCAACCGAACCAACCGGTGCTGATCCGGTGCCGCTGGTGGAACCCGCTGACGGCGTTCCGCCTGTCGTCGCCGACGCACCGTCGCTCCGGCGTGCCGCTGATGCGCTCGCCGGAGCGACGGGTCCGGTTGCGGTGGACACCGAGCGAGCCTCGGGATACCGCTACTCGCAACGCGCTTACCTGGTGCAACTGCGCCGGGAAGGCGCCGGGACCGTGCTGGTCGACCCGATCGCCCTCGGCGGTCGGCTCGATCCGCTGGTCGAGGCGCTGGACGGGACCGAGTGGGTGTTGCACGCGGCGTCGCAAGACCTGCCGTGCCTCGCCGAACTCGGCCTGCGTCCGAGCGCGTTGTTCGACACCGAGCTGGCGGGCAGGCTGGCCGGGTTCGAGCGGGTGGCGCTGGGCACGCTCGTCGAGCGGCTGTTGGGCTACCGGTTGGAGAAGGGGCACGGCGCGGCCGACTGGTCGCGCCGCCCCCTTCCCGCCGACTGGCTGAACTACGCCGCCCTCGACGTCGAACTGCTGGTCGAGCTGCGTGACGTGCTCGAACAGGAGCTCAAGCGGCAGGGGAAGCTGGAGTGGGCGCTCGAGGAGTTCGAGGCGGCCCGCACGGCTCCCCTGCCGCGTCCGCGCGCGGAGCCGTGGCGCCGGACGTCGGGCATCCACCGCATCCGCAGTCCCCGACAGCTGGCCGCGGTGCGGGCGCTGTGGGAGGCGCGCGACGCGCTGGCCCGTGAGCGCGACATCGCCCCGGGCCGGGTGCTGCCGGACGCGGCGCTGGTCGACGCCGCCGTGAAGAACCCCGCCGACGAGGCCGCGCTGCTGGCGCTGCCGGTGTTCCGCGGCCGGGCGCAGCGGCGGATGGTCGGCGTGTGGCTGGGCGCGTTGCAGCGCGCCGCCGCACTGCCCCGCGCCGAGCTGCCGGAGCCGTCACAGCAGCACGACGGCCCGCCGCCCGCCAACCGCTGGGCCGACAAGGACCCGGCCGCCGCCGCCCGCCTGGCCGCTGCCAGGACCGCGCTGACGGCCGTCGCCGAGGCGAACACCCTGCCGGTGGAGAACCTGCTGCTGCCCGACCTCGTGCGCCGCACGTGCTGGCAGCCGCCCGCCGACGTCTCCCCCGAGGGCGTGGCCACCGCCCTGCGCGAGGGCGGCGCCCGCAACTGGCAGATCGCCCTGACCGCGACCCCCCTCTCCTCCGCCTTGTCCACCCCCACCTGACCCGCGCGAGTCGAACACTCAGGTCCCGCGTGTCGAACGCTCAGCACGCGCGAGTCGAACACTCAGGTCCCGAGAGTCCTACGTTCAGGACCCCCGAGTTCAACACTCAGGTCGGACGACGCCGGTCCTGAGCGTTGAATTCAAGGGTCCTGAGTGTTCGACTCTCGGGACCTGAGTGTTCGACTCACGGGCTGGGGTGGATTGGCGCACGCCCGACAGCTCGCGGCGGGCCAGCGCGCGTACCGCGGCCATCGCCGCGTCACCCAGAACGGTCCCCACGACGACGCCCTCCAGCGCCTCGTCCTTGGTGCCCGCGCCGAGCGCGTAGGCCAGGTCGGCCTCGGCCAGCGGCCGGGCCGCGTCGGCGAACCCGTCGAGCAGGTCCGCGAACCGCTCGTGCCCGACCTCCCGCGCCGTCGCCAGCACGCCCACCAGCGCCTTGTACGCGTAGGACGTGGGCCGGCACACCCACCCCTGCCGCTCCAGGAACGCGGCGACCTGAGCGTGCGCGACCTCGTCGTCCGCACCGAGGTCCGGCGGCGCGACCGCAGCGGAGATCGTGCCCATCGCCTTGTGCAGCGACTTCTCCGGGTCGTCCAGCGCCCCGAGCACCTCCCGCACGGCCGCGATCGACAGCCCGCCCACCTCGACCATGGCCCGCACGAGCCGCAGCCGGTGCAGGTGGTCCTCGGAGTACCTGGCCTGGTTGGGGCTGGTCAGCTCACCGGCGGGCAGCAGGCCCTCTCGCAGGTAGTACTTGATCGTCGCGACGGGCACGCCGCTGCGACGGCTCAACTCGGCGATGCGCACAGGCCGAACCCCTTCCTCGAACGAGCCCCGTATGGATACTCTAGCTATCTGATAGTAGAAAGTACCGCTATCCATACTAGGAGCCGTCCATGACCCGCTTCCTCCGCCGGCACCCGCCACTGATGCTGTTCTCCCTGCTCATGGCCACCATCACGGTGGTCTCGCTCGGCGGCTTGATCGTCGACGACCGGATTCTGGTCGGGTCGCCGATCTGGTTCAAGCCGTTCAAGTTCGCCGTCTCACTGTGCCTGTACGGCGTCACGCTCGCCTGGATGCTCACCCTCACCACCCGCCTGCGCCGCGTCGGCCGGTGGGCGGGCACGGTGATCGCGCTCGCCGGCGCCGCCGAGATGGCCGTCATCGTGGGCCAGGTGCTGCGCGGCCGGCGCAGCCACTTCAACGTCGCCACGCCGTTCGACGACCTGCTGTGGGACGTCATGACCTACAGCATCCTCACCCTCTGGATCATGCACGCGGTGATCGCCGTGGCGCTGGCCCTCACCCGGTTCGAGAACCGCGCCACGGGCCTCGCGATCAGGCTCGGCCTGGCGCTGTCCCTGGTCGGCCTCGCCCTCGGCACCCTGATGACCACCCCCGCGCCCGGCCAGGACGACGACGGCGGGATCGTGGGCGCGCACAGCGTCGGCGCGCCCGACGGCGGCCCGGAGATGGCGTTGACGGGCTGGAACACCGAGGTCGGCGACCTGCGCGTGCCGCACTTCGTCGGCATCCACGCCCTCCAGGTCATCCCCCTGCTGGTGGCGCTGTTCGGCCGGCGCGCGACACCGGGCCTCGCCTGGGGCCTCACGATCGGCTACACCGGCCTGATGGCCCTGGTGACGTGGCAGGCGCTGCGCGGCCAGCCGCTGCTGCGCCCGGACCTGCTCACCGCCCTGGGCGCGCTGGCGGTCGTCACCTGGACCACCGCGGTCGTCGCGCGGACCCTCGCCGCGAAGGAGGTCGTGCCCGCATGACCGGAGTGCTGTTCGAGATCACGTTCTGGCTCACCGTCCCGTTCTGGGGCTTGATGATCTTCGCGCCGAAGTCCGCGCTGACGGGCCGGCTCGCGTCGTCGCCGTTGATCGCGGCGCCGCCGCTGGTCGTCTACGGGGTGCTGGTCGCCGCGCACCTGCCCCGGTTGTGGGCGACGATGAGCAGTCCGGACCTGGACGCGCTGAGGGAGTTCCTGGCCACCGCCTGGGGCGCCTCGGCGATCTGGGCGCAGGTGATCGCGTGGGACCTGCTGATCGGCGCGTGGATGTACCGGGAGAGCCGCCGCTTGGGGCTGCACCCGCTGCTCATGGGGCCGCTGCTGGTGCTCACGATCGTCCTGTCCCCGTTCGGGTTCGGGCTGTTCCTGGCCATTCGGGCGTTCTGTGACCGAGCGAACAGGGAGACCTCGGTGGTTACCGGCCAGTAACAGGGGCTAGAGTTGTGTTACCGATCGGTAGGAGTCGCGCCCGACCGCTCGGGCGAATCGTCACCACAAGCGGAGGAGACGCCGTGGCCGCACCAGAAGCGCCGGCACGCGTTCGAAACGTGGTCTTCGTGGACGGCGTGCGCACGCCGTTCGGCAAGGCCGGCCCCAAGGGAATCTTCGCGGAGACCCGTGCCGACGACCTGGTCGTCAAGGTGATCCGCGAGCTGCTGCGCCGCCACCCCGAACTGCCGCCGGAGCGGGTCGACGAGGTGGCCATCGCCGCCACCACCCAGATCGGCGACCAGGGCCTGACCATCGGCCGCACCGCGGCGCTGCTCGCGGGCCTGCCGAAGTCGGTGCCCGGCTACGCCGTCGACCGCATGTGCGCGGGCGCGATGACGGCCGTGACGACGTCGGCCAGCGGCATCGCGTTCGGCGCGTACGACGTGGTGATCGCGGGCGGCGTCGAGCACATGGGCCGCCACCCGATGGGCGAGGGCGTCGACCCCAACCCGCGGTTCCTGTCCGACAAGATCGTGGACCCGTCCGCGCTCGTCATGGGCTCGACGGCGGAGAACCTGCACGACCGGTTCCCGCACATCACCAAGGAGCGCACCGACGCGTACGCGGCGGCGTCGCAGGCCAAGTACGCCGACGCGGTGAAGAACGGCAAGATCGGCCCGGAGCTCGTGCCGGTCGCGACCCGGTCCGCCGAGAACGGCTGGGGCCTGGCCACCGCCGACGAGCCGCCCCGTCCCGGCACCACGGTCGAGGACCTGGCCAAGCTGAAGACGCCGTTCCGCCCCCACGGCCGGGTCACCGCGGGCAACGCGGCCGGCCTGAACGACGGCGCCACCGGCTGCATCCTGGCCGAGGAGGAGACCGCCCGCGAGCTCGGTCTGCCGGTCGGCATGCGGCTGGTCGGCTACTCCTTCCTGGGCGTCGAGCCCGAGGTCATGGGCATCGGCCCGGTCCCGGCGACGGAGAAGGCCCTCAAGCGCGCGGGCCTGACCATCGACGACATCGGCCTGTTCGAGATCAACGAGGCGTTCGCCGTGCAGGTGCTCGCCTTCCTCGACCACTTCGGCATCGCCGACGACGACCCGCGGGTCAACCAGTGGGGCGGTGCGATCGCCACCGGCCACCCGCTGGCCTCCTCGGGCGTGCGCCTGATGACCCAGCTGTCGCGGCAGTTCGCCGAGCGCCCCGACGTGCGCTACGGCATCACCACCATGTGCATCGGCATCGGCATGGGCGGGACCGTCATCTGGGAGAACCCGCACTGGAATGGGGAGAACAAGTGACCGCGTTGACCGCTGACGAGGCCAAGGCCCTGTTCCCCGACGAGGTCGTGACCCACGCCCGCACCAGGCTCGTCCCGGTGCCCGGCCTGGACGGCCAGGTCGCCCTCATCACCATCGACAACGGCCACGACCACACCCGGCCGTCCACGTTCGGCCCGCAGTCGCTGGTGAGCCTGAGCGCGGCGTTCGACGAGGCCGCGGCGGCGTCCCCGGTGGCGATCGCGGTCACCGGCAAGCCGTTCGTGTTCGCCGTCGGCGCGGACCTCACCGCCGTCGAGGGCGCTTCCGAGCGCTCGCAGGCCGTGACGATCGGTCAGCTCGGCCACGACGTGTTCCGCAAGTTCACCGAGTCGACGGTGCCGACCTTCGCGTTCGTCAACGGCGCGGTGATGGGCGGCGGCCTGGAGCTGGCGTTGTCGTGCCACTACCGGACGCTGGCGTCCAACGCGGCGGCCATCGCGCTGCCCGAGGTGTTCCTCGGCCTGTTCCCGGGCTGGGGCGGCACGCAGCTGCTGCCGAACCTGATCGGCGCGAACGACGCGGTCACCGTGATCTTCGAGAACGCGTTGAACCAGAACAAGATGCTCAACCCGAAGCAGGCGCTGGACCTGGGCATCGCGGACGTGCTGTTCGACTCGGCGGACTACCTGGAGCAGTCGCTGCTGTGGCTGGCCTCCGTGGTGCGCGGCGACGTCGTGCCGGCGCGCCGCGAGATCGACCGCGGCGCGGGCTGGGACGCGGCCGTGGCGCGGGCTCGCGCGATCGTCGACGGCAAGACCAAGGGCGCGGCTCCCGGTGCGCTCAAGGCGTTGGAGCTGCTGGAGCTGGCGCGCGCCAACGACCTGGACGCCGGGTACGCGGCGGAGACCGAGGCGCTGGCGGACGTCGTGATGAGCGACGAGCTGCGGGCCGGGCTGTACTCGTTCAACCTGGTGCAGAAGCGGGCCAAGCGGCCGGCGGGCGCGCCGGACAAGTCGTTGGCGCGCAAGGTCACCAAGGTCGGCATCGTCGGCGCGGGCCTGATGGCGTCGCAGATGGCGCTGCTGTTCGCGCGGCGGCTCGAGGTGCCGGTGGTGCTCACCGACATCGACCAGGCGCGCGTGGACAAGGGCGTCGGGTACGTGCACGGCGAGATCGACAAGCTGCTCGGCAAGAAGCGCGTGTCGCCGGACAAGGCGAACCGGCTCAAGGCGCTCGTCACGGGCTCGCTGGACAAGGCGGCGTTCGCGGACGCGGACTTCGTCATCGAGGCCGTGTTCGAGGACCTGGGCGTCAAGCAGAAGGTGTTCGCCGAGGTCGAGGAGCACGTCTCGCCCGAGGCCGTGCTGGCGACCAACACGTCGTCGCTGTCGATCACCGAGATGGCGTCGGGCCTCAAGCACCCCGAGCGGGTCGTGGGCTTCCACTTCTTCAACCCGGTCGCGATCATGCCGCTGCTGGAGATCGTGCGCGCCGGGCAGACCGACGACGCGACGCTGGCGACCGCGTTCGCGGTGGGCAAGCAGCTGAAGAAGTCGTCCGTGCTGGTGAAGGACGCCCCGGCGTTCGTGGTGAACCGGCTGCTGACCCGGTTCATGGGTGAGGTCGTGAAGTCGATCGACGAGGGCACGCCGTTCGAGGTGGCGGACAAGGCCACCGAGCCGCTGGGCCTGCCGATGTCGCCGCTGATCCTGTTGCAGCTCGTCGGCCCGGCCGTGGCGCTGCACGTGGCGGAGACCATGCACGCCGCGTTCCCGGACCGCTTCGGCGTGTCGGAGAACATGAAGGCGTTCGTGAAGGCCGGCAAGACCGCCGTGTACCAGTGGGACTCGACGGGCAAGCAGACCGTGGACCCCGAGGTGCAGGCGCTGTGGTCGTTCGGCGACCAGCCGCTGACCGGTGACGAGGTCTTCGCGCGGGCGCTGGAGGCGCTGGCCGAGGAGATCCGGATCATGCTCGACGAGGGCGTGGTGGCCGAGGCGCAGGACATCGACCTGTGCATGATCCTGGGCGCCGGTTGGCCGTTCTGGCTGGGCGGCATCACCCCCTACCTGGACCGTTCGGGCATCTCGGAGAAGGTGACGGGCAAGCGCTTCCTGCCGGCCGGCGTCGCCTCCGTCCCGGCCTGACCCGCCAGACCCCTGCGCCCCGGCCGTCGTGCGACGGTCGGGGCGCAGTGCTTTCCTGGTGGTCGATGCCCGCCCCCACCGCCCCCACCGCCCGCGACCGCGCGACCCGCCTCGCCGAAGCCGTCCTCCGCGACGGCGGCGACTGCACGTGGTGCCGCCGGGAGTTCACCGGCCACGTCACGCCCACCACCGACCACCTCGTCCCGAAGGTCAAGGGTGGCCCGTCGTGGCTGGAGAACGAGGTCGCCGCGTGCCGCCGCTGCAACCGCGAACGCGGCCACTCCTCCCCCACCGACTGGCTGGCCGAGTGCGAACGCCGTGGCTGGCACCCCGACCGGGACCGCGTGACCACGGCCCTGAAGGCCCTGTCCCGCGCCATCACGGACCGGGGAGGTCAGCGCCGTGCCCGCCCCTACCTGGCCGCCCAGCTCCGCCGCTTGACGAACGCGGCCGGCAGACGTGCGGGCGGTCTTCCCGAGTCCGGCTGACCACCGGCAGGGTGCCCTCCTCCCATTCGTGGTGAGGAATGTCCGGGCCCAGGAGCCCTGTGCGACGCCACTGACGCGGCCGGCACGATTGGGCGGGTGTCGAACGATGCCCAGCCCACTCTGTCCGACTTCCGAGCGATGCTGGCTGACCAAGGAGCCCCCGAGCAGGCTTTGGCGCTGGTCGACACCGCCCGGGACGTGCCCGACGCGGTGGGGCGCCTGACCGCGGCAGGCTTCGTCCAGCCGGTGGCCGAGCTCGCGATGGCGTTCCTCGACGGCTTCTCACCACTGCTGGAGCCGGGTTGCGGACCACTGGACGCCGAGCTGAACGCTTCGGAGTTCCTGGGCGCGATGGGAGACAGCGTCGATCCGCGGGACTTCCCGGACATGGTGGCCGCCATGATCTCCGACGCCGAGGCCACGGGCAGGCCGGAAGCACTCGCGCTGGCCAGGTCGTTCGCGGTGCTCGCGCCGCCCGAGGTGCGGCCGCTCGCGGCCCAGGCCGCCGACCGCCTCGTCTCGAGCGGGCTGCGCGACCCGAAGTGGGCGGCGACGGTGGGCAAGCCGACCGTCGGCGCTTGCTTCGGCTACACGGACCCGCGCGGCGCTCAAGAGGGGTTGGCGCTGACCTTCTCGTACGGACGCAAGTCGCACGTCCTCGTCCTGTTGATCGACCACGACCTCGGCGGCCTCAAGGACTGCTTCGTCAGCGACCAGCCGAAACAGATCCGGGCCGGGTACGTCCACGCAGCCGCAGAGCTGGGCGTCCCGTTCCGGGAGTACACGCCCGAACAGGCGCGCAGGATCGTGGCGGACGTGCTGGAACGCGAGCCGTGCCCGGTCGAGCCGGACCAGGTCGAGGACGTGACGACGACCCTGGCGCTGCTCGAACAGCGGCTGGAACTGCTCCCGGAGGCCGCGCCGACCGCCCTCGACACCAGCGTGCACCGGCTGAAGATCACCCTGCGCGGGTCGAAGCCGCCGATCTGGCGTCGACTGGAGGTGCCGTCCTCCACGCCGCTGGTGCGACTGCACCAAGCCATCCAGGACGCGTTCGCCTGGGAGGACTACCACCTGTGGGTCTTCGACACGCCGGAGGGCGAGTACGGGATGCCCGACCCGGAACTGGGTCACGGCGACGCCTCAACCGTGACGGTGGCCGACGTGGCGAAAGCCCCGAAGGATCGAATCGGCTACCTATACGACTTCGGGGACGCCTGGGACCACGACATCCTGGTGGAGGACGTCGTGCAAGCCGAACCGAGTGCCGCCTACCCTCGCTGCCTCACCGGCCGCCGGGCCGCCCCACCGGAGGACAGCGGCGGCATCTGGGGCTACGCGCACCTGTGCGACGTGCTGGCCGACCCCGAGCACCCGGAGCACGCCGAACGGCTGGAGTGGCTGGAACTGGACTCCGCCGCCGACTTCGACCCGGCCGCCTTCGACGCCGACGAGGTGAACGACTACCTCTCGCGCCAGGCGAAGGTCCTGGTCAAGCCATGACGGTCACCCCGACGAGGTGATCCGGAGGTAACGCGTCGGCACCGGTCTCCCGATCGGGGATGATGAGGCCGTCGAGTCGAAGGGTGCGGGGTGGACGAGCAGTCGAGCAGGTGGCACGAGATCACGCAGTCCGCGTTCACGCACGAGCGGGCGGCGCTGCGACAGGTGCGCGAACTGCTGCCCGACCGGCACCCGTACGAGGCGTGGTCGAACTTCACGTTCACCTCCCCGCACGGGCACATCCGCGAGGTGGATCTGCTGGTCGCCACGCCGAGCGGCCTGCACCTGATCGAGATCAAAAGCTTCAAGGGCCGGCTGGAGAACCGGCACGGCACGTGGGTTCAGCACCGTCCGAACAGTCGACATCCGCGCACGTTCGACAATCCGCTGCCCTTGGCCGACCAGAAGGCCAAGGAACTGAAGTCGCTGCTCGTCCAGGCGGCGCGGCAGGACCGGGTCGCCATCCCGTTCGTGGCACCGGCGGTCTTCCTGTCCGAGGCCGCGCTGGATGTCAAGCTCGACGACGCGCAGCGCCACGGCGTCTACGGACCCGAGAGCGGCAAGGTGCTGGACAAGATCGGCTCCGACCTGCTCACCGGCCAGATCAGCCGGACGCCGCTGAGCCCGGACTTCTCCCGCGCGCTGCCGCGGCTGCTGCAGCGGGTGGGCATCCACCCGACCCGGCGCAGCATCACCGTCGGATCGTGGCAGATTGAGCCTCGCCCGTACGACACGGGGCCGACGTGGCAGGACCACCACGCCCAGCGCGAGGACATGCCCGGCGAGTACCGCAGGGTCCGGATCTACCTCTACGAACGCGAAGGCGACTCGGACAAGCAGCGTTCGATCCGCGCCGCGGCCGAGCGCGAGTTCCGCGCCTGCCAGGGCATCCGCCACCCCGGTTTACTCGGCCCGGTGGACTTGGTCGACCACGAAGCGGGTCCCGCGCTGCTCATCGAGCAGCCCCGGGAGGCGCTTCGGCTCGACCACTACATGGCCCAGCACCACACTGACCTGGACCTGCCCACCCGGTTGGACATGGTGCGCCAGCTCGCCGAAGCGGTGCACTACGCCCACGAGCGGCGGCTGGTGCACCGTGCCCTGTCACCGCGTGCGGTGATCGTCCTGCCGACCGCCGGCGACTGGACGAAGCCGCAGTTGCAGGTGGGCGAGTGGCAGGCGGCGGCACGCGGCCTGTCCGGCTCCTCGACGGTGCACCGGCTGCGCCCCAGCTCGGGCGCGGTCGCCCACGTCGAGGCCGCCGCCGCGCCGTACCTGGCCCCGGACTTCACCGACGACCCGGACGGCACCGTCGCGATCGACGTGTTCGGCGTCGGCGCAATCGCCTACCTGGTGCTGACCGGCCAGCCGCCCGCCGGTACCCGCTCCGAGCTGCTCGACCAGCTGGCCCGGCACGGCGGCCTGCACCCGCGTGCGGTCGACGACAGCATCCCCGACGACCTCGACGCGGTGGTCGCGCTGGCCACCGACCCGGTGGTCCGGGACCGGTTCGCCGACGTCGAGCAGTTCCTGGAGGAGCTGTCCGCGTTCCAACGGCTCGGCGAGCCTTCGGGCGACCGCGCCGACCCATGGGACGCCGCGCCAGGTGAGCGGCTCGCCGACTCCGACTACCTGGTGCAGCGAGTCCTGGGCACCGGCGCCACCGCACGAGCGTTCCTGGTCGAGCACGACAACACGGACACGGTCCTGAAGGTCTCGCGGTCGGCCGACGCCGTCGACCGGCTCGCCGACGAGGCCACCGCCTTGGAGGACCTGCGGCACGAGCACATCGTCGTGCGCCGGCGCAGCCTGTTCCCGCTGGGCAGCCGGCACGCGATCGAGATCGACTACGCGGGCGACCGGTCGCTGGCACACATCCTGCGCGACGAGGGCGCGCTGCTACCCGACAAGCTGCAACTCCTCGGCGACCAACTGCTCGACGCCCTGTCCTACCTGGAGCGCAAGGGCGTGCTCCACCGCGACATCAAACCGGACAACCTGGGCCTGCGCAGCCACCCCAAGTACGGGCAGGGCCTGGTGCTGTTCGACTTCTCGTTGGCCGGCGCCCCGCTCAACGACGTGAACGCCGGTACCCGCGGATACATCGACCCGTTCCTGGGCAGCGACCGCCGCCCGGTGTACGACCTGCACGCGGAGCGCTACGCGGCGGCCGTGACGTTGCACGAGATGGCGAGCCTGGAGCTGCCGTCGTGGGGCGAGGACGGCACGAATCCCCGGTTCCACACTGAGCCGGTGACGTTGGCCGCCGAGCTGTTCGAGGCGGGGCTGCGGGAGCCGCTGCGCGAGTTCTTCAGCAAGGCGCTCCATCGCGACGCCGACAAGCGGTTCACCTCGGCCGCCCAGATGCGCGAGGCGTGGCAGCGGGTGTTCACCGCGTTGGACGCGACGGCGCCGGCCTCGGTGTCGTCCAGCGGTTCCGACGACCCGGAGGAGCTGCGCCAGGAGGCAGCCGAGCGGGCGACCCTGGACACCGCTCTCAACGCGGCCGGGCTGACGCTGCGGGCGGTCGCGGTGGCGAACCGGCTCGGCGCCGACACCGTCGGTGACCTGCTCGACCTGCGGATCAACGACGTGCGCAAAGCCCGTGGGCTGAGCCGCAAGACGCGGACCGAACTCCTCGACCGCATCGCCGCGTGGCGGACCAGGCTCGTGACCGAGCCGGGCGTGATCACGACCGCGCCACTGCCGTCCGACGTCACCGGCTCGCGCCTGCCGCTGGACGCGATCGTCGCGATGCTCCTGCCGAAGGTCAAACGCCGCAACGACACCCAGGCCGCGATCAGCCGCCTGCTGCTCGGTCTGCCCGACGAGAACGGCGTGCTGCCGCAGACCCGGTGGCCGACGAGCGTCGTGGTCGCGAGGGACACCAACCTCACCCAGGGGCGGATCAGCCAGGTCCTGTCCGCGCGCCGCCGGGCCTGGTCGACCCTCGACGTGCTCGACACCGCGCTCGGCGAGGTGATCGACACTCTGGTGTCGTTCCGCCGGGTCGCCGCCGCCGAGGAGCTCGCCGAGCACCTGCTGGCGCAGCACGGCTGCTCGGACGTGGAGTCGCACCCGGTGCGCATGGCTTACGCCTACGCCGTGCTGCGGGCCGCCTACGAGGTGGACTGGCAGCGCGACGAGCCGCGGTTGTCGTTGCGCCGCCACCACGAGCGGGTGCTGCTGGCATTGCAGGTCGGCTCCGGGGACCCGGTGGACACGCCGTCCGACGAGTCGTTGCTGGACCTGGCCGAGCGGTTGGCGGACAAGGCCGGTGAGCTGGCCGCCCAGGACCCGTTGCCCACGCCGACCGCGGTGGTGCGCGAGTTGGCGGCCTGCGCGGAGCGGACCGGTGAGGTGTTCGACGAGAAGCGCCTGGTCCGGCTGGCGGCAGCGGGCTCCGGGACGGTGTTGGCCAACCTCCGCCTGGAGCTGTACCCCCGGAGCCTGTCCCCGGTGCGGGCGCTCCGGCTGGCGCAGGCGGGCGCGGGGATGCCCGAGGGCGGCCTGACCGCCGACGGCGTGCAGCAGCGGCTGGACAACCGGTTCCCCGGCCTCGACCGCCTGCCGACCGGCCGGGACCTGGCGGAGCTGCTGACCGAGGCCGGGTTCCCGGTGACCTGGGACGGCGAGCTCTACCGGCCGCGCACGCCCGAGACGACCGGCGTGACGCGGGTGACCTCCTCGACCGGGTCGCTGAGCCACCACCCGATCGTCTCCGGCACCGCCGCCAGTGACGTGGACGCTCGCCTGGTCGACGCGGCGCAGCGCGGCGGGGTGCGGATCATCACCGTGCGGCGCAAGCGCTGGGCTCAGGCGCGGGCCGCGGTGGAGGCCGCGCTGGGCGTGCCGGTGGCGGACGTAACGGCGGCATTCGTGGCCGCTTTGCGCGACGTCGCCAAGGCGCACCGCATCCCCGACTTCGACCGCGTGCTCCACGCCGACGCCGCCGATCCCGGCAGCAGGGACCAGCTGAACCTGCACCGGGTGGTCGAGCAGGCGTGCGGAGCGCTGGAGCGGGAGTGGACACGCCAGCCCGTGTTGGCGCTGGACAGCCTTACCCCGCTCGGGCGATACCCCGCCGGACAGGCTCTGCTGGAACGCCTTGCCCAGCGCGCCCGCTACGGCGGAGAAGGCGACGGATCGGTTGGACCGGACGCGCTGGTGCTGTTGTGCCCAATGGGTGATGAAACGACGGTCCCTCGTGTCAACGACTACATCGTCAGAGTGAACACGCCCGAAGAGTGGATTATTGCCCGGTCTCCGTGGCCTGCGGCCGGGATACTTCATTCGCACGCAGGTTGAGTCCACCGGTCTCGCAACCCGGTGGCTCCGCCATGCCCGAACCCGAACACGGAAAGCGACGAACCACGTGCACTAAGTGATCATGGCAGGAGAAGGGGAGATCTCATGCCGTTCATGGAGAGTGCCGGCGAAGGCGGTGCCCCGGCGCCCGCCGGACCGGTCACGATGCAAGTCGAGCCAGGCCAGATCCTGGCGCTCAAGGCCCGCTACGAGGCCGTCCGCGACACGGTCCAGGACTTCTTGCGCCGACAGCGCGACAACTTGCGGGGCAAGCCGGTAGCCGAGGACGAGGTGTCACGCGACGCAGCGACCGCGTTCGCCGAAAACGCCACCACGGCGATCGACGTGACCAGGGCGTTCATCGACCAACTGAACTTGAGCATCGATCAATTGGATCAGGCCGCGAAGACCTACAACCTCGTTGAAGACATCAACACCGCCGCCATGCAGCAGGACAGGGGACTCTGAGCATCATGCGTGGACCTCTCGTCGCCGTCCTGGCGATGTTGGCGCTCGTGGCGGCGTGCAGTCCATCCGTGGGGAAGCCGACTCCCGAAACGACCACCACAAACGCTGCCAAGCCGCCCTCGGCATCAACCGAACCATCGTCGACACGACCACGTGAGATCAGGCTCAACGACGTGCAGCCATGCGAACTGCTGACCGCGGAGCAACTTCCCACGCTCAAGATCGACCGCCAAGGCAGGCCCGAAGTCAGCGACTTCTACGGCACCACAGGCTGCGCATGGACGATCACCGGGGCGGACCACCGACTGCTTCCCGTCACGAAGGAGGGCATCGAGGCGTGGACCGACGGCGAACGAACCGGGCAGCCCACCGAGATCGAACCGATCCTCGGCTTCCCTGCGATCACGGTGACCTTGCCATCCGATCCTGACAACTGCGACGTCATGGTCGATACCGCCGACGGGCAGTACCTCGTTGCGACGTTCTCGGTCAGTCAGAGCTTCAAAGATCGCTTCCCCAAGCCGTGTGACGGGGCGCGGCAACTCGCGGAAGCGGCTATGCAGAACTTGTTCAAGTAGGGGGGCGGAGCACTCAAATGGGTGGGATAGGTAGCCACAACTTCGACGCGCAGTCGCACGAGCAGCTCTACGACAAGATCCACAGCGGGCCGGGGCACTCGGCGGTGCAGGCCGTTGACGACGCCTGGAACAGCTTCCGCGCGGTGATGGGCAACGCGAAGAGCGAGCTGGAGTCGGCGATCCGGGACGCGGGGGTGGTCTGGGTCGGTGCGGCGGGCGAGCGGTTCACCGGAAGCGCGGCTCCGCTGGTGCAGTGGGCCGAGGACGCCCGTGTCGCCGGCGTCGAGACGCACAACGCCTTCTCCGCCCAGGCCTCCCACTACAGCGGCGCGAAGACGCGGATGCCGGAGCCGGTCGAGGTCACGTCCACGGCGAACGACGACTTCCTCGGCATCCCGGCCGGTTTCACCCACCTGGTCGGCGGTCAGACCGACCAGGACGTCCAGGAGCAGCAGGCGAACGAAGCCAAGCGCGAAGCGGTTCGGGTGATGAACGGCTACCGCGACGGTGCGTCCTCGGCGGTGAGCCTGCTGGGCACGTTCACGCCTCCGCCCCAGGTGACGACGCAGGTCACCGAACCGACGTTCGAGCAGTCCGAGGCGCAGAGCCGGTACTCCCAGCAGTTCTCGGACGGCCGGTGGAGCACGCCGGCTACCACCGACACGAGCCGGACCACCACCGCCCAGCCGCAGCAGCCGGTGGGCCCTCCCCCAGCCGTCGCGCCCATTGGCGGCGACACCAACACCTCGGCAGTCGGGACGACGCCGGAGGTCGCGCCGCGCCCCGGCACCACGCCGATCACTCCCCCGCCCTACGCACCCGGCCCGCCGCAACCGCCGGTGGCGGTGCCGCCACCCCGCATGATCAGGCCGAAGTCTGTCCCGGACTTCCATGACCGGCGGACCTCCTTTGGTGGCAACCCACCCGGCAAGGGCACCGGTTCGGGCATTCCCAAGGGAATCGGCGGCAACCCGCCCGGTGGCGCATCGAGGTTCGGCGGCGGTCTGCCCGGCGTTCCGGGCCACCCGGGCCACGGCGGTCAGCCGTTCGGCCACGGCTCGTCCTCCGGCATGGCCGGAGAGCAGCACGCCAACCGCGCCGGTGCCGGAGGTGCGGCAGGCGCGAGGGCCGCAGCGGGCGCTCCGGTGGTGGGTGGCATGGCCGGCGCACCGCAAGGCGGTCGGGGCGAGGAGGACATCGAACACAAGGCCGCGCCGTACCTGGAAGAGCTGGACGACGTGTGGGGCGAGGACTCCATGCCACGGGTCGCGCCACCGGTGATCGGGGACGACGGCCTGTGAGATTCGCTTTGTCCCGACTCGAGTTCGAGCTGTGCTGGGATCACCTGAAGCTCGGCGAGTACCCGACGATCCTGACGATTCCCTCCCACGGCGCGACGATGGACGAGCGTCGCGCGTTGTTGAACGACGCGTGGCGCTCGCTGGAGGCACGCGGGCTGGCGGAGCGTGGCGAGTTGGACGCCCGCCTGGCCGGTTCGTTGGAGCTGCTGGCACGCCCCGAACGCGAGGTCGACGCCCGGCTGCGACTGGACTCCGGCCCACGGGTCCGCGCGGTCGCGGCGGCCCGGCGCGGACACGCGGTGTCGGCCGTCCTGACCGCGGACGCGCTGGCGTTGAGCCGAATTGACGACACCGCTCTCGCCGCGTCGATGGTGTCGCTGCTGCCTCCGCACCCGACACCCCGATCACGGTCCATCAGCCTCCCCGCGGCCGACCTGGAACGCGCGGCGGCTGCCGCCGGTGAATCCGCCGCACGCTTGGAGAACGCGCTGCGGGACGCGGGCCTGCCTCGGCCCGACGCGCAGAAGGTCGGCTCGGTGCTCGGCAACGTGCAGAGGATGGGCCAGTTCGGCGTGGCGGTCCGCCCGACCCTGCACGGTCGAGCAGGGCCGCGGAGGCGCGGACCTTACGCGGTGTCGTTCTACGACACCCCGGAAGGGCGGTGGCAGTTCACCCGCCGACCGTCCGGTGACGGCCGGGAGTGGTCGACACTGAGCCCGGCCGACCACCAGCGGCTCGTTCACGCCGTGTCGGAGTTGCTGGGCTCGACCGGCTGATCGGACTCGACGGACTCCTGATCGACCTGGTTGGTCAGGAGTTCCGCCATCGTCAAGTCCTCGACGGGCTTCTCGGGTGTCACCCCTGCTTCCGCTCGATACCGGCGATGTCGAGAATGCTCTCCTCGGCGACGCCGTCGAACGGCATCAGGGCCAGCCGGAGATCGCTGCGCAGCACGCACTCCGACGACTCGCACGCCGCACACCGGCCCGTCTTGTCAAGCGGGTGCGTGCCCAGGCACGTGGTGACGGCGCCCACCAGCCGATGCGTCTCCGCCCGAGCCATCTGCAACGACTTCCGGTCGGAGTTGTAGAGCACCCCGACCAGCACGGCCGCCAGGTGCCGCCGCAGCACTCGATCTTCCTCAACGGTGTTCATGCGGCCGAGGATGGCACCCGAGTCCCTACCGACACCAGGCTTTGCAGTCGTTCGATTGGGTGACTTTTCGCAGCTAGAAGCATGTCTTGCGCTGCACTCTTTGCAACATCGGCAAAGGTGGAAAAATGGGCAAGAATCAGACCGGTGTCAGTACCAGGGGAATCGGCTTCGAGCTGGAACGACTGCGCAAGGCCGCCAAGCTCAACCTGCAAAGCGTGGCACAAGGTCTCGGAGTCTCCATCAGCACGATCAGCCGCTTGGAGAACGGCAAGCGGGAGCCCACCGTCGAGGAGGTGGCCTCCATCCTCACCGTCATCGGCGTCGTGGGCGCAGAACGCCATCGACTGCTCGACCAGGCACGAGGTGGCAGCGGACTCGGCCTTGTGGAGGGCAGTAACCCGACCGTGCAGAGCCGGACCTATCTCAACTTCGAGATCCGGGCCACCACGATCACCAACTTCGAGTTGATGTTGGTGCCCGGACTCGCGCAGACCGCCGAGTACGCCTTCGCGATCATCTCCGCGCTCATGTTGGATCAGGACGAACCCGACATCGAGGCTCGGGTGGCCCGGCGGATGGCGAGGCAGACCATCCTGGCCCGGTCCAGTCCGCCACAGGTGAACCTGATCATCGCCGAGGCAGCGCTGAGACTGTCGGTCGGCGGCCGGGAGGTGATGGCGCGGCAAATCCACCATCTGATCGACCTGAGCCACCGCCCCAACGTCTCCGTCCGCGTCATCCCGGCCGACGTCGGCCCGCACCCTGGCCTGGTCGGACAATTCGTCATCCTCGACTTCCGCGACGACCCGACTGTTGTGCACGTCGAAGACCGCGCGACCGGCCTGTTCTTGGGCGATCCGGCCCAGGTTGAGAGCTATAGGCTCACCTTGAAGAGGCTGACGGAAGTTGCGCTTGACGAGCAGGACAGCGTTTGGCTCATGTCGTCTATCGCGCGCGACCTCGATCGAGAGTGAGGTGGAGCGCACATGGCTGCGCCCGCATGGCGGAGAAGCACGTACAGCGCTGACTCGAACTGCGTCGAGGTGGCGCGAGGGACGGACACGGTGCGTCTTAGGGACTCGAAGTGCCCGGAAGCGGGTGGGTTCAGCGTGAGTGCGGACTCGTTCCGAGCCTTCGTGCGCTCGTTGAAGAACGACTGAGTCGCGAGCGGGGTGGTTGTGCCGTCCTGACCACCTCGCTCCCCTACCCTGACTCCTCGTGACGTCGCCCTCCCTTGATCGTGATCGCCTGTTGACTGACCTGCAGAAGCAGGTGCTGACACTTGAGGAAGACCTGCGTGAGCAGGTCGAACGACTGCCCGAGGTCAAAGCGAGGCTGGAGGAGCTGCACAAGGCCACGCTGACCTCGGCGACGTTCGGCACGTTCCTCGGCGAGCAGGTCACCCAGTCGGCCGTGGCGTGGGTGCTGGGCACGGTGTTCGTGCGGTGGTCCGAGGACAACGGCCTGATCGCCCCCGTGCTGTCCGGACCGGGCGACCGCCTCGCCGAGGCCGAGGACGCCCAGACCGCGTTCTTCCGTCAGCAGCCGCACGCCACCGACGCGGACTGGATCGAGCAGGGCTTCGACTCACTGCGGCGCAGCGACGCAGGCGCGGCCCTGTTCGACCGGGAGCACAACCCGGCGTACCGCATCCCGATGTCGCACGACGGCGCCAAGGCGTTGATCACCTTCTGGCGGTCCCGCCGGCCGGACGGCTCGCTGATCCACGACTTCCGCGACGACACGTGGAACACCCGCTTTCTCGGCGACCTCTACCAGGACATGTCACAGGCGGCGAAGGACAAGTACGCGCTGCTCCAGACGCCGGAGTTCGTCGAGGAGTTCATCCTCGACTACACGCTGACGCCCGCGCTGGACGAGTTCGGCCTGGACGGCTTCCGGCTGATCGACCCGACGTGCGGCTCAGGCCACTTCCTGCTGGGCGCGTTCCGCCGACTCGCGGACGCCTGGCGCGAGCGGAACCCGAGCCTGAGCGACACCGAGGTCGCCCGCAAGGCGCTCGACTCGGTGCACGGCGTGGACCTGAACCCCTACGCGGTCGCCATCGCCCGCTTCCGTCTCACCCTGGCCGCATGGCGGGTGGCGGGTGTGCAAACCATCGAGCAGGCGCAAGGTCAGCGCTGGGCGGTCACCGTCGCGATCGGCGACTCTCTGCTGGCCAACAAGCGCGGGACGCTCGACGGGATGGACGAGTTCGCCGGGATCAAGCTCACTTCGGAGGACGTCGAAGACTTCCCCAGCCTGCTCGATGCAGGCTCCTACCACGTGGTGGTCGGCAATCCGCCATACATCACGGTCAGCGATTCGGTACTGAACCAGGAGTACCGCCGCCACTACTCGGCCTGCCACCGCCAGTTCCAACTCACCGTGCCCTTCGCCCAAAGGTTCTTCGAGTTGGCACGGCGCGGTGGCCCGGACCGACGTGGTGCGGGATTCGTCGGCCAGATCACGTCGAACGGCTTCATGAAGCGCGAGTTCGGCACCAAGCTGATCGAAGACTTCTTCCCGACAATCGACCTTAGCCATGTCATCGACACCTCTGGTGCATACATTCCCGGTCACGGCACTCCAACCGTAATCCTTGTTGGACGCCACAGAACACCGCGCCGCGACCAGGGAATTCGCACCGTACTCGGCATCCGAGGAGAGCCTTCGCAGCCTATCGACCCGAGCAGGGGCGTAGTATGGAGAACAATCGTAGAGAACCTGAACTTCACCTCTACCGAAAACCAAACCTGGATTAGCGTAACCGACCTTCCGCGTGACCGGCTCAGCACGCATCCCTGGTCACTAAGCGGCGGAGGGGCAAACGAGCTCGTCGCGACAATAGAGACGAACCGGGAAACTGTCGACTCTTTCGGCGGCTCCGCTGGAGCGATGATAATAACCGGCGATGACGACGCATTCAAGGCACCCCTACGGACACTCCAGCAAGCAGGCATCGAGCAAACTGCACGCTTCTGCGAAGGCGAACAAGTCTACGACTGGCACGGCATTGGAAATTTTTCGATCCCGTGGACATATTCCAAGGATCACGACGCCTTGGATGGGGCTTCCATACCCCATACGCTCCGATGGCTCTGGCCGCGGCGCACATACTTGCGCCGCAGGAAGCGATTCGGGACACCAATGGAGGATATTCCCAGCATTCATTGGTGGGAAGTCCGCGAGATCTACCGACGTAAGCTCGCCGCACCCACCGCTATTGCCTACCGATTCATCGCCACACATAATAGAGCGTTCCTGCACCACCAGGAGATGGTGCCCAACCATGCGATCGTGACACTTACACTCCCCTTCGACTACCCCGAGGTGAAATACTTTGAAATCCTAGCCGCATTGAACTCATCAACCGCATGCTTCTGGCTTAAACAGGTGAGCCACAACAAGGGAAGCACTGTCGACAGCAAAGGGGCCCGTCAGACTACCGTAGCATGGGAAAACTTCTACGAGTTTAGCAGCACAAAACTTGAGAAGATGCCGATCCCGACCACATTGCCCGGAGGACGTGCACAGAAGCTCACAGAACTGGCACAAGAGCTGTCCACCCTGAGCCCTGCCAAACTCGTAGCTAACCGCAAACCCGAACCCAGCATTCTTACCCATGCCGATAGCAGATACAATTCCATTATCGAACAGATGATCGGCCAGCAGGAAGAGCTGGACTGGGACGTCTACCATCGGTATGACCTGATTTCCGAGGTGGATCTTGAGCAGGTTATCTCCGCCGATCCTTCCACAGTTCCAGGAATCAAGCCCGGAGAGCGGGCATTCGAGATTCACTTGGCTCGAAATGGTCTTGTAGATGACGAGAGCCGAAAGTGGTTCAGCCATCACGGCTCCACGCCGATCACCGAGCTGCCCGCCCACTGGCCGGAGGACTACCGCCGCGTGGTCGAGGCCCGCATCGCGCTCATCGAGAAACGCCGGGACATCGCGCTCATCGAGCGCCCCGAGTGCAAGCGCCGCTGGGCAACGGAACCGTGGGAAAAGCAGCAAGAGCGCGCCCTGCGCGAATGGCTGCAAGACCGGCTCGAAGCCCGCCACCTCTGGTACGCCGAGGACGCCAACGGCGTCGAGCAGCCGACCACGCGCTCCGTCTCCGAACTGACCGACCTCATGCGCAACGACGACGACTTCACCGAGGTCGCCCGCTTCTGGGCCTCCGACAATCTGGGCAGCCAGGACATCGACCTCGCCGACATCGTCGCCGCGCTGATCGACGAGGAGCACGTCCCCTTTCTCCCCGTCCTCCGCTACAAGCCCGCCGGCCTGCGCAAGCGCGCCGACTGGGAGCACGTCTGGGATCTCCAGCGCCAAGAGGACGCCATCGCCGCCCAGCTGGGCAAGGAAGTCACCGACCCGGCCGTGCGCAAGGCTGTCGCCGAAAGGCTCGAACCGATCCCCGTCCCTCCGAAGTACGGCTCGGGCGATTTCCTGCGCAATTCCTACTGGCGGCACCGCGGCAAGCTCGACGTCCCCAAGGAGCGCTTCATCTCCTACCCCGCCGCCACCCGCGACGGTGACGGGAGCCTGCTGCTGGGCTGGGCGGGCTGGAACCACCGGGAACAGGCGCACGCGCTCGCCGTCCTCATCAGCCACCGCCAAGGCGAAGAAGGCTGGGAACGCGACCGGCTCATCCCGCTCCTGGCCGGCCTGCATGAGGTGCTGCCGTGGGTGAAGCAGTGGCACGGCGACATCGACCCGGCCATCGGCGAGTCACCGTACGTCGTCTACCAGGGGTTCCTGGACAACCAGCTCAGCGAGCTGCACATCGCGCAGTCCGACCTCGCGGAGTGGCGGCCGTCCGCCAGGGTCGACGTCTCGCCGCTCCCGCGCAAAGTCGGTGGTCGCGTCGCACAGTCCGCCGCACCTCGCCGCGCCAAGGTCGACATCTCGTTCACCTCGGAGCAGTTCCAGGTGGTGCTGGACTTCGCGCGCAACGGTCCGATGACGACCGCCCAGGCGGCCGAGCTGACGGGCTTGCCGACCACCGCGACCCGAGCCCTGCTCAAGCGGTTGGTCGAACGCGGTGATCTCGTACAGACGGGGCAGAAGCGGGGCACGCGCTTCGAGGTGCCCGCCGGCACATAATCCCCGGTTCGCCTGCGCCCCACGCTGCCGCCCCGCTACAGTCCGGAGCCGAGTGACTACGGATCGCAGGGGGCGACGTGGGCGAGACATTCACATTCGGGTTCGAAGAAGGTGACGAAGAGGACCATCGGCCGCGCCGGAAGCAGGAAGCTGCTCCCGTCGTGGCCGACGTCCTGCGGGGGAGCGATTCCGGCGGCGTCGTGACCGTGACGGTCGACGACTCTGCCGACGTGCTGTCGGTGGCGCTGGCGGCACAGTGGAAGCAGGCCGTCGATCCCAGGGCTTTGGGCTCGGCCGTCACGTCAGCGATGAACGCGGCAACCATGCAGGCGCTGGCCAAGCAGGTCGAGCGACCAGTGACCGGGGCACCACCCGCGTCGCCGGTCCCGCCGCAGGACGGCTCGCGCATCACGCTGGCAGAGGCGACGCGGCTCATGGACGCCGTCACAGCCGACTTGGAGCGCTTCAAGCGACAGGTCGCCGAGGTGGTCGAACGGCCGGTGACCGCGGAGAGCCGAGGCGGGCACGTGCGCGGCACCGCGCACGGCGGGCAGGTGCTCGACATCGCCGTCGACCCGGCCTGGGCCCACACGGCCCGCATCAGCGAGTTGGAGCAGGAACTGCTGGAAGTGCTCCGGGCACTCCGGGTCCGCAGCGCTCCCGCTGACCTCGCACAGGGGCCGCAGAGCCCCGCCATCGCCGAACTCACCGCCCTGGTGAGCGATCCGAATACACTGCTGCGCCGAGTGGGGCTACTGCCATGACCGACATCTCCGTCGCGCTCGAAGCCATGCGCTCCGACGCCGCCCTGTGGATTGCGGCCTCGGAAAACCTGGAGAGCCCTCGTTCCGCGATCGGCGGGCTCGTGGTGACCGACACCGACATGTCGAAGTGGGCGTCCGACCGGGGCTTGCACCGCACCTACGACAACGCGCGTCTCGCGTTGGAGGACATGCTCGCGCAGGCGATCCAAGCGTTCCGCGGCTTGGGCGAGAGCCTGCACGCCGCCGCGAACACCTACGAGAGCGAAGAAGAAGCCAACCGGTTGGCGATGAACCGCATTCACAACGAGGGGGGCGGACGATGAACCCGCTCGCGCAACAGGTGGACCAGAAGAGGCAGGACGCCCAACAGGAGGTGAAGGCGTTCTTCGATCAGGTCGAGAGCGTCCTCAAGTGGGTGCCGCCCCCGCTGGAGTACATGATCGACCCCATCGTCCAGGGCATGCGGCTGCTCTCGGAGAAGGTGGCGGAACTCTGGGACCACGTCGGTCACCTGATCGACCAGTGGGGCGACCCGGACCGGCTCAAGCAGGTGGGCGAGCAGTGGGTGGCCCAGGTCGGCAACGTGCTGGGCGACATCGCGGGCACCATCGGGCTCGACAAGCTCCGGACGACCGTCGAGTGGGAGGGGCGCGCGGCCCGCGCCTACCACTCCGCGGTGCCGCCCCAGGCGGCCGGGTTGAACTCGATCAAAGACATCGCCAACCAGATGCGCGGTTCGCTCACCGCTCTGGCCAACGCGATCGAGGGCTTCCAGCTCACCATGTGGTTCGCGTTCGGTTCGTTCCTGATCGGCGCAGCCGGCGCGGTCGCGAGTGCGTGCACCGTCGTGGGCACCCCGGTGGGCATCGCCGCGTTGAGCGCCGCCTGCGGTGCGGCCATCGCACTCATCAGCACGGGCGTGCTCGCGATGCAGTCCCAGGTCAACACGATCGAGACCGAGCAGACAACGATCATGCAGAAGATCCACGACCTCGGTTCGGACTGGGCGATGCCCGACACCGGGGCGATGAGGGACGCCAGCGCCACCGATGGTGACGGGTCGGATTGGCGGCCGGGTTCGTGATCCACCCGGCACCCGGGTCACCACCGTCGTCGCACGTGTGGATCTCGGAGTCGCACGCGCGGCACGTCCACGCCGCCTGCGGTTCGACAGGCAGGGCGTTCGCCGTCGCGAGCGTCGTGCTCGCGACGGCGACCGTGGTGCTCGGCCTTCGCCTCCCGATCGCCTACCACTTCTTCGGTCCGGTGGTGTGGATCACCGGCGGCGCTTCGGTGCTCAACGTGCTCTATGCCGCACTCGGCCTGACGGGAGTCCGCTCCTACATCCAGGGCGGCTACCTCGACGTCAACGCCGCGCGGAGAACGCGGCGGCTGTTGGCCGCGATGTGGGCCACCTCGATCATCTTCTCGTCCTTCGCCTGCCTCCTGCTACTGGCCACCGTCGCGGCGGAATCGGACAACCCCCGCCACCCGGACGTGCGCTTCACGGTCGGCGTCTGGGCGTATCTGTGCCTGCTGGCCTCGCCTCCAGTGCTGGCCGGTGTCCTCTTCTTCGTGGGACGTCGTCTCTTGATCACGGCTCCGCCTCCCACCCACCTGGGCGTGGCCGCGACCTCTGCCGTGGCGTATCCGCCACCTCCGCAGCGCCACGTGTGGATCTCGGCGACCCGTGCGCACGAAGTCCGCACCGCGTGCGGGCGGCTCGGCGGGGCGCTGCTCACCGCCGGTGCTCTACTGCCGCCGTTTCTCGTGCTGATCGGCGGTCGGCTTCCCGCGATCCACCCGGCGCTGGGCTTCCTGAGCTGGACCTTCGCCGTCGTCGGTGTGGTGCAGGTGTTCGTCGCGGCCACCGTTCTGCGTGGTGGCCGCCGGTATGCGACCGGCGAGCACCTGGACGTGGACGGGGCGCTGACAACCCGCAGGTCGCTCGGCGTGGTCTGGGGGTTCGGCCTGTTCAGCACGGTGTTCTCCGGTGTCGGCCTGGTGCTGGGGCTCTCGACCGCGGCCGGTGATGCGGCCCAGTACCCCGCCACCGCGTGGGTGGTGCTGTCGCTCATGGCCACACCGGGAGTGCTCACCGGCGTCGCGTTCTTCGCAGGGCGGCGGCTGTTCACGCCGCCCATCCCCGCACGATGACCAAGCGTCGGCGTTGAGCTGAACGGGTGACACCTGAAACGCCGAAGGCCGTCGGTCCTATAACGACAATCAGGGCCGCCTTCACCGCCGTGCGAGCCTGGTCCGGGTGGCCTGACCGGCGGCGATCCGGCCGACTACGGTGAGGCGGCTACCGTCGGTTTCGACAGAATGCGAACCAGGGGGTTCTCCAGCGTGACCACCGCCGGGCCGAGCACCGCGCCGCTGCTCCGGGAACTGATCGACATCCCAACGGGCGTCCACCGGGGTGACTTCGTCCTCAAGTTGACCGAGGGCGTCGACACCAAGCGCGACCAGGCGCTGAACAGCTACGTCGTCACACCCCAGCTGCGGGTGGCGTTCGGCGAGGCGCTGGGCCTGATCAAGTCCGCGCTGGACGAGCACAGCTCCAAGGCCGCCTACCTGCACGGTTCCTTCGGTTCCGGTAAGAGCCACTTCATGGCGGTGCTGCACGCCCTGCTCGACGGGCACCCCGGCGCGCTGGACCGGGCCGACCTGGCCGAGGTCACCACGCGGCACCCCTGGCTGGGCGACAAGCGCTTCCTGCTGGTCCCCTACCACCTGACCGGGTCGGAGAGCCTGGAAGCGGCCATCCTCGGCGGCTACGTGGAGCACATCCGCCGCCACGAGCCCGGCAAGAAGATCCCGCAGGTCTACCGCGCCCAGGGTTTGCTGGAGGATGCTCGGAGGCTGCGGGAGAAGCTCGGCGACGAACGGTTCCTGGCCGGGTTTCCCAACGAGGCCGACGCCGGCTGGGGCGATCTCGGCCAGGCGATGACCGCGGAGAAGCTTGACGAGGGGTTCGCCGCCCCGATCGGCAGCCCGGCGTCCGACGACCTGATCACCAAGGTCATCGAGGCGTACTTCCCGAACTACGTCGACTCGGTGCGGGGTTCGGCCAGCGCGTTCAAGCCGCTCGACCAGGGCTTGGCCGAGATCAGCCGGCACGCCAAGGAACTCGGCTACGACGGCATCGTGCTGTTCCTGGACGAGCTGGTGCTGTGGCTGGCGGGCAAGATCGGCGACCAGGCGTTCATCAGCCGGGAGACGGAGAAGGTCGCCAAGCTGGTCGAGGCCGGTGACGCGCACCGACCCGCGCCGATCATCAGCTTCATCGCACGTCAGCGCGACCTGCGGGAACTGGGCATCGGCGCCGAGCGCACGGGTGCCGAGCTCCAGTCGTTCCACGACCGGCTCAACCACTGGGACGGTCGCATCGAGCGCATCACGCTCGAAGACCGCAACCTGCCGCTGATCGCCCAGGAACGCGTCCTCAAGCCCTTGCCGGGCAAGGAGGAGCAGCTGCGGCAGGCGTTCCAGCGGACGTTCGCGCTGCCGGGCTCCGTGCGGGACGTGCTGATCGGCTCGGGTGACGGCGGCTCGTTCGAGCGGTCCTACCCGTTCAGCCCCGCGTTCATGGACACGTTGGTCCACGTGTCGTCGGCGTTGCAGCGGGAACGCACCGCGCTGCTGCTGATGCGGCAGATCCTGGTCAACCGGCGCGACGACTTCCGCCTCGGTCAACTCGTGCCGCTGGGCGACCTGTTCGACGCGGTCGCCGACGGCGCCGACCAGCCGTTCACCGAGCAGCTCAAGCACGAGTTCGAGGAGGCGCGCACCCTCTACCAGCGCACCCTGCGGCCGATGCTGCTGCGCGACCGCGACCTGCGCGAAGAGCAGGTCGCGGGTCAGGCGGACGCGGACCCGGCCGTGCTGCGCGCGTTCCGCAGCGACGACCGCCTGGTCAAGACGCTGCTGCTGGCGGCGCTCGCGCCGGACGTGGAGGCGCTGCGCGACCTCACCGCCCGCAGGCTCGCCGCGCTGAACCACGGCACCATCACCGCGCTCATCCCCGGCCAGGAGGTCGGCGAGGTCGTCCGCCGCCTGCGCAGCTGGGCCAGCCGCGTCGCGGAGCTGCAACTCGGCGAGGGCAGCGATCCGAGCGTGCGGCTCAACCTGGTCGGGGTGAACGTCAACGCGATCCTCGACCGGGTCGTCTCGCTCGACCAGCAGCCCGCGCGCCGCAAGCTGGTCCGCGAACTGCTGTTCTCCGAACTCGCCGTGACCGACACAGGCACGACGCCCGTCGAGCACCCGGTGGTGTGGCGGGGCAGCAGGCGCACCCTCGAAATCGTGTACGGCAACGTGCGTGACCGCCAAGAGTTGCGTGACGACCTGTTCGAGCCGTCGGTGGACGGTCGCTGGCGGCTGATGCTCGACTACCCGTTCGACCCCGACAACCAGTCCGCGGCCCAGGACCGCATCCGCGTGCTCGAACTGCGTGCGACGGGGGGCAACCGCCCGGCCGTGGCGTGGTTGCCGGGGTTCTTCACCTCCGACGTGCTCGACAAGCTCGGCAGGCTGATCAAGGTCAACTACCTGCTCGGCGACCGGGCAAGGCTCGAGGAGCACACCCGCACGATCGGACCCGAGGACCGCAGGCGGGCGTACGACCTGCTGCGCAACCTCCAGAGCTCGCTGCGCAACGAGCTGCGGGACGCGCTGAAGAACGCCTACGGGCTGATCAGCCGCCCGAAGGAGGAGATCGTCCAGGACTGGAACGACCACCTGGTCAGCCTCGACGCGACGGTCAACCCCAAGATCGACGCCGGCCGGTCCTTCGCCGAGGCCCTGCGCTCGCTGGTGGACCAGCTCTACGCCGCGACCTACCCCGACCACCCCGACTTCGACCCGCAGCGCAAGGGCGACGTCGTCCGCGACGGCGACCTTCGCACAACGCTCACGCTCGTCAGGCAGGCCGCCGACGCGCCGGAGGGCCGCATCGAAGTCGACCGCGGCGACCGTGAGGCGCTGCGGCGCATCGCGCACCCGCTGCGACTCGGCGAGGAGCACAACGGGCCGTTCGTGCTGGGTCGGTACTGGGCCGACGAGCTGGACCGGCGCGCCGCCCAGGAGCACGGCGACGGCGAGTTGACCGTGCGGACCGTGCGTGGCTGGCTGCGCCACCTGGGCATGGAACGCGTGGTCGAGAACCTGGTGATCGCCGTGTTCGCCGAGCTGACCCACAGGGCGTGGATGCGCGGCGACCAGCGCATCGACCCGCCGGAGACGCCGAAGGACCTCGCCGACGACATGGTGCTCTACCGGCAGGCCCTCCCCTCGGCCGAGCAGTGGGAGACGGCCTGCCGGCTGGCGGAGGCCCTCACGGGCAGGTCCCTGCGGACCGCCGTGATCTCCCCGCGCGCCGTGGCGAAGTTCTCGCGGGCCGTGCGGGCCAAGGTCGACCAGGTGCGCCTGCCCGCCGTGGAGCTGGTGGAGGTGCTCGACCAGCACGCGGCCCGTCTCGGTTTGGACCTCGACGCGTCCCACGCCCGTTACCGAGTAGCCGTCGTCGCGCGCGACCTGGTGACCGGGCTGCACTCGGTGCACGACCCGACCAGGCTGGTCGAGGTGCTCGCGGATGCCGACCTCGGTGGCGTCGAACCGATGCTGATCAGCAAGTCGCTGGAGTCCGCGGGTGAGGTGGCGGGCGCGTTGCGGACCGCCGACTGGGACATCCTGGACCTGCTCGACGACCCCGCCGCCGCCGAGGTGGCCGCTGAGCTGCGCGTGGGCGCGAACGCCAACGAGCACGCCGTCCCCTTGCGCAAGGCGCTCGACCAGGCGAAGCGCCGACTGATCACGCTGTTCCGGCCGCCGAAGACCAACCCCGAACCTCCCAAGGACCCCACTCCCCCGCCACCGAAGCCCGGGCCCGGTACGCGTCAGGCCAGGGGCAGGCTCGGTGACGTCCTCGGCGAACTGCGGAAGTTCGGCGAGGAGCACCCCGACGCCACCATCGAGGTGACGTTCCGCGTCGTGGAGGGCGGATGACGGCGACCGACCTCGACTCGGCGATCGAGAACGCCGTCGTCAGCCGCGTGATCGACATCGTCGAGAAGCTCGACGGGGCGGGCAACGGGAAGACCGGACGAGTCGTGATCGGTGTGCGGACGCGACGCGCGCCGGTGTGGCACGGACCGGCCGAAGGCGAGGTGTGCGGGCACCCCGTGCGTTACGTCGCCTGCCCGTCGGTGCTGTCCGTGCTGGCCGCGCTGGCCCTGCCGCCGGTGGAGGGCTCGACCTACGAGGTGTTGGTCGTGCTCACCGACCGCGACGAGGAGGAACTCGGCGACGCGGTGATGGCGCGGCTGCACCGGGAGCACCTGCACGAGGTGAGCAAGTACACCCTGCTGCAAGACCTGTTGCGGACCAGGCAGCTCGACCCCCGACTGCGTGGTCGCGAGAACGCCTGGTTGGTGGACGCCCTGGTCGAGCTGGCTCGAGCCGGAGGGCTGCCGAACACGACCGGGCTGTCGTTCGGCCGCGACGTGGCGCTGCGCCACGTCGTGCGAAACCGGTTGGCGGTGGACCCCGCGACGCTGGACCTCAGCGCGTTGATCACCGCTGTGGACGACATGGCGACCGTCACGCGGTGGCGCGAACTCGGGGCCGACGAACGTCGGGGCATCACCGAGCACCTGGTGGAACGCCTGGGCCGCGCCGCCGACGTGGTGCTGCGCCTCACCGCCGCCCGGGACGACGTGGTCCCCGAACTGCTCGTCGCCGACGTCCTGACCCGCGCCCCCGAAGACGACGTGACCGTGGCGCGGGCGTTCGGCGCGTTCGCGCACTCGCGGTTCGGGTCCGACGAGCCGTCCCGCGCCGACCTGGGTGTCGCGGCGTCGGCTGCCGTGGAACTCGTCGCCCGCTCCGACACGCAGCGAGCCTGGCAGCAGGTCCGCCAGGCGGACTCACTGCTGGCCCAGCTGAACGCCGTGGAGCTCGCGCACCACAGCCGACTGCTGCCCAGCGGGCTCGTCGCGCGCATGGAACGGGCGGCGACCACGCTGGACGAAGCCGACCTGCTGGCCGTGGAGGAGCACCACGCCACCGGCGACCAACGACCACAGGTCCGCAGGCTGCGGGCGGCGGTTCGGCTACGCCGCTGGCTCGACAGCTCACCGGCCGACATCACCACGATGCCGGACGCGCTGCGCCGCCACGCCCGCGACCTGGCGTGGGTCGACGGCGAGCTCACCCAGGTGCGCCGGGGCTCGTCGAACCCGGTGGTGGCCAAGGCCCTCGGCCGGATCGCCAAGCGCGCCGGAGCCCGGCGCGCAGAACTGGACCGGCAGTTCGCACGAGCCCTGCCCGAAGCGGCCTACACCCGCCCGGACGGCGTGGTCGCCGTCGAGACCCTCCTGCGCGACGTCGCCGCACCGCTAGCCCGCAAGCACAAGGTGCTGCTCGTCGTGGTCGACGGCATGTCGGGCGCGGCGGCAGCCGAGATCGCCGGTTCGATCGAGGACAACCCGCGTCTCGGCTGGACCGAGGTGGTTCGATCGCCCGATGGGGGGCGAGAGGCGGTGCTGGCCGCGTTCCCCACAGAGACGGCCTACAGCCGGACGTCGCTGTTGACCGCCTCGCCGGCTGCCGGAACAGCGGACGACGAGCGCCGGGCGTTCCCCAAGCACGGGTTCTGGCCGCCCCGAACGCGGGCGGTGCTGGTGCACAAGGCGGGCGTCGCCGGCTCGTCCGGCGCGGACCTCGGAGCCGAGCTGGACGCGGAGTTCGCCCCGCGCACCGAGCCGCAGGTCCTGGCCGTCGTGCTGAACACCGTCGACGACGCGTTGAGCCGAGGCAGGCAGGCGGAGGACCCGGCATGGGGCTACCGCGACGTGGCGCACCTGCCCGAGCTGCTCGACCGGGCCGCCGAGGGCGGTTGGGTCGTCGTGCTCACCAGCGACCACGGCCACGTGCTGGAGCACGGCTCCGAGCACCGGCCGGACGCCACCGGCGGCGCCCGGTGGCGGCTGCCGAACGGCGAGACGCGAGCCGACGAAGTGGCGCTCACCGGTCCGCGGGTCCTGGTACCCGGAGGGACGGCGGTGCTGGCCGCCTCGGAGGACGTCCGCTACGGCGGGCGCAGCCACGGCTACCACGGCGGCGCGGCCCTCGCCGAGGTGGCGATCCCCCTCGTCGTCCTCCTGCCGCCGGGTGTCGAGGAACTGGACGGGTGGTCGGTGCACTCCCAAGGCGCACCGGACTGGTGGACCGGTCGCCGGACCGCCGGACCGCGGAAGCCGGCGCCCGAGGGCAAGCGGAGGACCTCCAGGACACTCCCGCCGCAACCGGACCTCTTCGCCGGCGACACCGTGTCACGCGGCACGCTCCTGATCGGCAGCGAGACGTTCCTCAACACGCACAAGGGCCAGCCCGCCAACCGGGTGTTGAAACCGGAGGTTTTCCGCGACGTGGTGGACGCCGTGCTCTCCGCCGGGGGCAGGTTGCCCGTCGCGGACGTCCTGCGTGCCGCGGGCACCCCGGGGCGCAACCCTCGTGGTCTGGTCGCGGCTCTCGGTCGGGTGCTGAACATCGACCAGTTCCCGGTGGTCGACCTGATCGACGACGGGCGCACGGTCGTGATCAATGAGAAGCTGCTGGACGAGCAGTTCCCCGAAGGACGCTGATGAAGACGGTCAGTCCGGCACGCAGGCGCGCGGTACTCGCAGCACTGCGGCGCGGCACCGTGCCGGAGAGCGGCTTGGACCTGTTCGCCGTCGGGATGGACCGGCTCACGCCGACGTTGGACGAGGAACTCGCGGCGTGTGCGGCAGGCGGAGCGGGATTCAAGGCCGTGCGCGGCGAGTATGGCGCGGGCAAGACGTTCCTCGCGCGCTGGCTCGCCGAGCGTGCCAAGGCCGCGGGCATGGCGGTCAGCGAGGTGCAGGTGTCCGAGACCGAGACGCCGTTGCACCGCTTGGAGACGGTGTACCGGCGGCTCTGCGAGAACCTCACCACTGCGGTCAGCCCGCCAAGCGCGTTCCGCTCGGTGCTGGACAGCTGGCTGTTCGCGTTGGAGGAGGACGTCCTCACCGAAGGCGATGTCGACGATTCCGACGCCGACCGGCTCGGTGACGCGGTCGACGCCCTGCTGGAGTTGAGGCTCGGCCAGATCGCCCGCACCACGCCCGGCTACGCCGCGGGCCTGCGCGGCTATCGCAGGGCCGTGGCCGTCGGGGACGGCGACACCGCAGACGGCCTGGCTGCCTGGCTCGCGGGTCAGCCACACGTCGCCGCCGGCGCCAAGCGCACGGCGGGCGTCAAGGGCGACATCGACCACTTCCAGGCGTTGGGCTTCCTCCAGGGTCTGCTGACCGTGCTGCGCGACGCCGGGCACCCGGGGCTGCTGCTGGTGCTGGACGAGATCGAGACGCTTCAGCGGGTTCGCGGCGACGTGCGGGAGAAAGGGCTCAACGCACTGCGGCAACTGCTGGACGAAATCGACGCGGGCCGCTTTCCCGGCCTGTTCCTGGTGATCACCGGGACGCCCGCGTTCTTCGACGGGCAGCAGGGCGTGCAACGGCTCCCGCCGCTGGCGCAGCGACTGGCCACCGACTTCACCACGGATCCGAAGTTCGACTCCCCTCGGGCGGTGCAGCTTCGATTGGCCGGGTTCGACCTGGTCAAACTGGGTGAGCTGGGCCGGGCCGTACGTGACCTGTACGCGGGCGTCGCGCGCCATCCCGACCGCGTGTCGTCGGTAGTGGATGACGCGTACGTCGCCCAGCTCGCCGATGCGGTCACCGGTGGTCTCGGTGGCCAGGTGGGCGTGGCGCCGCGGATCTTCCTGCGCAAGCTGGTCGCCGACGTCCTGGACCGCGTGGACGAGCACGACGACTTCGACCCGCGCAGGCACTACGCCCTCACGCTCACGCAGTCCGAGCTGACAGAGGTGGAGCGGAACGCCGCGGCGCGATCCGCCGACGACATCGAGCTGGACGTGCCATGACCACCGGCCTCGACGGCCTGCACCCGGCGCTGGTGCACCACGTCGTCAACACGCTCGGGTGGAGTTCGTTGCGGCCGTTGCAAGCCGAGGCGGTGGGGCCGCTGGTGGACGGTGACGACGCCGTGCTGCTGGCGCCCACCGCCGGGGGCAAGACGGAGGCCGCCTGCTTCCCGCTGCTCAGTGCGATGGAACAGCACAGGTGGACCGGTCTGTCGGTCATCTACGTGTGCCCGCTCAAGGCACTGCTGAACAACCTCCACCCCCGCCTGGAGGGCTACGCCTCGTGGCTGGGGCGGCGGGTCGGCCTGTGGCACGGCGACACGACCCAGGCCACCCGCCGGAAGATCCTCCGCGACCCGCCGGACGTCCTGCTCACCACGCCGGAGTCCCTGGAGGCGATGCTCGTCAGCGTCAAGGTGGAGCACGGCACGTTCTTCGCCGGTCTCCGCACGGTGGTGGTGGACGAGGTGCACGCCTTCGCCGGCGACGACCGCGGTTGGCACCTGTTGGCTGTCCTGGAGCGCCTGACACGGGTGGTCGGGCGGCGGATCCAGCGTGTCGGATTGTCCGCGACGGTGGGCAACCCTCAGGAGCTGTTGACCTGGTTGCAAGGTTCCAGCAGGGGAAAGCACCCCGCTCGGGTGATCGCGCCGGGCGTCACCGCCACGGCGGTGGACCCCGCCTCGGTCGGCGAGATCGAGCTCGACTACGTGGGTTCGGTGTCCAACGCGGCCACGGTGATCTCCTCCCTCCACCGGGGCGAGAAGCGGTTGGTGTTCTGCGACAGCCGACAGTTGGTGGAGGAACTGGGCGAGGCGCTGCGCGGCCGAGGCGTCACCACGTTCCTCTCCCACGCGTCCCTGTCCGTGGACGAGCGGCGGCGAGCCGAGTCGGCGTTCGCCGAAGCTCGCGATTGCGTGATCGTGTCCACCAGCACGTTGGAGCTGGGCATCGACGTGGGCGACCTGGACCGGGTCATCCAGATCAACGCGCCCGGTTCGGTGGCGTCGTTCCTGCAACGCCTCGGACGCACCGGTCGGCGGGCGGGAACGGTCCGCAACTGCCTGTTCCTCGCCATCAGGCGCAACCAGGTGCCGTGGACGGCAGGGCTGCTCCTGCTGTGGAGCAGAGGCTTCGTCGAGCCCGTCACCGCGCCGCCACAACCACGGCACATCGTGGCGCAGCAGTTGCTCGCGTTGGCGCTGCAGGAGAACCGCATCGGCGACCGATTGTGGGTGGAAGGGTGGAACGGCCTGGCGCCGTTCGACCGCGGCGCCGAACCGATCCTGCGGTACCTGGTGGACAACGGCTTTCTCGACCGTGATGGGGACATGCTGTTCATCGGGCCGGCGGCGGAACAGCGCTTCGGGCGCAGGCACTTCATGGACATGACGGCGGTGTTCACCGCACCACCGCAGTTCACCGTCCTGCACGGCCGCCGCGAGATCGGGCGCACCGACCCCGCCCTGCTCACCGAGAAGGTCGAGGGGCCTCGCCTGCTGCTCCTGGGCGGCCGGAGCTGGAAGGTCGGCTGGATCGACTGGAAACGCCGCCGCTGCTTCGTGGAAGAGGCGACCGGTGGCGGCAAGGCACGCTGGCACACCCCTGGGCTCAGTGGCGCCTCACTCGAGCTGAGTCGCGCGGTTCGGGACTTACTGCTGGGCGGCGATCCACCCGTGAAGATGACCCAACGGGCACAGCGCGCGTTGACCGAGGAGCGTCAGGCCGCGAGCAGCACCGTCCACCCGGGCGGAACGGTCGTGACCCGTGACGGCGTGGACGTGCGCTGGTGGACTTGGGCGGGCTATCGGGCGAACGCCACTCTGGCCTCCACGCTGTCCGAGCTGACCGATGCCAGGCAACGCGTGGACGACGCGTCGATCCGGCTCCGCACTGACGTCACGGTGGACATGTGGCGGGCGGCGCTGGCCGACGCGGCTGAGCGCTTGTGCCTACCGGAGGTCGACGAGCGGGCACTGGAAGGCTTGAAGTTCAGTGAAGCGCTGCCGCACACCCTCGCCACGGCGACGTTGGCCGCCCGCTTGGCCGACCAGAACGGCGCGGCGACGGTTCTGGCCGAACCCACCAGGTTCGTCGTCACCGCCGGCTAGCCGCAGTAGACGATGGGAGGGCTGGATCAGCGCCTCCCGTCGCAACGGTTTCACCCGAACAGACGCAGGACCGCAGCGGTGGCACTGGTGCGCCACCTGATCACTCGCCGCGCTAACCTCTCCCTGCGGCCCGCCGGGCACCGGGTTCACCCCCGTCGCTGCCCCCACCCGCACGTGTATTCCGCGTGCCCAGGTGGGGGATCAACCGGTGGCTCTCGTGCGCCGCAGCGCTCAGAACCTGCTCGACATGTCCGATCGGCTGCACACCGTGCTGGAGGAGCAAGCCCGGATCCAGTTCGAGTCGGGGGTCGGCCGGGCCGAGGTGCGGTCGTGGCAGAACAGCCTGCCCGCGTTCCTGACCGACGTGGTGGATGCGGGTCTCGGACACGTCGAGGTGCTGCTGGAGCACAAGCTCCCGCACAACCCGAAGCGCGTCGACGTCGTCCTGTGCGGCACGCACCCCCGACGCGGCACCGCCTCGTACGTGCTGGTCGAGCTGAAGCAGTGGTCGAGCGCGGAATCGGTGGGCGACGACCTCGTCCAAGTGCCCCAGTACCCGGAACCTGTCCTGCACCCGGTGGAGCAGGTGCGCCGGTACTGCGAGTACCTCGTCGACTCCACACCCGCGCTCGCGGAGCAGCCCGGAGCGGTGCACGGCCTCGCGTACCTGCACAACGCGCTGCAGTCCGGGGTCTGGCAGCTTTCCCAGTACGGCATGGACGACTACGGCCGCCTCTACACGATGGACACCCGATCGCGGATGGCCGATCACCTGAAGTCGCTGCTCGACCCGGATCCGGCGACCAGAGACGCGGCCGGCCGAGCCGCGGAAGACCTGTTGAACGCGAGGCACGCGCCCTCGAAGCCGCTGCTCGACCTGGCGGCGCGCGAGATCCAGGAGCGCGAGCAGTTCGTGCTCCTCGACGAGCAGCAGGTGGCCTACAGCTCCGTCATGCAGGCCGTCGAACGCGCACGGACCAGCCGGACGCAGACCGTCGTGATCGTGCTCGGCGGGCCGGGCTCCGGCAAGAGCGTCATCGCGCTGAGCCTGCTCGGCGAGCTGGCCCGGTTGGGTCGCCGCGTCTACCACGCCACCGGCTCGAGCGCCTTCACGAGCACGCTGCGAAAACTGGCGGGCCGGCGTGCGCCACGGGTGCAGAGCATGTTCAAGTACTTCAACAGCTTCATGGACGCCGAGCCGCGCGGCTTGGACGTGCTGATCTGCGACGAAGCGCACCGCGTGCGCGAGACCAGCGTCAACCGCTACACCAGGGCCGAGGCCCGGCAACGTGCCCGTCGGCAGGTCACCGAGTTGATCGACGCGGCGTGGGTGCCGGTCTTCCTGCTCGACGAGCACCAGATCGTGCGGCCGGGCGAGATGGGTTCCCGGCAGCAGATCGAGGCCGCCGCTCGGGCGCTCGGCTGCCACGTCGAGGTCGTGCACCTGGCGGGGCAGTACCGGTGCGGCGGGTCGGAGTTCTTCGACGCCTGGAGCGCGGGGCTGCTGGGCATCGGCCGGCGTCACGCGACCGCCTGGTCGGACCTCGTGACCCGCGACGACGAGGACTTCGTGGTGCGCGCCGCCGGCGCACCGGGTGAGGTCGAGGAGTGGTTGCTCGCCCAGCAGGGGCGGTTCGGCGGCACGGCGCGCCTCGCTGCGGGGTACTGCTGGCGGTGGAGCGATCCGGTGACGGTGAACGGCACGAAGGTGCTGGTGCCGGACGTGCAGATCGGCGACTGGCAGCGCCCGTGGAACGCCAAGCCAGGCAAGAGGGTCGCCGACGCGCCCGAATCGCACTACTGGGCGAGCGATGAGCGCGGCTTCGGCCAGGTCGGCTGCGTGTACACGGCCCAGGGCTTCGAGTACGACTGGGCGGGCGTGATCTTCGGTCCCGACTTCGTCCGGCGGGACGGGCGGTGGGTGGCACGCCCCGAGCACTCCCGTGACCCGGCCGTGAAGAAGGCCGAGGGCGCGAACTTCCACGAGCTGATCAGGAACACGTACCGGGTGCTGCTCACCAGGGGGATGCGCGGGGTGTGCGTCTGCTCGACCGACCCGGAGACGCAGGAGTACCTGGAGAAGATGGCGCGCTGACAGCGGTCGTCGGTACCTCTCGGTGTCCGAGGTATTAGTGCGCGAGAGTGCTCTGGCCGCGCAGCCGGGTGAGGGGTGCTCACGACGGTCGGGGACACCCGATCTTGTGTGTCATGACCTCGCAGCGACGAAGAGCGCGCGCCCGCCGTCCCCGGCCCGACCCCGTCCGCGTGGAGGAGTTGGTCGCCTACCTCCGCGCCGACCGCGCGTGGCGGGACGAGGTGGCCAAGCGGCTCGTGGCCAGGTTGGACCAGAGGCTCGTGCGGTCGGCGCGGGCGTACGGGTGCAGGCCCATCGCGCACGTGGCGGAGGAGTTGGACAGCCAGGCGTGCGTCGACCTCGGGCCCGGTGTGCCGTACCAGTTGGCCAAGGCGGTGTACGGGCAGGTGCGGTTGCGGGGTGCGGCGCGGTTGCGGCAGACGGCGCGCAGCCTGCGGGTGCTCGGCGTGTACCTGTGCGGCAGCGACCTGGCCGGGTGCCCGTGCACGGAGGCGTTGGCCCGTGATCCGCAGCAGGCCAGGGTCGACCGCGTGGTGAGCGGGGCGTTGGACGGCGCCGGGTTCTAGCTCTGGTGCACGAGCCGTTCCGGGGCCTCATGGGTGCTCAGCCACGCCTTGGCCAACTTGCCCGCCGCTGCCCGGAACACGCCGTCGCGGTTGCCGTCGTCGGGCTGGATGGTCTCCGACTGCTTGTCCAGCACGAGGAACCGCTCCGCGCCGCCGTCGGTGTGGAACCGGTAGCGGACGCTGGCCGCGGTCTCCTCTTCCTTGTGCAGGTACACGAGCATGGCCATGGCCTACCTCCAGGGAGCGCTGTAGTCCTCGTTGGACGGCGGCGGGATGCGCGTCTCCCACCGCGACACCTCGTTCGCCGCCGCGTGGGCTTCGCGGTACGAGGCGTTCGGGTTCTGCTGCCAGTATCGGGCTTCGGCCAGTTCGTGCTCGAGCAGGGCCACGTCCTCCGGCAGTGCCCGACCGGAACGCAGCCGCAGCCACGCCTCCGCCATGTCCGGGCTCGGGTCGAACCGGGCCATCACGGTGCCGCCGTTCTGCCCCTCCAAGGGGTGCAGGTCCTCGAACACGTGGTTCTTGATCTGCTCGATCTCCTCGCGGGTGAACCCGGTACTGCCGTCGGTCCGCCGCACGTCGGCCACGTGGCCGGCGACGTCGTCGATGTCGTCGGAGTTGCGGATCGACTGGTAGGCGTTCTCCGACCAGCGCTCCAGCCGGTCGTACGCGCGCAGCGACCCGTCGTCCACGGGCCGCGCCCCGCCCGTCTGCCCCGGCAGGGGCGCCTCGTCGGCCTGCCGGGTGGGAGCCTTGAGGTCGTCGAGCACCTTGCGGACCTTGTCGAACACGTCACCGAGCTTGCGCAGCAACGGGATCAGCTTGCCGATCGTGCGCACGAGCTTCTTGAGGATGTCGCCGATCTTCGCGCCCCACCGGGCGACCGCGGCGGACGCCTGCGCGGCGACCACCGGCGTGGCCAGGCCGAGCGTGAACGCCACCTCCAGCGCCCACGCGATGAGCCTGCCGACCAGGTCCGCGATCAGGTCGCGCACGACCTCGCGGACCACGGCGACGACGACGCCCGCCATCTCCACCGCCGAGCCGAACCCGTCGGCGGCGGTGGACGCGCCGCCCAGCACGTCGGTGGTGCGGCCGGCCGCCGCCCGGTAGGCGTCACCGGCCGCGCCCTGCCAGCCGGCGGTGTCGGCCGCGACGTCGCGCGCGTAGTCGTCGCGCACCTCGCCGACGGCCTTCGCCACGTTCTTCCACGTCTGCGCGTGCGAGGCGACCAGGTCGGCGTTGCCCGCCAGCCAGTCCAGCGCGTCCGACAGCGGCTTGACGTGCTCGATCAGCCACGACACGCCGGCTGAGAACAGCGAGCCGAGCGGGTCGACCACGAAGCTCAACGCCTCCAGGCCGACGCCCGCCACGCCCAGCCCGATGTCGATCCAACTGCCGCTCTCGATGCCGGACTTGACGTCGGCGGCGGACTCGGCGACGCCGATCCCCGAGTACCACCTGGTGCTGTCCTGCACCGGCGCGATCAACGGGTTGGCGCCGGTCACCGCAGGCTCCCGAACACCACCGCGTGGTCGTCCTCGCGCTGCTCGTACTCGTCGGCGGTGTAGCGGACGTTGGTCGCGATGTCGGCGACCCCCTTGGTGCCCGCGTCCAGCGCCGCGCTCGCCTGCTCCTCGATACCGCGCATCACGGTCGGCAGGAACTGGCACAGCTGCCCGTACGCGCCGTCGGCCATGCTGACCGTGCGAGCCGCGTGCACGGCCTGGCCGAGCCGTTCGGCCAACGCGTCGAGCTTGCTCGCGTGCGCGCGCAGCTCGGTGGGCAGGACGTCGTAGCCGGTCACGGTCTCCCCCTCACGCCAGGTACGAATCGTCGCCGAAGTCGTCGTCGTCGCGCGTCGTCCGCCTGGGCGGTGGCGGAGCCGCTTCACCGAACCGCTCCCGGTAGCTGTCCACGACCATCTTCCGCGTGTCCGGCAGGTCGCTGCCAACGGTCGCGTCCGTGACCTCGCGGACCCGCTCGGTGACGCGGGCACGTGCCGCGCGCAGGCAGCCCATCACCAGCGGTCCGAGGTCCTCCGGCCGCACGGCGCCCGCGCGGTCGGTGAACCGGATGTCGACCGGCGAGCCGGTGGAGTCGACGGTCACCACCACGGCGCCGTTCGCGCTGGTCTCGGTGACCTGGATCCGCTCGACCCCGTCCCGCAACGCCCGCAGCTTGTCGGCCCGCTGCCGCATCCCCTCGACCCAGTCGTCGATGCTGCGCTCGGCCTGCCCCGGATCACCGCTGAGCAAGCCGTCCCACCGTGGCTGCGACATGCCCACGGTTATAGCGCACGCGGACCGCCATGCGGCTGATGTTGGACGTTGAACGTTTGGACGGTCACCCGGAAGGGCAACATCGTCACCGTGGGTGAAATCCGAATCGGGACGTCCGGCTGGCGTTATCCCGAGTGGCGTGGCGACTTCTACCCGCGCGGGTTGCAGCAGCGGTTGGAATTGCAGTTCCTGTCACGACGGCTGAACACGGTGGAGATCAACGGCTCGTTCTACGGGCTGCGCAAGCCGACGGACTACAAGTCGTGGTTCGAGCGCACCCCCGAGGACTTCGTGTTCGCCGTGAAGGGACATCGCGAGATCACCCACCACAAGCGGTTGCGCGACGTCGGCGCGGACGTGGCGGAGTTCTTCGACTCCGGGGTGCTCGACCTGGGGCCGAAGCTCGGGCCGGTCCTGTGGCAGCTGCCCCCGATGCTGCCGTGGCGGCCCGAGCGGCTGACCGCGTTCCTGGACCTGCTGCCGGGCCCGCCCGTGCGGCACGCGCTGGAAGTGCGGCACCCGAGCTGGGAGAACCCGGAGCTGGTGGAGTTGCTGGCGCGGCACAACGTCGCGCTCGTCGTCGCCGAGTCGGCGGGTCGTTTCCCGCAGCCGGAGGAGCTGACCGCGGACTTCGTCTACGTCCGGCTGCACGGCGACGAGGAGCTGTACGTCAGCGCCTACTCCGACCCGGCCCTGGACCTCTGGGCGTCCCGGGCGCGGGCGTGGTCGGCCGAGCGCGACGTGTTCGTCTACTTCGACAACACGATGCGCGGGGCCGCGCCGTTCGACGCCCTGGCCCTCGCCGAACGGCTCAGCTGAGCCGGGGCACGCGGTCCAGCACGACGCCGAAGTGCTTGGCGTAGGCGTCCAGCAGCGCGTCGTCGTCCAACTCCTCGACCGCCTTCCCGTCGCCGGTCGTGGTGATCAGCTTGTTCCCGGCGATGGTGATCCGCCCGGTCGGCGTGGGCAACGAGCACGTCGCACCGCGCCGGAACGGCGACCCCGGCCACGTCTGCTGGTACCAGCACGTGGCGCGGAACTCGTCCAGCGCGCGGGGTCGCAGTTCGAGGCGGTACTGCGGCTCGCCGTCGAACAGCACGTCCACGTCCCCGTCCGGTGTGTCGACCACCCGGAACACACCGGCGGGGTCGTGCTGGTCCTGCCGGCTGACCAGGTCCAACGGCCGCAGGCTGAACCGCCCGAAACCGACGTCGACCAGCGAATCTCCCACGCGCAACGCCATGTGGTCGAACGGCGGCCCGTACGCGCCGTCGTTGAACACCTTGGCCGACAACAACCGCACGTCGTACCCGAGCGCCCGCAACAGCGCGGCGAACGCGCCGTTGAGCTCGTAGCAGAACCCGCCCCGTCCCCGGTTGACGATCTTGTCCACCAGCAGCTCCTCGTCGAGCACGATCTCCTCGCCGAGGTGGATGGAGAGGTTCTCGAACGGCACCGAGGCGACGTGCAGCTCGTGCAGCTCGACGAGGGTGTTGGCGCGGGTCGCGCCGATCCTGGCCAGGTAGGCGTCAACTGTGCGGTCGTCCATGCGCCCAACTTGCACCTTCGAGTGCGGTGGAGGTCAAGACCCGGGGTACGCCGGAGATCATTCGGGTACCTCCGAGTGGTGACGGGTGATGTTCGGATCGGGACGTCGGGGTGGGTGTACCCGACGTGGCGGGGCGCGTTCTACCCGAAGGGACTGGTGCAGCGGCGGGAGTTGGAGCACATCTCCGGGTTGCTCACGTCGGTCGAGTTGAACGGCTCCTTCTACTCCTTGCAGCGGCCGTCGAGCTATCGGGCGTGGGCGGAGCAGACGCCGGAGGACTTCCTGTTCGCGGTCAAGGGCGGCCGGTTCATCACGCACCTCAAGCAGTTGCGGGACGTGGAGATCCCGCTGGCCAACTTCTTCGCCTCCGGCGTGCTCGCCCTGGGGCCCAAGCTCGGGCCGGTGCTGTGGCAGTTGCCCCCGACCACCGCCTACGACCCGGAACGCCTGACCACGTTCTTCGACCTCCTCCCCCGCACCACCGCGGCGGCGGCCGAGCTCGCCGAGCGGCACGACGAACGCCTGTCCCCGGACCGCGCCTGGACCTCCACCGACGCCGACCGGCCGCTGCGGCACGCGCTGGAGGTCCGGCACCCGACGTTCCTGGTCCCCGAGTTCCACGACCTGCTCCGCGCGCACGGGATCGCGCTGGTCGTCTCCCACTCCGCCGGCCGGTTCCCCTACCTCGAAGACGTCACGGCGGACTTCGCGTACGTGCGCCTGCACGGCAACCAGGCCCTGTACGTCGGCAGCTACACCGACGCCGAACTGGACGACTGGTCGGCCAAGATCCGCGACTGGGCCACCGACCGCGACGTCTACGTGTACTTCGACAACGACACGGACGCCGTCGCCCCGCACGACGCCCTCCGCCTCGCCGCCCGCCTCACCGCGCCGAAACCTCGATCCGCCCACACGATCAGGTGAACGGCGGCCTCCCGGCCCCCACACCGCCGCCGCCCACAGCACCCTGGAGCGGTGGAGGTGACCCGAATGACGACCCGCAGCCTGACGACCGCGCTGGCCCTCACCGCCGGCGCCCTGGCGTCGAGCGGCACGGCCGCGGCCCACGAACCGTCCCCGTCGTGCGACCGCGGTGAGTTCTGCGTCTGGTCGGCCGCCGACTACACCGGCGACTCCCACCGCCTCGACCTGGAATCCGCGAACCCCCGCGAGTGCATCCCGCTGCCGGACGGCTTCGTGGCCCGGTCCTTCGCCAACCGCCTGAACCGGGACGTGTCGGTCTACCAGGGCGCGACGTGCTCGACCGAGGCCGAGTTCACCACCTACCCCGGCAAGGGCACCTACGTCCCCGACGCGCCGTTCGTCGTCCGCGCCATCCAGGTCTGGGAGCCCTGAGCAGCACCCGTGGTCCACCGCACCGATCGATCCCGACGACATGAGGCCGTTCCGGCCGGAATGGCACAACCGTGAACTACCCGCCCCCACCCCTGCCGCCGCGGTACCTCTGGGTCCCGGCACCGCACGCCCACCGGATCCGCACGAGGTGTCGGCACGTGGCCCTGCTGCTGCTCACCACCTGCCCGGTGCTGGTCCCGCTGCTCGTGCTGTTCGGCGGTCACCTGCCGCCCGTGTACCCGGCGCTCGGCGTCCTGAGCTGGACGCTGGTCGGCACGAGCGTGGCCATGGTGGTGCTGGCGGGCGGCTTCCTCCTCGCCGCTCGACGGCACGTGTCCGCCGAACACCTCGACCTCCACGAAGTCGGGAAGCTGCGCTCGGGGATCGTCGCGGCGTGGGCGTCCTCCCTCTTCACGACCATGTTCGCCTTCGGCGGCCTGTCGCTCGGGGTGTCGTCGGCACCGCTCAGCCCGGCCCCCCGCACCCTCTCCTGGCCCGGTGTGTGGGCGCTGATGCTCCTGATGGCCACGCCGTTCGTGCTCACGAGCATCGCCCTGGTCACCGGCCGACGGCTGCTCGCACTGCCGCAGCACCGCCGGCAGGTCTAACGGGCCGGGAGGCCGACCGCCAGGACGGCGGTGTCGTCCTCGACGCCCGTGCCGAGGCGGTCCAGCAGGCCCACGAGGGCGTCGACGGCGGAGGCCGGGGTGGTCGGGGCCAGGGTGGAGGCGAAGTCCAGCAGGTCCTCCTCGCTGTACCGGGTGTCCGGGCCGGTCCGGGCTTCGATCAGGCCGTCCGTGTAGAGCACGAACGTGTCGCCGGGCCCGAGGTGGACGGTGGTGGTGGCCACGTGGGCGTCCGGCAGCAGGCCGATCAGCTGGCCGCCCGGGATCGGCACGTACGACGCGGTGCCGTCCGCGCCCAGCAGCAGGCCCGGTGGGTGGCCGCCGGCCGCCAGGGTCAAGGTGCAGCGGTCCCGTTCGACGGCCAGGACGCCGAACGTCACCGTGCAGAACCGCGAGTGCTCGCCGTCCCGCTCCTGGATGAGCACGGTGTTCAGGTTGGTCAGCACGGTGGCCGGGTCGGCGTCGTACACGGCCGCCGAACGCAGCGTGTAGCGGGTCAGGGACGTCACCGCGGCGGCGTTCGCGCCCTTGCCGCACACGTCGCCGAGGAACAGCCCCCACCGGCCGTCCGCCAACGGGAACAGGTCGTAGAAGTCGCCGCCCACCTCGAACGGCGAGGCGTGGTGGTAGTGGGTCGCGGTCTCCACGCCCGGCACGGCGGGCAGCACCGGCGGCAGCAGGGTCCGCTGCAACGTCGTGGCCAGCCGGGCGATCTCGTCGCGCTCGTGCTCGGCCTGCTGCCGGGCGCGCAGCAGCTCCCGCTCGTACGCGCGCCGGTCGCGCGCGTCGAACACCGTGGTGCGGATCAGCAGCGGCTCGCCGTCGCCGTCGGTCTTCACGGTCGAGTTCACCAGCACCGGCAGCCGCGTGCCGTCGGCCGCGACCATCTCCAGCGCCACCCCGCCGATCTCGCCCTGCATCCGCAGCAACGGCGCGAAGTGCGTCTCGTGGTACAGCTTCCCGCCGACGCTGAGCAGGTCGGCGAACCGCTTGCGGCCCACGAGCTGCTCGCGCGAGTACCCCAGCCACCGCAGCAGCGTCCCGTTCACCTTCGCGATGTGCCCGTCGGGCAGGGTGGACAGGTAGCCGCACGGCGCGTTCTCGTACAGGTCTTCGGCGCTGTCCTCCAACAACGCCGAGAACGCCTCGCGGTCACACGTCACCGCGACTCCGCCACGAACCGGGCTATCGCGGCGGCCGTGGCCTGCGGGGCGCTGAGCTGCGGGCAGTGGCCGGTGGCCTCCAGCGTCACGAGCGTGCTGCCGGGGATGCGGGCGTGCACATACGCGCCCACCTCGGGCGGCGCGATCGCGTCGTGCCGGCACTCCAGCACCAGCGTCGGCACGGTCACCTTCCCCAGGTCCGCCCGGTTGTCGGACAGGAACGTCGTGCGGGCGAACACCCGGGCCACCTCCGGGTCCGTGCGGCAGAAGCTGTTGGTCAGCTCCTCCCCCAGCTCCGGCCGGTCCGGGTTGCCCATGATCACCGGGGCCATGACGGCCGACCAGCCCAGGTAGTTGCTGTCCAGCGAGTCCAGCAGCTCGTCGATGTCGGCGACGCTGAACCCGCCGCGGTACTCGTCGTCGTCGATGTACCGGGGCGACGGCGTGACCAGCACCAGCTTGGCGAACGTGGCCGGTTCCGCGACCGCGGCCAGCACCCCGACCATCGCCGACACGGAGTGGCCCACGAACACCACGTCGCGCAAATCCAGCTCGTGGCAGATCTCCAGCACGTCCCGCGTGTACCCGTCGAGCGTCGAATAACGCCGCTCGCTCCACGCGGACAGGTCGGACCGACCCGCGCCCACGTGGTCGAACAGCACCACGCGGCAGGTCTCGGCGAGGGTGGGCACGACCAGCCGCCACATCGTCTGGTCGCACCCGAAGCCGTGCGCGAGCATGACGACCGGGCCATCCGGGTTGCCGGTCACGACCACGTTGTTCCTGCTCCGCACATCCACACCCCCATCGTGTCACCTTTGCACCGGAGCACGAGTCGGCAGGTTTGTCGGTGGCCGCGGCTACCGTGCCGGGCATGAGGATGTCGAACGCCACCGAGCTGACCGCCGAGCACCACGCGCAGCTCGCCGAGCTGGGCCTGCGCGTCGACCACCTGGACGAGGCGATCTGGGCGGGGGTCGACGCGCGGGCGTCGGCGCCGCCGCTCGGCCCGACCAACGGCGCGGGTCTGCTCGACTGGATCCACCGGGTCGGCAGGCTCCGCGAGGTCCTCGTCGCCGAGGGCTGGACGCGGGTCGACAAGTGGAACGCGGGCCTCGTCCAGCACCCCTCCAGACCGGTGGTGCTGGGCACGCTCCAGGGCAACCGCCACACCGGCACGCCCGGCGCCCCCCTGCGCAGCGACTACGCCAAGGGCCCGGCCATCGCCGCCATGATGCGCGGCAACGACCGCGACCAGTTCACCCTCTTCGACTCGCTGCACGCGCACGAGTGGAAGCTGTGGTTCCTGGTCACCTACCCGCGGCAGGAGGGCGAGCGGCTGGTCGTGCTGCGCGAGGTGGCGCAGCCGGAGCCCACGCCGCAGGGCCAGGTCGTGGACCGGTGGGCGCACCGGATCACGCTGCCGCCCCTGGTGTTCGGCCCGCTGCCCGCGCCGCGCGGCGAGCACGGCCCCGAGGACGTCGACGTCACCGTCACGCCGCGCCGGTAGGCGGGTGCGAGAATGGCGCGATCATGCTCACGCCCTCCCGCCTCGTGCTCGCCCGGACCCGTCGCGGCCTCACCGCGGTGGAGCTGGCGCGCAAGGCGGGCACGAGCCCGGCGAGCATCGGCGACTACGAGCACGGCCGCCGCCAGCCGCGCCCGGCCACGACGGCCAGGCTGACCGAAGCCCTCGGCTTCCCGCCCGGCTTCCTGGAAGCCGACGACGTGCCCGAGGTCGAGGTGGAGTTCACCCGACCCGCGGCCCAGCGGCAGCGGGCCGCGGCGGTCGGCGCGGCCCGGCTGGCCATCGGCTTCGACGGCTGGCTGACCAGGGCGTTCACCTTCCCGGAGCCGGACGTGCCGACGTGGGAGCACGACGACCCGGAGACGGCGGCGGAGGTGGTGCGCGCCCGCTGGGGCATCCCGCACCGTCCGGCGCCCAACCTGGTCCACCTGCTGGAGGCCCACGGCGTCCGGGTGTTCTCGTTGCCGCAGGACTGCGCGGGGGTGGGCCCGTTCTCGTGCCGTCACGCCGGCACCCCGTACGTCTTCCTGGACCCGGCCGCGTCACCCGACCAGGCCCGGTTCGACGCGGCCCGCGAGCTGGGCCGGCTGACCGGCGTGACCGACCCGCAAACGTTCGCGACCGCGTTCCTGCTGCCTCGCGCGGGGCTGTTGGCGGGCGTGGCGCGCGGGCCGCTGACGGAGCAGGTCGTCGCGCACAGCGGCACGTGGCACGTGTCGCCGTCGTTGTTGGCGCACCGCTTGCTCGACCTGGGGCTGCTGAGCCGCACCCAGCACGCGACCGTGTGCGCGCACCTGGCCCGCCGGACCGCGGGGATGGTCCAGCGGGAGACGTCCCAGCTGCTCGCCAAGGTCTTCCGGGCCCTGCGCGCCCAGGGCACCACGCCGCACGGCATCGCCCGGGAGCTCCTGCTGGACGTCGAAGAGCTCAACGGCCTCGTGTTCGGGCTGGTGCTCACCGCTCTGCCCGGTCGGGGCGAGCCCGGCCGCCCCAGCCGACCGAACCTGACCCTCGTCCGGAGGTAACCGTGGACCACCAGCCCGGCCCCGACCAACCCGCCACCGCCGCCGAGTTGTTCGACGCCGTCGGTCACGACTACGAGGAGGCGTTCGGCCGGACGCCGGTCGTGGACGAGGCGATCCGGGTGCTGCTCGACCGCCTCCCGCCGCACGCCCGGGTGCTCGACATCGGCAGCGGCACGGGCCGGCCCGTGGCGGAAGACCTCGCGGCGGCCGGGCACGACGTGGTCGGGGTCGACGTGTCGGCCACCATGGTCGAGATCGCCCGGCAGCAGGTGCCGGACGCCCGGTTCGTGCACGCCGACGTCCGCGAGTGGGAGTCGGAGGACGCGAGCTGGGACGCGGTGTGCGCGTTCTTCCCGTTCCTCCAGATGACCCGCGACGAGGTCGTGGCCGTGCTGGCCAAGATCGCCCGCTGGCTCAAGCCGGGCGGGCTGCTGGCGCTGATCACCGTGCCGATGGACGTCGAGGGCCTGGTGGTGCCGTTCCTCGGCCACACCGTGCGGCTGACCAGCTTCGCCGCCCCCGACCTGATCAGCCGGGTCGAACGGGCCGGCCTGACGGTGCTGGACACCCGCAGCACCGTCTTCTCCCCCGACCGGGAGGGCCAACCCGACGAAGAGCACCTGTTCGTGCTCGCCCGAGCCTGATCAGGCCCAGGAAGCGGACGCTTCCTTGACGTAGTCGCCGAACAGCCGCCCGTCGTGCCCGAGCACGGACGGCACGCCGTCGGACAGCGCGCTGTCGTGGCCGTCGCGGATCGCGGTCAGCGACATCGTCAGGACCTCGGCGTACGCGGCCTCGATGCCGCCCTCGACCAGCAGCGCGGTGTAGTCGGCGGCGGGCACCTCGTTGATGCGGATCGAGCGACCCGACACGTCACCGATCCGCGCCAGCGCCTCCCCGAACGTCAGCGCCTCCGGCCCGGACAGCTCGTACACGACGCCGGCGTGCCCCTCCTGCGTCAACGCCGCCACCGCCACGTCGGCGATGTCCCGGGCGTCGATGAACGGGTGCGCGCCGTCGCCGCCGACCGGGAGGGTGACCTCGTCGGCCAGGACCTCCGGCAGGAAGTAGTCCTCGCTGAAGTTCTGCGAGAACCACGTCGGCCGCAGGATCGTCCAGTCCACACCGGACTCCCGCACGGCGCGCTCGCGGCCGTCGTCCGCCGGGATGCCCCGCGCCGACAGCAGGACGATCCGCCGCACGCCCGCCGCGACGGCCCGCGGCACGAACGCCGCCACCTCGGCGTCGTCCAGGTTCATCGCGAGCGGCACGAGGTAGACGGCGGTGGCCCCTTCGAGCGCGGGGGCCCAAGTGGACTGGTCCGCCCAGTCGAAGCGGACGTCCGTGCGGCGGGACACGGCGCGGTGGTCGACGCCGAGGCCGTCGAGAGCGGAGGTGACGCGGCGACCGGTCTTGCCGGTGGCTCCGAGAACCAGGATTGTCATGCCACAAGACAATCAAGCCCGTGCTGGGCGGAACATGGCCCACCGTCCCGGATGCATGTTCAATCGTCCACGTGGCCACCGCGAACGCTCTGACCGACCTCCTGCGCGGAGTGCGCGCGCAACGCGCCGACATCTGCCGCTCGTTCGCCTCACCACCGTGGTCGTTGGCGTTCACGACGACGACGCCCTTCACGCTCGTGACCGCGGTGCGGGGCGAGACGTGGCTGCTGGGCGAGGACGGCTCCCGGGTGCTGCTGAGATCGGGCTCCGCGGGGCTGATCCGCGGATCGCGGCGGTTCGTGCTGGCGGACGACCCGGCCACGCCACCGCAGGTCGAGGTGGGCGCCGCGCCCGATTGCGAGCAGTGGCGGGTCGGGACCCGCACGTACGGGCTCGACGCCGAGGGCGAGACGCTGGTGGTCACGGCCGGCTACTCGGTCGACGGGGGCGCGGCGACGCGGTTGCTCGACTCGTTGCCCGCGGTGGTGGTGGTGCCGTGCGACGACGAGCACTGCCCGACGTTGGACGTGCTGGCCGCCGAGGTGGCGAAGGACCAGGCCGGTCAGGACATCGTGCTGGAGCGGCTGCTGGAGCTGCTGCTGGTGTACGCGTTGCGCGAGTGGTTCGACCGGCCGGAGGCGAACACGCCCGCCTGGTACCGGGCGTTGGGTGACGGCGTCGTGGGACCGGCTCTGCGGGCGATCCACGACGCGCCAGAGCGCGCGTGGACGGTCGCGGACCTCGCCGCGCACGCAGGCGTGTCACGGGCGGCGATGGCGCGGCGCTTCACCGCGCTCGTGGGCGTGCCGCCGCTGACCTACCTGACCCGGTGGCGCATGGACGTCGCCGAGGACCTGCTGCGGCAGCCGGACGCCACGGTCGGGTCCGTGGCCCGTGCGGTCGGGTACGCGGACGGGTTCGCGTTCAGCACGGCGTTCAAACGGGTGCGCGGGGTGCGGCCCTCTGACCACCGTGTGGTAGCTGTGCGGGCATGAACGCACCGGATGAGAGCCGCAGGGGCCTGGAAGACCTGCGGGACGCACTGCGCCGGTTCGCCGCCGCGCGGGACTGGGACGAGTACCACACCCCGAAGAACCTCGTGATGGCGTTGTCCGGGGAGGTCGGGGAGCTGACCGACCTGTTCCAGTGGCTCACGCCCGAGCAGGCCGCGCACGCCATGGACGATCCGGAGCTGGCGTGGAACGTGCGTGACGAGCTGGCGGACGTCATGCACTACCTCGTGCGGTTGGCGGACAAGCTGGACGTGGACCTGATCGAGGCTGCGTTCGCGAAGATCGAGCGCAACGAGCGGCGTTTCCCGACCGGTGACCTGAAGCCGGTCGAGTGATTCAAGCTTGGCCGCGGCCCGGGCTTCGACCGGGTTCCGGTCAGACGTAGGTCAACAACAGCAAGATCAAGGAAATGAACACCACCAGGGCCAGGACCACCGAGGCCCACATAGGTGTCTCCGGCGAGGACGGGCGGGTGCGGGAGTGCCTGCCCGTCCGTTTGGACGATCTGCCGAATCGTCTGCGCATGCGCCACGGCACTGGCGCCTCCCTCGTCCACTCACCGGTGCTCATGCGGGAAACCGTATGGACGATCAAGGCTGGTCGACGGTGCGTCACCCACTCGCGCGCGGCACGTCGCCCGAACAGCGGTGGAAGCCACCGGAAAGTGACGGTTCGCGGCGACGTGGAAACCTGCGCCAAACCCAAAAAAGCCTTCAGGGGCACTCGAGTTCACGAGTGCCCCTGAAGGCGAAGTTATGTTCGGCGGCGTCCTACTCTCCCACACCCTCACGAGTGCAGT